>CBDCSI010000001.1:2660000-2791460 GCA_965221505.1 Rhodobacterales bacterium
GCTCATGCAAACGCTGAAACAGTACCTCTTCCGTCGAAGGACGATACGTGCGGGAGGCTTCCGATTCCTTCATCTCCTCGTATCTCGCCGCCCGCATGGGATACGCGGCCAGCTGCAGCCCGCCGTGGATCGCGGCGCCGGTCAGCTGCTCTTCCGCCGTGAACCCGGTGCCGAGCGGCATGGCGACGAATTGGCGAACGGTACCTTCCTCCACGCAATATCCGTGCAGCCGGCGCTGCTCGGGCAGTACGGCGTAGTCCTGCGGATCGCGGTTCAGGCTGTCCATCCACGGATTACCAGTGATGGCGCAGGTCTTGCCCGTCGCGACCTTCACGGCAAACGGATACTTCGCCTCGAATCTGATCCACAGCGCCTCCGCCTGATGCACGGGCGCTATCACGCCGCCCCGCTCCCGCCACGCCTCGGGCAGATGCCCCGCGAAGTCGTCCAGATGGCGCAGCGGAAACCTGCCGAGCCCCGGCGGCGGCGGATGGTCGCGCCCGTCGTCCGGAACGCGCAGGGTCCGCTGAAAGTCGATGCTGAGACGTGCGTCCCTGTGGACCTCGGGAAAGCGGAACTCCAGCCGGTCGCTATCGAGCTCGATCATTCGGGCGTCCCTTCACCAGTTTCCGTCCCGGACCTCGCGTACTACCCGGAGCACCGCCTCGTCGGGTACCTCCTTCAGTTGCCGGATCAGATCGGCGAACAGGCGCGGGCGCTTCCGGATGATGGCCTGCAGTTCGGCCGACACCTTGCCGGCCAGCGCAAGCATGACATCCGGGTCCTCGTTGAGCTCCCGCGCCAGCCGCAGGGTCGTCGCCTCCGAAGGCGGCGCCACTTCGCCCCGCTCGATCTTGCTGAGATAGGCAGGCTCAATGCCCACGCGCGCGGCAACCTGGCGCAGGGAGTAGCGCCGGTCGTCGCGACGCAGGCGTTCGCGGGTCGCTCGAATCGTCGAACCGAAGTGCGTCATGTGTCGTCAATAGGACACATTCGTCCCTGCGTCAAGACCTTCCGTGCCGCTCGACCGCGTCCCGGTCCTGGAAGCCGTTCGGAACCGCGTCCCGCCGCACCGGATCTACACTGGCTCCCGCATTGCGCCACAGTTGTCAACCAAGAAAACGCCGATGGCCGCAGCATCTCTCACCGCACCGACGAACGGTGAGGCCGGGACCGTTCCCACCGTCTTCCGCCATGCGACGGAGCGCGCTCCGGAAGGGTCCGAGCGGATCCGCAGCATGCCACTGGCCGCCACCGCGATCAGCAGAATCGTCAAGCGGAGGGCCTCGATCTCCGGCGCAGAGGTCGGGTGCCAGGGAGCCGTTGGATCCGATTCCTCCATGGCAACCGCGACTCTGGGCGGTGCGCTCGGAGCCGGTACCCGGATCGAGCAAGCCGCGGGAATCGCCCTCGACACCGGCTCGAGATGACCTGCGACCCGGTCGCCGAACCGGCGAGGATCCCGTGCATGGAACGAAACGGTATCGGTGCAGTGACGGCCGGGGCGGCCGCATCGGTTGCACCGTACGCGGCCGCCCGAGTTTCTGGTCTCGTTCAGGCCTCGATGCAAGCGTAGTACCCGGCAGCCTGCACCCGGACCCGACCGTTCCGGACCGCGAACGTCGGCTCGCTCCCGGTGTACCACTTGACGGCTTCCCGCATCAGCTCGAGATCGAATTCGCCTTCGGCAAATTCCGCATCGACCGCCTCCTTCCAGTTCGGTTTGGGAACGACGGCCCCGAACGCCCGCCTCATGTCTTCGACCGGGAACGGCGGGTCCCGCGGCGTAATCGGAAGCACGATGGTCATCGTCTCGCAGTCGTATCTCATTCGGATGTCTCCCCAGTTGGTTGAACGAACTCGCTACGTCTCCCTCGACAGGTGCGTCGAGACCGTGCGTCAGACCGGGCTCGACAGGTTCGACAGCACAAGGAAGCGTCGACCGGCCGCCTTGCGGCGAACGCGGCGTCCTGCCGAGTCCCCGATCCTCTCGCCGCGAACCGGCGGAGCCGCGCGTCAGGCAAGCGCTCCCGCGCCGCACTCCCGAACCGGCCTCGACCTCGTTTGCCGGTGAACCTCCGGCACCGCGACCGATTGGTTGTGGGGCAGTTCCAGCCCGACCGCCTCGGCGTGTTGGGCGACGCTCGAGAGTTCCCGCAGCCTGTCGCTGCCCGACAGGGCGGTTTCGTCCCCGCCGTAGTGGCTGAACCAGGGAAGGCCGCTCTCAGCGTATGCCTGCGCGGTGGGCGGACTTGTCGGCGGCCGCTCGTCGGTGACCGCCAACCACTGCGCCGAGTTCAGCAGCGTCACGAAGCAACGGCTGCCGTGCCGCTGGTCCCAGGCGTCGAGTCCATACTCGTCGTCGTAGATCTCCTGTTCGATCTGTCCTCCGGGCGCCAATCCCATGTCTGGAGCCGCCAAACTGTAACACACGTGGCCCATCGAATAATCCACGCCCCAATCGCGCTCCTCCCTCATCGCCTCGTACCGCTCCGCCTTCATGGGATATGCGACCAACTGCACTCCGCCCGCGACCGCGGCGCCGGTCAGCTGCTCCTCCACCGTGAAGCCGGAGCCGAGCGGCATGGCGACGAACTGGCGGACGGTACCCGTTTCCACGCAATACCCGTCCAGCCAGGGCTGCTCGGGCAGCACGACGTAGTCCTGCGGATCTCGGTTCAGGCGGTCCGTCCAAGGATCTCCGGTGATCGCGCAGATCTTGCCCGTCGCGACCTTCACTGCGAACGGGTACCTCGCCGTGAAATTGACCCAGAGCGCTTCTGCCTGGTGTATCGGTGCGATGACCCCGCCCCGGTCCCGCAATGCCTCAGGAAGGCGCGCAGCGAAGTCGTCCAGATGGCGCAACGGAAACCTGCCGAGACCCGGCGGCAGCGGATAGTCTCGCCCGTCGTCCGGGATGCGCAGGGTGCGCTGAAAGTCGATGCTGAACCGCGCATCCTTGTGCACCTCGGGAAAGCGGAACTTCAGTCGGTCTCCATTGAGTTCGATCATTGGTGCGTCTCCTTGCCAATTGCCGTATAGCACTTCGCCCCCCCGGAGCGCCGCTTAGTCGGGCGCTTCCGAATGAAGGCTTGCCGTTCGCCCGACGCCCTGCAGGCGAGCGCAAGCCTGACACCCGGGTGCTCGTCGAACTCCCGCGCCAAGCGCACGGTCGCGCATTCGAGGGCGGGGCCACTTCGGCCCGCTCGACCTCGCTCGGAAAGGCGGGCTGGATTCCGACGCGCACCGCAACCTGGCGCAGATAACGACGCCGGTCGCCGCAACGCCGGCGTTCGCGGGTACCGCGAAAGGTCGAACTGAAGTGCGTCATGTGTCGTATATAGGACACATCATTGCCGGCGTCAAGACCCTGCATGCCGCTCGCCCGATCCCCGGTCTCGGAAACCGGTCGCAACGACGTCCCGCCGCACCGGATTTGCGACTGGTTCCCGCTCTACGCCATGGCGGTCAACGAATAGGACGCCATCGGTGGCCGAGCAGCGACGGCACCGCGAACAGCAAGAGCTGTGACGATGCCGGCTGCTGGCCGAACCCCGGTCCCAGACCCGATCCAGAACCCGTTGCGGGATCCCCCGCAACTTGCGACGATACGGTGCCGCGTCCAGACGACCCCCGCAACGCGGGCAGCCCTTCCGACGAGCCCGAGCCGCCTCCCGAAAGTCCGGCCAGAAAAGAAGTTCCCAGAACTAGAAGCCCCGAAATAGCGCTGGCAACATCCTCTCTCCTCCGACGTTCGCAGAACGCCTGAGGACCGCCTCTCTGGCACCCCTGCGCAAGGTGCCTGAGGGGCAAACGCATCATCCCATTGCCGTGCGCACCCCAAGTCCACGACTTCCCGCGCATCGAACCCGCCCGCGCACAGCGCAGAGCTCACTTTCTCGGGAGCCGAACTCGCCATCCTTCGAGATTACGCCCGCAGAGCCGACTCACCGTGCCGAAAATCCTCGGAGACGCAGTGCAGATCGTCGCCCGCCACGGAGTATGGCGGAGCAGAACGCACGACCCGGAACCGGGAAATCAGATCATGTGGCAAGGTACGGTCTGCTAACCCAAGCGACCCAGGGTCACGAAGTCGGCTTCGAAGCTGGAGTGCAATACGCCATCAGTCGGATGCAGACACCCGCTGCGTAGCAGACCTTTGGCTATTGGGCAGGCTTAGCCGGCCGCAACCAGATGGCGCGCGAAGCTGCTGAGCTTCTCGCGAGTCTCCTCCAGTTCGCGTTCCGGCCTGGACATGTTCATGATGCCAGCGCCGGCCTGCAGCCAAGTCTCCCCGTCGCGTTGGTAGAAGCTGCGCAACACCAGGGCCGCGTCCAGCGTTCCCGCGTGATCGCAGATCATGACGCAGCCCGCGTACAGCCCACGCGGCGCGGACTCGAACCGGCCGATAGCGTCGATCGACTCGCGCTTCGGAACCCCGGACGCAGTGACCGCCGGGAACAGGGCATTGAACGCGTACCAGGGGTTGCAGCTATCGAGCAGCTTCCCTTTCACACGGGAAGCCAGATGCTGAACGGCGCCGCGCCGCGACACCAGCATGAAGTTGACGACCGAGACGCCTGCGGGATCGCAGACCATCGTCAACTCGTCGAATCCGACGTAGACCGAAATGGCGTGCTCGGCGATCTCCTTGGAGTCGCTCAGAAGCTCTTCTTGCAGCCGCAGCTCGTCCATCAGGTCTTCGCCGGTCGAGCGCGTGCCGGCCAGCGGGGTCGTGAACACCTCACGCTCGCCGGTCACCTCGACCACCGTCTCGGGACTGAATCCCGCCGCCTCCAGCCCATCGAGGCGCAACAGGAACGAGCGCGCCGGCGTATTGGCCCGGCGCCCGGCAACGTAGCTGGCCGCCATGTCGAGCGTGTGGGGCAGCGGGACCTGCCGCGAAAGAATCACCTTGCGATATTGATGGTCACGGATTTCCCTCAACGACTCCGCTACGGCCCGCTTGTAGGCGTCGGCGTCATGTGTCGCGATCGCGTCTTCCAGATCGAGGGGAGTCGGCGGCTCGAAGTCGCGATCGTCGCGCACCGCTTCCTCGACCAGCGCACCGAGGGCGACGAGCCGGTCGAATTCAAGGGCGCGTATGCGGATGGACGTCTCGTCGATTCGAATTTCCTCCTCCGGAACGAACAGATCCAGCAGCGCCGTCCCGCCCGATATCGGTAAGCCGTAGTTGAGACGGGCCAGCTCGAACGTCGCGATGCCATACGCCCGCCATGCCTTGACCGGAAACTCGTCGAGGCTCTGCTGGATAGACCGGTTCAGGTCTTCGTTCGGGCGCGTGACCGGCTCCTGTCCTTTCCACCTCACTACGGTTCGGTCCGGATACACGGTGAGGCGGCACCGTACGCCCACGCCCAAGGACCATTCTCCCTGGTGTTCGTAAAGCATGTGATCCCTTGCCCCGGCCGACTGAGCCATACGGGTCGCCAGCGGCAACGGATCGCCCTCGAAAGGAATAACCAGCTCCCGATAGGCACATTTCTCACTCATCAGCGGTCAGTCCTCGGCACGACTCGATTCTCCTGTTAGTCGCCGACATGGCTGCGGTACGAACATCCGACAACTCGGGTCTAGCATGGTTTTCGGGAGAATTCCCCCTGGCGGCCGGCAATTCAGCGGCGCTGTCGGACCGGTGTCGGGGCGAGGCGGCCCCTGGGCGGGTTCAGCCGGTCAGAACTTCTCGAGCGCGTGCCGAGGATTGGCGGACTCCGATGACCTCGTCGAAACCGATGATGCGGAAGAATTCCCCGACCTGATCCGACAATGAACGTACTGCACAACGAGTATCGCGAAGTTCAAGCGTCTTTGCAAGAACCGGAATTACTCGCAAACCCGCACTGCTCATATGTACCGTTGCCTCCATGTCTCCAATGACCGCCGTATCGTCGTCGGCGGTCGCCGCTTCGACGGGACCGCAGAATTCGGTCGAGTCGGAGCCGTCGTCGCGACCTCGCGCCTTGACCGAGAGCGCGCCCCGGTCTCGTTCCGTTTCGATCGTCGATATCCCACCGTCCCGTCCCGCCTCGCTTATCCGAATCCGCCGGCACCGGGCCCCTCGCCGGCGCATCGAGAAACGACGACCGCAGCGCCAAGCGCGATTGCCGATCCCCGGTGTACGGCATTGTGCGGGGAACACGCATCACCGGGACGCCGCGGGCCGGCGCGTGGAGCCGTTCCGGGCCCGGGCGCTTCCCCACAGGCCCGACGGCATCGACGGAAGCGGCCAACTCATAGGGTACGTAGACCGGTCAATTCTGAACGTTCTCGATAGGCGCCATCCGGAAACCGCGCGCAGTCCGTTTCCTCCCGCGTCGCCATGGGCCTTGCGCTCAGCCTGGCGGTCGTCGCGCTGTCGGGTTGCGCCCTGCTGGCGCCCCTGCCGAAGCCGCCGGGCGTTGCCGAGCGTCTGGCGGCGTTCCCCACCCGCGGCCTGCCGCTGACGGCGCCCGAGACGATCCACTGGAGCGATCGCCAGGTTCCCTTCGTCGAAGCGGAGACCGACGAAGACGCAGCCTCCGCGCTCTGCCTCGTACTCGCTCGTCTTCGGCTCGGACAGATGGCGACCGCGCGCATGATCGCCGAGGGGCGCCTCCCGGAGACGGTCGCCCCTCTCGGCATCGATATCGACCGCGGCTTGCGGACCCTCCCCTTCGCGCGGGCAGCGGCGGAGATCGAGCAGACCGTGGACGGTGCCGCGCGTCTCCGGGTCCAGCGCATCGCGGACGGCGTCGACTACTGCCAGGTAACCACTGCCGAACTCCCGCACGACTTCGGCATTCTCGGCCTCGAGCGGGAGTTCCGGACGGTCCAGGACACAGTCGCGATCGGGCGTCTCGCCGGGACGGACGTGAACTGGCTGGTCTGGACGAAGCTGCTCCCCTTGCGCGGGCGGGCCGACCGGCACGAACTCCAGTCCCGTCTGCCGAAGGATGGGACGACGTCCGCGACCAGCTTCGGCGGCACGGCGCACACCGCGGCGATACGTCGCTGTCCGGAGTTTCGCGGCGTCTATCTGCGTCCCCGCGCCCCACAGCATGATTTCATCGCCCAATTCGGCGAATTCCCCCTCAGCGTCGATCAGGCGGCGGGGTGCCGCGCTTGTCGAGTGACGATCGAGAGCGCTGGCAGCCTGTCGCTGCCCGACCGCGCGCTCTCGTCACCGCCGTAGCGGCCGAACCAGGGAGGGCCGGCCGCGGCGTATTCCTGCATGGTGGGCGGACATGACGGCGGCCGCTCGCCGGTGACCGTCGGCCAATGCGCGAGTTCGGCAGCGTTGCGAAACGCCGGCTGCCGTGCCGCCGGTCCCACGCGTCGAGTCCGTTCTCGCAGTCGCAGATCTCCTGATCGATCTGTCCTCCGGGCGCCACTCCCATGCCGACGACACCCTGCAGCAAGTCACGAGAACCGTCGAGTAATCGGCGCCCTCATCCCGTCCTCCGCTTTCGTCGCCTCTTACCGCTCCGTCTTCATCGGATCGGCGGCCAACTGCAGCCCGCCGTCGATCGCGGTGCCGGTCAACTGCTCCTCCATCGTGAATCCGGAGCCGAGCGGCATGGCGACGAATTGGCGGACGGTGCACTCTTCCGCGCAATACCCGTCCGGCCAGGGGCGCTCGGGCGGCACGGCGTAGTCCTGCGGACCCCGGTCCAGGCCGTCCGTCCGGGGATCTCCGGTGATCGCGCAGATCTCGGCGAGACAGGCAAGCTCGATGCACCACGCGAGCTGCAACCCGGCGCCCGGAACGGCGCCGGAAAGCCGGGGCCGCGTTCCCGACCGCCGACGACAATTCCGACATGCGCCGTGCTACCGTTCGCCCGACCGTCGCACGCAGGAAGCGAGACGATCCGCCCGGGCGGATCGGGCGTGCGCCGGGAAGCGCGAGTTCGAGGCTGGGAGCCGCGACATGAATTTCGAACTGCAGACGGCCGTCGTCACCGGCGGCGCGCAAGGCATCGGGCGGGCCTGCGCCGAGACCATCGCCGCCGCCGGCGGCAGGATCGCCGTCTGGGACATCGACATGGCGCTGGCAGAGAGCGCGGCACGGGAACTCGGCAACGACAGCTTCGCATGCCGGGTCGACGTCGGGGACTGGGACAGCGTTTGCGAAGCGCTCGAACGCACGCTCTCGGAGGCGGGAAGCGTCGAAGTCGCGATCAACTCGGCCGGCATCGCCGGCGCCAACGCGTTGCTCGAGGACTACCCGCTGGAGGAGTTCGCGCGAGTGCAGCAGGTCAACCTGTTCGGAACCTTTCACGTCAACCGCGCCGTGGTCCCTCCGATGCGCGCACGAAATTACGGCAGAATCGTCAACGTCTCCTCGATCGCCGGCAAGGAAGGAAATCCGAACGCGTCCGCCTATTCCGCCTCGAAAGCGGCGGTAATCGGCCTGACGAAGTCGCTGGGCAAGGAACTCGCAGACCTCGACATCGCCGTGAACTGCGTCACTCCGGCGGCCGCGCGAACCCGCATCTTCGAACAGATGAGCGAGGAGCACATCGAGTACATGCTCTCGAAGATCCCGCGCGGCCGGTTTCTGGAGACCGACGAGGCGGCCCGCATGATCGCATGGCTCGCGAGCCGCGAAAACAGCTTTGCGACCGGAGCCGCGTTCGACCTCTCCGGCGGGCGGGCTACCTACTGAACGGCAGAGCCGATCCGGCGCGATCGCTTTGATCCGCGCGGCCTAATCCGGAAAGCGCACCCGAACCGGCCGTGCCGACCCGTCCCGATCCGCCGCGAGCGGTCAATCCTGCGCCTTTCGCCGGATGCCGAGGGACTGGCCCGCCTGTTTCGGGCGCGGCAGTCCGGCATGGGACTCGAGAACGCTCCGGATTCGCCCTTGCCGATCCTCGGGAAACGGCGCCGACCTGCGCCGGACCAGGTCCACGTTGACGATCAGCTGCTCGGAGGTCGCGACCGCCGTGCCGTCCCGGCTTCGGATCATCTCCAGAAAGACGTGCACGCGCTTCGCGTCGGCGTCCAGCATCCGGAACCGGACCCGGAACGCCTCCCCCTCCAGCAGTTCGGCCAGATAGTGGACATGGTTCTGCAACACGTAGGGGCCGTGCTGCCGTTCCCGGACGTAGCCGGGACCGATCCCGAGCGGCTCCTCCAGAATTTCGTCCAGCGACCGGTCGAAGGCAAGGCCGTAATAGGCCACGTTCATGTGTCCGTTGTAATCGATCCACTCCGGCTCGACGCGGCGCTCGCGCGCCTCGAGCCACTCGGGCCACTGCGGACTCCCGTCGGCGGCAGAGGCCCGGCTACCCGCCGATTCGACGCTCACGTCCCGGGTCTCCGGCGTAAAACCGCCCGGCGAACCGTCGCTTCAGCACAGCCCCTCGCCTTCCAGCTGTCCGCGAAGCTGCGCGAATCCCGCATGGACGATCGCCAGCTGGGGACCCACCACCATCATCGTCGGCGCCGGGTCGAGTCCGCGCGCGAATTCGCGCTCCGGCGGCGTCCAGCCCGGCATGACCCACTCCTTGCCCGCCTTCCCGCACGCCGCCGCAACCCGCGCGATGTCTTCGCGGTCCCCGTCTGCAAAGCTGTAGTTCGGACGCCCTCTCGAGAGCGAGAGGTCCGACGGCCCCATGAAGATCCCGTCGACCGTCGGCAGCGCGAGAATCTCGTCGATCTCCTCCAGCGCGCCGGCCGTCTCGCACATCGGCCAGCATCGAATCCGCGCGTTCGTCTCCGGAAAGAACGCGTCGTCCTGGCGGTTGAACGCCATGCTCCGCCCGGCCGCGTAGCTGCGGGTGCCGAGCGGCGGATACTTGGCCCCGTTGCAGACCGCGCGGGCGTGCTCCGTCCCCTCCACATGGGGAACGATCACCGAATCCGCCCCGAAATCCAGCGCCTGCTGCACGGCTTCCACGGTGGGAGCGAGGACCTTCGCATGGGCCCTCATGCCCAGCGCCTTGAGGAGCGCCATCGCGTTGTCCAGCGACGCGAGGTCGAAACTCCCGTGCTCGACGTCGAGCACGACGTCCGAGAATCCGTGCAACCGGGCGATCTCGATATGCTGGATATGCGGCGTGGTTATCCATGTGGCGAGATTCATCGTCAGTCTCCTTGCGTTCCTTGCGTATGGGGCACCGGAACGTCGTCCCGGATACAGGCCTTGAAATGCTCGTCGGCGACCCGCGTCAGCGGCGGCGGAGCGGCGGCGCATTCCGGCAGCGCGTAGCGGCAGCGTGTACGGAACACGCAGCCGGACGGCGGATTGGCCGGACTCGGCTGCTCGCCGCTCAGGATGATCCGGCTCCGTCCCGTCCGGTCGACGGTGGGAGCGGCGGACAGGAGCGCTTCCGTATACGGGTGGCGCGGCGCGGAATACAGCGCGTCGACCGGGGCGATTTCCATCACCCGGCCCAGATACAGCACCATCACGCGGTCCGACACGTGCCGGATGACTCCCAGATCGTGCCCGACGAAGAGCATGGCCAGGTTCAGGCTCCGTTTCAAATCCACGAGCAGGTTGATGATCTGCGCCTGGATGGACACGTCCAGCGCCGAGACCGGCTCGTCCGCGACGATGAAATCGGGGCGCACCGCCAGGGCGCGGGCGATGCCGATGCGCTGCCGCTGGCCGCCCGAAAACTCGTGCGGATACCGCGTGAGGTATTCGGGGCTGAGCCCCACCGTCTCGAGCGCCTCCGCGATCCGCCTCGCATCCGCCCGGATCCCGTGGATGGCGAGCGCCTCGCGAATCATGCCTCCGACCGTCTTTCGCGGGTTCAGCGACGAATACGGATCCTGGAACACGATCTGCATGCGCTGCCGCAGGCGACGAAGGGATTCCGGACCGGCGGCCGTCACGTCCTGTCCGTCGAACCGGACGGTGCCCTCGGTGGGCTCGATCAGGCGCAGCACCGATCGGCCGAGCGTGGTCTTGCCCGATCCGCTCTCGCCGACGAGGCCGAGAACCTCTCCGGGCGCGAGCCGAAAGCTGACGCGGTCCACCGCGCGCAGGCTGCGCCGCTGCAAGCCCAGCAGTCCCGCCGACAGCGAGAACGACTTCGAGAGCTCCTGCACCTCGAGGAGCGCGGTCATCGGACGTCCCGCCAGTAGTGGCAGCGGCTTCGCCGACCGTCTCCGGCCTCGAGCATCGGCGGCGCCTCGCTTCGGCAGCGGTCCCGCGCCATCGGACAGCGAGGCGCGAACGCGCAACCCTCGATGGCGTCGAACGGCCTCGGCACCGTGCCCTCGATGGCCTTGAGCCGCCCGCGCGAGGTCGCCGAGGGCACGCTGTCGAGCAGCCCCCGCGTATAGGGATGGCGCGGCGACTCGAACACTCCGCGCACCGTCCCCTCCTCCACCGCCCGCCCGGCGTAGAAGACGACGATCCGGTCGGCGATTTCGGCCACCACGCCGAGATCGTGGGTAATGAACGCGAGGGCCGGCTTCGGGTCCGATTCCGCCAGCAGCCGGCGCAGCAATTCGAGGATCTGCGCCTGGATGGTGACGTCGAGCGCCGTCGTCGGTTCGTCGGCCAGGATCAGCCGCGGACGCAGCACCAGCGCCATGGCGATCATCGCCCGCTGGCGCAAACCCCCGGACAACTCGTGCGGGAACGCTCGCGCGCGCAAGGCGGGTTCCGGCACCCCGACCCGCTCGAGCATCTCGACCGCCTCCCGCCAGGCTTCCGCACGCTCCAGCTTGCGGTGGCGCCGGACCGTTTCCGCAATCTGCTCGCCGATCCGGTAGACCGGGTTGAGAGCGGTCATGGGCTCCTGGAAGATCATGGCGATCTCGGAGCCGCGAACCCGCTCCAGCGTCTCGGGAGGCGCGCGGGAGAGGTCGACTGCGTCCCCGTCCCGGGCGACGTAGCGAACGTGGCCGCCCACGATCCGCCCGCCCGGCTGCGGCACCAGCCCCATGATCGAGAGTCCGGCCATGGTCTTGCCCGAACCGCTCTCGCCGACGATCGCGAGGGTCTCCCCGGGATCCAGCGAAAAGCTCACCCCGTCCACCGCCCGCACCAGACCCCGCTCGGTGCGGATATGGGTGCACAGGTCGTCGACCTGGATCAACGCCCCGGATCGCATCGGCGGCGGCTCTGCCGCGGGCAGGAGGTCCGGTTGCGTCTGGCCCGGGCGGGTTTGCGGATCGAAGACCTCGCGCAACCCGTCGCAGACGAAATTGAAGACGAGCACCGACGCGGTCAGGGCGATGCAAGGCCAGATCAGGCCCATGGCCGAGTAGCTCATGTAGCCCCGCGCACCGCGAATCATGAGGCCCCAGGACGGGTCCGGCGGAACCACCCCCAGGCCGAGGAACGACAGGCCGGACTCCACCAGGATCGCCGAGGCGACGGTGAGGGACAGCTGCACGACGATCGGACCGGAGATGTTCGGCAGAATCGTGCCGACGACGATGCGCGGCGAGCGCGCCCCGAGCGCCCGCACCGCCTCGACGTAATCGAGTTGCCCCGCGGACAGCGTCTCGCCGTAGGTGACACGGGCGAACCCGGGGGCGAAAAGGACGGACAGGCAGGCGATCAGCGTGCCGGCGCCGGGGCCGAAGAGCGTTACGATCAGGAGCGCCAGCAGGATGGGCGGAAAGGAAAGGACGATGTCGACCATCCGAAGGGTCAGGAGCTCGGACAGGCCCCGGAAGTAGCCGCCGATCAGGCCGAGCGAGACCCCGATCACCATGGCGAACACGCTGGAGACGATCGCGACCGTGAGCGACACCCGCCCGCCGTGCAGCAAGCGGCTGAGAATGTCCCGCCCGTACTCGTCCTGACCCAGCCAGTGGTCCAGCGAGGGAGGGCGCAACCGGCCGGCTATGTCCATCACGACCGGGTCGTAGGGCGCGATCCACTCGGCGCCGTAGGCCAGGATCAACAGCACGAGGAGCGCCAGTCCAGGCAGCGCCACGGGCCGGTATCGGTCGAGCGCGCTCACTCGTGACGGATCCTCGGATCGAGCAGCGCGTAGAGCAGGTCGACGCACAGGTTGATCAGGATGAACAGGAAGGAAATCACCAGAACGATGCTCTGCACGGCCGGATAGTCGCGCCGCTCGACGGCGTCCACCAGAAAGCCCGACAAACCGGGCCAGGCGAACACGTACTCGACCAGCACCGTGCCGCCGAGCAGCGTGCCGACGTTCAGGCCGACGACGGTCAGCACCGGCCCGAGCGCGTTGCGGACCACATGCCGGCGCAGCACCTGACGCTCGGGCAGTCCCTTGGCCCGCGCCGTGCGGACCCAGTCGCGCCCGAGCGTCTCCAGGACCGTCGCGCGCGCCATGCGGAACACCACGGCCGAGAGGCCGACCGCGATGGTGAAGGCCGGCATGCTGAGATGGACCAGATGGCGGACTGGGTCGGCCGCGAAAGCGACGTGTCCGCCCGCCGGCGCCCAGCGAAGCGTCTGCGCGAACAGGAGGATCAGCAACGTGCCGATCACGAACACCGGCATCGACAGTTGCAGGCTCGCGAGGGCCGACAGGACCCGCTCCGTCGGACGGCCGGGATGGCGCGCCGCCCAGGCGCCGAGCGGAACCCCGACCGCCACGGCGAGCAGCGTCGAGGTCAGGATCAGTTCGATCGTCCGCGGCAGCCGGGTCGCGATTTCCTTGCCGATGGGATAGTCGTCGAGAAAGGACCGGCCGAGGTCGCCCTGCAGGAGCCCGCCCATATAGGCGAGATATTGCTCGAGAACGGGCCGGTTCAGCCCCATCTCCTCCCGGAGCGCCGCGACGGTCTCGGGCGGCGGCGCGATTCCGCCGGAACTGGCCAGCAGCACGGCCGGGTCGCCGGGAATGAGATGCAGAATGGAAAAGATAATGGTCGCCACCACCCAGACCAGAGCGATGGCGACCAGGAGACGACGGAGGGCGTAACCCCACACCGTTTCGATCGCGTCGGATCAGCCGGCCGACGCTTCCTCGATCATCAGCCCGGAATAGAAGGTCAGGAACCCGGGAAGCCCCTTGAACCCGCTGATGCTCGCCTGCGTCGCGTATCCCTGCGCCCGCCAGTTGATCCCGACCAGAGGAACCGATTCGAGCGCGCGGCGCTGCCAGGCGTCGTAGATCTCCTTCCGCTTCGCGAAATCGACCTCGGCGCGGCCCCGGTCGAGGAGTTCGTTGAGCTCGTCGTCGTTAAACCCGAAGCTCCGCCCGTAGGAGTTGCCGCGGCGTCCGTCGACGAAATTCGCCAGGGCGTCCGGGTCGTTGTACTCGCCGCCCGATCCCATCACCGCGATGTCGTACTGGCCCTGGTTGCCGAGATCGATCCGCGTCGGCCAGTCCGGCAGGTTCAGCTCGACGTCGATCCCGACCGCGGCCAGGTGCTGCTGACAGACCTCCGCCGTGTCCTTGTGCATGTTGTACTGGCCGGTCGAGAGCATGCCCGCCCGGAATCCGTCCGGGTATCCGGCCTCCGCCAGCATCGCCCTGGCCCGGTCCGGATCGTAGTCCCAGTGATTGGCGAGTTCCTCGTTGTAGAAGGGCGAACTCGCCGGGATCGGCATGCCGCGCAGCGCGTCGCCGCGCCCGAAGAACGCCGCCGCCATCACGTCCTCGCGGCGAATGGCGAACCCGATGGCGTTCCGGACCAGCGGATTCGCCAGCGGCCCGCCCTTGGAGGCGTTGAACATCAGGAACATGAACGGCCCGCTGGTCGTGTCGAGCACCAGGTTCTCGTTGCGGTCCACCGCGTCCATGCTCTGCCACGGGACGTATTCGATGATGTCCACGTCCCCCGCCTCGATCGCCGCGACGCGCAGGTTCTCGTCCTTGTAGGCGACGAAGCTGAGAGACGCGCTGCGCGGCAGACCCGCCTTGTAGAACCCGTCATAGGCCTCGAGGTCGATCCGGGTGCCGCGTTCGACGTTGCTGATCCGGTACGGTCCGGCCCCGACGAGCGACTCCTCGTCGCCGCCGAGCGACGCCTGCGAGACGACCAGCGCGTAGGGGCTGGCGGCCAGATAGATGAAGGTCGCCGACGGCTCCTTGAGGCGAAACCGGATCGTGTGGTCGTCCGGCGTCTCGATCGCGTCGATGATGCCCAGCGCGACGCGGAGGAAGCCGACCGAGTCCTCGGCCGCAATGGCTTCGAAGGTCGCCTTGACGTCGGCCGAGGTGACGGGCGAGCCGTCGTGGAAGGTCGCGTTCCGCCGCAGGCCGAAGCGGTAGGTCTGCGCGTCTTCCGCCTCCCAGTCCTCGGCGAGTTCGGATCGCAGCGCGCCGGTCTCGTCGTAGGCCAGCAATCCGCGGAACATCTGGTACTTCACCGTGAGTCCCGCCGTCCCGACGTTCTTCCACGGATGCAGCGACGGCGGATAGGACGAGAGCCCGAACACGATCCGGCCGGGCGTGGAGGACTGCGCGCGCCCGACCAGATGCGGCCATGCGCCCACGCCGGCCGCGACGGCGGCCGTCCCCTTCAGTACCGTGCGGCGGTCCGGACCGCGGGTTGACAGTCGATCGTTCATTTTGTGCCTCCCAGTTTCAGCGCATACTCCCCGGAGGCTGCGGAAGCCGAGATCCGGTCGTCCTCCAGGTCGGCCAGCACGAGTTCCCTCGCGCGATCCTGCGGGGGACCGTATCCTCCCGCGCCGGCCGTTTCAACTTCGACGACCGTGCCTGCGTCGAACGCGCCCTCGCCGCGAACGAGTTCGGTCGGCGAGCCGCGCACCCGCACCCGGCAGGGCGCGCCCGGCGCCCCGCCGAACAGGCCCCAGGGGCGGGAACGGCAGCGGGAGACGCCGACGCCGACGCGGCAGCGGTCGTGTTCGACGCGAATCGCGCGCCGTAGCGCCATGCCGCCGCGCTGCCGGCCCGCGCCGCAAGAATCGCGGACGAGTTCGTAGCGCTCGACCAGCAGCGGATATTCCGGCTCCAGCCCCTCCACCGGCAGGTTCGAGGTGTTGGTGGTGTGAACGTGAACCCCGTCGAGTCCGTCCTTGGTCGCGCGGGCGCCGAAGCCGCCGCCGATCGTCTCGAGATAGACGTAGTAGTCGCCGGTGCCGGGATGGACGCCGCTGAACACCATCGACGTGCAGGCGCCGTTGCAGGCGGCGATCAGGCGCTCGGGCGCCGCCTGGGCGAGCGCGCCGTGGATGAGGTCGACGACGCGGGCCGATGCCTGCATCCGGTTGTCCACCGCGGCCGGCTCGGCCGCGTCCATGATGGTGCCCGGCTCGCTCAACACCCGGATGGGGCGGTACAGCCCGGCGTTCGGCGGCGCGTCGGGATCCATGACGGTCTTCACCGCGTAGTAGACCGTGGCGAGAAGGGCGGTGCGGACCAGGTTGATCCCCGCCCGCACCTGCGGCGGATTGTCGCGGAAGTCGAGCTCGATCTCGTCGCCCTCCACCTTGACCGCGATTCGGAAGGTCAGCTCTTCCTCGATGTCGTTGCAATCGAAGCGGTCCTCGAAGCGGTAGGTGCCGTCGGGCACGGACGCGATGCCGGCGCGCATGCGCCGCTCGCCGTAGTCGAGCAGCGCTTCCCATGCGGCGAGCGTCGTCGGGACCCCGTATCGGGCGCAGAGGTCGCGGGTGCGAAGGACGGCGAGACGGTTTGCCGCCATCTGCGCCCGGAAATCGTTGCGCCGCTCCCGGGGAACCTGGCAATTGAGCAGGATCACCGAGAGGAGGTCCTCCTGCAATTCGCCGCGGCGGTAGAGGCGGACCGGCGGGATCCGGATGCCTTCCTGGAAGATGTGGGCATGGGCGCGATCCACGAAATCCGCGTGATGCGCGAGGTTTACCGCCCAGGCGAGCAGCCTTCCCTCCACGAAGACCGGCTCGGCCAGGACCAGGTCGGGAAGGTGCGTGCCCCCGCCGGTATACGCGTCGTTGCCGATGAAGACGTCGCCCTCCTCGATGTCCTCCGGCGGGGTCCGCTCCAGAATCGCCCCGACGACGCCGATGAAGGAGCCGAGGTGAATCGGGATATGTTCGGCCTGCGCCAGCGTCCGGCCCCGAACGTCGAAGAGCGCCGTCGAACAGTCCCGGCGCTCCTTGATGTTGGTGGAATAGGCGGCGCGAACCAGCGTCTCGCCCATCTCCTCCACGATGGACTCGAGCGCGCTGCCGACGAGTTCCACGGTGATCGGGTCGACCCCGGCGGGCCCTTCCGACCGCTCCGGGCCCTCCGGCGAGACCGGCCCGCTCAACGCCGCGACTCCTCGATCGCCAGATTGAGATACGCGTCCACGACGGCGACCTGTCCCGGAAGCACGAGGGCGGTCGCGTCCATCTGCTCCACGACGGCGGGCCCGTCGAACCGGTGGCCGCGTCCGAGTCTGCTTCGCTCGAAAACCGGACAGTCGACGTAACCGCCGGCCTCGGGCAGACAGACCGGGCGTGCGCCCGCGCGCGCCTCCTCGACCGGACCGTCCGCGACCGGCGCCCGCGGCCAGTCCGACTTCGGCACCCGGCCGACGGCGGAGAGGCGGAAGGTGACCAGCTGAATCGGCTCCTCCTCGGCGACGTAGCCGTACGTCCGGCGATGCTCGTCCTCGAATCCGCGCCGCAGCCTCTCGAGCGGGTCGTCGGCGGACGCTTCCGGAAACGCGACCTCGAGTTCGTAGTTCTGGCCGGCGTAGCGCATGTCGACGCTGCGGACCGTCTCGCGATCTCCCGCCGCCACGCCTTCCGCCTCGAACCAGCGTTCGGCTTCCCCCGCCAGTTCCCGGAAGGTCTCCTCGATCGCGGAACCGGCCGCGTCGTCGAGACGGGCGAGCCGCGTCCGCGCGTAGTCCGAGACGAGGTCGGTCTGCAGGAGCCCGACGGCGCACTGCACGCCCGGATGGGGCGGAACGACGATTCGGGGGACGTCCAGTTCGCGCGCGAGGCGCGCCGCGTGCAGCGGCCCGGCGCCGCCGAAGGCGACCATGGCGAAGCGGCGCGGATCGTGGCCGCGACGCACCGAGACCACCCGGATCGCCTTCGCCATGTTCGCGGTCACCACGGACAGGATGCCCTGCGCGGTCTCCTCGACCGAAAGCCCGAGGCGAGCGCCGTGCCGGGCGACCGCGGCCCGTGCAAGCTCTCGATCGATCGGCATCCGGCCGGAGAGCAGATGCGTCGGGTGGAGCGTTCCGAGCGCGACGTTGGCGTCGGTCACGGTCGGCGCGTCGGCGCCGAGGCCGTAGCAGGCCGGACCGGGGTCCGCGCCGGCGCTTCCGGGGCCGACCTTGAGATGCCCGCCGCTGTCGATCCGCGCGATCGAGCCGCCGCCGGCGCCGACGGTCTCGATGTCCAGCATGGGAACCAGCAGGGGCCGGCCGGCGACCGAGCGGGAGCCGGACCGGGTCGGGCGCCCGTCCCGCACCAGCGACACGTCGGTCGACGTCCCTCCCATGTCGAAGGTGATCAGGTTGTCCTCGCCGGCCAGGCGGCCGATCTCGACGGCGCCGACGACTCCGGTGCTCGGGCCGGAGAGCGCGGTGCGGACCGGCTGCCGCCGGGCGACGTCGAACGAGATCACGCCGCCGTTGGACTGGGTGACGTGCGGCGCCGCGCGAACGCCGAGCGCCGCGATGCGGGATTCGACCCGGCGCAGGTAGCCGCTCATCACCGGCCCGAGCGCGGCGTTCAGCGCCGCGGTCGAAAACCGTTCGTATTCGCGGAACTCCGGCGCGATCTCGTGGCTGCAGCAGACGAAAGCGTCCGGGACCGCCGCCTCGACGACGGCGCGCGCCTGCCGCTCGTGGCCCGGGTCCACGTAGGAATAGAGGAAGGCGATCGCGATCGCCCGGACGCCGGCGTCCGCGAGGCGCCGCGCCGCCTCGCGCACCGCGTCCATGTCGAGGGCGGTCTCGACGCGTCCGTCGTGGCGCAGCCGCTCGGGGACCTCGATCCGCAAGCGCCGGGGCGCCGCCGGCGCCGGCTTGTCGCACTGGAGGTCGTAGAGGGAGGGACGCTGCTGGCGCGCGATCTCGAGCAGGTCCCGGAATCCGGCCGAGGTGATCAAGCCCACGGTCGCGACCCGCTCCTGGATCAGCGCGTTGGTCGCGACGGTGGTGCCGTGCCCGAGAAACCCGACCGAACCCGCCTCGCCGCCGAACCGGTCGAGCGACTGCTCCAGCCCGATCCCGACGGCGCGGGACGGGTCCTGCGGCGTGCTCGGCGTCTTCCAGACCCGGATTCGCCCGGTAGCGGGTTCGAACGCGCAGACGTCGGTGAAGGTGCCTCCGGTGTCGATCCCGATTCGCCAGGACCCGTGCGCGCGTTCGGCCGCCGCCGTCGTCGCCGCTTCTCGGGCGCCCTCCGTCACCAGAGGTCCTCGAGCCGGCAGTTCACGAGCAACTCGGCGACGGACGCGGTGTTCGGCAGCGCGAGCACCGTGGCGACGAGCTCCGCGAGATCGTCGGGGTCGATCATCTCCGCCCGCGAGACCCGGGTGACCGCCGCCGTCATGTCGGTGCGCACGAAGCTCGGACAGACCGTGACCGTACGGACCCCGTCCTCCCATCCCGCCCGCCGCGCGTTGTGCGAGAGCGCGATCAGCGCATGCTTGGTCATGTTGTAGGCGACGAACCCGTTGCGGACGCGCTTGCCGGAGAGCGAGGACACGTTCACGATCCGGCCGGCGCCGGAGCGGCGCAGATGGGGAAGGCAGTGGCGGATCATGAAGAGCGGCGCCTTGCAGTTGATCGCCCAGAGGCGGTCCAGCTCCGCCTCTTCGCCGGTCTCCAGCGTGAACTCGCTGGTCGCGCCGGCGTTGTTCACCAGCGCGTCGATCCGTCCCCAGCGGTCGAGCGCCTCGCCGACCCAGCGTTCGCAGGCGGCGGGGTCTTCGGCGTCGAACCGGTGCACGCTGCGCCGCGGCCCCCCGCCCCACTCCGGCGGCATCGAATTCGGGTCCCGCACGCCGAGACTCAGGGAATAGCCGCTCTCGTGAAGCCGCTCCGCGATCGACCGCCCGATCCCCCGGTTGGCGCCCGAGACCAGCACGACCCGTCCGTCCGCGTCCAGCATGCGTTCCTCCCCGGCTCGCGCCTCTCGCCGGCGCGCGCATCACGCTACCCTCCCGGCCGCCCAGTCCGCAATCCCCGCTCTCGCGGCGGGGCCGGCGACGCCCCCGGGACGCGCCGTCTGCGGCGCGCGTCCGTTTGCGATCGCGCTCCTGCGGCCCCGCCCGTCCCGCAAGCCGGAAGGAACGAGTCATGACCGAATCGAATCGCCCCCGCCGCTCCGTCCTCTACATGCCCGGCTCCAGTCCGAGGGCGCTCGAGAAAGCGCGCGGCATCCCCGCCGACGGGCTGATCTTCGATCTCGAGGACGCGGTGGCGCCCGCCGCCAAGGCCGAAGCGCGCGGCGCGGTCGCGGCCGCGCTCGGCGCCGGCGGCTACGGGCTTCGCGAACGGATCCTGCGCGTAAACGGCCTGGACACCGACTGGGCGCGCGACGACCTCGATGCCGCGCGGACCATGGACCTGGATGCGATCCTGTTTCCCAAGATCGACTCGGCCGAGGACGTCCTCGCGGCCGTCGACGCCATGTCCGGGGCGCGGATTGCGGACCGGGTCGCGCTCTGGGCGATGATGGAGACTCCGTCGTCGATCCTGAACGCGGCCGGGATCGCGGCGGCGCATCCCCGGCTCGCCTGCCTGGTGCTCGGAACCAACGATCTCGCGAAGGAATTGGGCGCCCGGCACACGGCCGACCGGCTTCCGTTGCTGACTTCGATCTCGATCTGCCTCCTGGCCGCCCGCGCTGCCGGCCTGGCCTGCATCGACGGCGTGCACAACGCCATCCGCGACGAGGAGGGACTCCGCGCCGCCTGCGTTCAGGGCCGGGAAATGGGACTGGACGGCAAGACGCTGGTCCACCCCGCGCAGGTCGGGCCGTGCAACGAGGTCTTCGCCCCGACCGAAGCGGAACTCGATCTCGCCCGCCGGCAGGTGGCGGCGTTCGAGGAAGCGACGGCGGAAGGGCGCGCCGTCGCCGTGGTCGACGGCCGAATCGTCGAAAACCTGCACGTCGCCGCGGCGCGGCGCACGCTCGCCGCGGACCGCACGATTCGCGCGATGCGCGCGATGCGAGAGGGAGGTTGAGTCGGCTCAGCCGCCTCTGGCCAGCTCCCGGAAATGCTGGCGCGCCCGGCGCGCGACGGCCTTCTCCCAGGCGCATTCGGCCGGCGCTTCGGACGCCATGTGGAAGGCTTCCAGCGCGCGCACCTTCTCGCCGAGGTCCCGCCATGCGCGCGCGACCTCGAACAGGACCGGCGCGTTTCCGTCCAATTCCGGCTGCGCCTTCAGCAGCAGGTGCCGACCGTCTGCCGATCGGATTCCGGTGAGAAACCCGGCGGCGCCGGCGCGGACGTACCACGCGCCGAGGAAAGCGCGAATCGCCGGATTGTCCGGATCTGCCGCCTGCGCCGCCTCCAGCGCCCGCCGCGAGCGCTCGAGATCCTCCTTGTCGAGAATGCAGCGGAAGGGGTTCAGCGAGCACCGGCGGGCGAGGGCGGCGGAGAGCGCCACGAGGAGGCGAGAATCCTTCGGCGCCTCGGCGAGGCCCCGATCCGCCGCCTCGACCGCCCGCGCGTAGGCCGCCTCGCGCCCGTCCTCGGCCACGCCGCCGTAGCGACCGTGGAGTCGCCAGGAGTCCGAGGCGAGAAGGAAGCCCTCCGGGCCTCCGACCGCTTCCGATGCGAGGGCCGCCTCGCGCCAATCCCCCGCGCAGAACGCGGCGCGGGCCCCCTCCAGGGCGACGTCCGCAACTCCGTCGCGGGGCCAGACGGCCGCCGCTACCGCCAAGAGCAGAATTGACGCCATGCGGCAGGCGCGACTAAAACCGGCGCCGAAACGGCCGCACCCGGCGAGCCCGAACCCGCGCGTATGCAGAGAGCCCCGCGAGGCGCCATGACCGACAAGACAGGCAGAGGCCGATTCTTCGAGGATTTCCGGCTCGGCGAGACCCTGGTCCACGCGACGCCGCGAACGGTGACCGAGGGGGACCGGGCAATGATCTCTGCGCTCTACCCGCATCGGCTCGCCCTCCACAGCTCGGACGCGTTCGCGCGGGCCTGCGGCTATCCGCGAAGCCCGCTCGACGAAATCTCCGTGTTCCACATTATATTCGGCAAGTCGGTGCCGGACGTGTCCCGCAACGCCGTCGCGAATCTCGGCTACGCCGAGTGCCGCTTCGAGCGTCCGGTCTATCCGGGCGACACGCTGTCCGCCCGCTCCGAGGTCGTCGGCCTCCGGCAGAACGCGAACGGGCGGACCGGGGTCGTCTACGTCCGGACCTCCGGCGCCAACCAGCGCGGCGAGACGGTCCTCTCCTACGTGCGCTGGGTCATGGTGCGCAAGCGGGACCCGGAACGGGAGGCGCCCGAGACCCGGGTGCCCGAGCTCGACGCGTCGGTTCCCCCGGACCGGCTGGTCGCTCCGCCATGGTTCCGGCCCGAAGGATACGACTGCGCGCTCGCCGGCGCGGCGCACCGGTGGGGCGACTACCGCCCCGGCGAACGGATCGACCATGTGGACGGCACGACGGTCGAGGAGTCGGAGCACATGCTCGCGACCCGGCTCTGGCAAAACACGGCGCAGGTGCATTTCGACGCCCGACTCGCGGCCGAGGGCCGGTTCGGCAAGCGCATCGTATACGGCGGACACGTGATCTCGCTGGCCCGCGCGCTCGCCTTCTCCGGCCTCGAAAACGCGCAGTGGACGGCGGCGATCAACGCCGGCGCGCATACGGCGCCGTGCTTCGCCGGCGACACCGTCTACGCGTGGTCCGAAATCCTCGACAAGGCGCCCGTCGCCGCAGCCGGGCTCGGCGCGCTCCGGGTGCGGACGGTGGCGCTGAAGAACCGGACGGCGGCGGGGTTTCCGCGCCTCGACGCGGCGGGCAAGCCGGAGGAGGGCGTCGTGCTGGATCTCGACTGGTGGGCGCTGGTTCCGCTATAGCGGCGTCGACTTCCGTGCCGATGCCGGAGTGGGAGTCAACAATTCCCGACGGAACGGTATACTGGAGGCCGCACGCCGGCCGCACCGACCGACCGCATCCCCTGGAGACTCCGCCCGGATGGACCCGACCCGAGCGCATGAGCGCCCCGTATCGCCTCACCTGCAGGTCTACCGCCTGCCGCTTCTGGCGTGGCTCTCGATCCTCCACCGGGTCTCCGGGATGGCCCTGGGCCTGGGCGCGGTTTACCTGGTGGCCTGGTTCCTGGCCGCCGCCGCCGGGCCGGAATGGTTCGGTCGCGTGGCGGCCTTTACCGGCAGCGTCCCGGGGGCGACAATCCTGTTCCTGATCTCGGCCGCCTTCTTCTACCATTTCTGCAACGGCATCCGGCACCTGGTCTGGGACGCGGGCTACGGCTTCGAACTCGGCACCGCGCGGGGCAGCGGCCGGGCGACGCTGGCGGTCGCCGCGCTGCTCACCGTCCTGCTCTGGCTGTGGGTCCTGCTCTAGGCCCTCCATGGCTTCCCGGTCCGCACCTCGACGTACGCGCCTCGGCTCCGCGCACGAAGGCACCCGCCACTGGTGGGCGCAACGGTTGAGCGCCGTCGCGATGGTTCTCCTGACGCTCGCCTTCCTGCCGGTTTTCGCGTCCGTCGCCGGCGGCGAGCTGGGCGCCGCCGAAGCGGTCTACGGGCATCCGTTCCACGCCCTCGCCGCGATCCTGTTTCTCGTCGCCGCCGTCTACCATCTGCAACTCGGGGTGCAGGTCGTGGTCGAGGACTACGTCCATCACGGCGGATGGAAGGCGGCGCTCCTGGCCTGCAACACGCTGGGCTGCATCCTGCTCGGCGCCGCCGGCGCGTTCGCGGTGCTGCTTCTCGCGCTGCGCGCAAGCTGAGGACCGCTGCCTTGTCCGCCTACGAGGTGACCGAACACGCATACGACGCCGTCGTCGTGGGCGCAGGAGGGTCGGGCCTTCGCGCAGCCCTCGGATGCGCCGAGGCCGGGCTGAAGACGGCCTGCGTCAGCAAGCTCTTTCCAACGCGCTCCCATACGGTCGCAGCCCAGGGCGGCATCGCGGCCACGCTCGGCAACATGGGGCCGGACGACTGGCGCTGGCACATGTACGACACCGTCAAGGGGGCGGACTGGCTCGGCGACCAGGACGCGATCGAGTATCTTTGCCGCGAGGCGCCGGCCGCGATCTACGAGCTGGAGCATTACGGAGTCCCGTTCTCCCGGACCGGCGACGGCCGGATCTACCAGCGGCCGTTCGGCGGCCACATGCAGAATTACGGCGAAGGTCCGCCGGTGCAGCGCACCTGCGCTGCCGCCGACCGAACGGGCCACGCCATCCTGCACACGCTGTACGGGCAGTCGCTCCGGCGGCAGACCGAATTCTTCATCGAGTACTTCGCCCTCGACCTGCTCATGTCGGAGGACGGCGCCTGCGAGGGGATCGTGGCGTGGAACCTCGACGACGGCTCGTTGCACGCGTTTCGCGCCAAGACGGTCGTCCTGGCCACCGGCGGTTACGGCCGGGCCTACTATTCGGCGACGTCCGCCCATTCCTGCACCGGCGACGGCGGCGGCATGACGGCCCGCGCGGGACTGCCGCTGCAAGACATGGAGTTCGTCCAGTTCCACCCGACCGGCATCTACGGCGCGGGCGTGCTGATCACCGAGGGAGCGCGCGGCGAGGGCGGCTACCTGACCAACGCCGAGGGCGAGCGCTTCATGGAGCGCTACGCGCCGACGGCGAAGGACCTCGCCTCCCGCGACGTGGTGTCGCGGTCCATGACGATCGAGATCCGGGAAGGACGGGGCGTGGGCCCGGAGAAGGACCACTGCCATCTCCATCTCGACCACCTGCCGGAAGCGGTGCTCGCCGAGCGGCTGCCCGGGATCACCGAGAGCGCCCGCATCTTCGCGAACGTGGACCTGACCCGGGATCCGATCCCGGTCCTGCCCACGGTTCACTACAACATGGGCGGCATTCCCTGCAATTACTGGGGCGAAGCCGTCGCGCCCAAAGACGGCGACGCGGACGCGATCGTGCCGGGGCTGATGGCGGTGGGCGAAGCCGCCTGCGTGTCCGTGCACGGCGCCAACCGCCTCGGTTCCAACTCCCTGACCGACCTCATCGTGTTCGGCCGCGCCGCCGGCATCCGCGCCGGGCGCACGATCGATCCCGATTCCAGCCCGCCTGCGGTGAACCGGTCGGCGCTCGAGCGGATCCTGGACCGGTTCGACCGGACGCGGCATGCCGACGGCGGAACGCCGACCGCATCCGTCCGGCTCGCGTTGCAGCGCGCGATGCAGGAGGACGCGGCCGTGTTTCGCGACCGGGCGACGCTGGAGAGCGGCTGCCGGCGGGTCGGGGAAGTCCGGGAAGCGCTCGCCGACCTCAAGGTGCACGACCGCTCGCTGATCTGGAACTCCGACCTGATGGAGACCTTCGAGTTGCAGAACCTGATGGACAACGCGCTCGCGACCGTCCATTCGGCGCGCGCCCGGGAAGAGAGCCGCGGCGCCCATGCGCGGGAGGACTTCCCGGACCGGAACGACGAAACCTGGATGAAGCACTCGCTGGCTCGGGTCGGCGAGGACGGAACGGTGTCGCTGGAATACCGGCCCGTTCACAGCCAGCCTCTGACGGACGGGATCGAGTCGATTCCGCCCAAGGCGCGGGTCTACTGAACCGGGGCGGCGGCAGAGAGGACGACGACGATGGCGGAATACGTGCTGCCCCCGAATTCGCGCATCCGGGAGGGACGCGCCTGGCCGGCCGCCGAAGGCATGAAGCGCCCGCGGGCGTTTCGCATCTACCGCTGGAATCCGGACGACGCCGAGAATCCGCGCGTCGACACCTACCGGATCGATCTGGACGACTGCGGGCCGATGGTTCTCGACGCCGTCATCAAGATCAAGAACGAGATCGACCCGACGCTGACGTTCCGTCGCTCCTGCCGGGAGGGGATTTGCGGCTCCTGCGCGATGAACGTCGACGGTACCAACACGCTCGCCTGCACCAAGCCGATCCGGGAGATCCGGTCGACGGTGCGAATCTACCCGCTGCCGCACATGCCGGTCGTGAAGGACCTGGTGCCGGACCTGACCCGGTTCTACGAGCAGCACGCCATGATGAAGCCGTGGCTGGAGGCCGGCGCAAACGAGCCCTCGACCGAGTGGCGCCAGTCGGCGGACGAGCGCCGGCAGCTGGACGGGCTCTACGAATGCGTGCTGTGCGCCTGCTGTTCCACGAGTTGTCCGAGCTACTGGTGGAACGGCGAGCGGTATATGGGGCCGGCGGCGCTCCTGCACGCCTATCGCTGGCTCATCGACAGCCGCGACGGCGCCACGGGCGAACGGCTGGACACCCTCGAGGATCCCTTCCGCCTCTACCGGTGCCACACGATCATGAATTGCGCGGAAGCCTGTCCGAAGGGCCTGAACCCGGCGCGGGCGATCGCCGAGATCAAGAAGATGATGGTCGAGCGGCAGATGTAGGACCCGCTGCCCGGACAGCATTCCTCTCGCGAAAATTGCGGAACGCCGGGGTACCGGCAGGGAGCTCTGCAGGCCGGCCTTCCGGGTCTGCGTCTCCCCGCTCGCTTCGACTTGAGCGGCAGGGTTTGCGCATCGTTGCGGCCGCCGGCGCCGACCTCGGGCGCGTGCCTGCGTCCCGGCTCCCGGAGACGGTCCGGATCGCCTCGCGACAGTCCGGCTCGAACGGGCGCTGCCCGCGCTTGCAGGCACGCAAACGACCGAGGCGCCCTCCTGTCTCCGCGGTCGGCGCGAAGAGCGTCAGAGGATCGCCCCTCCGGCCCCTCGAGGAGTGCCCGAGGGGGACGAGATCCGACCCGTTTCGCTGCGTGCGCCCCGGATCGACCTCGCACGATCGCTCGGTCCGCTCCAGCGCGGGAGCGTCTGCTCGCAGCGACCGTTCGGCCGGCAATTCGCAGCAGACATGCGGGCCGAAAGGACCGGCGACGCTCGAGACACGCAACCCTGTCGCGGTCGCGGCCGACATTGCCGTGCGGATCGGCGAATTAACATGTTCCACACACGAGAATACGATTGTCTTCATGTCCAGGACGATCCAGATTCGCAATGTGCCGGACGAGCTTCACCGTCGGCTGAAAGCCCGCGCGGCTCTAGCCGGTTTGTCGATGTCGGAATACGCACTCCGGGAGATCGCGCAGTCGCTGTCGCGGCCGACGCGCGCCGAGGTCTTCGCGCGGATCGCCGACCTGCCGCCGATCGAGTCGGATCCGCCGACAGCCGACGTGTTGCGGGACGAACGGGAACGGCGCTGAACCGATCGCGACCGCGACGGTATCGGACGCATCGTTCGTCGTCGAACTGGTTCTCGGCACGCATATCGGGGCGAGGGTTCGCGAGCGCCTGCAAGATCCGGGCGTCTCCCTGTACGCTCCGGATCTTCTCGACCTCGAAGTTCTCGACGTCTTGCGGCGGCATGTGCAGACCGGGACCGTAGCCGCGGACCGTGCCGAGTCGGCGGTGCGGAGGCTCGACGAGCTCGATCTCCAGCGCCGTCGACACGGACCGACGCTGCCGCAACTCTGGTCCTGGCGCGCCAACCTCACCGCGTACGACGCGGCATGCGTCGCTTTGGCGGTGGCCCTGGATGTGTCGCTCCTCACTGCCGACGCACGCCTGTCGAGGGCGCCGGGCCTCCTCGAGCCGGTAGAGCTGTTCCGTTCCCGTACGATCCGTTAGCTCGCCCGTCGCAAGGCGCCGTTGCCGCCGGCCGCAGCGGTCTGCCGAGCTACGCACCAGACCGGCCGACTTCATGCCGAGGCGAGGCGTTCGTCCCTCGCTCGCCGAGAGCGAGCCGGAACCCCGTTCGGTGCGAAGGGTCCTGCCGTTCCGCACCGGGACGCCACGCCGTAACCGCTGACATGCGGCGCCGAGCGCGGCTTTGCGGACATGGCATCGCATTGCCGCTTCCCGGCTTCCCCGGGCGCAGACGACGTCATGCGCCCGGTCGGGCGGAGCCGGTCCGCGAGGAACGGTCCCGGCCTCGACCCGGCGCACCGGGCCGCAAGCTCTCGACGCTTCGGATCGAAAGGCTGCGCGATTCGGCGACGGCCGGCTCCCCGGGAAAACGCCCGGCTTCCCGCGCAGTCTTCCCGCCGACGGACAACCTCGCCGTGCGCGGCGCCACGCTCCGATCCTCCGGCATCGAGACGTACAGGCGCAACGGAGAACGGAGGTCTGCTCCGGAGTCAAGGTCACTGCGCGAGCGTGCGGGCCACTCGGAAGCCGATGATGACGGCCCGGAGATCCGGACGGTTTCCGGTGCGAGACGCCGAGCGGAGGTTTACCGGATCGTTGCTCCAGGCCCCGCCGCGTATCACGCGAGCGGCGCAATCTCCGCTCTCCCAGGCGCTGCCGTCGTCAGGCGCTCCCGCATAGCCCCAATTATGGCAATCCTGGGTCCATTCCCAGGCGTTGCCGATCGCGTCATGCAGGCCGAACCCGTTCGCCGCGAAGCTCCCCACCGGAGAAGTCCTGGCGAAACCGTCGTCGCAGAAGGGTCCCGGAATGATGGTGGGTCCTGTCCCGTCGGTCCCGTTGGCAAAGAGGCACTGGTCGTCCCAGCCGTCTCCCCAGAACCGAACCGTCGTCGACCCCGCCCTCGCCGCGTATTCCCATTCCGATTCGCTCGGCAGTCGGTACGTCTTGCCGGTCTTGCGCGAGAGCCAGCGAACGTAGGCCTGCGCATCCTCCCAGCTCACGCAAACGACCGGATGGGATTCGTCCTGTCCGAACCCCGGATCGTGCCAGCCGCGATGCGACCGTTCCTCCCACTGGCCGTCCTCCTTCGTCCTGCAGGACCCCGGACGGCCGGTTTCCGACGCGAAACGGCCGAACTCCCCGACGGTCACTTCGTACTTTCCGATCGCGAAGGGTTCGCCGACGGTCACGGTATGCGGCGGGACCTCGAAGAACGTCCGATGGGGATCGCTTTCCGGCGAGCCCATCCGGAACGATCCCGCAGGCACCGCCACCATTTCCGGACACTCCGCACAATCGCGAAACGAGTCTCCCTCCGAGATCGCTTCCGCCGTATCGTCGGCGCCGGTCGCTGCCCCGGTCGCGCCCGCGGTCCCGGAGAACAGGAGCAGAGATATGCAGCCCGCCGTCAGGACGAGCCGCGCCGCATTTCGATTCGTCATGATTTCCTTTCCGTCGCTGCGGTCGTGTCCGGCCGATACCGGTCTCGCGCGCAGGGGTCCCTTGTCCTCTTCGATTCCCTCTCCTGACCGCAGCGCCCCGCGCCCGCTTCCGATCGTCCGGCGGCGAGACGACCCGAAGGACAGGGTCTCGCGGAATCGCAGCCGAGACGTGCGGAACGACGGCATCAAGGAGAGATCGTTCGCGCCACGCGGAAGCCGACGATCGGGGCCCGGAGGTCCGGACGGTTTCCGACGCGCCCCGCCGAGCGGAGATCCTTCGGATCGTTCGTGTAGCCCCCGCCGCGCATCACCCGAACGGTGCAATCCCCGCTTTCCCAGGCGCTTCCGTCGGAAGGCGCTCCTTCGTATTTTAAGTTGTGGCAATCCTGCGTCCACTCCCACGCGTTGCCGAGCGCGTCATGCAGACCGAACCCGTTCGCCGCGAAGGTTCCGACCGGAGCGGTCCTCTCGAAACCGTCGTCGCAAATCGGTCCCTGCGTGAAGGACGCGTTCGCCTCGTCGGCCCCGTTCGCAAAAAGGCACTGGTCGTCCCAGCCGTCGCCCCAGAACCGAACCGTCGACGAGCCCCCTCTCGCCGCATATTCCCATTCCGATTCGCTCGGCAGCCGATACGACTTGCCCGTCCTTCTCGACAGCCAGCGAACGTACGCCTGCGCGTCCTCCCAGCTCACGCAAACGACCGGATGGGATTCGTCCTGCCCGAACCCCGGATCGTGCCAGCCGCGATAGGACCGTTCCTCCCACTCGCCGTCTTCCTTCGTGTTGCACGACCCCGGACGACCGGTTTCCGACGCGAAGCGGCCGTATTCCGCAACGGTCACCTCGTGTTTTCCGACCGCAAACGGCTCCCGAAACGTAACCGCATGCACCGGGACCTCGTCGACGAACCGGTCCGGGTCGCTTTCCGGCGAGCCCATCGAATAGGTTCCTGCGGGCACCACCACCATCTGGGGGCATTCGGCGCAGTCGCGAAACGATTCGCCTTCCGGGAGCGCCGCCTCCGAATCGCCGGCGCCGGCACTTGCCGCACCGGTCGCGCCCGCAGTCCCCGGAAGAGGAGCCAGGCAGAGCGATCCCGCGACCAGGGCGAACCACGCCGCAAATCGATACATCGTGCCTCCCTCCCCGTTTGTCACGGTCGAGTCCGGCCGCCCCCGGTTACGCGCGTCGCCCGGCGTTTTCGGGCCGAACGCCGACGCCGCTACGGCAGTATGCGAATCACGGAGTCGAGGAGCGCGCCACGCGAAATCCGACCGTGTGATGTCGCGTATCGGGGCCAAAGCCGATTCGGTCGTTTCGCCGCAGAAGCGCCCATCCCTGGAAGAACGAGCCGCCACGCACCACGCGCACGTCGCACGCTCCGCTCCTCCGTGCGCTTCCGCCGGCCAGGACACCGCCGGAGCCGTCGATCCAGCATCCCTGCGTCCATTCCCGCACGTTTCCCCGCACGTCGTACAAGCCGAAGCCGTTCGGCAGAAAACTGCCTGCGGGCGACGTACGGCGATGCCCGTCGTCGCAGGTCGGCTGATAACTCCCGTTCTCGAACCGGCACCAATCGCGCATGCCGACGCGCCAATAGCCTGACGTCCGTCCCGCCCTCGACGCGTGCTCCCACTCCGCTTCGCTCAAGAGTCGGTATTCCCGCCCGGTCTTGCCGGACAGCCAGCGAACGTAAGCCTGGGCGTCCAGCCAACTCACGCATACGGCCGGATGAGACGCCGCCTGGCCGAATCCCGGATTGCGCCAATTGCGGCCGGGTTCCTTGACGATGCTGCCCTTGCGAATCGTCCAGCACGAGTCGCCGTCCGCATGGCCCGTCTCTGACACGAAGCGGCCGTATTCCGCGCGCGTCGTCTCATACGCACCGACCGCGAACGGTTCGGGAACGGCGTCGCGGTTCGCACTCGCCGACGCCTCGCCCGGAACGTAGACCACGGCAGGAATTACCACCATCTCCGGGCATCCTGCGCAGTCCCGGAACGACTCCCCGATCGAGAATTCCCGCGGCCCGTAGCCGGCGGGTCCGGCCCCCTCCTCCGCGACCTGGGCGCAACCGAAGAGCAGCGGCATCGCGACAAGCAGCGTCAGAAGCGAAGCGACGCGGGGTCGTCCCTCCTCCCGTATGCGAGCGCCCGCGGCGATCGGAATCCGTCGGTCGGACGCCCCGCGAAACCGCGGCTCCCACATGCGCAATCGCATGTCGCTCGCATTCGACATCGGGGCTCTATCCTCCCGCTACCGTTGCCGGACCCCCGCACCCTACCAGACGCCGACGCGCGCCGTTCCGCCCCGGCCCCGCTTGTGCGGGGAACTGGCCCCGCTTCCGTCCTGTAGCGCACGGGTCATGCGACGATCGCATGGCCATGCCCGCAACGACTCGAGCGACCGTTCGTGTCGTCCGAAGCGACCGCAAGTCCCGCGAGCGACTCTCGAACCCACCGGGCATCCTGCGATGCAGGATCCGTCCGCAACGTCAGCGGGAGCGCAACCTGCGACCCCGAAGGGCGTCGGCCGGGCGAACGACCGGCATCCAGCGGGCGGGATCGGCGCAACAGGGGATCGCCCGGCGACGATCCGGACAACGTCGCTCCGGAATTCGCCGGCCGAGAGCTACGGTTCCCTTATCGGTCCATTTCCCGAACCACCCGAAATCCGATCAGGAAATTTCGGATTCCGACGTCCCACGCGTCGCGATACGCCGTGCGAAGCCTGTGCGGGGGGTGACCCCATGAGCCGCCCCGAACGGCGCGCATCGAGCAGTTCCCGCTCTGCCGGGCGCTTCCGTCGGAGGGAGCTCCGGCATGGTTTTCGTTCCAGCAATCCTCGGTCCACTCCATTGCGTTTCCGAGCGTGTCGTGCAATCCGAATCCGTTCGGACGGTAGCTCCCGGCCGGGGAGGTCTTCGCGTGACCGTCGTCGCAGAAGACGCCGTAGCCCAGATTCGGTCGATCCGCCCCGTTGGCGTAGCCGCACTGCCCGTCCTCGCCGTCGCCCCAATGGCGCCATGTCGTCGACCCCGCCCCTGCCGCATACTCCCATTCCGATTCGCTCGGCAACCGGTACGGCTTCCCCGTCTTTCCGGAGAGCCAAGAAACGTAGGCCTGCGCCTCCTCCCAACTCACGCACACGACCGGATGCGCGCCCGTTTGCGCGTAGCCCGGATTGCGCCAGCTGCGACCGGGGCGCTCTTCGTAGTCCCCGTTCTCCGTGGTCCAGCACGGCCCCCCGCCCGAACGGCCCGAGTCGGTCACGAACCGCTCGTATTCGGCGACGGTGACTTCATGCGTCCCGACCGCCAGCGGCCCGGGAACGGACACGCGAACTACCGGGCCCTCGCGGTCCAGTCGTTCCGGGTCGTTTGCGGGCGAGCCCATCAGGAATTCGCCTGCCGGCACGATCGCCATCTCCGGACAGTCCGGGCAATCCCGAAACGATCCGCCCGGAACGCTCGACGAGCCGATATCGGACGCAAGGGATCCCGGCCCCGACAGGAGACAGACGAAGCCCACAGTCCTTGCCAGGATTGAAGCGAACCGTGCCACTCGGGCGCCCTCCCGCCGGTTTCGATCACAGACGTTCGGACTGCCCGCGCGCGCGTCGCCGAACGGTCGACGAACGGATTCCGGCGACGGCGACCGCTCGCGCGAGCGCAACGCCCCGAAGCTCCCTACCCCCGCCCCGCCGGCCCCACGCCCGGCTCGGGCGACACGGGCGAGGTCGAGGGAGAGACCGGAGCGACGTCGCGCGGGAACGCCTCGCCCGCCCCCTCTCGCCAGGGATGGAAGCGGCCCGCCGGCGAGAGCGTGAAAATTTCCACGCCGGCCTCCGTGACCCCGACGGTGTGTTCGCATTGTGCGGAGAGCGAACGGTCGCGCGTGACCGCCGTCCAGCCGTCGGGCAGAACCTTGGTCTCCGGGCGCCCGAAATTGATCATCGGCTCCACGGTGAAGATCATCCCCGGCCGCAACTCCTCTCCCGTGCGCCGCACTCCGTAATGCAGGACGCTCGGCGCGTCGTGGAACACCCGGCCGATCCCGTGGCCGCAAAATTCCCGCACCACGGAGCATCGGGCAGCCCGCGCGCATGCCTGGATCGCGGCGCCGACGTCGCCGAGTCTCGCTTCCGGTCGAATCTCGCGGATCCCCGCCGCCAGCGCCTCGTAGACGGTGTCGATCAGCCGCATGGCGGCCGGTTTGACGGGCGGCACCGCATACATCCGCGAAGTGTCGCCGTACCAGCCGTCGAGGATCACCGTGACGTCGATATTGAGGATGTCCCCGGGGCGAAGCCGCTTCTTGCCGGGAATTCCGTGGCATACGACATGGTTGACCGAGATGCAGGTCGCTTTCGGGAAGCCGCGATAGCCGAGCGGCGCGGGCGTGGCTCCGTTCGCCCGGATGAACGCCTCGCAGAACCGGTCGAGATCCTCGGTCTGCACGCCCGCAAGAACCTCCGGGCCGACCGCGTCCAGGCATTCCGCCGCCAGCCGCCCGGCACGCCGCATGGCGGCAAATCCGGACGCGTCGTGAACGGCGATTCGCTCCGGCCCGGGCTTCAGCATCGAATCTGCTCCGACTGCGCCTCGACGACGCCGGGTCCGTCCAGCGACACCCCGTCCGGGCCGACGCGGCAAGTGCGGCAACGCATCTCCACGCCGGCCCCGGCCGCGCTCGCCGCCGCAGCGGCATACCCCGGATCGATGTCCCCGGCCAGGACCAGGCGCCTGCAATCCTCGCGCTGCACAACGTATAGCACGGCGGCGCGCGCGCCGGCGCCGACCTTCCCCGACAATTCGCCGAGATGCCGCGCTCCCCGTTTCGTGCGCGCATCCGGAAACTCCGCAAGCCCGGGCGTTCGGCTCAACGTCACGCTCTTCACCTCGAGATAGAGATCCGGACGCCCGGGATGCGTCAGGAGAAAGTCAACCCGGCTCCGTTCGCCGTAGTTCCGTTCGCGCTCGATCTTCGAATAGCCGCCGAACTCCGGCAGCGCTCCCGCATCCAGCGCGGCGCCGACCAGACGGTTGGGGACGCCCGTGTCGACGCCCACCATGGCGCCGGACGGCGTCTCGACCAGCTTCCAGGACCAGGCCAGCTTCCGGCGCGGATCCGGGCGGTGTTCGAGCCACACCCCGAGTCCGGGATCGGCGAGGCCGGTCATGGCGCCCGGATTGGCTACGTGGGCGGTCACCCGTTCGCCTCCGTCCAGTTCGACGTCGGCCAGAAACCGCTTGTAGCGCCGGAGTAAGGTGCCGCGCACCCATCCGGTGCGGACGTTCGACCCGTTCGTTCGCAACGATACCCCCGTCATGCCTCCGTCACGCGCATGCGACCTCCCGCAGCGCCGGGCCGCGGTCCGCTCGCGTCGCTCCGTCCGGATCGCCGCCGCGGATTTCGGGAACGACGCCGCAGCGTTCCGGCGCCGACGACGCACGGATGCGAGACGCATGCGACAGCGTACATAGCCGAATCGGCCTGCCGCATCACCGGGCGTTCGCAGATGCGGCGACAGGACGCAGGCGAGCGCCGCGACCGCCTGCAACCCCGCTTCCGACCCGGAACGGGACGCCGTGCGGGAGATTCGGGACCGGCCGGTCCGGCGACCTGGCGGTTGCCTGTCGCAGGGCATGTCCCTACCATTTTGCGCAGGAATCCGTCCCCGGAGGGCGTGCCCCTGAGGCAACGACCCGACTCCGCACCGGAGTGGGCGACGCAATTCCGTCCGTAGACGAGCCGCACACCGCGAGATTGAACCGTGACGTACTCGTGCCTCGCACGTCCCGCACAGCGGCTCTGTCTCCTGCACGGCGTACCCCGACGTTCGGGAACTCTGCGTCGACGCCGTTCCACAATACAATTCGGGAGGATCCGATGAAGAAACCCCTCTTCGCCCTTTGCGCCGCAGTGGCGCTCGCGCCGCTCGCGGCGGGGGCCGATACGCTTACCCGCGTGGCCACCGTTCCCCTGAAGGCCGAGATCACCGGCCTCTTCGAGCAGGACGGCGACCTGTTCATGAACGTACAGCACCCCAACCCGGACATCCCCTCCGTCTACGCCAAGGCGACGGTCGGCGTTATCTCGGACGTGGACTGGAACGCACCGGAAATCGATCCGGCGTCCGGCGACGCGGAAAAGATCGACGTGCGCTCGACGCTGGGCGAGTACCAAGTGCTGCTGCAGGAAGGCGACTACGGAATCGTCGGCGTGATCCGCTCCATCGCCGGCGAGGAACTGCTCGTGTCCAACGATCCCGACTTCAACGGCTTCGTTCCGTCGGGCGAGAACGAAGGCTATCTCTTCACCAACTGGGAGAACCGCCCCGGCGCCATGTCGAGGGCGAAGTTGACCCGCGCCGCGGACGGCACGTGGAGCGTGGTCGAAGACGAAGTCTCGATGGTTGACTTCTCTTCCGTGAACGGCACCTGGGTGAATTGCTTCGGCACCGTGTCCCCGTGGGGCACTCCGCTCACGTCCGAGGAACTGTATTTCGACGACTCCGCCGAATGGAACAACCCGGAGTACAAGTACATCGAGGACAACCAGATGCTCGCCAGGTATCTCGGCCGGTATCCGAACCCCTACGACTACGGCTACATCGTCGAGATTACCGATCCGACCGGATCGTCGACGCCGGTGAAGCACTTCACGCTCGGCCGTTACTCGCACGAGAACGCGGTGGTCATGCCGGACGAGCGGACGGTTTACCTCTCCGACGACGGAACCGCCGTCGTGTTCTTCAAGTTCGTGGCCGAGAACGCCGGCGACCTGTCGTCGGGTACCCTGTACGCCGCCAGGGCCACACAGGACGGCGCACCGGGCGCAGCCGCGGCCGACACCGCCTTCGACATCGAGTGGATCGAGCTCGGGACCGCCTCGAACGACGAAATCGCCGGCTGGATCCGGGAATACGACGGCGTCGGCCTCGACGACCACGTCCCGGGCGAGAACGACTACATTTCCGACGCGGAGGTGGAGGCCTGGGCGCGGGGCGAAGCCGCCGACGACCGGGTCGCCTTCCTGGAGAGCCGCAAGGCCGCCGTCGCCAAGGGCGCGTCCGGCGAATTCAACAAGATGGAAGGCGTGAACGTCAACGTCGCCGGCGCCGCCGACGGCTCGGTTCCGTTCCTGTACATGGCCATGTCGGACGTCTCGAAGGCCATGTCGGACGGCGAGGGCCACATCGACGTGGCCGAGAACAAGTGCGGCGTGGTGTACGAGATGCGCCTCGACGAGAACTTCGACGTCGCGCGGATGGTTCCGGCGGTCTCGGGCTACGGATACGACAAGGACAACGCGCCGAACGCGTGCCCGCTGGATTCCGTGTCCAATCCGGACAACCTGGTCGTCCGGCGCGACGGCTCGGTGGTGATCGGCGAGGACACCGGCTACCACGAGAACAACGCGCTCTGGATCTGGCGCAAGGCGTCCTGACGGAGTCTCGTCTGCGGGCGGGGGAGCCGGCTCGACCGGCTTCCCCGCCCCGCTTCGGTACTGCCGCGCTGCGGCAATTCTCCGATCCTTCCCGTCGTCGCGGCGGGCGGCGCCTCGATCCGGGCGCGGCGCGAACGCGTGTCGAGGCAGCGGCCCCGACCACGAAATCGCCGGCTCCGGCGCCGACAGCGGCGCGACGACGCCCGTGCCGAGTTGAACGAGCGTTGCCGGATCGCGCGAGGCTGAACGAGGAGCCGATCATGAGCGCGAATCGACCGACACCCGCGCGGGCCGAAGCGGTTTCGGGAGCGAAGCGGGCGCGGCTCGCCGCAAGTCTGCCGTCCCGCGCGCTCGGACTGGCCAGCCGAATTCTTCGGGCGTCCCTCTTCGCAGGCCTATCCTTCGCCGCAATTCCGGCCGATGCGGCCGCGCCGCAGGAGGCGATGGAGACCTACGCCGACATCGCATTGGCGGCCTACGAGGATTCCCGCATCCTTGCGCAGTCGCTGAACGAGGCCGTCGACCGGCTCGCGGCCGAGCCGTCCGAACGAAACCTGCAAGCCGCGCGGCAGGCGTGGCTGCGGGCCCGGGTTCCCTACGTGCAGACGGAGACCCTGCGCTTCGGAAACCCGCTGGTCGACGACTGGGAGGGCAAGGTCAACGCCTGGCCGCTCGACGAGGGCCTGATCGATTACGTCGAGGGCGGGCTCGGCGAGAACGAGGAGAACCCGCATTCGACGGCCAACGTAATCGCCAATCCCGAACTCGCGTTTTCGGGGCGCAGGATCGACGCGTCCCGCATCACGCCGGCGCTGCTCGCGGAGCTGCACGAAATCGAGGGACTGGAGGCCAACGTCGCGCGCGGATACCACGCCGTCGAGTTCCTGCTCTGGGGCCAGGATCTCAACGGAACCGGACCGGGCGCCGGCGAGCGGCCCGCGACCGACTTCGACGCGGACCGGTGCACCGGCGGCAATTGCGACCGCCGCGTCGCCTATCTGCGAGCGGCGGCGGAACTCCTGCTCGCCGATCTCGACGACGCGGTCGCGATGTGGTCCCGGGGCGGCGCCGCTCGGGAGGCGGTGCTGGGCGATCCGGAGACCGGCGTCACCATGGCCTTCACCGGCATGGGCGCGTTTTCCTACGGCGAGCTGGCGGGAGAGCGGATGAAGCTGGGCCTTCTCCTCCACGACCCGGAGGAGGAGCACGACTGCTTTTCCGACAACACCCACAACAGCCACTATTACGGCGCGCTGGGCGTCCGAAACTTCTACGCCGGACGCTACGTGCGAATCGACGGCAATACGGTGTCGGGGCCGTCGCTTCACGACTACGTCCGGAGCCGGAGCCCCGACACGGCGGCCGAGTTGCGGGCCGCGCTGGACCGGACCATGACGGAAGCCGGCGCGCTCAAGGCCGTGGCGGAGTCCGGCATGGCCTACGACCGGATGCTCGCGCCCGGCAACGCGGCGGGCGAGGCGGTCATCCGGCGCGTGATCGACTCGCTGGTGGCGCAGACGCGCGTTATCGCGCGCGCCATGGACGAGTCCGGGCTGCAGCGACAGTCGTTCGAGGGGGCGGACAGTCCCGGTTCCGCCGACCCCGTATTCGAATAGGCGCGATCCCGATGCGCCTGACTTCGCTCGTCCCGCTGTTCGTCGCCGCGGCGCTGGGCGGCGGACCGGCCGGGGCCGGCGACCGGACGGGCTGGGGAGAGCCGCATCTGCCGATCGTCCCGCGGACCGCGGACGAGGCGGAGCGCGTCGCGGCGATAACCGCCCGGGGCGGAGAGCCGGGGCAGGCGGAGAAGTTCGAAACCCGGCCGGCCGGAGCCGCGACCCATTTCGGCCTGATCAACCGGGACGCCTTCTCGCTGCCGTCGGCCAATCTCCGCCTCGACCGGGCGCTGGAGTTCAGGGTCGGCAACGGCTTCTTCCGCAAGTCCTGGGTCGCCGCCCCGGCCTCCACCAGGGCGTCGGACGGGCTCGGCCCCCTGTTCAACGCCCGCGCCTGCCAGCATTGCCATCGCAAGGACGGGCGCGGCCACCCGCCCGAAAGCCCGGACGACGACGCGATTTCGATGGTCTTCAAGCTCTCCCTGCCCGGAAGGCCGGATCCGGGCGAACGAGCCGCGACGACGCCGGGCGCAAGCCGGCCCGAGCCTGCCTACGGGAGCCAGCTGCAGGACCTATCGCTTCCCGGGATCCCGGCCGAGGGACGGCTTCGCGTTCGAACCCGGCCGATTCCGGTCCTCCTCGAGGGCGGGACGGAGCACGCGTTGCAAATGCCGGTCTATTCGATCGAGTCCCCCGCCTACGGACCCCTGCATCCGCAAACGGTCGTCAGCCCGAGGGTCGCGCCGCAGATGATCGGCCTCGGCCTCCTCGAAGCGGTTCCCGAGCGGGACGTTCTCGCGCTGGCGGATCCGGACGACCGGGACGGAGACGGGATCTCGGGACGCCCCAACCGGGTGTGGAGCCGGCTCCACGGCCAGTGGATGCTCGGACGCTTCGGGCACAAGGCGGGTTCGGCAACCCTCCGGGAGCAGTCCGCGAACGCCTTCCTCGTCGACATGGGCCTTTCGACCTCGCTCCACCCCGCCGGCTCCGGCGAGTGCACCCCCGCGCAGGAGGCGTGCCTCCGGGCGCCGGACGGAGCCGGCGCCGACGGTCTCGAAGTGTCGGACGAGGCGCTCGATCTGGTCGAGTTCTACGCCCGGAACCTCGCCGTGCCTGCGCGACGCAATGCGGACGACCCGGCCGTTCTCCGGGGCAAGGCGTTGTTCCGAGAAGCCGGCTGCGCCGCCTGCCACACGCCGAAATTCGTCACCCATCGGCTGACGGACCGGCCGGAACAGAGCTTTCAGTTGATCTGGCCCTATACCGATCTCCTCTTGCACGACATGGGACCGGACCTCGCCGACGGCGCGACCGAATGGGACGCCGGGGAACGGGAATGGCGGACGCCGCCCCTCTGGGGCATCGGACTTACGGCTACGGTCAGCGGTCATACCCGCTTCCTGCATGACGGACGGGCCCGGTCGCTGCTCGAAGCCGTTCTCTGGCACGGCGGAGAGGGGGAGGCGTCCCGGGAGGCGGTCGTGCGGATGCCGGAGCGCGACCGTTCCGACTTGCTGCGCTTTCTCGAGTCGCTCTGATGCCGCTTCGCGCCGCCCGACGCTCGACCCCGATCCTCGTTGCGGCGATTCTCTTCGCGGTCGTCGTCGCCGAAGCGCAGGTGCCGGCCGACAGCGACGCGGGCTACAGCCCGGAACTCGGCCTTCCCTATGCGGCGCCCGGTCGCGGCCAGGTCGATCACGCGGCGATCCGCCGTCGGTCGCTGGCGGTTCTGGAGCGTCAGTTCGACGAGTTCCGGCATGCGACCGCGGCGCAGTCCGCAACGGTGGCGGCCTGGTGCGCCGAGAGCGCGCCTCGCGCCGACGCGGAGGACGCCTTTCGCGCCGCCTACCTCGCCTGGGCGCCGCTCGACAACTACCAGTTCGGCCCGGTAGAGAAGCGCGGGGCGGCGCTCGCGGTCGGCTTCTGGCCGGATCCCAAGGGGTTTGTACGGCGCGGCCTCCGGGCGCTGATCGCCGAGCCCGAGCCGAGGCGGCGAGACCCGTCGGTCGTGGCCGCGCATTCCGCGGCCGTGCAGGGATTTCCGGCCCTCGAGCGGCTGCTCTACGGGGAGACGTCGGATTGTCCGGCCATGATCGGCATCTCGGCCCATCTCGCGGAGACCGCGGAATTGCTGCACGAGGACTGGTTCGGCCCCGCCGGCTGGGCCGACCTCGCACGTTCGGCCGGGCCCGCCAACCCGGTCTACCGGACCCCGGACGAGTTCACCAAGGAACTCTACACCGCGGTCAATTCCGGCCTGCAGCGGATCGTAGACGCCCGCCTCCGGCGGCCGCTCGGAACCCCCGAACGCCCCCGGCCGCGGCAGACCGAAGCCTGGCGATCCGGACTCTCGCTCGACCTGATCCGCGCCCGGCTCGACGGCCTCGCCGAGTTGATTCGCTCCGGCTTCGCCGGAGACCTGTTCGAGCCGAAGCGTAGCTGGGTGCTGCGCGTGTTCCGGCAGCTGGACCGACGCGTCGCCGGGCTGGAGCAGCCGCTGCACGTCGCGGTGTCGGACCCCGACGGGCGATCGCGGGTCGAGACCCTCCGCAACCGCGTACGCTACCTGATGCGACAGCTGGCGGAAGACATCGGCCCCGGTCTCGGCGTCGACACCGGCTTCAGCTCCGCCGACGGCGACTGATGACGCTCGACCGCAGGGAATTTCTCCTGTCCGCCTCCGCGGCCGCGATGTCCGCCGCCGCAAGGGAGGCCGCAGCGGAGTGCGGGACGCCGCGATATCTGAGTTCCGCTTCCGACAGGAGCGGCGCCACGTTTCTGATCGGCATGGACTCGCACGGGCGCGAGGCGTTCCGCCTGCCGACGCCGGGGCGGTTTCACGCCGGGGACGCCCATCCGGTCCGGCCGGAGGCCGTCGCCGTCGCCCGTCGGCCCGGCCGCGTCATGATCGTCCTCGACTGCGACAGCGGCGCCGAGATCGCCCGAATCCGGGCGCCGGAGGGCCGGCACTTCTACGGACATTGCGTCTATTCGCCGGACGGCGGGCTGCTCCTTGCGACCGAGAACGATTACGACTCCCCCGCCGGTCGAATCGGAGTATGGGACGCGTCCGACCGGTATCGCAGAATCGGGGAGATCGCGTCCGGCGGTCTCGGACCGCACGAGATCGTACGTGCGCCGGGCGGCGGATACGCGGTCGCCAACGGGGGCATCCGGACTCACCCCGACTACGGGCGGACCAAGTTGAACCTCCCGGACATGCGCCCGAACCTCGCCTATCTGGGGGAGGATGGCAGCGTCCTCGACCGAGTCGCGCTGCCGGAGGCGTTGCGCAAGAACTCCATCCGGCATCTGGCGGCGACGGGTGACGGACGCCTTGCGATCGCGACGGAATGGAACGGCAACCCGACGGCAAGCCCTCCGCTGGTGGCGTTGCATCGCCGCGGCGGCGAACTCGAGTGGCTTCCGCATCCGGAGACGCCGGCGTTGCGCCATGTCGCGGGATCGATCGCCGCCTCCCGCGACGCCGGCGCCCTTCTCGCGACCGGGCCGCGCGGCGACCGGGCTCTTCGCTTCGACGCGGGCGACGGCCGCCCGATCCCGGCTGCCCGGCTTCCCGGGACCAGCGGCGTCGCGGAACGAGAGGAGGGATTCCTGCTCACCTGCCGCGACGGAGTCGCCGTGGCGGATTCGAACCGGGCCGAGACGGTCGCCTCCTGGCCGCAGGTCTCCTGGGACAATCACCTGATCGCGATCGGGTAGCCGGGCGCCGTCGCTCCGCCCGACCGGCGCAGGAGATGCGACCTTGCGCGCTCCGGCGCGACCGCGTCGTCGTATCGAGGACAGGCGCCGGAGCGGTTGGAAACCGGTTGCAGCTTGCTATGGTGCAACCGACGGTCGGCGTCCTCCGCACGCGCTGCGGCGCCGATCGCCCGGCAGACACGGTAACGGGGAGGGAACCGTGCGCTTCGAGCCGGCCGCCGGATCCTTCGGCCGGCCCGGCGGGCGCCCGCCCGATCTCCGGCTCAGGAGGAGAACCAACCATGACAAGATGCGTCGCGATCATCGGCCCGTCTCAATCCGGCAAGTCGGAACTGGCGAACCGGATGGCCGGGCTCGAGGGGGGCCGGGCCGCCCCGGCGCCGTCGGACGACCTGCGATGCGTGGAGTTCTCCTTCCTGGACGAGAACTGGGTCGCGCTGGACTGCCCGGGGTCCGTCGAGTTCGGCCAGTCGGCGCTGGACGCGCTCCTGTGCGCCGACGCCGCGGTGATCGTGACTTCCGCCGATCCGGACCAGGCCGTGCTCGCCGCCCCATGGATTCGACTCGCCGAACGCTCGGGAGCCCCGCACCTGGTCTTCGTCAACCGCATGGACGAGTGCCGCTCGACGGCGCGCGACATCGTCGCGTCCGTGCAGGACTATTCGGCTCACCCCGTCATTCTGCGTCAGATCCCGATTCGCGACGGCGAGCGGATTCTCGGCGCCGTCGACCTGGTCTCCGAGCGCGCGTGGCGCTACCGGGAGGGCGCGCAGTCGGAGTTGATCGAGATTCCGGAGGACCTCCGCGACCGCGAGGCGGAGGGTCGCGACGAGCTGCTCGAGAGCCTTTCCGAACTGGACGACTGGCTGCTGGAAGAGATCATCGAGGACCGCACGCCGGCGACCGACGCCATCTACAGAATTTGCGCCGAGACCCTCGCCGGCAACAAGGTGGTACCGGCGTTCCTGGGCTGCGCCTCCGCCGGCAGCGGCGTCCACCGGCTGATGAAGGCGCTGCGGCACGAGACGCCGCTGAGCGACCGGACGCGACGCCGTCTGGGCGGCGTCGACGCGGCCGTGTTCATGGGACGGACGCGCAAGCATGTGGGCAAGCTGGTCTGGCTGCGTAATTTCACCCCGTCGCTCAAGACCGCCGCGACCGTCGGCGGCGGCGCGATCGGCGGCCTGGTCGAGCCCGCCGGGGAGCGGCCGGCGGCGGTCGCCGCCATCGACGAGGGGGGCGTAGCCGCCGCCGTGAAGTCGGATCACCTCGCGCCTGGCACCCTGTATCTCGCCGACGGCGCGGCGGACAGCCCAGACTGGTACCGCCCCTTCCCGACGCTCTGGCGGCGTACGCTCTCCGCCCGGAACGACCGCGAGGACGTCAAGCTCTCCGAGTCCCTGCAGAAGATCGCGGCGGAAGACCTCTCGCTGGAGGTCGACCACGACCAGGAGAGCGGGCTGATCGTGATCGGAACCCAGGGCGCGCAGCACGTGCGGCGCGTCCAGCGGACCCTCGTCGACGTGTTCGGCGTGGAGACCGACGCCGCGCCGGTCGCCGCGCAGTACAAGGAGACTATCTCCCAGACGGCGGAAGTCCACTTCCGGCACAAGAAGCAGTCTGGCGGCGCAGGGCAATTCGCCGACGTGAAGATGACGGTCGAGCCGGCGCCGAGGGGCGAGGGCTTCTCCTTCGCCGCGACCATTCACGGCGGTTCGGTTCCGAGGAACTACATCCCCGCCGTCGAGCACGGCGCCGAAGAGGCGCTCGCGCGGGGCCCGCTCGGCTTCCCGGTCGTCGACGTCAAGGTCAATCTTCACGACGGCCAGCACCATTCGGTCGATTCGTCCGACATGGCGTTCCGAATCGCCGGCCGGGGCGGCGTGGCGACCGGGCTGAAAGACGGACAGCCGGTGCTGCTCGAACCGATCTTCGAAGTTCGCTTTCACGCGCCGTCGGTGTTCACCGGCGCGTTGAACCCGCTGATCTCGTCGCTGCGCGGACAGATTCTCGGCTTCGACCGGGCGGAAGACGCCGAAGGATGGGACGAGGTTCGGGCCCTGATGCCGGGCGCGGCGCTCGAGGATCTCATCAACCATCTCCGTTCGGCGACGCAGGGCGTGGGCCGGTTCGAAGCCGAACTCTCGGTGTATCAGGAACTCTACGGCCGAGAGGCCGACGATATCGTGGCGCGACGCGCGGAGGAGAGCGGACGCAAGTAGCCGCCGCCCCTCGGCGGGAGCCGTCGGGCGCATCTTGCGGCGGCCGGGCGCGTCGCCGAACGACACGGGAGCGCGACGGTAACATGCCGGAGACCGGATCCCCCACGGCCGCGGCCGTGGTCATCGGCGACGAGATCCTGACCGGGCGAACGGCCGACCGGAACGTTCAGACGCTTGCGCGCACGCTCGACTCCATCGGCGTGGAGCTTCGGGAGGTGCGGGTGGTGCGGGACGACTCCGCTTCCATCCAGGAGGCGGTAAACGCGCTGCGCGCGGCGCATGCGCACGTCTTCACCTCCGGCGGCATCGGACCGACGCATGACGACATCACGGCGGACTCCGTCGCGGCGGCCTTCGGCGTGCCGATCGACGTGCGCGCCGACGCGCGCGAGATTTTGCAGGCCCGCTACCCGAATCTGGAACTGAACGAGTCGCGGCTTCGCATGGCCCGAATTCCGGAGGGCGCCGAACTCGTTCCGAACCCGGTCAGCGCGGCCCCCGGCTTTCGCCTCGGCAACGTCTGGGTAATGGCCGGCGTTCCGGCGATCTTCGAAGCCATGCTCGCTCACGCGGCCGCGCGCATCTCGGGCGGACCCCGGATGAAGAGCCGCTCGCTCTCGGCCGCGGTGCCCGAAGGCACGCATGCCGGCGATCTCAGGGCGCTCGCCGAGCGCTATCCGGCCCTCGCGATCGGCAGCTACCCCTTCGCCCGCGCCGGGGTCGTCGGCTCGACCATCGTCGTGCGGGGGGTCGACGAGGCGGAAGTCGCAGAATGCGCGGACGAGGTACGCAGCGTGCTCGCCGCCCACGGCGCGACGGACGTTCACGAGGCGTGACGCGGAAGGGAGACCGGAAAACGCCCCTCCGCAGTCCGGGTCTGGTATGCTCGGCGCCGTAGCCCGCTTGGCGGAATGGCAGACGCGGCGGACTTAAAATCCGCTTCCTTCGGGAGTGCCGGTTCAAGTCCGGCAGCGGGCACCAGGCGAGACGCGACAACGAGGACCCTTGCGGAGCGTTCCCATGGCCGATTCCGATTCCAACGGCACGGCGGAAGCCCCGGCGCAGAGCCTGAGCGGGTTCTTCCTGATATCCACCCGTCGCGACCCGACCGGCGGACCGTTCGACCGCAGCGTGGTTCTGCTCTGCTCCCACGACGATTCCGGCGCCATGGGGCTCATCGTCAACGCCTGTCTCCGCAAGCCCACCGTCGGGGACCTGCTGGAGGAATTCGGGCACGGGGCCAACAAGGCGCTGAAGAGCCAAGGCGTGCATTTCGGGGGGCCGGTCGAGACCGGGCGCGGGTTCGTCCTGCACGGCGCCGACTACAAGTGCGAAGGCACCATCGAGGTCACCGACGAAATCCGTCTCTCGATCGCCCGGCAGATCCTGGCGGACCTGGCCGAGGAAAAGGGCCCGTCCACCTTCCTGGTGGTCATGGGCTACGCCGGCTGGGCGTCCGGCCAGCTCGAACAGGAGTTGCAGCGCAACGACTGGATTCCCGGACAGGCCTTCGCCGACGTCGTCTTCGACCCGGGCACGATCGACAAGTGGGAAGCGGCCTTGTCCAGAAACGGGATCGAGCCGGTGTCCCTCGCTCCGTCAGGGGGCTACGCCTGAGCGCGTATCGCGTCGCGCGGGAGCCAGCCGGGCGTAGAGTTCGTGGTCCCGCCACAGGCCGTCGATTTCCAGATAGGCGTCCGCGCGTCCCTCCCGGCGAAACCCGCAACGGAGCAGCAGCCGGCGGGACGCCTCGTTCTCCGGGACGCAGGCCGCCTCGACCCGGCTGACGTCCAGCTCGTCGAACGCGTGACGGACGGCCGCCTCCACCGCCTCGCGCATGTAGCCCCGGCGGCGGTAGTGCGCGCCGATCCAGTAGCCGAGAGTCACCGTGTTGGCCGGCCAGCTTCGCCGGTTCTCGAGCGACAATCCGCCCATCAGGGCGTCGTCGCCGGCGCGAAAGACCAGGAACGCCCAACTGTCCCGCGCCTCCGCCGCCTTCCGCGCCAGACGCACGCGCCGACGAAAGGTGCCGCGTTCGAGCGAATCGTACCCCCAGCGCGGCTCCCAGGGTTCGAGAACCTCCCGGTCCCGGCGCCGAATGGCGATCCACGCGGCGCCGTCCCGACGGCGGGGCAACCGCAGATACACCCGTCCGAAAAACGCCGCCGGCGCGTCGGCGCCCGAGCCGAACACGACCCGCGCCCGCGCCGACCCGGCGGCGTCAGTGCGCCCGGATCCGTTCGCTCAACTCGGCGGCGAGCGGCGCGTCGGCGATGTTTCCGTAGACCGCGAGCGCGAGCCCTCCCTCGTTCAGCATGCGCCGTCCGGCGTCGCGGGTCGCCTCCACGCTGATGGCCTCGATTTCCGCCAGCGTCTCCTCGAGGGGAATCGGCCGGTCGAAGGTCAGGACGTCCGAGGCGAGCCGTTCGCAGCGCGACCAGGGCGATTCGAGGCCCATGAGAACGGAGGCCCGAAGCTGCTTGCGAACCCGTGCCACCTCCTCCTCCTCGACGTCCCCGATCGCGCGCCGGTATTCGTCCATGACGACGGATCCGAGCTCCCGCACGGTGTCCGGTCCGGTGCCGGACGCGACGGCCATGAGGCCGGAGTCCTGAAAGCGGCTGCACCAGGCTCCGATGAAGTAGCAGAGTCCGCGGCGCTCCCGCGCTTCCTGGAAGAGGCGCGACGACATGTTCCCGCCGAGAACGGTGGAGAACGCGTTGGCCGCGTGACGCTCGGGATCGGTCCGGCTCGGGCCCGGCAACGCCAGCGCGAACTGCACCTGCTGCAGGTCCTTCTCCTCCCGGCTCTCGCCCGGATGGAACTCGGCGGCTTCGGCTTGCGGCGGCGCGCCGTCGTCGGCCATGTCTCCGAACAGCGACTCGACCCGGGACAGGACGCTGTCGTGGGTCACGTCGCCGGCCGCCGCGAGCAGCATGTTCCGCGGCCGGTAGTGGGTCGCGACGTAGCCGCGAAAGTCCTCCGGCCCGAACGAGGACACGGTCTCCTCGGTGCCGAGAATGTCGCGACCGAGCGCATGGTTCGGGTAGACCGCCTCCATCAGGTTGCTCCGGACGCAATCCTCGGGCGAATCCTTGCTCCGGCCGATCTCCTGGATGATGACCTGCCGCTCCTTTTCGACGTCCTCCTCGGCAAAGCGCGAGTCCCGAAGGATGTCGGCCAGGATGTCGATCGCCACGTCGATTTCCTCGCTGAGAAGGCGGACGAAATACGCCGTCCGTTCGCTGGACGTGTAGGCGTTCATGAACCCGCCGCCCGATTCGATCGCCGTAGCGATCTCGAGGGCGCTTCGCGAACCCGTGCCCTTGAAGGCCATGTGTTCGAGAAAATGAGACAGCCCGTTCTGCTTCCCGGTCTCGTCCCTCGAGCCGACGTCGACCCAGACGCCGACCGCGGCAGACGCGATCCCCTCCATCCGGTTCGTCGCGACGCGCAACCCGTTCGGCAGACTCGAAACCTTGACCGTCATCCGATGCCTCCTTCCTGCATCCGCGCCCTCAGCGCCGCATAATCGTCGTCCAGGACCTCCCGCCGCTCCGGCGCCGCCAGCACGGCCTCCAGGCGCGCCGGAACGGGCGGCCGGCGCCCGGTCGCACGTTCGACCGCCTCCGGAAACTTGGCCGGATGCGCCGTCGACAAAATCACCGCGGGCTCTTCCGCCGGAACGCATGCGCGGCATGCGAACGCCGCCGTCGCCGTGTGCGGATCGACGGTCAGCCCGTGCCGCTCCGACAGGTCGCGCATGGTCTCGGCGCAGTCGGCGTCCGTCGCAGCTCCGGAATCGAACCCCTCGCGAAGGCGCCGATGCGCCGCCTCGCCCAATTCGAGGACGCCGTCTCGGTCGAAGGCCTCCATCCAGCTCCGCACCCGGCCGGCGTCCCCGTCGCTCAGCTCGTACAGGATCCGCTCGAAATTCGACGCCGCCTGGATGTCCATGGACGGCGAGTCCGTCGGCACTACGGGAGCGCGCTCGCCGCGTCCGGTCGAGACGATCCGGTGCAGGATATCGTTCCGGTTCGCCGCCACCACGATCCGCCGGACCGGCAAACCCATGCGGGAAGCGGCATAACCCGCGAACGCGTTGCCGAAGTTCCCGCTCGGCACGACGAAGGTCACCGGCCGCTCCGCCGCGCCGGCGCGAAGGCCGGAATGGAAGTAGTACACGCTCTGCGCCAGTATGCGCCCCCAATTGATCGAGTTGACCGCCACCAGGTTGCAGGCGTCCCGGAAGGCGTGGTCGTTGAACGCCGCCTTGACCAGCGCCTGGCAATCGTCGAAGTCTCCCCGCACGGCGATCGCATGCGCGTTCGCGCCCGAAGGCGCGGTCATCTGGCGCCGCTGCACGTCCGACACGCGGCCCTCCGGGTATAGCACCCAGGCCGAAATCCGCTCCCGGCCGCGGAAGGCTTCGACGGCGGCCGATCCGGTGTCGCCGGAGGTGGCGCAGATCATGGCGGCGCGTTGACCGCGGCGCGCCAGCGCCCGGTCGAGCAGCCGGGCGATCAACTGCATCGCCACGTCCTTGAAGGAGAGCGTCGGCCCGTGGTGCAGCTCCAGGAGCCACCGGTTCGGGCCCATCGGCGCCATCGGAACCCGCTCTTGCGCGTCGAACGTCGCGTAGGCGTGCCCGAGCGCTTCGGCGAACTCCCGCTCTCCGGGAGCGCCGCCGAGAAAAGGTCGCATGATCCGGAAGGCCAATATTTCGTACGGGAGTTTCGCCATTGCGCGCAACTCGTCGGCGGAGTGTCGCGGCCAGGATTTGGGCATGTGAAGGCCGCCGTCCCGGGCCAGTCCCCCGAGCAGCACGGATTCGAGATCCGGCAGATCCTCTCTCGCGCCTCGCGTGCTCGCGTATTCCACGGTCGATCCCTCATGAACCGCGCAGTCCGCGCAACCCGTACCGGCTTCCTACCGGCGTTCCCCGAATCCGGCAAGCCGAGGCGCCGATCAGAGGCAATTCCGCCCGCCGTCCCGACCGTGTCGCCGCGCAAGGGGCGCCGGTCGCGTCAACCCGTCCGCCCGCCCCGCTCCCGGCGCCACAGCAGACCTCCGATCACGAGCCAGGCGGCTGCGAGCGCGGCCCAGGTCGCGGCATACTCGATATGGACGTTGCGCCGGTCGGGCTCCGGGGCGTCGGCCCGGGGAAAACCGCCCGGCGCGGAATCGCGGGCGACGACCAGGACGGTTTCCGCGCCGGCCGCCACCGCCAGCGCGTCCACGTCGCGCGCGAACCAGAGGCCGGTCTCCGGGTCGGGCTCCGGCACGAAAAATCCGCGCTCCCTCGGCCAGGAGAGCACCCCCTCCACCGCGACCGATCCTTGGCTCTGGCCCTCCGGCCGGAGCGACGGGTCGCGCAGCCGCTCCGGCACGAATCCCCGATCCACCAGGACACGGCGTCCGTCCGGCGTATCGAGCGGCGTGATCACCCGTACGCCCGGCCCGAGGGGCGGCAGCGAGGTCAGCACGTGCCGCTCGTCGGAGTGAGCGAATCTTCCCTCGACCCGGACCGGCAGCAATTCCTGTTCGACGGGCGCGAACGCGGCCGGCAGGGGCGCAGGCGGCAGCGACAGGCGGAGGGCCGCCAGTTCGATCCGGTCCTCCCTTCCCAGCGCCCGAACCCCCTGCCAGGCGCAAAGCCCGGCCAGAATCAGGAACCCGGCCAGGATGCCGGAGGCGAGAACCGCCTTCCGTGGCGTCACGACAGGACGGCTTGGCCGCTCAGGCGCCCCAGATGTAAATGCAACTGAACAGGAACAGCCACACCACGTCCACGAAGTGCCAGTACCACGCCGCCGCCTCGAAGCCGATATGCCTCTCGGGCGTAAAGTCGCCGCGCAGCGCGCGACCGAGACACACCAGCAGGAAGACCGTGCCGATGATGACGTGGGCGCCGTGGAATCCCGTCGCCATGTAGAAGGTGGCGCCGTAGATGTTGCCCGAGAATCCGAACGCCGCATGCGAATACTCGTAGGCCTGGACGACGGTGAATAGCGCCCCGAGCGCGCAGGTCAGGATCAGCCCGTTGATCAGGCCCTTGCGATCGCCGTGGAGCAGCGCGTGATGGGCCCAGGTCACGGTGGCGCCGGAGGTGAGCAGGATCAGGGTGTTGATCAGCGGCAGGTGCCATGGATCGAAGGTCTCGACTCCGGGCGGCGGCCAGCTGCCCGACGCCGGAAACAGCGCCGAGGAAAAATACGCCCAGAACCATGCCAGGAAAAACATCACCTCGGAGGCGATGAAGAAAACCATTCCGTAGCGCAACCCGATGCGAACCACCGGCGTGTGGTCGATGCCGTTCCCCTCGCGGATCACGTCGGCCCACCAGACCCACATGACATAGAGGATGATGACCGCGCCGATCGCCAGGAACCACGGCGTGTAGCCGTGCAGCAGAAGCACGGTTCCGGCCAGCAGCGAGAATCCGCCCAGGGCGGCCAGGACGGGCCACGGGCTCGGATCGATGATGTGGTAGTCATGCTGCTTTTCGTGCGCCATGGGGGTCCCCCGTCAACCGTTCACGCTCCGGGCTTCGATAGCCCGAACGGAGCGGAATCGCAAGCTGTTCGCCGACGACGGGATCGTCGGTCCAACCGTCCGCGCGGCTTGGACGACCGATTTGCCGAGCCTCCTGCGCGTCTCCGGTCTGCCTGCCGCGGCTTCCTCGCGACGGCGAAATCAGGAGGTGACGCGCGAACGCGGCTCGGGCGTCGCACGGCGCCGGCAGCCCGGATCGCGCCGAATGCGTCGGAATCGTTCGGTAGCCGCAATCTGCCCTCGGCGCGGCATTGTAGGTGCGTTCGCGACGGAGGGGCCGGTCCGCGGACCCGTTCGCGAGAAGCGTGAGAGGACCGAGCGCCGAAACAGTCCGGCGGGTTCGCGCGGCACTTCGGGGAGGAGTACGGCGTCGGGCCGCCTACGGTCCGATGTCGCTACGACCCCCCCTTCCGACACGAGCGAGGGACGACCGCCGACGCCCGGCAGGTTGAACCCTGCGGCGCGGACCCGTAGGGTAGACGCGACACTTTCCTTCTACCGGAGAAGTCGTGAGTCTAAACATCAAGAACTACGAGACATGCAGGCTCGCCAGCGACCTGGCCCGACTGACCGGCGAGACCAAGACGGGCGCGATTACCGTCGCCTTACAGGAACGCCTGGAGCGCGAGCGCCGCAAGCTGGACATCGCGCGCCGCGCACGCGAGCTCCGGGCCATTGCCGAGCGCTGCGCTGCGCTCATGGGGCCCGGTCCGTCGGCAGTCGACCACGGCGACCTGCTCTACGACGAACGTGGCCTGCCCAAGTGTTCCTGGACAGTTCCGCCCTGCTTGCGATCCTGAACCGCGAGGCTGACGCTCAACTCTTCGAAGACGCGATCCTGACGGTATCGCCGTGCCGCATGTCGGTAGCGAACGTGCTCGAGTCGTCGATCGCGGTGGAGAGCCGTGGCGGGGCGGAGGCCGGACGCGAGCTCGACGCATTCCTGAAGCACGCCGAAGTCGAACCGGCGCCGGTGACGGCGGAGCACGTCGAGGCGGCGCGGCAGGCCTGGCGGCGGTTCGGCAAGGGCAGGCATCCGGCAGCCTTGACCTTCGGCGACTGCTTCGCCTACGCCCTCGCTCAAGTCGCCGGCGAGCCCCTGTTGTTCAAGGGCGAGGATTTTGTGCGCACCGACGTCACGGCGGCCCTCCCCAACTCGACGCGGTCTCTCGACAGCGCCCACTGCGCTGCCGGCCGTTGAGTGTCGTCAGTCAAGACCGTCGCCTCGGCTTCGCGACAGCAGGCGGCCGCGCGAGGGCGGTCACGCTGGCGATGCCGGCCCCAACGCCGCGTCAGTATTGGAGCCGCAGGTCCAGTTCGATACGGGTGTCAGGCTCCCCACCTTGGCGGTGCTCCGCAGTCAGGGAGGCGTCGATGCCGTTCCGGGCGAACCCCAATCCCGTCCGGTAGTGCCGGGAGCGCGATTCGCCGCCGAACGCCAATTCGGCGGCTGGCGTAAGTTGCCCGCCGGCCGCCGCAAAGCCGTAACCGGCGCGCGCCGTAAATGACAACCGCTGCGGCTCGCCGTCGCCGCGCTCCTGCTCGAACAACCCTTCGCTTGCCAAAGCGCCGTTCCGTTGCCGCCCCCAAGCTGGACCGAACGCCAGCGACAAGCCGTGCCCGTCAGTCTCCGGCGAGATTCGCGCTTCCACGCTCGCACCCCACTCCCGCATGCCCTCTTCGGAGTGCAACGCCAGCCAGTGGCCGGACGCATCGAGGCCGAAGCGCGCGCCGGGCGCCGACAGGCGCACGCCGCCCGAAACCTCCGCGCCGGCTCCCGTCACTCCGTCGCCGCCGTCCTGGCGCAGCGCCAAAGCGCCGCGCGGCCGGATCCGCCCTTCCAGATCGGAAGATAGCGCGAAGCCGTCATGTTCAGCCTCAACGCCGCCGCGCAGGCGCCAAGCCTTCGCCGTCAAGCCGCCGATCGACGTGGACGACGAACCGTCCGTTTCGATCTGCGAGAGACTCGCACTGCCGACCGCCGACAGATTGAAACCGCCCCTGCGGGCCACCGGCAGACGGCCGATCACCGAACCCGCCAGCATCGACAGGTCCGCTCTCTCCACTTCGCCGTCGAACTGCCGGTGTTCCGCCTCTCCCTTGCCGGCGCCGAGAACTAGTTGCACGGAGCCCCCACCGTTCGTCTTCGTCTGGAGATAAGGCCACAGGGCCGTCAGAGACGTCTCCAGACGGCCCTCGAACGGGTCCAGCCGGTAGTCCACCTCGCTCACGCCCCGAGACACCGCCACACCGGCCATCAGCCGCCCGTTCAGGCGCCCATCGACGCCCAACCAGCCGGTCCGTTGCTCTCCCTCCCAGTTGTCGCCGCTCTTGCGACCCTCGAAATTGCGCCAGTCGCCCCGGCCCCACACCGTCCAGTCCGATGCGCCCGCGGCCGGCGCTTCGCCCGCAAGCGACAACGTAAACGCGCTGTCACGAAGCAGGGCGCCGCCATCGAACGCACTTCTCAAATTGCCGACCACGTGCCCGATACCGTCGCGTTCGCCGCCGCCGGCCATCCCGGAATCGGATGCAACACTCGCCCGAGAACCGCCCGCTGCGGTCCCTGGCTCGAGCAGGCCGCCGGCCCCGCCCACCTGCAGGCCGGCCAAAGTCAGGGACCGCGATCCCGGCGCCGCATCGAAGCGCTGCCCGATGGTGTCCGCCGCACCGGTCAGCGCCGTCTGCGCTACCGCCGCCAGCGTCCGCTTCACGACCCGCCGCTCCGTCTCCACCGACGGTCCCGCCACAGGCGTTGCCGACGCCTCGTTCGAGACCGCGCCGCCGCCGGCGAGACCGTAGGCCCGAATACGGAAACCGTGCTCGACACCTGCGGTCAGCCCGGGCACCGTGTACGTCCTCGTCGCAGCGTCGCTGCCAGGAACGTCCGTCCACTCGTCGCCGAACGCCGCATCGCCTTCGCGCTGCTGATACTGCCACTTGCTAGCGGCGGCGCCTGAATACGTCCAGGTCAGGATTACCTGCAGCGTTCCGGGCGATGCCGACAGCACCGCAGCCGGCGGCCCCGCGACAGGCGTTGCCGACGCCTCGTTCGAGACCGCGCCGCCGCCGGCGAGACCGTAGGCCCGAACACGGAAACCGTGCTCGACATCTGCGGTCAGCCCGGGCACCGTGTACGTCCTCGTCGCGGCGTCGCTGTCGGGAACGTCCGTCCACTCGTCGCCGAACGCCGCATCGCCTTCGCGATGCTGATATTGCCAATTGGCGATGGTGGCACCGGTTCCGGAAAACGTCCAGGACAGGGCTACCTGCCGCAGGCCCGGCGATGCCGACGCTTCCAGCATCGCAGCCGACGGGAGCGGCTCCGGCGTTGCTGCGACTTCCGCCGATCCCTGGCCGTCGCCGTGCACGTTTACTGCGCGCACTTCGAACGCATACTCCGTTCCGTTAGTCAGCTCGGTGACGGTGTGGCTGATGGTGGTCGCCGAGCTGGAATCGATGTCTTGCCAAGCGCCATACTCCGTATCCGTGGCCGCCTTTTGCCGGTACTGGTACTTCGTGATGGTGCTGTCGGACGGATCTTTCCAACTTAGAGTCACCTCGGTGTCGCCTGTGGCCGCCGTCAGCTCGGTCGGCTTGCCCGGTTTCGGATCTCTCGTCGAAAAGACCACCGATTGATCGCGGTTACTGGAACTCTCGCCCCATGCTACGGTCATGTGGAAGTCGTTATCGCCTAGTGTACTCGCCAAGGTTCCGTTCCAGGTCGCCACTCCGTTCGCAAAATTGACGACATTCCCGCTTCGGCTAGTTCCCTCGACGGTTATGACCATACCTCTGAGCGCCGTATGTTCCAATTCGACGAAAAAATTCGAACTGTAAGAATTGCCCGCCAAGTCGTTATTGGCGCTCCCTTGCCAGCTGTCGAGACCAGGGTGAAAGGAGTTATTAATGCGATTTTCAAACCGAAGACCCGACACAGAACTTGACGATTTCGGTATCTTGAAATCCGTCTTAAATCCGATGTCATTGACTTTCGCAATTATGACCTCGTTCTCACCACTCCCCGCTACGTCTGAGCTGCCCGTCTTCAAGTCCAGGCTGCCCGACGCTTCGATCCTGCTGATGGAGTCGTTGTCGCTGAAATAAAAATAGGCCTCGGCAGCCGCGGCACGATTCGCAAACCCGGCGGCCAGCGCAACTCCGCCCAGGAAGGTCGCGCCTAACCGAAGCGCCGCGCCGACTCCGGCGAAGCGGCGCGCGATTCCTCCTCCGGCTCTCCGGTCGGACGGTGAGCCGATGTTCCGGTTCCGGCCTGCCAGACCCTCGGAAGTTGGGGGGGCAGACGGTGAATGCCGGACCGGCGGCAGCGCAGTCCACCGCTGGGCGGCGGTCAAATGGGAGCGGGCGGACGATGCGAAGTCGGAAACGCTAACCGGAACGGGGCCAACGGCGGGGCAGTTCGATTGGGAGAACGAGACATTCACAGCAAGACCTCCGGCGAACACCGATATTCTTCAGACTCGCGGTTAGCGTACGACATAGCGGAAGTCAAGCCGGCGCGCGATCCCTAGATCGTCGGTCTAACCGCCGAATCGGCCCCCGGCGGCCGATTCGCCGGCCCTCGGGCGCGATTCCGGGCCGCCTGCCGCGACTTCGGCGCAGCATCCGGCTCTGCGGGCGGTTGGCGGGCCCGATTCTGGCTGTCGCGAGGTCCCGGCGGGCCGGTTCGGGCCTTCGGCGCCCGGAATCGAGCCGGCGGAGCCGATCAGCGCCGTAGTTCCCCTATGGCACGGCGTTGCCGGCGCGTTCGCGAGGAAGTTGTGGGGTCAGGCGGGGGCCGGAGGCGGAGGTTCGATGCGCTCGAGCGCCGTTCGCAGCATTTCGGTTCCGGCTTCGCGCAGACGGAGGATGTAGCGCCTGCTGCGCCCAAGCACGAAGACGGCATGAACCGGCAAGGCCGCCCGGACGCGCTTCCAGCTCGCATGTTCGAGCTCGGTGTCTTGCAGCGCCCAGCGCGCCATGAGCCGATGAACGTTGGCGCTCAGGACCGTCGCCTGCCACCAGGCTGCGTTGCTGCCGAAGCGTCCGCAGGGCATGCGTCCCCCCGCGAGCCCGTTCTTCAGGTCGTCGTGGACCCGCTCGCCGTAGCCGCATCGCCCGTTCGCGAACTCCACCAGTTCCTGGGCCGACTTCGACGCCGGCCCCAGTCCGTCGGCTTGCCGGTCGCCCGGCTCCGGGAAGTCAGTCACCAGCACCCGCGTGTGATACGCCGGCCGGCCGTTCGCGGCCGAGACCTAGTCCTCGCCGACGCCGAGCTCGTTCCTCAACTCTCGCCGGTGCGCGACGTAGCGGACGATGTCGGCGCCCTTGCTGTAGCCGTCCGCGTTGGAGACGAAGTTCACTTCGGGGACCGCCTCGCCCTCCACCTCCTCGTCCTCCCACACCGGATCGCCGCCGTCTTCCGGATCCTTGCGCTTCGGACGCACCAGGGGTCGCCAGTCCTCCTCCGGGACTTTCGCCACCGCCGCCTGCAGCTCCTCGGAGTGAACCGCCGAGATCGCAAACCCGATCACCCCGAGACGTTCCGTGCCGTCCGTCCGGGACTCGGGACGGTTGCAGTACCGGATCACCTGCTTGCTGTGCCCGGCAGAATCGCTGCGAAGCTGCAAGCGTTCCGCCGACGCCGGAAGAGCGTCCACCGCCGCCTCGAGCGCCCGCCGGTTCCCCTCCTTGGCCGGAACGTTGCCGTCGCGCATCTCCCATTTCGCCACCATCCCGATCTCGGAGACGTAGACGGTCAGCGGCTGATACCCCCGCTCCCCGGGGTGCGTGCCCTTGGCCGAACGGTAGGTCGGCAACGCCTCCCGCTTGAACGACGCGACGATCGTCGCGTCCATGTCCAGCGTTACCTCCGACACCTCCGCCTCCTCGAAGCCGAGCGACGTCAAGCGCCGAATCGCAGCCTGGAACGGAGCCAGCGACGCCGACGAAGCCGGCACATACGCCTCGCCTTTCGCCCGCTCCCGCGCCGCCGCCTCGTCGTGATGCCGATACGGCCACTCCTCGATCGCCGTCTCCGAAGGAAACGTCCGCTTCCGGCCCTTCCGGTGCCGACGGGCCAGCTTCCATCGCGAGCGACCGACGATACGCGCCTCGTGCGCCCGAACCAACGCGCAAGGTCCCGGATCCGCCTCCAACTTCGCGACGTCGGATAGCGACTCCAACCCAAGCAAATTCAACACGCACAGCGTCAGCATCGTCTGACCGTCCGTCCAACCCTGACGCCTGGACACGCCGGATGGAAGATCGCGCAGCACGCCGCTGCGCGCCAGGCACCGGAGCCACAGTTCGAGGCCGCCGTACGGCGTCGCGCCGTCGACGGACGCGTGAACCTCGGTCGAGACCCCGATCACTGTCGGAACAAGCGTTTCGTTCACCAATTCCTTGAAAGACCGAATCGTCCGAAAGCAGTGCAACACTTTGGTACATACACAAAAACCGGCTACGAGAGCGAGTTTGATCGACGATCAGGGCGATCCCTAGCAGTCCAACATCATTGCAGTGCGGGATAGAGCGAACGGAGTTTGATCCGAGCGTCTTCGGTCGTGAACCTCCATTGTACGGCGGATTTCTCGCGATTTCGCCGGGCTTCCCATGCCTCGACTTCCCGGATCAGGGCTTCCCGGTCCGGGATGCCGCGGAACAGACGCTGGCGCGACAACACGCCGATCTCGATTTCGGCCATGTTGAGCCAACTGCCGTGTTCGGGCGTGTAGTGGATCTCGATGCGCTCGACGATGCGTCGCGCCTCGGCGGGCTCGAACGTCTCCTACAGGGAGGACAGCGAGTGAGCGTTCAGATTTTCCGTCACGAGCACCAGCTTCTTGTCCGGGAAGACGTCGTCGACCAGCGACCGGATCGACGCCGCCCAATCCTGCCGAGTGCGCCGGTCGGTCACCTGCACCCAGCGCCAGCCGTCCAGGACAACGAACACCGTGAACAGATTGGCCATGCCGTTGCGAACGTATTCGTAGTCCACGACGGCCGGCTGGCCGGGCCGGGGGAGCCCCGGCAACCGGACCTCCCGGGTCTGCTGCTTCGAGACCTCGTCGATGCACAGAAGGACCTCGTCCTCGCCGAGCGTGAGACAGTAGACCTCCAGGACGTTCTCCATGGCGCAGACGAACTCTGCGTTGGCCTTGGGGGGAATGCACCATTATTGCTTCAGCCACGGCATGACATCGTTTCTCTTAGCGTCTTCCGCACCGTCTCCGTGCTGATGCTGTCGACGATCTCCAACTCCACCGGGCGCTCGCCCAACAGCAGAAACTCGCGAAAGAGAGTAGCGGACAACCGACAAGAACGCGTCGCTCGCCCGGAGTTATCCACAATCCGCCCCGACCGGCGGGGGAGAAGAGGAGGATTCCTTCTCTATCTGTCGTTTCCTAAATGGAAGGCGCAACGTCCAGCGCGAATGCCCCTCCGGAGGGGAGGAGCCACCGCGACCCACCGGGCCTTCCCGGCCCCGTCCAGCTTGCGCGGCTTCCGGTTGACCTGCTTGCGACGCTCCAGCGTCGCCGCCAAGCCCTCCAGCACACACTGCTTCCGCACCCGCTCCACCGTCGCGCGGCCGATGAGCAACGCCGACGCGATCTCCGAATCCGTCTTCCCGCCATCGTCCCGACCCTCGTCCGCCAGCAGGAGTATGTGCGCGCGACGACGCTTGTGCGCCGACGCCTTGCCCTTCGTCAAGGCGGCCAACTCCTTGCGCTCCTCCTCCGAGAGGTTGATCCGATAGTGCTTCCTGCGTACTTGTTCCGTGGCCGGACCTCGACTGACCTGCTGACGCCCGTCCGATCCGACGCCCCGCAGAACGCCCGACCGCCAGGCGCTTGTTGTGGTTGGTCAGCAGACACATACCAGATTCTGAGCCCCCGTCAACCTCCCGGAAACGCAGAAACCCTCGAGAGCCGTCCGACAAAATCCATCAATTCGTCGCAGTCAGACCACTAGACTTCCTCGATTCGCATGATGCGAGGGGCGTCGAGGCACGCTTCCAGGGACTGAATCTCCGCAGCGGCGGCGTCGAGGTCCGCACGCAACGTCTCGTGAGTCACGATCAGCACGCGTGCGCCCGCGTCGTCGGGCCGGGCCTGGCGCAGGCGGTCGATCGATACGCCAGACGCGCCCAGGGCGCCGGTCACCTGCGCGAGGACGCCGGGGCTGTCCTGGAGCAGGAGCCGCATGTAGTAGGCCGCCTTGCGGCTTTCTCGGGGTTGCCGGGGAGCGGCCTTCAGAGCGTGCGCCGGGCGGCCCAACGCAGGGCGGCGTATCCCGCGGGCGATGTCGATCAGGTCGGCGACGATCGCCGAAGCGGTGGCGCCGCCGCCGGCGCCCGGCCCTTCGAACACGACGCGCCCGACCGGCTCGCCGTCGGCGACCACCATGTTGGTGACCCCCTGCAGGCGCCCGATGGCGGACTCGGCCGGCACGAGGCACGGCTGCACGCGCTGTTCGAGTCCGCTTTCTCCCACGCGCGCCACGCCAAGGAGGCGAATGCGGTAGCCGAGCGCCCGCGCATGCTCGATATCGATCGCCTCGACGCGGTCGACCCCCTGGACGCTCACTCCGTCGAAGTCGATTCGGCTGCCGAACGCCAGCGCCGAGAGAAGCGCCAGCTTGTGCGCCGCATCGAAGCCGCCGACGTCGGCGGTCGGGTCGGCCTCGGCGTAACCGAGCTCCTGCGCCTCCCGAAGCACGTCCGAATACGCCGCGCCGGTCCGCTCCATCTCGGTCAGGATGTAGTTGCAGGTTCCGTTCAGGACGCCGCAAATCCGGGTGAGCGAGTTCGCCGCCAGCCCCTCCGCGATTCCCTTGACGACCGGGATGCCGCCGGCGACGGCCGCCTCGAAGGCGAGCGTACGGCCCGCCCGCTCCGCCCGTATCGCCAGCTCCGTGCCGTGCAGCGCCAGCAAGGCCTTGTTCGCGGTCACCACGTGACGCCCGCCGTCCAATGCTGCGCGCTGCAACGCGAGCGCCGGGTCGCCCTCGCCGCCGATCGCCTCGACCACCGCGTCGACTCCCGCATGGCTCGCCAGGCCGACCGGGTCGTCCACCCACTCCGCCGAAGACACGTCCGCCGGACGCCTGCGGCTCCGGTCGCGCGCGGAAACGGCCGCGACTACGACGGGACGTCCGGCCCGTTCCCGGATCTCGCCGCCGAATCGCCGCAACGTGTCGACCACGCCGCACCCGACCGTGCCCAACCCGGCGATTCCGACGCCAAGGGGTGTTTCCGCATCGCCGTTCCGGCTCATCGGCATCCTCCGCATTCGCATGACCTGGCGGGACGCCCGAGGCGCCCGCTCCCGCGCATGACGCTACGCCCGTCGGACCGCGCAGGCAAGGCGCGCGCGCCGCAGGGGGGCCTGCGAGACCCGACCCTGCGGCGGTATCGTGTCCGCTCGCCCCGGAGCGACCCGCCGCGACGCGCGGAGGATCGCCTTGCGCAAGCCGCATGCCGGCCGGTAACCTACGCGGTCCGCCTCCGACACCGTCTCCCCCACACTGCCCGACCGTCGGGCGCACAGGTCACGCCCATGCCCAAACGAACGGATCTCTCCTCCATCCTGATCGTCGGCGCCGGGCCCATCGTGATCGGGCAGGCCTGCGAGTTCGACTATTCCGGCACCCAGGCCTGCAAGGCGCTCCGGGAGCTGGGCTACCGGGTGATCCTGGTGAACTCCAACCCGGCGACCATCATGACCGACCCGGAGACGGCCGACGCGACCTATATCGAGCCGGTCGAGGCGGAGGTCGTCGAACAGGTCATCGCGGCCGAGCGTCCCGACGCCCTGCTCTCGACCATGGGCGGACAGAGCGCGCTGAACGTGACCATGGCGCTGGCCGACGCCGGCGTGCTGGACCGCTACGGCGTGGAGCTGATCGGAGCCAACCGCAAGGCCATCGCGAAGGCCGAGGACCGGGCCCTGTTCCGTGCCGCCATGGACCGCATCGGGCTGGAGAGCCCGCGTTCCGGAATCGCCACCTCCACCCTGGAAGCGCGTCAGGCGCTCAGGGAGATCGGGCTGCCGGCGATCATCCGGCCGGCCTTCACCCTCGGCGGCACCGGCGGCGGCATCGCGCACGACCGGGAGGAGTTCGACGCCATCGTCCGTTCCGGCCTCGACGCGTCGCCCGTGGGCCAGGTGCTGATCGACGAATCGCTGCTCGGATGGAAGGAGTTCGAACTCGAGGTCGTGCGCGACAAGGCGGACAACGCGATCATCGTCTGCTCGATCGAAAACGTGGACCCGATGGGGGTGCATACCGGCGATTCGATCACGGTCGCGCCGGCGCTCACCCTGACGGACCGCGAGTACCAGCGCATGCGCAACGCGGCCATCGCGGCGATTCGCGAGATCGGCGTCGAGACCGGCGGCTCGAACGTCCAGTTCGCCGTCGACCCGGCGTCCGGGCGCATGGTCGTGATCGAACTGAATCCGCGGGTCAGCCGCTCCTCCGCGCTGGCCTCGAAGGCGACGGGATTCCCGATCGCCAAGGTGGCGGCGAAGCTGGCGGTCGGCTTCACCCTCGACGAGCTGATCAACGAGATCACGCGCGCGACCCCGGCGAGCTTCGAGCCGACGATCGACTACGTGGTGACCAAGATCCCGCGCTTCGACTTCGAGAAGTTTCCCGGCGCCGCGCCGCTTCTCGACACGTCGATGAAATCCGTCGGCGAGGCCATGTCGATCGGGCGCAACTTCGCCGAGAGCCTGCAGAAGGCTTACGCGTCGCTGGAGACGGGCCTCGACGGGCTGGACGACCTGCCGCTGAAGGCGGCGGGACCGGCGGAGCGTCGGAAGGAGCTGCAAGCGCTGCTCGCGAAGCGGACGCCCGACCGCCTCCGGGCAGCCGCGCAAGCGCTCCGGGAAGGCATGGAGCCGGAGGAGATTCGGGGCCTGACCGATTACGACCCGTGGTTTCTGGCCCGCCTCCAGGAGATCGTCGATCTCGAGGCGGAGATTCGCCTGGGCGGTCTCCCGGACGATCCGGCCGGACTCCTGCGCCTCAAGACGCACGGCTTCACCGACCGTCGCCTCGCGCGCCTCGCCGGCAGGGACGCCGACGAGATCCGCGACGCCTGTCGCCGCGCGGGAGTTCGCCCGGTGTACAAACGCATCGACACCTGCGCGGCCGAATTCGAGGCCGAGACGCCGTATCTCTATTCCACCTGGGAACGGGGGCCGGACGTCGGCGACGAGACGGCGCCGGAGGACGAGGCTCGGCCCAGCGACGGCAGGAAAATCGTAATCCTCGGCGGCGGACCGAACCGAATCGGCCAGGGGATCGAGTTCGACTATTGCTGCTGCCACGCTTGCTTCGCCCTGTCTGACGCGGGTTTCGAGACCGTCATGGTCAACTGCAACCCCGAAACCGTCTCGACGGATCCTGACACTTCGCACCGGCTGTATTTCGAGCCGCTGACCGAGGAGTCGGTCCGAAACGTCGTCGAGCGGGAATCGGAGCGCGGCGCCGTCTACGGCGTCATCGCCCAATTCGGCGGCCAGACTCCGCTCCGGCTCGCGGACGGGCTGGAGCGCAGCGGCGCGCGAATCCTCGGCACGCCCTTCGAGGCGATCGACCTTGCGGAAGACCGCGAGCGCTTCAAGCGGCGCCTCGAGGCGCTCGGACTGCGCCAGCCGCCGAACGCGACGGCGACGACGCGCGAGGAAGCCGTCGAGGCGGCGCGCGAGATCGGCTACCCGGCGGTGATCCGGCCTTCCTACGTCCTCGGCGGGCGCGCCATGCGAATCGCACGCGACGAATCGGAACTCGACTCCTTCGCGCGCGCCGCCTTCAGCGCCTCGGGCGACAACCCGGTTCTGATCGACGGGTTCCTGGAAGGCGCGATCGAGCTGGACGTGGACGCGCTCTCGGACGGGGAGAACGTCTGGATCGCCGGCATTCTGGAACATATCGAGGAAGCGGGAATCCACTCGGGCGATTCGGCCTGCGCGCTCCCGCCGCATACTGTACAGGCATCGGTTCTCGATAAGATCCACCGCCAGACCCGCGCCCTCGCCCTGGATCTGGGCGTGATCGGGTTGATGAACGTGCAATACGCGATACGCGACGGCGAGATTTTCGTGCTCGAGGTCAATCCGCGGGCGTCCCGCACCGCCCCCTTTATCGCCAAGGCGATCGGCGTTCCGATCGTGCGAATCGCCGCGCGACTCGCCGCCGGCGAGACGCTCGCCTCCTTCCGCCTGCCCACGCCGTCGATCGCGCACGCGGCAGTGAAGGAAGCGGTGTTCCCGTTCTCGCGCTTTCCGGGCGTCGACACGCTGCTCGGCCCCGAAATGCGCTCGACGGGCGAGGTCATGGGCATCGACGCCGACTTCGCGCGGGCCTTCCTGAAGAGCCAGCGCGGCGCCGGAAATCACTTGCCCGACGGCGGCACCGTGTTCGTGTCGGTCCGGGACGCGGACAAGCAGGCCATTCTGCCCCGGGCACGGGCGCTCGCCGCAATGGGCTTCGACGTTCTGGCCACGCGCGGCACGGCCGCGGCCCTGCGCGGAGGCGGGGTCGACGTCGAACTCGTGAACAAGGTGCACGAGGGATCGCCGCATATCGTGGAACGGATCAACGACAATGCGGTTTCGCTGGTGTTCAACACCACGGAGGGCGAACGCGCGATTCGGGATTCCTTCACCCTGCGCGAGGCGGTGCTGAAGCTCCGCATTCCGTATTTTACGACCGTCCCCGGCGCCGCGGCGGCGGTCGAGGCGATCCGGATCGCCCGCGAGGGACCGCTCGCCGTCGCTTCGCTGCAATCCTACTTCGCCCCGCCGCGGCCGACCGGCGACGGCCCCCGGCAAGAAGGCGCCTCGCATGGCCCATGAACGACACCCGATGACGCCCGCCGGCTACGACGCCCTGCGCGGGGAGCTGGAGCGGCTGGAGAAGACCGACCGCCCGAAGACCGTCGCCGCCGTGGCCGAGGCCAGAAGCCACGGGGACCTCTCGGAGAACGCCGAGTACCACGCCGCCCGCGAGCGCCTGCGCATCATCGACCGGCGAATCGGCGAAGTCTCGGGGCGCATCGCCCGCGCGGACGTCATCGATCCCGACGGCCAGACCGGCGACACGGTTCGCTTCGGCGCGCATGTGCGGGTGTTCGACGACACCGCGGACTGCGAGCGTTCGTTCCAGATCGTGGGCGAAGACGAAGCCGACGTGAAGAAGGGCCTCCTGAGCGTCCGCGCCCCGCTCGCCCGCGCCCTGCTCGGCGGCCGGGTCGGGGACGAGGTCGAGGTCATGGGCGCCAACGGGGAGAGGGTCTACGAAATTCTCTCCCTTCGCTACGGCTGACAATTCGCGTGCCCGTTTCCCTACAGGCGAAGATCGAGCGCTGGCCTCTCGCGCGGCCGTTCGCCATCGCGCGCGGCACCCGCACCGAAGCCGCCACGCTCGTCGTCGAGATCGCGCGAAACGGCGTGACCGGCCGCGGAGAATCGGTCCCCTACGCCAGGCTCGGCGAAACGCCGGACTCGGCGCTCGCCGTCCTCTCGAACATTCGCGCGCAGGACATGCCGTCGGACCGCGAAGAGCTGCAGCGCCGCATGCCGGCCGGCAGCGCCCGCAACGCGCTGGACTGCGCCTTTTGGGATCTCGAGGCGAAGGCAAGCGGAACCCCGGTTTGGAAGCTGGCGGGCCTCCCCGAGCCGAAGCCTCTCGTCACCGCCTACACGATCAGCCTCGATTCGCCCGAGGCCATGGGCCGGCAGGCCGAGGAAGCCGCCTCCCGGCCGTTGCTGAAGGTCAAGCTGGGCGGCGACGCGGACCGGGAGGCGGAGCGGATCCGGGCAGTGGCGAAACGCGCGCCGAAGGCGCGCCTGGTCGTCGACGCGAACGAGGGCTGGTCGCTCGACACGCTGCGCGGGATGATTCCCGTGCTCGCGGACGCAGGCGTGGAACTCCTCGAACAGCCGCTACCGGAAGGCGCGGAGCCGCAACTGGAGACGCTGCAGTCGCCGATTCCGCTTTGTGCCGACGAGAGTTGCCGGACGCGCGGGGACCTGGACCGGGTCGAGGGCGCATACGGGTTCGTCAACGTCAAGCTGGACAAGGCGGGCGGCCTGACCGAGGCGCTCGCCCTCAACGCGGAAGCGAGGCGCCGTGGCCTCGGCGTGTTCGTCGGCTGCATGATGGGCGGTTCGCTGTCCACCGCTCCGGCGTTCTTGCTGGCCGCGTCCGCCGACTACGTGGACCTCGACGGTCCGCTCTATCTCGCGAAAGACCGCGAAGGCGGATTCAGGGCGGAGGGGTCCGTACTGCACCCCGCCGAGGCCGGATTCTGGGGCTGAACGCGGAACGCCAGTCGGGCTGCGCGATCGTCGGAATCGCGTCTTCGGCGTAACCGTCCCGGCGCCGGGACGGTCGCGGCGGCGCGATCGGCCCGGATGCCGAAGTTGCAATCCGGCTGCCGGTGCCCGGAGCGAATCCGCAGGGACGCCACGCGCCGCGTCACACGGCCCCGGATGGGGATCCGCCTAGAACGCGACCCGGTCGCCGCCCTTCAGGTCCAGGATTTGCCGCGCCTCGTCCGGAGTCGCCGCTTCCAGCGACAGGCTCTCCAGCGCCTGTCGCACCAGGCGGACCTGTTCCGCATTGGACCGGGCGAGCCGGCCGGGGCCCGCCCAGAGAGAATCCTCCAGCCCGACCCGGACGTTCGCGCCCATCGCCGCACCCGTAAGGGCGAGCGATACCTGGTTGCGGCCGGCGCCGAGAACGGACCACCGGTAGCGGTCCCCGAACAGCCTGTCGGCCGTTCGCTTCATGTGCATGAGGTCCTCGGGATGCGAGCCGATGCCGCCGAGGATGCCGAAGATCGACTGGACGAACAGCGGCGGCCGGACCAGACCCCGGTCGAGGAAGTGCCGCAGGTTGTAGAGATGGGCGATGTCGTAGCACTCGAACTCGAAGCGGGTTCCGTTTTCCCGGCATGCGGCCAGAACGGTCTCGATATCCTTGAACGTGTTGCGGAACACCAGGTCGCGCGTGTTCTCGAGATGCTCCCGCTCCCATTCGTGGCGGAACTCCCGGAACCGGTCGAGAAGCGGAAACAGTCCGAAGTTCATGGATCCCATGTTGAGCGACGCGACCTCCGGCTCGAGCGTCGCGGCGGGCCGTACGCGTTCCTCGACCCTCATATACGGGCTGCCGCCCGTGGTGATATTGATCACGGCGTCGGAGGCCTGCCTGATGCGGGGCAGGAATTCGAGGAACGCCTCCGGCGTCTGCACGGGCCGGCCGGTCTCCGGATCGCGCGCGTGCAAATGCAGGATCGCCGCGCCGGCCTCGGCCGCCGCGATCGCTTCCTCGGCGATTTCGTCCGGCGTCAACGGCAGATGGGGCGACATGGTCGGCGTATGAATGGCGCCGGTTATCGCACAGGTGATGACGACTTTCCGTGAACCGGCCATGTCCCTCTCCTCCCGCTCGCTCCGGAACCGCATGCCGGGAGCGTACTCCTGACGTCGACTCTCCGCCTGCCTTCGGCGAACCGGAGTCGGGAACGGTTCGGTCGGCGCCCGCCCGCCTACAGCGCCTCGACGTTTCCGCAAACGCCGATCGACTGGCCGGAGACGTTGCGGCCGGATTCCGAGAGCAGGAACAGGGCCGTCCTCGCCACGTCTTCGGGGGATACCATCCGTCGGAGCGAAACGCGTTCGAGAAACTGCCGCCTCATGTCCTCCAGCGGGACCCCCGTCTGCTCGGCGCGATCGCGGATCACGCCGTCGATGCGCGGTCCCTCGACGAGGCCGGGGAGAATCGCGTTGACCGAGACGTTCGACGGTCCGAGCTCCTTGGCCAGGCTCTGGGTGAGGCCCACGACGCCCCACTTCGCCGCGGAATACGGCGTACGGTAGGCATAGCCGAACCGCCCCGCCGAAGAGGACATGTTGACGATGGCGCCGCCGCCCGCGGCCTTGATCATCGGCACCGCAAGCCGGGCACAAAGGAACTGGCCGGTCAGGCAGACGTCGATGCACCGCCGCCAGTCGAGCGGGGCGATCTCCTCGACCGAAGCCGTCGGGCCGGCGATCCCGGCATTGTTGACCAGCGCGTCGAGGCCCCCGAGACGGTCGGCCGCATCGGCGAACAGGCGCGCGACGTCCTCCTCGCTGGACACGTCTGCCCGCGTCCGTCCGGCGCCCGGATGTCGGCGGGCGAACGCGTCGAGAAACGCCTCGTCAATGTCGCAAACGTGGACGCGGGCGCCGTGCCGCATGAGGGCCTCGGCGATGGCCAGCCCGATGCCGGACGCGCCGGCCGTGACGACGACGCGAAGGCCCGGGCGAATTCCCGCACCCGGATCGTTGCGTTCCGGTTGCTCCATGGGACATTCCTCCGGGACCGGGCGTTGCGTGGCTCTCGCCTGCGAGACCCTTCGATCAGATCGGAAGAGTACGGTATCGCCCCCGAATGGCAAGCGTGGGAACGGCCGCGACGCTACCCGGCGCGATAGCGGCGAGCGAAACCGGACCTCCTCGATCCGCGCGCGCGACGCTCCGCAGCAAGCGACGATCGCCGGGTCGACGCCGCAAGTGCGTACGGCTCCCGAACGGAGTCGAGAGACGGTGCGCGGGATGGCGTTTCCGGCATTCCCGTCCGTTTTCGGTGTCCGCCCGACGGACGACAAGGGCAAGACCGGGGAGCCGTCGTGGTATCGTGTTTGGCGTCCGGCGCATGAGGAATACGGCCAGCGAGACGTACCGCAAGGGGCGTAGCTGACGAACCTGAACGGGCGGCATGCCGTTTGAGCCCTTGGGCAATTCGAGCGTCGCGAACGACATGGGAAACGAACGCCGTCCGGTCGGGTCCGGCGACGAGAGACGACTGCGAATCGGGGCCTGGACGTCGTCGCCGAGCGGCGCGGAACCGCACTGGGGCGACAGAAGACGAGAAGCCGACGAATCGCTGCTCGCGCAGCGAGGAAGGAATCGAAGTGGCGAAGATATCGAAGCGGCTGGGCCTTCTGGCGGTAACGCTCTGTCTCTTCTCGACGACCGGATCCCCATCGGTTGCGGCGAACGCAACCGTCCGGTCGGCTGGCGAGTCCCTTCGCGAATGCGCGCACTGCCCGGAAACGGTGGCGGTTCCCGCAGGATCCTATTCCTGGATTCGTCGAGTCGCGGATGGGGACCGTACGACGGCGAGGTCCGGTTCCGTACTGTCGCCATTCCCGAGCCGCTTCTGGTCAGCGTTCGTAGAGTCACGGTTGCGGAATACGGCCGGTTCGTCTCGGAGACCGGATACGAAGCCCGCGAGGCCTGCCGTATCCCGCCTCCGCGTCCAGTCTTCGAAGGAAAGCTGACGACATGGCGCGACCCCGGATTCGAGCAGACGGACATACATCCGGTCGTCTGCGTAAGTTGGGAGGATGCGCAAGCCTACGTTCGGTGGCTCGCGCGCAAGTCCGGAACGGAATACCGGCTTCCCAGCGAATCGGAGTGGGAGTACCTGGCGAGCGGAGGCGGCGCCGCAAGGCGACTCGGTGGCGCCTGCGAACTCGATCATGGGCGGGACATGCGCCAGTCCGGAGACGGGAGAATCCCGGCCGTCTCCTCCGCATGCGATACGGCACCGTCTGCCGAACCGCCCGTCGGCCGCCGTCCCCCCAACCGATTCGGATTGCGAGACGTGCCCGGCAACGTCCGGGAGTGGACACAGGACTGCGACGACGAGTGCCGTGGCTGTGCGCCCGCCGACGGAAGCGCCCGGAAAGGCGGGAACTGCTCCAGACGCGTCGTTCGCGGCAGCTTCTCTTCGCGTGGGCGCATTACCCCGACGATCCGCCTGTCCGTCCCAGCCGAAGTCGGCAGGAGCGATCTCGGATTTCGGGTGGTACGGACGCTCGGCCCCGGCGAGTGACCCCCTGGCGCCCGAATCGAACGGGATATTCGCCTGTTCATCCACTCGGTACACGGGTTGGTGACCATGCCGCTGCGTCTGGCGGATCGGAGCCCAGGACGTGACAGAATTGTACGCGCTCGCCGCGCGTATGCGCCCGGTTCCGTTCTTGCCGCCCCAACTACCTGGTTCTCGGATCCACGCTGCGCAACCCGATCACCGCAGGCGACCGGCTATCGAGCCGGCTCGTCGGACATCTGCCGGCACGTGGCGCGCAACGTTTCGACACGTTTCGACATGGCGGAATATCCAGACGGACTGCCCGGACACCGTGCGGACGGGTTCTTGCCGCGTCGTCGCCCCATTCCGTCCGGCTTCGTGATGCGCATTCGACTGACCGAACTTTCTCTTCCAGAGAGTTACCCCGTATTGCAGCGCATAATCACGGATCCCGCAGTCCGCTCGCGGCCACTCGGCCGTGCCGCAATTGTGCTGTGACCGAGACGTTCCACAGTTCGAGCCGCTGTGGGAGAGGCTCCGAGTCGCGCCGAGTTCGCCCCGCTCGGTCGAGTAGAACCGCACGCGGAGCGCAAGCCGGGACCGTACGCCCGAGTAGGACAAGTCGACGAAGCTGCCGCCGGCCGCGACCGTCGATGCCGCAAGCTGGACGCTCGCGAGCGGACGGTTCAGACCGACGGCAACGCACCAGGGTCGACCGAATCGGTGCGCAGGCAGATACCGACACTGTCGACCTGTCCCCTGTTCTGCCACCGCTCTGTCCGGCAGGCGGTATGATCTTGCGCGCTACACGAGTGCCAAATTCATGGACGAGTTGCGTTCTGGGTATGCGATTCCGTGCTCAACTCGAACGAAAGTCCCCGGCATGGCCCGAAAGAGCAGCAGAGCGACCGGTGAGCGACAGGCCGACACTGACCGTGTCGCGCCAACAGGCTGTGTGAGCCGAGCCGAGTTCGTGTGCCAGTCGCCTGAAACCGCGACGACCGGAGTTCTTGACGAACACCCGGTCATCGCCCTCGAAGAAGATTCGTGGGACGATTTTGTCGCCGCGCTTGACGCCCCGGTGGACATCGACCCCGCTGTTAAGGCTCGATTCGTTCGTAAGCGCCAATGGGAGCGATAGGACCGCCAGAGCCTCTCTCGCCCCGTCACGATATCTCGAATTGCTCCTCGGGAGACTACAGCCTCGCCGACTGGCTCACGAAAGAGGCGAGATGGAACGCGCGCAGAAGAGGCGCCAGCACGTGTGCCGCGTGTGACGGCGACCATGTGGGCGGCTTCTACAACCTGGCCGGTTCCGTGGAACGGCGCAGGAAGTCGTCCGGGGTCGTCAGATACATGCCTAACCCGGTCCCTGTCGTACTCCCGGGTCGCCTCGCAGTGGACGAGGCGTAGCAGGGCCGGCAACTCGGATCGGACCTCGAACTACTTTGCTCGCTCGCCGTCCGAATTCTCCGAAGGCCGCAGAGATCCTGGACGACAATCCCGCCCCGACTTCGGGCCGTAGACACGAATCTCCTCTTCGGCCAGCGCCGCTTCTTCGTCCCCGACCTCGCAACCCGAACGTGAGGCAGCGCGAACGCGACAGGCCGACTACCGGCTCCTTCCAGCCTGACGCCGGATCTTCAGGGAGAGCGCAATTCCGGGGTGCCGGACAGTGCCGCCGAGAGCGATCGGATGCCCCGGTCGCAGCATCCCCACCGAGTGTGTCTCCGGCGAAGGGACAGCCGCAACTGCCGAGACGAAATACCACGTCACGTCGCGTGGTAAACCGTCCGCATGCCGGTAACCTCCCGTGCGGGTTCCGGTTCGGTGCGGCGGCCGGCCGGAGACGCCTGGGCTCGCCCGGTTTCGTCGGCGGCGAACGCCAGGCCGGAAAGTCGTGTCAACGACGGGAGAGGTCCGCATGTCGCAGAGGACCTACACGAGATTGAATCTCCCGGAACTGGAGAGAATGTACTCCCACCGGCATCGCATCCCGGACTACGACAGTTATCCGGAACGCTGGTCCCGGTCGAGCCGCGCGGCGCTCGAGGAGGTCGACGCGATTCGGGATGTCGCCTACGGGACCCTTCCTCTCGAACGATACGACGTGTTTCCGGCCGGGAGCGACGCACCCGTGCTGCTGTTCTTCCATGGCGGCTACTGGTTCTCGCAAGACAAGGCGAACTTCCTGTTTCCCGCCCCCGCTTTCGTCCGGGCCGGCGTCGCCTATGCCAGCGCCAACTATCCGCTTTGTCCCGACGTGGGGATGGCGGCGCTTCTCGATTCCTGCCGGCGCTGCGTCGAGCACATATATGACTTCGCGCCGCAAATCGGCGCCGACCCTGATCGCCTCTACCTGGCGGGACACTCGGCAGGCGCCCATATCGCAGCGACGCTGCTCTCGGACCTGCCGCCGGGTTCGGGATGCGCGGCAGCCGTCCAGGGTGCGCTTGCGATCAGCGGCGTCTACGATCTCGAGCCCATCGCGCTACTCGAGATAAACCGGCAACTACGACTGTCGTCGGAGGACGTGGAACTGTACTCTCCGATCCGAAACCTCTCCGCCGACGCCGGTCTGCTGTCCCTCGCGGTGGGCTACGAAGAGGGCCCGGAATTCCGTCGCCAGCAGAGCGACTTTGCCGAGGCGTGGCGGGCGGAAGTGAATCCCTGCGACGAGACGCTCCTGCCCAGGGCGAACCACTTCTCGATTCTCGACTCGTTCGCCCGGGAAGACGGCCATCTGTTCCGGGCGGCGCTCGACCTGATGGGGATTCCATGAACGATACCGAGTTCGAACTATACGACCTGCGGGTGGACTGGGTCGCCGGCGAGAAGCCGTGCTGGTGCGGGGCGAAGGAAGGAGACCACTTTCTGCTCCGGGGCGAGCGCCTCGAATTGCCTCCCGGCGTCGGCTGGTCGATCTATACGCTGGCGGCAATCTTGCCGCTTCTGCCGGCCAAGCAGCGGCAGACGGACCCATGCGACTGGATGACGACCGATGCCCATGTCGCGTGCCCCGATCCCAATTGCGGCGCCCGCTTCCGCATTCTCAGGATCGGCCGTAGGCGATTCCGCCACGAGGAGACGACTGCCACCAGACTGGACGAAGAGACGTAGCTCGCGCCCCCGCCCAGTCCCGGTCGCACCGAATTCTTCCGGCCGAGGCAGAGCTGGACGCCGCCGACATTCGAATCGTCAGTCTACGGGGCCGAGTTCGAGATGCCGGCGAATCGCCCTGCCCAGGGGAGAATTCGGAGCGCGTTCCAGGTCGCCGACGTCTCCCGGCGGACCGTCCGAGGCTTCTTCCTCCAGCGCCCTGCAGTCCGCCTCGGACAACTCGAACTCGAACAGCTCGATCAGTTCGTTGCACCGGTCGGCACCGGTCGCGCCGAACAACACCGCCTGTCCGGGGCCGCGCTGAAGCGCCCACCGGAGCGCAATCTGCGCAAGCGTACGCTGCATTCGCACCGCGATTCGCTCGAGTGCGAGGAGGAGCGCCTGAAGCCCCTGCCAGCCCATTCCGGAGCGAACGATCTGCAGGTACTCGTGGCTGTACAACCGACCGGACGACTCCGGATCGCGCTCGAGCCTCCATGCCCCGGTCAGAAACCCGCCGGCGAGCGGTCCGTAGGTGAGTAGCGAGATACCGCTCCGTTCGCAGAAGCCCGCCAACCGGGAATCCGCCCTGCGGTCCACGAGAGAGTACGGCACCTGGTTGGTCGCCACCGGCATCCCCAATCCGAGCAAACGCTGTAGCGGTTCGACTCCCATGTTGCAGACGCCGAGCAACCGGACCTTGCCCTGCCGCTGCATGTCGACCATGGCGGACACCACGTCCGCCAGGCCCGGAGCCTTCAGATTCCAGCACTGCAACTGCAGAAGATCCAGCCGCTCCAGCCCCAGGAGACGGAGCGAGCGATTCACGCTTTCCACGACCCTCGACGGAGGCGCACCGGACAGAGGCACCGTGAAGCGGGTGTGGACCCGCACCGCCTTTCGAGACTCCGGAAGGCCTCGACCCATACGATCCAGAAAGATCCCGAGCCGCTCCTCTCCGCCCGGGTACGCGTCGGACGTCTCGAACGTCGTAATGCCGGACATGGCGTACCGGATCAGATCGTCGTTGGCGGACGGATCGGAGCCGATGTCCTGCCATCCGCCCTTGATCAACCGGCTGATCTCGTATCCAGGCGCCAATTCAACCCGCGGCACGGACATCAGACGCACCGACCGGAACGCGTCGCGCATCGGGCAGTCTGGCTCTCGCGCCGAGCCCGGATCGTCGGAACAGGTGTCTCCAGGCTCCGCTTCCCGCCTTTCGGCCGTTTCCCGGGCCCACGCTCCCGCGCAATTCCCGAACGTGGCCTCTCGTTCATGTCGTTGTCGCTCCCGCGCGGGTTCCGGCCCTGCTCTGCGTTCGACCGGAAGCATAGAGGATGCCGCCCCGGATCGGCATGTGCGAGGACGAAGCGCAAACTGCGCAACGCCAATTTACCGTTTAGCCGAGTGGCCGATCGTCTCGTGCGCATCTCGGGGCCACGGCATTGCCGAATCGACCCACGCAAGCGATCACGCCCGAGAGGCGGGCCTTCAATGCGCGAGCGCGGCTCCTGCCGTGCAGTTCACGGTGCCGGACAGACGCGCGAGCGCGCCGCGCCCAAGGGGGGCCCACCTCTCGTTGCGCCCGTACCGCCGGGTCTGTGACGGACAGACCGGCGAGAGCGAGACGTCGAACGGTTTTTCCGTCCGCTGTCCGATACCTGCCTTCGCGTTCCCGGTTTCACATGCCTCATGTTGCGCGGTCCGGCACTGGAGATTCCGCTCACACTGAGACAGGATTCCGATGACGTTCAGACAGCTCAAGTTGGCGGTTTGCTGGCCGCACCGAGAGTCCAGACCGGCAAATCGGTTTCAAATTCTCGATTATCGGTTCGATTTGCCAGTTCAGGGGTTCGCCTTCGCGACGTAGCGACTCGGCTTGTGTGCACGGTCGAGGAGCGTCGGCGCCGGGATTCGTTGGCCGAGCGTCATCATAATCTTCCGTATCGGGACCTGTTCGGCAGGTCGCTTCGGCACGTTGCGGTCCATGACGGGGCGTGGTTTGCGCTGACAGGCTGGCATGCCGGCGCGATCAAGTTCGCGACGGTTGAATAGGCTGGTCTCGCAGCCAGCCGGTTTCTCGGCTGCACCTGGTCGCGAACAACGCACGATACGTGTTGCTGAGAGAGGACCGGCCGGCAAACCTGGCGTCTCGGGTTCAGGGTCTGAGCCTGCGGCAGCTTTCGGAAGACATGCGTTCGGTGCACGGGTTTCCGGTGTATCTGGCGGAATCGTTTGTCGACCATCGGGTAGTCTGCGGCCAAGACTACTACCGCAAGGACAGCCCCGGGGAAAATCCGGCACCGGGCGAGGAGGGCCCGTCATGACCCTTAGGCAGCCGAACGTTGAGCGCATGTTGCAGCTCGAGTTCTCGGGTATGGCCGAAGCTCTGCAGGAGCAAGGCGACCTTCCGGGCAGCAAAGAGCTGGGCTTCGACAACCGTCTGGTCCTGCTGCTCGTTCGGGAGATCGAACATCGGCTGGTGCGGAGCTTCCGCGCTCGTCTACGGCGCGCCCAATTGCGCCTGCAGGCGGACCTGCAAGACGTGGACTGCCGCGCCGGACGCGGATTCTCGCGGTTCGTGCTCACGCAACTGTGCGCGGACGAACGCATTCTTGAGGCGCACAACCTCACCGTCGTCGGCCCGACCGGCTGCGGAAAGTCCGTCCTGCCCTGTGCCTTGGCCCCGCAGCCGTGCCGACGGCAACGCTCCGTGCTCTATCGGCGTGTCCCGAAACCGCTCGGCGACCTCGCCGTTTGTGCGACACCGTAGCTCATCCGAAGTTGCCCGCGCGCTTGCAACGAGTCGATCTTCTGGTGCTCGACGACTGGGGGCTCGAAACGCTCTCGCTTGAAGGCCGTCGCAACATGCTGGCGATCGTCGAGCGGCGCGACATGCGCGAGTCCGGCGCGTTCGGGAGCCAGCCGCTCGAGCTCTGGCACGGCAAAATCGGAGAACGGGCGCTCGCCTACGCCATCCTCGACCGGGCGGTTCACAACGCCTGCCACATCGAACTCAAGGGCGAGTCCATGCGAAAGCGCAATACGCCGCCGTCGCCGGCCGGATCGTGACCCCGCCCGCGCACTGGTGGACGCTCGGGCAGGGAGCGCCGGGACAAGCCGCGCCTTTCACGAGAGGAGATCCTGCGGAACAGGCGATGGGCGGGCCGGACGGATCGACGCGTCTCCGGCACGATCCCGTGTCCGCGGGCGCCGTCGCGCGCGCCCCAACGGATTCTCGCTTGTCGGTCTTCCTCGCCCCGACGAGCGAAGGGTCGTTCCGAAGCCGCACGACGGCGCCCGTCGCGGTCACGCACCGCCGGAGACGCAACCATCCACGGAGGTTCGGCCGTATCCGGGATATCACGACGCGGCGCACCGACACGGTGCCCCGGCCCGAGCCCGGGCCGGCCGTCGCACCGCGTCCGAGGCTCCGTACACCCATTCGGCCGGACGGGCCGCAGGCCGCGACAGCGGAACCGACGCACGTCGAAGCTCCGGCGCTGCGCGGGTCCGTGCCGTCCCCAAACCCAGGGGCAGCCGCAACGCTCGGCAACGACGCGGCAAGTACAGAGGGGGCCCCATCCCGCCACCCCTGGCGCCTACGGTGCCTGTCCGCTTCCGACCGACCAGCAAAGGCGGGCCTGCTATAGCCGCGGATGCCCCGCAGGCCCGCCAGCTCCCCCTTGCATCCACGACAGTCATCGCTTACGCTCGACACACGGACCTTCGGCCCTCTCCAGCCAAGAACCAAACGAGGGAGTCCCAATCTATGGTCTCGGGGAGCGCGTCAACCTACGACCGGCTGCTTCGCAGCAAGCGGCCGAAAAAGAACGTGTCTTCCCTGTGAAAACTCCGCCCTCGACGCGGCTGCGCCGGTCCCTCGCCTCGTCCGAATCCGCCCTGCGAACCCGTGTCTCAGTAACTGCGAAATCCACAACTTATGGAGGCATACCATGAACAAGCGATTGACGGCGATTGTGGAGAGAGACGGAGACGGATTTGTTGCGCTATGTCCCGAGTTGGATATAGCTAGCCAAGGAGAGAGTGTGTCGCAGGCCCGTAGGAATTTGGAAGAGGCATTGACCCTGTTCTTCGAGGTGGCAACTCCAAAGGAGATTGAGCGCCGCAGCAAGAGGGAATTCTACGTAACTGACGTAGAGGTGGCAGTTGGGTAGGTTAAGATTGCATTCCGGCCAGAGCATTTGTCGGATTCTGGAGGGTCATGGGTTCATTGAGGTTCGACGGCGGGGCAGCCACGTAATAATGCAACGGTCTGTGAATGGTGACAGCGTTACCGTCCCGGTGCCTGACCATAGAGAGGTTCGGATTGGTACACTAATGTCAATTATTTGACAGTCAGGGCTGAAGCGAGAAGAATTCGAGTAGCCGCTCGACGCGACCTTCGGCACGGCAGGTGGAGGAACTACGCCGCACCCGGCAAGTCCTCGATGACCGGGCCGAGGCGATCCTCCAGCCCCTCGAACGCAAGTTCGTTCAGGAACTGCCGCCGCCACAGCAACCGTCGATCGGCGTCGCTCAGCTTGGCCAGGTCGCAAATCGCGTTCCAGTTTGCCAGGATCACAGAAACCTGCTCCCGAACGATGGCGAGCGCACGTTCCTCGGCAAGACAGAACTTGCTTGCCACGGCGAGGCAGAGCGACAGCTGGCTACGACGTTCTCGGCCGCGAATCCGCATGCCCTGGGAGGCTTCGCGCCCGACCCTGGATTGGGGACATATGTCGTAGGCTGGCGTAAGCGTCAGTCTCTCGCCGTCCCAGAAAGCGGCATGATTGCGGGCATGGTCGTCCGTGTTTCCGACGAGAATGTTGAACGTCATCCGCGCGAAGAGTTCCCGCAGGGTCTCGGCCGGGGCCGTGAAACGAGCCCGGACGATGTCGGCCAACTCCTCGTAAGAGGCATGGGCCGCCATCAGTTCGTCGAGGCCAAACAAGGTCAGTGCCGAGACCATGGCGCGCCGAGTCCAACCCGTGTCCGAACGCTCACGATCGAACCGGCGGATCAATAGTACATCCCGGTTCATTGCCCGGAGAAGCCGCACGGACGCGACGTTCAACCCGGCGATGCCGGCGAGCCGCATTGCGACGAATTCGGCCTTCACGACGCTGTAGGTATCGATCGACGAGGAGAACTTGGCGATGTACTTGGCCTCACCTTGTCGAAGAAGCGCCTTGGGCCTTGCCCCGCCTATAGCGGTCCCGTACTGGAGCGCTTCGGCCAGGTCCGGCGCCAGCGGAAGGCCCTGCTCGACACGTTCGGCCGAGCTCAACAGGCCATCGATCGTCTCGCTCTCAGACTCGCGGGGTTCGTAGACCCTGGGAGAGGACTGGAAGTCCAGCGCTCCGATGCGATCGGACCCGGAACGGAGCATGAACGTGAGTTCGTCGAGTTCGGCGGTTCCTTCGACCTCGCTCCGGCCGCCGCAAAGGCGATGCGTGATGACCCTGCGTCCCCAAGCGTCGGGCGACGCATCGCGCAGGGAGTTCGCGATCAGGAGCGGCGGCTCCGGCATGACGATCCCGCCCTGCAGCGGCAACTCGGGCACGAATATTGGAATCGCGTCTTTCCTTGCGAGATAGGACCGACCGTAGGTAAAGGCGAAGCAGCCGTCTTCAGCATGAATCCGACCCGCGACCACCGGCTCCGTTCTGCCCGGCAACCAGATCCAGACGAACGCCTCCCTTGGCCTCGCTGCGTCAGAAGTCATCGACGACCTCGTGCCGAGGTTTGCGGACCGAAGCCGGCAGGAGTGCTAGCTTGTCGTCTACGCGCTCGATCTGCGGAGCCAGAGTCGTCGCCTCGGGAACGAATAAGCCGACTCCCGCGATAGTCGCAGCCTCGAACACGAGCCCAACGGCGACCGTGGGGTTTCCCTTCTCGATCGACTGCAGGGTGCTTCTCGCGACCCCGACGCGCTCGGCAAGTTCGTGTTCGGACATGCGACGCCGCTTGCGGGCAAGCCGAATCCGCTTGCCCAAGAGGCGAAGCGCCTCTTCGGTGCGCCGCGAACGTGTACGAGGGATGCTTGTCATGACAAAGGTGATTGACCTACTTGGCGGTCATGAGACTACTCATGACTGATATGCCGGTCAAGAATACCTGTTCCTGTCGTGAACGGCAACTCCATCTCGGTTCCGGCAACAGGCAAATTCTTACCCAGCATCCGACTCGCGACATAACTCGACAACAGAATCGGGAATTCTCCGGCACTTTCTCAACCGGATATCGGACGCGACCTGTTCATGCACGCCTGCGCTGGGACTGCATCGGCGGTCGGATTTCCCCACACCGTGTCCGGCGGGCGGGTAGCCCTACAGCGCGCCCAAGAGAGACTCGTCCAGACTGGAGTTTCGCACTCATCGACTCCCGGCCGCCGTCCCGGGGCTACTCTCGCAGATTTCCACCGTCCACGGGGTGCGCAATCATGCAGGACGAGAAGTGAACTGAGGCCCCGCTGATTCCCGCCCAGTCCCCTGCTATCCGTTGTAGTGAACGCACCGGAACCCGGCGAGGTAGCGTCAGTTCCCGTCAACGAAGAACGGGCGATCGGTCATCGCGCATCACGAGGCTCTACGCGACAGGGAGCAGACGGCCCCGCAAGCGACCGCCGTTCCAGTGAAGCCGAAGACGCAACGGAAACTCTCCACGGTCGTCTGGCGAGAAGGCATGGGACACGTTGCGCTTTGTCGGGAATTGGACGTGGCCAGCCAGGGAACGAGCGCTATCGAAGCGCAACGAACCTGGAGAAAGCGTCGGCGCAGCTCTTCGAATCGGCATCGCGCATAGAGATCGAGCGCCGTGCGAGCCAGGGAAGCCTGCGTCTCGCGCATCGAGGCAGCGCTGGAGAACCGCGCGTCCGGCCGACCGCCGAAGCCCCCCGGAATCGTCGGAAAATAGCGACGAGGCAGCGCTTCGGGGACTCCCGACTGGAACCCTCGCGGCCCCGGCGGCGAATCCGAGCCGACCGCGAATCGATACGCGAAGGGGCCGACCCGGGGAAGCCGTCCGTACGGCTGCGGAGCTTCGTCAGCTACTCGGCGCAGTCCGAACGGCTGCCCGCCGGGCCTGCAGAGCCGGTCAGGACCCCTCCGCCAGCTTCTTCACCTCTGCGATCTCCTCTAGCGTCACGGTATCGACGGTGACGAATCCTCCGTCCCTCGCCTGCAGCACGTCCACCTCGCCCGAGACGTTGCCGAGCGAGTCGAACGCGACCGGTCCGGTAACGCCGACATAGGCGACCGGCTTTCCTTCCTGAATCATACGAAGCCCGGCCTCGAATCCGTCGACGCCGGCAACGAAGGGCTCCCCGTCGGGACCGGTGATGTCGCGCACGATCACGGCCAGGTTCGACCCCGTCGGCTCCACGCCGCGAAGATCGGCCGCGACGTTGGCCAGCGCGATCAGCGCGGCGGCGTCGTAACCCGTCGTCCTGCCCGGGCCGCCGTCGATCTCCAGCTCGCAGCAGCGCTGCAGATCCCCGTTTACGATCTCGTACGATTCGTTGGTGCGATTCGCGGAGGAAATGAACCAGCCGTTGGCCAGCGCCTCCTCCCCGACCGCGTTCAGGAATTCGGGATCGTTGGTGCCCTGCGGAAACACGTAGCCCTCCGCTCCGCCGAACGAGATCCAGTCGCGCATCAGCTTGGCGCCGTCCTGCGGCGTCGCGACCATGTAGACGCCGTCCGGCGCGCCCTCCAGCGCCTTGTTCACTTCGGAGCGATAGGAGGCCTGCTCGGCGTTGTACGCCACGACGTTGGCGAGCGATCCGCCGAGGGCCCGATACGCGCGGCCGAATTCCGCCGTGTTGTTCGCGCCCCAGTCGTTGTTGAGATGGATGACGGCCATGTTGCGGAACCCGGCGTCATACGCCGTCTTCGCCGCCGCGACCGCCTGCAGCGCGTCCGTCACCATCGTGCGGAAGAACAACCCCCCGGTGGCGCCCTCCCGCGCCATCTGGGTGAAGCTCGGCGACGTCGACGCAACGGCGATCATCAGGACGCCGCGATCGACCGTCACGGAGGTCAGGAGCGGTCCGGTGATGCCGGAAGAGATCGGCCCGACCAGCGAGGTCGCCCCCTCGATGTCGATCAGCTTCTGGGCCGCGTCCACCCCGACCGAGGGCTGGGTCTGCGAGTCGCGGACGTCGTAGGCGAGCGCACACCCCTCCCCGATCCGCATCCTGGCTTCCTCGACCTGACGCACGGCCAGTTCCGCCGCCCGCGAAATCGGCACTCCGAAGGTCCCGTAGCTCCCGGTCAGCGAGAGCACGCTGCCGACGGTCCGCGTGCAGTCGTCGGCGCGAGCGCCCGCGGCGAGCGTCGCGGCCGCCGCCAGCGCGAGACAGGCAACCTGCGCTTGTTTTCTCATTCTTGTCTCCTCCCTTCGCCCGGTTCGCTTCGAACCCGGCCGATGCGTTCCCTTGCGCCGGACTTCGCCAAGCCGTCCGGCGCCTCGTCCCGCAAGAGTATTCGCAAGCCGGAACGCAATCAATTTCTCCGGACCGATACGGAGGCCCCGACGCGCGTTGCGAACGGCGCCCTGCCCGCATAGCCTTCGTTGCAGCTGCCGCTGCCGCCGCCGGATCCATGAACGCTCTCGACCCCGCTCCCTCCGCCGATCCGGACGCGATCCTCAGGGTCGAGAATCTGGTCAAGGAATACGACGGGATCCGCGCCGTCGACGGCGTGTCCTTCACGGTCCGGCGCGGCACCGTCACCGGTCTGATCGGGCCGAACGGAGCCGGGAAGACCACCACCTTCGACATGATCGCCGGCGAGACGAGACCCTCCGGGGGCGCCGTCCGCTTCCGGAACCGGGACGTCACCGGATTTCCCTCCCACCGGATGTACCGCTCCGGACTCGCCCGCACGTTCCAGATTCCGCGACCGTTCGGCCGGATGACGGTGCTCGAGAACCTGATGACCGCACCGCTCCGGCAGCGCGGCGAGCGTTTCTGGGCCAACTGGGTACAGCCCCGGACCGTGCGGCGCGAAGAGCGCGCCCTCCGCGATCGCGCGACCGAAATCCTGCGATTTCTGGAACTGGAGCGGCTCGGCGAGGAGGCGGCCGGCGAGCTGTCCGGCGGACAGACGAAGCTCCTCGAACTCGGACGCGCACTGATGTCCGATCCGGAGCTGATCCTGCTCGACGAGCCCGGCTCCGGCGTGAATCCGGCGCTCCTCGACGCCGTGATCGACCGCATCCGCCGGCTGAACGAACGGGGACTGACGTTTCTGGTCATCGAACACAAGATGGAGCTGGTCCGGAGGTTGTGCGATCCGGTCGTCGTCCTCGCCGGCGGGGCGCTCCTCCTCGAAGGAGGGTGCCGGGAGGTCTGCGAGGACGAACGCGTGATCGAGGCCTTTCTCGGCAGCCCGGATCCCCATCATGGCGCCGGGCGCTGAACCGCTGTTGCAGGCATGCGGGCTGGTCGCCGGCTATCGCCCCGGCGCACCCGTCCTGCACGGCGTCGACCTCGCCGTCGGGCCCGGCGAAATCGTTGCGCTGCTCGGTCCGAACGGCGCCGGAAAGTCGACCCTGGTGAAGGCGATCGCCGGTCTGGTGCCGGTCGAATCGGGAACCGTCCGGTTCCTCGGCGGAGACCTGACGAGGCTTCCCACGCACCGCCGGGTGCGCAGCGGCTTGATCTACGTGCCGCAATCGCGCAACGTGTTCGCGAGGCTCACGGTAGAGGACAATCTGAGACTGGGCGCCCTGCGCGACCCGGAGGCGGTCGAGGAGCGCAGAAGCCGGGTGCTGGAGCTGTTTCCGGACCTGCGGCCGCGTCTCGGCGGACGCGCCGGAACCCTGTCCGGCGGCCAGCGCCAGATGGTCGCCGTCGGCCGGGCGCTCATGGCGGCGCCCCGGCTCCTGATCGTCGACGAACCCTCGGCCGGCCTCTCTCCGCTCGTCTCCCGGTCGGTGTTCCGGCAGCTCGCGCAGGTGCGCGATACCGGCGTCGCGATCCTGATGGTCGAACAGAACACGCGCGCCGCCCTGGAGGTCGCCGACCGCGCATCCGTCCTGGTCGAGGGACGGGAGGCCCTTCGGGGCGACGCGCAGGAACTCCTCGCCGATCGGGGCCTCGGGTCCCTGTACCTGGGAACCGGGTCCATGCGGGCCGGCGCGAGCGGGGCGCCAGGATGATCCAGTATCTCGCCGACGGGCTGGTCAACGCATCGATTATCGCCCTCGGGGCGATCGGCCTCAGCATGACTTACAACATCCTGCGATTCGCCAATTTCGCCCAAGGCGAGATTCTGACGCTCGGCGCCTATCTGACCCTACTGTGCGTGAATCTGCTCGGCCTCGGAGTCGGCGCCATGGGGCCGGTCGCGTTCGGCTGGCCGCTGCTCGTCTCCATGGCGGCAGCCGGGATCGCGACCGGCCTCGTCGTCCTGCTGGTCGACAGCCTGGTCTTCCGCCCGCTCCGCGCACGCAACGCTTCGCGCATTACCGTCATCATGGCCGCCTTCGGCCTGTCGCTGATGGGACGCAACCTGACCACCCTCATCGCCGGCGGCGAACCGGCCTACTACGATTTCTTCATCCCGAAGTCCTTCGAGCTCGCGCCCGGGTTGCGCATCCGCCCCGACGACCTCGCCGTCGTGGCGGTCAGCGCCGTCGCGTTCGTCCTGCTTTTCCTATTTCTGAACCGGACCTCGCTCGGCCGCCAGATGCGCGCCGCGGCCGAGAACCCGACCCTGGCCGAGACCGTCGGCATCGACGTCCGTGCGGTGATCCGGGCGACCTGGCTCATCGGCGCTTCGCTGGCGACGGCTGCCGGAGTCCTGCTCGCGCACAACACGCAGCTGCGCCCGGAAATGGGTTTCGACATGCTTCTGCCGATGTTCGGGGCGCTGATTCTCGGCGGCGCGACCAACCTCTGGGGCACCCTGCTCGGCGCGCTGGTCATCGGCCTGACCGAGGCGCTCGCGGTGGCCGTCGGACTGTCCGGCTATCGCGCCGGCGTCGCCTTTCTGGTGATCCTCGCCTTCCTTCTCTTTCGCCCGCACGGGCTCATGGGGAGGCCCGGATGATGGAAGGCGTCGTCTCCTTCCTGGTCTTCTTCCTGATCGTGGCGAGCTTCTACTCGCTCAGCGCCCTCGGCCTCAATCTGCAATGGGGCGCCGCGGGACTGTTCAACGTCGGCGTCGTCGGGTTTTTCGCCGTCGGCGCCTACGCCTCCGCGATCGTGACCGGACCCTCCTATCCCGATACCGCGTTCGGCGGGTTCGGCTTGTGGTTCCCGCTCGGGTTCCTGGCCGCCATGGCCGCATCCGGACTCGCCGCCCTCGTCGTCGGTCTGGCGACCCTGCGACTCCGGGAGGACTTCCTCGCAATCTCGACCTTCGGAATCGCGGTCAGCATCCAGCTCGTCGCCCTGAACCTCGAATCCCTCACCCGCGGCCCGGACGGCATGTACGGCATTCCCCGTCCGCTTTCCGGCTACTTCGACCGGCCGCTCGCCGACAACGCGCTCTACCTGCTCCTGTGCCTCACCCTCACCGGCGCCGTCTACTGGATGTTCGAGCGGATGGTCCGCTCGCCCTGGGGCCGGGCGCTCCGCGCCATTCGCGAAGACGAGACGGCGGCCGCCGCCCTGGGCAAGAACGTGTTCGCGATGCGGCTGCAGGCCTTCGTCCTGGGATCGTCCGTCTTCGGACTCGCGGGCGCGCTCTACGCGCACTTCCTCGGCTTCATCAGTCCGATCGATTTCCTGCCGATCTTCACCTTCCAGGTGTTCGTGATGCTGATCGTCGGCGGCAGCGGCAACAATCTCGGCGCGCTGCTCGGCGGCGTCGTGGTCTGGGGAATCTGGTCGGCCAGCGACGCGCTCATCGCCGCATTGCTGCCGTCAGAATGGAAGGCGCCCGCCGCTGCCCTTCGAATCGTCTTGATCGGACTGGTGCTGGTCCTGACGCTCCTGTACCGACCGGCCGGCATCCTGCCCGAACGCCGCGTCGTATCGGACGAAGCCCGGATGCGCGATTCCCGCCGGGCACCTGGCGTCGACGGGGATTCGCCTCGTTCCCGGCCTGCCGCAACTCAGGATCGGGACTACCGAAAGTAAGCGGCAACCTGCGCGAGCCGCGCCCGTATCGCGCCTTCGCCCATGTCGTCGGGGTCGAATCCGCGCTCCTGCCACTCCAGCCGTTCCTCGCGCCGGACGCGTTCCGCGTCGTTTCTCGCCTCCAGCAACCGGTCGTAGCCCCACATCCCGCCAATGTCCTCAGGCGGCGCGTTGCGCTCTCCGTCGAAGAACTCCGGATACGATACGCCCTCCTCGTCGACTTTCGGATCGGACGCCGCAGGGTACCGACACGGACGGTGCGCATAGTACGCGCGGGGATCCTTCTTCGCCGTCAGGAAATTCTCCTATCCCGGAACGCCGCCCGTATCCTCCGGCGCAAGACGCCGCGCTCGGTCCGCACAGGCGGGATTCCCGGCGCCCGACCGCAGTTCGAAAGCGGACTCGATCCCGACCCGTTCGTTGCGTGCGATATCTTACGGAACCGCAATGGCTCACGGCTTCCTGCGACGTCCTCCGGAGTTCCTCCGGCGACGCGCCGCAATCTCCGCTACGGACGTCCGCGCGTCCTTCCACGCCTCGCCGTCCTCTTCGTAGGTTCCGTACCACTGCACCGTCTCTTCGTACTCCGGGTCGGCAGGATTTCGCAACAGCGCGAGGTACGCCCCAAATCCGTGCACGCCGCCGATATTCTCCGGGGGACGCCGGCGCCTGCCCCCGATCAGCGCCGGATACGCGGCGTCCCCGTCGCCTTCACGGACGTCCTCGACGAGAAGTTTGTGCACCCAGTCGTCGCCGAAGTCGTAGGTGTAGCCGAACCGGCGAATCCCCTGCCGGATCAGCGCCCGGATCCGGATGTTCCTCGAGTCGTAGACGACGGAGGAGTCGTCGTTCAGTTCGTATTCCGGGGGAGCGAACGAGTTCGTGCCGATCGTGAACTCGTGAAGATGGCCGCCTGCCCAGCCGAAGGCGGCCTGGATCACTTCGTGCAATTCGTGCAGCGTCAACGCGACCGGCACGTCGACGCGCCGCCAGATCGGCGGCCGGATCCCGCGCAAGTCGATTCGGATGCGTGCGATCGATTCGTTCATGGCCCGGGTATCCTCCTCCCGTTGTCACATCCTCGACCGATGCCCGTGGGCGCCGAACGCACGGTCCCGATCGCCATCGGCCGGCCGGCTCCGTTCGCCCACGCGCCCCTTCGCAGCCCCGAACGAGGCGGAGCGGACCGCGCCGGGACGCCCGCGACCCGCCGAAGCCGCGACGGTTCAGGAGTGCCGGCGGCGTTCGCGAATCTGTCGGTGGCCGGCCATGATCTCGAGGCCTTTCTTGTGGCGTACGGCGATCGACGCGAGATTGCGATGTGCGCTCTCCCAGTCCACCTCGTCGGCGTCGTAGCCCTTCCCGAGCCACTCCACCGTTTCCTCGTGATGCTCGTCGGACGGGTCCCGCAACAGCGCAAGGCGTTCCTCGTACGCGTAGACGCCGCCGATGTCTTCCGGCGGACCGCGGCGCCGTGCCTTGACCAGAGCCGGATACTCCGTATCCGGCTCTCCGGCGCGGAATTGCTCGACGACGAGCTTGTGCACCCAGTTGTCGCCGAAGTCGTAGGTGTAGGTAAACCGCTCGATCCCGTCCGAGAGCAACGACACGAGACGAGTCTTCCTCGAGTCGCAAACCCCGGGAAACACCTCGTCGAGTTCGTATTCCGGAGGACCGTAGACGCGTTCGCCGACGGTGAACTGGTGCAAATGGCTGTTCTCCCAGGCGAACGCGCGCTGAATCACGTCGTGCAATTCGTGCAGCGTAAGCGTCACCGGCACGTCGACGCGCCGCCAGATCGGCGGTCGCGCTCCGCCCAAATCGATTCGGATCCGCGCGATCGGATCGGTCATGTCACAGGCCTCCCTCCGTCAATCGTCTCCTTCGATCGGCGCGACCGGGCGCGCCGACCGCGAATGCCGACAGGGTTTCGCGACCGGGCCCTTGCCGCGCTTCCGGGGACATGTCAAGTCCGGATGCGCCTTCGCACGCTCCCGTCGAACGCCTTGCCGACGACTCACGCGAGCAGGCTCGCCCCGAAATTCCTCTCCCTATCGAATTCCGGACTCATTCGTCCGGTCGGCCGGGCCGCCGGCCCCGCCCGGCGCGGCAGAAACGCCCCGTCTCCCGCCCGGGCCAGTATCTCGCCGTCGCGGACCGCGACCCGGCCCCGGCAGAGCACGACTTCCGGCCAGCCGCGGACGCGCCGCCCGGCGTAGGGCGTATAGCCCGTTCGGTCCCGCACGAGCGAGTCGTCCAGCGCCACCTCCCGGTCCGGGTTCCAGACCGCCAGATCGGCGTCCTTGCCGACGGCGACGGATCCCTTCCGGTCGGCGAGCCCGTAGAGCCGGGCCGGAGCCGAAGCGGCGACGCGAACGAATTCGCGGACGCCGAGCCTGCCCGAAGACGCCATTTCGTCGAACAGCAGCGGCATCCGCCATTGCAACCCGGGCAGCCCGTTCGGAATCTGCTTGAACGCGGGGTTCGGACCGGCCTGCAGCTTGCCGCTCGAATCGAAAGCGAACGGCGCGTGATCGGAGGACACGGTCTGGAGATCGCCCAGCTCGAGCGCGCGCCAGAGCGCGTCCTGGTCGGACCGGGTGCGAAGCGGCGGGCTGCAGCAGAACTTCGCCCCTTCGGCGCCGGGGCGATCCAGGTCGTCGGCGTCGAGAAACAGGTATTGCGGGCAGGTCTCTCCCCATACCTTCAGCCCCCTGCCCCTCGCTTCCCGAATCACCGCGACGCCCTCGGCGGTGGATACGTGAAAGATCATGACCGGCTGGTCGACCAGCTCGGCCATCGCGATCAGCCGCCCGAACGCCTCCCGCTCCGACGCCCTCGGATGGCTGACGGCGTGGTAGCGGGGAGCCGTGTAGCCGCGCTCGACGAGGCGCCGGGAAGTCCAGGCGATCATGCCGTGATTTTCCGCATGCACTGCGACCAGCGCCCCCAACTCCCGGGCCCGGAGGAGGACGTCCAGCATCGCCTCGTCCTCGAGGCGCATGGCGTCGTAGGTCATGAAGACCTTGATCGACGCGTGCCCGCTCTCGACCAGTTCCGGCAGGTCCCGCTCGAGGCAATCTCGATTCGGGTCGGCCAGAATCAGGTGCAGCGCATAGTCCGCCATCGCGCCCTCGCGCGCCCGTGCGTGGTAGTCCGCCGCAACCTCCGACAACCGCATGCCGCGATGCTGGCAGGCGAAGGGAATCACCGTGGTGGTGGCGCCGGCGACAGCGGCGCGGGTGGCGCTCTCCCAGTCGTCGGCGTTCATGACGCCGCTGCCGGACAGTTGTTCGATGTGGCAGTGCGAATCCACGCCGCCCGGAAGGACCAGGCGTCCGGCCGCGTCGATCTCGTCCCGCCCGGGGCCGAGTCCGCATCCCAGCGCCGCGACCCGTCCGTCCCGGATGCCGACGTCGGCGAGGACGTCGTCGCACTCGGTCACGACCCGTCCGCCCCGGATCACCAGATCGAACGCTTCCATGCGACTCCTCTCCGAACCGGAACCGTCCCGCGGGGGACGCGCTGGACCGGCAGCCTCCGCCGAGGCATGATCCCGACCGCGCACCCTGGAGACCCTACCACATGACCGCAAGGCCGCAACGCATCCGGGTTCTGAACCCGAATTCCAACCGCGAGATCACGCGCGCGATCGAGCGCGGCATCGCAGGCCTCCGCTTCGCCGGCGGCCCCGAGATCGACTGCACGACGCTCGACGAGGGACCGGTCGGCATCGAGACCCAGCGCGACGTGGAACGAGTCGTCCTGCCGCTGGCGGACGCCGTCCGGCAGGACGAGACGGCTTCTGCCTTCGTGATCGCCTGCTACTCGGACCCGGGCCTCGGCGCCTGCCGCGAGGCGACGGACAAGCCCGTCTTCGGCATCGCCGAGTGCGGCGTGCTCACGGCGCTCGCGCGGGCGGACACGTTCGGCGTCGTCGCAATTCGCGCGGCCTCGATCGGCCGCCACATGCGCTACCTGCGCCAGATGGGCCTCACGGACCGGCTTGCCGGAGAGCGGCCCCTGGAGACGAGCGTCGCGGAGAGCGCCGCCGGCGCGAAAACCTTCGAGCGAATGAAGGAAATCGGCCGCGCGCTTCGGGACGAGGACGGCGCCGGTTCGATCGTGCTCGGATGCGCCGGCATGGCCGGACACCGGCGCGGTCTCGAAGAGGCGCTCGGAATTCCGGTCGTCGACCCGACGCAGGCGGCCGTCGCCATGGCGATCGGGACCCTGTGCGCTCGATAAAGCGAACGTCTGATACGCTGCCGGCGTCAGCCCTTCCCGGCGGTCGACGGCGGGGGCGCCGTCGGGCGGACCATGGAGAAAGGTTCGCGAAGCCTCGCATATCCGCTTCCGAAGAGACGCGCGACGGGACGGTAGGCGTCGAGGTCGGCGTAGTGGCGCAGCGGATCCATCACGCCCGGGGCGGTTCGCGCCCGCAGGACCTCGCCGACCAGCAGATCCCGCTCGGGTCCTAGATTGATCATCATCGTCCGGCGGCACTCCAGCGCGGCCGGCGCCGCGGCGATCGCCGGCGGCCGCACCGACACGGACGGCGACAGGTCGAGGCCGACCTCCTCGACCTCGCTCACCTCCGGGCCGAAGTCCGCCGAACACGCGTTCATCTCCTCGGCCAGCGCCTCGGACACCATGTTGACCACGAACTCGCCGGTTCGGCGAACGTTGGCGGTCGTGTCCTTCAGCCTCCCGGAACCCCGCGTCTGCAGACCGAGCACCACGAGCGGAGGGTCCTCGGAGAACACGTTGAAGAACGAGAACGGCGCCGCGTTCACCTGTCCGTCCTCGCCGAGCGTGGTGACCCACGCGATCGGACGGGGGATCACCAGGCCGCAGAGGATCTTGTAGCGATCCCCCTTTTCGAGGGACGCAAAATCCGCGTCGAGCCCTCCCGGCGTCCCGACGCCCGTCATTCGGCCGGCGGCCGCGATTCGGTCTGGGACGAGATCAGCCCGTAATGCTCGATCCGCCGGTGGCGAGCGAAGTCGAAGATGGTCTCCTTGCCGAAGCGGGTCGCCTCCAGGTCGCAGTCCTGCACGATCAGCCCGTCCTCGTCGCCGTCGAGTTCCGCGGCAATCACGCCGTCGGGGCCCACGATGCAGGTGCCGCCCATGAGCGGGTGTCCGTCCTCGTCTCCCGCCTTGGCGACGGCGACGACCCAGGTCGAGTTCTGATACGCGCCCGCCTGCAGCGACAGGCGGTGATGCATCATCCGGGTCTCGAACGCCTCCGAAGCGCTCTGGCTGTTGGAGGTCGGCGTGTTGAAGCCGAGCGTCACCATCTCGACCCCTTGCAGGCCCATGACGCGAAAGGTCTCCGGCCAGCGGCGGTCGTTGCAAATGCACATGCCGAAGACGCCGCCCAGCGTCCGCCAAACCGGAAACCCGAGATCGCCGGGATCGAAGTATCGCTTCTCGAGATGCTGGTGGGTCCGCTCGGGATCGTATTCGTCGTGCCCCGGAAGGTGCACCTTGCGATACTTGGCGACGATCCTCGCGTCCCGGTCGGTCAGGATCGACGTGTTGAAGCGGCGCCCTTCGGGCGTCAGTTCCGCGTAGCCGAAGCTGATCGCGATCCGCAGGCTTCGGGCGCGCGCGAAGAGCGGCGCCGTGGCCGCGTTCGGCATCTCGCTCTCGAACCACGAATCCACCTCGCTCCAGTCGCTCATGTACCAGCGCGGGAAGAAGGTCGTCAGCGCGAGCTCGGGAAATACGACCAGCTCGCAGCCCTCTCCCGCCGCCTCGTCGAGAAGCGCGATCATCCGGTCGACGACGACCTTGCGGCTGTCGGACTTCTGAATGGCGCCGAGTTGCGCGGCGCCCGTGCGAAGGTTGCGGGCCGTCATCCTGTCCTCCCCTCGTTGCCCTCGACCGATCGGCCGGAGCCGCGGATCCCTCCCGCCTCCGAACCTCGTCGGCGTCCTGCGCTCCGGCGGCCTTCGCCTGCCGAGCGGCGGAAGTCCGAAGTCTCGCGCGGAAAGCCGTCGGACCGGGGTCCGGGCCGGAGCATACCATGCGCGCGCGAGCGCTTCCGTGCCGCCGTTGCGGCGCGAGACGGACGACCCCGCGCGGCGGCTCGATCCGCGACTACCCGATCCCGCGTCCGGTCCTCGCCCGTCTCAACGGCCCACCCGGTGCTCGAGCCTGCTCAACAGCCGCACGCAGGGCCAGAGCATCGCCAGATACAGGCCGGCCGCCAGCACCAGCGGCGACGCGTTGAAGGTGATCGAACGCGCCATGTCGGCCGAATAGAGCAGTTCGGGCAGCGCGACCACCGACGCGAGAGAGGTCAGCTTGACCACCTCGATGGTGTTCGAGACCAGATCCGGCAGCACGTTCCGCACCGCCTGCGGGATCACGACCCAGGACGTCGTCTGCAGCGAGGTCAGTCCGGTCGACCGGGCGGCCTCGCTTTGTCCGCGCCCGACGCTCTCGATCCCGGCGCGGTAGATCTCGCCGTAATAGGCCGAATTGTTGAGCAGGAACGCGACGGCGACGGATTGGAAGGCGGTCATCTCAAGGCCGGCGAACGGCAGGCCGGCATGCACGAAGATCAGGAGCACCAGCGGCGGAATCGCCCGGAAGAAGTCGACGAACGGAACCACCGCCCAGCGCAACGCCCGGTGGCGGCTGGTGGCGAGGAGCGCGACCAGGAGCCCCCCGGCCAGGCCGAGCGGTATCACCAGCAGGCAGAGCTGCACCGTCGTTCCGAGGCCCCGCAGCAACACGGGCCAGGTCTCGGCCAGAATGGCGAGATTGAAGAACTGCTCCAGGAGGGCGTCCATCAGGCGCGACTCCAGGCGAAGCGGGTCTCGACCCAGCGGCCGAGCACGACCACCGGCACGAACAGCAACACGTAGGCGATGGCGCCCATCATCAGCGGCGTGGCGTTGCCGGCGAAGCTGGTCGCCGTCGTCGCCTGGTTCAGAATCTCGCCGACCCCGATTACCGTGCCGAGCGCAGAGTGCTTGGTGATCGCGATGGTCCGGTTGGTGAGCGGCGGAACGGTCAGCCGCACGGCCTGCGGCAGGATCACGTAGAACAGCGTTCCGGCGAATCCGATACCGGTCGACCGCGCCGCCTCCCACTGGCCCTTCTCGACGGACAGGATCCCGGCCCAGAAAATCTCTTCCGAAAAGGCTGCCAGAACCAGCGTCAGGACGAGCCACAGCACGACGAAATTCGACATCACGATGCCGACGTTCGGCAAACCGAAATAGAACAGGAGCACGATCACCAGCGGCGGAAGGGCGCGGAACACGTCCACGAAGACGACGACGAAGAAATTCAGCGCCCGGAAACGGAAACTTCGGAGGCAGGCGAGAACGAGGCCGAGCGTCAGACCGGCGATCACCACCAGGACGGCGACCTCGATGGTGACGAAAAACCCCTTCACGATATCCGGCAGATAGCGGTCGATGACCGACGCCTTGAAAAACGTGTCGAGGAAGCGGCTCCAGTTGTCCAAGGGAGTCCTCAGTGCAGGATGCTGGCCAGGAACTCGCGCGTCCGGGGCTCTGCCGGCGACGAGAAGATGCGGCTCGGGCGGCCCTCTTCCACGACGCTGCCGCCGTCGAGGAATACGACCCGGTCGGCCGCCTCGCGCGCGAAACGCATCTCGTGGCTGACCACCAGCATCGTCATGCCTTGCTCCGCCAACTCACGCATCACCGAGAGAACGGAGCCCACCAGCTCCGGGTCGAGCGCCGAGGTCGGCTCGTCGAACAGCATGATGCGCGGCCCGAGAGCGAGCGCTCGCGCGATCGCGACGCGCTGCTGCTGGCCGCCCGACAACTCCGACGGATACGCGCCTGCCTTGTCGAGGAGGCCGACGCGCTTCAGCGCCGCGCGGCCCTCTTCCTGCGCCTGGCCACGGGAGAGCCGGAGCACCTTGCGAAGCGCCAGGGAAACGTTTCCGAGCGCCGTCATGTGGGGATAGAGGTTGAAGGACTGGAACACCATGCCCATCCGCCGCCGGACGGCGTTGATGTCGACCGACCGCGCCAGGATATCCTCGCCGTCGACCCGGATCGATCCGGACGTCGGCTCCTCGAGCCGGTTGCAGCACCGGAGAAGGGTCGACTTGCCGGACCCGGACGGTCCGATGATGAAGACCACCTCCCCATGCGTCACGGACAGGTCGATGCCGCGAAGGACCTCGATCGCGCCGAAGGTCTTGCGCAATCCGCGAAGTTCGAGAATGGCTTCCCGCTCGTCCATGGGCGAACTCCGAGGTAGCGGCCGCTGCGTCCGGGGCCGCCGCCTGTCGCCGCGCCCGACTTCGGCCGCGGGCGGGAGTTCGCCCGCGGCCGGGATTGAGGTGCCGGTCGGCGCGGGCGATCGCGCCGACCGGAGGTTATCGGCGGAACGATGCCCGCCCGAGCGGACTCACCCGCACTCCGGCTCGCGCGGAGTCGGGTCGTAGTTCGGCATGCCCGGCATGCCGGTGCCCGGATAGACGGTCACCGCGGCGGCGCCCGGCGCCGGCGGAATGCCGAGCCACTTCTCGTGCAGCGCGGCCATCGTGCCGTCGAGCTTCATGCATTCGACCGCGTTCTCGATCCGCACCCGGAGATCGGCGCTGTCGAGCCGCACGGGCGTCGAGAACACGCGCCCGGTCGATTCCAGGTAGGAAAGCTGCAGCTGGGGATTCCGCTTCACCGCCCAGGCGATGACCGTGTTGCCGGCGACGTTGGCGAAGGCGCGACCCGAGATCACCGCCTGCACGGCGTCGAGCTGCGTCCCGTAGCTCTCGACCGTCCAGCCGATCTCCTCCTCGAGGCCCCGCGCCCAGCGGTCGTAGGCCGACCCCTTGTTCACCGAGATAGTCTTGCCGGCGAAACCCTCGAGCTCCGTGATCTCCTCGGCGCCGGTCTTCACCACGAACTGGAAGTCGGTGTTCAGATACCCCTCGATGAAGAGCATGTTCTCCGCCCGCTCGGCGGTTAGCGTCGTCGGCGCGCCGACGAAATCGTAGGTGCCGGCCGCGAGCCCGGGCAAGATTCCCGACCACTGCGTCGCGTCGATCTCGATCTCGACGCCCAGTCGCTTGCCGATCTCGTTCACGTAGTCGACGTTGAAGCCCTCTACGCCGCCTTCCGTCGTCGGCATGGCGTGAGGCGCGAAGGTGCCGTCCACGGCCGTGCGCAGCGTCTCGGCCGAGGCGGCGCCCGCGGCGAGCGCGAGGCTGCCGGCGACGGCGATCGTTATGGCTGTTCTCAAATTCTCCTCCTGTCGCATGCTGTCCGCGGCCGGTTCCGCGCCGCGGTCCTGGGTCGTCTCCCGCCCTGCCGGGATCCCGGCCCGACGGGTCGGGGCGTTTCGGGCTCTTGCGGGGTTGCCCGGTGATAGCTTCTGGCGCCGAGCGAGTCAAAGCCGCCCGCCACCGGGCCAGCGCCGCGAAGCCGATTCCGTACCCGCGCTGCGCCGGCCGACCGCGATCCGCATCGCGCCAGGCACTTCGGCCGGAACGCGCTCGTCCGCGCCTCGGCCGTCAGCAGACGAACAGCCGACGCTCGAACCCGGTCAGACGCTCGTATCCCGCTTCGGTCACCAGAATCGTCTCCGACACGCCGAAACCCCGAGCGAGAACGTAGGTATGGAAGGTCTGGCCCGCCTCGAAGCGCCAGGCCGCCCCCGGGGCGGCCTCCAGGCTCTCTCCCCCGGAGGGCTGCAGCAGGAGTCCGACCGAATAGAAGGTCTTGTTGGTGTATTCGTCGCGCAGGCCGGCACCGAGAACCCCTTCCCGGTACACGCGGTCGGGGACGGACGCCGCCACGCCGGGGCGCACCTCGGCGAGCGCCGCGTCCTGGATCTCGATCAGGCGGGCGACGACGCGCTCCTCCTCCGCGCTCGCCTCGGCAACCTTGATCGGGCGCATGAAGCGCGCGTGGTAGTGGTTGACGCAGGGCGTGGTCTCGACCTGCACCCGGTCGCCCCGGCGGAGCGCGCGGTCCGAATAACCGCCGTGCAGGTGGAACGCCCGCTCGCCCGAGGAGAGCACGCCCGGACCCGGCAGATCGCTGCCGGCCCGGATCATCGCGGCGCAGATTTCCGCCGCCAGCTCCCGTTCGCTCACCCCGACGCCGACGGTCTCGACCGCGGCCCGCATGCCGGCCTCGGCCGCCCGGCCCGCCCGGCGCTGAAACTCGATCTCGGCCGGCGACTTTACCAACCGCATGGCGCCGATCCGGCGACTCGCGTCGACCCATTCGATCTCCGGCAGCGACTCCGCCAGAGCCTCGAAGCGGGCTGCGGAGAGAGGCCAGGCGTCCCGCTCCAGCGCCAGGCGGCCGGACTCGCCGACGCAATCCCGGACCGCGCCGGCGACCGCGGACATCGGATCGTCGCCGTCCCGCCAGAGCCGGCAATCCGGGAACACGCTGGTGGTCCGGACGTAGTATTCCTCCACGTCCCGGCAGACCACGAGCGGCGGCCCCTCGACCGGCACGACGGCGCATTGAAGGCTGCCGTAGCCGCGCGTGAAGAATCCGGTGATCCAGGTCACCGTCTCGGGCTGAAAGGCGACCAGCGCCTCGCGGCCGGATTCGCGGAGCGCCTCCCGGACGCGCGCGAGCCGCCCGTCGTATTCCGCCTTCTCGAACCAGGGACCGGGCTGCACCATGGCGGATCGCCTCCTCAGCCGGACTCGCGCACGAGACGCGCGAACGCTGACAGCATCGTCTTCGCCTCCGGCGTCTCGTGCGCTTCGCGCTTCAGCGCGTCGACGTCGGCGCCGTCCGCCTCCATGCGCTTCCGGTTCTCCTCGAACCACAGCAACGCCTGGGCGCGGGTGATCTCGGGATGACCCTGGATGCCCCATACCTGCCGGTCCCGCCAACGCCAGACCTGGTTCGGACAAAGATCCGAGCGGGCGAGTACGGTCATGTCCGCATGCTCCGCCCGTACCTCGTCGTTGTGCCAGACGAACATGTAAACCCGTTCGTCGAGTTCCGCGCAGAGCGGGTCGGTTCGCGCCGGATCCGACAGCGGCAGCCACTTGTAGCCGATCTCGCAACTCGCGCGGCGAAAGACCTGGTCCCGCCCGCAGAGCGCGGACGCCAGGATCTGGCTGCCGAAGCAAACCCCGAGCGTCGGAATGCCGCGTTCGGCCGCGTCGCGAATCAGGTCGTGCTCGCGCTCGATGAAGTCGATCGCCTCGTAGGCGCCGTGCGGGCTGCCGGACAGAAAGATTCCGTCGTACCCGGCGAGGCTGTCCGGAAACGCGCCGTCGTACGCCCAGTACCGGTCGACCCGCAGGCCCCAGCCTTCGAACCGGTCGTCGAGCCTGGCGACGGACCGGAAGGACGGGCCGTTGCCCAGATAGAGAAGAGTGCCGGACATGATTCGCCCCACGCGTCCGCGGTGCCGTACTATACTATGCACGATGGCAATCGGACTTGCGGCGCCCGCCGGGGGACCGCGCCCGCCCGCAAGGTAGAGGCGCCGCCCCGGCGGTCGAGAACGGGAACCATGCGGATCGATCTCAACGCGGATCTCGGCGAGGGATTCGGGCCCTGGAAAATGGGCGACGACGACGGGATGCTGGACGTCGTCACCTCCGCCAACGTGGCTTGCGGCTTTCACGCGGGCGACCCGGCGATCATGCGGCAAATGGCGGGAGCCGCGCGCAAGAAGGGCGTGGCGCTCGGGGCGCATCCCGGCTACCCGGACCTGATCGGGTTCGGTCGACGGCCGATGCACGATCCGCAGGCCCGGGACATCGAGAACTGGGTCGCGTACCAGACCGGCGCCTTCCAGGCGGTCTGCGCGTTGGCGGGCGCGAAGGCCACCTACGTCAAGACCCACGGCGCGCTCGGAAACGCATGCGCCGACGACGACGCCCTGGCGCTCGCGGTGGCGCGGGGAATCCGTGCCGTCGACCCCGAACTGGCGTTCCTGGTCATGCCGGGAACCGCCACCGAGCGTGCGGCGGAGCGCATGGGACTGCGGCCGGTCCGGGAGGTCTACGCCGACCGGGGCTACGCGAGGAGTTTCAACCTCATGCCCCGGCGCGAACCGGGCGCCGTCGTTCACCATGCCGGGGAAGCCTGCCGTCGCGTTCTCCGGATGGTCGAGGAAAACGCCGTGTTCTCGGCCTGCGGCCAGCGACTCGATACGCAGATCGACTCCGTGTGCGTGCATGGAGACAATCCCGCCGCCCTTGCGATGGCGCGGCTGATCCGGGAGCGACTCGAGGCCGCCGGATGGACGCTGGCGCCTTTCGCCCTCTCGGACGAGGAAAGCGAATCCGGCACGCCGACCCCGAGCCGGTCGAACGGAGAATCCGCGGCCGGCTGATCCCGCCTGCGCTTGATCGGCCGGGACGACGCAGGAGCACACCGATCTTCGACGCCCTTCTCGCTTGACGTGCGGTCTCCCGGCAGACTCTGCCATGCGCCGCGAGCGTGTCCGGAACTGCCGTCGCTCGAGGCGTCCGCTGCCGAAGCGACCGTCGTGCCGCGATCGGAGCGGAACGGTTCCGTTAGACCTGACGCCTCGATTTGCGCCGAGCCATCCGCGCGCTACGATCCGGTAGCGCTACCTCCCGAGACGGCCGCAACATGTTCTGTCGAACCAAGACCACAGGCGGGCGCACCTACCTGCAAATCGTCGAAAGCCGCAGGATCGACGGCAAGCCGCGGCAGCGGGTGATCGCGTCGCTCGGCCGCCTGGATCGGCTCGCCGAGAACGGCAAGCTCGACCGGTTGATCGAGTCCGCCGGCCGGTTTTCGTCCAGGCTCGTGGCGATCTCCGAGGGCTCGGCGCGCAACCGAAACCTGGAGGTGAAGGCGCGTTCGATCGGCCCCGCCCTGCTGTTCGGTCGATTGTGGAAGGAGACCGGCTGCGCCGACGTCGTCGCAGCGGAGTCCGAGGGACGCAGCTTCGGCTTCGACATGGAGCGCGCGGTGTTTGCCTGCGTGTTGCACAGGCTGATCGAGTCGGGTTCGGACCGGCAGTCAGTCCGACGGTTGCGCGACCTGCGCGCCCCCGCTGCCGGCGCGCTCGCACCGCAGCATCTAAGTCGGGCGATACGATGGCTCGGCGAGCCGCTGGCCGGCGAGCAGGAGCCGGAATCCGACGGGCCGTTCGGCCCCCGCTGCCGGAGCGACCGGATCGAAGAGGCGCTCTTCGACCGACGGCGAGACCTCTTCACCAGCCTCGACATGGCGTTCTTCGACACAGCCTCGCCGCAGGTTCGCGACGTAGGCGACTCGACGTCCGGACGGCGCGGCACGAGCGAGGAAGGCCGCCCGGAATGCGAGCGGAAGGCAGTGGGAATTGCGCTCGACGGCGACGGCATCCCCGTCTGCTCGGAATCCTGGCCGGGAAGCGTCGCCGACGCGCACGCGCTGCAGCGGGCGGTCGACCGCATCGATCGCCGCTTCGGCCTTCGGTCGGTGTCCGTGGTCGCGGATCGCGACGCGATCGGCGAGGCCGCGATCGAAACCTTCGCTGATCGGGGCTGGCACTTCCTGCTCCGCGTCCGCCCGCGAGATAGCGAGGAGGTGCGCAGCCGGGTGCTGACCGATCCGGCTCCCTTCGAGACAATCGAACCGGATCGGGCCCGGCCCGAATCCGTCGCCCTGTGCGTCAAGGCGGTCGACCTTCCGGCCGGCGTCGACGAGAACGGCCTTCCGATCCCTCCGCGCCGCTACGTCCTGTGCCGCGATCCGGATCGGGCGCGCAAGGACGCCGCCGCCCGCGAGGCGATCCTGGACGACCTGCGGACGGCTCTCGGGTCGCACGGCGCCGGCAGCCCGGTCGGCACGCGCGGAACGCGGCGCTATCTCCAGGCCGGGAAGGACGCGTTCGAAATCGATACCGAGACCGTCGAGGCGGAAGCCCGCCTCGACGGCGTCCGGGTTCTGCAGACCGACGCCGACCGGAGCCCCGCGGAATCCGCGGAGAGATTCGAGACGTTGCGGCGGGCGGAGCGGACGTTGCGAGCCTGCGGGGCGCGCCTCGATTCCCGAACCCTCCTCCACGAGACGGACGAGACGATCCGCGGACACGAGTTTTGCGGCTTCCTCGCCATGCTTCTGAGGAGCGAGCTCGAGCGCCGCATGGAGATCGCCGGCGTCGAGGCCGAGTGGTCAGACCTCGTTCGAGACCTCCACACGCTCACGGAAACGGAAGTCGAGACGGACGGAAAGCGGCTCCTCCTCCGAAGCTCCGCCCAGGGCAACGTCGCCGGCCTGTTTCGCGCGGTCGGCGCAAGGCTGCCGCACCTGGTCCGCACGATCGAGAGCCGGGAGACGACCGCAACGCATCGGGAACGCGGCTGAACCCGTCCCATCCGGACCGCCGAAGCACGCCCTGCGTAGCGCCGCAAACGAGACCGATTCGCCGAACTCCTCGCCGGATGCAAGTCTCGATTCGGATACCGTCGAAGACCGGTCAATCCTTCCGCGGCGCCTCAGCCGACGGGTTTGCCGCGTCTTCGCCCTCGCTCGCGTCCACCACGCCCCCGATCAGGTTGAAGCCGAGCAGGTCCGAACTGGAGGGAATCCGGACGGCGGCGGGAGCGTCGAACAATTGCGCGACGGTCCGGCGATACGAGCGGGCGGCGGCGACCGCCTCCTCGCGTTCCGCCCGGACGAAGCGAAGGCGACCGCCCGGCGGCGTCTGCGCGATCCGATCCAGATCGGCGCCGATCGCCGTCGCGATCTTGGGATATCCGCCGGTGGTGGGACAGTCCCGCATGAGGACGAGCGGCCGGCCGCTTCCCGGCACCTGGACGCTGCCCGGCAGAACGCCGTCCGAGACGATATTGAATCCCGCCCGGTGAACCAGCGCTTCGCCGCCCAGCCGGCACCCCATCCGATCCGAATTCGGCAGCACCCGGTACTCCTCGGCATAGAACCGCCGGACCGACTCCGGCTCGAACTCGTCTTCCTGCGGGCCCGGGACCACCCGGATCGGACCGGCGGCTCGCATCGGCGTCGGAATCGAGAGCGGGGGCCGATCGGCGGCGTCCGGCGATCTGGCGGTTAGCGCGTCGCCGGCCTCGAGCGGGCGCCCGCCGATACCGGAACGGCGGTGCACGGAACGGCTACCCATTTCCGCGCGAACGTCGACGCCCCCGGCTACCGCCATATACGCGTAGACGCCGCCCCGAACGTCGCCGACCGAGACCGTCTGGCCCCTCTCCGCCCGCACGGCCGATCCGGGACGCACCCGCTCCCCCGCAACGGAGAGCGTCGCGCCCGGTCCCGACACCGCCAGGAGCAGCGGCCCCTCCTCGACGGCAAACGCGCCTCCCAGCAGAACAAATTCCACCCCCGCCTCGTCCGGATCGTTGCCGACCAGCGCGTTCGCGTGGGCCAGCGACAGCCGGTCCATGGCGCCGGCCTCCGCCACGCCGAAGCGCCGGAATCCCGTCCGACCCCAATCCTGCAGGCTTGTGCCGGGGCCGCAGCGTTCCACGCGAAGCCGGCTCACGGCGCCGCCAGGCTCGCCACCAGGCCCCCCGCTTCCGCCTCCTCGCACAACTCGTCCCATGCCGACGCCGGCACCGGCTCGAAGACCACCTCCTGGCCGGCCTCGAACAGGAAGAGCGGATCCCGGCCGGGCTGGAAGCAGCGCACCGGCGTGCGCCCGATCAGGTGCCACCCGCTCGGCGCCTCGACGCTGCCGATGGAGGTCTGCTCGCCGCCGATGGCGATCGACCCCGTCGGCACGCGGGGACGGGGCTCCTGTCGGCGCGGCGCCGCCAGCCGCGGATCCAGGCCGCCGAGATAGGCGAATCCGGGCATGAAACCGATCATGAACACCCGGTAGACGACAGAGGCGTGCAGGGCGGCGAAGGCGTCCGGCGTCATGCCGCGCTCCGTCGCGAGCGGCTCGAGATCTTCCCCGAAGGCGCCGCCGTAAACGACGGGAACCCGCCACCGGCACGGCGCTCGCCCGGCCGGAACGGCGTCCTTGGCCAGAGAGCGAAGTCGGTCTACCAGCGCCTCAAACTCTACCCGCACGGGATCCACGACGACCAACAGCGAGCGATAGGTCGGAACCGTCTCCACGACGCCGCCGATCACCTCCTTTCCGAGCGCCGCGTCCAGCGCCAGGACCCGGGCGTGCAGCGATTCGTCCACCCGGTCGCCGAACTCGACGCTGACGGCACGGTCGCCGCAGACCCTGAGCCGGAAACCGCCGTCCTCAGAGAGCATCCCGATCCCTGGCCGCACGGGGCGAATCGCTCGCGTCGGGACTCTGCACCGCGTCCGCGACTCCCAGCGCCGAAATTGCCCGGGCCGCCGCCTCCCGGGCCGTTCGCTCCAGCGCTTCCTGCGCCGAACCGCCGATATGGGGCGTGAGCAACAGGCGCGGACAGCCGATCAGGGGACTGTCGAGCGGCAGCGGCTCGTCTCGCACGACGTCGAGCGCCGCCGCCTGGATTCGTCCCGCCCGAAGCGCCGCGGCGAGCGCGTCCTCGTCGATCAGCGCCCCTCGTGCGGTGTTGACCAGAATGGCGTGCGGCCGAAGAAGCGCGAGGCGCGCCGCATCCAGGACGATCCCGGGGGTCGGGACCGTGTGCAGCGAGATCACGTCGGAACGCGACAGCAGGGCGTTCAGCGAAGGCTCGAATCGAACGCCGGCCCGCTCGACGCCGCGTGGATCCGCATGGCGGGACGTCGCCGTGACTCGCATCCCGAACGCCTGACCGAGCCGCGCCACGCGGCGGGCGATCCGGCCGAAGCCGACCAGACCGAGCACCCGTCCGGAAAGCTCGACCGTCTTCTGGCGGAACCGGAACTCCGCGTCGCCGGTCCGAACCGAACGGTCCGCCTCCAGCACCGACTTGGCCGAAGCGAGCACGAGCGCCATGGCGTGTTCGGCCACCGCCTGCGAATTGGCGCCCGGCGTGCTCACGACCGGGATCCCGCGCGCCGACGCGGCTGCGCGGTCGATGGAGTCCACCCCCGTTCCGTGGCTGACCACCACTTCGAGATCCGGCGCCGCGTCGATCTCCGCGGCCGAGAGGCCGTGATTGCGGGTGATGACCGCCCGCGCCACGGCGAGATGGGGACGAAGGGTCTCGATACGCGTGTCCGCCGCCACATGGACCGAGAGTCCGGCCTCCCGCAGCATGTCCAGCCCCGCCTCCGCGATGGGCTGAACGACCAGGCAGTCCGTTCCGATCGGCATTCCCGTGGGCTGGCGAGAGGTCATGGCACGGGCGGCTCGGCGGAGCGACAAAACCGGGAAAGAATCCGCGCGGCGCTCGCGAAATCGTCCAGCTCCATGTGCTCGTCCGGGTTGTGGCTGCCGTTCTCGTTCCGGATGAAGAGCATGCCGGACGGAATCCCCATGCCGGCGAAGATTCCAGCGTCGTGCCCGGCCCCGCAAGCGAGCGACAGGGTCTTCACGCCTTCGAGCGAACCGGCGCGCGCCAGCTCGTCCTGAACCCAGCCGCTCATCATCGCCGGCGTCGTGCCCGAGCGGGGGCCGAGGTCGAAGTCGACGCGTCGGCGCGCGCCGATTTCGAGGGCGAGTTCGCCGATCCTGGCGCGTAGCGCATCGAGCGTCTCGGGGGACCGGCTTCGCATGTCGACGGCGAAGTCGACCCGGCCCGAAACCTTGCTGAGCGCGTGGTGCGCCGGATCCGTCGCGAACTGCCCAACCGTGATCGAGAGGTCGTGCCCGGCGCGCGCCATGTCTTCCCAGAGCCGATCCAGCGCATCGACCAACTCGGCCGTGGCCCGCACGGCGTCCTGCCGGGCGTCTCGGGGCGTCGCGCCGGAATGCGCGTAGGTCCCGCGGCAGACGGCCGAACGAAACCGTACGGAGCCGCGGATGCCGGTGACGATTCCGACCGGAACCCCTGCGCCGAGCAACACCGGACCCTGTTCGATATGCGGCTCGACGAACGCCCCGACCTGCTGTGGGTCGAGAAAGCTCTCGCCCGCCCGCAGCCGTTCGGGATTGCCGCCGGCCGCCCGGATGGCGTCGCCGAGCCGGACCCCGTCGCCGTGGCGCCGGAGCGAGTCGAGCTCGTCTCCGCCCAGCCTTCCGAACGCCGCGCGGCTTCCGATGAAGGATCCCGGAAACCAGGTGCTCTCTTCCGCGCGGGTCACGATGACCGTCACGTCGCGCCTGGGCAGGACGCCGCCCCGCCGAAATCCGGCCAGCACCGCGAGTCCCATCGCGACTCCGGCGAGCCCGTCGTAGTTTCCGCCAGCAGGCACGGAATCCAGGTGAGACCCGACCATGATCGCCGGCCCCGGCTCCTGGCCCCGGCAGGTCAGGTACAGGTTGCACCCCGCGTCCTCGGCGGTCTCCAGGTCGAGCTCTCGCGCCAACTCCCGGACACGATCGTGAGCGAAGGCTTCGCCGGGGCCGTAGGACATGCGGGTAATGCCCTTGCCGTCGTGGGTCGCGCGGCGAAACTCGTCGAACAGGCGTTCCGCCAAGCCTATGTCCGGCGATGCGCCGTCAAGTTCGTTCGGCATCGTTCGACTCGTCTCCCGGCGTAATGGCAGGCAAGGCGGCAAGACCGGCGCCCTCTCGCCCGCTTGCGGTCGGCACCTGCCCGTGCGTTCGACCGGTACGATCCTCTACCGTACCCGCGCACACCCGTCCATTCCGGCATCCGCTCCCTCCTGCGTCGGCCGACGGCAGGTATCCCTTGCTGGAGCGCGCGTTATGCGGAGTTCTCAGTCCGCGGTCTCCCTGTCCCGAAGGTCGCGACGAGCGCCTCGCGACCTCTCCGGGCGCCAGCGCCGCGCATGTCCGCCGACGGTCTCGGCCGAAACGCGCGCGGGTTCCGAAGTCGGTTTCCGGGCACCGGGAGGAGTTCTCGGGGAAATCGCTCGCGAACGACACGCGCAAACGGCTGCTGGACGGGCATCGCTCTCGAAGTATTCCCGCAGGTTACGCGCCAGGGACATGCCAGTTCGGGAACGAAACCGGGGGTCAAGGGCTGCCGGCAGCGCCGGGCCCGGATCGACGCGCGACCCGAACGCGTCGCGACGGGGCGCTCGGAGTCCTCCCCTCCGCGGCTTCGCTGCGACGCCCCCGGTTCTCGCCCGCATCCGCATGCGCATTGCCGGGGACGGCGCCGACCGGCACGGACCGTCGCCCCCCGCCGACCGCATGCCGGTTGAGATCTCGGTCCGCCGATGTCGAGACGGCGGAGCGTCGAGGATGAGAGACCGATGTCGACACCGGCGCTGGCGATTTGCCGTCCCGCGCTCGCAAGAGAACTGAGCGGAGCGAACCCGTGACCGGGATCGGCTTCATGCGTCGCCGCCGGCCGGGGCTCGGCGCCCGGCGTACCCCTCGCCCCAGAGGGAGGGCTTGCAAGCCTTCGCTCAGGGTTGGGCACACTCCGAGGCGAGGGAGCCGACAAGCGGGAACGGCGGCCTCCGCAGCCGTCAAAATTGCACTCTCAACTCCAGGCGAATCCGGTTGTCCTTCGGCGACGCGTCGCCCGCGCTTCGACGCTCGAACGAGAGCGTAGTCGAGAAGCGGCCCGGAGCCTCGAGCGTCGTGCCGATGCCGACGCTCTCGAGAGATCCGTCGGCGAACCGCGCATCGGCGAAGGGCGTCAGCGTTCCGCCGCCGGCCCCGAATCCGTATCCGATCCTGCCCTCTACGACAGCCCCTCGGCCGGATCTCTCGTTGCGAGCCTCGAACGCGTTCTCGCCCGACAAGGCGTCACCGTCCCGGAGGCCCCATTGCGGCCCGAGCGAGAAGGACAGGCCACGGTCCCCCTCGTCCGCATCCAGGCGCGCCTCCACGCTGCCGCCCCATTCCTGTCGGCCGCTCTCGGAATGCACCGCCAGCCACCGGCCTTCCGCATCGAGGCCGAATCGAGACCCCGGCAAGCCCAGCGCGACGCCGCCGGCGAGTTCCAGTCCCGTTCCCGAGACCGTGTCGCCGCCGTCCCGGCGCAGGGCAGCCCGACCGTAGGGCGAGACCTGCAAGCCGGCGTCGTTGACCGGAATGCCGTCCCGCCGGGCCTCCAGCCCGAGGCGAAGCTGCCAGGACTGCAAGTCGAGGCCGCCGACGGCCGTCGTGCCGCTGTCCTCGGTCTCGGCCCGCGTCCCGCCGGCCGAGGCCGACAGCGAGACCGTCGTGGCGTCCTGCCGCAGGATCGGCCAGACGCCGGCGACCGACGCCGCCAGCATCGACAGGTCTTCGCGTTCGACCTCCCGTTCGGAGGGTCGATGGGTCACCTCCCCGCGCCCCGCGCCGAGGATCAGTTGCAGACGGCCTCCAGCCCGGTCCCCGAACTGCAGATACGGCCAGAGCGCGGTGATCGAGGCTTCCACGTCGCCCGTGCCGGCGCCCGCGTCGAGTTCGTATTCGGACTCGGACAGGCTCCGGGACACCGCGAACCCGAGCAAGAGATCGTTCCGCAGTCGCGTGTCCACCCCGAGCCAGCCGGCCTTTGCCGACCCCTCGTACCGGGATCCCTCCGAATCGCCTTCGAACCGGCCGAGATCCCCCCGGCCCCAGATCGACATGCGTCTCGTCGCCCCGTCGCCGCCGGGGCCGGCGCCGAGGCGAAGTTCGAAGGCGCTCTCGCCGAAGAGCGCGTCGCTGTCGACGCCCCTCCCGTCCTCGAACGGGTTCGGCGATTCGGATCCGCCGTTCCCCGGGACCGCGAAACGATCGTCTCCGACGGCGCTCCCCAACCCGTAGCGTCCGTCGGCCGCCTCGGCCTCGCCGAGGAGTATCGTCTCGCCGGCGAGCGTCAGGGACCCCGGACCGGCAGCCGGCGCGTCGAACCGCACGCCGATCGTCGCATTCGCACTGGCGAACGTCGCCTGGACCGCGCCGGCGACCGACTCCTTCAGAACCCGACGCTCCTCCGGATCGATCTCGCCCACCAGGCCCTGCCCGGATTCGAGATTCGGGTTTCCGGCGCGATCCTGCGCGACGCCGGCCGGCACCTTGAGCGCGATTTCCTCGCGGCCGGTCCGGGTGACCGGCAACGTCCAGACCGTGCCGGCCGTCGCTTCGACGAGGCGTCCCGCGGCGCCGCCGGTCAGCTCGACGTCCGCGACGTCGAAGCCGGAAACCTGCTCGGAAAACGCGATCGTGGCGGTGAAGCTCTGCACCGGGTTCGACGGCAGTCCCGTGATGCGCACCGTCGGCGGTTTGTGGTCGAACACGTAAGAGTTCTCGTTCGCGCCGTCGGAGGGGAGCGAGCGATCCGTCAGCGCGTTCTCCACGCCGTCGCGAATCGTCGCGCCGGACGCGAGGCCGAGCGACACCCGTCCTTCGGTCGTCGCCAGGCTGCCGCCGGAGATCGACACGTCGTAGGTCCGGTTCGACAGGCTGCCGCCCACCCCGGCCCGGGCCGCCGCAACGGCGACGTCGCCGCCGCCGGAGACCGAGAAGTCGTCCGCGTCGACGCCGGCGACGTCCTCGTCGAAGGTCACTCGCCACGTCGCCACGCTGCCGTTGGTGTATTCGGAAGCCGGACTCGACCGCACGATCGACGCGAGTGTCGGACCGGTATTGTCGTCGGTGTAGTAGCCGGAGACGGGATCGGACGCCTCGTTGCCGATTCCCGCGAGGTCGGCAGCCGCGCCGGCGCCGACCGAGACGCTGTAGTCGGCGCTCGGCGTGATCGCCAGCGTCCAGGTCCGATCCGCCAGCGTCTCGACGAACGCGCCCTTCGTGCCTCCGCTCACGCTGACGTCGCTCGCGTCGAAGCCGGTCATCGGTTCCGAAAACGCGACGGTCACGGTGAACGCGCCGGTGGTGCGGATCGGCACGCCGCTGACCGTCACGGTCGGCGCCGCGTTGTCGATCAGGAAGGTCCTGTCGTCCGGAACGGGCGTCCCGGCGGTCGAAAGCGCGTTGCCCGCTCGATCCCGGATATTCCGGCCGGAGGCGAACCCCAGCGCGACGGTGCCGTTCAGGTCGGCCAGGTTGCCGCCCGACGCCTGCACGTCCCAGACGTCGCTGCGGCCGGACACCGACAGCGCCACGTCGCCGAGGCCGGAGCCGGAGACGGCGAAGTCGGTCTCGTCCACGTCCACGACGGTTTCGCTGAAGGAGACCCGCCAGGTGACCGAATCCGCGGCAGTCGGCGAACTCGAAGGCGCGTGGCGTTCGATCTTCGAGACCGTCGGGGCGGCGTTGTCGAGCGCGTAGACGTTCTCGTTCGGATCGGGCGTACCGGCTGTCGAGAGACCGTTGCCCGCCAGATCGGCGATGTCCTGGTCCGTCGCGAAGCCGAGGGCGACCGTCGCGTTCAGGCCGGCGAGATTGCCACCCGACGCCCGCACGTCGTACACCGAATCGGCGACCGTCGTCCCGGAGACCTTCGTCACCGTCCGGGTCACGCTTCCCGCGCCCGTCCCGGTGACCGTGAAGTCGGCCGAACTCACGTTCTTCACCGATTCGCTGAAGGCGATGCGCCAGGTAACCGCATTCGCGTTCGTCGGCGAACTCGTCGGGGCGTGGCGTTCGATCCGCGAGACCGTCGGCGCGAGGTTCTCGATTTCGAACGTATTCTCGTTCGGGCTGGGCGTGCCGTCTGTCGAGAGAAGGTTGCCGGCCAGGTCGGCGATGTCCGTATCGCGCGCAATGCCGAGCGTGACCGTGGCGTTCAGGTCGGCGAGATTGCCGCCCGACGCTGCGACCTCCCAGACCGTATCCGAAATCCTAGCCACCGTCCGGGTCACGCTTCCCGCTCCGGTGCCGGTGAACGTGAAGTCGGCGGAACCGACGTTCGCCACCGCCTCGTCGAAGGATACCCGCCAGGCGACCGAATCCGCGGCAGTCGGCGACGTCGCCGGATCGTGGCGTTCGATACGCGAGACCGTCGGCGCCGCGTTGTCGAGCGCGAAGCTCCGGTCGTTCGGGTTCGGCGTTCCGGCGATCGAGAGCCGGTTGCCCACCGTATCCGCAATGTCCTGCCCGCTGGCGAAGCCGAGCGTGACCGTCCCGTTCAGGTTCGCCAGATTGCCGCCGGACGCGGTCACGTCCCAGACCGAGTCCGAAACCCTCGTCACCGTCCGGGTCACGCTTCCCGCTCCGGTGCCGGTCACCGTGAAGTCGGACGAACTCACGTTCGCCACCGCTTCGTCGAACGATACCCGCCAAGTCACCGCGTCGGCGTTGGTGGGCGAGGTCGAGGGCGTCAGGCGCTCAATCTTCGAGACCGACGGCGCCGCGTTGTCCAGCTCGAACGTGTTCTCGTTCGGGCTTGGCGTCCCGGCAGTCGACAATCGGTTGCCCGCCAAGTCGGCGACGTTCTGTCCGTCGCGGAACCCGAGCGTCACGGTGCCGGTGAGTGCAGTCAGATTGCCGCCCGAGGCCCGAACGTCATACACGGTATCCGAATCGTCGTCGCCCGAAACCGTAATCGACGCGGCGCCGGCGCCGGTGACGCTGAAGTCCCCCGAGGACACGCTCGCCACGGCTTCGCTGAAAGTCACGCGCCAGGTGACAGCATTGGCGTTCGTCGGCGAATCCGTCGGGGCGTGGCGTTCAATCTTCGAGACGTTCGGCGCCAAATTGTCCAGCGCGAACGCGTTCTCGTTCGGGTTCGGCGTGCCGGAGGTCGACAAGCCGTTGCCGGCCGGGTCTGCGATGTCGGTATCGCGCGCAAAGCCGAGCGTGACCGTTCCGTTCAGGTCGGCCAGACCGCCGCCCGATGCGGACACGTCCCGGACGGAGGCCGAAACCTCCGACACCTCGACCGTCACGTTGCCGGCTCCGGACACGGCGAAGTCGTCGCCGTCCACCGCCTCGACCGTTTCGCTGAAGGTGACGCGCCACGTCACCTCGTCCGCGGCAGTCGGCGACGTCGAAGGCATCTGGCGCTCGATCTTGCTGACCGTAGGCGCGGTGTTTTCGATCGCGAAGGAATTCTCGTTCGGGTTGGGCGTGCCGGCGGTCGAGAGCCGGTTGCCGGCCAGGTCCTCGATGTCCTGCTCGCTGTCGAAGCCGAGGACGATCGTGCCTTCCAGACCGGCCAGGTTGCCGCCCGAGGCCGCCACGTCCCACTCCGAGGCGCTCGCCCGGGTGACCGATACGTCTACGGTCCCGATACCCGAACCGGAAACCGTGAAGTCGCCGTCGGACACGTTGACCACGTCCTCGTTGAAGCTCACACGCCAGGTCACCGCGTCCGCGTTGGTGGGCGAGGTCGACGGCGTCAGGCGCTCGATCTTCGACGCCCTCGGCGCGGTGTTCTCGATTTCGAACGAGTTCTCGTTCGGGCTCGGCGTGCCGTCCGTCGCGAGACGGTTGCCCGCCCGGTCCGCGATGTCCTGTCCGCTGGCGAAGCCGAGCGTGACGGTGCCGTTCAGGTCGGCCAGAATGCCGCCGGACGCCGTCACGTCCCAGACCGAGTCGGAGTGCCTGGTCACCGCCTTCGCGACCGCGCCGGCGCCGGTGACTGCGAAGTCTCCGCCGGTCACGTTGACCACGTCCTCGCTGAAGGAGATACGCCAGGTCACCGCGTTCGCGTTGGTCGGCGAATTCGTCGGCTCTTGTCGCTCGATCCTCGACACCGTGGGCGCGGCGTTTTCGAGTTCGAACGCGTTCTCGTTCGGGCTGGGCGTGCCGGAAGTCGCGAGTCGGTTGCCCGCCTCGTCCGCAATGTCCTGTCCGCTGGCGAAACCGAGGGTGACGGTGCCGTTCAGGTCTTCCAGACTGTCGCCCGATGCGGTCACGTCCCACACGGAAGCCGATTCTTCGGACACGCCGACGGATACGTCGCTGGCCCCGGACACGGTGAAGTCGCCGTCAGTCACGTTGACGACGTCCTCGCTGAAGGTCACCCGCCAAGTCACGCGGTCTGCGTTCGTCGGCGACGTCGCAGGACTGTAGCGCTCGATCTTCGAGACCGTCGGCGCCGTGTTCTCGACCGAGAAGAAGTTTTCGTTCGGGTTTGGCATACCGGCGGTCGACAACGGGTTGCCGGCCAGGTCCTCGATCGCCGGACTCGACGCCAACGCGACCGTCACCGTTCCTTCGAGGCCGGCCAGGTTGCCGCCCGTAGCCCTCACGTCCCAGACCGAGTCCGAGATCTTCGAGGCGGCTACGGTCGGCGCCCCGGCTCCGGTGACCGAGAAGTCGCCCCCGGCCGCCCCGGCGACCGGTTCGTTGAAGGTAATGCGCCAGGTGACGGCATCCGCGTTCGTCGGCGAGCCTGCCGGATCCTGCCGCTCGATCTTCGCCACCGTGGGCGCCGCGTTGTCGATGACGTAGGAGTTTTCGTAGGTCGTCGGCGTGGTGGCGGTCGAGAGACGATTGCCGGCCGAATCCGTGACGTCTTGCGTGCCGGCGAAGCCGAGCGTGACCGTGCCGTTCATCCCGGCCAGGTTGCCGCCCGACGCCTTCACGTCGAAGGTCGAGGTTCCCCGGGTCGCGGTCACATCCACGGTCACGTTGCCGGCGCCGCTCACGACGAAGTCGCTCTTGTCGACGTTCTCCAGGTCCTCGCCGAAGCCGACGCTCCAGGTGATTTCGTCCGCGTTGGTCCGGGCGGCGCTCGGCGTGTCGCGCGTCACCCGATCCAGCGTCGGCGCCTCGTTGTCCAGCACGTAAGTGTTCTCGTTCGGAACGGGCGTCTCGTCAGTTCGGAGCTTGTTGCCCGCCATGTCCTCGATGTCCTGCGCGTCGGCGAATCCGAGCGTCACGGTGGCGTTGAGGCCGGCGAGGTTGCCGCCGGACGCCTTCACGTCCCAGACCGAGTCCGTGCTCTTCGAAACCTCGACCGTCGGGTCGCCGGCCCCCGTCCCGGTTACGGTGAAGTCGCCGTCGCTCACGTTGACCACTTTCTCGCTGAAGGTCACCCGCCAGGTCACGGAATTCGCGTTGGTCGGCGAGTCCCCCGGATCGTGGCGTTCGATACTCGTGACCGTCGGCACCCCGTTCTCCAGCTCGAAGGTGTTGTCGTTGGGGTCGGGCGTCCCGTCGGTCGAGAGGGCGTTCCCCGCCTCGTCTGCGATGTCCTGGTCGCCTGCGAAGCCCAGCGTAATCGTCTCGTTGAGTTCGGCGAGGTTGCCGCCCGACGCTTCGACGTCCCATTCGGAATCCGAGTGCCGCGTCACCGTCCGGGTGACGACTCCCGCACCCGTCCCGGTCACCGTGAAGTCGCCGTCGGTCACGTTGACGACGTCCTCACTGAAGGTAACCCGCCAGGTGACGCTGTCCTCGCTGGTCGGCGACACCGTCGGATCCAGCCGCTCGATACTGCCAACCGTCGGCTGGACGTTGTCGAGCACGTACGTGTTCTCGTTCGGCGACGGAGTCCCGGAGATCGAGAGGGCGTTGCCGGCCAGATCGGCGATGTCCCTGACGCTGGCGAAGCCGAGCGTGAGGGTGGCGTTCAGGTTGGCGAGATTGCCGCCCGAGGCTTCGAGGTCCCATTCGGTATCGGAGTGCCTGGTCACGGTCCGTAATACCGTTCCCGCCCCCGTCCCGGTCACAGTAAAATCGCTGCCCGTCACGTCTACGACAGATTCGCTGAAGGTCACGCGCCAGGTCACCGCGTTTTCGGCGGTCGGCGAAGTGTCCGGGTCCTGCCGCTCGATCTTCGCAACCCTGGGCGCAGCGTTGTCGATGACATACGCGTTCTCGTTCGGGCTGGGCGTCCCGATCACGAGAGCGTTGCCCGCCGCATCGGCGATGTCGCGCGAGGGGCTGAACGCCAGCGTGAGAGTGGCGTTCAGGTTCTTCAGGTTGCCGCCCGAAGCCTCGAGGTCCCACTCGGTATCCGAGCGCTTCGCCACCGTCCGGGTTACGGTTCCAGCTCCCGTCCCGGTCACCGTGAAATCGCCGCCCGTCACGTTGACCACCGCTTCGGAGAAGGTCACGCGCCAAGTCACCGTGTCTTCGTTGGTCGGCGAGGCGTCCGGGGCGTGCCGCTCAATCTTCGCAACCGAAGGCGCGACGTTATCGAGCGCGTACGTGTTCTCGTTCGGCGACGGAGTCCCGGAGACCGAGAGTGCGTTGCCGGCCGCATCGGCGATGTCCCTCATATCGCTGAACCCGAGCGTGACCGTGGCGTTCAGGTGCTGGAGGTTGCCGCCCGACGCCTCGACGTCCCATTCGGTATCGGAGCGCTTCGTCACCGTCCGCGACACGACTCCCGCGCCGTCTCCGGTCACCGTGAAATCGCCGCCCGTCACGTCGACCACGCCTTCGGAGAAGGTCACGCGCCAGGTCAACGTGTCGGCGTTGGTCGGCGAAGCGTCGGGATCCTGCCGCTTGATCTGCGCAACCGTCGGCGCTCTGTTATCGAACACGTACGTGTTCTCGTTCGGGTTAGGCGTTCCGTCGGTCGAGAGGGCGTTGCCCGCCGCGTCGGCGATGTCCCGGTTTCCGGCGACTCCGAGCACGACCGTGGCGTTCAGATTGGCGAGGTTGCCGCCGGACGCCTCGACGTCCCACTCGGTGTCGGAGCGCTTCGTCGCCGTCCTCGTCACCGTTCCCGCTCCCATCCCGGTCACCGTGAAATCGCTGCCCGTCACGTTTACGACGGATTCGCTGAAGGTCACGCGCCAAGCCACTTTGTCGGAGTTGGTGTGCGCGGCGTCTGGGTCCTGCCGCTCGATCTTGGCGATCGTAGGCGCCGCATTGTCGAGCACGTACGTGTTCTCGTTCGGACTGGGCGCCGCGTCGGTCGAGAGGGCGTTCCCCGCCTTGTCCCCGATGTCCTGCGCGTCGCCGAACCCGAGCGTGAGGGTGGCGTTCAGGTTGCGGAGGTTGCCGCCCGAAGCCTCGACGTCCCACTCCGTATCCGAGCGCTTCGTCACCGTACGCGACACGGTGCCGGCGCCGTCTCCGGTCACCGTGAAGTCGCCGCCCGCAACGTTGACCACCGCCTCGGAGAACGTCACGCGCCAGGTCACGCTGTCGGAGTTGGTCGGCGAGGCGTTCGGAGCTTGCCGCTCGATCTTCGCCACCGTGGGTGCAGTGTTGTCGATGACATACGCGTTCTCGTTCGGGCTGGGCGTTTCGTCGGTCGAGAGGGCGTTGCCCGCACTGTCCGCGATGTCCTGCATGTCGTCGAACCCGAGCGTGAGGGTGGCGTTCAGGCCGGCCAAGTTGCCGCCCGAAGCCTCTAGGTTCCATTCCGTATCGGAGCGCTTCGTCACCGTCCGCAGCACGGTGCCCGCGCCGTCTCCGGTCACTGTGAAGTCGCCGCCCGTCACGTCGACCACCGCCTCGGAGAAGGTCACCCGCCAGGTCACCGTGTCCTCGTTGGTGGGCGAGGCGTCCGGATCCTGCCGCTCGATCTTCACAACTGTAGGCGCGGCGTTGTCGATGACGTACGCGTTCTCGTTCGGGCTTGGCGTCCCGATCACGAGCGCGTTGCCCGCAGCGTCGGCGATGTCGCGCGAGGGGCTGAACCCGAGCGCGATCGTGGCGTTGAGGCCGGCCAGGTTGCCGCCCGAAGCCGCGACGTCCCATTCGGTATCGGAACGCTTCGTCACGGTTCGCAGCACGGTGCCCGCGCCGTCTCCGGTCACCGTGAAGTCGCCGCCCGTAACGTCGACCACCGCCTCGCTAAAGGTCAGGCGCCAGGTCACGGTGTCCTCGTTGGTCGGCGAGGCGTCCGGGGCGTGCCGCTCGATCTTAGCCACCGTGGGTGCAGTGTTGTCGATGACGTACGCGTTCTCGTTCGGGCTGGGCGTCCCGATCACGAGCGCGTTGCCCGCAACGTCGGCGATGTCGCGGGAGGGGCTGAACCCAAGCGTGATCGTGGCGTTGAGGCCAGCCAGATTGCCGCCCGAAGCCTCGACGTCCCATTCCGTTTCCGAGCGCTTCGTCACCGTCTGCGACACGGTGCCCGCGCCGTCTCCGGTCACCGTGAAATCGCCGCCCGTAACGTTGACCAACGCCTCGGAGAACGTCACGCGCCAGGTCACGGTGTCCTCGTTAGTCGGCGAGGCGTCCGGGTCGTGCCGCTTGATCTTCGCCACTGTGGGTGCAGTGTTGTCGATGACGTACGCGTTCTCGTTCGGGTCGGGCGTCCCGTCGGTCGAGAGGGCGTTGCCCGCCGTATCCGCTATGTCCTGCGTGTTGCCGAACCCGAGCGTGATCGTGGCGTTGAGGCCGGCCAGGTTGCCGCCGGACGCCTTGACGTCCCATTCGGTATCTGACCGCTTCGTCACCGTCCGGGACACGACTCCCGCGCCGTCTCCGGTCACCGTAAAGTCCTCGTCGGAAACGTCGGCCACCGCTTCGGAGAAGGTCACGCGCCACGTGACCGTGTCTTCGGCAGTGTGCGAGGCGTCCGGAGCGTGACGCTCGATCTTCGCAACCGTAGGCGCCATGTTGTCGAGCAGGAACGTGTTCTCGTTCGGCGTGGGCGTCCCGCCGGTCGAAAGCCGGTTGCCGGCCAAATCCGCAATGTCTCCGGTGTCGCTGAGCCCGAGCGAAATCGTGGCGTTCAGGTTCGCCAGATTGCCGCCCGAAGCCTCGATGTCCCATTCGGTACCGGAGCGCTTCGTCACCGTCCGCGTCACGGTTCCCGCGCCGTCTCCCGTAACCGTGAAGTCGGCGCCGGTGACTTGGACCACGGATTCGCTGAAGGTCACGCGCCAGGTTACCGTGTCTTCGTTGGTCGGCGAGGCGTCCGGGGCATGCCGCTCGATCTTCGCGACCGTAGGTTCGGCATTGTCCAGATCGTACGTATTCTCGTTCGGGCTGGGCGTCTCGTCGGCCAGAAGCGCGTTTCCGTTCAGGTCCTCGATGTCCGTGTCAGACGCGAGCGCAAGGGTTATCGTGCCGTCGAGATCCTTCAGATCGCCACCCGATACTTGGATGTCGTACGTCCGACGGGACGGTGCGCCGTCGACCGTTGCGGCCGTGACCGACACGCTCGGACTGCCTGCACCCCGAATCTCGAAGTCGGTCTTGTCCACGCTTCGCACGTCCTCGGTGAAGGTGATCTTCCAGGTGACTTCGTCTGCGTTCGTGCGCGACTGCGTCGGCGTCTTGCGCTCGATGCTGGCAATGCTGGGATCCGAGTTCTCGAGCACGAACGTGTTGTCGTTCGGCGACGGCGCCCCGTCGGTGAAGAGAACGTTGCCGGCCGCATCGGCGATGTCCTGCGTTTCGGCGAAGCCGAGCGTCAGCGTCGCGTTCAGGTCGGCTATGTTCCCGCCGGACGCCTGGACGTGCCACACGGATTCCGTACTCCGGGTCACGGTCAGCGTCACCGCCCCGGCGCCCGTCCCGGTGACCGTGAAGTCGTCGGAGTCCACCGCAGACACGTTTTCGCTGAAGGTGACCCGCCACGTGACCGCGTCTGCGTCAGTCGGAGAAGTCGTCGGCTCGTGTCGCTCGATGCCGGCAACCGTCGGCACGGTATTGTCGAGCGTGAATGTGGCTTCGTTCGGCGACGGAGTCCCGCCGGACGCGTAGTCGTTCCCCGCTGCGTCCTGCATGGTCGCATTCGCGGCGACCGCAATGCTGACCGTTCCGTTCAGGCTGTCGAGGCCGATTCCGGATGCCTTGACGTCCCAGGCGTCGTCCGCGTGACGCGTCACCGTTGCCGTCAACGTCAGGCCGCCGGAGTTGGCGATCGTGAAGTCGGCTGCGTCGACGTTCGCCATGTCGTCGCTGAAGGAGACCCGCCAGACGACCTCGTTCGCGTTGGTCGGCGAACTCGCCGGGGCCTGACGCAGGATCCCTGACAGGGCAGGCGACGTGTTGTCTATCTCGTACGCGTTCTCGTTCGGCGACGGGACTACGGTGGTATCGAGAGCGTTGCCCACGAGATCCTCGATGTCCGGCGCTTTCGCGATCCCGAGCGTGACGACGGCGTCGAGATCGGCGAGATTGCCGCCCGACGCCCGAACGTCCCAGACCGAGTCGGAGCTCTTCGAGACGGTCTTGAGCACCGTTCCGGCGCCGGTTCCCGAAACCGTGAAATCCGCCGGATCCACGTTGCGTACGCCTTCGGAGAACGTGACGCGCCAGGTCACGGCATTCGCGTTGGTCGGAGAACCCGTGGGGCTATGCCGCTCGATCCGGACGATACCCGGACCCGTGTTGTCCAGGACATAGGTATTGTCGTTCGGCGACGGGGTTTCCGAGGCGGAGAGTTCGTTGCCGGCCGCATCGGTGACGTTGTGCTCGTCGTCGAGAGCGAGCGTTATCGTGCCGTCCAGGTTAGGAAGGTTGCCGTCGGACGCCTTGAAGTCCCACTCCGTGCCCGAGCGTTCCGTGACAGTGAGGACCGCCTCTCCGAGGTCGGTACCGACGAGTTCGAAGTCGGTCGCGTCGATGCCCGTCACCGCTTCAGAGAAGGTGATTCGCCAGGTCACCGCGTCCGCGTCGGTCGGCGAACTCTCCGGATCCTGCCGCTCGACCTTCCCGATCACCGGCACCGTGTTGTCCAGGAGGTACGTATTGTCGTTCGGGCTGGGAGTCCCGGTCTTGGAGATCGCGTTGCCGGCGAGATCGACGATGTCCGGGTTCGTGGCCAGGTTGAGCGCGATCGTCCCGTTCAGTTCGTCCAGGTTGCCCTTCGATGCAGTCACGTCCCAAACGGCGTCCGAGTCTTCGTCCCTCTCCGCCGACACGGAGACGTTTACCGCACCGGTTCCGGTCACCGCGAAATCGGAACCGTCGACCTCCTTGACCGCTTCCGAGAACGTCACCCGCCAAGTGACAGCATTGGCGTTGGTCGGCGAGTTCGTCGGATTCTTCCGCTCGACTTTCGCAATCGCAGGCGAGGCGTTGTCCAGGACGTATGTGACGTCGTTGGGGCTGGGCGTCCCGGTCGTCGAGAGCGGATTGCCGGCCTTGTCCGCGATGCCCGGGTTTGCGGCCAGACTCAGCGTAATCGTCGCGTTCAACTCCTCCAGGCTTTCGTCGGATGCCGTCACGTCCCACTCCGAGGCCGATCGTTCCGCGACAACGACGGACAGGTCTGCGGCCCCCGTGACGCCGACCGCGAAGTCGGTACTGTCGACGCCCTCGACCGCCTCGGAGAACGTGACCCGCCAGGTGACCGCATCCTCGTTGGTGGGCGAACTCGTCGGATCCTGCCGCTCGACCTTCGAAATCGCAGGGGCCGTATTGTCCAGAACGAAATCGTTCTCGTTCGGCGAGGGAGTGCCGGCGAGCGATAGCGCGTTGCCGACCGTGTCCTCGATATCCTGATCCTTGTCGAAGCCCAGGGTCAGAGTGGCGTCCAGATCCGTAAGGCCGCTGCCCGAGGCGGCCACGTCCCACACGGCGTCCGTCTCTCGCGTGACCGTCTTGACGACCGTCGCGTCGCCGGCTCCGGATACAGTGAAATCCGTGTCGTCCACGTTTCGGACCGCTTCGCTGAACTTGACGCGCCAGGTGACGGAGTTCGCGCGGGTGGGCGAAGTCGTCGGGGCGTGACGCTGAATGCTGACGACCGTGGGCGCCAGGTTCTCGAGTTCGAACGTAGTCTCGTTCGGGTTCGGCGTCCCTGTGGTAGAGAGCGGGTTTCCGGCCAGGTCTGCAATATTCGGGGACCGCGAGAGTCCAAGAGTGACGACTCCGTTCAGGTTGGGCAGGTTGCCGCCCGACGCCTCGACCCTCCAAACCGAATCCGAGGAACGGGTGGCGGTCAGGGCGACGTCGCCGATCGCCGTACCGGTCACCTGGAAGTCAGCCGAATCTACGTCGGTCACTCCCTCCGTAAAGGTAATGCGCCAGGCAACGCTGTCCGCATTGGTCCGCTGCTCGGTCGGATCGTGCCGTTCGATTTTCGAGATGCCTGGCTTCGTGTTGTCCAGCTCCCAGGTCACGTCGTTGGGCGACGGCGTCCCGTCCGTCGAAAGCGAATTGCCGGCGAGATCGGTGACGCTCGGGTTCGCCGCGAAGCCGAGCGAGACCGTCGCGTTCGCGGTACCGAGGTTGCCGCCCTCGACCGTCAAGTCCCACTCGGCGCTCGTATGTTCCGCGACGGAGACTGTCACCATGCCGATGGCGTCGCCGGTACCGGTTACCGTGAAATCCGATCCGTCAATGCCCGCCGCCGCCTCGCTGAACGTCACCCGCCAGGTCAACACCCCCGCGTTCGTCGGCGAACCGCTCGGGGTGTGCCGTTCGACCTTCGAGACCGTCGGCGCCGTGTTGTCTATCACCCAGGTCACGTCGTTGGGCGACGGCGTCCCGGACAGAGAGAGCGCGTTTCCGGCAAGGTCGCTGACGCTCAGGTCTTGCGCGTAGCCGAGCGTGATCGTCGCGTTGGCGGTATCGAGATTGCCGCCCGTGACGGCCACGTCCCACTCGGTGCTCGAGTGTTCCGCGGCAGAAACGGTCACATCGCCGATGTCGCCGCCGGTGCCGGTCGCGGTGAAGTCCGAACCGTCGACGCCCGAGACGGATTCCGAGAACGTCAGCCGCCAGGTCACCTCGTCCGCATTGGTCGGAGACGCGGCGGGTTCTTGCCGCTCGACCCTCAAAATCGTGGGCGGAGCGTTATCCAGCACGTAGGTGTTGTCGTTCGGCTCTGGCACGGCAGTCGTCGAGAGCGCGTTTCCGGCCAGGTCGTAGACGGTCGGTTGGCCCGACAGGGCCAGGGTGACGGTCCCGTCTAGCCCGGGCAAGTTGCCTTCGGCCGCCTTGATTTCCCAAACCGAATCCGAATCCTCGCTCTTCGTCGCCGCCAGCTTTACCGGACCGACGGCGGAGGTGCCGGTCAACGCGAAATCGTCTCCTCCGACGTCCGTCACCGGTTCGCTGAAAGTAATCCGCCACGTCACCGCGTCGGCGTTCGTCGGCGAGCCGGTCGGATCCTGCCGCTCGACTTTCAATATCGCCGGCGCCGCGTTGTCGATGACCCACGCGACGTCGTTCGGCGACGGCGTCCCGTCGCTCGACAGCGAATTGCCGGCAAGATCCGTGACGCTCGGGCTGTTCACGAAACCGAGCGTCACCGTCGCGTTCAAGGCGCGGAGAATCTCGCCGGTCGCCTTGACCTCCCAGACCGCCTCCGAGTTCTCGCTCTTCGTCGCCGTCAGCGCCACGGAGTCGTCACCCGTTCCCGTGACCTGGAAGTCGTCGCCGCCGACGTCCCGAACCGATTCGCTGAAGGTGATCAGCCACGTCAACGCGTCCGCGTTCGTCGGCGAGCTCGTCGGGTCGTGCCGCTGGATCCTCGATACGGTTGGCGACTTGTTGTCGATCTCCCAGGTCACGTCGTTCGGCGAAGGCGTGCCGATAAGCGACAGTGCGTTGCCGGCAAGGTCAGTGACGCTCAGGTTTTGCGCGTAGCCGAGCGTGATCGTCGCGTTCGCGGTAGCGAGATTGCCGCCCTTGACGGCTACGTCCCACTCGGTGATCGAGCGTTCCGCGGCAGAAACGGTCACATCGCCGATGGCGTCGCCAGTGCCGGTCGCGGTGAAGTCCGAACCGTCCACGCCCGCGACGGCCTCGCTGAAGGTCAGCCGCCAGGTCACCGAGTCCTCGTTGGTCGGAGAAGCGGACGGTTCCTGCCGCCCGACCCTCAAGATCGTGGGCGGGGCGTTGTCCAGCACGTAGGAGTTCTCGTTCGGCTCTGGCACGGCAGTCGTCGAGAGCGCGTTTCCGGCCAGGTCGTAGACGGTCGGTTGGTCCGACAGGGCCAGGGTGACGGTCCCGTCTAGCCCGGGCAAGTTGCCTTCGGTCGCCTTGATTTCCCAAACCGAATCCGAATCCTCGCTCTTCGTCGCCGCCAGCTTTACCGAACCGACGGCCGAGGTGCCGGTCAACGCGAAATCGTTTCCTCCGACGTCCGTCACCGGTTCGCTGAAGGTAATCCGCCACGTCACCGCGTCGGCGTTCGTCGGCGAGCCGGTTGGATCCTGCCTCTCGACTCTCAGAATCGCCGGCGCCGCGTTGTCGATGACCCACGTCACGTCGTTCGGCGACGGCGTCCCGTCGGTCGACAGGGAATTGCCGGCGAGATCCGTGACGCTCGGGCTTTTCACGAAACCGAGCGCAATCGTCGCGTTCAAGTCGCCGAGAACCTCGCCCGTCGCCTTGACCTCCCAGACCGCGTCCGAGTTCTCGCTCTTCGTCGCTGCCAGCTCCACGGAGTCGTCACCCGTTCCGGTGACCTGAAAGTCGTCGCCGCCGACGTCCCGAACCGATTCGCTGAAGGTGATCAGCCACGTCAACGCGTCCGCGTTGGTCGGCGAGCCGGTCGGGTCGTGTCGCTGGATCCTCGATACGGTCGGCGAATTGTTGTCGATCTCCCAGGTCACGTCGTTCGGCGAAGGCGTACCGGTATGCGACAGTGCGTTGCCGGCAATGTCGGTGACGCTCAGGTCCTGCGCGTAGCCGAGCGTGATCGTCGCGTTCGCGGTAGTGAGATTGCCGCCCTTGACGGCCACGTCCCACTCGGTGCTCGAGTATTCCGCCGCAGAAACGGTCACATCGCCGATGTCGCCGCCGGTGCCGGTCGCGGTGAAGTCCGAACCGTCGACGCCCGAGACGGATTCCGAGAACGTCAGCCGCCAGGTCACCTCGTCCGCATTGGTCGGAGACGCGGCGGGTTCTTGCCGCTCGACCCTCAAAATCGTGGGCGGGGCGTTATCCAGCACGTAGGTGTTGTCGTTCGGCTCTGGCACGGCAGTCGTCGAGAGCGCGTTTCCGGCCAGGTCGTAGACGGTCGGTTGGTCCGACAGGGCCAGGGTGACGGTCCCGCCTAGCCCGGGCAAGTTGCCTTCAGTCGCCTTGATTTCCCAAACCGAATCCGAATCCTCGCTCTTCGTCGCCGCCAGCTTTACCGAACCGACGGCGGAGGTGCCGGTCAACGCGAAATCGTTTCCTCCGACGTCCGTCACCGGTTCGCTGAAGGTAATCCGCCACGTCACCGCGTCGGCGTTCGTCGGCGAGCCGGTCGGATCCTGCCGCTCGACTTTCAATATCGCCGGCGCCGCGTTGTCGATGACCCACGTCACGTCGTTCGGCGACGGCGTCCCGTCGGTCGACAGCGAATTGCCGGCGAGATCCGTGACGCTCGGGCTTTTCACGAAACCGAGCGCAATCGTCGCGTTCAAGTCGCCGAGAACCTCGCCCGTCGCCTTGACCTCCCAGACCGCGTCCGAGTTCTCGCTCTTCGTCGCTGCCAGCTCCACGGAGTCGTCACCCGTTCCGGTGACCTGAAAGTCGTCGCCGCCGACGTCCCGAACCGATTCGCTGAAGGTGATCAGCCACGTCAACGCGTCCGCGTTGGTCGGCGAGCCGGTCGGGTCGTGTCGCTGGATCCTCGATACGGTCGGCGAATTGTTGTCGATCTCCCAGGTCACGTCGTTCGGCGAAGGCGTACCGGTAAGCGACAGTGCGTTGCCGGCAATGTCGGTGACGCTCAGGTCCTGCGCGTAGCCGAGCGTGATCGTCGTGTTCGCGGTAGTGAGATTGCCGCCCTTGACGGCCACGTCCCACTCGGTGCTCGAGTATTCCGCCGCAGAAACGGTCACATCGCCGATGTCGCCGCCGGTGCCGGTCGCGGTGAAGTCCGAACCGTCGACGCCCGATACGGCTTCCGAGAACGTCAGCCGCCAGGTCACCTCGTCCGCGTTGGTTGGAGACGCGGACGGTTCCTGCCGCCCGACCCTCAAGATCGTGGGCGGGGCGTTGTCCAGCACGTAGGAGTTCTCGTTCGGCTCTGGCACGGCAGTCGTCGAGAGCGCGTTTCCGGCCAGGTCGTAGACGGTCGGTTGGTCCGACAGGGTCAGGGTGACGGTCCCGTCTAGCCCGGGCAAGTTGCCTTCGGTCGCCTTGATTTCCCAAACCGAATCCGAATCCTCGCTCTTCGTCGCCGCCAGCTTTACCGAACCGACGGCGGAGGTTCCGGTCAACGCGAAATCGTCTCCTCCGACGTCCGTCACCGGTTCGCTGAAAGTAATCCGCCACGTCACCGCGTCGGCGTTCGTCGGCGAGCCGGTCGGATCCTGCCTCTCGACTTTCAGAATCGCCGGCGCCGCGTTGTCGATGACCCACGCGACGTCGTTCGGCGACGGCGTCCCGTCGGTTGACAGCGAATTGCCGGCAAGATCCGTGACGCTCGGGCTGGCTACGAAACCGAGCGTCACCGTCGCGTTCAAGGCGCGGAGAATCTCGCCGGTCGCCTTGACCTCCCAGACCGCCTCCGAGTTCTCGCTCTTCGTCGCCGTCAGCGCCACGGAGTCGTCACCCGTTCCCGTAACCTGGAAGTCGTCGCCGCCGACGTCCCGAACCGATTCGCTGAAGGTGATCAGCCACGTCAACGCGTCCGCGTTCGTCGGCGAGCTCGTCGGGCCGTGCCGCTCGATCCTCGATACGGTCGGCGAATTGTTGTCGATCTCCCAGGTCACGTCGTTCGGCGAAGGCGTACCGGTAAGCGACAGTGCGTTGCCGGCAAGGTCGGTGACGCTCAGGTCCTGCGCGTAGCCGAGCGTGATCGTCGCGTTCGCGGTAGTGAGATTGCCGTCCTTGACGGCCACGTCCCACTCGGTGATCGAGTGTTCCGTCGCAGAAACGGTCACATCGCCGATGTCGCCGCCGGTGCCGGTCGCGGTGAAGTCCGAACCGTCGACGCCCGAGACGGCTTCCGAGAACGTCAGCCGCCAGGTCACCTCGTCCGCATTGCTCGGAGACGCCGAGGGTTCCTGCCGCTCGACCCTCAAAATCGTGGGCGGGGCGTTGTCCAGCACGTAGGTGTTGTCGTTCGGCTCTGGCACGGCAGTCGTCGAGAGCGCGTTTCCGGCCAGATCGTTGACGGTCGGTTGGTCCGACAGGCCCAGGGTGACGGTCCCGTCTAGCCCGGGCAAGTTGCCTTCGGTCGCCTTGACTTCCCAAACCGAATCCGAATCCTCGCTCTTCGTCGCCGCCAGCTTTACCGAACCGACGGCGGAGGTGCCGGTCAACGCGAAATCGTCTCCTCCGACGTCCGTCACCGGTTCGCTGAAAGTGATCCGCCACGTCACCGCGTCGGCGTTCGTCGGCGAGCCGGTCGGATCCTGCCTCTCGACTCTCAGAATCGCCGGCGCCGCGTTGTCGATGACCCACGTGACGTCGTTCGGCGACGTCGTCCCGTCGCTCGACAGCGAATTGCCGGCGAGATCCGTGACGCTCGGGCTGTCCACGAAACCGAGCGTGATCGTCGCGTTCAGGGCATCGAGAATCTCGCCGGTCGCCTTGACCTCCCAGACCGCGTCCGAGTTCTCGCTCTTCGTCGCCGCCAGCTCCACGGAGTCGTCACCCGTTCCGGTGACTTGGAAGTCGTCGCCGCCGACGTCCCGAACCGATTCGCTGAAGGTGATCAGCCACGTCACCGCGTCGGCGTTCGTCGGCGAGCCGGTCGGGTCGTGCCGCTCGATGCTCGATACGGTCGGCGACGTGTTGTCCAGCTGCCAGGTCACGTCGTTCGGCGAAGGCGTACTGGTAAGCGACAGTGCGTTGCCGGCAAGGTCGGTGACGCTCAGGTCCTGCGCGTAGCCAAGCGTGATCGTCGCGTTCGCGGTAGCGAGATTGCCGCCCTTGACGGCCACGTCCCACTCGGTGATCGAGTGTTCCGCGGCAGAAACGGTCACATCTCCGATTTCGCCGCCGGTGCCGGTCGCGGTGAAGTCCGAACCGTCGACGCCCGAGACGGCTTCCGAGAACGTCAGCCGCCAGGTCACCTCGTCCGCATTGCTCGGAGACGCCGAGGGTTCCTGCCGCTCGACCCTCAAAATCGTGGGCGGGGCGTTGTCCAGCACGTAGGTGTTGTCGTTCGGCTCTGGCACGGCAGTCGTCGAGAGCGCGTTTCCGGCCAGGTCGTTGACGGTCGGTTGGTCCGACAGGGCCAGGGTGACGGTCCCGTCTAGCCCTGGCAGGTTGCCTTCGGTCGCCTCGATCTCCCAAACCGAATCAGAATCCTCGCTCTTCGTCGCCGCCAGCTTTACCGAACCGACGGCGGAAGTTCCGGTCAACGCGAAATCGTCTCCTCCGACGTCCGTCACCGGTTCGCTGAAAGTAATCCGCCACGTCACCGCGTCGGCGTTCGTCGGCGAACCGGTCGGGGTGTGCCGTTCGACCCTCGAGACCGTCGGCACCGTGTTGTCTATCTCCCAGGTCACGTTATTGGGCGACGGCACCGCAGTGGTCGACAGTGTATTGCCGACGACATCGGTTATGTTCTGGCGTTCGTCAACGGTCAAGGTAATCGTCTCGTCCAGATCGGCAATCTTGTCGTCCGAGACGGTGACGTCCCACACCGCATCAGACACCATTGTCGCAGTCACGGGCAACGCACCGACCCCTGTTCCAGCGGCAGAAAAGTCCGTATCGTCGACGTTGCGGACCTCTTCGCTAAAGGTCACGCGCCACGTGACCTCGTCTGCCGACGTTGGTGAGGAAGTCGGGGTCTGCCGCGCAATGCTCGACACGGTGGGCGCGGTGTTATCCAGGACAAACGAATTCTGGTTCGTCGGGGGCGGTGCGACGGTAGACAGGGCGTTGGAATACAGATCCTCTATATCCGACGTGGGCGCGACGCTCAGCGTGACGGTACCGTCGAATTCCGTGAGATCGCCGTTGGATGCCTGGACATCGTATACGCGGTCTGAGACGGAACCGTCCAGCATTCCTTCGAAGACCGTGATCGTAGCGCCGGTCGGGCCGCTCACCCTAAAGTCGGTCCGATCGACCTTCTGTACGTCTTCGCTGAACGTCAGCCGCCAGGCAACCGAGTTCGCATTGGTCGGCGACGACTGCGGGTCCAGCCGTTCGATTTTCTCGATCGTCGGAACCGGGTCCGCAACGACCGTGATATCGAAGGTCAGCGTCGCGGTCTCGTAGTCTTCGTCCGTGGCCGTAAGCGTATAGGCGGCGGTTGCCTCTGACGTCTGGGCCGTCCCGCTGATCGTACGGCTCGCCGCATCGAAGACAAGCCCCGTCGGCAGGGCAGGCGCAAGCGAGTAGAGCGAGATTCCGCTTCCGCCCGTGGCGGCGGGCAGCTGCAGGTCCGGGATTCTCGCGTTCTGCGTCCACGTCTGGGAAGCCACGCTCTCGTTTCCGAAACTCGGAGTCCGAGAAGTCGAATCGACCGTGATCGGGAACGAAAGCGTGGCTCTGTCGCCGTCCTTGTCCGTGGCTGTCAACGTATAGGTGGTTTCCGACCTCTGCGACGACGGCGTCCCGCTGATCTGGCGCGTCGCCCTGTCGAACGAGAGCGCCCAGGGCAATGACGGCGAGAGTGCGTAAGTCAGGGCCCCGTCGCCGCCCTCGGCTGCGGGTAGCGTCAACGTGCGAATGGTCCGATTTCGGGTCCAGATGCGAGGTGCGACGGTAGCGTCGCCGAATGTCGGTACCGCGTCCACGGATATCCGAAACGAGACCGACGCCTCGTCTCCGTCCGAGTCCGTGACCGTCAGGCTGTAATGCGTCGCCGCTTGCGCAGACAGCGGCGTTCCGCTCAGCGTTCGCGTATTTTCGTCAAACGTCACGCCGGGAGGAAGATCGGGCGTCAACGCGTAATTCGGCAACCCGTTGCCTTCCCTCGTGGCGGCCGGGAGGATCAGGTCCGCAATCGGAGCGTATTGCGTCCAGTCCTGGTTGGCGACGGTCTCGCTCCCGAACGAGGGATGAAGATCGGCAGCCAGGACTTCGATCCAGAAGGACAGCGTGGCTGCGTCCCCGTCCGAATCGGTCGCGGACAGGGTGTATTCGGTCTTCGCCTTCACAGCCGTCGGTGTGCCGGCGATCCTGCGAGCCGCCCCATCGAACGTCAGGCCCGACACGAGATCCGGCGTCAGCGCGTAAACCAGTGCGCCGTTACCGCCTGTCGCGATGGGCAGGTCAAGTCCGCCCAGAACCGCCATACTCTGTGTCCAGCGCTGCTCTTGAACCGCTGCATCCCCGAATGTCGGCATGCGATCCGTCGCTTCGACCGTGATCTGGAAGGAGAGCGTTGCCTGGCTGCCGTCCTGATAGTTCGCTGCGTAGATATGTTCCGTTGCTGGCGCGGTCGCCGTCGGCGCGCCGCTGATCCGCCGCGAGACAGAATTGAAGCTCAGACCGTCCGGAAGCGATGGCGTCAGCGTATAGGTCGGATCCCCGCTTCCGCCAACGGCGACGGGAAGATCCAGGGCCCGAATTGGGGAGTCCTTCACCCAGACCTTATCCGGAACGGCCGCACCCGCAAAGGACGGAACCGGTTTCACCTCGATCGTGAAGTTCAGCTCTGCCGTGTCGGCCGCCGCTACGTGATTGTCTTCATCCGCAGCACGGTAGGTGTATTTCGTGGCGGTCGACGGTCCCGTAGCGGTTCCGCTCAGGCGACGGGTGTCGGGATCGAATGCGAGCCCGGGCGGAAGGGTCGGCTGGAGGCCGTAGGTTGGAGCGCCGTTGCCCGATACGTGAACCGCCGGAAGCGATACCGGAGTTATGGCCGTACCTTGAGTGGCAACCACCGGAGAAATCGACGCTCCGGAAGCGAAGGCCGGCGTCCTGTCCCTGTAGACGCCGATCCGAAACTCGATCGCCGCCGACTCGTCGTCGTCTGCGGCATCCGTCGTGCCGTCGTCGTCCACGGCGAAGTATCGAAGCGCGTAGTTCCGGGGCAGGGTTTCCGTCACGGCCGATACGTCCACCGTGAAGGTCCGTGCGCTCGGATCGAAGGTCACGCCCGCCGGGAGCGGACTCCCGTCGCCACGTTCCAGGACGTAGGAAATGCCGCCCTCCCCGCCCGTCGCGATCGGCAGCGCCGCAGAGACGTAGTCCACCGTAACCCTCGGCAACGCCGGCGCCGTCGTGCTGACCAGAACGGGAACCGAATCCGCCCTCGCAGGTGTGGCGGACACCTCGCCGGACTGGGTGCCTTCCCCCGACGAGTTGACGGCACGAACCCGGAACGTGTACGTCGTGCCGTTGGTCAAGCCAAGAACGCTGTAGCCTCCCGCGTTGATCTCGCCGACTGCACTCTGCGAAATGTCCATCCACGCGCCGTAGTCCAGACCTGCCGTCTTGCGCTGGTATTGCATCCTGAGGACACCCGGAATGACCGCCCAGGAAAGGCGGACCTGTGCGTCTCCAGACGTGGCCGATACTCCGACAGGCGAACTGGGCGTAGAGTCACGGACGTCGAATGCACAGGCCTCCGCATGAGCACCGGCACCGCCCGCGTTCAACGCCCGAACCTGGAAACAATACGCTTGGCCATTGGTCAAACCGAAAACCGTGACGGAACCATCGTTAGTGCCGCCCACCGCGCTGTCCGGGACGCGTGTCCAGGAACCGAAGGAAGTCCGACCGCTACTGCGCTGCCCCCAACGGTGTTCCATGACCGTTGTCCCCGTGACTGGGTCCCAGGAGAGACTTGCCTGTCCGTTGCCACCGACCGCCAACATATTGCTCGGTGCAGCGGGTGCGCCTGTTGGAATTCCCACTACTTCACCCGACTCCGGTCCGGTCCCAAGGGAGGTCACAACCCGAACTTTGAACCCATATGTAGTGCCGTTCGTGAGGCCGGCGATTTGGTAGCCGTTGTCGTTGCGCTCCCCGTCTGCGCTAAGCCACACGTCGATCCAAGGTCCGAACGCTCCGGTTCCGGTTCGCTGCTGATATTGCCACTTGACAGCGGAAGGCGTGCGATTCCATTGAAGCTCGACTACCCCGTCGCGTCCCAGCGCCGCAAGAGTCGGAGGTGTTCGCGGAAGCGACGGCGGTGCCATCGGGGTAGCTGCCTGCTCCCGAGATGCTCTCCCATTCCCGGAACTGTTGATTGCGCGGACTTGGAAGCGGTATTCGACACCATTTGTCAATTGACCCACTTCGAACGAGGTGGTGGCGGATCCGCTGCCGGGGATCGCCTGCCAGGCTCCCCACGCTGACGCGTTGCCGGACTGGAGCCGGTACTCCCAGCCCGTCGCGTTGGCGAGTGCGTCCCAGGAAAGGTCTGCAGCGCCGTCCTTCCAGGTTGCCTGGAAACCCGACGGTCGGGTCGGCGCACCCGTCGGTGGGGAATTCGAGGGCGTTCCGTAGACGACCGCCCACGCGCTTTGCGCATTCTTCGAATTCACCGCTGCAAGTTCCAGTCGATACCGTCGGTCGTTGGGGAGCGACGCAACGGTATGTGAGAGAGTATCTCCCGACGTAATCGGCGTTATTGACGAGAAAACGCCGTCGAACATCATCCACCAAGCGGAAACCGTATAGTCTGGCTTGGTCCAGGAAAAAGTGAGCGTTCTGTCCCCTTCGGAAACGTCTATACTGATGGGTGGGCCGATAATCACGTCCCTCGGCGACGAAATCGAGCCGATCCCGTGGGAGTTTATGCCGTACAGCTCAAATTCGTACGCATCGCCGTTGGTGAGGCTCCCGAACGTAACGGTGCGCTCTCTACTGCCGCCCGTGTACGTGAGAGTATTCCACCAGCTCGACCCGACTCGCCGTACTCTCAGCTTCCACTCGGCAACATATGGATCCTCGGCGGCCGGTTTCCAGCGAGCGACCACATGGCGGTCCCCGGGGCGCAAATCCAGGTGAGTCCGGTTTGGTCGCTGTCCAGCCAGCAATGGTGGCGCATCTACGAGTATCTGGAAGGAAAGGGAGGCTTCGTCGCCATCCGCGTCAGTGGCAGTGTAGCTGTAGTGAGTCGTCGCGGACGCCACAGCCGGGGCGCCCTTCAAGGTGCGGTCCTCCGGATCAAAGGTCACTCCGTCGGGCAAGTCCGGCGCCAACGAATAACGGAGCGTGCCGTTTCCGCCTCTTGCAGCCGGCAGTGTAAGCGTCGCCACCGCATCGCCGAGAATCCAGCTCTGGTCGTCCACTATTGCGCTGTCGAAGACCGGAACTCGATTCGACGCAGCTACGGCAATCGTGAACGTCAGGACAGACGAGTCACCATCCGAATCTGTTGCCGTTAGCGAGTACTGTGTCGCAACCTGCGCGGCCGACGGCGTCCCAACGACCCTTCGAGTTGTGGAGTCAAACGACAGCCCGGCCGGCAGATTGGGCGACAGCGCATAAACCAGTTCGCCGTTTCCGCCTGACGCCGACGGCAAGGTCAGTCCTTCCGTCAGTGCAGAATTCTGCGCCCAAATCTGATCCGGAACCTGTATGCCGCCGAAGGTGGGCATCCGGTCTGCCGCCTGCACCCCGATCCGAAAGGATATCGTCGCCTGGCTGCCGTCACTGTCGGTTGCCGCGTAAACGAACTTCGTCGCCGCCTGCGACGACGATGGAGTTCCGCTGATTCGACGTGTAGTACCATCAAAGGTCAACCCGGCCGGGAGTGACGGCGTCAACGTGTAATCCAGGCTTCCGTCCCCACCCGACGCCTCGGGAAGCGTCACCGCCAGAATCTGCGTATCCTCGACCATGTCCTGATCGGCAATGGTCGCAGAACCGAAGGAGGGAACGCCGTCCACCTCGAGAGAGAAGGTCAGCACAGATTCGTCAGCGGCAGAGACATGATTGTCCCGATCCGCGGCCGTCAATGCGTACGTCGTACGTGTAAGCGCCTGTGTCGGCGTACCGCTGAGAGTCCTCGAAATCGGGTCGAATGTGAGCCCCTCCGGAAGCGCGGGCGTCAGGGAATAGGAAGTCGGACCGTTGCCGGCGGATTCGACTGCGGGCGGGGTAACCGGCGAGATGGGTACGTACTGCGTCGCGGCCACCAGACTGACCGAAGCGCCTGTTGCGAAGGCCGGGTGGCGATCCGCTTCAACGAGGAAACTGAACTCGATGGCAGCGGACTCGTCGTCGTCTGCAGTGTCTGAAGTGCCGTCGTCATCCACCGCATAGTATCGCAGTGCGTAGGTTCGGGGCAGCGAGTCCGTCAGGGCAGATGCGTCTAAAGACAAGCGTCGCGAACTCTCGTCAAAGGAAGCACCAGCAGGAAGCGAACTCCCATCGCCTTGTTCCAGGGCGTAGGAGATACCTCCGTCTGCACCCTTTGCGATCGGGAGCGACGAAGAAGTGTCGTCTACCGTGATTGTCGGCAACACCGGCGCCTCGGTACTGACCAGTACAGGAACGGAATCCGCGCTCACCGGCGTTGCGGAGACTTCGCCCGACTGGTTTCCTGCCCCCACTGCGTTCACGGCCCGAACACGGAAGAAGTGCGTTGTTCCGTTGGTTAAACCCAATACGCTGTAGCCACTAGCGTTGATCCCACTGTTCGCGCTTTCCGGGATGTCCGTCCAGTCGCCATACTCCTCACCGGCCGACTTCCGCTGGTACTCCATCCTGAGCACGCCCGGAATGACCGCCCAAGCAAGTCGTACCCGCGAATCGCCCGGAGTCGCCGCTACTCCCACGGGGGAGTACGGCGCAGCGTCATGGACGTACGCACATGCTTCGGTATGGGCGCCTACGCCAATCGCGTTCAACGCCCGTACCTGGAAGCAATATTGCCTATTGTTGGTCAAGCCCCGTATCGCGGAGAAACCGTCATTCTCTTCGCCCGCTGCACCGTTCGGAACTACTGTCCAGACTCCGAACGAGGTGCTACCGTTACTGTGCTGCCCCCAGCGGTGGTGCATGACAATTGTCCCAGGAACCGAATCCCACGTGAGAATTGCCTGGCCGTCGCCTGCGACTGCCCTTACGTTACTCGGAGCGCTAGGCACTCCGGTCGGTATCGCGATCGCTTCTTCTGAAGCCGGCCCTGTCCCGAGGGAAGTCACAACCCGGATCCTGAACCCGTAGGACGTGCCGTTCGAGACGCCTGCAATACGATAGCTGTTGTCGTTCGGCTCCCCGTCCGCGCTCCGCGGAATGTCGATCCAGGGACTGATTGCCCCGAGGTCGGTCCTTTGTCGGAATTGCCATTTTTGGGCATCGGGAATGGGGATCCAGTGGAGTTCCACCTGGCCGTCCAGCCCCAGCGCCGAAAGGGCAGGTGGTGTTGTCGGCACGGATGGAGGTGCCTTCGGTGTGGCCGCCCGTTCGCTGGAAGCAATACCCTTTCCGAAAGCGTTGACGGCGCGAATCTGGAATCGGTATTCGGTACCGTTGGTCAACTGCCCAACCTGGAAGGATGTAGTCGAAGAGCCGCTATCGGAAATGGACTCCCACGCTCCCCATCTCTTCCATGTCGTGTCGCTGCCGCCTAGTTGCCGGTATTCCCAACCGGTGGCCTCCTCGATCGCATCCCAGGCAAGGCCGACCGCGGCGTCACCAGGGACGGCAACGAAGCCGGACGGAAGGCCCGGCGCCCCAGAGGGCACGCTGGCCGAAGGCGTTCCGTTCAATACGGCGATAGCGCCGCCTCCGATTCCAGAGCGCGAGTGATACAACTCCAAACGATATCGCCGGCCGTTGGTCAGAGACGAAATACCGCCGTGGGAGCTAATCGTGTGCGAGAGCGTGTTACCGCTCTTGCTGGGCGTGATCGACTGATAGAAGTTGTCCACGAACAAGCCCCAGTCGGAGATCGTATAGCCCGGATCGGTCCACGCAAGTGTAAGCGAACGGTCCCCTTCCACCAAGACTACTTCGGGCGCAGGTCCGACAATTGCCCCTGAACTACTGGTGACGCCCGTTCCGGCGTCATTGGTGCCAAAGAGCTCATAGCGGTATCCGTCTCCGTTCGTCAGGTTTCCGAAGGTTACGGAGTGCGCTTGAGTGCCACCCGGATAAGTGCGGGTACTCCACCAACTCGATCCCTCGCGCTTGGATCTCAACGTCCATTCCGTAACGTGCGGGTCCCCTTCCGTCCATTCCCAGCGAACTACCACGCGCCTGTCCCCGGGGTCCACATACAGCGGAGAATACGCGGGGCGTTGGTCCATAACGGCGGGATTGGCCGTCACCGTCACATGAAACGAGAGCGACGCTTCGTCGCCGTCCGCATCGGTTGCGGTAAGACTGTAGTGCCGCGACAGCAACGAACCCGTCGGCGCTCCGCGCAGGACGCGGGTATTCGGATCAAACGTCACCCCGTCGGGCAAGTCCGGAGTCAACGCGTAGCGAATCGTTCCGTTGCCGCCGCTTGCCGCCGGCAACGTGAAAGCAGGGAAAGGTACGCCGAGCCGCCAGGTACGGTCTTCCACCACATAACTCCCGAATGCAGGGTATCTGTCCGTTGCGGAAACGGAAATGCTGAACGTGAGTGCTGACACGTCGCCATCCGAATCGGTCGCCGTGAGCGAGTACTGGGTTGGCGACTGAACCGCCGAGGGCGTTCCAGCAATCTCTCGCGTCGTGGGATCGAACTGTAGACCTTCGGGAAGAACAGGCGTCAGCATGTAGATCAGCGTGCCATTGCCGCCAGTCGCCATTGGCAGACCAAATCCGCTGACCAACTCGAAATTCTGCGCCCACACTTGGTCCGATACGGCCGCTCCGGCGAACGAGGGCACGCGGTCCCTCGCATCGACCGACATGGAGAAGGCAATCGTCGCCTGATCGCCGTCCTCGTCCGTCGCTGCATAGACGATGGTCGCCTCCATATGCTCCGAAGACGGCGTGCCGCTGATCCGGCGGTTAGACGAATCGAAACTGAGCCCGGCCGGAAGGGTCGGAAAAAGTGTGTAGGTAACGCTTCCGTCTCCACCGATCGCCTCAGGAAGAGTAATGGTCCGTATCGGCATGTCCTGGACCAGGTTCTGATTCGCAATCGATGCCTCGCCGAAGGACGGAACTCCGTTCACTTCGAGCGTGAATGTCAGACTCGCCGAATCTGCCCCACTGACATTATTGTCTTCGTCCGCTGCCGTGAGCGTGTAAGTAGTGGCCGCGATAGCTTCAGTCGGCGTACCGCTCAGAGTTCTCGAGACCGCGTCGAACTCGAGCCCCTCGGGAAGTGCCGGC
>CBDCSI010000002.1:0-1749871 GCA_965221505.1 Rhodobacterales bacterium
CGAGCGCTGTACGCCCCGCCACCCTCGTCAATCACTTCCTCCCTGGGGATATTGAAATCGACAGGCGGTCGAGTGCTCCCGTCGTCCCATCGAACGCCGACGGCATAGCGTTGATCTGCGGTCCAGCGGAGCGTGAAGAGATCGTCGGCGGACTCAATCCAGAAATTCTCCGGATCCGGCCCAGTCTGGGCGTGGCCCGTCCCTGGAATGAAGAGTAACAGGAGGGCCGTCGCAAGAGATGTCGCGACAGTCCGAGCCCGCCGCCAAGCCCTCGCCCGATGGGATTGACCTTCTACTGAGCCACGGCAACGCCCACCGCTCAGCTCGGAATCGTCCTGCCACTCGGGCCACACGTTCGATGTACCCGACCTACTCCACATGCGCTTCACCGATTCGCCTACGAATCGTGAATCGCCTACACCTCCGTCCCCTGGAGTCGCTCCATCAAGAACAAAGCCGACATGCTCCACACTGAGTGGCACTATCCCGGAATTCTTGGGACACCACCTTTCGATTCGCGCTCCATTTCCACTCATTTCCAACCCTCACTATATATTTTACTCCGCAGCGCAACGGGGAGTAAAATCTGTTGCGACGCTGTTGAGACCACGGGTACGCCACCTCCGATCACCGCTCCCGCCCGAAGCATGCACACGCCACAGCGGCCATTGGCTCATTGCCAGCCAGATAGCGAGACGACTTATATCACCGTCGACAGGAAGTCACCACGACGCGGCATGTATAGCGAGACGACCTATATCACCGTCGACAGGAAGTCACCACGACGCGGCATGTTCGGTAGTGCGGCTAAACTCGCCAGATTCCCGACATGACATGCCAAAAAATGTGACATCAGCAGCAACTAGTACGACCCTCTACTACTTGGCCGGCTCCTCCTGGAGATCGCAGGGCCGGCTCCAATGCACGATTTTGGGCACAGCTACAGCCAGCTTGGGCGATTCGCGAGGGTGATTCGCGAGACCGATTCGGTTTGAAGAAAGTGCTCACGGAAAGGCTCGTACTACCCGCACCGGAACCCGAGCCCTTGGCATCCACCGGCCGCCGCTACGTCCGCCAACGGCCGGACTTCGCCGGCGCGTCTGAGAAGCGACTCTATGGTCCGGCCGAAGCGCGAGCAGGAACTCGATGCGCTCGAGTACCTCTCCCTCCTAACCGCTCCGACTTAGCGCAGGCGGAGGCCAAGAGGGCTGGCGCGCCATAAGGCGACAACGGCGCCGGTCAGCAGCACCCACCAATCTCGCACCCAGTTCGCACCCTTTCGCTCACTGCCCAGCAGCGCCCAACACATGACTTGCAGGTGAACGTTTCCTCTCGGGACAGGTCGACAGGCGCCACAGGCTGTGCGCCCGCGGGGAATGCACTCTTCCCTGCTCTCCCGCTCGTGGATCCCTTCGTCGTAGCCACATTGTTAGTTCGCGAACGCAAACAACTCTTGGGCCGAGATCGCCTCTGTTTCCGTATAGCCGGTGCCCGTCCTACGGTCTCCCAGAGCCGAAGCGTGGGTCACCGCACGCGCGCGCGATACGCCGGAAACCGCATCTCCGTCCATCGCTCGCTCGCCACCCCGGCAAATGCGAACTCATTGCCTCCCGCCTGAGAGCGATGCCCCCGCGCACACTGTCGACTCGAAGCCATCACTCCTTGCCTTCGGGCTCTCCGTCGTCACTCTCGGCGTCAAAATCCACCCCCATCAGAATTCGCAGGATCACCTTCCGATCTGCCAATCCGGCATCGATCTCGGCCATCGCCCGATTGGACTGTGCGTCAAGAAGAATACTCAGGATGTCGAATGCCTTGTCCTCCAATGCGTCTTGAATGCGGTTGGCCTCGTACTCCTCAGCGTCGCTGTCGGACGATACAGTTAGAAACTCTGACCAACCAGGCCAGTTGCCCGACAGTCGGTAAACGTACTCAGGATGTGCCAGCATCTTGCCGAGGTCGGGGTCTGTCGCCGATTCGCCGCCTTCCAGCGACCACTCCGACAGCACAGCTTTGATCTGGTCTAGCCACACGTCGATGGCGTCCACCCTCCCTTCGGCGACCCCGGGCGCCGCGAACGCCGCTTTCAGCCACGCCCGATCCAGGATCTCGATAAGTTCTACTCCGAGCGCCATCGATATTGCAAGGAGCGTCTCCCTATGGGAGAAATCGGTATCGCCTCTCTCGACTCTCCCTATGGTCGCGATCGAGACCTTTGTCCCCTTGGGATTCCCTTTGGAGTCCAAATTGTCAATTGCTTCATGCAAGCCCTCTTGAGTAAGGTCCATGCGCTTCCGCAATTCTCTGATTCGTTCTTTGTCTGGCTTCAGGAATTGAAGCTTCGGCAATGAGGGATTCATGGAAGTCTCCTCTCTCCGCGCGTCGTGGCTCGATTTGATATCTTGCCATGCTTCCAAGTCCTTGTCAAATGGGCTCGAGAGCGCAAGTGAGTGGTGCAATTGGTAGCTACGGTCTATCACTAACCAACCATCTCTTGTGCCGTTCTATCGCTAGGTTTGCCTCCCCTCCTTGGCAAGACAGGGCATCAGTGCGAACGTGTAAAGAGCACGAGATGCACTATTTCGCGGGAGAAGCGAGTGCAACGTCAACGGTGGTTCCGTCGCAAGTCGTTGCTCTGCCTCGCCATCTGACATGAAATGAAGGATATTGTACCGTGCATTGCGGAGCAACCGGGGTTGCCAATAGTGGACCGGCAACTCGTCTTCGAAACCTCACCCTTTCCTAGTTCGAGTTCGATGGACTTAGAGGGTCGATTCGTTGACCTGCCGTTCATTCGAAGCCTGACGAATCGGGGGCATGTCCAACTTCCTCGACAGCCTCCTCTCCATCCTTCTCCTGCAGGGCGATGCCCGAATGGTTCGAGGCCGGCAGACCGAACGAGTGGGCCTGAAGTAGACGAAAGCGCCTGGCCAATCGGCGCTGTGCGAACCGCCGATGTCGCCGGGAGTGTTGCCAAACCCTATCGGGTACACCGAAGCTCCAGCGAGCGGATCGACCGGCACATACCCGACAACGATATAGGACGAACACAGAGTGCGGACCGTAGAACTGCCCCTCGGTCAACAGCGTCTCACTTGCCGCTAGCCACACCAGCATCACCCCTCCGATTCGCTCTTGTCGACATGCTCAGGAGGAGCCGTACACGACACACTTCCGCTACTGTACTCGATCCGGTGCTAAAACACAGCACCCGGATACCTCTCGGTAAACTGACGCCAAGACGAGAAACACACCGAGTACCCATACGATACTCGTCCAAGCCGAACCCGGATATAGCGCCGTACGCCAATCGAACACTGCGGATAGAAGCACACGCGAGCCCGAATCACACGCCTCCGACCGACGTTCCGTCCGAATCGTATGGGTTTGACAACGGTATTCGTGAGCTTCCCGAGCGGTCCGTCTCGACGGTTCGCCAACCTCTTGCCGTACGTGAACGGGACGCTGCTGCCTTACGCCAGCCGAACTAGCGCTATGACCTGGGGTTAGCACTAGCACGTACGTCACCCTGACGCGGGCCATTGAGCAGTACGGCAGCTGCCGCATCGGCGGCAACAGAACCCGGCAATCAGACTGCATGGCGAGTGGTCCACCACGGCCGATCTCGGACGATTGCGTTCCGCACCCGGAAGTGAGACTTCCGCGCGTCGCCGATCGGCCGTGAACGACCCAGGTCGTTCGAGGCACTCAAGCGCACTTCTCAGCACTACTGCGCCGACCAGGCGCAGGCGAAGGATAGGAAACCTGTTTCGCGAGAACACAAGCACTGCATGGACACTCCGGCACCCTCCCGACTGCTTCCCTCTCGCATACACCCCATCGGCTTCCCGAGGAGCCCGGCGCGAGACATTCCGGCGAACGTTGCCGGAGCGGCCAGTTGCATGCCGCCAGGGGTGTCGCCACCGATGCGCTCTCGGAGCAAGGGGGCTGGCAGATAGCCCGCTCTTCAGGTCGTCGTGAACCCACTCGCCACGGCGTCATCGCCGGTCCAGGCACTCCGACGGAGACCGAGCCGACGTCGCCTACGGCTCCTGACCCTAAGCCCGCTGGTCTGCCGGCGCCCGAGATAGGGCGCCGGCATGCCTGTGCGAAACGCCTAGCGGCTCGTCTGCGACAGTAACTCCCTCCGATGTGCGACGGTCAAGACGGTCCTGTCGCGCGTACAATCGGCGCCCCGCGCGCGCCACGTCCCGGCACGATCATTCTCTTTCGTCAGGATCTCCGTCTTCTTCCCCGGTGCCGGAGAGCAACGCCGACAGGATTCGCATTAGCTCCCTTATGTCGACCTCTCCCTCATCGTTCTCCACCAACGCCCGTTCGCACTGTGCAGTTAGGTACACGTACTCAAGATGCGCCGGTATCGCGTCGATGTTGGGATCGGAGTCCATGCCGCCGCTATTCAGCAGCAACTTCTTTGCCGTACCGCAAGTCAACTCCACTGCCCCGATCACGGTGTCCGCCTTCCTAGCGGCCGTCGGCTTCTGTTTGCCGGCCAGGAACGCTGCCACTTTTTCTTTGAAAGTCTTGATCTGCTCCTCGGTGTAGAAGTCCCTAAGCGGCACTTCAAGCGCCCTTGCAAGGCGGATGAGAGTGGCATCGCTGGGCATCGTCTCTTCGCGCTCGATTCGGCCGATGGTTGCCGACGAGATCGATTGCCCCGGAAATTCGTTATCGATTCTCCGAACGACGCCTTCCTGGGTTAAGCGCTTCCTTTTTCGAATCGCCTTTATCCGGACTCCGCTTGGTCTAGGCAGCTTAACAATCACCGCACGCCTCCATATCTCCGCGTCGCGTCTCAACACTCTTCCGTCTATGCTGCCATGTTTCTGCGTGATGCCACAGCGCATCGGATGCAAGCCAATCGCGCATGGGATCGCGCGGGATGTCCGATTCTGCCGGCTTCACCGCGGTTTGCCCACAAAATCCGGCATCAGAGGGCAAGTTTGCAAGATCCGACCCTGGCGACAAGAAATCGCAGACCGTGGATCCGGACACGATTCCGACCGGCAGGCGGGTCGACTTCGACGCCCCCGAAGAACCGATTCGCGGATTCGCTGCCGATTCGGGGCTTTCCGAAACGAACTTCTCACCAACCTCCTCGACATCGCCTTCCGCATGCTGCCTGCGTAGCTGATCGCCCGCATCATTCGCGAGCGAGCGACCCTACGAGCGGCAGCACAGTCAGCGAGAGCCGTCTGCGAAATCACCAGGCCAGACGAGCGACCGGCATCGCCGGTGCGATCGCGCGAAGTCAGTCATGTGCACCGGCGCGCCGACGGCCTGAACCACACCCGAGTGACGGCAGCGCTATCGAGGGCGAACGCATGACGACGACCGGACCAGGGGCAGGAAGACCACGCGGTTTTCGTCGTCGACGCCCTCTGCGTCAGCCTCGCCCGCAGCTTCGCTCTTGTCGCCCGGCTGCGATCGGCGGCCTCCGACTCGGTCGAGAAGAGACAACCCAGATAGCCCGAAGTCGCCACGCTCGACGCGTCCGAACCGGATCCGACCATTGCGGGGCAAGAATCGGACTTCGGGCATACAGCAATCCTGCATTCACGCCAGACTCCGCAATGCAACCTGGGAGTCCCGGGCGATCGCCGCCGAACCGACCCCGGACGACGCCTTGCTCGCCCTTCGGACGCGACGAACCGACGCACAGGCATACGCGGTACAGGCAATCCGGGGGTTCACCTGCCCGAACCGACCGGCCGCCGATCGGGCATGGCCTGCCTCCCGAACGCTCCGCTCCGACGGTGCAAGAGCCGCTCGCGCCGCACCGCACGCGAAGCGCACGCAACCGCCCGACGCCAGTCGGATTTGTGGATCCCCCGCGTGGGCACTTCTCCTACGCCCGCGCTGCGCTTCCCCGAGTGTCACCCGAATCCGCCCGAACACTCGGTCCGGTGTTCCCCCGCTCCTTCGGCAACCGGATCCGGCACACCGCCGGCATGGCAAGCGGCGCTCCCATTACCCGGAACGAGGCGATCCCTGGGACACCGATCCGCGCTTCGCGCCCCGGTCCGTCCGCCCCCGGCACCGCTCGCGCGCGCTTGGATCGGTCGGCGGTTAGGGTATTCCGCCGATGCCCGAGCGCGCGACGCCGGCAGCGGACCGAATTGCTGACAGTTGACACTTGACGGAATCCTCCCGTAATTTCGGGACGACCGGCGAATTGCGGGATCGCGTCCGGTTCCGATCGGGCGCCGTCGCCGACAGGAGGAGCGGACGAGATGACCATTGTGCCGGGATCCGACCTTCCGTTCGAGCGCGAGGAACACCTCGACCGGCAAGCTCGGCTCCGCGCCGAGCTGCGTCGAAACGGGTTCGACGCCATTCTCGTTTTCGCCCAGGAGAGCCACTACTGGCTAACCGGGTACGACACCGGCGGGTTCGTATTCTTTCAGTGCGCCGCGTTTACCGCCGACGACCGGCAGCCGGTGCTGCTGACCAGGAGACCCGACCTTCTGCAGGCGCGGCGGACCAGCACCTACGAGGACATTCGAATCTGGTGGGACGCCGAGGACGCCGATCCGGCCGTCGACCTCCGCGCCATCCTGGAGGAACTCGGCCTCGAGGGGTGCCGCGTCGCGGTCGAGCTGAACACACACGGCCTGACCGGGTGGAACCTCTGGCGCGTGCAGCGCGCCTTGTCGGGATTCTGCAACCTGGACAACGACGACCACATGATCCGCAGGCTTCGGCTGGTCAAGTCGCCGGCCGAGATCGCCTACACCCGCCGGGCGGCGGAGATCCTGGACCGGTCCCTCGAAGCCGTTATCGAGGCGGCGCGCCCCGGCGTGCTCGACTCCGTTCTCAAGGCGGAATACCTGCGCGTCGTACTGGAGGAAGGCGGCGACATGCCGCCGAACGCGCCGCTCTTCAACTCCGGCCCGCGCGCCATATACGGCCGCGGCGTCGCCGGACCGAGGCGGCTCGAGGCCCAGGACCAGCTGCTGGTTGAGTATCCCGTCACCTACCGCCGCTACAACGCCAAGACGGAATGGATGATCCTGTTCGGCAAGCCGGCGGACGAGCAGCTTCGCATGTACGACGCCGCTCGCGGCACCCTCGAGGCGATGACGAAGATCGCCCGGCCGGGAACGACGCTCGGCGAAATCTTCGACGTGCATGCGGCCGGGCTCGACGCGGCCGGTTACCGTGCCCATCGCTACGGCGCCACCGGCTATTCCCTCGGCTGCACCTTCGCGCCGACCAGCATGGACGTGCCGCCGATGATCTATCCGGGCAACTCGACCGTGTGCCGCCCGGGCATGACGCTCTTCTACCACGTCATGATGGGCGACAGCGACACCGGTTTCGGCATGGGCGTCGGCCATACGCTCCTCGTGACCGAAGACGACCCCGAAGTGCTCACCGCACTGCCCGACGAAATCACGGTGATAGACTGAGTTCCGGGACGACGCTCCCGCCGAGGGGCTTCCAGCCCCGCCAGAACGACCCAAGGAGGAATCCATGCTGTATCTCGAACCCAACAGACGAAGCGTATTGATCGGGGTGGCGGCCGCGTCGGCCCTGCCCGGAATCTCGCTCGCGCAGGGCGAGCCCGTGCGGGGCGGCGTCCTCAAGATCAGCCACTCGACGCGCATCGCGACGCTCAACGTCCTGCAGTTGTCGGGACCGGCCGAATACCCCTGCGTCGACATGATCTATTCCGGTCTGACCCGGATGGGCTCCGGCTTCGGCCCGGTTCCGGATCTCGCCGAGTCCTGGGAAGGCAACGACGACGCCTCGGAGTTCACCTTCCACCTGCGTCCGAACGTGACCTTCCACGACGGATCGCCGCTCACCGCGGACGACGTGGTCGCGACCATGAACGCGATCCTCGACCCGGCCACGGGTTCGCCCGCGCGCTCGGTGCTCGACCTGATCGTGTCGGTCGAGGCGGTGGACGCGCTGACCGTCCGCTTCGGGCTGTCGAATTCCTACGCGGACTTCCCGACCTCGCTCGCCCACTCCAACGCGCGAATCGTGTCCGCCGCGGCCCTCGCCGGCCCCCCCGCCGATCTCGAGACCCGGCCGAACGGCACCGGCCCGTTCAAGCTGGAGAGCTACGACAGCGCCAGCGTCGTACGTCTGGTCAAGAACGAGAACTACTTCGTCGAGGGCCGTCCGTATCTGGACGCGGTGGAGATGCATCTCTTCCCGGACCTGGCCGCCGAGACCACGAACTTCCTCTCCGGAACCATGGACGTCATGCTCAACGTCCAGCAGGCGGATTTCGCCCGGATCGCCGGCTCGCCCGGCGTCACCGCGCTCAAGGTCCCCTCGGGACGGTTCGTGAACGTGGTCATGCGTCAGGACCAGCCTCCTTTCGACGACGTGCGGGTGCGCAAGGCTCTCGCCATGTCGGTGGACCGGCAGCTTCTGGTCGACATCGTCCTCGAAGGCCTGGGCCGGCCGGCACGGGACAACATCCTCTCGCCCGAGTTTCCGCATTACGTGGAGCCGCCTGAGATCCCCTACGACCCGGCCGCGGCCAGGGCGCTGCTGGCCGAGGCCGGACACCCCGACGGCATCGACATCACGCTGGTGGCCTCGAACCGCCCCGCGATCCGCGGACAGGTCGCCATCGCCATCAAGCAGATGGCGGCGCCGGCCGGCTTCAACATCGACGTCGAGAGCATGCCGCACGACACCTATCTGGCCAACGTGTGGAAGAAGGGCAATTTCTACATGGCCTACTGGGGCATGCAGCCGACGGAGGACGGCGCCTTCACGTTGCTCCTGACCTCCGACGCTGCGTTCGAGGACACCGCCTGGCACAACGCGGAGTTCGACGCGCTGGTGGCGAAGGGGCGCAGCACGCTGGACCCGGCCGAACGCGCGCAGGCCTACGCCGACGCGCAGGCGCTCATCCAGCGGGACACGCCCTACATCATCGCGTTCTTCCAGGACGTGCTGACGGCGAATCGCGACAACGTCCACGGCTGGACCGTGCATCCGCTGTCCCGGACCTACTACGTGGAGAACGTCTGGGTAGACCGGAGCTGACCTCTTGAGCCCGGGCTACCTCCTCCGCCGGCTGCTGTCGGTCCTGCTCGTCATCGCGATCGTTTCCTTTGCGGTATTCGTCATCACGCTGATCCTGCCGGGAAACGCCGCGGTGATGATCCTCGGCGAATGGGCGACCGACGAGCAGCTGCGCGCCATGGAGGAGACGCTCGGGCTCAACCGCCCCTGGTACACCCAGTATCTGCACTGGGCCGGGGGCCTTCTGCGCGGCGACTGGGGGATGTCGCTGCGCCTCTCGCTGCCGGTGACCCAGGTGGTCGGCCAGGCGTTCTGGAACTCCGCCCTCCTCGCCGTCACCGCGCTGGTCACCGTCACCGTCGTCGCCGTTCCGATCGGGATTTTCGCCGCGCTCCGGCGCGGCACGAAGACGGATCTCGGCATCGGACTGCTCGCCTACGTCGGCACCGCCATGCCGGAGTTCGTGACCGCCACCCTCCTCCTCGTCTTCCTGGCCGGGCCGGCCGTCGCGCTCTTTCCCGCCGGCGGGTTCGTCGCGCCAGGCGACAGCCTCGCCGGATTCGCCTCGCACGTCGTCCTGCCGGCCAGCACTCTCGCGCTCATCCTGACCGCCCATATCGCCCGCCAGGTACGCTCCGAGATGTCCGACGTGCTGTCCAGCGACTACATCCGCTCCGCCCGCCTGAAGGGACTGCGCGAGCGCCAGGTCGTGCGGCGGCACGCCGTGCCCAACGCCCTGGCCCCCGCCGTCGCGGTGATCTCCCTCGACATCGGCTACCTCCTCGGCGGCATCATCGTGGTGGAGGAGATCTTCGCCTGGCCCGGTCTCGGGCGGACCCTCATCTACGCGCTGGAGAACCGGGACCTGCCGGTGATCCAGGCCATCACCCTGCTCCTCGCCTCCGTATACGCGATCTCGAACCTGCTCTCGGACATCGTGATCGCGGCGCTGGATCCGCGAGTGCGCTATGACTGAGATCCTCCGCTCGCCCACCGGGATCGTCGGCACGGTCCTGTTGAGCGTGGTCGCCGTCGCCGTGGTGCTCGGCCCGGTCATCGCACCCTACGACCCGCAGGCGTTCCACCCGACCGTCCGCCTCACGGGGCCGTCGGCCGCCCACTGGCTGGGCACCGACCAGTTCGGCCGAGACCTGCTCTCGCGGCTCCTGCACGGCGCCCGCTCGACGGTCGCCTTCGGAATCGGCGCGACCGCCCTCGGCGTGCTCGCGGGCTCCGCCATCGGAATCACCGCCGGCGTCGTGGGCGGCTGGATCGACAGCGCCATCATGCGCACCATCGACGGGTTCCTCGCGGTTCCCGACCTCCTGTTCACCCTCCTGATCGTCACCATGCTCGGCGGCGGCACCGGTCACGCCATGCTGGCCGTCGCCGTCGCCTTCACCCCCGGCATGGCGCGCATCGCACGAAGCGCCGTCCTGTCCATCCGGACCCGGGAATACGTGCTGGCGGCGACCGCGCGCGGGGAGTTCATGGGCTACGTCATCGGAAGGGAAGTGATCCCGAACGCGATCGGCCCGATCGTCGTGGAAGCGACCATTCGCGTCTCCTTCGCCATCATGATCGGCGCCACGCTCGGGTTTCTGGGCCTCGGCGCGCAGCCGCCGTCCACGGAATGGGGGCTGATGGTCGCGGAGGCGCGGCAGTTCATGTTCCGCAGCGCCTGGGTCGTCACCGTTCCGGGCATCGCCATCGCGGTGGCCGCGCTCGGGTTCAACCTGTTCGGCGACGCGCTTCGCGACGCGCTGGATCCCCGGCGGAGGCGCTGAGAAGTGGCGGCGGATGCGGCGCGGGGCGACGCGACCGCCCCGATCCTTTCCGTCCGCGACTACTCGCTCTCCTATCGCACGTCGTCGGCCCCGGTGCAGGCGCTGGGCGATATCCGCCTCGACATCCGGGCCGGCACGACGCTGGGCCTGGTGGGCGAATCCGGTTCGGGAAAGACCTCGCTCGCCTGGGCCGTTCTCCGCTACTTGCCGGACAACGCGATCGAGAACGACGGCGCCATCGCGCTCGGCGGCGAGGACCTTCGCCGCAAGACGGCGGCCGAAATGCTCGAGCTGCGCGGTCGCCGGATCAGCATGGTGTTCCAGGACCCCGGCACGGCGCTCAATCCCGTCCTGCGCCTCGGCGAACAGATCTCGGAAGTGCTCGTCCGCCATCGCGGCCTCTCGCCGAAGGACGCGAGGGAGGAGGGCACCGCCCTGCTCGCCCGCACCGGGATCGCCCGGCCGGCGGACATGATGGACCGCTACCCGCACGAAGCATCGGGCGGCGAGAAGCAACGGGTCGTGATCGCCACGGCTTTCGCCTGCAATCCCGAGATGATCGTCTTCGACGAGCCCACGACCGCGCTCGACATCCTGACCGCGCGCCAGATCCTGGAGCTGTTCGAGCGCCTGCGCGAGGAGACCGGCGTCACGGCTCTCTACATCTCGCACGATCTGGGCCTGGTCTCGCGGATCGCCGACGAGGTGGCGGTCATTCACGAAGGCCGAATCGTGGAGCGGGGCGCCGTCGACGAACTCTTTCGCCGGCCCGGACACGACCACACGCGAACGCTCCTCTCGGCGGTGCCGCGGCCCAACGTCCGCCTGGCGCCGCCCGAGCCGGAGCCGTCGGCGCCGGAACTCCTCGCGATCGAGGGCGTCGACGTCCGCTACGGCGACCGGTCGGGGATCTTTCGCGCGCTCCGCCCGAAGCGCGAGGTGGTGCAGGGCGCGCGCTCGGTCTCCATCGGCGTTCGCCCCGGCGAGATCTTCGGTATCGTCGGCGAGTCGGGGTCGGGCAAGTCGACCCTCGCGAAGGTGATCGCCGGACTGCAGGACTTCACCGGCGGCGTCCGGTTCGGCGAGCGGCTCCATTCCGGACGGCGCGGCTTCGACCGGAACTACCGTCGCGCGGTGCAGATCGTGTTCCAGCATCCCGACGCGTCGCTGAACCCGCGCCAGCGAATCGGCACCATTCTCGGGCGGCCGCTCCGGCTCTACGGACTGGCGCGAAAGGGCGAGGTCCGCGACCGCGTGCGCGACCTCCTGCGGCAGGTCCTGCTGCCGGAGGACTTCGCCGACCGCTATCCGCATCAGCTCTCCGGCGGCGAGAAGCAGCGCGTCGCCATCGCGCGGGCCTTCGCGGCCGAGCCGAGTCTGGTGATCTGCGACGAGATCACGTCTTCGCTGGACGTCTCGGTCCAGGCGTCGATCGCCCGGCTCTTGATCGACCTGCAGCGCCAGACGGGAACGGCCTGTCTGTTCATCACCCACGACCTCAATCTGGTACGCCAGCTCGCGCACCGGATCGCGGTCATGCAGAACGGCGCGCTCGTGGACCTGTTCCGGACGGAAGAGGCGGAAGATCCCGAGCGGCACCCGTATACGCGGTCGCTGCTCGAAGCGGTGCCCGTGCCGTCCTGGACGCTCGCGGAGGGTTCCGGCACGGAGGCGAGACCATGAGTATGACTGCGGCGCTCGAGATCGCGAACCGCATCGACACCCGGGCCTGCCTCGATCTGGTCTCGGAAATGGTGCGCTACAAGAGCTACTCGGGAACCGAGGGCGAACGGGCGCTGGCCGAACGCATGGTCCGGCGCATGGGCGAGTTGGGACTGGAAGCGGACTTGCAGCCGGTCGAGGGCGGCCGCGCGAACGCGATCGGCCGCTGGCGCGGGACGGGCGGCGGCAAGTCGCTGGTGTTCAACGGACATCTCGACACCAATCCGGCGACCGAGGGCTGGACCGTCGACCCGTGGGGCGGGCTGGTGACCGACGAGTTCGTCTACGGCATCGGCGTCTCCAACATGAAGGCTGGCGACGCCGCCGCGCTCTCTGCCGTGAAATCGCTGATCGACGCAGGGAAACGGCTGCGGGGCGACGTGATCCTCACCTTCGTGGTCGGCGAGTTGCAGGGCGGCATAGGCACGCTCGCCGCCATCCGGCACGGGCTCGAGGCGGACTGCTTCGTCAACTGCGAGCCGACCGACCTGAAGGCGATCACGATGCACGCGGCCGCGTTCATGTTCGACATCACCCTCGAGGGCGTCACCCGGCACATGTCCAAGCGCGAGGAAGCGGTCGACGCGCTCCTCGCCGCCTGCGAACTGGTGCCCGAGCTGACCGGCCTCGCCTTCTCCGACGCGCCGACGCCGGAACATCGCTCCATCAACCGGGTCCATGTCGGGGTCATGCACGGCGCGCTCGGGCGCGACCTGCACGAATGGCGGGCGCCCCAGGTCGCGGACTTCGTGCGGCTGAAGGGATCCGGGCGCTACGGTCCGGGGCAGAGCGAATCCGCCGCGCTGGCCGACATGCGGCGCGTCCTCGACCGGCTGGAGCGGCGCCGCCCGGGTCTCAAGGCCACGCTGATTCCGGAGGCCAGCGCCGGCCGCCCCACCATGCCGGCGTTCGAGGTCTCGCGGGACTCGCAAATCGTGCAGGCCGTGAACCGGGCCTACCGGTCGGTGCGGGGCGAGGAACAGCCGACCGGGGCCATTACGCCGCCCGGCTTCTTCGGCACCGACGCGGGACATCTCTACAAGGAGCTGGCGATGGAAGGCGTGGTGTGCGGACCGGGCGGACGCTACAACACCATGCCGGACGAACGCGTCGACGTCGTCGACTACCTGGACATGATCCGCATCTATCTGCTCGCGATCGCGGAGATCTGCGAGATCGAATGAAGGCGGAAGTCCACCCGGCCGCAAACGCCGAACCGGAAGGCCCTCAGTCGACGATGCCGAATTCGCCGTAGGGCAAGAACGGAACCGGCGTGCCGGCCGCCACCTCGGTCACGTCGCTCGCCAGCTCGATCAGGCCGTCCGACCACCGCAAGCCGCCGATCAGCCCCGAACCCTCCGAGCGGTAGCGCTCCAGCGTCCCGTCGTCCCGAACGCGCGCGCGCAAGAACTCGTGCCGGCCGGGACGCTTTCGCAGCGCCCCCGCAACCGGTATCCGGTAGCGCCGGGGCGTCGTCCAGTCCGCCCCGGCGAGCCGGAGGAGAACCGGACGGGCGAAGATCAGGAAGCATACGAACGCCGCGACCGGGTTGCCGGGCAAGCCGCATACCGGCATCCCTCGCCAGCTCCCCATGGCCAGCGGCCTTCCGGGCTTCACCGCGATTCGCCAGACATGCATCGTCCCCTCTCCGGAGAGGAGCCGCGAGAGGTGATCCTCGTCGCCGCCGGACGCGCCCCCCGAGGCGATCACCGCGTCGCACTGGCCACCGGCCCGGTCGAGCGCCCCGCGAACCGCATCCGGCCGATCTCCGGCGACACCCAAATCGCATATGCCGAACCCCTGCGACCGCGCGAGGGCCGTCAGCATCGGACGGTTGGCGTCGGCGACGTCCGCCGGGCGCCGCAGGTCGCCGGGTTCGCGCAATTCGTCGCCGGTCGAGAGAACGCCGACCCGCAGGCGCCGGTAAACCTCGATCCGCCCCACTCCGACGGACGCCGCCTGGGCCAGGTCCTGCGCCCTGAGCCGCCTCCCCGCTTCCACGGCGAGCGCCCCCGCGCCGAGATCCTCGCCTGCGGCCCTGACGTTGGCGCCCTTGCGCGGCGCGCGCAGGATGCGAACCCGATCGCCGGCGTCCTCCGTGTCCTCCTGAAGCGCGACCGTGTCCGCCCCCGCCGGCATCACGGCTCCGGTCAGGATCCGGAGCGCGCATCGCTCCGGCACCGTGCCCTCCCACGGGCGGCCGGCCGCGGCGTGGCCGTCGAGGCGCGTCAGCGTGCCGGTCGCGCGGCCTTCTAGCGACGCGGCCCGATAGGCGTAGCCGTCCACGGCCGAGTTCGTCGCCGCCGGCGCATCCCGCCTCGCGAATACCGGCGCCGCGGCGATCCGCCCGGCGCATCGCTCCAGCGGCAGCGATTCGGTGCCGACCGCCGGAGCGACCTGCGCCTCGAGTCGGTCCAGCGCCTCGCCGACCGGCGTCCAGCGCACGCCGGGAGGCAGGCTGAAGCAGTCGTCTGCCGTCCTCTCCGCCGCGGACGCCATCGCCTATTCCGGTTCCGCGAGTCCGGTCTCGCGCAGGACGAACCCGGCGATCGTACCGACGTCGTCGAGCGGGAACTGCGGCACGGAGACGCCGTCGAGGCGCTCGTCCCGCGCAACCGCACGGATCGTCGGATCCGTCAGCGCCAGCGGCGCCTGCCGGCAGGCGGCGCGCCAGGCCTCGATCTTCGGATGCCGGTCGCGCTTGTAGCCTTCCACCAGAACCAGATCCGCCGGCGAAAGGCGCGCCAGCAGCTCGTCCAGCGTGAGCTCCGGATCGTCGCCGCCAAGTTCCGTCATCAGCGCCCAGCGCCGCCGGGAGGACACCAGGACCTGCGCCGCGCCGGCTTCGCGGTGGCGCCAGGAATCCCGACCGGGCCGGTCGACGTCGAACCCGTGATGCGCATGCTTGACGGTCGAGACCCGAAACCCCCGGCCCGCGATCTCCGCCACCAGGCGCTCGACCAGCGTGGTCTTGCCGCCGTTCTTCCAGCCGACGACGCCGAACGCCTTCATGCGCTGCCTCCCGCCGCCATCCTGCGGCACGCCTCGAGATCCTGCGGCGTGTTCACGTTGAAGAACGGGTCGCCGTCCGAATCGTCGAAGAGAGCGGTCGCGCATCCTTCCCGCTCCGTCCAGTCCAGAATCCGCCGCACGCCCTCGACCTCCAACGCGCGGCGAAGCGCCGGCGCGCGGGACACCGGCCAGAGTCCGAAAACCGGATGCGTCCGCTCGCCGCCGCTCGCGCGCGTCGCCGCGATCGCGATTCGCGCGCCGGCGCTCCGCCTCCTCGCGCGCTGCAGTCGCCGGACCAGGTCCTCGGGAAAGAAGGGCGTGTCGGCCGCCGCCGTCGCCACGTCGGCGATCCCGGGCGCCTCGGCAGCGGCCCATTCGCATGCGGCCAGCACCCCGGCGAGCGGCCCCGGCCGGTCGGGAAGACTGTCCGGAACCACCCGGAGACCCCACGCCGCGAACCGCTCCGGATCGCCGTTGGCGTTGAGTATCAGGCGGTCGACCTGCGGCGCGAGACGCTTCACGACACGGTCCAGCAGCCGGACGCCGCCCGCTTCCAGCAGTCCCTTGTCGGCACCTCCCATTCGCCGCGCCCTTCCGCCGGCGAGAACGACCCCCAGAATCGGCCCGGTCACGGCGCGCGGCTCCCCTTGCGCACCGTTCCTGACGGCTCGTCGGCCTCCCGTTCGGGGACGGCGTCCCAGACCACGCGCCCGGCGCCGGAGAGGCAATGGAACCGTTTCCCGCGCATGCGGCCGATCAGGGTGAGATTGACGCTGCGCGCGATCTCGACTCCCCAGGCGGTGAACCCGGAGCGCGACGCCAGCACCGGAATCCCCATCATCGCCGTCTTCAGCACCATCTCGGAGGTGAGCCGGCCCGTCGTGTAGAAGATCTTGTCGGCCGCCGACACGTCCCGAAGTGCCATGAACCCGGCGATCTTGTCCACCGCATTGTGCCGGCCGACGTCCTCCATGTAGTAGAGCGGACGATCCTCCCGGCAGAGTACGCAGCCGTGAATGGCGCCGGCCCGAAGGTAGAGCGAGGGACGCACGGCGATCTTCCGCGCGAGCGCGTACAGCCAACTCGTCCGGACTTGCGCCTCCGGGAGCGACACTCCGGCCACGGTTTCCATCATGTCGCCGAAGACCGTGCCGACCGCGCAACCGGACGTCCGCGTCGCCCGCCGGAGCTTCTCCTCGTAGTCTGTCACGCGATCCGTGCGGACGACGACGACCTCCAGCTCCTCGTCGAATTCGGCCCCGCGTATGCCGTCCGACTTGCGGATCAGGCCCTGGTTCAGGAGGTAGCCGATCGCCAGCTCGCCCGGATAGTCGCCGACGGTCATGACGGTGACGATTTCGCGGTCGTTGAGGTAGATGGTGAGCGGCCGCTCCTCCACCACCCGGATTTCGACCTCGTTGCGGTCGTGATCGACGCCGACCAGGGGACGGGAGAGGCGGGTGTCCTCCGGGTCGGGCGCGATCGCGAACTCGTCCATCGCCGGGTGCGTCAGCCCTCGTCGGCCGCCTCCCGAGGCGCCGCCAGGGCGCTCGCGACGGCCTCGCGAAACAGGATGGTGTCGGCGGAGAGGGTCACCATGTCGAACCCTTCCCGCACCATGGCCGCAGCGTAGTCCGGCGTGCCGCAATGAATGCCGACCCGGATTCCCGCGCCGTGGCAGGCCTCGCGAATTCGCCCGATTCGCTCCTTCATCTCCGGCTCCGTCCGGTCCAGTCCCGGGGGCAGCCGCCCCTCCGTCGTGCTGATGGTCAGATCCGAGGGGCCGACATACACGCCGTCAAGGCCGGGCACCGACACGATCTCGTCGAGGTTTCGCATGGCTTCCGCCGTCTCGACCATGGCGAGGCAGACGACCTCGTCGTTGGCTCGTCTCTGGTAGTCGGGCCAGGCCGATACCGCGGCGCGCGTCGGGCCGGAGCTGCGTATTCCCGCCGGCGGATAGCGTACGTACGACACGAGCGCCTCTGCGTCGGCAGCCGAATTGACCATGGGGCAGATCAGCCCGTGGGCGCCCCAATCCAGCACCCGCATCGCGTGCGCCGGATCCAGCCAGGGGATCCGGACCAGGGGCGTCACGTCGTGACCGCCCAGCGCCATGAGCATGCCGAGGGCGGCGTGGGAATCCACCGCACCGTGCTGCAGGTCGACGGTAACCGAATCGAACGGCAGGGACGCCAGAATCTCGGCCGCGAACGGGCTGCCCATATTCGCCCAGCCGTTGACGGCGCACCGGCCGTCCTCCCAGCGCTGTCGTAGCCGTACCGCACCCATGCGAGTCTCCTTTCCTCTCTCCGGTTGTCTTCCTGCCCGCCGGTCCGGTGCGCCGCAGGAGCCTGCACCCCGCCCGTCGGCGACCGAAGCCGCCCGAAGCCGGCGCGTCGCGCGCGTCTCCCGCAGCGTTGACACGAACCTGCGGACAATATACCCATGCCGGGCGCCGTCGTCCGTCACAGAAGAGGATACCGCTCGCCATGCCCGTTCCGATCGACCGTCTCGTGGACCTGGATCGTTTCCCGCTCGACCGCCCCGATTCGCAAACGGCCCGATCGCTTCTTGATCGTTGCCGGGAAGACCTGGACCGGAACGGAATGTTCAATCTCCGCGGGTTCGTGCGGCCCGATGCGGTCGCCGCCGCCGCCGCCGACCTCGCGCCGCGCTTCGGGCCGGACGGATTCGACCACCGCCGCACCCACAACATCTACTTCCGCGACGATATGGAGGGCGTGGCGCCCGACCATCCGGCCCTGCGACGCTCCACCACGTCCCAGCGCACGCTTTGCGCCGACCGCGTCGCCGGAACCGCCGTCGAACAGATTTACGAATGGCCGCCGCTGGCGTCGTTTCTGGCCGCGGCGATGGGCATGCCCCGCCTCCATACGATGGCCGACCCCCTCGCACGGGTGAACGTCATGCGCTACGGAGAGGGCCAGCAGCTCGGATGGCATTTCGACCGTTCCGAGTTCACCGTCACCCTGCTCTTGCAGGCGCCCGATTCGGGCGGAGAGTTCGAGTATCGAACGAACCTCCGCTCCGGGAGCGACCCGAATCTCGACGGCGTCGCGCGCTTGCTCGAGGGCAGAGACCCGTCGGCGCAGCGTCTCAAGCTCGAAGCCGGCACGCTTAACGTGTTCCGGGGATTGAATACGCCGCACCGGGTCACCCCGGTCGAGGGCAGCCGGCCCCGCATGATCGCCGTGTTGTCCTTCTACGACCGCCCCGGCGTGCGCTTCAGCCGCGAAGAGCGCATCGGCTTCTACGGCCGCGCGGACTGACCGGGCGGCGCGCGGCCCCGCCGACGACGGTCTCGCGCCGCGGGTACGGAGCGAGCGGCGCGGATTCGGCCTCTCGCCGACCTCCCGTATCCGGGCGAAGGGTCTGGCGTCGGTTCGGCGATTTCGCGACTCCGCGACGCGCTCGTGGTATGGTCGCCGGACCGCCCCGGGCCGTGGAGGATCGAATGGCTGACAAGGTCGCGCAAGACGCCGTCGAGGCGCTGGATGGGCTTCTGTTCGACGGGATGACGATCGCCGCAGGCGGGTTCGGACTCTGCGGAATCCCGGAAAACCTGATCCGCGCCGTCCGCGACAGCGGCGTCCGGGAACTCACGATCGTGTCCAACAACGCCGGCGTCGACGATTTCGGGCTCGGTCTGCTCCTGCAGGGACGGCAGGTGCGCAAGATGCTGTCGTCCTATGTCGGCGAAAACGACCTGTTCATGCGGCAGTACCTGTCCGGCGAGCTGGAGATCGAGTTTAATCCGCAGGGAACGCTGGCCGAGCGGCTTCGCGCCGGCGGGGCGGGAATTCCCGGGTTCTACACCCGGACCGGCGTCGGCACCCTGGTGGCGGAGGGCAAGGAACACAAGGAATTCGACGGCGAGACCTACGTCCTCGAACGCGGCATCCGAACCGACCTCGCGATCGTCAAGGCGTGGCAAGGCGACTCGCAGGGAAATCTCGCCTATCGCCGTACCGCGATGAACTTCAACCCGGAATGCGCCGCCGCCGGCAAGGTGACGGTCGCCGAAGTCGAGGAACTCGTGCCGGTCGGCGCCCTCGACAAGATGAAGATCCACACGCCGGGAATCTACGTACAGCGAATTCTGGAAGGGCGGCACGAGAAGCGGATCGAACAGCGGACCCTTCGGCCCGCCTGATCAGGGGAGGAGAACGGCATGCCTTGGGACCGCAACGAGATGGCGCAGCGCGCGGCGCAGGAAATCGAGGACGGCTTCTACGTGAACCTGGGGATCGGGATTCCGACGCTGGTGTCCAACTACGTCCCGGAGGAATTCGACATCACGTTGCAGTCGGAGAACGGAATGCTCGGCATCGGGCCGTTTCCGACCGAGAACGAGATCGATCCGGATCTGATCAACGCCGGCAAGCAGACCGTCACGGAACTGCGCCGGACCAGCTACTTCTCGTCGTCGCAGAGCTTCGCCATGATCCGCGGGGGACATATCGACCTCGCGCTGCTCGGCGCCATGGAGGTGGACGAGAACGGCGACCTGGCCAATTGGATGATTCCGGGCAAGCTGGTCAAGGGAATGGGCGGCGCGATGGATCTGGTCGCCGGCGTGCGCCGGATCGTCGTCATCATGGACCACACCAACAAGCGGGGCGAGTCGAAGCTGCTGAAGAAATGCTCGCTGCCCCTGACCGGCCGGGGCGTGGTCGACCGAATTATCACCAATCTCGGCGTGTTCGACGTTGCGGACGGCGGCTTGCGGGTCGTCGAGCTGGCGCCCGAAGTCTTGATGGAGGAGGTCCGCGGCAAGACCGAGGCGAACCTCGTCGAATGAACGCCCGAATTCCGGGACAGTTCCCGATCGGAGCCGCAACCGGGTTCGGCGTCTGCGACCGTATCTCGGCTCGGCCGGACCGACGCCTGCAGGGCACGCTCGCACCGCGAGAGGATCCCGTCGCCGGGAACAGCACGGACTACCGGTCGATCCCGAACGCAACGGAACGTCTCGCGATCGCGCACAGCGGGAAGCGCAGACCGGGCTGCGGCACGACGGGCGGCGAACGAAATTGACGGCGCCTCTCGGATCGCGACGCATCCTGCGAGCGCTCCGGCGGGGCGCATCGGGACGCGAAGCCCCCCCGATCCTGCCCGGCGGCGTCCGACCCTTGCGCAGGTTCTTCGCGGGACGAGATCGGGCGTCGGTCGACGTCGAACCGGCCCGAGCCCCGTTGCGGCCGGGGCCTCCTACACGGACCGGACCGTGCCCCCGGTCCGCTTCCCTACCGCGCGGACGATCGCTTGCGAAGCCCGCTCGAGTTCCGGCTCGGTCAGGGTGCGGTCCCCCGCCTGCATGCGGACCGTGACGGCGACGGACTTTCTGCCCGGGCCGAGTTGCGCTTCCGCCTCCTCCCCGGCAAAAACGTCGAACACGTCCGCGGAGTCCACCAGGTCGCGGGCCGCGGAGCGAACCGCCGAGACGACGTCTCCGGCGGCGACCGTCGCCTCGACCGAGAACGAGAAGTCCCGCTCCACCGCCTGATAGTTGGACACGTTCAGCGGCGCTCTGGACCGGGTTCCGCGCCGAACGCCGGGAAGGCTCTCGAACCGGACTTCGAATGCGGCGATCCGGCCCGCCAGGTCCATGGCCTCGACGACGTCCGGATGCACTTCGCCGAAATGCGCAATCACCGTCTTCGGTCCGAGCCGAAGCGATCCGCCACGCCCGGGGTGATACCAGGGCGGCGCCTCCTGCGCCACGATCATCTTCGCAGCCGGTCCGCCCAGGGCTTCGACCAGCGCCAGCGCGTCCGACTTTGCGTCGAACGCGTCCGGCGGGCGCCTCGCGTCGTTCCACGCTCTTGGGATGCGGTCGCCGGTGCGGATCCCGCTCGCGATACGCCGCTGCTCCGTGGGCGCGGGTCCGGTGAACTCCGGCCCGACCTCGAACAGCGCAAGGTCGCGGTAGCCGCGCGCGAAGTTTCGTGCGGCCGCTCGCAGGAGCGACGGCAGCAAGGACGGACGCATGACCGCGAGGTCCGGCGAAATCGGGTTCGAGAGCCGCAGGTCCGGATCGCTCCAGCCGAAACGCGCGGCCTCCGCTTCCGAAACGAAGGAATACCCGACGCACTCGGCCATGCCCCGGGACGCCAGAAGCCGCCGCGCTTCGCCCGCCCTGCGCTGGTTCAGGCTCAGCGCCGGCGCCGGCATGCCCGGAGACCGGCGGGGAAGCGGCACGGACGGTATGCGCGAGAACGACGCGATTCGCGCGACTTCCTCGACGACGTCCTCTTCGCCGTGCATCGGCGGGCGCCAGCTCGGTGGCCGAACCGACAGCGCGTCGTCCTCCTCGGCGACCTCGAAACCGAGGTCGCGAAGGATGCGGACCTGCTCCTCCGGCGCAATGTCGATGGCGGCAATTTCCTTCATGCGGCGCGGCCGGTAGCGAATCGGCGCGGCCTCGGGCGGCGCGGATCCGGCGATCACGGTGCGCGACGGCTCTCCGCCGCAGATCTCCAGGATCAAGCCTGTGGCGATCTCCATCCCTGTCCCGGTGAATGCGGGGTCCACGCCGCGCTCGAAGCGGTATCGCGCGTCCGTCTGCAGGTTGAGCCGGCGGCCGGTCGCGGCGGTTCGAACGGGATCGAAGACGGCGGCTTCGAGAAATACGTCTCGCGTGTCGGTGCCGCAGCCGGTCGCGGCCCCCCCGATGATGCCGCCCAGCGCCTGGGCGCCGGAATCGTCGGCGATCGCCGTGGCGCCCTCCGGCAGCCGGTACTCCTTGCCGTCGAGCGCCGCAAGCGTTTCGCCCGGACGGCCGAAGCGCACGTGAATCGAGCCGTTCAGCCGCTGCGCGTCGAAGGCGTGCAGCGGCCGGCAGAGATCGTGCGTGACGTAGTTGGTGACGTCCACCACGGCGCTGATCGGGCGCAGGCCGATCGCGCGAAGGCGCTGTTGCATCCAGGCCGGCGAGGGTCCGTTTCGAAGCCCCCGGACGTAGCGCCCGACGAAAAGCGGGCATGCGCCGGACGCGACCTCGTCCCGCAGCGACACGCCGATCGGCGAATCGAAGCGCCCGGCGACCGCTTCCGCTTCGAGCGGCCGAAGCCGACCGAGTCCGCGCGCGGCCAGGTCCCGGGCGATGCCGCGAACGCCCAGCGCGTCGGGACGGTTCGGCGTCACCCCGACGTCGATTACGGTGTCGTCCAGCCCGGCATACTCGGCATAGGCCGCACCGAGCGGGGCGTCCTCGGACAATTCGACGATCCCGTCATGTTCGTCCGATAGGCCGATCTCCCGCTCCGAGAGCAGCATTCCGCAGGACCGCACGCCGCGTATCTCCGCTTCGCGAAGCTCGACGCCGGTTCCGGGAATCCGCGTGCCCGGAGGCGCGAACACGCCCATCATTCCGGTGCGGGCGTTCGGCGCTCCGCATACGACCTGGGCCTCGCCGGCGCCGACGTCGACTCGGCAGACCCGCAGCCGGTCCGCATTCGGATGCGGCTCGGCCGAGAGTACCCGCGCGATTCGAAACGCGCCGAGCTCGGCCGGGGGAGACAGGATCTCCTCGACTTCCAGTCCCGACTCCGTCAGGGCGTCCGCGACCGCCTCGGGGGACGCCTCCGTGTCGAGATGCTCCCGAAGCCATCGCATGGGCAACTTCATCGGGCCGCTCCCGAAGCGCGCGTGATCCCGGCATGCGCCGACGGCGAATCGGCCGGATGGAATCCGTAGTGACGAAGCCAGCGGACGTCGCCGTCAAAGAACGCCCGAAGGTCCGGCATGCCGTATTTGAGCATCGCCAGCCGGTCGATCCCCATGCCGAACGCGAAGCCCTGCCACGCGTCCGGATCCACGCCGCACGCCCTGATCACGTTCGGGTGAGTCATTCCGCAACCGAGAATCTCGAGCCAGTCGTCCCCTTCGCCGATCACGACGCGCCCGTCCTTCCAGGAACAGCGGACGTCCACCTCGGCCGACGGCTCGGTGAACGGAAAATGCGACGCACGGAAGCGTAGCGAGACCCGGTCGGTCTCGAAGAAGGCGCGGCAGAACTCTTCCAGAGTCCAGCGCAGATGCCCCATGTGAACGTCGCGGTCGATCGCCATACCCTCGATCTGGTGAAACATCGGCGTATGCGTAAGGTCGCTGTCGCAGCGATAGGTTCTGCCGGGCGCGATGAACCGCACCGGGGGCCCGTTCTTCAGAGTGCGAATCTGGACGTTCGAGGTGTGCGTACGGAGCACCCGTCGCTCCACGGACCGGTCCGAATCCGGAAGGAAGAACGTGTCGTGCTCCTGGCGCGCCGGGTGCTCCGGCGGCATGTTGAGCGCGTCGAAATTGTAGAACTCGGTTTCGATCTCCGGACCTTCCTCCAGGTCGAACCCGAGGGCCGCGAAGATCGCCGCCGCTTCCTCCGTGACCTGGCTCACCGGATGCAGCGAGCCGGTCGACTCGGGCCGGGCCGGAAGCGTAAGGTCGACGCCGTCCCGGGCGAGTTGCCCGGCCCGCTCCGCCCGTCGGAACTCCCCGCTTCGCTCCTCGATCCGCGCCCGCACCCGGTCCCGGGCGCGGTTCAGCGCCTGTCCCCGCTCTCGCCGCTGCGCAGGGTCGAGCGAGCCGAGCGCGCGAAGCTGGAGCGCGATGGTTCCGTTGCGACCGAGAAGCGCGACCCGAACGGCTTCCAGCGCAGCCGAATCGGCTGCGGCGTTCACGTCGTCCAGGCCTCGCTCGGCAAGCGATTCTGCGTCGATCATCATGGTGAGCCGGGCCGAGGTCCCGGGCGGTGCCTCAGGCGAGCGCTTGCCGGGCCTTCTCGAAAATCCGGTCGAACGCCGCCGGCTCCCGAACCGCCAGATCGGCCAGGATCTTGCGGTCGCAGCCGACTCCGGCCTGCTTCAGCCCGTGCATGAACCGGGAGTAATTGACCTCGGGGTCGCGCTCCCGAACGGCGGCGTTGATGCGCTGGATCCAGAGCGCCCGGAAGTTCCGCTTGCGGACCTTGCGGTCGCGGGTCTGGTACTCTCGCGCCCGGTCCACGGCCTGGCGGGCGACCCGGAAGGTGTTCTTGCGCCGGCCCGAATAGCCCTTGGCCGCCTTCAGTACCTTGCGCTTGCGCGCGCGCCCCGCGACGGGATTTCTGCTTCTTGCCATCGTAACCCCTTCCGGTCAGCCGTACGGCATAAACCGTCGGACAGTCTTGGCGTCCGTGCCGGACAAGGTGTCCATCCCACGCGCCTGGCGAATGAACTTCGGCGTGCGCTTGATCATCCCGTGGCGCTTGCCGACCTTCTGCGCCTTGATCCGACCGCTCGCGGTCAGCTTGAACCGCTTCTTCGCGCCCGACTTGGTCTTCATTTTCGGCATGGCCGCCTCCGAACCGCCCGGTGCACAGTCCAGTCCGCGCGGCACAGACCCGCGTCCCGCGCGACCGAGTCGCGCAGACTGCCTGCCGCACGCTGGAATTGGACTGACGCGACCCTACAGATTTGCGGCCGATTCGGCAAGTCCCCCGCCGGAGGCCCGGATCGGTCCGCGGCCGGCCTCGCGGCGCCCTGCCGCCCGGCGCTACGGGCAGCGGGTTGCGGCGGACCCGAACCGCGCTATGTTGCACTGCAATATGGATATCCCGCGCCGCACAATCCGGTGCTCGCCGCGGACCCGCAAACGGCACCAACGACGGGAGGGACGATCGATGGCATCAGGCGTCGACGCTGGCGCGGCGAACGGCGAACGGGTACCCGAATCGCCCATGCGGACCATGGCGGCCGGCGCGGCCCTGTGGTTCGAAGCCGCTCGATCCGCGACCCGGCTGGCCGCAAGGGGCGCGTGCCGAGAGAGCGAAGTCGATCCCGACCCCGTCCATCTCGCGCCGGCGGCGAGGGAATTGGCGTTCGCGCTCGCCCGGGATCCGGCGAAGCTGGCCGCTGCGGCCGGAGCGTTGTGGGCGCGACATGCCCAACTTGCCGCGCACGGGCTGGCCCGCCAGCTCGGGAGCGAGTCGGCCCCGGTGATCGAGCCCGCGGCGACCGACTTGCGTTTCCGGGACCCCGCATGGAGCCGGTCTCCCTTCTACAACCACCTGATGCAGGCCTACCTGCTGAACGCGACGTGGATCGCCGAGCTGGCCGAAGGCGCGGAACTCCCGGACGCGGGCACCCGTCGCAAGGTGGCTTTCTCGACCCGAATCTTCACGGAGACCCTGTCGCCCACAAACGTGCCCTGGCTCAACCCCGCAGTGGAGAGAACGGCACTGGAACGATACGGAAGAAACCTCGTCGAGGGAATGCGCAATTGGCTGCGCGACACGGACGGCGCGGGGAAGGGTCCCGCGATCTCCCAGGTCGACGACGCCGCGTTCGAGGTCGGCGAGACCGTGGCGACCGCTCCGGGCAAGGTCGTATGGCGAAACGATCTCCTCGAATTGATCCAGTACGCGCCGACGACGGACAAGGTACGGGCCGTTCCGACACTGTTCGTTCCTCCCTGGATCAACAAATACTACATCCTCGACCTGGTCCCCCGGAAGTCGATGGTTCGCTGGCTGGTCGACCGGGGTCACACCGTGTTCCTGATCTCCTGGGTCAACCCGGACGAGCGGCACCGGAACGTCGGCCTCGAGGACATGCTCGAAGACGGACTTCTCGCCGCCGCGGACAAGGTTCTGGAGGAATCCGGGGCCGATTCGCTCAATCTCGTGGGCTACTGCATCGGCGGCACCCTGTCCGGCGTGGCCCTGGCGCATCTGGCGAGGGAACGGAAGAACCTCGTAAACTCCTGCACGTTCTTCGCCAGCCAGTTCGACTTCTCGGACGCCGGCGACCTGATGGCGCTGACCGATTCGAAGACCGTCGACCGGCTCTGCGAGAAGATGCGCCGAATCGGCTACCTGCCTTCCAGCGCAATGTCGGGGAGCTTCAACCTGCTCCGCCCGGCGGACCTCTTGTGGAGCTTCGCCGTCAACAACTACCTGCTCGGCCTGGAGCCCGGCCGCTTCGATCTGCTGTTCTGGAACGCCGACTCCACCCGGATGGCCGCGCGGCTGCACGAGGAGTATCTGCGCGGTTTCTACGTAGAGAACCGACTCGCGCGGGGCGAACTCCGCATTGCGGGATCCGCGGTCTCGCTGGAGGAGGTCGACGTCCCCACCTACCACGTCGTCGGCAAGGAAGATCACATCGCACCGGCGGAGTCCGTCTACCGGGGCATGCGGCTCCTCGGCGGCGACAAGCGCTTCGTGTTGGCCGATTCCGGGCATATCGCGGGAATTATCAACCCGCCGCGGGCTAGAAAATACGGCTACCGGATCGACGGCGACCCCGACGCCCCGGACGCCGCCGGCTGGGCCGAAACTGCCACGGCGGCGAAGGGCTCCTGGTGGAGCGACTGGATCAAGTGGCTGAACCGGCACTCGAGAAAGCGGGTCGAGGCGCGCGAGCCCGGCGCGACGCTCGGGACCCTGGAGGAAGCGCCCGGGCAGTATGTCTGCACCCGCTACCGCGACTGATCTCTGACATCGTCGCGATCCGGCAACCGTCGAGCCCGGACCGCGACCCGTTGACGCTCCGGCGTTTCGCGCGGCGCGCCAGGCAGGGCAGGGCCAGGGACGCGATCCGGGAGTACCGGGGCGAAGGCGGAAGAATCGCTGCGTCGACGCGATTTGCCTCGGCCGCGTCCTGCCGCTACCCTGTGCCCGAGTCGGGCGCCACCCGCTCGGGACGACCGGAGTGCGTAGAAGAGCGGACAGGCCACGCCGTCCTGCGATTCGACGCACCGAATCGCCCAGGCAGGTGCGCCCCGGCAAGACGTATTTCGGGTCCGCGTTCCGCTCCGTCGCCGCAGCGGAACCTCGAGGAGGAGTGCCATGGCGCATAACGTCTCGCGACAGGTGTTGCGTTTCGTTCGCCGCCGCTATCCAGGATCCTTCCCGGCAGCCGGGTAGGACGGGCACCTCCGCTCCTCGTCCCCTTGAAGCCTCCGTAGAGGGCTCGAGGGCTTTCCCCGCGTTCCGCATCGCAGCCTGCGTTTCGCTCGCCGGTCCGTCCGGGCGCGAGACGATCTGACCGGCACTCTCGGAACGCGCGAGGAGTTCCTCAACTGCCGCGTTCGGCACGGGCGTCGCCGCCGCGTCACGCACGCTCCGTCGGGTGCGGGACCGTCGAAATCGTCTCCCGGCCGATTCTCCAATTCGATCCGCAACGCATTCCAGCAAGGGCCCCGTTTCGCTCGCTTCGCGGCGCGCCTGCCCCCGGACCGTCCGCCGAAGCGGCTCCGGTCCGTTGCCGTTCGGTCACGAGGGCATGAGCCGCAGCGGGCGCAGAAGAGGCGATCCGTTCGGCGCTTCCAGCCGTCCGGCATTCCCTGGTCCGGCCCTGACCCGGAAACGAACAAGTCGAGAGGCGTCCCGCGATGATTCAGGAGACTCCCACGCTCGTCAGCGCTCGCGTATCCCATGAGGCATTCTTTGCGGCGCTCATGAGGGTTCCCGAATACGCCGACGAGTTCGTTCGCCGGCACTTGCCTGCCGATGTCGTGGACCAGCTGGCCGATGCGCTGCCGAGAAGGTTGCCCACGCGGCACTTGACCCCCAACCTGCGCCAGCCCGAGTCCGATCACGTGTTTCTCCTGAGACTCAAGGAGGGAAACGGCTGTTCCCATATCCTCGTCGTAGTCGAGCACCAGTCCCGGGTACACTCGGACATGGCGAGGCGCACGTTCCGCTACGAGGCTCTGCTGACGGACAGACTGGAGACCGGAGAGCTGGACGAGCCTGTGCCCGTCTTCATTCTGGTCGCCTACCGGGGAACGGAGGAGTGGAGCGCCGAACAGACCCTGGAGGGTATGGACGCGGCCGTCGGCGCGGTCGACGACGAGCGTTCGACCAGACACCGGTACTATCTGTGCGACCTGTGCCGGATGGACAAGGACGAACTGGCCGAGGATCCCGTGTTTCAGGGCGGTCTCTTGCTGTTGATTTGCGAATACGGGAAAGAGACGTCGGTAGACGAAGTCGCGCGGCTGCTGGAGCCGTTCCCTTCCGGGAGTCTGTTGGAAGAGATGGCGTTGGCGTATATACTGAAGCTGTCCGCCAGCAAGGAGACCTTTCTCGAAGGCGCCCGTCGGGCGAAGTCACGGAGAGGAGAAGAGATGATGGAGAGTTTCATCGACAGCTTGTGCCGGGAAAAACACCACGAGGGCCGGGAAGAGGGCCAGGTTCGGATGCTGCTCGTAATGCTGCAGGACCGTTTCGGACGTCTTCCCGAGACGGCCGTATCCCAGGTAAACGCAGCGACTTCCGAACAATTGGAAGAGTGGGCGGTGGACCTGCTTCACCCCGAGCGAGCCGACAGGCTATTTCGGCGCTGGAACGGAAACGGACGGTCGCCGGCTACCTGATTCGTCGTCGCGACCTCTGCGCGGGTCGCTTGCGCCGGCTTGTGGTTCGGGACTGCCGAAGTGTCGTCGGGCCTGCACGTCGCCCTTGCCGGCGAGGCTTGGCGTCTTTCCGGTGGGTTGCGAGACTCTCGCTCCGCGAACCGTGCCGGACGGAGCTTCGGAGCCGAAACGCGTGATTCGGATCGACGGGGACCTGATCGAGAACGCCGGAGACAAGCGTTGCGCCCATGACCCCGGACTTCGACGGTGCTGCAATACTCGGAGCGCAACGCAGAGGAGTCAAGTTCATGGAGAGTTTCGTCGATCGCTTGAGCCGGGAGAAATTTCGCGAGGGCCGCGAAGAAGGCCGCGAAGAAGGCCGCGAAGAGGGATTGGAAAAGGGCCGGGTTCGGATGCTGCTCGTAATGCTGCAGGACCGCTTCGGACGTCTTCCGGAGACGGCCGTATCCCAGATAAACGCAGCGACTTCCGAACAATTGGAAGAGTGGGCGGTGGACCTGCTTCACCCCGAGCGAGCCGACAGGTTGTTTCGGCGCTGGAACGGAAACGGACGGTCGCCAGCTACCTGATTCGTCGTCGCGACCTCTGCGCGGGTCGCTTGCGCCGGCTTGCGGTTCGGGACTGCCGGAGAGGCCGTCGCTGAACGTTGTCGTAGCCGGGGCAAGATGGCGTCGTGCCGTTCGGAAGAAGAATTTTCGCTTCTCGAACCGCGCCCAACGGACGAGTGCCGACAGGCAGAGGAGTCCTTGTGCCAGACGGGTTGTCGTCGTCGGTCTGCGCGGTTCCCCTGCGACGAGAACTCCATCATCCGACGGAGAATCTGGTCCAAGGTCTCCCGGACGGATCTGTCGTTCTCGATTTCGAATCGCAACGACGTCGGACCGCCATGAAATTCGGCAGCCTGGATCCCCTCGCGTCGGCAACGCCTGCGCCAGCGAAGCGGACCCCGGAGGCGGCGCGTGTCGGCGGGCGGTTGCGGAGCCGGGTGGTAGTGGGCAGGAGACCGGCGAAGCGGCCTACAGGGCGGCACCGCCCTTGCGGATATCGAACTGACGCGCTCCGTCCTCGCAGGCCGCTTCCGCGACCAGGACGTGACCCTGCTCGCGGCAAAAATGCGCCACGTCCAGCGGGGCGGCCGGGTCGTCCGCCCTCATTCGCAGCACGTCGCCCGGCCTCATGGCGGATAGCCGCTTGCGCGCCTTGAGCACGGGCAGCGGACACAACAGGCCGCGAGCGTCCAGAATCGGGACGTCCGTTTCCGCCGACCCGCAGCGGATTGCCGCTTCAACGGGCACGCGCGTCCCCTTCCTTCGGTTCGGCGTCGAGGTCGTCGACCGGCTCGTCGCCCGGAATCGCATAGCTGCCGGAAAGCCACCGCCCGAGATCCACGTCGCCGCAGCGTCTGGAACAGAACGGTCGCCATGCGGCGCGGGCAGGCGCGCCGCACACGGGACAAGGGCCGAGGGCCGATTCAGACGCCATCCGGAAAGCACTCGAAGAGCGGCCTGCGGTCGCGGGTCCGGACGAGTTCGTAGAGCCCGGCCTGCGTCCATCCCAGCGCCTTCACCCCGGGCGAATCCTGCCGCAAGGCCCGTTCCAGTTCCCGGCCGATGCGCTCGTCGCCCGCATCGGAGGCCGGCGGAAAGTCGATCGCCACGATCCCGCCGAGACCACGCATGCGCAACTCCCCCGGCAGCATGCGAGCCGCCGCAAATCCGGCCGCCTCCGCCGCGTTGCGGTCGACGAATCGAGTGCCGGCATTCACGTCGACGGCCACCAGCGCGGCCGTCGGCTCCACCGACAGCCAGCCGCCGCCCTCCAGCGCGACCCGCGAATCCAGAAGCCTCCGAAGGGCGCCCGCGAGGTCGCCGGACTCCAGGAGCGCACCCTCGTCTTCCCAGAACTCCATGTCCAGGTCCAGGGCGTCGTCGTCCGCGCGTTCGATCTCGCGACCGGCCGCCCGAACGACGGGGTCGCCGTCGCCTTCCCCGCCGACCAGCCAGTCCTGCTTCGCGCGCTCCACCGGTCCCGGCCCGGTCAGCAACGTCCGGGGCTCGCCTTCCTCCGCCGCGCCCTCGAAACTCTGCAGCCGGTTTTCCAGACGCTCGGCTTCCGCGACCACGTCCTCCAGCTCCGCGTATTGCGCCGCAGTCCGTACGACCAGTCGCATCGACTCGCCGAATTCCTCCACCGCGCGCAACAACCGCTCCTGTTCGGCCCCTTCCGGAATGCGTCGGGAAAGCCGCACGCCCTCGCCGCCGCGAACGGCGACCAGCCACTGGCCGGCCACGGAAACCGCTTCCGAGACGCGCGGCGACTTCCCCTCCAGCGCGTAGCGGTCGACCTGCACGAGAACCGGATCGCCGGGTTCGACGCCGTCCGCCCGCGCCAGCAAGCCCGAACGGCCGCTCCCGAGATCGACGAACGCCTGACGCCCGCCCTGCACCAGCCGGTCGACCCGGCCCATACAGACCTCGCCACGGCGCGGCCCCTCGTACCGGCGAACGTCCTCCGCGAAAAGGTCGACCAGGCGTCCTCCGACCCGAAGGGCCGCCCATTCCCGGGCCCCCTCCGCAAACAGGAGTATTTCGCGATCCCCTGACGCCAACCCGGCGGTATCCGGCTTCAGGACGGGGCTCGACACTCGTCGCTCACTTGAACCGGAAGATGATTCGCCCCTTCGTCAGGTCGTAGGGGGTCATCTGCACCTGCACCCTGTCGCCGGCGAGCACCCGGATCCGGTTCTTGCGCATCTTTCCGGCCGTATGCGCAATGAGTTCGTGGTCGTTTTCCTCGAGCCGCACGCGAAACGTCGCGTTCGGCAGCAGTTCCGTCACGACGCCGGAAAACTCCAGCGTCTCTTCCTTTGCCATGGTGCCCCTTTTCCCGATTCTCGGTCCCGTCCGGCCGGGCGACTCCGGGCCCGGCGCCCGATCCGGCTTCGACTATGGTGCCGACGGCCCCCGATTGCAACCGGATTCCGCCGCTTGCGGGGCCGGGCTCATCCCGGCCCGAACAGCCCCCGGACCCGCTCCAGGATGACGTCTCGCGTTCCCCGATACGCCTCCAGCCGCTGATCGCGGCTGCCTTCCCGCGTCGAGGGATCTTCCGTCGGCCAGTACTCGACCGCCAGCGACGTGTGCCGGGTGTACTCCAGCGCCCGCCGCTGAGCCGCGGGCGTGAAGGCGACGAGCATGTCGTACGAGGCGAAATCCTCGCCGTAGGCTTCCAGTTCGTCGAACGAGCGCGGACGGTGCTGCGATATGTCGATGCCGAACTCGGACATCGCCTCGACGGCGAACAGGTCGAGCGGAAAGCCGCCCCGCACCCCGGCCGACTGCACGAAGACGCGGTCGCCGCACAGCCACTTGGCGAGTCCCTCCGCCATCGGCGAACGCAGGGCGTTCTGGTCGCAGGCGAAGGCGACGCTGGTCAGTCTCGCTCCGCCTGACGCGGCCACCCGCTACTCCCCGCAGCGAAGGACGCAAATCAGGGTGAAGAAGCGCCGAGCGGTCGCAAAGTCGATTTCCGCCTTTCCTTCGAGCCGCTCCAGCAGGATCCGGCTGCCTTCGTCGTGCACGCCCCGCCGGCCCATGTCGATCGTCTCGATCTGGTGCGCCGGCAGTCGCCGGATGGCGTCGAAATACTGGTCGAGAATGGCGAAGTAGTCCCGCACGGCGTTGCGGAACGGAGACAACGCGAGGTAGATCTCGCCCGCGAGCGTTCCGTCGGCGGCGAAGACCGAGAACACGAGATGCCGCTCGCGCACGGCGAGCCGAAGCGAATAGGGTCCCTCGATCGCCGTCTTGCCGGGGCGAGGGATCAGCCGGAACGTATTCTCCTCCAGGAGGTCGTAGACCGCGACCCGGCGTTCCTGCTCGATTTCCGCGGTCGGCGGCGACAGGCCGGACTCGTCCAGCTCGACGGCGACGAGCCGGTCGGTCGAGGACCGCGTACCGCGGCCGGCGGAGCCGCTCATCCTCCCGCCTTTCGGCCGGACCCCGGCGTCCGGGCGGGACGCCGGACCGTCCCGGTCCGGCCCGGCGGATCGCGCAACGCCGCGCCGGCGGCGTGTCCCGCGGACCGGAGCGGTCCCGTCAACGCGCTACTCGTCCACCGGATGACTCGGGCGTCGGGCCGCGATCCACGGTCTCGATACGTCCATCAGGAAACCGTCGACGCACTCGACGCGGGCCCGGAACTCGACGTTGTCGCAACAGAGAAATCGCAGCTCCCCTTCGGGCTCGTCCGTGGCCTCGAACTGGATCCGGAGCAGATACGCCACGCGGTCGCCGGGGCCGGGATCGACGCCCCGGCTCTGAAACCGCAGGACGCCGTCGAACCGGATCGCCGACGCGATTCGCTCGCCGCTGTCGTCCCCTGCCTCCGAATCGCCGACCCGTGCGCTCCCGCCTTCCCAGCGATACCGCTGCGCGACCAGGATCAGCCGCCGCCGGCGACGGTCCCACTCGATGTTGCGCAAGGGAAGAATCGCGTCCTGCAGCAGCGAAGAGAACACCTCGATGTCCTTCGCCCCTTGCGCACGCAGGCGCAGACGCGTCGTGTCGTCCCTGTCCACCTTCGCTCCCTATCCGGAAATACGCCGTATGCGGGCGCCGCAGGCAGCCAGCTTCGCCACCGGGCGCTCGTAGCCCCGGTCGAGATGATAGACCCGGTTCACCGTGGTGACACCTCGTGCGGCAAGTCCGGCCAGGATCAGTCCGGCCGAGGCCCTGAGATCGGTCGCCATCACCGGTGCGCCGCGCAACTCCTGAACCCCCCGCACGACCGCACGCCCGCCGCCGACCGAAATGTCCGCTCCCATGCGCGAGAGCTCGGGTACGTGCATGAATCGGTGCTCGAACACCGTCTCCTCGATCACGCTTTCGCCGTCGGCCAGCGTCAGGACCGCCATCAGCTGCGCCTGCAGGTCGGTCGGAAACCCGGGATACGGGCCGGTGCGGCAAAACGCCGGGCGGATTCCTCCGGCGGCCCGGCGAACCCGCACGCCTTCCGGCACCGCCTCGACCTTCGCGCCGGCCTCGCGAAACAGGCGCACGGCCTCGTCGGAAAACGGCATCGCACCCGAATCGATCGCCAGGTCTCCGTCGGTGACGACCGCGGCCGCAAGATACGTGCCGAACTCGATCCGGTCCGGAATCACGTCCACCTCCGCGGCGCCGAGACCCCTTCCGCCGCGGATCCGGATCACGGCCTCGCCCGCGCCTTCCACCTCCGCTCCCATGGATTGCAGAAGGCTCGCGAGCGCGACGATCTCCGGCTCGCGCGCGGCGTTCACGATCTCCGAATCGCCCGCCGCCAGCGCGGCGGCCATCAACGCGTTCTCGGTCGCCCCGACGGAGGGATAGGGAAACACGATCTGGCTGCCGCGCAGGCCGCGCGGCGACCGGGCGCAGACGTATCCGTCCGCCAGCTCGACCGAGGCGCCGAGCGCCCGAATCGCCTCGAGATGCAATTCGATGCTGCGCTCTCCGATGGCGCAGCCGCCGGGCAGGGAGACCTCGGCCGCCCCCTCCCGGGCGAGCAGGGGCCCGAGAACCAGGAAACTCGCGCGCATCTTGCGGACGATGTCGTACGGCGCGCGCCGGCTGGTCAGCCGGTCGGCCCGGACGGCGATGCGCCGCTCGAGCGGCTGCTCTTCCACCTCGGCTCCGAGGCCCCGAAGCAGCGACGCCATGGCCGCCACGTCGGCCAGCTCCGGCGCGCCCCGAACGGTGACCGGCTCTCCGGTCAGAAGGGCGGCCGGCAGCATCGCCAGACAGGCGTTCTTCGCCCCCGCGATTCGCACCCGGCCCCGAAGCGGCACGCCTCCCTCGATCTCGATCCGGTCCATGCGCCCCCCGGCGATGTTGCGCTGCGCGGAGAGCAGCGATGCCTGTCGCGGTCGATCCGGACCCCGGTGACGAATCCGCCCGGCGAGCGCAACGCGCTCTTCCGGCCGGCGCACGCGGAGCCGGTTCAGCGGTCGTCCGCATCCTTTCGGTCGCGCGCCTGCCGCTTGCGGCGGCGGAGATTGGCGCGCAATGCCGCGGCCAGCCGATCCTCCCGGGAAAGCCCGCCGCCCGCCGCCTTCGGTCGCGGAGACGACGACGAACGCGGCCGCGTGCCGTTCCTCCCGTCCGACCGCTCGTCCCGCATCGCCGCACCCGCTCCGCCGCCCCTGCACCGCCGCCCGCCGGACGCGGTCTCGTATTGGGGGCGGCCGGGCGTCCTCACCCCGTCGGCGCCCCCCGTCCAATATAGCGACGCCGGGTTCGCGGGGTCCGCTGCGCCGATTCCGCCGGAGCGCCGCCGTCGCCCTCCCCGGCCGTCGCCGCAACGATACAATCGCCTCGCGGGGCCGCGGCGGGAGAGCGCGGCGCCGCGAGACCTGACACGCCCGGAGCGGGCGCCGCGCGGCTGCCGGCGACCGCCCGTAGGCCCGCATGCGGCGACGGAGGACGCGGCCGGTCCGAACGGAGGACGCATTCCATGAGTGCAGGCAAACGGGAGCCGACGCGGCTCGCCGACTACGCGCCGCCGCCCTTCCTGATCGACGACGCGGACCTGAGCTTCGATCTCGACCTGGAGCGCACGCGCGTGCGCGCCCGCCTGTCCGTTCGCCGGAACCCGGACGCGTCGCGGGCGGCCGACCTGGTACTGGACGGCGAGGGGCTCGAACCCGTCTCGGCGCGGGTGATCGGCGATCCAGAAGCGACCGCCCGCATCCGGATCGGCGAGGACACGCTCACGGTGGCGAACGCCCCCGACCGCTTCGCGCTCGAGACCGAGGCGGTCGTCTGCCCTCGCGCCAACGAATCGCTCGAGGGCCTCTACCGTTCCGGGACAGCGCTCTGCACGCAATGCGAGGCCGAGGGATTTCGTCGAATCACCTGGTTTCTCGACCGCCCGGACGTCCTGTCGCGCTACCGGGTTCGCCTCTCGGGGAGCCGCGAACTGTATCCCCGGCTGCTCTCGAACGGCAATTGCGTCGGCGAGGGGGTCGGGGCGAACGGAACGCACTGGGCGGAGTGGGAGGATCCGTTTCCCAAGCCGAGCTATCTCTTCGCCCTGGTCGCCGGTCCGCTCGACTGCCTCGAGGACAGCTTCGTCACCCGGTCGGGACGGCAGGTCGCGCTCCAGATCTACGCGAAACCCGGCGACGCCGAACGGTGCCGTCACGCCATGGAATCGCTGAAGAAGGCCATGCGCTGGGACGAGGAAGCCTACGGCTTCGAATACGACCTCGACCGGTTCATGATCGCGGTGATCGACGACTTCAACATGGGGGCGATGGAGAACAAGGGGTTGAACGTGTTCAACTCCGTGCTGGTCCTCGCCCGCCCGGACACGGCGACGGACGCGGACTACGCCGCCATCGAGAGCGTCGTCGCGCACGAGTATTTTCACAACTGGACCGGCAACCGGATCACCTGCCGGGACTGGTTCCAGCTCTCCCTCAAGGAGGGCCTCACGGTCTTTCGCGACCAGCAATTCTCCGAGGACGTCGCGTCCCGCGCCGTCGAGCGCATCCGGCAGGCGCGGACGCTCCGCACCGTCCAGTTTCCCGAGGACGCCGGTCCGATGGCGCATCCGGTCCGCCCTGAGACCTATGTCGAGATCAACAATTTCTACACGTCGACGGTCTACTGCAAGGGGGCGGAAGTCATCCGGATGCTGCACACGCTTCTCGGAAACGACGCCTACCAGGCGGGCATGCGCACCTACGTCCGACGCCATGACGGCCAGGCCGTCACCATCGAGGACTTCGTCGCCGCGATGGAGGACGCCTCCGGACGCGACCTCGCCCAGTTCCGGCGGTGGTATTCGCAGGCGGGCACGCCGGAGATCGAGGTGCAGGGAAGCCATGACGCGGCGGCCGGCGAATATGCGCTCGCCCTCGCCCAGCGAATGCCGCCCACGCCGGGACAGCCCGAGAAGCGACCCCTGCTCGTCCCGCTGCGCGTGGCGCTGCTCGGCGAATCGGGCGAACCCGTTCCGCTCTACTGCGACGAACTGGGACTCGACGGAGAGACCGAAGCGGTGATCGAGTTCGACCGGGAGCGCGCGTCGTTCCGCTTCCGGCAGGTGTCCGCAGCCCCGGTTCCCTCCGTCGCGCGGCACTTCTCCGCGCCGGTCCGGATTCGGGCGGACCGTAGCGACGCGGAACTCGCCATGCTGACCGCGAAGGACACCGACCCGTTCAATCGCTGGGACGCCTGCCAGGAATACGCGACCCGCCTGCTCATGGACCGCATCGCGGACTACGCGCCGGGGTCGGAAGCGTCGGTCCCGGATTCCTTCGCCGACGCCATGCGGGCGCTGCTGCTCGATCCCGGGCTGGATCCCGCCTTCGTCGCGGAGGCCCTGCGCCTGCCGCCGGAATCGAACCTCGCCGACCGGATGGAGACCGTCGCGGTCGAGGCGATCCATGACGTTCGCGAGGGATTCGCCCGCTCGCTGTCCCGGGCGTTGCGCGATTCGCTCGCAAGCGTCCGCGCCTCGCTCCGGACCGACGCCGCATACGTCTTCGAGCCCCGGAGCGCCGGCCGGCGAAGCCTCGCCAACGTCTGTCTCGGCTACCTGATGCGGCTGGAGGAGCCGGAGACGGCGGCCGAATGCACGGATCAGCTGCGGAATTCCGACAACATGACCGATTCGATCGCCGCGCTGCAGGCGTTCGCCGGTTACCCGGGGCCGGAGAGGCGACAGGCGTTCGACTGGTTCTTCGACCGCTGGCGCGGGGAGCCGCTCGCGCTCGACAAGTGGCTGGCGGTGCAGGCGACCTCGCCTCGGCCGGAGGCCCTGGAGGACGTCCGTTCGCTCATGGCCGGCCCGGCGTTCGACATCCGCAACCCGAACCGGGTGCGGGCGCTTCTCGGCGCGTTCTTCCACCGCAACCAGCGCAGGTTTCACGACGCCTCGGGCGCCGGCTACCGCTTTCTGGCGGACCAGGTTCTCGCCGTGGACGCCTTCAACCCGTCGGTCGCGGCCCGGCTCCTCTCCGCCGCCAGCCGGTGGCGCCGGCTCGACCGATCGCGCCGGGAGCTTCTTCGGGCCGAAGTCGAACGCGTATCGGCCGCGCCGAAACTGTCGAGGGACTGCTACGAGATCGCGACGCGGACCCTGGCCGCGAACTGACCGGCACGCCCGAAGGAACGCGCGGGCGTGCGCTCTGGCGCACGGGAGGCAAATCCGTTCGCGACCGTGTACCGTGACGTCGACGACGCAGCCGCCCGTCGCAGCGAGGCGTGACCGAAATGCTGGACGCCACGACCGTCGAAGCGATCCGCCGGGACCATTTCGAGAGCGGAATGCCGATCCGGCAGATCGCCCGCGACCGTTCGCTCTCGCGCAACACGGTCCGCAAGGCGCTCCGCCACGGGGCCGAATCGTTCCGCTATCGGCGAACGTCCCAGCCGCGGCCGAGGATCGGCGCGTGGACGACGGAGCTGGAAGGGATGCTGGAGGAGAATCTCCGGCGCCACTGCCAGAACCGCGAGACGATCGTCCAGCTGCATCGGCGGCTCTCGGACCTGGGCTACGACGGCAGCTACGATTCGGTGCGTCGCTTTGCCGCCCGGTGGCGGGCCGAACGATCGTCGGCCACGGCCTCCATCCCCATGCGGTTCGAGCCCGGCGAAGCCTACCGGTTCGACTGGAGTCAGGAAGAGGTCGTCCTCGACGGAACGCCGACCGCGGTGCACATAGCCCATATGCGGCTCTGCTACAGCCACGCGTTCCTGGTCCGGGCCTATTCTCGCGACGCCCCGGAGATGTGGTGCGACGCGCATGACCGCGCCTTCGGGCTGTTCGGAGGCGCCTGCGCCACCGGCATCTACAGCCACTCGAAACCGCCGCTCCGCCGGGTGATCGCGCTCTCGCCGGGCGAGTTCCGGCCGGAACTGCTCGATCTCGCCGCTCACTACGGCGTCAGGCCCATCGCCTGCAAGCCTTCGGGCGACTGGAGGAAGAGCTCGACCGAGCGGCAATTCCGCGATGCGCGCCGCCCCCTGTTCGACCCGCCGCCGACGGCGCCGTCGCTCGCCGCGCTGAACGACTGGCTGGAGAGCCGATGCGTCGAGGAAGCGAAGCGGCGGCGGCATCCGGCGCTCGACGGGTCGACCGTTTGGCAGGCGTTCGAGCGGGAGCGCCCCGCACTCTCGCCGGCCGGGACGCCGTTCGACGGCCACCGCGCCTCGAACGCGCGCGCCTCGCTTACCTGCCTCGTTCCCTTCGAGCGGAACCGCTACAGCGTACATGCCGAAGCGGCCGGTCGACAGGTCGAGATTCGCGCCCATGCGGACCGGATTCGGGTGATCTTCCAGGGCGAAGCCGTCGCCGATCATCCGCGCAGTTTCGAGACCGGCAGGATCGTTTACGATCCGATCCACTATCTGCCGGCGCTCGCGGCCAAGCCGTGCGCCCTCAGAAACGGCGCGCCGTTCCGGGAGTGGCGACCGCCCGGCGCGATCGGGGCGGTCTGCCGCAAGCTCTCCGACGCCGCCGACGCCGACCGGCAGATCGTGGAGATTCTCTCCCACATTCCGAGACTGGGCCAGGCGGCGGTGGAGTCCGCCTGCCGGAAGGCCCTGGCGGGTTCCGACTGCTCGGCGAGGGCGGTGGAGCGGATCCTGACCCGGAACCGCCCGCGCTGACGCTTCCCCAGGGAATTTCCCGAACGCCCGCGCACGCCGTCCGGCCCCGATCCCGACCGTTCGATGCGGCGCCGCCGTCGCTCCGGCACGGCGACCGCCCCGTTCTCCCGTTCGTCCGGCGTCGCGCGTTGCGGGTCAACATTCCATGCCGGCCGGGTCCGTGTTGCCTGCACGTTGACAGGATTCCTCTTTGATTTCATAGAGTTGCACCTTTGTGCGAATCGACGGATCAAAAGGAGTTGCCTGGCATGCATGCGCTCGAAGGCGTGTCGCGGACGGACCAGTACCGGGCCCTCGGCCTCAGTACTTTCGCGTTCACGGTTTGCTTCGCCGTCTGGACGATCTTTTCCATCATCGGCGTGAAGATCAAGCAGGATCTCGGGCTCAACGACACGCAGTTCGGACTGCTGGTCGCGACCCCGGTCCTCACCGGTTCGGTCAGCCGGATCTTTCTCGGCGTGTGGACGGAGCAATTCGGCGGGCGAATCATGTTTCCGTTGCAGATGCTGACCACCGCGGTGGCGGTCTGGCTGCTCACCTCCGTCGAGAGCTATCCGGTCTTCCTGATCGCCGCCCTCGGTCTCGGTCTCGCTGGCGGATCCTTCATCGTCGGCATCGCCTACACCTCCCGCTGGTACGACAAGGACGAGCAGGGCACGGCGCTCGGCATCTTCGGCGCCGGCAACGTCGGCGCGGCCGTGACCAACTTCGCCGCGCCCTTTCTGGTCGTCGCGGTCGGCTGGGAAGAGACCGCGCGAATCTACGCCATCGTCCTCGCGATCACCGGCGCGCTCTTCTACGTGCTGGCCAAGACGGACCCGGTCCAGTCGGCGCGCAAGGCGGCCGGACTCGGGCGAATTTCCGTTTCCGAACAGCTCGAGCCGTTGCGGAACGTCCAGGTCTGGCGATTCTCGACCTACTACTTCTTCGTCTTCGGCGCGTTCGTCGCCCTGGCGAGCTTCCTGCCCCGCTACTACGTCGGCGCCTACGGGCTGGAGCTGACCACGGCGGGCGTGTTCGCGGGCCTTTACTCGCTTCCCGGTTCCGTATTCCGCGCGCTCGGCGGCTGGATGTCCGACAAGTGGGGCGCCCGCTTCGTCATGTACCTGACCTTCATCGTCTCGCTCGCGCTCCTCTTCCTGATGAGCTACCCGAAGACCCAATACGTGGTCTCGGGCATCGAGGGAGACATCGTCTTCGATTTCGGCCTCTCGGTCCACTTCTTCCTCGCGCTGACCGTCGTCCTCGGATTCGTGATGAGCCTGGGCAAGGCCGCGGTCTACAAGCACATCCCGGTCTACTACCCGCATCACGTCGGATCGGTGGGCGGGCTGGTGGGGATGATCGGCGGCCTCGGCGGGTTCTTCCTGCCCATCGCGTTCGGCATCCTGCTCGATTACACGGGCGTCTGGACCGCTCCCTACATGCTGCTGTTCGCCCTGGTCGGCGTGATGACGATCTGGATGCACGTCGCCATCCGCCGGATGGAGCGCCGCCGGCATCCCGGACTGGCGGACGAGCGGTACCTCTCCGACGTTCCGGACGAGCCTCTGCCGCCTCCCCCGTCGTCCCGGACCCGACCGGCGTAGAGAAACCGCACCGCCCCGGCAAGCGAAAAGGAGCCGAACGTGGCACAAGACCTTCGAGACCATCGCCCCGACGACGAGGCCTACTGGAGCGCCGACGGGCGCAGGATCGCCAACCGCAACCTGTGGATCTCGATCCCGTCGCTGTTGTGCGGCTTCGCCGTCTGGCTCTACTGGGGCATCATCACGGTGCAGATGCTGAATCTCGGGTTCCCCTTCGCCAAGCAGGAGTTGTTCACCCTGACCGCCATCGCCGGGCTGACCGGGGCGACGCTCCGGATTCCGTCGACCTTCTTCATCCGGCTCGCCGGCGGGCGGAACACGATCTTCTTCACCACCGGGCTCCTGATCGTTCCGGCGGCCGGCGCCGGATACGCGCTGCAGGATCCGAACACGCCGCTCTGGCATTTCCAGTTGCTCGCGCTCCTCTCGGGCATCGGCGGCGGGAATTTCGCCAGTTCGATGTCGAACATCAGCTTCTTCTTCCCGAAGAAGATCCAGGGCTACGCGCTCGGCATGAACGCGGGCCTGGGAAACTTCGGCGTGACCACCATGCAGATTCTCATCCCGCTGGTGATGACGTTCGGGTTGTTCGGCGGCGATTCGCTCACGCTGGTCAACACCTCGGGCACTCTGGTGGGCAAGATTCCGGCCGGCACGGAGACCTACATCCACAACGCCGCCTACGTCTGGCTGCTGTTCCTGGTCCCGCTCGCGATCCTCGGCTGGTTCGGCATGAACAACATCCGCGACGGACACGTGTCGCCGGACATACCCGGTCCCCTCGGGGCCATGGGCGTCATCGCGTTCATGCTGGCGCTCGGCCTCGGCTGCGCCGTGGTCGGTTTGTGGCTGATGCTGCCGGAAGGAGTCGGGGGATCGGGGTTCGGCGTGTCGAAGTGGATCGCGCTGCCGATCACCATCGCCCTCACCGTCCTCGTGCTGCGGATCATCCCCGGCGGGATCGGGCGCAACCTCGCGCGCCAGTACCGGATCTTCCGCAACTCGCACACCTGGGCCATGACCGTGATCTACACCATGACCTTCGGTTCGTTCATCGGGTACTCCGCCGCCTTCGCCCTGACCATCAAGGTCGTGTTCGGCTTTCAGCACGTCGAGGTCGACGGCGTCATGACCCACGACACCGTCAATCCGAACGGCCCCTCGGCGCTGGCGTACGCATGGATGGGCCCCTTCGTCGGCGCCCTGATCCGCCCGCTCGGCGGGATGTGGGCGGACCGGATGGGCGGCGCGAAGGTGACCCAGATCATCAGCGTCGTCATGGTGTGTTGCGCGCTGGCGCTGGCGTGGATCCTGCGGCTCGGCTACGCCTCGGAGACCCCCGAGACGCTGTTCTTTCCGTTCATGGCGCTGTTCCTGCTCCTGTTCGCGGCGACGGGCATCGGGAACGGCTCCACGTTCCGCACCATCGCCGTCGCGTTCAACAAGGAGCAGGCGGGCCCGGTGCTGGGATGGACCTCGGCCGTCGCCGCCTACGGCGCCTTCATCATCCCGCAGGTCTTCGGCGAGCAGATGGCGGCCGGCTCCCCCGAGCTGGCGCTCTACGGCTTCGCCGCCTTCTACGGCGTATGCATCGTCATCAACTGGTGGTTCTATCTGCGCCCGAACGCCGACATCCGGAATCCGTGATCCGGGCAGGCAACACGGTCGAGTCGCGCGCCGGCGAGACCGCAAGACGAGGAACGACCCATGAGTCACCTGCTTGACCGGCTGAATTTCTTTCAGTCGAAGGAACTGGAGCGATTCTCCGACGGGCACGGCCACGTCACCCGCGAGAACCGCGACTGGGAAGACACCTATCGCAGCCGCTGGCAGCACGACAAGGTCGTGCGCTCGACCCACGGCGTAAACTGCACGGGCTCCTGCTCCTGGAAGATCTACGTCAAGTCCGGCATCGTCACCTGGGAGACCCAGCAGACCGACTATCCCAGGACCCGGGCCGACCTGCCGAACCACGAGCCGAGGGGGTGCTCGCGCGGCGCCAGCTACAGCTGGTACCTGTATTCCGCCAACCGGATCAAGACCCCGCTGGTGCGCGGCAGGCTGATGCGCGCGTGGCGCCGGATGCGCGAGAGCCTGGGACCGATCCAGGCCTGGGCCCGCATCCAGGACGACCCCGAACTCCGCTCCGACTACGTCACCGCCCGCGGACGCGGCGGCTTCGTGCGGGCGAGCTGGGACGAGGTCACCGAAATCGTCGCCGCCGCCAACGCCTACACCGCGCACCGCTACGGCCCGGACCGCGTGTTCGGCTTCTCGCCCATTCCGGCCATGTCCATGGTCAGCTACGCGGCCGGAACCCGCTATCTCAGCCTGCTCGGCGGAACCTGCCTCTCCTTCTACGACTGGTACTGCGACCTCCCGCCGGCCAGCCCGATGACCTGGGGCGAACAGACCGACGTGCCCGAATCGGCCGACTGGTACAACGCCGGCTTCCTGATTCTCTGGGGCTCGAACGTCCCGCAGACCCGCACGCCGGACGCGCATTTCTACACCGAGGCCCGCTACCGGGGCGCCAAGTCGGCGGTGATCTGCCCCGACTATTCCGAGGCGGCGAAGTTCGGCGACGTCTGGCTGGCGCCGCAGCAGGGGACCGACGCCGCGCTGGCGCTCGCGATGGGGCACGTGATCCTGCGGGAGTTCCATCTCGACCGCCGGGTGGAGTATTTCGAGGACTACTGCCGCCGATACACCGATCTGCCGATGCTCGTCCGGCTCGAGGAGAAGGACGGCGCCTGGACGCCGGGCCGATTGCTGCGCGCGGCGGACCTGCCGGACGGGCTCGGCGAGTCCAACAACCCGGAGTGGAAGACCGTCGCCCTGGACACGGTTTCGGGCCGGCTGGTCGCGCCCCGGGGCTCGGTCGGGTTCCGCTGGGGCGAGAAGGGCCAGTGGAACCTGGAGGAACGCTGCGGCGAGAGCGAAACCCGGCTCGCGGTCACGCTGGCGCAGGGAGGCGACCACGACGAGGTCCTGCCGGTCGGGATGCCGTATTTCGGCGGAGCGGCGAACGAACACTACGTGCAGTGCGAATATCCCGACGTGCTCGTCCGCAACCTGCCCTGCAAGAAAGTGCGGCTCGCCGACGGCACGGAAGCGAGGGTCGCCACCGTTTTCGACCTTCTCTGCGCCAATTACGGCCTGGCGCGCGGCTTCGGCGGAGAATGGACGGCCCGGAACTACGAGGAGGACGTTCCCTTCACCCCGAAATGGGCGGAACGCATCACCGGCGTGCCGATGGACCGGATCGTCACCGTCGCCCGCGAATTCGCGCTGAACGCGGAGAAGACCCGCGGCAAGTCGATGGTCATCCTCGGCGCCGGACTGAACCACTGGTACCATACGGACATGAGCTACCGCGCCATCATCGGGATGCTGACGCTCTGCGGATGCGTCGGACAGTCAGGCGGCGGCTGGAGCCACTATGTCGGACAGGAAAAGCTGCGCCCGCAAACCGGCTGGCTGCCGCTCGCCTTCGCGCTCGACTGGGCGCGCCCGCCCCGGCAAATGAACTCGACCTCCTGCTGGTACGCCCACACAGACCAGTGGCGATACGAAACGCTGACGGCCGGAGAGATCCTGTCCCCGACCGCGCCGGAGGGAGACTGGGACGCCAATCTGATCGACTTCAACATCCGCGCCGAGCGCATGGGATGGCTGCCCTCCGCGCCGCAGCTGAAGACCAATCCGCTGGAGGTCGGAAAGGCGGCCCGGGAGGCGGGCCGCGACGCGCGGGACTACGTGGCCGAGAAGCTGGCCTCCGGCGAGATCGAGATGTCGTGCGAAGATCCGGACGCGCCCGAGAACTGGCCCCGGAACCTGTTCGTCTGGCGCTCCAACCTGCTCGGCTCCTCCGGCAAGGGGCACGAGTATTTTCTGAAGCACCTGCTCGGCACGCAGCACGGGCATCTGGGCAGCGACATCGCCGAACAGGGGCTGCGGAAGCCGCGCGAGGCCCGGTGGCGCGATTCGGCCCCGGAGGGAAAGCTCGACCTCCTGGTCGCGATCGACTTCCGCATGAGCACCACCGCCGTATACGCCGACGTCGTCCTGCCCACCGCCAGCTGGTACGAGAAGAACGACCTCAACACGACGGACATGCACCCGTTCATCCACCCCCTCTCGGCGGCGGTGGATCCGGCCTACGAATCCCGCTCCGACTGGGAGATCTTCAAGTCCGTCGCGCGGAAGTTCTCGGAAATCGCGCCGGAGGTTCTCGGCGTCGAGCGGGACGTCGTGGCGCTTCCGATCCTGCACGACACGCCGGCGGAGATCGCACAGGACACGGTGCGGGAGTGGAAGCGGGGCGAGTGCGACCTCGTCCCCGGCAAGACCGCGCCGAATTTCGTCGAGGTGACCCGGGACTACCCGGCGCTCTACAGCCGCTTCACCGCGCTCGGACCGCTGATGGAGAAGGTCGGCAACGGCGGCAAGGGCATCGCGTGGAACACCGAGGCGGAGGTCGATCAGCTCCGGGCGCTGAACGGCGTGCACCGGGACGGTCCGGCGAAGGGCTGCCCGAAGATCGAGTCCGACATCGACGCGACCGAGGTCATCCTGATGCTCGCGCCGGAGACCAACGGCGAGGTGGCGGTCCGCGCCTGGGAGCGGCTCGAAGCGGCGACCGGGCGCGAGCACCGGCATCTCGCAATCCCGAAAGAGCACGAGAAGATCCGCTTTCGCGACATCGTCGCCCAGCCGAGGAAGATCGTGACCTCTCCGACCTGGTCCGGGATCGAGAGCGAAGAGGTTTGCTACAACGCCGGCTACACCAACGTCCACGAGCTGATTCCGTGGCGCACCCTGACCGGCCGGCAGCAGCTCTACCAGGACCATCTCTGGATGCGCGCCTTCGGGGAAGGATTCGCGACCTGGCGGCCGCCGGTCAACTTCAAGGCCGTCGCCAGCGACATGGAGCGCGACGCGCAGGCGGGAAATCCGTATCTCGTGTTGAGCTTCCTGACTCCCCACCAGAAATGGGGGATTCACTCGACCTTCACGGACAACCTCCTCATGCTGACGCTGAACCGGGGCGGCCCGGTCGCCTGGATCTCCGAACGAGACGCCCGTAAGGCCGGCATCGAGGACAACGACTGGATCGAGGCATACAACAGCAACGGCGCCCTCACCGCCCGGGCGGTGGTGTCGCAGCGCATCCGGGAGGGCACGGTGCTGATGTATCACGCACAGGAGAAGACCGTGAACACGCCCGCATCCGAGAAGACCGGAAAGAGAGGCGGCATTCACAACTCCGTGGTCCGGGCCACGCTGAAGCCGACGCACATGATCGGCGGCTACGCGCATCTCTCCTACGGGTTCAACTACTACGGAACCATCGGCAGCAACCGGGACGACCACGTCATCCTCCGGAAGATGCGGAACGTCGAATGGCTCGACCGGACGAAGGAGGCATCGCCATGAAAGTACGCGCCCAGGTCGGCATGGTCCTGAATCTGGACAAGTGCATCGGGTGCCACACCTGTTCGGTCACCTGCAAGAACGTCTGGACCAACCGCGAAGGCGTCGAATACGCCTGGTTCAACAACGTCGAGACCAAGCCCGGTCTCGGCTACCCGAAGAATTGGGAAGACCAGAACCGGTGGCACGGCGGCTGGGAGCGGACCCGGTCCGGGAAACTGCAGCCGCGTCAGGGGTCGAAGTGGCGCATCCTGGCCAAGATCTTCGGCAATCCCGACCTGCCCGAGATCGACGACTACTACGAACCGTTCGACTTCGACTACGAGCATCTCGCGTCGGCGCCGGAATCGGAGGCGTTCCCGACCGCCCGTCCCCGTTCGCTCCTGAGCGGAGAGCGGATGGACAAGATCGAGACCGGTCCCAACTGGGAAGAGATTCTCGGCGGAGAGTTCTCGAAGCGCTCGGGGGACGTGAACTTCGAGGGGGTGCAGAAGCACATCTACGGGGAATACGAGAACACCTTCATGATGTATCTGCCCCGGCTCTGCGAGCACTGCCTCAATCCGAGCTGCGCGGCTTCCTGCCCGTCGGGCGCCATCTACAAACGCGAGGAGGACGGCATCGTCCTGATCGACCAGGAGACCTGCCGCGGCTGGCGGATGTGCGTCTCCGGATGCCCGTACAAGAAGATCTACTACAACTGGGAATCCGGCAAGTCGGAGAAGTGCACGCTCTGCTATCCGAGGATCGAGAGCGGCAACCCGACCGTCTGTTCGGAGACCTGCGTCGGACGCATCCGCTACATCGGCGTGATCCTCTACGACGCCGACCGCATCCTGGAGGCGGCCTCGGTGCCGGACGAAGGCGACCTCTACGAGGCGCAGCTCGACGTTTTCCTCGATCCGCGCGATCCGGAGGTGATCGCCGCCGCGGCCCGGAACGGCATCCCGGAGGACTGGATCCGCGCCGCGCAGAACTCCCCGATCTGGAAGCTCGCCATGGAGTGGCGCCTCGCCTTTCCGCTGCACCCGGAATACCGCACCCTGCCGATGGTCTGGTACGTGCCGCCGCTCTCGCCCATCCAGAACGCGGCCGAAGCCGGCAAGATCGGCCATGACGGCGCGATGCCCGACGTGCGGTCGCTGCGCATTCCGGTCCGCTACCTGGCCAACCTGCTGACCGCCGGCGACGAGGAGCCCGTCGTCGCCGCGCTGGAGCGGCTCTCGGCCATGCGCGCGTATATGCGCGCCAAGACCGTGGACGGCGTCATCGACGAAAGCGTCGCGACCCGGGTGGGACTGACGCCCGCCATGATCGAGGAGATGTACCGGCTCATGGCGATCGCCAACTACGAGGACCGCTTCGTCATTCCCACCTCCCACCGCGAGAAGGTCGAGGACGCGTACGACCTGCGCGGCGGCTGCGGGTTCACAGACGGCAACGCGTGCTCGACCGGAATCAGCAAGGGGTCGCTGTTCGGCGGCAGCCGCCGGCCGCTGCGCATGCCGGAAGCCGCCTGATGGACCGCTCCCTCAAGTCCCTGTCGCTCGTCCTGAGCTATCCGACGGCGGAGCTGCAGGCGGCCATGCCGGAAGTCGGGCAGGCGCTGGCGTTCGACCGCCGCCTGTCGCACGGGACCCGAAAGTCCCTGCTGCCCCTGGCCGCTAGTCTCGAGCGCGACGACCTCTACGACCTGCAGGAGCGGTTCGTCAGCCTTTTCGACCGTTCGCGTACGCTCTCGCTGAACCTCTTCGAACACGTTCACGGCGAGAGCCGGGATCGGGGCGGAGCGATGATCAGCCTTCTGGAGACCTACCGCGAGGCGGGGTTCGAGCCGACCGGACCGGAGTTGCCCGACCACCTGCCGCTGCTGCTCGAATTCCTGTCGCTGCGCCCCGGCGCCGAATCGCGGGAGATCCTGGCCGACGCCGGTCATATTCTCGAAGCCCTGCGGACCCGGCTGAAGCGGCGGGGAAGCGTCTACCAGGCCGCCATGCAGGCGCTGCTCGACCTCGCCGGGAGCCGGGTCGACGGGCAGGCGGTCGAGGCGCTCCTGAGCGAACCGGAGGACGACCCGGACGATCTCGACGCGCTCGACGCCCTCTGGGAGGAGGCCCCGGTCACCTTCGGTTCCGACCCGGGCGGAGGCTGCCCGCAGGTCCGGGAAGTCCTGGCGCAAATGGACCCGATCGCATCCCGTACGCCGGCCGACCGTCCTCGCCCGGCCAGAGGAGGCTCCGATGCATGAGTTCCTGTTCGGCATCTACCCGTATATCGCCCTGACCGTACTCGTCGTCGGCTCGATCGCGCGCTACGAGACGGATCCCTTCACCTGGAAATCGAGCTCCAGCCAGCTGCTTCGACGCAGGCAACTGATCTGGGGTTCGGTGCTGTTCCATGTCGGCGTGCTGATCGTGTTCTTCGGTCACCTGATCGGCCTTCTCACCCCGATCGAGGCGTTCGAGGCGTTCGGGATCGGTCACGGTTTCAAGCAGATGGCGGCCATCGTCGTCGGCGGCGTCGCCGGGGCGGTGGCGCTGATCGGCGGATGCATTCTGTTTCACCGGCGCGTGTTCGACCCGCGCATCCGGCGCAATTCCAGCTTCGCGGACATCGGCATCCTCGCCGTTCTCATCCTCCAGCTGGCCCTGGGGCTGGGCACGATCTTCGTATCGCTGGACCACCTCGACGGCTCCGAGATGCTCCTGTTCATGGCCTGGTCGCAGGGCATCTTCACCCTGGACGCGAACGCGGCGAGCTATATCGAGGACACGGCGCTGATCTTCAAGCTGCATCTCTTCCTCGGGCTGACCATCTTCCTCCTGTTCCCGTTCACCCGGCTGGTGCACATGCTGTCGGTGCCGCTCCACTATCTGGTGAGGCCCGGTTATCAGATCGTCCGCTCCCGGCGCGGGAAGGCGAACCGGGGACGCGTCTCCGGCGCCGCCCGGTAGCGTGTCCGCTCTCCGGGAGGGCGCGGTCCGCGCCATGGGACGACCGCTTACGCCAGACGTCACCGTCAACGGCAGGCGGCTTCCGGCGTCCGAAATCGCCGCCGAGGCGCAACACCACCCAGCGCCGAAGGGCAAGCCCGGGCTGGCCTGGCGCAAGGCGGCGCGGGCGCTGGTCATCCGCCGGCTTCTCCTCGAGGAGGCAGACGCTCGCGGCGTGGAGGCGGAGCCGAGAGCGCTGGAGCCGGGGCGAACCGAGACGCCGGAGGACGCGCGAATTCGCGCCCTGCTGGAGTCCGCGCTCGCGCCCGAGCCGGTCGAGGAAGGGGAGTTGCGGTCGGTCTACGAGCGGGACCCCGGCGCCCACCGGTCGCCGACCCTGTTCCAGCCGGCCCACATTCTGTTCGCCGCCGAACCCGACGACGGCGCCCGCCGGGAGCGCGCGCTGGGTCGGGCGAAGGCGGCCCTCGAGATCCTTCGCGCCTCGCCGGAACGATTCGGGGAGATCGCCCGGGGCGAGAGCGACTGTTCGTCGCGCGCCAGCGACGGCCAGCTCGGGCAGCTCGCCTCGGGGAGTACGGTCCCCGAGTTCGAAAAGGCGATGCGGGTAGCCGAGGTGGGCGTCGTCCACCCGGAGCCGGTCCCGACCCGCTACGGCATTCATGTCCTCCGTCTCGACGCGCGTATCGAGGGTGCGCCGCTGCCGTACGAGTCCGTGCGCGAGCGCCTGCGCGTCGCCGGCGAGAAGGCCAATTGGGCTCGCGCGGCGCACGCGTTCGTGACCTCGCTTCTGGCGCGAGCCCACATCGAGGGGTTCGATCCCGCCTTCACGGACTGAACGCCCGCTCCGGCTCCGCGGATTTCCGACGGCCCTGCAGGGCACGGAGACCTGCTGCGCCTGACGGCGTCGGCCCCTACGGCGCACCGGACTAATAGTGCCCGTTCGCGCGCATCAACGCGTCCGCCCGGTTCTGGGCCCGGGCGAGGGCCTGATCCGTCGACTGTACGCCGCGCAGCATCTCGTGCATTTCGGTGCCGATGATCCCGATCAGTTCGGTGATTTCCGGCACGGGCGGGCGCGGCCACATCTGCACGATTCCGCGCCGCGCCATGTCGTCCACGATCGAAATCAGCGGCGAGACTCGGCGGACCTCCGGATCCATGCTGACGCTGAATCTGGGGCTGACGAGACTGCCGTTCATGATGTAGAGCTTGACCGCAGGGGCCGAACAGAGCAACGCCAGCGCCTTCCAGGCCGGACCGACGCGGTCGGCCGGGACGTTGGACGGAATGGCGAGGGCGTAGCCGCCGAGCGGCGCGACGCTGGGCGCGCCCGGTCCGCTCGGATGCGCCAGATACGCCGTATTGCCGCAGGCCGGAGACCGCGAATCCAGCTCGAACAGCGGCGCGAGCAGCGTGGCGCAATACGCCATCGCGGCCTGGCCGTCGGCGTAGCAGCGCGCGCGCTCGTACCAGGACATGGTGAGGATGCCGGGCGCGGAACACTCGAGCAACTCGCGAAAATACCCGGCCGTCGCGCGCGCCTCCGGCGTGTCCAGCATGGGCCGCATGTGCTCGCCCCGGTAGTGTTCGCCGTCGAATCCCGAAGAGGTCCTGCGCAGGTCCAGGATGGGCCGCCCGAACGCGGCGGTGACGAACATGAAGGAGTGGCCGAGCGGCGTGCCCCGCGCGGCGTTCCAGGCGATTCCGGCCATGTCCCGCATGGGACGGTGGGCCGCCCGCGCGGCCGTCAGGGTTTCGTCGACCGTCTCCGGCGGCCGCACGCCCAGCGACTCCAGCACGTCCTGCCGGCAGACCAGCAACTCCGGCGTGGTCTGGATGGGAATTCCGTATTGACGCCCCTGATACCGGGCGCTCGCCATGGCGACGGCATGGAAGTCGTCGACGTCGTAGCGGCTCTCCCGAATCAGGGCGTCGAGCGGCAGGAAGTGGCCCCCCTCGGCCATCTCGCCGAACCAGGGAAGGTCGCAGGCGACGATGTCGTATCGGGACCGGGACGCCTCCGCGTTGGCGAGAATCTCTTCCCGAAGCCGGTCGATGGAGAACGCCCGGTTCTTGATCTCCAGGCCGAAGGTCGCCTCGAACTGCTTCTTCAGCGCGTGCATCGCCATGAAGGTCGGATCCGCATGCACCAGCATGCTCAACCCGTTGCTCATCGGCAGCTTCGACTCCAGGATCGTCGGCAGCGGCAGGATGTGCCCGTCGCCGAACGACGATCCGAAGAAATACCCCTGATCCGACGCGGCGCCGGCGCTGCCGAAAGAGCTGCGTATGAGCGAACGCGTTCGACGCGCGTATTCCTGCCATTCGCGGATGAGCCGCTCCGTCGGGTGCAGCGAGAACGACTTGCCGGTGCGGGTCCGGGGCCGGCGAACCAGCAATCCGCGCTCCTCGATCGACGCGATGGCGCGCATGCCGGTTCCGTAGGAGAGTCCCGAGGCGCCGACCAGCGTGGTGCTCGTGCTCAGCTTTCCCTGCAGGTGGTTCCGCATCAGCGCCGCGAGCAGGCGGACCTCGCTGTAGCCGCGCCGGAGGCTGAGCGCCCTCTCCGCCTCGATCTCCATCTGTTCCACGAAGTCCAGGCACTGGAGCAGTTCCTGGCTGGAGACGCCGAGCGAATATCCGAGATCCGCGGTCTCGTAGGGGCCTTCAGGACGGCCCGCGAGACGGGCGTGCGGTCGTGCCACGGCCTGCCGCGCTACCGCATCCGCATAGGACGTCCGGCCCCGGATCACCGTCGGCCCGAAGCCCCGATTCCCGCCGCCGACCGGCGCCGTTCGCCCCCGTCCATATGCGGGCGCCTACGGCGGCGCCGTCGCGTAGCGCGAACGGGCCTTGCGCGCGAGAAGCGGCCCCCTTCGTCGGTCGACGTCGGCGAGCATCTGGCTCCGCCGCTGATACTCCTCGAAGACGCGGCTGCCGGTCTGAAACATGATGACGATCATCAACAGCGCGCCGAGATAGAGCTGAACCATGAACGCCGGCGTGACGTTGAACACCAGTCCCGTGTTGAGGAAGTTCACCGTCAGCGTGCCGATCGCCGCGCCGATCACGCCGCCCCGGCCGCCGAGGATCGACACGCCGCCGATGAAGGCCGCCACGGTGCCGGCGAGCAGGAGATACTGCAGGCCCAGCGCCTGTGCGGTACCGGAGCGCAGCCCGATGATGCATCCCCCCAGCCCGGCGCAGAAGCCGGAGATCGCGAACACGATGATCATCGGCCGCTGCAGGCCGATCCCCGCGGCGAGCGCCTCCTTGCGGGCGCCGCCGATCGCGTAGATCTCGCGGCCGTACCGGGTGTAGCTCATGAACAGGCCGACGAGCACGAACATGACGATCACCAGGATGGAGGCGGGCGAAAAGTAGCCGAGCATCCTCGTGGTGATGAAGTCGGGCACGCGAAAGTCCGTCAGCATCACCGTCTTCTCCTCGGCCGCGAACAGGGCCACGCCGCGGAGCAGCATCAGGGTGCCGACGGTGAGCACGATGGCCCGGATGCGCAGGTATGCGATGAAATACCCCTGGACCACCCCGATGAGGGTCGCGATCGCCAGGGCGATCAGGAGCGCGGTCTCGGCGCCGAGACTGTCGGTGAAGCGCACCACGACGACGGCGGCGAGCGCCGCGTTGGATCCGATCGACAGGTCGATCTCCCCGGCGATAATGCAAAGCGTGAGCGCGAGCCCGACGAGGCCGAGCACGGCGAACCGCTCCATGATGGCGAAGGTCGTGCGGTGGGTCGGGAACAGCTCGTTGGTGAAGGCGAACCAGGCGTAGACGCAGACCGCGAGGAGAACGGCGAAGGCCAGGTCGGGGTTGTCGATCACCCAGTTTCGAAGTCGCGTCATTTCGGCGTTCCTATTCCTGCGATCGGCTTCCGCGACGGAGCAGCGCGAAGACGATGATGGAGAACACGATCATCAACCCGACCGCGAGAACGCGCGGGCCGCTGTTGAAGCCGTGCAGGACCATCATGTTGTCGACGCTGGAGATGAAGATCGCGCCGAGGCTGGAGCGAAGCGTCGAGCCGAAGCCGCCCACGATCGAGTTTCCGCCCACCATGACGGTCGCGATCACCATGATCGTCATGTCGCCGGAGGAGCCGAACTCCGACGAGAAGTAGTTTACGTGGGCGCTCGACACCTGGGCCGAAAAGGCCATCGCGACGAAGGCCGAGCAGACCGACGCGATCGTGCAGACCTTGATCGCCATGGCGAAATTCTCGTGCCCCGTCGCCTTGCCGGCGGCGCGATTCGCTCCGACCAGATACACCTGTCGGCCGAAAGCCGTGTAGCGCAGCGTGAGTTCGGCGACGACGGCGATCAGGATGAAGGCGATGGTGATGTTCGGCAGGCCGAGAAACGAACCGGTCCCCAGCCACTCGGCGTCGTGCGGGCGGCGGAACGAGACGACCAGATTGTCGCTCCACCACGAGGCGATCCCGAAGAACAGCCCCGCCGCCCCGAGGGTCACCACGATCGGGTTTCCGCCGAGGCCGATCAGGGCCCCCTGCGCGATGCCTGCCGCGAGCGCGATCCCCATGGTGATCAGGAACGAGATCTCGAACCCGTATCCGGCCGACATCGAGGTGGCGAAGGCGATGATGCTGAGCGCTGCGGTTTCCTTCATCGACAAGAGGAAGAAATTCCCCGACAGGGTGACGAAGGTCAGGCCGATCGCCATGATCCCGACCAGCGCCGCGTCCCGGATGATGGTCTTGAAATTGAACAGGGTCAGAAAATTCGGCGCCGTCGCCACTCCGACCAGAAACACCGCGAGGAAGGCGGCCACCAGCGCGATGACCAGCCAGGAATACTCCGCCACCACCCGGTCGGCCAGCGACTGTATCCGGCGGTTCGTCTCGAGGAAGACCGGGCCCTTCATGAGACGGCCCCCACGGGTTCGTCGACCGAGTCCAGCGGATGCGTGATCTGCTCGAGCACCAGCGCCGGCGTTATGTCGTCGAGACCGATCTCGCCGATCTGCATGCCTCGGTAGAAGGTGATCACGCGGTCGGCGAGTCCGGCGATCTCCTGCAGGTCGGTCGACGCGAACACGATGCCGGCGCCTTCTCCGGCCAGCTCCCGCAGCTTCTGGTAGATCTCCGCGCGCGCACCCACGTCGACGCCGCGCGTCGGCTCGTTGACCAGAATGATCCGCGGCTCGATCGCGAGCCACTTGCCGAGCGCCACCTTCTGCTGGTTGCCGCCCGAAAGCACTCCGGCCTCGGCCGAGAGACGGGCGACGTCGACGGTGAACTTCTCCGCGTTGGTCCGGGCCATGATCCGCTCCAGGCCATGCCGCAGGATTCCGGAGGCGGAGATGCGGCCGAGCGCGGGCGACGTCAGGTTCTCGATGATCGGCCGTCCCAGAAACAGCCCGTCGCGCTTGCGGTCGTCCGAGCAATACGCGATTCCGTGCCGGATGGCTTCCTTCGGCGATCGGGGCAAGAACGTCTTGCCCCCGCACACGATCTCGCCGCTTCGCGCCCCGAGCGCGCCGGCGATCGCCGCCAGCGCGTAGCCGGAGCCGCTGCCGAGCTGTCCGGCCAGCCCCAGGATCTCGCCCGGGTAGAGGTCGAAGTCGAACGCCTCCACCGCGCCGTCCGGCCATAGGTTGCGAACCCGAAGCAGCGGCTCCTCCCGCGCGACCGGCACGCGCGGCGGGAACATGTTCTCCAGCGCCCGGCCCAGCATCAGTTCGACGAGCGCATGCACGTCGAGCTCGGAGGCCGGGCGCGGCGGAATTCCCTCGCCGTCGCGCAACACGGTAATGCGATGGCAGACCTCGAATATCTCGTCCATGCGATGGCTGACGTAGACGATCGACTTGCCGTTGGCCGCCAGGCGCCGCACCATGTCCAGGATCCGGACGCTGTCCCGCTCGCCCAGCGCCGCCGTAGGCTCGTCCAGGATCAGGACCTGCGGGTCGTGCGCCAGAAGACGGGCCACCTCGACCAGTTGCTGCTCCCCGACGGACAGCCGGTTGACCGCCATCAAGGGGTCGATCTCCGCCAGACCGACCTCCTGCAGATAGGGCCGGGCACGGTCCGCGAGGGTGCGCCGGGTGGCGACCGTGGGAACCCGGTCGCCGGCGAGAAGGACGTTTTCGGCCACGCTCATGGCCGGGATCAGGCTCAATTCCTGCTGCGCGACGGCGATGCCCTCGCGCTCGGCGCGCGACGGACTGGCGAACCGGACCTCCCGTCCCTCGACCCGGATCGTTCCGCTGTATTCGTTGTCGAACCCGCTTACGATCTTGACCAGCGTCGACTTGCCGGCGCCGTTCTCGCCGACCAGACCCATGACCTCGCCGCGAGAGATCTCGAAGTCCACGTCGTGCAGCGCCCGGATGTTGCCGAACGTGCGGCCGATGCCCGTGAGCTGCAGCAACGGGTTCATGTCGATCGGCTCCTCGACGCTCGCCGGGTTATCGGGCCGCCGGTCCGGATGGGTCGCCGAAGCCCGCGGCTCTCCGGCGACCCGTTTCCGCTTCGGGCGTCAGCTGCCCCAGGCTCCGGAGCATAGCTCGTCGATTCCGTAGAGCTTGCCGTCGTAGCCGCGCAGGGCCACGGTCTCGATGTTGTCGAGCGTCACCGCCGGGTTCGGCGTGAAGTTGATGTAGCGCGCCAGCGCTCCGGTCTCGAGATACTCTTCCACCATCTTGATGGCGAGCTGGCCCTCGTGCAGGGGGGATTGCAGGGTGGTACCGAACTGCTTCCCCTCCTCGATCAGCTGCTTGTCGCCGTTGCAGACGGTGCCGACCGCGATGACGTCTTCGCCCATGGCGTATCCCGCCTCCTCGAAGGCACCGATTCCGCCGGTGAGGATAGCGTCGTCCATGCCGTAGACGAAGTGAATGCCCTGGTCGCGGAGCGACGCGATCAGTTTCGCCGCGCCCTTGTAGCCGTTCGCCTGGCCGAAGCCCTCGCCCACGTCGCCGATGATGGTCAGCGGCGATCCGGCGATGGCGTCCTTGAACGCGTTGATCGACAGGCCGTAGCCGCCGTAGGAATGCGGGTAGGACAACACGACGACGTTGAATCCCTCGCCGCCCTCGGCGAGCTTGCGGGCTGCGGCCTCGCGCATCATGTAGCCGGCGTTCCGGGCGCGCAGACGGTCGTCCGGCCCGGCGTAGCCGAAGATGTACTGCTTGTCCTGCTCGTTGGGTAGCTGGTTGATCTTCAGCACCGGGACGCCGGTGCGGGCCAGGGCGCGCAGGGACCCGAGTCCCGCCGTCGCGTCGGAAGGCCACCAGATGAACACGTCCGGCAACTGCCCTGCGGCCAGCACCTGCTGCACCTGCTGGTCCTGCTCCGCCTGGTTGAACTGGTTCTCGAATACCTTGATGTCGTAGCCCTTCAGCGCCGCCGTCTCCTTGATGCCCTTGATGAAGCGGCCGATATAGGCCTCTCCGGCAGGACCGTTGAACGAGACGATCGAGCCCTTGGTCTGCGCGGCCGCGGGCGCCGACGCGGTTCCGATCGCCAACGCCACGGACAGCGCCAGGGCATACGCCTTGCTTGAAAGTTGCATGACTTCCTCCTTCGGGTTGTCGGCACCTGCTGCCGAACGATGGAGGCAGTCTACCCGTAAACGGGCGCAGGGATGAACACCGAATGTATCCATTTCAGATATGTTCGGTCCGTATTGGACATAAACGGAGTATGCGAATCGCCCGGCGGTCGCGAGAGTAGAGGGATGCCAGCACGAAGGATGGCATAGTCCCGAATCAATTGACGGAGGGTATCGATCATGGACAAGACTCGCCTGGCCGGGAAGCACGCGCTGATCACGGGCGGCGCGCAGGGCATGGGCGCGGCCGTGGGCCGGTATTTTGCCGCCCAGGGAGCGAAGGTCTGCCTCGGCGACCTCAATCTGGACCACTGCCGGCAGGTCGCGGCAAGCATCGCCGACGACGGCGGGTCGGCGATCGCGGTGAAGATGGACGTGACCGTGCGGTCGGACGTCCGGGCCGCGGTCGAGGCGACCGTGGAGGCCTTCGGTTCGATCAACGTGATGCTGAACAACGCCGGCATCAACAAGCCCCTGATGTTCCTGGACGTCACGGAGGAGAACTGGGACGCGATCATGGACGTCAACGCCAAGGGAACGCTGATCGGCATGCAGGAGGCGGCGAAGCAGATGATCCGGCAGGGAAAGGAAAACGGCCCCTACAAGATCATCAACGTCGGCTCGATCCTGAGTCGCCAGGCCTTCGACGACGTCGTCCCCTACGCCTGTTCCAAGCATGCCGTTCTGGCGATGATCAACGGCGGAGCCAAGGCGCTGGTCGAGCACAACATCACCGTAAACGGATACGGGCCCGGCGTCGTTCGGACCGAGCTCTGGGAACAGCTCGACAAGGATCTGGTGTCGATCGGCAAGTTCGAACGGGAGGGCGAATCGATGGATCACCTCGCCGAGACCATGATCCTGATGAAGCGCTACTCGTATCCTGAGGACGTGATCGGCACGGCCGCGTTTCTGGCCAGTCCCGAATCCGATTACATGACCGGACAGTTGATCATGATCGACGGCGGCATGGTCATGCAATAGGGCGCACCGCTTCGAGCGGTCCCGGCCGGGAGCGGATCGCGCCCTCGCCGCGTCGCTCGGGGGCTACCCGGCTGACCGAGGGAGCGTCGTACCTACGTAGTCGGACGCCCCCGAACTGCCGTTCGCGCGCCGCCGGAGATCCGGTCGCAGCGCGGCGAAGCTCGCGCGCCCGGCCTCGACCGCATCGGCCCGCCCGCCTTGCGGTCGCCTGCGCGGCCGGGACGCGGTGCGGCATCCTTCCGTCCGCAACGCCGGACGTTCCGGGTATCATGCCTGCGCGCGTGACCCTCGCGCGCATGCAGGACGAACCAGCTGGGGCCGGGCGACCTCCGGCGCATCCCTATCCATGAGCCTTCGAATCCGCGACCTGTCCTGCAGCCGTGCGGGACGCCCCCTGTTTCGTGGCATGAACCTGACCCTGGAGCCGGGCGAAATCTGCCATGTCCGGGGGCCGAACGGCTCCGGCAAGTCGTCGCTGCTCCTGACACTGGCCGGGTCCCTGCCGCCCGTCGAGGGCGAGGTGTCTTGGAACGACGCGCCGCTTCCGGCCGACGGCGTGGCCCTCGCCGGCCATCTCGACGGGCTGAAGCCCGCACTCACGCTGCGGGAGAACCTCGACTTCTGGAGCTCGGTGCTCGGGGCAGCGGGCGGGAGCGTATCGCAGGCGCTGGCGACCCTTCGCATCGAGCATTGCGCCGACGTGCCGGCCGTACGCTGCTCGGCCGGGGAGCGAAGACGCGCGGCTCTCGCCCGCGTGTTCCTGACCGGCCGGCCGATCTGGCTCCTGGACGAGCCGGGCGCCACGCTGGATCCGGCGGGCCGGAGCATTCTCCGCCGCCTCCTCTCGGATCACGTACGAGCCGGCGGCTACGCCCTGGTGGCGACGCATGACGCGCTGCCTCCCGAGCCGTCCCGAGTGATCGATTTGAGCGCGTTCGCGCTTGCGAACGTCGGCGGCGAGGAATGGTTCCGGTGAGCGCGGGCCGGACGCTGCTTCGATCCGAGCTTCGGACGGCGCTTCGAGGCGGCGGCGCCGGCGTACCGCTGGCCTTCTTCGTCCTGGTCGCGGCGCTCGCACCCCTGGCGGTCGGCGGCGACCCGGCGGTTCTGGAGCGGATTTCCGGGGGCGTGATCTGGCTCGGCGCCATGCTCGCCTCGCTGGTCTCGCTGGACAGGATGTTCCGGACCGATCTGGAGGACGGTTCGCTGGCGGTGTTTCGAACCTCCGCGTTCGCGCTGGAGTGGTTCGCGCTGGTCAAGTGCGGAGCGACGTGGCTTCTGACCGGCCTACCCTTGCTCCTCGTCGCCCCGGTCACGACGCTGCTGCACGGCGCCTCGGGCGAATCGGCTCTGCGTCTGGCGCTGTCGCTCGCGATCGGAACGCCGGCGCTCGCGCTTCTCGGCGGCGTCACCGCCGCACTGACGGCGGGCATGCGCGCGCCGGGCGTCCTCGTTCCCGTGCTGGCGGCCCCGCTGGCGGCGCCGGTGCTGCTGTTCGGGACGGTGGCGGCGGACCCCGCCCTCGCCGCCCGCAACGAGGCGGCGCTGCTGCTGGGCGCCTTTACCCTGGCCGCCTTGGCCGCGACGCCCTTCGCGATCGCGGCAGCGCTTCGGCAGACGGAATCGTGACCGGAGCCCGACGGCGGAAGCGGTCGCCTTCCGCAATCCCGGCCGGCAAGGGGTATCGGTCGGCCGTCGGGAGCGGTATCCTGCGCGGTCCCCTCCCATTTCGACTCCGCTGCCGGCCATGACCGTCGATTTTCACCGCTTCGCGACACCGAACGCGTTCTTGCGACTGGCGCGCCGGGCCGTGCCGGTTTCGCTGTTCGTCTTCGTCGCGTTCGGCAGCGTGGGCGCGATCTGGGGCCTGTTTTTCGCGCCGCCCGACTATCAGCAGGGCGACTCGGTCCGGATCATGTATATCCACGTGCCGGCTGCCTGGGCCGCGCTCGCGGCCTATTCCGTGATGGCCGTCGCCAGCCTCGCGAACCTCGTATGGCGCCACCCGGTCGCGGCGCTCGTGGCGCGGGGTGCGGCGGTTCCAGGCGCGATCTGCACGCTGCTCGCTTTGGTGTCCGGCTCGCTCTGGGGCAAGCCGATGTGGGGGACCTGGTGGGCCTGGGGCGACGCGCGGCTCACGTCCATGCTGGTGCTGTTCTTTCTCTATGTCGGCTATATCGCCCTGTGGAACGCGTTCCGGAACCCGTTGCGGGCCATGCGCCCGGCATCGATCTTGTGTCTCGTCGGCGCGATCGACCTGCCGATCGTCAAGTTTTCGGTCGACTGGTGGAACACGCTGCATCAGCCGGCGAGCGTGCTGCGTCTCGACGGACCGACGATCCATCCCAGCATGCTGTGGCCGCTCCTGGTCATGGCGGTCGCGGTCTTCGCGTTTCTCGTCGCCGTCACCTGCCTGTCGACCCGGACGCAAATCCTGGAGATGCGGATCGCTTCGCTGCAGGCGGCCCGAAGGCCGGGCGTGTCGACGCCATGATCGCGGACTTGTTCTGGCTGGACGGCAACGGCCCCTTCGTGTGGGGCGCATGGTTTGCCGGCGGCGTACTGCTGAAGCTGTGCCTCGCTCAGGCGCTGCACCGGGACTGGCGCACGCGTCGGCGCCTGGAATCGCTCGCGGGTCCGAGCCCTCAGGGGGACGAGCGGTGAGTCGGCCGACTCTCTTGCCGTTCTGCCCACCGTTTCTCGCGCGGGCGATCGGGACGTCGACGCAGGGCGACGCTCGCGGGCATTCGCCGGCCCGCGCCGGCTGCCGCCGGCATTCGCACGGGCAGGAGACCGCGGGACGTGTTTGAGGGATCCCCGATCGAGACCGGCATGGCGGCGATGTCCGTCGCGCTTGCCCTGGCGGTCTTTTCCGTCGGCTCGGCCGCGTTCGGATTATGGCGGCGGGTCCCTTCCTTCCAGGCGGCCGCCCGTCGGGCGCTCTACATGAACGTGCCGTTGACATGCCTCGCCTTCGCCGTTCTGGTCCATGCGTTTATCGTCAAGGATTACTCGGTCGCCTACGTCGCGCAAAACTCCAACAGCCTCCTGCCGCTGATCTACCGGGCGACCGCGACCTGGGGAGCGCACGAGGGCTCGTTGCTGCTCTGGCTGTTCTATCTGGTGCTGGTTTCCGCTCTGGCGCTCCGGCTGCATCGGGACACTCACCCGCACTCCTCGCCCTGGATCGCCATGACGCTCGGGGCGATTCAGACGGCTCTCATCGCCTTCATCCTGTTCCTGTCCAATCCGTTCACGGAAATCCTCCCCGCCCTGCCCGAGGGCCGGGATCTCAACCCGCTGCTTCAGGACCCGGGGCTGATTTTTCACCCGCCCCTCCTCTATCTCGGATATGTCGGCTTCTCGGTGCCGTTCGCCTTCGCGATCGCGGCTCTGGCCCGAGGGTCGGTCACCTCGGCCTGGATCGTCGCGACCCGTCGCTGGGCCCTCTTCTCCTGGGCGGCGCTCACCAGCGGAATCATGCTCGGCGGCTACTGGTCCTACTACGAGCTCGGCTGGGGCGGCTACTGGGCGTGGGATCCGGTCGAGAACGCGTCCTTCATGCCCTGGCTCACGGCGACCGCCTTCCTGCACTCGGTCATGGTCCAGGAGCGCAGGTCGTTCCACCAGGTGTGGAACCTGTTCCTGATCCTGGCGACCTTCTCGCTGTCGCTCTCCGGCACGTTCCTGGTGCGCTCGGGAATCCTGACGTCGGTGCACGCCTTCGCCGTCGACCCGGACCGCGGCGTCTACATTCTCGGCTTCCTGGCCCTGACCCTGGCCGTCAGCTTCGGCCTGCTGCTCTGGCGCGCCGGGTCGCTCCGCCAACCGGAGGACCGCTACCTGGCCCCGGTCTCGCGGGAGTCGGTCATCCTCTACAACAACCTGGTCTTCATGGTCGCCCTGTTCACCGTGTTCTTCGGCACCATGCTGTCGCTGTTCGCAGAGTTCCTGTTCGGAATCCAGCTCTCGGTCTCGGCGCCGTATTTCAACACCGTCATGGTGCCGATCATGCTCGTCGCGCTGATTCTCATGGGCGTGGGTCCGACCGTGCCGTGGCGACGCGCGAGCGCCTCGCTTCTCCGCCGGAGATTCCGCGTTCCGCTGGTTACCGCATTGCTGGCGGCGGCCGGGGTGCTTCTCTACGGAGAATGGATTGCGGCGGCCGCCCTGGCCGTCGTGACCTTCGCCGGCAGCGCGACCGTCCTCTCCGTGGCGTCGGACGCCCGCGCTCGCGCCGCAGGCGGCAACCGACTTCAGGCGCTCTCGAGTCTAGTGTCCGCGAACCGCCGCCGCTACGGCGGTCTCACGGTGCATCTCGGAATCCTGGTCATTGCGCTCGGACTCATCGGGTCCGGTCTATTCAAGGACGAGCGCAGACTGGTCCTCGAGACCGGCGACCGCTTCGAAATCGGCGGCTACGACGCGGCCTATGTGAGCCGGGACGAGGTTCCCGGCCCGAACTACATGGCCAGCCGGCTGACCTTCGACGTTTCCCGCAACGGAGAGCCCGTCGCCCGGATGCAGACCGAGAAACGCGACTATCCGCGGGGCGAGATGGTGACCACGGAGGCCGCCATCCGGTCGACCCTGCTGGAGGATCTCTACCTCAGCTTCGAGGGCGAGTTCTCGGACGGCCGGGTGTCGATCCGCGCCTACCGAAATCCGCTCGTGTCCTGGATCTGGATCGGATGGCTCGTCGTGGTCTTCGGAGCCGCAGTCTCGCTCTCCGGGCCGCGGCGGCGACAGGACCCGTTGCCCGCGCCGGGCGGTGCGGTGTCGGCCTGAGGAGCGCGCGGCATGGCCCGACACGCCTGGCGAGCGCTCGCCGTCATCGGCCCGCTGATCGTCGTCGCGGCCTTCGGATTCGGTCTGACTCGCGACCCCGGACGGATCGAGTCCGTGACCGTGGGCAAGCGCGCGCCCGCCTTCGAACTCGCGGCGCTGGAGGGAAGCGAGCCGATCCGGATGGCGGACTACCGGGATCGGGTCGTGGTGGTCAATTTCTGGGCGTCCTGGTGCGTGTCCTGCCGTGTGGAACACGACGTGTTGATCGAACTCGGAACGCGGTTCGCCGGCCGGGACGATATCGCGATGCTCGGCGTCAACTACCGCGACACGCCCGACGGCGCACGAACCTTCCTGCTCCGATACGGTGCCTATCCGTATCCGAGCGCGGTCGACCCCCGCGGGCGCACCGGCATCGACTTCGGCGTATACGGTCTGCCGGAGACGTATTTCGTCGACGAGTCGGGGCAAATCCGGTACCGACATCTCGGGCCGATCGATCGGGAGACCGCCTATGCCGTTCTCGACGATCTGGGAATCCGGCCGTGACGCCCGCAGCCCGATCCGCATGCGCTGCGATCCTCTGCGGCTGGCTCGTGATCGTTGCCGTGCCGGCAGCTTCGGAGACGGTTCGGGAAGACCCGCTCGAGGCGTCCGTGCGGGACATTGCGGAACGGCTGCGCTGTCCGGTCTGCCAGGGAGAGAACCTGTACGATTCGCAATCCGGACTTGCCGCAGAGATGCGGGATATCATCCGGGACCAGCTGGCGGCAGACCGCTCGGAAGACGAGATCGTCGCGTTCTTCGTCGACCGGTACGGGGACTACGTGCGGCTGGCGCCGAGATGGGGCGGCGGCCAATTGATCGTGTGGCTGGCGCCGCTCCTGGCGTTTGCCGTCGGCGCCGCAGGCGTGACCCTCGCGATACGGCGCCGGGCCCGGGCCTCCGGGGCGAACGAGCGGCAATGAGTATGAAGCCTGATTCCTTCGTGCCTAGCGATAACCCCAGCATGACCTGTGCATCCATGCTCATGCCGGCCGTGTCCGGCCTCGTAGAATCCGTGCGGGTTCCCGACCGCTCGCGCGATCCGCTCCTGCGTTCTGGAAACTCTTCACGCACCCGGTCGACCTTCGACGGGATCGGACCCGATGCGTAACGAGTTCGTCCATCCGGCCCGCCGCAGACGGCAACGGCTGGTCATGATTCTCCTGAGCGGAGTTCTGCTCGCGGGATCCACCGCCCTGATCCTGACCGCCCTCCGGGATTCCATCGTCTTCTTCTTCGGACCGACCGAACTGATGGAGAAGGCCGAGAGCCCCGACAGTCGCATCCGACTCGGGGGTCTTGTCGCGGAGGCGTCGGTGCTCGAAGGCGAGAACGGAACCTATACGTTCGACGTCACCGACGGTGTCTCTTCGGTGCCCGTGTCATACCGGGGCGCATTGCCGGACCTGTTTCGCGAGGGACAGGGCGTAGTCGCCGAAGGACGCTTTCGAGAGGGTACGCTGCACGCCGACACCATTCTCGCCAAGCACGACGAGAACTACATGCCCCGCGAGGTCGCCAACGCGCTGAAAGAAGCCGGAACCTGGCAGGGGGCGGACCCCTGAGCGAGGTCCCTCGGAAGGACGACTACGGCTCCGCGCAGCCTCGTGGGTGAACTCCGGGCTTTCTGAGGCAGGCGACTCCGCGGTGCCGTGAGCATCCGTATTCGCGGACGCGACCGCCTCCGAGACCGTTCGGCGCCCAGCGACCGTATCGCGCTCCGGGGCGCGCCGCTCCGGCGGCCCCGGCGCTTCCGGGCGACCGAAGGCACGGGACATTGCCACCGACGGACCGGGCGAACCCCTGGGCCGGATCGTCCCCGGCGAGAGCGACGGTGATCGCTCGCCAATTCATGACGGACTTCGCCGAACCGGGCAGGCCGGCTGCGATTCCGCCCCGTACCGATTCCCCCGGTCCGCCGGATGCGTCGACCTGTCCCGGCCTCAGATTGCGTTCCGTCTCCGCATGGAGTAAGGGAATGACGCTGCGGCTGCGGCGCGGGTCCCGTCGCGGGGCTCCGGACCGGCCCGGCTACTCGAGAATACGCAGCCGCATGCCGGCTGCCGCCCGGGAGGAGGGGCGACACGGAATGGCACATGACTTCAAGCTCCGCAGCAAGGCCTGGTTCGACAATCCGCATAACCGGGAAATGTCCTCGCTCTATACGGAGCGCTATCTGAACTACGGCCTGACGCGCGAGGAACTGCGGGCCGGCAAGCCCATCATCGGCATCGCCCAGACCGGGAGCGACCTGTCGCCCTGCAACCGCCACCACATCGAGTTGACCAAGCGGGTTCGCGACGGAATCCACGCCGCCGGCGGAACCGCCATGGAAATCCCCGTGCATCCGATCCAGGAGACCGGCAAGCGCCCGACCGCGATGCTGGACCGGAACCTGGCCTATCTGAGTCTCGTAGAGACCCTGTTCGGCTACCCCATCGACGGCGTGGTGCTGAATATCGGCTGCGACAAGACAACCCCCGCCCTCCTGATGGCGGCGGCTACGGTCAACATTCCGGCGATCGCCTTCTCCGTCGGGCCGATGCTGAACGGCTGGTTCGACGGCAAGCGCACCGGCTCCGGCACCATCGTCTGGAAAGCCCGCGAGCTGCACGCGGCCGGCGAGATCGACGACGACGGGTTTGCCGATTTGGTGGCGTCCTCGGCCCCCTCCACGGGTTACTGCAACACCATGGGAACGGCCACGACCATGAACTCGCTGGCGGAGGCGTTAGGCATGCAGCTTCCGGGATCCGCGTCCATTCCGGCGCCCTACCGCGAGCGCGGCCAGATGGCGTATCGCGTCGGCCACAACATCGTCGAACAGGTGAACGCCGAGCGCAAGCCGTCGGACATCATGACCCGCGAGGCGTTCGAGAACGCCATCGTTGTCAACTCGGCGATCGGCGGCTCCACCAACGCGCCGATTCACCTGAACGCCATCGCGCGCCATCTGGGCGTCCCGCTCGACAACGACGACTGGCAGCGGATCGGATACCGCGTGCCCCTCCTGGTCAATCTCCAGCCGGCCGGCGAATACCTCGGCGAGGACTATCACCGCGCGGGCGGCGTGTCGGCCGTGATCGGCGAGCTGCTCTCGGAGGGTCTGCTTCCGCATCCCGACGCCCCCACCGTCAACGGCAGTTCCATCGGCGAGAATTGCCGGGAGAGCCGCAGCAGCGATCGCGACGTGATCAAGACCGTCGGCGGGCCGATGCTCGCCGACGCCGGGTTCCTGAATCTGAAGGGGAACCTGTTCGACAGCGCGATCATGAAGACCAGCGTGATCGACGAGGAGTTCCGTCGGCGATATCTCGAAAACCCGAACGACCCGAACGCGTTCGAAGGCCGCGCGGTGGTATTCGACGGGCCGGAGGACTTCCACAGCCGCATCGACGATCCGGAGCTGGCGATCGACGAACGCTCCATCCTGATCATGCGCGGCGCGGGACCGATCGGATATCCGGGCGGCGCGGAAGTCGTGAACATGCGGCCGCCGTCCTATCTCCTCAAGCGCGGCGTACGCGCACTGCCCTGCATCGGCGACGGACGCCAGTCCGGCACGTCCGGCTCGCCGTCCATCCTGAACGCCTCGCCGGAGGCGGCGGAAGGAGGCGGCCTGGCTCTCGTCATGACCGGCGACCGGCTGCGAATCGACCTGAACGCCTCCTCGGCCGACATGCTGGTCGACGACGCGGAGCTCGAGGACCGCCGGGCTCGACTCGGAGACGGATTTGCGGTCCCGGACTCGCAGTCGCCGTGGCAGGAGATCTTCCGGGAGAAGGTGCGTCCCTTCATGGACGGCATGACGCTCCGAGGTGCGGAGGCGTACCGGGACATCGCGCAGAAGAACATTCCGCGCGATAACCATTAGCCGGCCCCGGGACGGTCTTCCGCCTCCCTCTTCGGCACCCGCGTGCGGAAATGCCGGCGCTTGCGGTCCTGCCAGACTCGCGCCGCAGTCCGCCCGACGCATGTTCGGCACGAGCAGTGGCTTCTGCGAACTGACGCTCGGCAGGCGACGTCAACTTCAGCCGCCACAAGGTCCTCGGTCCAGCCGTTCGACCCGTCCTACTCTCTCCCCCGGGGGCGGTCTCGGCCTGCCCCCGGAGTCACGTTGGACAGCCGAACCGTCGCGAAGTACCCTGCGTAGCGAGACTGGAGATCGGCGACGATTGCCGGCCGGGGCGTCCACGCCGAAGGAATACTCGGAACGGACCCGCTGTCGAACCGCTTGCCGGACGACCAAGGATGGGCCGCGAAACACGCCGCCATCCGATCCAGTCCGGACAAGGCGTAGCGAGTATACGGGCGGCATGCACCCGCCGCCTTTCTGATCCGGGTGTCGGAGAATCGCGATGAAGATTCGATTGAACGACTTCACTGCGGTCCGCTACCGTGGCATCTCCGGGCTGCACCTGGACCGCCTCGCCAAGTGTAACCTGATACTCGGCGCGAACGGCATCGGCAAGACTGCGCTGCTGGAAGCGATGTGGCTATTCGCCGGGAGATTCACTCCCACCTTGTTGTGGAGCGCAAACGTACAGCGAGCGCCCAATCGGTCGCTGAACCCGATCGCTCGACTGACCGACGACCGCTTAGAGCTCCACGGAACGGAAAATGACGAGCATCACTCGATTCGGTACGAGTTTGAGCCACTAGCGAAGGACGCTCAAGCGATCGCGACTGTAGCCGCCTCGAAGGAGGACGCGCCGACCATGCCTCCAATAATCGGACGGCTCCATACGCTACTTGACAACAGGCACCTGTCGAAGGGGAATCAGCGTCCCTCCGTAACGCCTGCCGGCCTCGAGCTATTCGTTCCGCAAAACAGGCCTGCCGACAGGCCCGACTGCGCTATCGAAACAAGCCGCTCTCGTCACGATCACGATTTTTCGTCCGAATTGCCCGACCGCTATTCCGAACTCGTAAAGCTCGGACACAAGTCACATTTGGTCGAGACCCTCAACATTGTCTTGGATGGAATTTCAGACGTTGAACTTCTCACCCACGGAACGAACAACCCTCTCTTGTGGGTAACGGACTCGGCAGGCGCTCTTCGGCCGATTCATGACCTTGGAAGAGGAGCCGAAAAGCTGGTCCGGTTGCTGCTGGACTTCTCATCCTCGCAAGGCGGCATTGTGTTCAGCGACGAATTGGAGATCGGTCTGCACTATTCTGCGCATGCACTAATTTGGAAGACGTTGATGCAGTGGTTGGATCAGTGGAGCGTTCAATTCTTTGCGACGACCCATGATTGGGAACTGCTCACTTCGGCCATTGACGCGTTCGAGGGCGATTTGAATTCGCTCGCAATTCATCGACTCTATCTTGACTCAAAGCGCGGCTGCACGAGCGCAGTTACTTTTACGGGAGAGACCCTCGCCGGCGTACGCGACTTGAACCTGGAGATACGCTGACTGTGACCGGTCCACAGTCGCCCAGGACAGGAACGCGGGAATCCTTTCTACAGTTGACTTCCGATCGCCTTCTTCTTGTCGAGGGCCAGGACGAAGTAAACGTGTTTAGCGCACTGCTCGGATCCCTTCCCGACGGGGGAGTCGGTTCAAGAATTCAGGTAATTGAGGTTGGCGGGAAAAACGGGTTCTACAGGAGATTGAACGCAATCTGGGGCCTAATGAAGTCTGACCATACACTCCGGGCGATCGGGGTCGTTCGGGATGCAGACGAGAATGCGGACAGGGCATTCCAGAGCGTGACCCACGACCTGCGGAACGCTGGGTTTGAACCGCCTGACGCCCATGGCTGTTTCTCGGTCGGAACGCCGGTGGCAGGCGTATTCATCGTACCGGACGGACGGAATTCCGGCGCGCTGGAAACGCTACTTCGACGCTCGGTAGAGGAGACCCCAGCCGGGAGATGCGTCGATCAGTATCTGGACTGTCTCGAACAGCACGACGCCATGAAGTCGAGGAATGTCGACAAGAGCTTTGCGCATGCCTTTCTGGCCGCTTCCCGCAATCCGGTAGCACGAGTCGGCGAAGGGGCGCGCCAAGGCGTCTGGGATTTCGAGCATGCAGCCCTCGCCGATCTCGTTCGATTCGTTCGGGCGCTCGCCGAACGGGGAGGATGACCGTACGTTCGGCGGTTTCCGGCCCTCCGCTCGATCCTGTCTGTGAGCATATGGCCGAACTCGACCTCGATCCCGCTCTGAAGCCGTGCCCGCAAGATCGCGCTATTCCTCCACCAGCGTGAGCAGCCAGGCGACCACGTCCTCGATCTCCTGCGCCCGGTAGATCGTCTGACCCTCGTATTCCGCCGCAACCCGGTGCAGCCCGTCGCGCCGGTAGTAGGACGGCATGACCGTCTCGGGATTGAACTGCTTGGGATCCACGAGCCGAAGCCGCAGTTCGCCCGCGGTGTAGCGGCTGCCGACGCCGTGCAAGGGCGGGCCGATGTCGCCCGGGTCAGGCTCGTCCGGAATCGGAAGCGCGTGACAGATGAGGCAGGTGGCGTTGTTAGCGTCCCGCACGATACGCTCGCCTCGGACCGGATCCCCCGGCATACGCGTAAGCGGCTCCGAAATCGCCAGTTCCAAAATCTCGAACGGGACCGGCTCCTCCGCCGGCGCTGCGTCGGCGAGGACAATACCGGCACAAGCCGTTGCAACTGCGAGCGTCGACGAGTTCCGGCGGCGCCGTCGGCGCTCAGTTGTACATGTCTGCGGTAATGCCGGCATACCAGCCTTGTGCGTAGATCGCCTCCGCCTTGCGGATTTCCGGCCCCGCATCGGCCGGGCTGACCCCGCCCGCGCCCGGAACAGACGCGATCTCGCCCTGCTCGTTCAGCCGGTAGACCGCCGCCACCGAAATCCCGTATTCCTCCGAAAGCAGGCTGTAGCAGGTGTTCATCAGCACCGGATCCGGCGTATCCTCTCCACCCAGCAAACCCGCTACCGCCCGAGCGCAGACCTTGGCCTGGTTGTTGGCGCTGAACCCCGACTTGGGCATGTCGCCGGCGAGAATCGCGTCGCCGAGAAGATGAATCCCCGGAACGACTTGCGACTCGAAGGTCCGGCCGTTCACCGGGCACCAGTCGCCGCCTGCGGCCAGGCCGGCGGTATCCACCAGGCGCCCGGCGCGCTGCGGCGGAACGACGTTGGCCACGTCCGCCCGAAACCGCTCGAAATCCGTCTGCAGGATCCTGTCCGTCGGTTCGACCGAGACGACGTTCCCCCCCTCCGAAAACCCGATCCACTCGATCATGCCGGGATAGAGTTCCTCCCAGCCCTGCCGAAACAGTCCCGCCTTGGAGAAGGAGTCCTTCGCGTCCAGGATCAGGACCTTCGAACGCGGCTTGTGCCGGTGCAGGTAGTTCGCGATCAGGCTCGCGCGCTCGTACGGGCCCGGCGGACAGCGAAACGGATTGTCGGGCACCGCGATCGCCACGACGCCGCCGTCTTCCATGCTCTCGATCTGCCGACGCAGGAGCGCCGTTTGCGGTCCCGCCTTCCAGGCGTGCGGCATGCGCTCGGACGCCTCCGGGCCGTAATTCTCGATGGCGTTCCACTTGAAGTCGATGCCGGGCGACAGGACCAGCCGGTCGTAGGAAAGCGACTCCCCGTCGGCGAGGCGAACCCGCGACCTCTCCGGCTCGATCGCGACGGCGTCGCCCTGCACCACGGTCACGCCCTGCCGGCGCAACCCGTCGAACCCGTGGGTAATGGAGTCGAGATCCCGCAATCCGCCCAGAACCGCGTTGCTGAACGGGCAGGTCGCGAACGCCGCGCTGCGCTCGACCAGCGTGACCCTCAGGTCGGACGAGAGACGCCGCAGATACCGCGCACAGGTGGCGCCGCCGAAGCCGCCGCCCACGACCACGACCGCACCCTTGACCCGTGCCAGCCCCGGCGCAGGCAGCGCCCCCGCCACCATCGCAGCGCCCGCGAGTTTCAGGAGGTCGCGACGGGACCCCCTTTCCCCGGAAAGGCGGTTCTTCGTCCTCATTGTCCGCCGGCCTCCGGATTGCCGGTACCGCCGAAGTGGCCGGCAAGGACGTCGATCTCCTCGTCGGTCAGAGCCCGGGCGATGCGGCCCATCACCGTGGATTCGATCTCGCCGGCGCGAAAGCCCTGCAGGAACGCGCGCATGACCGCCGCATTGAGAGATGCGATGTCGGGAATCGACCCAGCGCTCGCGCCGTCCGGACCGTGGCAGGCGGCGCACTGGTCCGCGAGCAGCGGCGGCGCAGGCTCCGCCGCCGAATCGGCTCCGGCCGCAAGACTAGCCGCCAGAGCGAGGGTGAAAACGACCCCGCGGGATCTCATCTCGCCTGCCTCCGAAGCCGGCGGCCGACCCGTCGGCCGCCGGCCGGGTTCCGACCGTGCCTCAGCCGGTCAGATCGTGATTGCGAATCGGCAATCTGCGGATGCGCTTGCCCGTGGCCGCGAAGATGGCGTTGGCGACCGCCGGAGCGACCGGGGGCACGCCGGGCTCGCCGATCCCGCCCCACTTGTCTCCGCCGGAGAGCGCCAGATGCGTCCGGATCTCCGGCATCTCGTTCATGCGCAGCATCAGATACTGGTCGAAATTGTCCTCGACGACCGCACCGTTGCGGATGTGGTTTTCGCCGTAGAGAGCCGCCGTCAATCCGTAGACGATGGAGCTCTCCATCTGCATCTCGACCGTCTTCGGATGAACGACGTTCCCGCAGTCCACCGCGCAATCGATCGTCTCGACCCGCAACTGACCGCGGCGACTGACCGTCACATAGGCGCACTGCGCCGTGATGGTCCCGAACGCTTCGGCGATGCCGACGCCCATTCCTTCGCCGCGGCGAAGGTCGGTCGTATAGCCCGCCTTGTCGGCCACCACCCGAAGCACATGCGCGAACTCCGAATCTTCCGGCAACAGGCTCAGCCGGAACTCGACCGGATCCGCGCCTGCGGCGTGCGCCAGTTCGTCGACGAAGGATTCGACCGCAAACGCGTTCTGCGACGCGCCGACCGCTCGCCACCAGTGCACCGGCAGATGCGAGTCGCGAATGGCGTAATCCACCTGCTTGCTGGCGAAATTGTACGGAAGCCGTTCGTCCAGCCCTTCCACCGCCTGCCCGTCGATCCCGTCGCTCAGGAACTGCGGAATGAGATGGTTGAAGATGGAGTGCGACACGATCCGGTTCCAGTAGGCCGTCGGCCGGTTGTCGTCCCCGAGCGCGGCGGAAAAGTGATACACCGAGTACGGACGGAGCTTGGCCTGCCGGGCCGTCTCCTCCCGCGTCCAGATCACCTGGACCGGCCGCCCGAGCGCCGTCGCGATCGCGGTCGCCTGACGAGCGTCGTCCGGACGCGAGCGCCGCCCGAAGCCGGTGCCGAGGAAGGTCTGGTGGACGTACACCTTTTCCGGCGGCAAGCCGGATTCCTCCACTGCGACCTGGTGCACCCTCGGGGGATTCTGGGTGCTCGCCCAGACGTCCGCCCGGTCCGCCGTCACGTGGGCCGTGCAGTTCATCGGTTCGATGCAGGCATGATCCAGATACGGGGTGACGTAGGTCGCTTCCAGCACGTTCGACGACGCTCCGATCGCGCCCCTCGCGTCCCCGACGGACTCGGCCGGGTTGTAGGTCGGATCGTCGGGATTGGCGAGGACCTCCAACGCACCGTCGATGATGCTCTCGTCGCTGACGTCGCCGTATCCCCCGTCGTCCCACTCCTTCGGCATGAGCTGCAGCGCGGTCAGGGCGCGATAGTAGGTGTCCGCCACGACCGCCACGCCGCTCTGTATGCCGGTGGAGCGGCCGGTGACGTCCTCGAGGTCGTAATGGACCTTGCCGATTCCGCCCTCGCCCAGCCGATACGCGCCGATCACTCCGGGCCGGTCCTTGACCGCGTCGAAGTCGTAGCTGACGAGACGTCCGCCGGGAACCGGAGACGCTTCAACGGCCGCATACACCATGTCCGGCACGCGAACGTCGATGCCGTAGACGGCGCTTCCGTTTACCTTTAACGGCGTATCGAGCCGGGGTACCGACGTACCGATCAGCGTGTACTCTTCGACCGGCTTGAGCGCCGGCTCGGTCTCCAGATCGATACCCGCGGCCGCCGCCGCGAACTCTCCGAAGGACCCGGTGTTGTCGCCCGCGCTCAGCATGCCGTTTTCCGCCGAAACCGCGGAGCGGTCCACGCCCCAGGCGTTCGCGGCAGCCTGCTTCAGCCGCTCGCGCGCGCTGGCGCCGGCCTGCAGCAGGTAAAGCCGGGACCTGCGCACTGCCCCGGAGCCGCCCGTTCCCATGCGCTGGTAGAGATTGTCCGTCTCCTTGGCCGCGCCGGCCTTGACCATATACGGCTCGGCCGTGTTCTGGACATGCCGGTTCACGTCGGCGTAGACCGCCTTGACCGTCGACCAGTCGCATTGCAGCTCTTCCGCGACCAGCATGGGCATGGAGGTAAACACGCCCTCGCCCATTTCGGCCTGGCCGACGCGGATCGTCACCGAATTGTCGGGATCGATCGCGAGCCAGGCGTTGACTTCCGGAGCTCCCTCCATGGCCGTCCACGGCTCGCCCATGATCGAGGCCGCGTCCGCCCGTACCGGAATGTGGAAGCCGATCGCCAGGCCGCCAGCGGCGCTGACGCCGGTTACGATGAACTTCCGCCGGTCCATTTCCATTCTTGTCATTTCATTCATCCCTGCGCGATTTCGGCGGCCCGGTGAATCGCCTTGCGGATCTGGGCATAGGTGCCGCACCGGCAAATGTTGTCCGACATGGCCGCGTCGATGTCGAGGTCGGACGGACTCGGCCGCTCCTGCAGGAGCGCAGCCGCCGCCATGATCTGTCCCGACTGGCAATAGCCGCATTGCGGGACGTCCCCTTCGGTCCAGGCGATCTGGACCGGATGGGAACTGTCCTCGGACAGGCCTTCGATGGTGGTGATTTCCTTGCCGACGGCGGCGGAAACCTTGGTCTGGCAGGAAAACGCCTTGCGGCCGTCAATATGGACGGTGCAGACGCCGCATTTGGCGATCCCGCATCCGTATTTCGTTCCCGTCAGTCCGATGTTGTCCCGGAGCACCCACAGGAGCGGGGTTTCCGGTTCGGCGTCGACCGTATAGGCCGTGCCGTTCACAGAGAGCGTCAAAGCCATGCGCACTTCCTCCCTTGCTGGACCCGTCGTCCCGGCAAGCGGAGGCAAGAAGTCTGGCTTGTCGATTCAGGCTGGTTGCGCGCGCTCGCGGAACGCCGTCCACAGTCTACAGTAGGCAGACCGGGCGCTCAAGCGCCGATTCCCTCGCGTCCCGACGCGATCCGGACGATTCCCGCACTGTGCGACCGGCCGGCAAGAACGGTCGCTACCAGTGGGCCCGCTTCGCCGCGACGTGACCGGCCAGATCTTCCCAGGCCGGGAGGTCGGTGAAGTGCCAGCGGACGAATCCGAGCAGGTCCACGATGTCCGAATCCGAAATCGACGCGCCGAAGGAAGGCATCGATCGCTGAAGCGCGCCGCGCGGCGGGCGAATTCCGTCGAATACGATGTGGACGACGTTGCGCGGGTCAGGAGCGTTCACCGTACCGGTCAGGGCGAGCGACACCGGAAACTGTCCGCCGCCGCGCTTGTGACAGGTGGCGCACTGGTCCCGGAACACCTCCATCCCGCGCACCAGCGACGGATCTTCCGGAACCCGCTCGGGCCATGCTCCGTCCGACGCGTCCCAGTCCAAGGTTCGCGCTCTTGCGAGAACCTCTTCGCGCGCCTCCGGGGACAGCGGGGGACGCTGCAGCGATTCGAAATACGCCGCGATCGCGAACACGTCGTCCTCCGACTGGTCGTAGAGGTGGTTGACCACGGGCGCCATCGGCCCCGCCGCGATCCCGTGTTCCTCGTCCCAACCGTCGAACAGGTAATTGACCAGTTGCAGCTGGCTCCAGGGAATGGGAGTCGGAGAGCTGGCGTCGAGCGCGGGCGCATGCCAATGTTCCGCCTCGCCGCCGGAATAGGCCGCGCTCCGAATCACCGCCCCGAAGACGTTGCGCGGCGAATGGCACGCGCCGCAATGCGCGACGCCTTCCGCAAGATACGCGCCCCGATTCCATTCTTCGCTGCGGTCCGGATCCGGTTCGAGTTCGCCGGATTCCAGGAACAGGAGCTTCCACCCGGCCAGGAGCGTGCGGACGTTGAACGGAAACCCCAGTTCGTTCGGCGAGGCTTCCCGGTTCACCGGATCGATCGTCATGAGATAGGCGTAGGCCGCCCGGATGTCCCCGTCCGTCATGAGGCGGAAGTGGTCGTAGGGAAACGCCGGATAGAGATGGCGCCCGCGCCGGTCGACGCCCTCCCGCATGGCGCGCAGGAAGGCTTCCTCCGACCAGCTTCCGATCCCGGTCTCCGGGTCCGGCGTTATGTTGGTCGAATAGATCGTTCCGAACGGCGTCGGCAGCGGCAGTCCGCCCGCGAAGGGCTCCCCGCCATGGGCCGTATGGCAGACGGCGCATGCGCCCATGCCGACCATGGCCTTTCCGCTGCGCACCAGGGCGGTATCGAACGAGGCGCCGTCCAGCGGCGAAATCGGCGGAATCTCCGCATGCCGGTTGGCCCAGGCCAACGCCGCCGCGAATGCGACCAGTACGACCGCGACCGAAATCCAGACCCGTCGTCTACGCATCGCCGAAACGCCCTATCGGCATGCGGGCGTAAACTCGCTTTCGGCATGGCGGTCGAAGGCCGTATCGGAATCCGGTCCTTCGAGTTCGCGCACGAGCCGGAATCCCAGATCGTTGCGGCCCTCTCCGGCCGGGCGCGGCACCCGGTAGCGCGCGATTCCGGCCCAGTCGGAATGGAACGCTCCGCCCCGCGTGATGCGCTCCGCGCAATCGCCGCTCTCGCCGACGCTGCCGTCGCGCGGCGCGTCGGAGAGGGGACCGTTGCAGTCCGCCGTCCACTCCGCAACGTTTCCGAGCATGTCGGCGAGACCGAAGGCGTTCCGGAATCCCCCGCCGATATTGGCCGTCGCGAGCTCGTCCTCGAGACCCATCACGTCGGACCCGAAGCAGGTGGCGCACTTGGCCTGGCCGGCCTTGAGGTTGCCGGTCACGAACCAGGTCGATTCGTGACCCGCTCCGGCGCGGGCGGCATATTCCCACTCGGCCTCGCTCGGGAGACGGTAGGCGCTTCCGGTCCGTTCAGAGAGCCAGGCGGCGTAGGCGGCGGCGTCCTCCCAGGTCACGCAGACGACCGGACGACTGTCGCGCTGGCGAAAGCCCGGATCGTCCCAGCCGCCTTCGGGGTAGTCCTTGTCGCCGGTGGTGCTGTATCGCGTGCATCCCCGAAGCGGGATCCCCGCAGCCTCGGCGTACGGGCGAAATTCGCCGACCGAGACCTCGCACACGCCGAGCGCAAAGGCGTCGCCGACGGTCACCGTCACCGGTTCGGCGTCGAAATTCTCCGCCCGGGGAAAGGTCCCCGCCTCCACCTTGACCATGAGCGGACAGGTTTCGCACTCCTGAAGCAATTCCGCGGCGCCCGCCAGGCGGGAACTCGCCAGCCATGCGGCAACGAGAACGAGGACGGCTCTGTTCATGGTCTCTCCTCCCATGCCGCAAGGATACCGGCGTCTGACGAACGCGTGCGGACTCGACGCTCGCTCACGGGCGAACGGCAGGGGCCTCGATCGGCAACCCCCGGCCGCGCCAGGCCAGATACAACTCCAGCCCCAGATACTCCCGCGAACCGAGTTCGAACGTCTCGGCGCGAACCGCCCAGTTGCACCAGCGAAACATGCGGTGACGTGACCCCATCGAGCCCCACATCAGACGATAGAACGGGAATCCGTTCACGTGGCCCTGGCTGATTCGGTCCCCCCGCAAATATGACCCGGTCAAGTCCTCATGGCACTGACGGCAGGCCAGGTCCAGCTGCCCCCTGCGCCGCATGTAGAATTCTCGCCCCTCTTCCCAATACTGCCGCGCACCCCCGGACACGTCGACGTTCATCGGCATCCCCCGCGACTGGAACGCGACGAACGCCGAGAGCGCGAGCATCTCCTCGGACTCGAGCTCCCAGGACGGCGCCCCCATATAGTCGGTCCGCATCCGGTTGATGCGCGCCTCGAGATTCATCAGGCGTCCGAGATCCGGGTCGTATTCGGGATACCGCGCTGCCACGCCCCGCATCGATTCGCCGCCGTCGCCATGGCAGGAAGAACAAGCGTGTCCGTCGGTGCCGGCCGGCTCGTTCCACAGTTCGGCGCCTCGCTCCACGGCAAACATCCCGGGGTTCAGGAAATCGTCGTCCTGCAGCGCCCGGATTTGCGCGCCCATGTATTCGTATCCGGAAATCGGACCGTCGCTGCCCGTCGGGTCCGGCTCGCCGGCATGCGCCGCGAATCCGGAGAGACCCAGCGCCAGCGCGACGAGCGCCCGCCGCGCCCTGCCGGCGGCATCCCGTTCGGGGGGTGCGCTCAGACTATTTCGATGTCGGCCCAATCGGCGTATTCGCTTCCGTCGTCGTCGTACCACCGGAACTCCATCCGACCCGATTCCCGGATCGCGGCAAAGAAGGTCAGGAAGGGATTCTCCGACACCGCTTCGTGCCAGTCCGCCTGAAACACCGTCTCGCCGTTGAAGGTCGCCTCGAAGCGGTGAATCAGGCGCCGGGGAATGCGCTCGCCGTCCCGGTTGAACATGAAGCCGTTGTCCATCGGATGGGAGACCAGCGTCTTGACCTGGAAGGGTTCCCCCGCGATCGCCCGTTCGGGCACCGATTTGCGAATTCGAACCGCTGTCATTGCCGAGCGCTCCCTTGCGTTCCGGAATTTCGGGCTACTGCCGCTCCCGCTGCCGCCTGCGTCGCGCCGCTTCCCTGTCCGGCAGGAAGATCTCCACCGCGCAGGCGCCGAGCGTGACCGATACGTATCGGGCCGACATCCACGCGGTATCGTCGCTCATCAGCGCGAACCCGTAGACGTACTGGGTCTGGGCCAAGCGAATGCGCTGGGCGACGCGGGCGATTCCGGACGCGGGCGTGAAGCGATAGTCGGCGACCAGAGGCTGCGGATTCCGCGTCGCGATCACGTGCAGGCTGCGGACGTGGTCCGTCCGGGTCATCGGAGAATCCGGGACCGACACGTCCATCGGGACGGACAAGCCCGAATCCGCCCGATCCGGCAGGTCGAGCACGACCCGGCCCTCCCGGAAGTCCCGCCGGCCGAGCCGCTCCTCGACCAGCGCGAGCATCCATTCGGGCATTTGCGGAATTGCCTGTGCGGCCGACAGGGGCGTCGAGGTTACCGTCGCGACGGAGCCCGCAACGGCGCACAACGCTCCCCTGCGGCTGATCCGTTCCGCCCCCAGCCGGTCTCCGGCGGGCCGGTCAACGTCGATCGCCCGTCCCATCGCGGCGTTCCTGTCCCCTCTTCCGGGCACGCCGAATGCGGGACGCTCGCCCGACCGGGCCCGTATCGCCCCGCTCGGGAACCGGGCGCGTCCGCAAACGCGCGGCTCGGGTTCAGCTAATCCGGCTTCGCGCCGGATGTCAACCGGCGAACTGTCGTCTCAGGACGCCGCGACGCGCACTCAGCGGTAGAACGCCGACGGCAACCAGAGCGCGATCTCGGGCACGAAGGTGATCAACAGGAGCACCAGGATCAGCGGCACGAGGAACGGCATGGTGGCCCGGAAGCACTGTTCGAATTTCACTCCGGAGACCTCGGCCAGCACGAACAGCACCATCCCGACCGGCGGCGTCAGCAGCCCGAGCATCAGGTTCAGGATCAGGAGAATGCCGAGATGCACCGGATCGATGCCCGCGGTGGCTGCGATCGGCAGGAGTACCGGAACCAGAATGGTGATCGCGGCGATGGTCTCCATGAACAGCCCGATGAGCAGCACGATGACCATCATGATCAGAAGCAGGACGTGCTTGTTGTCGGTGATCCCGAGCAGGGTGTTGCCGAGCAGCGTCGCCACCTGTTCCGCCGTCAGGATCCAGGCGAAGACCGCAGCGGCCGAGACGATCATCAGAATGGCGGCCGACGTTTCGATGGTGTCGATCGAGACGCGCACCAGATGGCGCCATGTGAGGGAGCGATAGACCACCAGACCGAGAAACAGCGCGTAGCAAACCGCGGCCACCGCCGCTTCCGTCGGCGTGAAGATGCCGGTCGCGATTCCCCCGACGATGATGATCGGCGTCATGAGCGGCAGAACCGCGTCCTTGAGGCAGGCCCAGATGCGGCAGAAGTCGATCCGGCTGTCGCGCGGATAGTTCCGGCGCTTCGCGTACCAGGCCACCATGACGATCAGGGACGCGGCCATGAGGAGGCCGGGCACCAGGCCGGCGGCGAACAATTCGCCGATGGAGGCCGACGCCATCACGCCGTAGATCACGAGCGGAAGCGAGGGCGGAATGATCGGACCGATGGTCGAGGAGGCGGCGGTCACCCCGACCGAGAAATCCGTGTCGTAGCCGGCCTCGCGCATCGCCTTGATCTCGACGTTGCCGAGCCCGCCGGCGTCGGCGACGGCCGCGCCGGACATCCCGGCGAAGATCACGCTGGCCCCCACGTTCACGTGCCCGAGCCCGCCGGGCAGCCAGCCGACGAGGGAACGCGCGAACGCGAAGATCTTGGTGGTGATTCCGCCGGTGTTCATCAAGTGCCCGGCCAGGATGAAGAACGGAATCGCGAGGAGCGGAAAGCTGTCGATCCCGCCGATCATCCGGTGAATCAACACGACGTCCGGCAAGCCCTTGATCAGGACGTAGGCGAGGGACGCCAGACCCAGCGACACCGCGACGGGCACGCCGAGAAACAGGAATACGGCAAGCAGGATCAGCAGGATTGCGAGCGCCATGACGGTGTCCCTCCCTTCAGGTTTGCGGACTCTCCGGAATGATCTCCTCGACCGGCTGACCGGCCTTCTTGACGAGATTTGCGAGCGCGAAAACGGCCATCAGGAAGCAGGCGGCCGAGACCACGTAGTAGAGATACGCCTTCGGCAGCGCGATCGAGACCATGTTCGATGCGGTGCGCTGCGAGAGTTCGATGGCGAGCCAGCCCGCGTATCCCCAGAATCCGCAGACCGCCGCCTCCACCGCCAGGACGATCGGCTTCAGCGTCCCGACCGGCAGCATGTGATAGGCAAATTCCAGGAATATGTGCTTGCCCTTGCGAACGCAGGTAATTCCCCCGACAAATCCGAGCAGTATCAGGAAGTAGCGGGCGATCTCCTCGGTCCAGCCGAGGCTGTCGTTCAGGACGTAGCGGGTAAAGAACTGAAGCGCGACGATGACGAACAGGACGAAGAAGATCAGCAATACCGGAACGTCGAAGGCCCGGACGTCCGAAATGTCGTCCGAGACCTCTTCCAGCTGGCCGACCAGCTCGTCGATCGCGTCGTGGGCCTTCGGGTCAGACATCATCCTCGCTCCTGTCTTGCGGGCGCCCGGCCGCCGCTCTCGGGCGGCCGGGCGAACGGGTCGGGTTCGGAACTACTCGGCGTCCGGCACGGCCTGAAGCCGCTCGTAGAGTTCCGTCGAAAACGGCAGGTCGCCCGCGGTAAGGGCGGGCGCGACAGCCGCGATGAAGGGCCCGCGGTCCACTTCGTTGACGTTGACGCCCTGGTCGCGGAACCAGCCGACGAGTTCGGCCTCGGACGCGACGATCTGCTCGGTCACCCAGTCGGCCGTCTCGTCCAGCACGCCGTGCAGGATCTCGCGGTCCTCGTCGCTCAGCTGCATGAGGCGGAGCCCCGACACCACCGTGAAGGTCGAGTTGGTGATATGGCCGGTGAGGTTGATGTCGCTCTGCACTTCGTGGAACCGCTTTGCCTGGATGGTCGGGAGCGGATTCTCCTGCGCGTCGACCACGCCCTGCTGCAGGGCGAGATAGACCTCGGCGAAGGCCATGGGCGTCGGGTTGGCGCCGACCGCCGCGGGGAAGAGCACGTAGGCGGGCGCGTTGGGGACGCGAATCTTCAGGTCCTCCATGTCCCCGGGCGTCAGGATCGGCTTGTTCGACGTCACGTGGCGAGAGCCGTAGTAGCTGACTGCGGCGACGACGTTGCCGCCGGTCGTGTCGGCGTAGCCCTGCGCGACCTCGGCCCAGACGTCGCTGTCGTAGTAGGCTTCCCAGTGCTTCAGGTTGCGAAGCGTGAAGGGAAAGTCCGTCATGGACGCAGGGCCGTAGATGGAACCCGCAAATCCGGCGCCGGTATAGATGACGTCCACCGTCCCGAGCGACAGGGACTCGTTGAGGTCCGCCTCCTTGCCGAGCGAGGACGCCGGGAAGACCTCCATGCTGTGCCGTCCGCCGGTGCGCTCCTCGAACAACGCGGCCGCGTCCAGCGCCGCCTGGTGCAGCGGGTGCCCGACCTCGTAGACATGCGCGAATCTCAGCGTGTCCGCCCTTGCGTCGTTCCCCCCCGCCGCGGCCAGCGCCACGACTGCGGCAGCGAGGAACATGTACCTGCAATTCATCGTTCTACCTCCTTCTCTCCTCCATGGAGTGGTTCCTGCGTGCGAGCGCCGTTCATGAAACGGCTTCGTGATGCGCCCGCAGCATCGCGAAGTCGAACTCGACCCCGGTTCCCGGCGTGGACGGAGCCACGGCCAGATGGTCCTCCACCGCCAGCGGGCGGGTCGTGTATTCGTCGATGGGAAAGCTGTGCACCTCGAGCCAACCGGCGTTGGGCTGCGCCGAGACGAGGCTCGCGTGCAACTCCTGCATCCCGTGGCTGCAGACCGGCATGCCCTGCGCGCGCGCCGCCTTCGCGACCTCGAGCCAAACGGTGACGCCGCCGCAATTCGACGCGTCGGGCTGGATGTAGGACAGCCCCGCGTCCCGGAAGGCGCATTCGAACTCGTGCAGCGTACGCAGGTTCTCGCCCATGGCCAGCGGACAGCCGGTCTCGCGCGCAATCTCGCCATATCCCCGGTAGTCCTCCGGAACGATGGGCTCCTCGAACCAGAGAACGCCGAGTTCCCCAAAGGCGCGCGCCGCTTCCTTGGCACGGTCGATATCGAGCGCGTAGTTGGCGTCGACCATGAAGGCGACGTCGGGACCGATCAGGTCGCGCACCGCACGGGCCCGTTCGAGATCCTCGTCGAGCCGCTCCTTTCCGACCTTGATCTTGACGCCGTCGAACCCGTCGGCCAGATACCCGCGGACGCTCTCCAGGAGACGGGGCAGCGAATAGTTGAGGTCGATGCCGCCCCGGTACGCCTTGCATCGGTCCGACGCGCCGCCGGCGACCTTCCACAGCGGTTCGTCCCTCCCGCGGCACCGCAGGTCCCACAGGGCGATGTCCAGCGCCGAAATGGCGAAGGAAGCGATTCCGCCGCGGCCGACGTAATGGATATGCCAGTTCATCGCCGCATTGAGCGATTCGACGCGCCCCGCGTCCCGGCCGAGGAGAAACGGTCCGAGATCCTGCCGGATCAGCGCGAGGATCGCCTCGCCCCCGATCCCGCCCGTGTAGGTATAGCCCGTCCCGCACAATCCGGAATCGGTCCGGACGCGAACCACCACCAGCTCGAAATGCGTGTGGTCGCCGTGCATGGCGTCACGCAACACCTCCTTCAGAGGCAGGCGGAAGTGTTCCGCGTCTATGGAAGCGATTCGGTTCATATGATTCTCCGCGCGGTTTTGTATAACAACTCGATGTGCGTTGTCAAGCTACGAATCGGTAACGCAACACTACTCGTACCGGTTCCCGTTCATGTCCCGCCATCGGGAACGGCAAGATTCGCTGCGCTCCGTTCGTCGTGCTCCACGGGCTCGCGTGGAAGACTGGGCGGAATGCCTGGAGACGTAGAATCGAGTCGGCGGCCTCCCGAGAACCCCTTCCGGCACAGGCCGGCCGTCCCGCAAGCGATCGTTTCGGCGCAAGCCGCACGGGCGCACCCTTCACGATACCGTCCGAGTCGGCAGTCTCCGGCGTGACGCCTTCCGTGACCCATGGGCGCCTGCGCGGGCCGTGCCCGGAACGAAGCCTGGGCCCTGGCGGGCGGCAAGCGGTGGATTCCCGTCCCGCATGCCGCAACGCCGTACCGACCGGGCCGCCGGCAGACGTTCGGGACGGCTCGAATTCGGCTCTCGTAGTCTATAGAATGCGTTCGGTGCACCGATGTTCCATGGACTATTGTCATACCAAACGAGAGCCAGACGTGAGCCCATTGGCATTCGCAGCGTCCGTCCGGTCCGCAAACCGCGGGCGGTCGGGCGACCCGGAAGCGCGTCCCGTCTCGCGACGGGAGGCGGTCCGTTCGGCGAGGTCTGCAACGGCAGGGAGACCCCCCGACATCCAGTCGCCCCGGAACCGTCGACCGGTCAGCGGGCCGCCGTTGGTCTTCCGCCTGCCGCATCCGGGCGAGCGGCGCTCCGGGGACCGGTGGCGCCCGCCGAATCGCTTGCCGCAGCCAGCATCGTGCAGGCACGCGACCCAGACGCCGGCGTCGCCCGGCTCCCGTCGCAGGCGTCCGCGACGGATTGCGGGTTGCAACGGTCCGCTGTAGGGGAATAGCATGGCATGAGCGCAAAGCCGGACCCGGAGACCATGAGCCCGATTGACGAAGACGTACTGGATCGCAGCGTTCGGGCGACGGACCGGGTCGTCGCGGCGCTCGAGGACCGGATCTATTCGGGCGAACTGAAGTTCGGACAGGCGCTACCCGCCGAGCGGGAGATCATCGACGAGTTTTCGGTAAGCCGCACGGTCGCGCGCGAGGCGATCATGTTCCTCGGCGGGCGCGGACTCGTGGAAACCCGCCCGAGGCACCGGCCGGTCGTGCGCAAGCCGGACTACGACGCCGTGCTCGGCATGCTCGGCGGCCTGGTGAAGCATCTTCTGGCCCAGCCCGGCGGGGTACGGCAAGTCTTCGACATCCGGATATTCACCGAGGCGGGGCTGGTCCGCGTGGCCGCCGAGGAGGCGCGCAAGGACGACATTCGTCGCCTGCGCGAGGCGCTGGCGCAAAACGAATCCCGTATCCGGGACTCGGACGCGTTCTACGACACGGACATGGCGTTCCACGCCGTTCTCTACACCATCCCCGGCAACCCGATCTTTCCCGCCGTTCACCGGTCCTTCTGCGACTGGCTGGACTGGCACTGGCGGCAGATGCCGCGCCTGCCCGAGCGGAATCGGAGGAACTACCTCGCCCACAAGGCGATTCTGGAGAGAATTCTGGACCGCGACCCGGAGGCCGCGGAGGCCGCCTTGCGGTCGCATCTCGACGACGCCTGGCGGCAGGTCGAGGATACCTTCGACAACCTCTGAACAGAGCGCGACAGTCCACGACGTGCCGGCGCAAACGCCGGGGCGACGGGGCTCCGATCAGTCGGGGGCGATTATTCCCCGCAGTCTTTCGGATCGCCGCCGCAGGAGTTCCACCGCGATCAGGAGCGCGATCGATAGCATGACCAGTACGGTCGCCACGGCGAGGATCGTCGGGCTGATCTGCTCGCGCAGCCCCGTGAACATCTGCCAGGGCAGCGTCTGCTGCGCGGCGGAGCCGACGAAGATCACGATCACCACCTCGTCGAAGGACGTGATGAAGGCGAACAACCCGCCGGAAATCACGCCGGGCAAGATCAGCGGCATCTGAACCTTGAAAAACGTTCGCACCGGCCCCGCGCCCAAACTGGCCGCGGCCCGCGTCAACGACCGGTCGAAGCCGACCAGGGTCGCGGTCACGGTGATGATGACGAAGGGGATCCCCAGCGCGGCATGCGCCAGGACCACGCCCAGATAGGTGCCCTGAAGGCCGACGCGCGAATAGAAGAAATACATGCCTGCGGCCGAGATGATCAGCGGAACGATCATCGGGGAGATCAGAATCGCCATGATCGAACGCCGGAACGGGACGTGGCTGTCGCTTAGCCCGATCGCCGCGAGCGTTCCGAGCGTGACCGACACCAGCGTCGCCGCCGGCGCGATCCGGAGGGAATTCCTGAGCGGCTGCTGCCAGTCTGGATTGGTGAAGAAATCCCGGTAATGCTTCAACGAGAACCCCTCGAGCTCCAGCGCCAGCATCGCCGGGGTGAAGGTGAAGAAATCCTCGGCGTTGAAGCTTAGCGGCATGATCACGACGATGGGTGCAATCAGGAAGAAGAAGACGATGCCGCAGATCAGGTTGAGGGAATTGTGCCAGAGAACCTGCAGCCCCGTCGCGTAGACGGGTACGCCTTGCCGGTAGCGGCCGGTGGAGAGATAGAAGACGAACCAGCCGGCGACGAGGCCGAGCGCCAGGCCGCCGGCGAGTCCTGGCACGTCCGCCGCCGCGAGCCCCGCCGCGCCCAGAACCCCGGCCGCCGCGACCCGTCCGAGCGCGAGCGAGGGCGACAGCACCGGCAGCGCCCAACCGAGCGCTGCCCCGACCGCCCCGCCGGCGAACAGCCCGGCGAACCAGGCGCCGCCGGCGACACCGAGCCACAGTCCCGCCGCCGCTCCCGCCAGCGCCGACAGCGGAACGACGAAACGGAAGAGGTCCGTACGGGACGAGAGCAGCGCCGGATTCTTCATCGAGCCTATCCGAGCTTCACGTTGTCGATGCCGACCACGCGGTCGTAGACCCAGTAAAGCGCCAGGACGGCGGCGAGCAGGATCGTGCCCAGCGCGGCCGCCAGGCCCCAATTGAGCGAACTCGAAATGTGATACGCGATCCGGTTGGAGATGAAGGTGCCGGTGCGGCCGCCGACCAGTTCGGGCGTGATGTAGTAGCCGATCGCGAGAATGAACACCAGGATGCAGCCGGCGCCGATCCCCGGCACGCTGAGCGGAAAATACACGCGCCAGAACGCGGTCCAGTTCGTCGCACCGAGACTCTTCGCGGCGCGCTCGTAGGCCGGCGGAATGGTCTTCATCACGGAATAGAGCGGCAGGATCATGAAGGGCAGCAGAATGTGGGTCATCGCCACGATCGTACCGAACTGGTTGTTGATCATGACGAAGCGAGCGTCGTCCGCCACGATGCCGGTCCACACTAGAAGGTCGTTGATCACGCCTTGCTGTTGCAGAAGCACCTTCCAGGCCGAGGTACGGACCAGGAGCGACGTCCAGAACGGGAGCAGCACCAGAATCAGCAGCAGGTTCGACGTACGGAGCGGAAGGGAGGCCAGGAGCCAGGCGACGGGATAGCCGAGAAGCAGGCAGGCAACCGTGATCGCCAGGCTCATGAACAGCGTGCGCAGGAACAGCGTGACGTAGAGCCGTTCGTTCTCGGGGCGCGCCCGAACCCCGTCCGGGGTCTGTTGCAGATCGACGGCGGATAGAAAATACCCTTCCGTATACGGCGCAGAAAACGCCTGGATCGCGCCCCAGACCTCGACGTCGGACCAGTCTTCGTCGATGTCGACGAATTGGTCTCGAACTGACACGGACTCGAAGCCGGGAACCGCGACGGCGGCCTGCCGGAGCAATTCCGCCCCCGGCCCGGCATAGCCGCCCGGGTCTGCCCCCTCCCCGAATAGATCGCGGTAAAGCGCCGTGTAAACGAAGTCGTCCGGCGCGCCGGCCCCAGGTTCCTTGCCCTTCGACTCGGACATTCGGCCCCAACTCCGCCAGGCGGAGACGGCTTCGGGGAGGATCCGCATCGCATCCGGCGCGGAGAAAATCTTGTCGAGCGTCTCGCCGTCCTCCCACGCGGGGTCGAGTTCGGCGAATTGATCGCGATATACGTCCGTGTCCAGTCGCCGGATTCCACGCCCCGTCTTGCGGAAGAGCGAAGAGGTGCCGGACAGTTCGTAGTTCAGCCTGGATCCGAGGCGGGTGTGAACCTTAAACTCGCGCGCTTCGGCCAGATCGACGTACAAAGCGGCGAAAACGTCCTCCTCCGGAACCTCGCCGGACGCGTATTCCCAATCCGCCAGCGCCTCAACGGTCCGCGGAAGCACGCGGCCGACCAGATCGTTCTCCACCGAACGGAACAGCATGTCCGCGATCGGACCGACGAAGCTCACCAGGATGAAACAGAGGAGCGGCAGGATCAGCATGAGCGCCCGCAGCCGCTGGCGGCGGAGCGCACGGCGCAAGCTCCTCTTAAGCGGCGTTCCGTCAGCCGCCAGCATCGGGCCCGTCGCGGGGCTCTCGCCGGTCCCGATCCCGGATTCAGCCACGCTTCCCGCCTCCGAAGCGGGCGTTCCGGGGCGCGAGACGCGATCGCCCGCTCCCCATGAACGGCGGGGCGGACCGCGACAACCCGGTCCGCCCCCGGTTGGTCAATTTGACTATTGCGCAAGCCACGCCTGGAACTTCGCGTCGATATCGTCCCGATAATCGGCCCACCACTCGTAGTTGTAGAGGAACGTGTTCTTGGCGTTCTCGGGATCCGTCGGCATGTGGGGCGCCATGTCAATGCCCAGCGTGGCGTGCTTGCCGACGAGGGGCGCGGACGACATGCGCGCCGGCCCGTACGAGATATACTTGGCTTGGTCGGCCAGACGCTGCGTGTCGGTCGCGAATACGAGGAAGTCCCTCGCCCGCGCCAGACGGTCCTCCGAGAGGCCGACCGGAATGATCCAGCCGTCGAGATCGAACACCTGGGCGTCCCAGATCATGCCGACCGGCTGCCCCTGTTCCTCGATGACCGAGAACAGTCGTCCGTTGTAGGTCGAACCGATGACGACTTCGCCGTCGGCCAGGAGCTGCGGCGTGTCGGCGCCCGACGACCACCAGATCACGTCGTCCTTGATGGTGTCGAGCTTGGCGAGCGCCTGCGCGAGGCCCTCGTCGGTCTCCAGCACGTCGTAGACATCCTCCTTGGCGACGCCGTCGCAAAGGAGCGCCCATTCGAGATTGTTGATCGGCCGCTTCTCGAGGCTGCGCTTGCCAGGATAGGTTTCCAGGTCGAACAGCGCGCACACGTCCGTCGGTGGGGTGTCGCCGACCAAGTCCGTCCGGTATCCCAGGGTCGTCGAGTAGACGATCTGCGGGATGAAGCACTCGGAGACGATCAGGTCGCCGAAATCCTCGGACGCCGGCGTGCCGTCCGGCGCAGGGGCGAGCATCGCGTCATGGTCGATTTCCAGCGCAAGCCCTTCGTCGCACAGGCGAATGGCGTCGGACGCGACCACGTCCACCACGTCCCAGGTCACGTTGCCGGCCTCGTCCATGGCGCGAAGACGGGCGACGGCTTCGTACGAACTCTCGTCCCAGACCACTTCCAGCTCCGGGTGCATGGCCTTGTAGGGTTCGGCATAGGCGTTGGTCTGGCTGGCCTGATAGGCGCCGCCCCAAGACACCAGGGTCATGCTGTTGGCCATCTCCTGGGCCTGGGCCGATGCGGTCGCTGCCGCGACGCCTCCCAGGATCAGGCCTGCGTGGATCAATCGTGCTTTCATGTCGATTCCCTCTTGCGATTGCCCGTTCGGTTGCATGCGGGGATGGGCAGATCCCGCAAACGATTCCGCAGTCAGGCGTCCAGCGCGCGACAATCCTCGGGCAGCCAGCCGATATCGACTACCTGCCCGGGCCGCATTCGGATCTGGTCCGCCGCGTTGCGGGTCTTGAGAATGAAGTCGTCGCTGCCGGCGACCCGGAGCCTCGTGCGGTACGTGTCTCCCATGTAAATGAACTCCAGCACCGTGGCCTTGATAGTATGCGCCGAGTCTCCGAGACGTTCGGGGTTGGCCTCCACGCGCTCGGGGCGAATGGACACGCTGGTGCGGGCGCCGACGCCGGACACGTTCACCGGGACGGTCCGGATGCGCTCCCCGCTGTCGAGTTCGACTACCGCGACCCCGTCGCTGATATCCCTGACCGTGCCGTCCAGGATGTTGTTCTCGCCGATGAACTGGGCGACGAAGCTGTTCTGCGGCTTCTCGTAGAGTTCGGCCGGAGGCGCGAGCTGCTGGATCACCCCGTCGTCGAAGACCGCGACGCGGTCCGACATGGTCAGCGCTTCGGTCTGGTCGTGGGTCACGTACAGGGTCGTGATGCCGAGGTCGTGCACGAGTCGCGTGATCTCGAACTGCAACGATTCGCGCAGCTGCTTGTCGAGAGCCCCAAGCGGCTCGTCCATGAGCACGAGGTCGGGCTCGAACACCAGCGCGCGGGCGAGCGCGATCCGCTGCTGCTGCCCGCCGGACAGCTGGGCCGGGCGGCGCCCGCCAAATTCGCCCATCTGGACCATGTCGAGCGCGCGACGGATCTTCGACTCCCGGTCCGCCTGGCCCAATCCGCGGACCTGCAGCGGAAAGGCGAGATTCTCCGCCACTGTCATGTGCGGAAACAGGGCGTAATTCTGGAACACCATTCCGATGCCGCGCTTGTGCGGCGGAATGTTGTTGATCGGCTTTCCGTCCAGGCGAATTTCGCCGTGCGTCGCGGTCTCGAAACCGGCCAGCATGAGCAGACAGGTCGTCTTCCCGGAACCCGACGGGCCGAGAAGGGTGAGGAATTCGCCCTTTCCGATCGAGAGGTTGAGATCCTTCACGCACAGCGTTTCGCCGTCGTAGCTCTTCTGGACCCTATCGAAGACGACAAAGCCGTCCCCGTCGCGCAGTTCTGCCACACCGGCTCCCGTCAGAATTCCCGCGCCGCCCACGCCGGCCGGCGGGGCGGGGTCGGGGTTATTGTTACTACGGTACCGGCTCGTTTTCAAACGCGGAGCCGAAACCGCGACCGCGAACCGCAGGGCCATCGAGAGGAAACGCTCATGTCCGCTTCCCGTCCGTCCCCGCCGGCTGGCCGGCGGGTGCAGGCCGTCGTCCTCGACTGGAGCGGCACCACGGTCGACGCCTACGTCGTCGCGCCGACGGTCACGTTCGTGGAGGTCTTTCGCCGCCGGGGCGTGGAGATCTCCATGGAGGAGGCGCGGGGTCCGATGGGACTCCGCAAGGATCTGCACATCCAGGCGCTGACGGAGACGCCGGCGATCGCGCGGCGCTGGGAATCGACGCTGGGCGCGCCGCCGACCGATGCGGACGTGGCGGCCATGTTCGCGGAATTCGTACCGCTGCAGCTCGCGTGCCTGCGCGACTACGCGACCCTGCTGCCGGGCGTCGCGGACGTCGTTCGGCGACTGCAGGCGCGCGGCGTCAAGATCGGATCGACCACGGGCTTTACCCGCGCCATGGCGGACGTCCTCGAGGAAGAGGCTGCGAAGCAGGGATACCGGCCGGACGCATCGGTGGCGGGAGACGAGGTGATCCACGGCGCCCGCCCGGCGCCGCACATGCTGTACCGCAACCTCGATCTCCTGGGCGTGAGCGACATCCGGACGGTGGTAAAGGTCGACGATACCGCTTCCGGAATCGGCGAGGCCCAGAACGGCGGCTGTTGGGGCGTCGGCGTGGCCCGGTTCTCGAATTACATGAACGTCGATACGCCGGAACAGGGTTCGTCCATGCCCCAGGCGGAGACGGAGCGCCGCCTGGCCCGCTCGCGCAGCACTCTCCGGGAAGCCGGCGCCCATTACGTGATCGACAGTCTCGCAGAAATCGAACCGGTCATCGACGACATCGACGCGCGGCTCGAGCGAGGCGAGCGACCGTAACGCGGAAGCGCCCGGCGCGGCGTCCCCGGGGCAATGGGGCCGTCCGACGAACTCCGGCCCGCACGGGATAGCGGCAGACTCTCGGTGCTTCCAAGGACCGCTGAGCGTTGCGAAGCGGCCGAACGCCAATACCGGCAGTTGCGCGACACGGTCGGCGAGGAGCACGTCGAACCCGTGCGACGTCCCCGAACCGTCGAAACGCGGAAACCCGACGGTACGCCCGGCCTTCTGCCCTGTCCCTCGCCTGCGCGATCGGTCTCCGAACCGCCGAAAGGCCGTCCGCTACCGATTCCTCACGCCCCGCTTCGGAACGGCGGCGCCCATGCGGGGCGAACGGAATACGCTCTCAACGGCCCATCCATCCCCCGTCCACCACCAGGATCTCGCCATGCACGTATTCCGCCGCCGCAGAGGACAGGAACAGGGCCGGTCCGGCAAAATCCTCCGGCGTGCCCCAGCGCCCGGCCGGAATGCGTTCGAGAATCGCCTTGTAGCGATCCGGATCGTTCACCAGCGCCTCGGTGTTGTCGGTAGCGATGTAGCCGGGCGCGATCGCGTTGACGTTGACGCCGCGCCCCGCCCATTCGTTGGCGAGCGCCTTGGTCAACTGGCCGACGCCGCCCTTCGACACCGAGTACCCCGGCACGTTGATGCCGCCCTGGAAGGTCAGCAAGGACGCCGTGAAGACGATCCTGCCGGATCCGCGCCGGAGCATGCCCCGCCCGATCTCCCGGGCCAGGACGAACTGGGCGGTGAGATTGACCTCCAGTACCTCGTCCCACCATTCGTCCGGGTGCTCGGCGGCCGGCGCGCGCCGGATGGTCCCCGCGTTGTTGATCAGAATGTCCGGCGCGACCCCGTCGGCCTCCAGCCGCGCGACGAGCGACGTCACGGCGCCGCGGTCCGAGAAGTCGCAAGGATAGGCACGGAACCGGCGCCCCATTTCCTCCACCGACTGCGCAACCGCGCTGCCGGTCTCTTCGAGCGACGCGCTGACCCCGACAATGTCCGCGCCCGCACCGGCCAGCGCCTCCGCGATGGCGCGGCCGATCCCGCGCCGGCAGCCGGTGACGAGCGCCAGCTTCCCTGTGAGATCGAACAAAGACAGAACGCTCATCGGTACTCTCCCACCCTTACCAGGCTCTTCATGGCCGTCGGCGACGACTCCAGCGCTTCGAACGCTTCCTGGACCGAGTCCAGCGGGCTGACATGGGTGATGACGGTATCGGCCGCGATCCCCCCGCGCGCGACGATCCCGATCGCCGCGTCGTAGTCCTCCGGCTCGTAGACCCTGGCGCCCATGAGCCGAAGCTCGCGCCAGAAGAAGCGGAACAGGTCGATCTGCGGCCTCGACGCGTGGATCGCGACCATGACGATTCGCGCCCGAACGGAAGCGACCTCCGTCATCGCGTCGACGCCGGCCTGCGTGCCGGAGACCTCGAACACCACGTCCGCGCCCTTGCCGCCGGTGCGACGGTGCACTTCCCCTCCAAGGTCGTCTTCGAGCGGATTCAGCGCGTCGAATCCGAGCGACCGCGCAACCGCCAGCCGGTTCGGGTTCACCTCGGACACCAACACCTCGCCGCCGGCCTCCCTCGCCACGGAAGCCACCAGGATTCCGATCGGGCCGCCCCCGATCACGAGGGCGGTCTCGCCGGAGGCGAGCCCCGAGAGCCGAACGTCGTGACAGGCGACCGCGACCGGTTCGATCAGCGCGGCGTGGTCCAGGCCGAGCGTATCCGGCAGCGCGTGCAGCGTGTGCGCCGGCACGGTCCACCATTCCTGGAAGGCGCCGTCGGTGTCGAGGCCGAGGAACTTCAGGTTGTGGCAGACGTGCCGGTGCCCTGCATGGCAGGCCGGACAGTCGTCGCAGTGATCCAGCGGACGCACGACCACCCGCTGGCCGACCGCAAGGTTCTCGCACCCCTCTCCCAGCGCGGCAACCGTTCCCGACATCTCGTGACCGATCACGCGGTCGAACCCGACCCGAGTGTCCATGTTGCCGTGAAACACGTGCATGTCCGTGCCGCAAATCCCGCAATAGGCGACGCGAATCGCCGCCTCGCCGGGCGCCGGGGCGGCCGAGGCTCGCCGGACGACCTCGAACGCCCGGTTGCCGCGATAGACCGCCGCCGCATGTTCCTGTCCTGTCATGTTCGCCACCGATCCTCCCTCTCTTCAGGCCCCGGATGCCGTACCGTCATGCGACTCCGGCCCCGACGCCTCGCATGCCCGTCCACCCGCTTGCTCCCTGCGGAGCGCCAGTCTCCACGTACGGCGGCGTCGGCAGGAACGTCGCAAGAAACGCACAGGGAACGGGCGCGCGCGCTCGTCCCGACGATCGACGCCGACGACGCCCTCCAGGTCCGATCGGCGACCGGACGTCCGGGCGAGCATAGTGCCCCGAAGCGTCCCCGGCCATCGAGCCACGCTCACAGCCGTCCCAGGAGAAGGTCGGCGCAGCGGTCGCCCAGCATCATGGCGGGCGCCGCGGTGTTTCCCGCGTTGATGTCCGGAACGGCCGACATGTCGCACACCCGCAATCCCTCGATACCGCGAACGCGCATGCGCGGGTCGAGAACGGCAAGGGGGTCGCCGTCGCCGCCCATCCGGGCCGTGCCGGCCGGGTGGTAGTTGGTCTTGACGAAACGCCGGCAATGCCGCCGCAACCCGTTCGCGTCCCGGTCGTCCGGCCCGGGCAGAAGGACCCGGTCGATCTTCCCCGCCAGCGGCGCTCTGGCGAACGCCTCCAGGAAGAACGCTTGCCCGCGCACCATTTCGTCCATGTCCTGCGCTTCCCGGAGCAGGTTCGGCGACACGAGCGGCATCGCGGCGGGATCCGCCGACGCCAGCCGGACCTCGCCCCGGGAAACCGGCTTGACGACCACGGTGGTCACGGTCAGGCCATGGCCGTCCCGGACCAGATGGCGGGTGTCCCGGTCGACGTAGACGATGGGCACGCAAAAGGCCTGAACGGTCGGCGGCGCGTCCCGATTCCGGGGATTGACGAACGCGCCGGCCTCCACCCCCGCCGAGGTCACCGGTCCGCTTCCGAAGAGCCGGAACTGGACGCCGTTTCGCAGCATCCGCCATCCCGCTCCCTGCCGGTAGTAGCCGTAGGGGCCGGCGACGCTGGCCGTGATGGGAACTTCGGGATGGTCGATCAGGTTTTGCCCGACGCCCGGCAGGTCGTGGATACAGTCGATTCCGGTCTCGGCGAGGTGCTCCGCGGGGCCGATTCCCGAGAGCATGAGAATCTTCGGGGTGACCAGCGCGCCGGCTGCGAGGACGACTTCGCCGTCGCATCGCACCTCGACCCGGCGGCCGCGACGGTCGCGATAGACGACCCCCCTCGCGCGTTCGCGTTCGACGACGATCGTTTCGACCTCGGCATGCAGCCGGACGGCGAGATTGGGGTTCCCCGATTGCGGCGACAGGTAGGCGTAGGCGGAGGAGGACCTTCGACCGTCGCGATTCATGAACTGGTAGAATCCGACGCCGCGCTGAAGCGATCCGTTGAAGTCCGGGTTGAACGGCTCTCCCATCGCCTGGACCGCCTGAACGAAGAGCCGCGACAACAGGTCGATATGGCCTGGGTCGGACACCAGGAGCGGCCCGTCGACGCCGTGATTCTCGTTGCACAAGCGGTCGTTTCCCTCCATCCGCCGAAAATGCGGCAGCACGTCCTCCCACTTCCACCCGACGCCCTGGTTGCTGCCCCGGAGCGCCTCGTCCCAGGCGTCGTAGTCGGACGGCCTGCCGCGCATGTAGACCTGGGCGTTGACCGAGGTGCCGCCGCCGAGAACGTGACCCTGGGGAATGTCGTGCCGGCGACCTTCCAGATGCTCCTGCGGAACCGTGGTGTGGAACTGCATGAACTTCGAGCCGTTGATCATCTTGAAAATGCCCGGCGGCATGTCGAGCAGGGGGTGTCGGTTCGAATGTCCCGCCTCGAGGAGCAGCACCCTGGCGCCGCCGTCTCCGGCGATCCTCGCCGCCGCCACGCAACCGGCCGCGCCGCCGCCAATCACGATGTGATCGAAGGTCTGCATGGTCCTTTTCCCGTCTTTCGTCCGACACGGCCCCCGGCGGCGGCCGGCAACCGCATGTTGACACGAATGCCAAACGGACGCATCATATCCAATTAGCGGAACCAAGTTCTATTAAATGGAACAGTCGGGGGCAGGAAGGCGGCGTGCAAACCTCTCCGTCGTCGACGGGCCGATGGTGTACATTAGGGCGCCCTGCCTCCGAGCTTTCGCTGCCCGAATCGGGGCGGGCGCCCCGTAGGCACCGGAGCAGGCGACTGTCGCCGCTCCGAACGGAACTGATTATGGAGGAGACTCATGAAACACCGATTGATGATTCATGCGGCGGCCGCGCTGGGTGTCGGCCTGATGTCCGGCGTTGGTCTGGCGGAGACGCCCCCGCTTGCGATGAAGGACACCTACAAGGTCGGCTTCTCGCAAATGGAATCGAACAATCCGTGGCGCATCGCGGAAACCAAGTCATTCCAGGATACGGCCGAATCCTGCGGATGGGACCTGATCACGACGGACGCGGCCGGTTCGGCGGCGAAGCAGGTGGCCGACGTCGACTCGATGATCGCGCAGGGCATCGACGTTCTGTTTCTCCCGCCCCGAGAGGAGAAGCCGCTGATTCCGGCGGTCATGAAGGCCCGGGCCGCGGGGATTCCGGTGTTCCTGGTCGACCGTTCGGTTGACCCGAACGTCGCCAAGGCCGGCGAGCACTACGTCGCGTTTCTCGGATCCGACTTCGTCGACCAGGGGCGGCGCGTGGCCGAATGGCTGATCGAGAATTTCGAGGGCGAAAAGGGAATCATCGTCGAACTCGAAGGCACGACCGGCTCTTCGCCGGCCAACGACCGCAAGAGCGGATTCGACGACCGGATCATGCAGGACGACCGGTTCGAGATCGTCGCCTCGCAAACCGGCGACTTCGCCCGCGACCTCGGCCGGCAGGTCATGGAGACCCTGCTGCAGGCGCATCCGGACGTGAACGTCGTCTACGCGCATAACGACGAGATGGCCATCGGCGCCATTCAGGCGCTCGAACTGGCCGGCCGCAAGCCCGGCGAAGACGTTCTGGTCGTCTCCATCGACGGGACGCGGGACGCGCTGCAGGCGATCATCGACGGCAAGATGGGCGTCACCGTCGAGAGTTCGCCCTTCTTCGGACCGCTCGCTTGCGACGTCATGAAACGGTACGCCGCGGGCGAGGAGATTCCCGCCTGGGTCAAGGTGGAAGACCGCATCTTCACCGCCGAGAACGCGGCCGACCACATCGACGAGGCCTACTGAGCCGAAGGCTTCCGGAGGGGCGGCCGCCGCCCCTCCGCACGCAACGAAGGACATTCCACGGGCGATGCGACCCTTCGTCGAAATGCGGAACGTCGCCAAGTCCTTCGCCGGCGTGGTCGCGCTCCGTTCGGCGGAACTCGAAGTCGCTCCCGGCGAGGTCCACGCCGTCATCGGCCAGAACGGCGCCGGCAAGTCCACTCTGATCAAGATCCTCACAGGGGTCTATCGCAAGGATTCGGGCTCGGTCCGAATCGAGCAGGAAGAGCGCGAAATCCTCAGCCCGCGCGAAGCGCAGGACGCCGGAATCGCGACGATCTATCAGGAACTCAGCCTGGTTCCCCTCCGGAGCGTCGCCGAGAACGTCACGATGGGCTACGAGCCGCGCACCCGGCTCGGCCTGATCGACTGGCGGCGCGCGCATCGGGAGACGCGGGAGGTTCTCGACCGCTTCGGAATCGACGTCGACGTTCGCGCCCCGCTCGGAGACTATTCCACCGCGATCCAGCAGCTGGTCGCCATCGCCCGCGCGGTGTCGCGCAACGCCCGGCTCGTCGTCATGGACGAACCGACTTCCTCGCTGGACGACAAGGAGATCGAGACCCTGTTCGGCGTCGTGCGGGAGTTGCGCGACAGCGGCGTGTCCGTGTTGTACATTTCCCACTTTCTCGACGAGCTGTTCGAGATCTGCGATCGGGTCACGATCATGCGGGACGGCGAGACGGTCGACGTCCGGGAAATCGCCTCGACCGACAAGCTCGAATTGATCGCCGACATGTTGGGCCGCTCCGCCGACGAGATCGCCGCCGTCGGCATGACCGGTCTCGGCGGGACCGCCCGCGAGCCGGGCGACGAGTTGATCGAGGCGCGAAACGTCGCTTCGACCCGGCTCCTGAAGGACGTCTCCGTCGGTGTCCGAACCGGCGAAATCGTCGGCCTGGGCGGGCTCCTCGGCTCGGGACGAACCGAGACCGCACGCGCCCTGTTCGGCGCCGACCGGCTGACCGCCGGCGCCGTCCGGCTCCGTGGCGAGGCGCGACGGCTCGAGAGCCCGGCGCAGGCGATCGAAGAAGGGATCGGGTTCCTGTCCGAGGACCGGAAGGCGGAGGGGATCGTCCCGCACATGTCCGTGCGCGAGAACGTAACCCTCGCGCTTCTGCCCAGACTGAGCCGCAGGGGCGGCGTGGACGTGCGCCGGGAGAGGCGCCTGGTAGAACGGTTCGTCGCGGCGCTGGGTATCAAGGCGGCCAGCATGGACCAGCCCATCCGCGAGCTCTCGGGCGGGAACCAGCAGAAGGTCCTCCTCGCGCGCTGGCTCGCCAGCGAGCCGGCGGTGCTGATCCTGGACGAACCGACGCGCGGCGTCGACGTCGGAGCCAAATACGAGATCCAGTCGATCATCCGGGAATACGTCGACAAGGGGCTCGGCGTTCTCCTGATCAGCTCCGAGTTCGAGGAGCTGGTCGAAGGCGCCGACCGGATCGTGGTCCTGCAGGACGGACGGTCGGTGGCCGAACTGGAAAACCCCGGGGTCACGGAAGAGATTCTGATCGGCGCCATCGCACATCGCCACGACGGAACCGGGCCGTGACCCGGACTTCGCCGCAAGCGCCCGCCGCGCTCTCCTCGGAGCCTGGCAGGGCCGCGCTGGAGTGGGGTCGGATCGCGCGTTACGGCGGTCCGATCGCGCTCGTCGCGATCCTTCTCTTCAACGCGCTGGTCACGCCGAACTTCCTGCACCCCCAGACCCTGTTCGTCAACATCAGCCAGGTCGCCACCATCGCGATCGTCGCGGTCGGCATGACCCTGGTCATCGCGACCGGCGGAATCGACCTCAGCGTGGGCGCGGTGATGGCGCTCGCCGGTGCCCTCGCGCCCCTGATCTTCACTTCGCCCTTCGCGGAGGCCAACCCCGCGATCGGCCTGGTCGCCGCCTTCGCGATTCCGGTGCTCGTCGCGCTCCTCTGCGGCGCGTTCAACGGCGTTCTGGTCAGCCACCTGCACGTGCAGCCGATCGTCGCGACGCTGATCTTCTTCATCTCGGGTCGCGGAATCGCGCTGGTCCTGACCAACGGCAACCTCCAGACCTTCTCCAACCCGGAGTTCAGCTATCTCGGCACCGGACGGATACTCGGCCTCCCGTTCCAGGGCTGGCTCGTGGTGCTGATCGCCCTCGGCGCCTGGTGGCTGGTCAACCGGACCGTGTACGGCCGGCAATTGCTGGCGGTCGGTGGAAACGAACGCGCGGCAACGCTGTCGGGCGTTCCGGTCAAGCGGGTGAAAATCGGCGCCTACGTGATCTGCGCCGGACTGTCGGGCGTCGCCGGCCTGATCGTCGTGGCGATCAATTCCGCATCGGACGCGGCCCGGATCGGCAACCTGATGGAACTCGACGCGATCGCGGCGGCCGTGGTCGGCGGCGCGCTTCTCCTTGGCGGAAAGGCGCCGATCTTCGGCGCCATCCTCGGGGCGGTCATCATCCAGCTGGTCAGATACACCCTGCTCGCCAACGGCGTCGCCGACGAGGTGGCGCTGATCGCCAAGGCGGGGATCATCGTCCTGGCGGTCTACGTCCAGCAGGCCCGGAGAGAATAGTCCGATGCGCGACTTTCCGGCCTTCGACCTCCGGCGGACGATCAACCGGAACCGGCACTCCTCCGGGGTCTGGATCGCGCTCGCGCTCCTGATCGCCTTCGGCCTCCTGCGCTACGAGAATTTCGGCAGCGCCTACAACGTCTCCTCGTTCCTGAACTACAACGCCATGTTCATCGCTATCTCGGTGGGCATGTGCTTCGTGATCATGACCGGCGGCATCGACCTTTCCGTCGGTTCGGTCGCGGCCTTCACCTCGGTGATCGCGGCATATCTGTCGCCCTGGGGAATTCAGGCCGCCCTGCCTGGCGCCGTCGCCGCCGGAATCGCGCTCGGCGGGCTGAACGGGTTCTTCGTCGTGGCCATGAGAATTCCCCCGTTCATCGCCACGCTGGCCACCATGCTCGGCGCCAAGGGCGGTGCGCTGGTGATCTCCGGCGCCCAGACGATTTCCGTCGACTGGGGATCGAACTTCACCCGGCTCGGGATGGAGCAGGCGTTCGGCGTGGTGCCGTGGTCCATCCTGATCGTCGCGATTCTCGTCGCGTTCCTGTGGGTGGTCCTCGAACACACGTCGCTGGGACGGACGGTCCTGGCCGTCGGCGGCGGCGAGGACGCCAGCGTGATGATGGGGCTGAAGGTCGTCAGAGCGAAGTTCTTCGTCTACTCGCTGAGCGGCGGTTGCGCGGGCCTGGCCGGAGTGTTCCTGGCTTCCGGGTTCGGCGCGGGGCAGCCGCTCGAGGGCGTGGGCTGGGAACTCTCGGCCATCGCCTCGGTGGTGGTCGGCGGCACGCTGCTCACCGGCGGTCTGGGCTCCGTTCCCGCCACCGTCGCGGGAGCGCTGCTGCTCGGCCTGGTGTTCAACGTCCTGAACTTCGAGAACGGCCGCGGCACCATCAGCCTGAGCGCCTACTGGCAGCTTGTCATACGCGGCGGGTTCCTGCTCGCGGTCATCCTGCTGCAGAGCCGATTCGCGGCAGCGGGCAGGAAGCGTACGACCTGACTCGTGACGGCGGTCGAACGGATGCCGAGCGCACGGCGCCGACGGTTGCATTCGGACGCGCGAGAAGCCAGGAACGCTGCGGCTACGACCTGGAGCGGAGCGTGACCGCAGGGAGGAAGCCGTGGAAGACCGGAACGACGCGATGACGGAGAACGGGTTCGAAAGACCCTCGCCCTGGCTTCCGATCGAACTTCGTACCCGGCTCTACGAGCATCGGCTCGCTCTCGCGAAGTTGCGCTACGACCTGATCCTGCGCAGAGCCGAACTACGGTGGCATCTCGGGCGAACGACATGTCCGATCGCGATCTTCGGCCCGGGCACGACGCCCGTTCCGCCCGTATTCGCGCAGGTTGACGCCGGGACGAACCGACTGCCGCGCAGGTCGACACGCACCGCGCCGTGACCGCCGCTCGTCGGCACCGACCTCGAGCGACGCCGGATCTCCCGCCGCCCGATCCGCCCTCCCTCCGGCGAACCGCCAGCAGGCGACGGCAGATTCCGACGATCATTCGTAGACCGCAACCGGCTCACCCAGCAACTTCGGGTCCGGCGCGACGCCGAGGCCGGGCGCCGTCGGGGGACGCGCGTAGCCGTCGGCGTTCCTGGATCCCTGCCCCGGCACGGGATCGACGGCGAGATGTTCGTGGCCGAGCCAGCTCGCCAGCCGGAACTCGGCGGGAGTCGAGGATGCGAGGTGAATCGCGGCCGTGTCGGCCAGCGCCGTGCCGCCCACGTCTTCGATATGCATCTGCCAACCCACGGAAACCCCGAAGTCCCGCACCTGCCGTGCCCGGGTCAGGCCGCCGAGTCGATTCGGCTTGACCTTCACGCCCTCGAACGCGCCCGTGCGCCAGGCCTCCAGGTGGTCCGCAAAGTCGTGCAGGCACTCGTCGAGCAAGATTGGACACGAGACCTTCCGGGCGACCTGCGCACATTCGCGCATCGACTCGCAGGGCTGTTCGACCCATTCCCGAACGACGGCGGCGTTCAGCGCCTGTACGGCGATGCCGGGAGTCCAGGCCCGGTTGACGTCGAAGGTCACGCGATCCTCCCCGGTCAGCGAGGATCGGACCGCCTCGATCCGCGCGACGTCGAGCGCCGGATCCGCGCCGCCGATTTTCGCGGAATGCGTGCGATAGCCCCTCGAACGGGCGCTCCGGATGCGCTCCGCCATTTCCTCCGGCGAACCGGTCGGGATGGAGGAGTTGAGCGGAACCCGCTCCGCCGCCTCGCCGCCCAGGAGCTGCCAGAGCGGTAGGCCGGCGTCCTGACCCAGGAGATCCCAGCAGGCAATGTCCAACGGAGACTTGGCGTACGGGTGCCCGGGCAGGGCGAGATCCATGGCGCGGACGATCGCGTCGAGCGAGCGCGGATCGCGACCGATCAGGACCGGCGCCAGCGTCGCCAGCGCCGCCCGCAACCCCGGCCCGTGGGCCGGCAGGTAGGACGCCCCCCAGGGGCACCCCTCGCCCCACCCCGACCGGCCGCATGCGGTTTCGACGCGAACCAGGGTCGAGTCGAGTCGCTCGAACCGCAACCGGCCGCCGGAGAGCCGATACGGCTCGGCAAGCGGCAGATCCGCCGCCCAGACGACTATTCGGGCGATCTTCATGGCGTCCCGAAGCGCGCGACCAGCGGCCCGAGCGCCTCGAAATCCGGCTCGACGCCGAGCCCGGGAGCGGCTGACGCGAACATCTTGCCGCCGGCCGTTCGGGGACCCGGCCGTCCGGTCGAGCGCGTGTTGTAGTTGTGCAGGTCCGTCGAGGCGAGAAGCGCGTCGTCCGGCGTCGATGCCGCGAGATGGACGGCGGCCGACGTCGCGATCTCTCCGCCCCAACTGTCCTCGACCACCATCGGCACCTGACGCTCGACCAGAAAGTCGCGCACCCTGCGCGCCTTCGAGAGGCCCCCGAGATTGGACACCTTCAGCGCGACCGCGTCCGCCGCATGGTCGTCGACGATTCTCCGCGCCGCGTCGATCCCGGTCACGATCTCGTCCAGCTTCATCGGCAAGTCGATCCGCCGGCGAACCCGCAGGCAGGCCTCGTAGGTGCCGCAGGGCTGCTCCATGACGTAGTCCAGATCGCGCGTCGCCCGGGCGACCCGAACGGCGTCGTCCGGCCGCCAGCCGCGATTGGCGTCGACGTAGACCCGCTCCTCCGCCCGGATCAGAGGCACGGTCGAGCGGATCCGCTCGACGTCGTCCCTCCAGTCGGCGCCCGCCTTGACCTGAAACTGCCGGTAGCCCTCCGCCCGATACGCTTCCAGCGCGCTCCGGGTGCGCTCGACGCTGTCCTGCGGCGCGACCCGGTAGAGCGGCACGCCGTCGTTCAGCGTGCCGCCGAGGAGCAGCCACACGGGCGCGCCGACGGACTTGCCGAGCAAGTCCCAGCATGCCGCGTCGAACGGGGCCTTGGCGTAGCCGTGACCGAGCACGGCGCGATCCATGGCGCGCTCGATTCGCCCGACCTGCCGGGGGTCCTCGCCGACGAGGGCCGGCGCGATCAGTCGAGCCGCGGCCTCGACGCCGTAGGAATGCGCCTCCATGTAGTTCTCGCCGCAGGGGCAGAACTCGCCGAATCCCGAGATTCCGGCGTCGGTATCGACCGCGACCACGGTCGAGCGAGCCGACTCGAGCGCGTTTCCCCGTCCCCAGGCATAGGTGCCGCCGACATAGGGCAGGTCGATCCGATAGACGCGTATGCCGACGATGCGCATGTCGCCCTCCGCTCTCGCGCGGCGGAATCGGAGATGCGCCGTCCCGCCCCGCTCCCGACGGGTTCCGGATCCGCTCGGCCGAGGCGCCGAGCGATTCCGCCGCCGGTGGAGCCGGGTATCGGCGATCCTGCGATCCGCCGTTTCGCCCGTTCCCGGACGCTCCCGCCGGAGCGCGAGAGGCGCTTCCGTCCGGGAGACGATCGCGTGGCATCCATACGCCTGCCCCGTGCGCCGTTCAACCCCGATCCGCGGCGATTCGAACGCCGATTCCTCCCTGCAGCGAACGCCGCCGGCCGACCTGCGTCGGACCCGGGCTCCGGAACGCAGGGCTGCAACGGCCCGCCGCGCCGCCAGGTCCCGATCGGGCGGCGACGGCGGCCGGTGCCGGGCCGTCACCCTCGAGAGCCTCGAAGTCCGACGACGGGAGTCGGTCCCGACTGCCGGAGGACGCCATGGCCTGCTTCGCCGCCGCGAACGCAAGGTCGGATTTCCCGCAATCCGCTTCCGCATTCGGCGGCCCGGATCGGCTGCGGAGCCGGACCGTTCGGGCCTTGACCTGCAGGCGCGCGTCAGTACCATGCTCCCCCAGCGCCGCCGTAGCTCAGTGGTAGAGCACACCCTTGGTAGCAATTGCCCGCCCGTCGGGAAACCGGCGGGATCGCACCGTTCAAATTCGGGGAACGCTGCGGGCCGCAAGCCCATGCCGATCCCGAGCCAAGCCCGGCAAGCCGGGAAGGTGTAGAGGCCAGACGGACGGGACCTTCGCCGCGGACGGCGGCATGGTCAAGGGATGGTCCAGACCGCAAACCCTTCGGGGGCCGCGAAAGCGGTGGCGGCAGGAAGGGTGGGGTCGCGAGTTCGATTCTCGCCGGCGGCACCAGCAACCGGGTTCCCTGCGTTCGTTCGTCGCCGTCGACGCGAGACGGAAGCGTGCAGGCGTCGACCGCGAAACGCGCCGGACTCCGAAGCGAGTGAGGTACGGGTGACGATTCGGCAATCCAGCTTTTCCCGCGAGGAACTCATCGAATGCGCCAACGGCGCGATGTTCGGCAAGGACAACGCGCAGTTGCCCGCTCCTCCCCTGCTGATGTTCGACCGCATCTCCAGCATTACCGAGACCGGCGGCAAGCACGGCGCCGGCACCGTGGTGGCGGAACTCGACGTCAAGCCGAGCGCGTGGTACTTCGACTGCCACTTCATCGGCGATCCGGTCATGCCGGGATGCCTCGGCCTGGACGCGCTCTGGCAGATGACCGGCTTCTTCCTCGGATGGCTCGGCGAGAAGGGGCGCGGACGCGCCCTCGGCGTCGACTCGGTCAAATTCGCCGGCATGGTCACCCCGGCAGCCCGACTGCTTCGCTACGTGGTGGACATTCGGCGCGTCCGCCGCGGCCGGATCGTGCTGGGCATCGCCGACGGCGAACTCCTCGCCGACGGCAAGGCGGTGTTCACCGCCGCCGGCATGCGGGTCGGGCTCTTCCGGCCCGCTGCGGCCCCGGCGGCCTGAGGAGCCGGCCGGAATGCGCCGGGTCGCGGTTACCGGAATCGGCATCGTCTCCGCCATCGGCAGCGACGCTGCGGAGGTCGAGGCCAGCCTTCGGTCCGGAAGCTCCGGAATCGTCTTCGCGGAAGACTACGCCGAGCGCGGCTTCCGAAGCCAGGTGAAGGGCCAGCCCGGGCTGGATCCGGCAAGCGCGGTCGAAAAGCGCGTTCGCCGCTTCATGGGCGACGGCGCGGCCTGGAACCATGTCGCGCTGCAACAGGCGATCGGGGACGCGGGGCTGGAGCCGGAGGAGGTGAGCCACGAGCGAACCGGGCTCGTCATGGGTTCCGGCGGTCCCTCGACGCACAACCAGGTGCTCGCCTGCGACATCGCCCGCGAGAAGGGCGTACGCCGGGTCGGCCCCTTCATGGTTCCGCGCGCGATGTCGTCGACCAACTCGGCCACGCTCGCGACCCCGTTCCGAATTCGGGGCGTCAATTACTCGATCTCGTCCGCATGCTCCACCTCCGCGCATTGCATCGGCAACGCCGCCGAGTTGATCCAGTGGGGCAAGCAGGACATCGTCTTCGCCGGCGGCGGCGAAGAGCTCGACTGGACGCTGTCCCTTCTCTTCGACGCCATGGGGGCGCTGTCCGGCGGCTTCAACGACACGCCGTCGATCGCCTCCCGCGCCTTCTGCAGCCGCCGGGACGGTTTCGTCATCGCCGGCGGCGCCGGCGCGCTGGTGCTCGAGGAAATGGATCGGGCCCAGGCGCGCGGGGCCCGGATCTACGCGGAGGTCACCGGCTACGGCGCCACCTCGGACGGCTTCGACATGGTGCAGCCTTCCGGCGAGGGCGCCGTGCGCTGCATGCGAATGGCGACCGCGGGGCTGGACGGGCGCAGGGTCGACTACATCAACGCCCACGGCACCTCGACCCCGGTGGGCGACGTGCGCGAGCTGGAAGCCATTCGGGAGGCCTTCGGCAACGACGTCCCGAACATCAGCTCCACCAAGTCGCTGACCGGCCACTCGCTCGGCGCGGCCGGCGTACAGGAAGCGATCTACAGCCTGATCATGATGCAGGGCGACTTCGTCGCCGCGTCGGCGCATATCGACGAGCTCATGCCCGAAGCGGACGGGTTTCCGATCGTCACCGAACGAATCGACGGCGCCGGAATCGACACGGTCATGTCGAACAGTTTCGGCTTCGGCGGCACCAACGCCTGCCTCGTCTTCTCGCGGCCGAATTGAGGCCCTGATGCCGCATCGAGCAAGCCTGTCCGGCCGGCGCGGACTGGTCGTCGGCGTCGCCAACGAACGGTCCATCGCATGGGGAGTCGCCCAGGCCGCCGCCGCGCTCGGAGCAGAGCTGGCCTTCACCTATCAGGGCGAGGCCTTCGGAAAGCGGGTTCGTCCGCTGGCCGAAAGCGTAGGCTCCAGCGTCGTCTTCGACATGGACCTGGAGCGGGACGACTCGGTCGACGCGGCGTTCGCCGGCGTCGCGAAGGCCTGGGGACGTCTGGATTTTCTGGTTCACGCCGTCGCCTGGTCGGACAAGCGGGAGTTGACCGGCCGCTACGTCGACACTACCCGAGACAACTTCCGGCGGAGTCTCGACATCTCCTGCTATTCCTTCGCCGATCTCGCGCGCCGGGCGGCGCCCATGATGAACGACGGCGGCTCCATGCTCACCCTCACCTATCTGGGCTCCGAGCGGGTCATGCCGAATTACAACGTGATGGGCGTGGCCAAGGCCGCGCTCGAAGCCAGCGTGCGGTATCTGGCGCAGGATCTCGGACCGCTCGGCATCCGCGTCAACGCCCTGTCGCCGGGCCCCATGCGAACGCTCGCCGGCTCCGCCATCGGAGGCGCCCGGAAGGTCTATCGCGCGACCGCGGCCAACGCGCCGCTGCGACGCAACGTCTCCATGGACGACGTCGGCGGAGCGGCCGCCTTCCTGTTGTCCGATCTCGGCGCCGGCGTGACCGGCGAAGTCGTCTACGTGGACGGCGGCTACCATGTCCTCGGCATGGCGATCGAGGAGAACCTGTAACCCTTCAGCCGTCCTCCGCCGGCAGGATCTCGCATCCGAATTGCGCCGCCGACTCGACCAGTTCCGTCCAGCCGAACTCTGCGTAGCTGCGGTGCAGCAGGAGCCGGTATTCCGGCTTGCCCTGCCGGTCGACGCGAAGGACGACCGCCGATCCGTGACCGAACTGCCCGGTCGCGGCCGCGCCGCGCGAGAACTGCGCCGGGCGCAGGTCCAGGGGCATGAACCGCATCAACAACTCCGCCGCTTGCGGACCGCCGATCCGGATGCCGGTTCGCGCATGCGAGAGGTCGAGACCGGCCCCGTCCCCGGGAGCGAGCTCCGGCGGCGGCGGCGCCTCGCGCAGGGCGGCGGCGGTGCCGAGCAGCCACCACTTCAGCGGCTCTACGCGCAAGACGCACGCGCCCGCGCCGCTTCCCCAGGGAATCCAGCGTCCCGGTCCCGGCGGCGGCCGGCCGCCGTTCGCCGCGGCCAGCAGCGTGCGCACGCGCTCCAGGGATTCCGGCCAGACGGCGATCTGGGCGATCCGAAGGCCCCGAATCTCCCGGAGTCGGACGCGGGGCCCCTCCGCGGAGACGGAACCCGCAGTCCCCGGCTCGTAAACGGCCGCAAGAGCGGACACCCGCTCAACCATGGAGACGCTCGCCCGCCGGATCGAACATGTGCGGCGAGACGATTTCGACCGCCGTCTCCGTCCCGCGCACCGGGTCCGCGGCGACCAGCGTCCGCGGCCCGGAATCCGCCGCTCCGCCCAGCGCGAAGCCGAGACCGATCCAGTGCCCCAGCGCCGGGGAATGCGTCACTGCCGTGATCCAGCCGACGCCGTGGCCGCGCACCTCGCCGCGCTCGCAGAGAATCGCGCCCGAGCGGAACGTCTTCGAACGGTCGGCCGGCAGGATTCCCACCAGTTTCGGCCGATCCTCGCCGAGAAGCTCGGGCCGGCTCGCCAGCGTCCGGCCGACATACGCCTTCTTCCGGGACGCCATGCGGCCGAGACCGGCGTCGGCCAGCGTCACGCGTCCGTCCAGTTCCGCGGCCGTCACGTGGCCCTTCTCGATGCGCAGCGCCCCCAGCGCCTCCAGTCCGTAGAGCGAGCCTCCCTCCGCCTCGACCGCCGTCCGAAGCGCCTCCATGGCAGCCTCGCCGTAGTCGGCGCCGACATAGACCTCGTAGCCCAACTCGCCCGAGAAGCTGATCCGGGCGATGCGGCAGCGCACGGCTCCGCCGGAAACCGCCAGGCGGCCCTCTCGCACGCCCATGAACGGGAACGCCTCGTCGCCGAGGTCGATCCCCTCCACCGTCGCCTCCAGGACGGCCCGGGCACGCGGTCCCGCGACCGACGCGCCGGACCACTGGTCCGTGACCGAGGTCAGATGCACCCGGAACTCCCGCAACCGCGTCGCCAGCAACCCTTCGAGCCAGGCCATCACCCGCGCGGCCTGCGCCGTGGTGGTGGTCATGAACCAGTCGGTCTCGCCGATCCGCCAGGTCGTGCCGTCGTCCAGGACGAACCCGTCGTCGCGTAGCATGACTCCGTAGCGAGCCCGACCGACCGGCAGGGCCGAGAAGCCGTTCACGTACACGGCGTCCAGAAACCGGCCCGCATCCGGCCCCTGTACGGCGATCTTGCCGAGGGACGACACGTCGGCGAGTCCGACGCGTTCCCGGACGACGGCCGCCTCCCGAACGTAGGCCTCGTCGAGGCCCTCGCCTTCGAGCGGATAGTATTGCGGGCGGCGCCACACGCCGGCCTCGATCATCACGGACGCGTTGCGGTAATGCCATGCGTGCGCCGGCACGCGGCGAACGGGGCGGAAAGCGCGGCCCCGCGCCCGCCCGGCCATCGCCCCGATCTCGACCGGATCGTAGGGCGGACGAAACCCCGTGACGCCGCATTCCGGCAGGGCCACGCCGCGCGCCTCGGCGAGAATGCCGAGCCCGACCACGTTCGACGTCTTGCCCTGATCCGGCGACATTCCGAGGGTCGTGTAGCGCTTGACGTGCTCCGCCTCGTAGTATCCCTCCTCCGCCGAGAGCCGAATGTCGGCCGCCGTGACGTCGTTTTGCAGGTCGACGAAGCTCTTTGCGCCGCGGGAGCCGGGCAGCCGGACCTCGTAGATCGGCCGGAGCGGCTCCCGCCATCCGCCGGGCGCCGGCATCGGAAGCGATTCCGCCGCGACGCCGAGCGCGCGGGCCGCGCGCGCCGCCGCCGAGCGGCCGGAACGGCACGCCGCATCCGCGTCCCAGATCCCGCGCGCCGCGCCCGCGACCTCGACCCCGTCCATGTCGTCCGGCGGCAGAAACGCGGCGAGAGCGTCGTTCCAGACCGGACGGACGCCGCGGTGGCAGATGAGGTGCACCGCCGGGTTCCACCCGCCCGACACGCCGACGACGTCGCATGGGACGCGGCGGCTGGCGCCGCCCGCCACCGGTTCGAGCACGGCGCCGCGGACGCCGCGCCGCCCGGTCGCGCTCACCGGCACGTGCCCCCGAAGCAGGTCGAACCTCTCGGCCGGAGGCCCGCCGCTCCCGCTTCGCGTATCCGCAAGCGTCACCTGGAGTCCCGCCCGCGCCAGGTCGCCGGCGACCCCGTAGGCGGAATCGTTGTTGGTCGCGACGAGCACTCGAGCGCCGCAGGCGACGCCGAACCGGTTGAGATAGGCCCGGAGGGCGGTCGCGCTCATGACGCCCGGAAGGTCGTTGCAGCGGAACGCGAAGCCGCGTTCCGTCGCGCCCGCGGCGACGACGGTGCGGCGCGCGCGCACGACGCGGAAGCGTCCTCGAACGTCGTGCTCTCCCCTCTCGCCGTCGGCCTCCGGGCGCTCGATCAGTCCCGCCACGCCGCCGTCGTAGAGCCCGAACGCAGTGGTCCGGTACAGGATTCTGACGCCAGGACGGGAAGCGAGCGCCGCCAGCCGGGCCGCGGTCCAGGCGTCCGAGGGCGCGCCCTCGATCTCGGCCGATTCGAACAGCAGGCTTCCGCCCGGGCGGAAGTCCCGTTCGACGAGAAGGACGTCGAGGCCCGCTTCGGAGGCGGTTTCCGCCGCGGCCAGGCCGGCCGGGCCGGCGCCGACCACCAGCACGTCGCAAAAGTCGTTCGCCCGCTCGTAACAGTCCGGATCCGGCTCGCGCGAGGCCCGTCCCATCCCGGCGGCGCGCCGAACGAACCGCTCGCAGAACATCCAGAATCCGGTTCCCCGAACGGGCCCCATGAAGGTCTTGTAGTAGAACCCGGCGGGCAGGAAGGGGGAGAGGATTCCGGCGACCGCGCCGAAGTCGAGGCGAACGCCGGGCCACGCGTTCTGGCCCCGCACGTCCATTCCGTCCGCGAGTTCGAGCGTGGTGGCCCTGGCGTTGGGCGTCGTCCTCGCCCCGGAGCCCAGGGTGACGTAGGCGCCCGGCTCCTCGACCCCGGCGGACCAGACCCCGCGCGGCCGATGATACTTGAAGCTGCGGCCCAGGATCCGTTCGCCGGAGGCGAGGAGCGCGGACGCGACCGTGTCGCCGGCGTATCCCGAGCGGGCCTGGCCGTCCCAGGTGAAGCGGACGGGTCGCTCGCGGTCGATCAGGCCGCCCGTATCCAGACGATAGCCGGTCACCCTTCGCTCCTCTCCCGGCGCAGCGCCGCTTCCAGATCGGGATGCGCGGGCGACACGCTCAGGATCTCGTGGGTGCAGGTGTCGCGCTCGACTTCCAGCCACATCCGGCAGCCTTGGGAATGCTGCCAGTATTCCCGGTGGGGACCGGCCGGGTTCCGGCGAAGAAACACGGCGCGGTGCCACGCCGCCCGGTCTTCGTCCCCGAGCGCCGGCCAGAGGACGGTCGCGTCGCCCTCGTAGGAGAACTCGGCGTGGTCCCGCGGGCCGCAGAAGGGACAGGCGATCCGGAGCATCCGCGGGCCTCGCTAGTGCAGCCTCGGGACAGGGCCGACGCCCTTTTCGTCGATATGCAGTCCGCGCTCGAAACGGTCGAGGGTAAAGGCGGAATTGAACTCGTGCGGGCGGTCGTTGGCGATCGTGTGCGCAAAGCACCAGCCGGACGCCGGCGTGGCCTTGAACCCGCCGTAGTTCCAACCGGCGTTCAGATAGAGTCCGTCTATGGGCGTGCGGCAGATGAAGGGCGAGCCGTCCATCGACATGTCCATGACCCCCGCCCACTGCCGCACCAGCCGCACCCGCCCCAGGCACGGCATCAGCATCGTCGCGCAGCTGGCTACGTCCTCGACGATCGGCAGGTTGCCGCGCTGGGCGTAGGAGTTGTACCCGTCCAGATCGCCGCCCATCACCATTCCGCCCTTGTCGGACTGGCTGATGTAGAAATGTCCGCCCGGAACGCCGTAGGCGACCACCACGTCGAGGAGCGGTTTCAGCGGCTCGGAAACGAAGGCCTGCAGCTTGTGGCTCTCGATCGGCAACGGACCCAGCCCGGCCTTCGCGGCGACGCGGGAGGTGTTGCCGGCGACCGCCAGGCCGATTTTTTCGGCCCGGATCTCGCCCCGGTCGGTCTCCACGCCCACGATTCGGCCGGCCTCGCGCAGGAAACCGGTGACCTCGCAGCGCTGGACGATGTCCACGCCGAGTCCGTCTGCGGCCCGCGCGTAGCCCCACGCCACAGCGTCGTGCCGCGCCGTGCCGGCCCGGCGTTGGCGAACCGCGCCGTGGATGCGGAACCGGGCGTCCGGCGCGTAGTCGAGATGCGGCAAGAGCCGCATCACCTCGTCGCGAGACAGGAGTTCGGCGTCGATTCCGTTCAGCCGCATGACGTTCGCCCGTCGGGCGGCCGCGTCGCGCTCCGTCGGGCCGTAGAACAGGCCGATCAGTCCGCGCTGGCTGAACATGACGTTGTAGTTCAACTCTCGGGAGAGGTCCTCCCAGAGCTTCAGCGAATGCTCGTAAAACTCGGTGTTGCCCGGCATCATGTAGTTCGAGCGCACGATCGTGGTGTTGCGCCCGACGTTGCCGGAGCCGATCCAGTTCTTCTCCAGCACCGCCACCCGCCGGACCCCGTGGCGCCGGGCGAGGTAGTAGGCCGTGGCGAGACCGTGGCCGCCCCCGCCGACGACGATCGCGTCGTAGGCCGGCTTCGGATCCGGGCTGCGCCAGGCCTGCGACCAGGACCGCTGCCCCGTCAGACCGTTCCAGAACAGGGACCAGGCGGAGTATCGTCTCATGTCCGATGCCACCGTCCTGTCCCTGCCGGATGGGCGCCCGACGTTGCCGCAGCCGCCGCGCACCGGACGGTAGCGGTTCGTGGAACGGGACCGTAGCGCCGTCTCTTTCGAGCGCAAGTGCCGCCGAATCCCGCCGTTCAACCGTGCGGAGGCCGCCACGAAACCCCGCCGCGCATCCGCCCCGATCCGTCGCCGCCCTCGATCCAGAGCGCCATCCCGTCCTCGCGCGGCGCCCCGCAGGCGCGGAAGGTCTCGACGTGAAAGACCGGCGCCTCCGCCCGGTATTCGAACCGGCGGATTCGCCGGCCCTCCTCCGCGGCCGCGGTCTGCGCCAGATCGAACATCGCGCTCGCGAGGAGCGGGCCGTGCACCACCAGCCCCGGATACCCCTCCACGGTGCGGCACCAGTCGAGGTCGTAGTGGATTCGGTGGGCGTTGTACGTCAGCGCCGAGTAGCGGAACAGCATCCGCTCGTCCGCCTGCCAGTCGCGACTCCGGGACGCGGCCTCGCCCGGTTCGAATCCGGCCGCCGGCGCTCCCTTCTCCCGCGCCGTGCGATAGACGATCGTCTGCCGCTCCTCGAGTCCGCCCATGGCGTGCCGAACGGCGACGAAACAGAGCGGTCCCGATCGTCCCCGCTTCGACTCGACGGACTCGATCCGGGAGACGCGCTCCGCGGATCGCCCGATCCGCGGGGCCGGCTCTCCGATCTCGAAGGAGCCGGCCGCCCACATCCGGCTCGGCAACGGGACCGGCGGCATGAACTGCCCGCGCGCCAGATGGCCGTCCGGTCCGAGAGACGTATGACGGTGCGCTGCGAGAAAATACGCCCAGTTCCAGGTCGCCGGCAGCGGGTCGCCGAACTGCGGCGCCGCCGCCTCGAGCTCCAGCGCCCCGGCGAGCGCTGCGGCGCGCCAGGCGTCGAGCGTATCCGCGACGCGATCCCCGCGCCCGATCCAGTCGCTCCAGTCCGATCGCGTCACCGGCGCGTTCCCCCCGTATCCGGTGCGCTCCGCGAATGCGTGACCCCGCTCCGCAAGGCGACCCCCTCAGCCGCTCCGCGCTTCGGGCGGCGCCGACCCGAACCCGACCGGGCGAAGCAGGGCGAAGTCGCAACCCTCGTCGGCCTGCAACACCTCCTCGGCGAAAAGCCGGTCGTAGCCGCGCTTCGCGGGCGCGCCCCGACGGGCTTCCCACTGCTTCCGTCGAGCCGCCATCTCCTCCGGCCCGACACGGAGATCGAGGCGGCGTTCGGCCACCGAAATCGAGATGCGGTCGCCGCTTCGAACGAGCGCCAGCGGACCGCCCGCGGCCGCCTCCGGCGAGACGTGTAGCACGACGGTCCCGAAGGCGGTTCCGGACATGCGCGCATCCGAGACGCGGATCATGTCCCGCACGCCGGCGGCGGCCAGCTTTCGGGGAATGGGCAGATACCCCGCCTCGGGCATGCCGGCCGGACTCCTCGGGCCGGCGTTCTGCAGCACCAGGACGTCGCCGGGCTCCACGTCCAGATCCGGATCGTCGATGCGGGCCGCCAGGTCTTCCAGCGAGGCGAACACGACCGCGCGCCCCTCGGTCTCGAACAGCGACGGATCGGCGGCGGACCGCTTCAGGATGGCCCCCCGCGGAGCGAGGGTACCGTAGAGGGCCACCAGACCGCCTTGCGGCTCGACCGGATCGGACGCACAACGGACGACGTCGCCCTTCGGCGCAGGGGCCGCTCCGGCGATGCGCGCGCCGAGCGTCTCTCCCGTGACCGTCGGACAGTCGAGGTCCAGGAGCGGCTCCAATTCCTGCAGCACCGCAGTGAGGCCGCCGGCGGCGAAGAAATCCTCCATGTAGTGCGGCCCGGTCGGCTTCAGGTTCACCAGCACAGGGGTGGCGTCCGAGAGTTCGTTGAGCCAGGAGAGCGGCAGGTCGATTCCCGCCCGGCCCGCGATCGCAGTGAGATGGATGACCGCGTTGGTCGAGCCGCCGAGCGCCAGGACGACCCGAAGGGCGTTGCCGACGGACGCCCGCGTGACGATTTCGCTCGGGCGCACCGGGCGCTCGACGAGCCGAACAGCCGCGCGCCCCGTCTCTTCCGCCGCCCGGAGACGGTCGGCGTGAACCGCAGGAATTGCCGCGGTTCCGGGCAGCGTCATGCCGAGCGCCTCGGCCACGCAAGCCATGGTGGACGCGGTGCCCATGACCGGACAGGTGCCGGCCGTGGTCGCGAGCCGCCCCTCGATCGCGGAGATTTGCGCCCGGTCGATCCGGCCGGCGCGATACTGGTGCCAGAACCTGCGGCAATCCGTGCAGGCGCCGAGGCGCTCCGTACCGTGGCGGCCCGTCGTCATCGGGCCCGCGACCAGCTGGATCGAAGGTCGGTCCGCCGACACCGCCCCCATCAACTGGGCCGGGACCGTCTTGTCGCAGCCGCCCATCAGCACCACGGAGTCCATCGGCTGGGCCCGGATCATCTCCTCGGTATCCATCGACATGAGGTTGCGGAACTTCATGCTGGTCGGGCTCAGGAACGCCTCCCCGAGCGAGACGGTCGGAAACTCGATCGGCAGCGCCCCGGCGCACAGGACCCCGCGCTTCACCGCCTCGAGCAGCTCCGGAAAATGCCGGTGGCAATTGTTGAACCCGGACGCGGTATACGCGATGCCCACCACCGGTCGGGCGAGCGTCGAATCGGTGTAGCCCATCGACCTGGCGAAGGAGCGCCGGAGATAGAGCGCAAATCCGGAGTCGCCGTAGTGGGTCAGCCCGCCCGACAGCCCCTGCCCCGTGCCTGCTTCGTCCGCCACGCGCACCTCCCATCCCCGGTGTCCGGCCGGCCTTCCGTCCCCGAACGGTCGCGGCCGGCTCGCCGGTGGCCGATCATACTGCGAACGGGCCGTGCGGAATGCGGAACGCCGGCAGAGACAGGCGAAGGCGAGCCGGTCGTCGACCGGGGTCCCGGCCTCGATCGACGGTCAAACCGGATTCGCCGCCCCGTCGCGACCGTACCCTGAATCCGTAGCGATGCGTTCGCGCAGGTCGATCGCTGCACTTCCGGTCAATTGGCTACTCTCTCCTGCGACGATCGGGGTTCCGGTCGAAGTTCGCGCGTCGAACGACGGAGCGACGCCGTCGGGCGGCGTCGGACCGCGGCTCCGGGGATGAAGCGTAGCGGCGCGCTGCGCCGGCTTGCGTCGTGCGAGTCTCCCGATCGGGGTTGGCCGGAGGTTCGGACGACGCCGACGCTGGGCCCGCCGACCCTGCGCGGGCTCGAGTCGGAGTCCGACGACTCGGTGGCGGAGACGGACCCGGGTCCTTGCGAATCGGTTCGGCGACACGAGGCGCGCGACATCGGCGGTTGGCATGGGCGGACTGCCCGTCGGCACCGGGAGGGCCAGGAGCGAACGGTTTCGTCGGAGACGGCGATCAGGGAGCTGCTGTTTCCGCATCATGACGAGGCTGCGGCGCGGGAGCGAGCGAAGGACAAGGCGCATGGGGGCGCAGGTCCCGGCTCTGTCGCCGTCGCTGGCACCGACCCGGGGCCGCCGGGCGGCGTTCGGCGTCGATCGGGCTATCGGAGGCGTCCGTGGCACAGGCGACGCCGGACAAGGGGAATACGAACGATCCTTCGTTCGAGCCGGTGGCGTCGGCGACCTGTCGTTCGGCGCTGGGCACGCCCCCGGAGAGCGCGGCGACCAGCCGCTCGCCGTCCACGTCCCGCAGATCGGGACGAAGGAGCGTTCGGAGATGCGAGGCGGCGACGCTTCGGCCATGGAGGGCAACGCGCGGACGCTTGCGACGGCAGCGAAGGCACTTCCCGCTTCTGCGCGACGTTTGCAAGTTCGCGGCAACTCGGCCGGGCACGGCCGGGACGCATTTCGGAACTGCGATCCTCGGGAGTCCCGGTCGAATTCTGCGCAACGCCTCGGGGCGATCGGATTCGCGATTTCGGACGTTCGCTCCGGAAATTTGCGGAAAGCGGTGGCGTAGGTCCCGGACGCAGACCGGCAACTCCTGGTGCGCCGGGAGCTCGAATATCCGAAGGAAGACGGGAAGCCCGTGCAGGTCGTCGAGGTTGCGGAGGTTCGGGCGGCCGTCGAAGTGAATTCGGTCTCCAGCGGGAACGGTGGCGGCAAGCGAGAAGAGAGCGTTCGACATGTCGTCCGTCGACGGGAGTCGGCGAACGGGTTCGGTACGGACGAAGAGGAGATCCCCGACAACGGGAGAGCCGACGCTTCGCACGCGCGTGCCGGCGGCCGACTTCCCGCGCAACTACCCCGCCCGGGTACAGTGGCCCGCCGGAACCACGGGACAGGCCGAGTCCCGTTCCCAAATCACCCGCGAGATCCACATGTCCAGGATCGCGTCGGCAGCCCGGCATCACGCTCGAGACGAGGCGAAGCGGCCTTTGGAAGAGGCCAGCTGGGCAATCGGACCGATGATCCGGGAACCGGGCAACGGATTGACTCGCGCTCCGTTGGGTGCCAATAATCGTCGTCCAAGAGTTCTTTTCGACAGGAACCTCGCAAAATGACCCCGACGGACTCCCGCCCGCCCTTCCGTTCCGGCGAATTCGTAGCGCCGACAGCCAGCGCGTTCGCCGGCTTCCTGCAAACGGCCGTCAATCGGTTGGCCGCGGCAGTGCCGGCCCGGCGTTCGCTGATCGCTCTCGTCAACGTCTTGTCGGGGCACGGCTCCCGCCCGTTCGGCGTTTCTCCGGTTCGGTCTCGACTCTGCAGAGTACTTTGCTTCGCAATTTCGGTAATTTCGACCGGCGGCATTCTCGCCACGAGCGCCAGTGCCCAGCTCGGCACTCCGAGTCTTACTCTTTCCGCCGGAAACGCGAGCGTCGTTGCGCGATACTCGACACAGTGCTACGTGGATCGGGCACAGATCTACAAGAAAGAAGCGACGGATACCGCGTTCGTACGGGTGGTAAACGATTCCGGACTAAACGTCCCCAGAAGCAAGTCCTACACGATCCGGAATCTGGCAAACGGATTCGAGGTAGAGTTTTATGCCAGATTGTATTACAGTTCGCAGTCCGGGACCTGCGTGGGCGTCAGTGCCGGGTGGTATACTTCGAGCACGAGTAAGGCAACGCCGCTCCGAATTTACGCCCCGCCCGACAACTTCGCCGCCACACCCGGCGACGGCCAGGTCACGCTTACGTGGGACGCCATCGGCGAGGCCACCAAGTGGCAGTCTCGTCATCGGCAAACGGGCACGGGCTGGCCGTCCGCATGGACCGACATCTCCGGCAGCGGAGCGACTACGGCCACCCACACGGTTTCAGGACTGAGCAACGGTACGTCCTACGATTTCCAGGTGCGCCCCATCAGGGGCACCACGGAAGGCAGCTCGGGCACGGCGACGGCGACGCCCATGCCGGCGCCGTCGGCCGCGACACTGAGCGCATCGCCCGGCGCAGGGCAGGTTACCCTGACGTGGACGCTCGCCGCGGCCGACGAGAGCATTCTCAGGTGGCAGTACCGGCAGCGCGCGGGCAATGCGGCGTTCGTGGACGATTGGGCCGACGTTCCGGACAGCGACGCGGCGACGCGGCGGCACACCGTAAGCCAACTGACGAACAATACGGAATACGGCTTCCAGGTTCGTGCGATAAACGCCTACGGCGACGGCGCGGAGTCGAACGAGGCGAAATCGACGCCCAAGCCGGTGCCGTCCGCTGCGGTTCTCACCGCGTCGCCTGGCGTACGGCAGGTCGCCCTGTCCTGGACGCTTGCAGGAGCGGACACCGGGATTCTCAGGTGGCAGTACCGGCAGCGTGCGGGCAATGCGGCGTTCGCGGACGATTGGGCCGACGTTCCGGACAGCGGCGCGGCGACGCGGCGGCTTACCGTAAGCCAACTGACGAACAATACCGAATACGGCTTCCAGGTTCGTGCGATCAACGCCTCCGGCAACGGCGCGGAGTCGAACGAGGCGAAATCGACGCCCATGCCGGCGCCGTCCGCTGCGGTTCTCACCGCGTCGCCTGGCATACGGCAAGTCGCCCTGTCCTGGACGCTTGCAGGAGCGGACACCGGGATTCTCAGGTGGCAGTACCGGCAGCGCGCGGGCAATGCGGCGTTCGCGGACGATTGGGCCGACGTTCCGGACAGCGGCGCGGCGACGCGGCGGCTTACCGTAAGCCAACTGACGAACAATACCGAATACGGCTTCCAGGTTCGTGCGATAAACGCCTACGGCGACGGCGCGGAGTCGAACGAGGCGAAATCGACGCCCATGCCGCTGCCGTCCGCTGCGGTTCTCACCGCGTCGCCTGGCGTACGTCAGGTCGCCCTGTCCTGGACGCTTGCAGGAGCGGACACCGGGATTCTCGGGTGGCAGTACCGGCAGCGTGAGGGCAGCGCCGCGTTCGGGGACGACTGGACGGACGTACCGGGCAGCGGCGCGGCGACGCGGGACCATACGGTGACGGAACTGACCAGGGATGCCGAATTCGGCTTCCAGGTTCGCGCGGTGAACGCCGTCGGCGAAGGCGCGAGCTCGAACGAGGCAACGGCGACGCCCCAGCAGGGACCGTCGTCCGAAATGGAAGAGCGAGTGTTGAATCGCGTGGTGGCCGCGGTGGCGCAGGAAACGCTCGCGGGTGCGGCGCATACCATCGGGCAGCGCTTCGATGCGGCGCCGGGCGCACAGTCGTTGACGCTGGCCGGACGGCGAGTGGGCGGCGCCGGACCGGGTCTTCGACCCGGCCGCGGAATTGCCCTTGGCGGCGCGCTTGACGGGATCGGGAGCCGGGGCGACGACCCGTCGTACGGCGTCGACGGGGAGGCACTCCTTCGGGACAGCGCGTTCGCCCTCTCGCTCGCGAACGAGGAGGCGGGCGCGGACGGCCCGTACTGGACCGTCTGGGGCCGTGGCGACTGGCGCGGATTCGAGGGTCGCAGGAACGGCGACAGCTGGGACGGCAAGCAACGAGCGGGCTGGCTGGGCGCGGACGTCCGTCTGAACGATCGGTTGATGGCAGGGGCGGCAGCGTCCCGGAGCCGGAGCGAAGCGAACTACCGACTGGACGAATTCGACGGAAGTCTCGATACGACTCTGACGGCAATATGGCCCTATGCGCAAATGACGGCGAACAACGGCGGTGCCTTGCGCCTGGTCCTGGGCGCGGGCAAGGGCGAAGCAGAACACCGGGCGTTTACCGGCAATGTGGAGAAGGCGGACCTGTCGCTTCTGACGGGTTCGGCGAGCGGTCGGCTGCCGGTGGCGCGGCTGGGCGGTCTGTCGCTGTCGGCGTTCGGCAGTGCGAGCCTCTCCCAAATCGAAACCGACAAGTCGTCTTCGGCACCGTCGCTCGGCGGTCTTTCGGCAAGGAGCTGGCGCCTGCGCGGCGGCGTGGAAGCGGAACGCGACGGCTTCGCGCCGTTTTCGGTTTCGGACTGGCTGCTTCGACCGCGCGGCGCGCTGACGGTGCGCCAGGACGGCGGCGACGGGGTGACCGGCTCCGGCATCGAGGTTTCGGGCGGAATGCGGATGTCGGCGCCGGGCGGGCGCTTCAGCGTCGATGCGAGCGGCCGCTGGCTGGCGCTGCATTCCGAGAGCGGCACGCAGGAATGGGGCGCGAGTCTGGAATCGCGACTCGCGCCGGAGTCCGACGGGCGCGGCCTGTCGCTCGCGCTCGGTCCGTCATGGGGGTCGCAGCTGCCCGGTGCGCTGACGCGCGAGCCGCTGTTCGACCGGATGCGCGACCAAGACACGCCGCAGCGTCTGTCGCTGGCCGCGCGCGCCGGCTACGGCATCGCGGCGGCCGGCGGGCTTCTGACGCCGTTTGCCGACCTGGCGCTCGACGACGGGTCGGGCACGCAGCACTACCGGACGGGCATTCGTTTCGCCCGGCGCGGAATCGGCACCGCTCTGACGGTCGAACGCCGCAACGGCATCGAGCCTGACACCCGCGTCGGACTCGACCTGCGAATTCACAACTGACGCTCCGATGTCCGGCGCGCCGACCTGACGGCTGCCGCCTCGCCGAGGGACCGCTACCCAGCCGCCCTGCCGTCAGCCGCGTTCCGACCGCTGCCGCATAGCGTGTGAGGTGCGCGAGGAAGGCCTGCGCGAGCGCCTCTGCAGTTCCGCCCCCCCGGACTCGATCCGCCTCGACCGCTCCGTCGTCTCCGACCTGGCGTGGACCTCGGTCAAGGAGTCGGCCCGCCGCCAGGCGGGTCTCTCGCTACGATATCGGAGGTCAGCTTGCGAGCGGGAGCAGTCCGCGACGCGAGAGAGCGGTCGCGACATGAGACCCTCGTCTACGCGGGCATCGGCCGCAATGGTCCCGGCCCGCGTTTGCCGACGGGATCGCCGTCGCGGCCTGGCTCCCACGGACGGGCCGACATCCGGCGACCGGCGGCCCCGAAACGCGCCCGATGCCCGGCGAATCGGTCCCCAGGGGCCAGTTGGGCAATTGGACCGACAATCCCGATTCCTGCGCATCGCCTTGCAGCGCGTCGAATTCCGCGTAAGATGCGGCACGGTCCGAAACGATCGGACGCTCGAGCGGCGCAGAGCCTGTGACGGCCGTCGGCGGCTCGAGCGCGAACCCGGATCGCACCTCGTTGCGCCTCCCGCCCCGACCAGGCACGGCTTCCCGAAACGGCGGGTATCGGGTTGGGTTGCGCAGGACGATCCGGTCCGACGGAGTCGCCGGGAAAACGGGCGCCGGTGCAGCTGGGACGGGGAGGAGGCACAGATGAAGACGATCCGGGGACCTGCCCTGTTTCTGGCTCAGTTCGCCGGCGACGAGCCGCCGTTCGACAGCTGGGACGGCATCACGCGCTGGGCGGCCGAGTGCGGCTACGTCGGCGTGCAGGTGCCGAGCTGGGACGGTCGGCTGATCGATCTGGCCGAGGCGGCGCGGTCGAAGGACTATTGCGACGCGTTCAAGGGCGTCGCCAAGGAGAACGGCGTCGAGGTCACGGAACTCTCCGCACACCTGCAGGGACAGCTGGTCGCGGTGCATCCGGCGTACGACGAGCCGTTCGACGGATTTGCCGCTCCGGAGGTTCGCGGCGACCCCGCCGCCCGCCAGGCCTGGGCGGAAGACCAGGTTCGCCTGGCGCTGGACGCCTCGCGCAACATGGGAATCGGCGCCCTCGCCGCATTTTCCGGCGCCCTGGTCTGGCCGTTCGTCTATCCGTGGCCGCAGCGCCCGGCGGGGCTGGTCGAAGCCGGGTTCGACGAACTGGCCCGCCGCTGGCGCCCGCTGCTCGACCATGCGGACGACCGCGGCGTGGACATCTGCTACGAAATCCACCCCGGCGAAGACCTGCACGACGGAATCACCTACGAGATGTTCCTCGAGCGGACCGGCGACCACGCCCGCGCCCGCATGCTCTACGACCCCTCGCATTACGTGCTGCAGTGTCTCGACTACCTGGACAATCTCGACATATACAAGGACCGGATCGGGATGTTCCACGTGAAGGACGCGGAGTTCAATCCGACGGGACGGCAGGGGGTCTATTCCGGATTCCAGAACTGGGTGGACCGGGCCGGCCGGTTCCGCTCGCTCGGCGACGGACAGGTCGATTTCGGCGCCGTTTTCTCCAAGCTGGCCGCGAACGATTTCGACGGATGGGCCGTGGTCGAGTGGGAGTGCTGCCTGAAACATCCCGAGGACGGCGCCCGCGAGGGGGCGGAATTCGTCGCCGCCCACATCATCCGGGTGACCGAGACCGCGTTCGACGATTTCGCCAGCGCCGGAACGGACGAAGAGGCCAACCGCCGGATTCTCGGCATTGCCGGAGTCGGCGCGTGAACGCCGGCTCGACCCGCCGCAGGCGGAGTCTCCGGGCGCCGGGCCCGCGCCGGGCCGGCTGACGCGAGCGCGCCATGTCGGAGCTGAGAGTCGAGGGCATTTGCCGCCGCTTCGGAGAGACGCTCGCGCTCGACGACATGACCTTCGACGTTGCCGAGGGCGAGTTCTTCTGCCTGCTCGGCCCCTCCTCCTCCGGCAAGACCACGACGCTGCGTTCGATTTCCGGGCTCGAGACGCTGGAGTCGGGACGGGTCTTGTTCGGCGGACAGGACGTCACCCACGCGCCGGTGCAGGGCCGCGGGATGGCGATGATCTTTCAGACCTTCGCCCTCTATCCGCATCTCACCATCGAGGAGAATCTCGCCTATCCCCTGCGACGGCAGGGATTGTCGGCGGACGAGGTTCGCAGGCGCGTCGGCGAGGCGGCAGAACTGCTGCGGGTCGAGCACACCCTGGCCCGCAAGCCGGCCACTCTTTCGGGGGGCGAACAACAGCGGGTCGCCATCGGACGGGCCATCATCGGGCGACCGCGACTTCTCCTCCTGGACGAGCCCCTGACCAACCTGGACGCGAAGCTGCGCCACGACATGCGTGCGGAGTTCAAGCGCTTGCACCGCGAGCTGGGCATGACGATGTTGTACGCGACGCCCGACCAGCTCGAAGCCCTGACCATGGGCCAGCGTATCGGCGTAATCCGCGACGGCAGGGTGGTGTCCACCGGTACGCCGGGCGATCTCTATCGGGAACCCGACAGCGTCTACGTCGCCAACATGGTCGGGGCTCCGGCGATCAACCTCGTCGACGCGACGACGGACGCGGACCAGCGCCTCGGCATGCCCCTTCTCGCGGAGCCGATTCCGACATCCGGAATCGGCGGGGAGCGTCAGGTCACGCTGGGCGTCCGGCCGCACGACCTCGGACTCGCGGCGGCGGAAGCCGGCGACGCGTTCCGCTTTCCGGCCCGCGTCACGCTCACCGAGCCCCTGGGCGACGTGACCGTCATCGACCTCGAGGTCCGCGACGCCAGACTCAAGATGGTTCTTCGCGAGGAGGTCGCGTCACGATATGCGGCGGGCAGCGAGGTCGAAGTCGCCTTCGACCCTGCCGACGTCCACCTGTTCGACCGCGAATCCGGCGCCCGCATGGGCAGCCTGTCGCGGTTCGGCGCTTGAGGCAGAGCAGCGCAAGCAAAACCCCATACCCCAAGTCTTCAATCAGGAGGAAACCATGAATATCCGATCGCTCCGGTCGATTCTCGGAGGTGCGCTCGGCGCCTTCGTTCTGGTAATCGGCGTCTCCGCCCAGCCGGCGGCGGCGGCCGACATCACCATCACCATGGCGGCGCCCGACTGGCCGCCTACCCGCTTCATGAAGGAGCATTTCGATCAGACGTACCAATCGCCCGACGGTCACAACACGACGCTCGACATGGACTTCATTCCGTGGCCGAGTTTCTATGAGCGGGTCTCCGCCTCGCTGACCTCGGGCGAGCAAAAGTACCAGATGATCGTAACCGACAGCCAGTGGCTCGGCGCCTTCGTCGAGGGCGGCTATTACATGGACCTGACGGAACTGATCAAGGCCGACCCGGAACTGCTCGCCATCCTGCAGGACCTGCATCCGGCGCTGGTTTCGGCCTACTCGACCTACCCGCACCGTACCCGCGCGCAGCTCGAGGAAGCGGGCGAGGTTCCGGCCCCCGGCGTGCACTATTACGGCTTCCCGCAGTTCCCCGACACCTACGTGACCTTCTACCGCGAGGACATCTTCTGCCACGAGGGCGAGATGGCGGCCTTCCAGGAGCGGTACGGCAGCAACCTGCCCTGCACCTACGAGGACTGGCAGGACACCGACTGGACCAAGTTCGCGCAGATCGGCGAGTTCCTGCGTCGCGACGCCGGCGAGACCGTCGGGGACACGGTTCTCGATGACGATTTCTACGGCATCGCCTACCAGGCGGGCAAGGGCTACGACTTCTCGACCATGGCCATCAACGCCTTCATCTGGCAGTACGGCGGGAGCATCTGGGACGAGACCATGGCCCCCGAAGCGCAGGCCGAAGGCGTGGTGAACTCCGATATCGCCGTCGAGGCGTTCGAACACTACCTCTCGATGCTGCAGTACATGCCTCCGGTCGCCCAGACCGGCCAGATGGACATCTTCGTCATTCAGGACCTCTACATGCAGGGCAAGGTTGCGGCCATCATCGACTGGGTCGGCCTCGGCGAGCCGGTTCTCGACCCGAACGCCTCCGTCGCGCACGACAAGTCGGCGTTCGGTCCGGCGCCCGGACTGCGCAAGGAAGACGGCAGCATCGACCGCACCGGCAATATCGGCGGACAGCCCTTCGTTCTGACTACCTGGAACAGCGACGAGATCGTAAACGAGGCGCTCAACGTCGTGAAGTGGTGGCTGAGCCCCGAGACCCAGATCCAGGCCGTCGCGAGCGGCGGACAGTCGGGCCGGATGAGCGTCATGGCCATGCCGGAGTACAACGACCTTCGGCCGTGGAACCGCGCCCATGTCGAAATGATCGACTGGCAGCGGGACGTCTGGCATACGCCCGAGTTCTTCGAGTTGCTGATCCAGCAACAGGAGGAGTTCGACAAGGCGATCACCGGCCAGATCTCCGCCCGGGAAGCGCTCGACGCGGTGGCCGAGTTCCAGCAGGAGCTGCTGGAAGACGCGGGCATGATCGAGTAACTCCGCTCGCGGGGGCCGGACCGCGTCCGGCCCCCGCATTCCGCCCGGCACGCAACGACGCCGCGAAGGCGAGGCCCGCCCGGCCCGCCCTGCAATGAGGTTCCGATGACCAATACCGCACAAGGCGGAGAAGGATTCGGCGCGTGGCTCCTGTCCCCGAAGCGGCGCGGGCCGCTTCTGGTCGCCCCGGCCGTCATCGTGCTGTTCGTGATGAACATCTTTCCGTTGCTGTGGTCGTTCGGTCTGAGTTTCTTCAACTACCGCGCCAACCGGCTGACGGTTCCGAAGTTCCGCGACTTCAGCAATTACGAGCGGGTCCTGACCGACGAAAAGGTCTGGGAACGGTTCCAGACCACGGCCCTGATCGTGGGAAGCTCGGTGCTCCTGCAACTGATCGTCGGCTTCCTTCTGGCGCTGATGTTCGCCAAGGAGTTTCCGCTCAGGCGTATCGTGCTGATGCTCGTCCTGACGCCGATGATGCTCTCCTTCGTGTCCGTCGGCGTGTTTTTCAAACTCTTCTACGAGCCGACCTTCGGCCTCGTCTCCTACGTGATCAACTTCTTCACCGCAGACCCGTTCGTCACCCTCGCGACGCCCGCCGGCGCCATCGCCGGCATCGTGATCGCGGACGCCTGGATGTGGTCGCCCTTCGTGATGCTGCTGGTGCTCGCGGGACTGGTTTCGGTCCCCAAATATCTCTACGAGGCGGCGGAGATCGACCGGGCGTCGAAATGGCGCACGTTCTGGACGATCACCTTTCCGTATATCCGTAGCCTCCTGCTCCTCGCGATCCTGTTCCGGACCATCGAGACGTTCAAGCTCTTCGACATCGTCTACATCATCACCGAGGGCGGTCCGGGTTCCTCGACCGAGACCATCGCCGTCTATCTCTACCGGGTCGCCTTCCAGTTCTTCAAGACCAGCCAGTCCTCGGCGCTGGCCTACATCGTCCTGTTCATCGTCATCGTGCTGACCAACCTGTATCTCTACGCCGTGAACCGTCGCGCAAGGGAGGTTGGCTGATGTTCCGGGGCAATCGCGAAATCGGCAAGGCGGGCTGGGGCTACACGCTGGTCACCGGGATCGTCGGCCTGGTGTATTTCTTTCCGGTCCTGTGGATCATCCTGACCGCGTTCAAGACCCGGACAGACGCGCTGGCGGTGCCGCCGAAGCTGTTCTTCTCGCCGACGATGGAGAATTTCGTCGGCGTCTTCTGGCGGGCCAGCATCACCACCGGCACCAGTCAGGCGACCGACATGGGCCTGTATTTCTTCAACTCGATCTTCATCGCCGGCGCCTCGGTGCTCCTGGCCCTGATCGTCGGAACCCTCGCCGCCTACGGCTTCTCGCGCTACCCGTTGCGCGGCAACGACACCTACCTGTTCATCATCCTGACCACCCGGATGATGCCGCCGATCGTGGTCATCATTCCGATCTTCCTGATGTTCCGGCTGACCGGCCTCGCGGGTTCGTACTGGGGCATCATCCTGCTCTATGCGGCCTTCAACATCCCGTTCTCGGTCTGGCTGGTGAAGAGCTTCTTCGACGAGCTGAACCCCGAGATCGAGGACGCCGCCCGCATGGACGGCGCGACCGAGCGACGCGTCTTCTTCGGCATGTGCATCCCGCAGATTCGGGCAGGCCTCGCCGCCACCTTCGTCTTCGGCCTGATCCTGACCTGGAACGAATTCCTGTTCGCGCTGCTGCTCACCGGCGTCGAGACGCGGACCGTTCCGGTCGCGATGGCGCGTACGCTCGGCGGCGAGGTCGGCGTGGATTACGGGCTGCTCGCCGCGATCGTGACCCTTTTCCTCTTGCCGATCTTCTTCGTGACCTTCCTCCTGCAGAACCAGCTGCTTCGCGGCGTCACCTTCGGGACGGTGAAGAAATGACCATCTCGCTGACGAGCCTGACCAAGCGGTTCGGTTCGCTGACGGCGGTCGACTGCATCGACCTCACGGTCGACGACGGCGAGGTTCTTTGTCTGCTCGGACCGTCGGGCTGCGGCAAGACGACCACGCTCCGGATGGTCGCCGGCCTGGAAATCGCGACCGAGGGCGAAATCCGCCTGCAGGGCAAGCGCGTCAACCGGCTTCGCCCGCGCGAGCGCAACGTGGCGATGAGCTTCCAGTTCTACGCGCTCTATCCCAGCCTCTCGGTCGGAGAGAACCTCGCCTTTCCGCTGCACGCGGACGGGCTCGACGCCGACGAGATCCGAAGCCGGGTCGAGAAGACCGCCGCGACGCTGCGGCTCCAGGACATACTCGACCGCCATCCCACCGAACTCGCCGAAGGCGAGAAGCAGCGCGTCGCGGTCGGCCGGTCCATCATTCGCGATCCGTCGTGCTTCCTGTTCGACGAGCCGCTTTCCCGGCTCGACGTCCAGCTCCGCGAACAAATGCGCGGCGAAATCAAGGGAGTGCTGCAGAACCTCTCGCGCCCCACGGTCATCGTAACCCACGACCAGCTGGAAGCCCTGACCATGGCCGACCGCATCGCGGTCATGCGGGACGGCCGGATCGAACAGGTCGACACGCCGCACAACGTGTTCCAGCATCCGTCGAACCTGTTCGTCGCGGGGTTCATCGGCACGCCGCAGATGAACCTGCTCCCGGCCACGCTGGCGGAGGCGCCGGACGGAGCCCCGGCGACGTTCCGGCTCGAAGGCGGCGGAACCCTGGCGATCGTCGACTGTCCGCAGGTCGACGCGTTGCAGCCGGGCGATGCGGCGACCCTCGGCATCCGCCCGCGGAATCTCGAAGTCGCCGCCGAAGCGCAGGCCGACACGGTCCCCGCGACCGTCGACATCATCGAGCCGATGGGCGCCGAGACGCTGATCCATCTCAACGACGGCCGCCAGGAGTTTCGGCTCGTCGCCGACTGGCGTTCCCCGTTCCGGGAGGGCGAAACGGTGCATGTGCGCTTCCCGGGGGGAGCCACCCACATATTCGCCGCAGACGGAACGGCACTGGAGGTCCGCTCATGACTGCCAGACAGGCGCGCATCGTCGAGCGGACCATAATCGCGCTCTGCGTGGCGTCCATCGTCGCCATCTTTCAGCCCTTTTCCATTCACCTGTTTTCCGTCGGATGCGTGACGGTGGTCGTCGGAGCGCTCGCGTTCAACCTGGTTCCGCTTTGCCGGGAGGGGGTTCCGGCCCGCGCCCTCTACCGGGTCAGCGTCGTCATCCTGATCATTCTCGCGGTCGCCGCCGCCCTCGGCGTCGGCACGGCGTTTCTCTATGTCGAGTATCTGGAATCCATTCGATGACGGCGCGACGCGCTGCCGCTCGGGCGCCGTCGACGCACGCCGCAGGCCGGAGCGTGGCGCCAATGGGTCGGCGAGCGGGTAGAGCGAGGGCGCCCGGGTCCGGGTCGGGACGCTGATGCGCATCGCGGCCGTCGCCGGAACCTTCGACACCAAAGGGCCCGAACTGGAGTTCGTGGCCGAAGTCCTGCGAGAGGCGGGCATACCGACACGCACGATCGATCTCTCGACCCGCGGCGCTCCCGCGCAGGCAGACGTTCCTGCCCAGGAGGTCGCAGAGCGCCACCCGGACGGTGCGCAGGCCGTTCTCGGCCTCGAAGACCGGGGCCGGGCGGTCGGCGCCATGGCCGAGGCCTTCCGCCGCTATGCCGCGGAGGCCGACTGGATCGGCGGCATCTTCGGGGCCGGCGGGTCCGGGGGCGCGTCCCTCGTCGCTCCGGCGATGCGCGAAATGCCGGTCGGCATGCCGAGGATGATCGTCACCTCGGTCGCGTCCGGCGACGTGAGGCCCTATGTCGGCGCCAGCGACATCGCCATGATCTACTCGATCGCCGACGTCCAGGGATTGAACCGGATCTCGCGCACGGTGCTCGCCAACGCCGCGGCCGGCTTCGCCGGCATGATGCGGGCGCCGGCCGCAGTTCGGGACGCGTCGGGGCGTCCCATCGTCGGCCTGACCATGTTCGGGGTGACCACCGCCTGCGTCTCGCATCTGGCTCGGGCCCTGGAAACGCATGCCGAGCCGATCGTCTTCCATGCCACCGGAATCGGCGGGCAGTCGATGGAGAAGCTGGTGGACAGCGGCCTGATCGACGCCGTGCTGGACCTGACGACGACGGAGATCGCCGACATGATCGTCGGCGGCGCGCTGCCGGCGAGCGAGGACCGGCTGGGCGCGGTGATCCGCACCGGCGTTCCCTATGTCGGCTCCTGCGGCGCCCTGGACATGGTGAATTTCGGCGGCCCGGATACGGTGCCGGAACGCTTTCGGACGCGAAAGCTGCACGTGCACAACCCGCAGGTGACGCTCATGCGCACCACGGCGGACGAGAACCGCGCATTCGGCGCCTGGCTCGCGGAGCGGCTGAACCGGATGCGCGGCCCCGTGCGGTTCCTGATTCCCGAAGGCGGCGTCTCGGCGATCGACGCGCCCGGGCAGCCGTTCTGCGACCCGGAGGCGGACGCCGCCCTGTTCGAGGCGATCGAGAGCGGGTTTTGCGAGGGGCCGAACCGCAAGCTGCGCCGGATCGGCGCGAACCTGAATACGGTCGCCTTCGCGGAAGCGGCACTCGAGTCGTTCCGCGAAATCGCAGGAGAGACGCTTGGCCCGAATTGAGAGACAGGCAATTCTCGCGCGATTGAGGGCGCGCATCGACGCCGGGCGACCCGTCGTCGGCGCCGGCGCCGGCACCGGATTGTCGGCGCGTTGCGAAGAGGCCGGCGGCGCCGACCTGATCGTGATCTACAACTCGGGCCGCTACCGCATGGCGGGGCGCGGCTCGCTGGCCGGACTGCTCGCCTACGGCAACGCCAACGAGATCGTGGTCGAGATGGCAAAGGAAGTGCTGCCGGTCGTGCGCGACGTTCCGGTTCTCGCCGGGGTGAACGGGACCGACCCGTTCCTGCTCCTCGAGCCGTTCCTGGACGATCTGGCGCACCTGGGCTTTTCCGGCATCCAGAACTTCCCCACCGTCGGATTGTTCGACGGAACGTTCAGGGCGAACCTGGAAGAGACCGGCATGGGGTACGCACTCGAGGTGGACCTGATCCGTGCGGCCCGGCAACGCGACCTCCTGACGACGCCCTACGCGTTCGACGAGGACGAGGCGAGGGCGATGGCGGAGGCCGGCGCCGACGTGATCGTGGCCCATATGGGGTTGACGACCGGCGGCGACATCGGCGCCGAAACCGCGCTTTCGCTCGCCGACTGCGCGGTACGGATCGACGCGATCGCCGCCGCGGTGCGCGAGGTGTCGAGGGACGCGATCCTGCTCTGCCACGGCGGGCCGATTTCCTCGCCGGAAGACGCCGCCTGGGTACTCGCCCGTTGCCCCGGCTGCCACGGATTCTACGGGGCGAGTTCGATGGAGCGGCTCCCCGTCGAGCGGGCGCTCACGGAACAGGTGCGCAGCTTCGCGCAAATCGACAGGAACAGGAGGGAGGGGCCGGCATGAAGGGCAAATTCAGGATGGCCGCGGAGAACCCCGGGGCCGCGACGGACTGGGGAACGCTGTCCTGGCACAGCACGCCCGGAGACACGGGGGCGAAGCATCTGGCGATCGTCGAGGTCGAGATCGCGCCGGGCGGCGGGCACGACTTCCACAAGCACCCCAACCAGGAAGAGTTGATCTACGTCGTGGAAGGATCCGTCGAACAGTGGCTGGAGGACGAGATGCGGGTTTTGGGTCCGGGCGACTCGGTCTTCATCGGCAAGGACGTCGTGCATGCGTCCTTTCGAGGCGCGAGAGAGACCGGCAGCGCCAGGCTTCTGGCCATCCTCGGCCCCTGCGTGGGAGCGGACGGCTACGAAGTGGTCGAGGTCGCCGACGAGGCCCCGTGGAACGGTCTTCGCAGCTGACGGGCCGGGCGCCCGGCCGGTGCGGCCGGCCGGGCGAGACCGGCGCCGGTTCAGACGGGGGGTTCCCAGTTCCCGCTTGAGGCGGAGCGCAGGACCGCGTCGGTGACCTTGTCGGTCGCCAAGGCGTCGCGGAAGGTCGGACGCGCGGCCTCGCCCTCCAGCCCCTGGACGAAGTCCGCCGCCTGGTGGACGAAACTGTGCTCGTATCCGATCGCGAGGCCCGGAACCCACCACTTGTCCATATAAGGGTGGTCGCCGTCAGTGACGTGGACGGAACGCCAGCCCCGGGTCGTGCCCTCGACGCGATGGTCGAAATACTGCAGTCGGTGCAGGTCGTGCAAGTCCCAGAACAACGAACCGTGCTCGCCGTTTATCTCAAGCGTGTAGAGCGCCTTGTGGCCTCGGGCGTAGCGGGTCGCCTCGAAAATCGCCAGGGCGCCGTTGCAGAAGCGAGCCAGGAACGCGCAGGCGTCGTCGATCTCGACCGGCTGGACTTCGCCGGTGAGACTGTGCATGCGCTCCTTGACGAAAGTCTCCGTCATCGCCGTCACCCGGTCGATTCCGCCGTTCAGCCACATGGCCGTGTCGATGCAATGCGCCAGGAGGTCCCCGGTCACGCCGCTTCCCGCCACCGACTTGTCGAGCCGCCAGAGCCCTTCGCCGCCCTGCGGCAGATCGGCGGAAATGGTCCAGTCCTGCAGGAAATTCGCCCGGTAATGAAAAATCCGCCCCAGGTCGCCGGCCTCCACGATCCGCTTGGCGAGGGTGACCGCCGGGATGCGCCGGTAGTTGTACCAGACCATGTTCGCGACGCCCGCGGCCTCGACCGCCTCGACCATGCGCTCCGACTCCGCCGCGCTCCGGCCGAGCGGCTTTTCGCACATCACCATCTTGCCGGCCTCGGCCGCGGCGACGGCGATTTCCATGTGGGTGTCGTTGGAGCTGGCGATATCTATCAGGTCGATGTCGTCGCGCGCGACGAGGGCGCGCCAGTCGGTCTCGACGCTCTCGAATCCCCAATTCGCGGCGAATTCCCCGGCCCGGTCCGCGTTCCGGGCGCAAACCGCCACGAGCCTGGGTTCGCGGGGAAGGTCGAAGAATTTCGGCGCGGTCAGGAAGGCGTTGGAATGGGTACGGCCCATGAAGCCGTATCCGACGACCCCGATTCGCAGTTCCCTCTTGCTCATTTCATCCTCCCTGTTCGTCCCATCCGTGCGCCCGGCGAACGTCGACCATCGCCGACAGGATCGTGTTCCAGGTCTCCTGCCGGAGCAGCACCTCGTTCGGGAACATGCAGCCGTCCCAGCAGATGTGGCGCATGGCGCGCGTCGGCGACCCGTCCGGCCGGTTCAGCCAGAGACCGGCGACCGAGACGATGTCCAGCTTGCCGTTCGGGTCGTCGGCCATGCAATGGCGGCCCGTCTTGTCGTGCGACCCCGTTCCGTGGACGGTGCCGTCGTTCTGCGCGACGTGAAAGTCGATCGTCCAGGGGCGCAGCGTATCGGCGATGCGCGACAGCGCCGACTCGAGCCCGGCCTTGTCGGCCCAGTCGAAGTCGTCGTCGAGCAGCCGGTGTTCCGGCGCGTTGTAGCCCATGGCGTAGAGCATCGTGTGCGCCATGTCGGCCTGGAATCCGAGCGTCTCCGGGCGACCGACCGCTTCGAGCAGGTTCGCCATGTCCTTCCAGCTGTGCATGCCGCCCCAGCAGATCTCGCCCTCCGCCGCCAGGCGCTCGCCGTGGTCTTCGGCGATGTCGCAGGCGAGGCGGAGCGTCTCCGCCATGCGCGCCGTAGCGGCCGCGGGGTCCGCGGCCCAGTCCGCCACGCCGGTTGCGGTATCGACCCGAATGACGCCGCCCTCGCGAACGCCGAGATCTCGCAGGAGGCCCATGATCCGGCAGGAATTCCGCACCGCGTCGAGAAACTTCTGTCGCTCGGCGTCGTCCCCCATGGCGGAACCGCCGCCGACCGGCGGCCAGACCGGCGCGACGGCCGAGCCGACCGTCAGACCCCTGCCCCCGATATTGTCCGCGAGTGCGCGTACGGCGTCGTCGTCCGCGTCGATCGGGGTGTGCGGGTCGGCGAGAAACAGGTCCACGCCGTCAAACCGGATTCCGTCCGCTTCCGCCGCCGCGGTCAGCTCGAGCATGGTGTCGAGGTCGATCGGAGGCTCGCTGTCGTCGCCCTTGCCGACGAGGCCGGGCCACATGGCGTTGTGCAATTTGGGGTACTGGTGCTCTGGCATCCCTCTCCTCCCTGCGCGTTTCCTGGCGGCCGCAACTCCGTCCCGGTAGAAGGAGGTCGGGCGCGCTTCCCCGGTGTCCTCCGGATGCTCCGAAGTCGGGCGCTTCTGCGGAATTGTCCTACCGGGAGACGCCGGAGGGCGCAACCGGGAGACGCGAGCGCGCGCAACGGGATCTCGCGAAGGGACAGGCGAAGAGGGCGCCGGAGCGCTCGCCTCGGGTTCTGCGCACGGCGCTCGTCGAGGCTCTCTGGGTGACGTCCGGCAGCCGTCGGGCCGCATGCGCTTCAGCCTCGCCGGCGCAGAAGCCGTTTCCCCAGCGCTTCTGCGAGGGGCTGCAAGTCGCTGCCCGGCTGTCCGGTCCGAACTCGACCGACCGCGCGAGCGACGTCCGAAACGGGCAGTCCCAGCGCCTCGGCGAGTCCGCGCAGCTTCGTCCTGGCGATCTCTGCGGGAGCGTCGGTCGCCGGGGCGTAGAGGTCGTCCAGCTGGCCAGTGCTCGTCCGAAGCTCGCCCCCGCCGAGTCCCGCCTCCGTCGCCTCCTCGACGGAAAGGCGCCGCAACGTATCCCACAACCAGACCTCGGGAGCGCCGCCGGGAAGAAACAGGACTGCGTCGGAGCCTTCCCGCAGCCTCCTCTCCGCCGCGCTTCCGCGCTTGTCGCCGTCGAGAACGAACGCGAAGCGGTCGATCAACCCGAATTTCGCCAAACGGGACGCATGGGAGGCGAACTCGTCGGCCCCGGCACCGCGCCCGATTCGAACCGACTCGGACCTGATTCGATGCCGGGGAAGCAAGACGTCGAACGCGCCGCGCAGGACTCCCTCGGCCGCGTCCCCCTCGCAAAGGACGTTCAGCGTTTCCGCCGACCGTCCGTAGTGTGCGTGCAAAACGAAATCGCGACAGGCGGTTCGAGCCGCGACCCGACCCGGTTCGTCGCGTTCGAGGAAAATTCGTCCGTGCGGAGGCACGCAGTCGAGCACGACCGGGCTGTGGGTGGTGAGGACGACCTGAAGATCGTTTCGAATTGCGAGTTGCTGCAACTGGATGAGGAGCCGCGTCTGAACCTGGGGGTGCAATCCCGCTTCCACCTCGTCGATCAGGACCAGGGCACACTTCAGTCGGACAATCTCCTGCCCGAGTCGAAACACGGCACGCTCGCCGGCGGACATATGCAGCTCCGAATACGACGTACCGCCCGGCCGGGAGGCATAGAGCAGCGACTTGCCGGTGCCGGAGAGATCGAGAACCTCGGCGTATCGAAACGGCAAGGATCGATGCGCGAACTCGAGCTGCGAGGCCGGGAACGGTTTCTCCGCAAGCGCACCCCCGAAACGGGACATGCCGGGGGCGCCGAGGTCGCTGCGCGTCCGCAGAAGGACAGGGCGTTCCGGCTGGCGTGCGTTCCGTCGACCGAAAAAGCTGCGCTTCCAGCCCCCGGACCGACGCCAGCGCATGGACCGGCGCCCCTCCGGCGTGACGTATTCGAAGTCGATCGTCGCGACGTCCCTTCGATCCTCTCGCGCTCCGATTCCGGGACCGTGATCGGCGAACAGCGAGGACGGGAGGAAGTCCTTCGCGCCGGCGCCCGGCACCCGGTAGGCACAGGCGGCCGCGCGCAGAAGGGTCGACTTGCCGCTGCCGTTTTCGCCGACGATCACGCTGACGGGACAGTCGAATGCCACCCGCAGGCCGTCGATGCCGCGCAAGCCGCTCAGTTGAATTTCGAGGAGAAAATGCGGAAGAACGGGCTTCCTGCCCTGCAGCTGTCCCCATAGCTCGCGCAAGCGCGCGTCGTGCATCCGTGACCTCGCTTCGGACGACCCCGGCCGCTCCGGACGAGGGCCAAGGCGTCGTTCCTCGACGCGGTCGATCCCATCTCCCCGCACCGGGAGTCGCGATACCCGCGAAATCTTGCGGCACCTCGGGGGTCGCGAAACCCCTTCCGCAGGATCCGCCGCCCGAGGACGAGGGTCGTCGGTCTCGAGCTGCCGGAGACCTCGGGCCGACGGCCGAGTCCCGCGCAAGCGACGCCATGCCGACCCGAGCCGTCCCGGACCGCGCACGAATTGGCGGGTTTCGGTACTGGAACCTGCGCCGGAGCGAGAGTAGAATTCTCTTCCGGCAACGGAAGTGCCAGAAATCAAAACCGACAAGGGATACAAGCATGAAGAGACTGTCATTTACCGCCGCCGGCTCGCTATCGGCGCTGCTGGCGGCAGGCGCGCTCGCGACGTCGGCGACCGCGCAGGAATTCGACTGGAAGCGCCACGCCGGCGCCGAGATCACCGTGCTGATGAACGAGCACCCGGTGACCGACGGCATGCGCTCGGCGCTCGCCGACTTCGAGGCCGACACCGGCATCAAGGCCAACATCCAGGCCCTGGCGGAAGACCTCTATTTCGACCGCATGGAGATTGCGCTCCGCGCGAGCGAGGGACAGGCGAGCGTCTACTTCCAGCCGATGGACTCGACCGCCTATACCCAGTATCTGGCCGGGCTCGTCCATTCGCTCTCGCCGTTCCTGAACGATCCGTCGTCGACCGCGGCGGACTACGACCTGGCGGACTTCCCGGCCGGCTTCCTCTCGGCGACCAGCTATCCGCCGGACGCGGAGGTCAAGGAGAATTACGGCATTCCGATCTCTTTCGAGTCGTACATCCTGTTCTACAACAAGGACCACGTCGACGAGTATCTGGACGGGAAGGTCCCCGAGACCATGGACGAGCTGCTCGCCGCCGCGGCGACGGTCTCCGAGAAGAGCGGCGGTCAGGTCGCCGGCGCGACCATGCGCGGCATCCGCTCGGACACGCTGATCGATACGGTGACGGGCATCGTCTACAACTCCTTCGGGAGCGACCCGACGCCCCTGCCGCAGAACGTCTGGTTCGACGGCGACTGGTCGAAGCCGCGCCTCACCGATCCCCGCATCGTCCGCGGCCTGTCCAACTACGCCAGCCTGATGAAGTCGGGACCGATCAACATCCAGGCGATGGACTGGCCTGACGCGGCCCGCACGTTCCAGCAGGGCCGGGCGGCGTTCTTCATCGACGCGAGCCTGTTCGGCCCGGGATTCGAGGACGAGTCCAGCTCCCGCGTCGCCGGTCGCACGGGCTACCGGGTCATCCCGCCGGACGCGCCCGACGGCGCCTCCTACACCGCGCACTGGATGTGGGGACTCGGCATCCCGGCCAACGCGCCGAATCCGGAGGCCGGCTGGTATTTCATCCAGTGGATGACCAACAAGGCCGGCGAAGCGCGGATCGGCCCGTTCCACGGCGGCGCCACGCGCGTCTCCACATGGAACGTGGACGCCTACCGGGATTCCCTGAACCCCGAATACGTGGACGCCACGCTGACCTCGATGCAGACGTCGCGGACCTCCGTGGTGTTTCGCGAGGGCTGGAGCGAATTCGCGTTGCGAATCGTCGACGTGGTTCAGGACGTCTATCGGGACGCGGATCCGGACGAGGCGGCGGCTGCCGCACAGGCGGATTTCGAGGCCTGGATCGAATAGGAACCGGGACGACCCCACGCCAACGGACTCCGCCGGCGGCCGACACCGGACGCCGGCGGAGTCGATTCGTACCGGCCGCACAACCGTGCGCATCCGCACGGAGACCTGGTTCGTTGCGCCGTGCCTGCTGGCGCTGGCCGTCACCTCGCTCTATCCGCTGGGCTACGGCGTCGTAGTCTCCTTCTTCGACTGGAACTGGGGCGCCCGCTTCTCCTTCGCAGGACTCGACAATTACGCCGAACTGCTCGGCGGCGCCGAGTTCTGGCGCGTCCTGTACAACACTTTCTACTTCGCCGCCTTCGCCTGCGCGATCGAGGTCGCGCTCGGCTTCTACCTTGCGGTGCAGGTCGACAAGCTCGACGTCGCCAGGGGGCTGATCCGCACCCTGCTGCTCACGCCGCTGATGATCTCCGGCATCATCGTGGCGCTGATGTCCAAGGTGATGTTCGATCCGTTCGTCGGCGTCGTGAACTACCTGGTCGGCCTCGCGGGCTACGGTCCCTGGGCGTTCTACGGAGCCGACGACTCGGCGATGTGGACGATCATCCTGGTCGACGTCTGGTGGCAGACGGCTTTCGTGTTCATCATCATGCTGGCCGGACTGCAGAGCCTGCCGCGGGATCCCATGGACGCGGCGCGTCTCGAGGGCGCGAGCGACTTCGACATATTCTGGCGGATCAAGTTTCCGCTTCTGCGCCCGCTTCTCTATACGGTGATCGTATTCCGCTCCATCGACACGCTGAAAGTGTTCGACATCGTCTTCGGCACGACCGGCGGGGGGCCCGCGCTCGCCACCGAGATGGCGCAGACCCTCGCCTACCGGACCGCCTTCAGCTTCCTGCAGATCAGCAAGTCGATGACCATCATGGTGATCTTCTCGCTCGTCATCCTCGCGATCTGCGTCCTGTACGACCGGTTGCAGCCGACGGAGAGACAGGAGGGCGAGTCGTGACCGCCTCGAGGGCCTCTCGCGCCTGGGCATGGGCGTTCACGCTCGCGGCGCTCGCGCTGACCCTGTTTCCGATCTACTGGGTCGCGACCATTTCCCTGAAGACCGAGCTCGATTCCTTCGCCATGCCGCCGGTCTGGCGGTTCACGCCCATTCGCGACAGCTACGTCGCCATCTGGGAAAACGACCTGATCCGCGAGTCCTTCGCCAACTCCGCGATCGTCACCGCGGTCTCCGTGGCGCTCTCTCTGGCCATCGCCGTACCCTGCGCCTACGCGCTGAGCCGAATGCGGGTGCGCGGGCGCCGGCTGATCGCCATGTGGTTCCTGCTCGCCTACATGCTGCCCGAGTTCCTGTTCGTGATTCCGATGTACGTGCTCTACCAGCTCGTCGGACTGTACGACACCCATTTCGGGCTGGCGCTCCTCTACCAGGTGCACGTCCTGCCGTTCTCGGTCTGGATGCTGCGCAGTTTCTTCGCCGAGGTGCCCCGCGCGCTGGACGAGTCGGCGGCGATGGAGGGCGCGAGTTCCTGGCAGATCCTCTGGCGCATCTACGTGCCGGTCTCGATGCCGGGGATCACCGCAACCGCGATCCTGAACGCAATCTGGGTCTGGAACGAACTCGCGATCGCCCTCGGCCTCACCTTTTCCAGGGCGCAGACGGTGACCGTCGGCGTGACCTCGTTTCGGGGCTATACCTCGATCGACTGGGGCGCCATGACCGCCGCCTCGATCACCGCCATGGTTCCCATGATCGTCTTCGCGCTGTTCGCGCAGCGGCACATCGTCAAGGGATTGACGCTCGGGGCGGTGAAGGGATGAACGGCATGCCGGCGGGCGGCGACCCGGGATTTCCGACCGTGTTCGGCCGCAACCTGGTTGCGGAACTGGCCGACTTCGTCCCGCGCCCCTTCGTGGTCGCCACCATGGAGGATCTCCTGCCCAAGCTGGCTGGGCTGCCGGTTCCGGAGGCGCGCATCTATCCGGTGGATTCGATGGATCGGGAGGCGCTGGAACTCGGCCTTGCGGTCACGGACGACGCCGCCGCGTTCGTCGGAATCGGCGGCGGACGCGCGCTCGACGCGGCGAAGTATTTCGCCTGGCGAAAGCGCCGCCCCCTGTTTCAGCTGCCCACCAGCCTGAGCGTCGACGCCGCCTGGGGGCACCGGGCCGCGGTCCGGGAGGGCGGCGCGGTGCGCTATCTGGGCTGGGCGCGGCCGGAAGCGGTGTATCTTGACCTGGACCTGATCCGTTCCGCCCCGGCGCTCGTCAACCGCTGCGGGATCGGCGACGTCCTATGCTTTTTCACCGGCGTGCTGGACTGGCGCCACGCGGCCTCCCGGGACGCCTGCGAGGCCCGCTGGCCCTACGACCCGCGACTGGCGGAGCGCTCCCTCGCCCGGGCCGAGGCGATCCTGGAACACAGTCAGGAGGTGCGCGATCTCACCGACGTCGGCATCCGGGTCCTGGTAGAGGGTCTGCGCTGGGGCGGCGGCTCCTTCCACGCGGCCGGCTGGAATCCGCGCCATGTCGAAGGCGTCGAGCATTTTTTCTTCTACGCGCTCGAGCGGAAGACCGGTCGCGCCTTCCTGCACGGCCAGCCCGTATGCCTCGGAGTTCTAGTCGGCGCATTGCTGCACGACTGGCGCGCGAAGGAGATCGGTCGCGCGATCCGCGAGATCGGGGTCGACATACGACCCGAAGCGATGGGCGTCGACTGGCAGTCGACACGGGCGGCTCTCCTCGGACTTCCGGAGTTCGTCCGTGCGGAAGGACTCTGGTACGGCATCGCAAACGACGCGACGATCGACGACCGTTTCGTAGACCGGCTACAGTCGGAAGTCGAGGCGCTCTTCGGCCCCTGGCCCGAGGGCGCCGAGGCGACTGCGTAACCGGCCGCTGCGTAACCGGCCCCGGGGAGCGGAGGGAATCTGGATGGGTCGCATTCGCTTCGACCGCGTCTCCAAGACCTACCGGGGCGCCAGGGTCATCCACGACCTGAACCTCGAAATCGAGGACGGCGAGTTCGTCGTCCTGGTGGGTCCCTCGGGGTGCGGCAAGTCGACCACGCTCCGAATGATCGCCGGACTGGAGACGGTCTCCTCCGGCGACCTCTGGATCGGCGAGCGGCGGGTCAACGGTCTGGACGCCAAATACCGCGACGTGGCCATGGTGTTCCAGTCCTATGCGCTCTATCCGAACATGACCGTACGCCAGAACCTCTCCTTCGGCATGCAGGTTCGGCGCGAGTCGCGGCAGAGAATTCGCGAGGAGGTCGAGCGCGTGGCCGCGCTGCTCGAATTGGAGGCGTATCTCGACCGCCGGCCCCGGGCGCTCTCGGGCGGACAGGCCCAGCGTGTCGCCCTGGGGCGGGCGATGATCCGTGCGCCGGCCGCGTTCCTGTTCGACGAACCGCTCTCCAATCTCGACGCCGAACTTCGCGTGCAGATGCGCGGCGAGATTTCGCGGCTGCAGCGGGAACTCGGGACCACGACCCTGTACGTGACCCACGACCAGACCGAGGCCATGACGCTGGGCCACCGGGTGGCGGTCATGCGCGACGGCAAGCTGATGCAGGTGGGGCCGCCGCTGGAACTCTACGGCGACCCGGACAACCGTTTCGTTGCCGGGTTCATCGGAAGCCCCCGGATGAACTTCATCGAGACGAGGGTGGACGGCGATGCGCTGGTGGCGCCGGGGGGTTCGCGCGTCGCCCTGCCCGCCTCGCTTCGCGCCGCCGCGGACGGCGCGGACACGGTAATCCTCGGCGTGCGCCCCGAGCGCTTGCGACTCGCTCCTTCCGACGGCGACACCCCAGGCCCCGGCGCCATTCCCGGCCGCATCGCGCTGATCGAGGCGTTCGGGCACGAGACCCTGATCCAGTGCGAAACGGACGCCGGCGTCCTGCTGGTCCGATGCGCCCCGGAGGACGCCTTCGGATCCGCCGGAGCCGCCGCGACCGTCCGTATGGACGAGCGGGAGATTCTCCTGTTCGATTCCGCGACCGGGCGGCGGCTGCGCCCGGAGGAAGCCGCATGACGGGGCGCAAGCCGTCGCCGGACTTCATGCGGCGCCACCGGCTGCAGGAGGTGATCAACGCGGCCGGCACCATGACCGCCCTCGGCGCCTCCCGCGTCGTGCCGGAAGCGGTGCGCGCCGGGGCCGAAATCCAGGACCGGTTCCTTCGCGTCGACGACCTGCAGGCGCGGGCGAGCGCGGTCGTCGCCCGCCTGACCGGCGCAGAAGCGGGATGCGTGACGGCTTGTACCGCTGCGGGCATGACCCTCTCCGCCGCCGCCTGCATGACCGGCTCCGATCTCGCCCGGATCGAGCGGCTGCCGGATACGGACGGGCTGCGCAACCGGGTGCTCGTCCAGGCCGGACACCTGGTTCATTACGGAGCCCCGGTGGAGCAGGCGATCCGGGCTTCCGGCGCCGTAGCGATCCCCGTCGGGACCGCGGCGCGCGCGGAGACCTACCATCTGCGCGACCGGATCTGCGAAGACACCTGTGCTGCGCTCTACGTCGTGTCGCATCATGTGGTGCAGGAGGGCCAGATCGGCCTCTCCGCCTTCGCGGACGTCTGCCGGGAAGCCGGGATCCCGGTGATCGTCGACATGGCGTCGGAATACGATCTCACCGGCCCGGTCGCGCTCGGCTGCGATCTCGTGCTCTACAGCGCGCACAAGTTCCTCGGCGGTCCGACCGCCGGCATCGTCGCCGGACGAAAGGAGCTGGTGCGCGCCTGCTACCTGCAGAACCGCGGGCTCGGAAGGCTGATGAAGGTCGGAAAGGAGGGGATCGCGGGGACCGTCGCCGCGCTCGAAGCCTGGGAGCGGCGCGACCACGCCGCGGCGCGGCGGCGCGAGCGGGAGATCGCCGCAGGGTGGCTGGAGTCGCTTGCGCACGCGCCGGGCGTCGAGGTCTCGCTCTGCCCGGACTGGACCGGCAACCCGATCGACCGGGTCCGCCTCGCGGTCGATCCCCGCGAGGCCGGGATTTACGCCTGGGAACTCGCCGACGCGCTCGGCCGCGGCACTCCCCCCGTCGTCGTGCGCGACGACCTCGTGGAGCACGGCCACGTCTTCCTGGATCCCTGCAATCTCGACTCCGACGAGGCGCGCGTCGTGTCGGACGCGATTCTCGACGTCTTGCGGCGGGTCGCGGAAGTGCCGCTGGCGAGGCGGTACGGTCTGGCGGAGCGCCGCGAACGGGGCGCGGCGGCGGCGCTCGCCTGGCCCGACGGCGGCGAAGGGGAGGACGCGAGGGAATGAACGCCGGACGGGCGGAGACGCTTCGGGGTCGCGTCGCGCTGGTCACCGGCGCCGCCCGGGGTATCGGGCGCGCCGCGGCCGGTGCGCTCGCCGAAGCCGGCGCGCGCGTCCTCCTCGCCGATATCGACGAGGAACCCTTGCGGGACGCGTCCGATTCGCTGCGGGCGGCGGGACGGGAATGCGCCCATCTCCGGGTCGATATCGCCGACCCCGTCTCGTCGGCGGCGATGGCGTCGGCGGCGGAGGAGCGCTGGGGGCGGATCGACGTTCTGGTCAACAACGCCGCGGTCTCCGCCGAGACCCCCTTCGAATCGATGAGCGCAGAGTCCTGGGAGAGAGTGATCGGGATCAACCTGAACGGAGCGCTGCATGCCACGCGGGCGGCGCTGGCCATGCTGAAGGCGAGCCCTTGCGCGAGCGTCGTCAATCTCGCCTCGACGCAGGGGTTTCGCGGCCAGCCGAACGCGGCGGCCTACGCGACGGCCAAGGGCGGACTCATCAACCTGACCCGCTGCATGGCGGTCGATTTCGGGCCGTTCGGCATTCGGGCCAACGCCGTCGCGCCGGGATTCATCGACACGCGAATGGCGCGCCTGCCGGACGGCAGCGGCCACGAGCACCAGACGGAGTGGTATCGGGACATCTACGTCAAGCACGGACGAATGCCGCTGCGCCGGGCCGGCACGCCGGAGGACGTCGCGGGACCGATCGTGTTTCTGGCCGGAGACGACAGCCGCTACATCACCGGGCAGGTCCTGGTGGTGGACGGAGGGTTTACCTGCACCTATTGACCGGATCGGGGACGCAGCGCGCGTCTCCGGCGTTCGGCACAGAGCAAGAGGAATACGCCATGGAAGAGACGGGCACGGGACGGCGGCTGGATTACGGATTCCCGACAGTGTTCGGCCGGGGGCTGATCGCCGAGCTCAACGACTTCGTGCACCGGCCCTTTCTCGTCGCCACGATGGAGGACCTGTGGCCGCTGTTCGGAAACCTTCTCGACCCCGCGATTTGCCGACCGTATTTCGTCCGGTCGATGGACGAGCGGGATCTGGAGGCGGATCTCGACACGCTGCCGCCATGCGAGGCGGTGGTCGGCCTCGGCGGCGGCCAGGCGCTCGACGCGGCGAAGTTCGTGGCATGGAAACGCCGTCTGCCGATGTTTACGGTTCCCACGGCGCTCAGCGTCAACGCCGCCTACGGCCAGAGATTCGCCGTTCGAGTGGACGGCATGGTTCGCTACCGGGGATGGGCCGTTCCCGAGGCGGTCTACATCGATTACGACGTCATCCGCGCCGCGCCCCGGCAGCTGAACTACTCGGGGATCGGCGACGTCCTGTGCTTCCATACCGGCGTGCGGGACTGGCGATACGCGCACGAGAAAGGCGTATGCGAGGAGAAGTGGCCGTACGAACCGAGCGTCGCGGCTCAGGCGCAGGAGAAAGTCGAGGCCGTACTCCGGCATCGGGACGACATTCGCGAACTGACGGATACCGGGATCGACGTGCTGGTCGACGGCCTGAAGTGGGGCACCTCCTACGCCGGAAACGGCTGGAATCCGCGGCAGATCGAGGGCGTGGAGCATTACCTGTTCTATTCGCTGGAGATGGCGACGGGAGTCAAGTTCCTGCACGGGCAGCCGGTTTGCCTCGGCATCGTCGCAGGCTCGATGCTGCACGATCACCGGGCAGACGAGATTCTGGATGCGGTTTGCGAGATCGGGCTGGACATTCGCCCGGATGCGATGGGAATCACCTGGGACCAGGTGACGCACTCCCTTCTCACGCTCCGCGATTTCGCCTGGGAAAATCCGCATCTCTGGCGGTCGATCGCCCATGACGCGTCGATCTCCCGCTCGTTCTGCGACGATCTCCGGGAACGGGTGGAAACGCGCTACGCCGCAGACTGAAGGATTCCGGTCGCGACGACGTTCGCACGGAGCGCATTCGCCGGGCGCAAGCGATCGATCCGCGCCCGTTCTCCGCACTCGGAACGGCCGGCGGACCGGCCCTTGCGGCGAGTTGCGGCAGGCCGCCGCGCAGGTTTTAGGCGTAGGCATGCGCCGGCCCCCCGATCGGGATCGGGTGTTTCGCCGGTCCGACCTCGCGAACCGATCGGACGGAAGCCGCGGGGCGCGATCGCGCGGAGGCGAGCGCGAGCCCGACAGTCCGATCCCGGAGCCGTGCGACCCTCGGGCGTCCAGCGAACCGGTGTGCCGGAATACGGTCGAGGCGGCAGGAAGAGTCGGATCGGGCGGAACCTGTGCGTCACGCCGCGGTGCCGCGTGCGCCGGTCCGCACCCGGACATGCCGGGCCCGGCCGGCAACTGCCATCGGAACTTCCGCCCGTTATGCTTGCCGCACGGAGATCTCGATCCGCACCCGAGAGAGGAAACCCGAGAGAGGAGCGTGCGCAGGTATGGTTTACGCAAGCAAACAGGGCGGCCTGCAGCGGCCGCTGCGGTACGGCATGGTCGGAGGCGGACGCGACGCGTTCATCGGCGCCGTCCACCGCATGTCGATTCGGCTCGACGGCGACGCCGAACTGGTGGCGGGCGCGCTCTGTTCGGATGCGGAGCGGTCCCGCGCGTCCGCGACGGACATCGGAATCCCGGAAGACCGTGGCTACGGCGACTATCTCGAAATGGCACGCGCGGAAGCGGCGCGGGAGGACGGCATCGAGGCCGTGGTCATCGTCACCCCGAACCACCTGCACGCCCCGGTCGCGTCCGCCTTCCTCGAAGCCGGAGTCGACGTGATCTGCGACAAGCCGCTTACGGCGACGATGGCGGAGGCGGAGGATCTCGTGCGTCTGACGCGAAAAACCGGCCGGGTGTTCGCCGTGACGCTCAGCAATTCCGGCTACCCGATGGTCCGGCAACTGAGGGAGATGATCGCCGCCGGAGAGATCGGGGCGCTGCGCGGCATTCACTCGGAATACGTGCAGGACTGGCTGGCCCAGCCCATCGACGCCGACGGGCAAAAACAGGCGGAATGGCGCACCGATCCGGCGCGGGCCGGCGCGTCCTCCGTGCTGGCGGACATCGGCGTCCACGCCATGCACCTGGCCGCCTACTCGACCGGGCTGGAGCTGGAACAAGTGGCCGCGGACCTCTCGACCGCCGTCCCGGGACGAAGGCTCGACGACAACGCGAACCTGCTCATGCGGTGGGAAGGCGGCGTACCCGGAACGCTGATCGCGAGCCAGACGGCCTACGGCCATTTCAACGACCTCTCGATCCGCATCTACGGCGAGAAGGGCGGGCTACGCTGGTCCGGACTCGCACCGGAAGCGATCGAGTTCACCCCGATGGGCGAGCCGACGCGCCGCATCTTGCGCGGAGCGCCGGGAACCGGCGCAGAGGCGCAGTCCGTATCCAGAATGCCCGCCGCCCATGCCGAAGGCTACATCGAGGCCTTCGCCAACTTCTACCGGGACGCGTTCGACATGATCCGGGCCCGTCGCGCCGGCGAGAGCTCGGAGCGCGCGGAATGGGTGCCGCAGGTCGAGGACGGAGCTCGCGGCATCCGGTTCGTCTACGCCGCCGTCGAATCGAACGCCGCCGGGGGCGCCTGGACCGATGCGCGTCTTTCCCTGTAGCGGCGGTCCCGTTGTCGGGCGAAGGTTCGCAACGGAATACGCGGACGACTGAAGAATCCGCCGCCGCGGTCGATCCGCAGCCGCGGGCGCGAGGCGTGACTCGCGGTCCCGGAGAGGCTCCCGATGCGGGATATCGAAGGAGGACGGAATGAAGATCGGGTTTTGCATGCTCCTCTGGACGACATCGGTGGACGAGAGCCACCGGGCGCTGCTGGAGGACCTTCGCGCCACCGGATACGACGGCGTCGAGGTGCCGCTCTTTTCGGGGACGCCGGACGACTATGCGGCACTCGGCAGAACGCTCGACGGCATCGGGCTCGAGAGAACGGCGATCTCGGTCATTCCGTCTCCCGAACAACACCCGCTCAGCGACGACCCGGCCGCGCGGAGAGCGGCGGTCGAGTATCTCGACTGGTGCATCGACTGCACGGCCGCATTGGGCGCCGACTGCCTCGGCGGTCCGCTTCACCAGGCGCTCGGGCACTTCACCGGAACGGGACCGACGGAGATCGAATTCGAGCGGGCGAGAGCGTTCCACCGGACCGTGGGCGACCGCGCGGCGGCCAATCGGATCACGATCGCGCTGGAGGCGATCAATCGCTTCGAGAGCTATTTCGCGACGACGATGGACGACCTGTGCAGCTACACGGCCGAACTCGGTCACCCGGCCATCCGGGCCATGTACGACACCTTCCACGCGAATCTCGAGGAGGCCGACCCGGTCGGCGCCTACACGCGCAACGCCGGCCAGGTCGTTCATGTCCATATCTCGGAAAACCACCGGGGAACTCCCGGCACGGGACACGTTCCCTGGGCGGAGACGTTCGCCGCGCTCAAGGCAGCCGGCTACGACCGGTGGCTCACGATCGAGGCGTTCGGACGCGGCCTGCCGGAACTCGCCGCTGCGACCAGGGTCTGGCGAGACCTCTCGGAGTCGCCCGAAACCTGCTACCGCGACGGATACCGCCTGATCCGGGAGGGCTGGGACGCCGCGTAGGCCCGGATGGTCGACCGGATGCGGAACGCACAGGATTGCGGCATGTGACGCGGGGAACGGGCTCCAGTCCCCGGAACGGAAACGGGAACGCCGCCCGCCCGTGAGGGCTTGCCGCAAAACGCGGGCGTCCGTTGCAGGGAGGCTCTCCGGCCGAAGGGTCCGCCCACGGACTCCGGTCGGCGTACCGGATCGTGCGACGCGCGGTTCGACAGAAGGAAATCGCGGGCGGCTCGGTCGGAAATCGCCCGGCTGCCGTACGCCTCTTGCGGCCCGCAGCGACGGACCGTACGTCGGAGTAGCCGATGATTCGCTTCAAGACCGGCGACCTTCTGGCCGAAGACGCCGAGGCTCTGGTCAACACGGTGAACTGCGTCGGTGTCATGGGACGCGGACTCGCGCTCCAGTTCAGGAAGGCCTACCCGGAAAATTTCCGGGCCTATGCGAGGGCTTGCGAGCTCGGTCACGTCCGGCCCGGACGCATGTTCGTGTTCGAGACGGACCGACTCGCCAGGCCGCGCTATCTCGTCAACTTTCCGACCAAGCGGCACTGGCGAAACGCCAGTCGGATCGAGGATATCCAGGCCGGATTGAACGACCTTGCCGAGGTGATTCGGGAGCGGAGCATCCGTTCGATCGCCGTTCCCCCGCTCGGCTGCGGGCTCGGCGGGCTGAGTTGGAGCGACGTGCGACCGCGCATCGAGAGCGCGCTGCGCGGCTTCGTCGACCTCGACGCTGCCGTCTTCGAGCCGGCTTGAGCGTAGGGTGGCGCCTCGGCGGGCGACAGCGATTCGAATGGGCGACAAGAACGGTCGGTCGCGTTTTCGCGGAAGACAGATCGACCACGAATCCAACGAGACCGAACTACCGGAGCCGTCTCGCGCGATCGACGGGAAAGAGAAAGTGCGGAAGCGAAGACAACCGGCGCCAGCGGAGACGCTGCAGCGGGAAACGAGAGAGAACCGAGTCGCTCTACCTCGTTCGCCCGGTTATCGGCCTACCGGGGAACGTACGACGGAAACCGGTTGCCGGCAGCCGACTACGCTCCGCCCATGAGAAGCGGCTACAACAACTCTCCGAATGTCGAAATCTTCAGTTTGAAGCGATGGTTGTTCGCCCAGTCGACGAGTAGCGCGTCCGCCGCCTCGACAGCGAGTTTCTCGCACCTGATCAGCTCGACGACGATGTCCTGTGTGCGAACGACGGCTATCGGAGTTTCGGATTGCTCCGCCTCCCTGACTGCGCGTCCGATCGCACGGTTATCCTGAATTCCCAGCCGGCAGTTCCGACTCAACGCAACCGCGATGGCCGAGCGTTCGCCGGCGCCCAGACGCCCTTCCCTCGACAATCGAACGAACAACGCGATTTCGGTGGGGTCGTCGATGCGACACTCGACAAGGTAGCCAAGGGCAAGCGCTGCCGCGTACCGCTCTCGTTGATTGGTGTCCGTGATCTCGGCGACCGCATGCTCTGTCGCAATGAACGAGTCCGGATGACTCCCAATCAGGTCCATGCGATCGATGCGCAGGAAATTGATCAGGACAGACGTGTCGACGACGATAGTCGCGGGCCCGGCGAAAGAGCTCAATTCAGGACTCGCACGTTGACTCTGCCAGTTCAATCAGGTCGTCCCCGTCAATGGAGATCTTCCGGCCGATCTCGATGAGCCGACCGCGGGAAATCTCCCCCTGGCGGAATGCCTCGATCGCCAAGCGCATGAGTTGGCTGCGAAGCTCCCGTTCGGGGGGGTCGGGAGGCGCGTCCGCTTCGAGGAGTTCCCGATAGCCCAGCAGCCTGATGTACCGCTTGCCGATAGCTCTCTGATCGATGAGGGCTGCCGCCTTGCCGGCGCTAATGCGATTGAGGTCCTTCAGTCGCCAGACCGCCGCTCCGAAGCTGACGCCGAAACGGCGCGCGACGAACGCCGCGTCCTGATACGTAATCGCTTGGGAACCCGCCCGTTCCCGGATTTCCGCTTCGACCGTAGAGTCGTTCGCGACGTCGAAGACGACTCTAGTACGACGGCTCGGGTGTCCCTTCCTGAGCTTGGCCAATTGTTCCGCGACGCCCCCCCGCGGCATGAGAAAGGCCGCAGCGAAGGCGTTCGCCCGAATCTCCGTTAGCTGGGACGAGTTATCCTGCCGCGTCGTCGCCACGGCCTCGCTCCGATCGAAGAGCGCGTGACCGTACTCGTGCAGGTACGAAAAATGTCTGCGCACCGGCCAGTGTCGTTGGTTGACCAAGACGGCCAACCCAACAGCCGAGTGATTGACGAACAGTCCGGACAGAGCTTCCGGCAACTCGGTAGCCGCCGTCCAGATTCCCTGGCCGCTGATCAACTCGGCGACGTCTCGGATCGGAGCGTCACCGAGACCGAGACGGCGACGCTCCTCCCGGGCGACGGCCTCGCCTTGCCGGATCGCATCGCCTGCGTTCGTCAATCGCGCGGCGTAGCTGGGGACCTCCGGCTCCATCGATCGATCCAGCATCCGGCGCAAGGCGACACCCTCACGATACAGATCGAGAATTCGTCTCACTGCGGCGTCGACCTCTGGCATCTGCTTCATCTCAGGCAGCGACCGGTGCAACACGACGATCAAATCTTCCGCTTCCGGCTCCTCGTTCGACGCGAGGAAGAACGCTTCCGAGTACTGCAGGAGTTCGGCCAGCTTCGCGAGCTCGAGCGTGGAGACCGCTCGACTGCCGCCTTCCATGGCGGAGACGGCCGTTCGCGGCACCTCGAGCGCATCTGCCACAGCTTGTTGACTGAGGCCGCGCCGCTTTCGCGCCATGCGCATCCGGGTCCGAAGCTGCGTAGCGTCAACCATACCCGTGGCCCTCCCGTTGCCGTGCGCGAATTCGGATCGCGCGTGCTCGCGGCTACACCCGCGTGTCGGCTACCCGAATCGGTACCGTCGTTCCCGGTTCGGCCGTCGCCGAACGCGAACTCCCAATCTCCGACCCTTGCCTCGAATCTTCCCGGTCGCTGATCTGGAGGCCCTTGCCCTCCGTCACAGATCGACCGTCGACAACGGCCCTGACGACCGAAGCGGCAACGCCGCATACCGAGTTGTCGAACGGCATCGCCTCGCAAGAGATCACGCCCACGACGGCTGGTTGTCTCGTTCGACAGCCCAAGGAGTCCCGCTCCCGCCAACGGGCGTTGTCCATGGGTACGGATTTCCTGCGGTCGTCCGCTTCGAACGCGTAGCCATCGCCGGGCTTCGTGGCGCGTTCGCTCTGCGGCATCAGAATCCTCTTCTCCCGAACGCGGAAACGCTGCGGATCCGACAGGGAGCTGTCACGATAATAGGTCGGAATTTCCGACAGTCAAGTCAATTTCTGACATGCACTGCCCGACACGCGTCCCGGGACCGTCGATGAGGAGAGCAGGCTGCATCCGTCGTTGCCCCCCCGGAAACTGGCGCCCGCTGCCCGGATCGTTCGCCGGCATCCGACTCTCGGTTGTGTTGCGATTTCCCGACAGTGGATCGGACTCCGGCCGACGGCGGAATCCGGCTGCCGACTCGACATGGGCGACCTGTCCGCGTCCAGAGAGGAATGAGTTCGGCCACCGCCGCCGTCGCTCTCCGTCGGAGGCTCCGCTATCGCCTGCTCCATACCTGTTGGGGTGCGCCGGATTGTCGCCGCAGTGCCCGCGACGCGTCCGCCAGATCGAATCCGGGCAGTGACAGGAAAGAGTTCGGCAGCTCCTCCGAACCCTCGGCCGAGAGCGGAATCTCGACGGCCCGAGCCCCCGAGAGATGCACGACCCAGGCGTTCCGGCGCCCGATCATCCAGATCGACTCGATTTCGTCGAGCTGGAGTTCGTCCGATCCCCCCTGATCGACCAGCACGATCCTTCCCTCTTCGGCAAATACGCGCGCGAGTTCCAGTTCCGGGCGGGATCGCGCAGCCAGCTGCCAACGCGCAAGCTCGCCGCGCAAGAATGCGACGAGCCCGGCCGCTGCGAGGCCCGCCGCAATCCAGGAGAGCCACCCGCCGCCAAAGGCGAACCAGACCAGGGCGCCAGAGAGCCCGAACGCCAGCGCGCCGAGAAGAGCGGGGATTCTCGCGGCTCGGCGGGCGGCCTCGAAATCGTCGGGCTGACTCATTCGCAAGACCAGTCGCCGAGCGCGGACTGCCAGAGCGAGATTGCGGCGACCGCCGCGGTGTCTGCGCGCAGGATTCGCGGGCCGAGCGACACGGGAACCGACATCGGCAGGCCGGCGATTCTCTCGGCCTCCTCCGCCGCAAACCCGCCCTCGGGTCCGACCAGCACCGCCCACGGATCGCCAGCTTCGAATTCGGCGAGACTGCGCCGGGCAGGTCCGCCGCTCCGCCGCTCGTCGCAGAACAATAACCGACGGTCTTCGGGCCACGCATTAAGCAGGGCGTCCAGGGTTTCCGCCGGCATGACTTCGGGAACGGAGAGCAGCCCGCATTGCTCGGCCGCCTCCTCCGCATGGGCCCGCAGTCGGTCGACCCGTACCCTTCGGCTGTTGGTCCGAGAGGTGACGACCGGCTGGATTCGCCGGCAGCCGAGTTCGGCGCCCTTCTCTGCCATCCAGTCGGTTCTCTCCCGCTTCAGCGGCGCGAACAGCAACCAGAGATCGGGCGGGTGCGATTGCTTCCGGGTTTGCCGCACGCAGGCGAGATAGCCGGCCCCGCGTGACAGGGACTCGATCGACGCCAGCCATTCTCCGTCCCGGCCGTTGAACAAGAGAACCCGGTCCTCCTCTCCGAGCCGGAGAACCGTACGCAGCTGGTGAACCTGCCCTGCCCGAAGCGACACCTCGGCGCCTTCGGCAAGGTCCGCCGATACGTGCAACCGAGTGCGGGGGCGCTCTTCGTCCGGCGTTCGCATGGCCTTGCGCCACATGGTCTCCAACCGCATGCGGTCTCTTCCCTGCCTGGAGTTCGCGTCTTTCTCGCTTCCGGGCGTTCATGGTATCCCAAGCCGCATCCGGAATCGCGGACTGCCCGGACGCTGCACGTCCACGAAGGGGCGGACCCGCGAGCGCGGTATCGCGATCGTCACGCAGTCATGCGATTCGCCTCCGACGAGCGCTGCGCCGGGCGAATTCGGACAACCCGACTATCGCGCAACGCAACCGCGGCTCCGCCACACGCGGCCAGGAGTTGTGGGCAACGACCGCATTGCGAAAGGCAGCGATCCGCTTCGTGCGCCTTCCCGATCCCGGTCCGGTCAAGGAACGGGCCGTCGGTCCAGAAACCGGGGCGACCGCACCCGCCCAGTACCGTTCTCCGTTGCGTCGGGGTTTATAGTCTTCTCGCTTTGCTGCGGGTCTTCCTGGCGCGTATCCTGCTCCCGGTCGATCCGGTTCGAAGTCGCGGCAGCTCCCCGACCCGCCTGTCGTCCGGCACCCGCAGATCGTTCGGGATCGAGCCGGGGCGCGGGGTTTCGGGGCGTTCGCGAGGGCTCCCGCATTTCGACGCATTCGAGGAGACGGTCGGGCAGTCATGACAACAAACGACGGGGCCCCGCCCCGCATCGAACGCCTCCGGGTGGCGAACTACCGTGCTCTGCGCGAGTTCGAACTGACGAGGCTGACGCCGCTTACCGTTCTGATCGGGCCCAACGGCAGCGGAAAATCCACCGTCCTCGACGTGTTCGCCTTCCTCGCCGATTGCTTCGGGAGCGGCTTGCGCTACGCGTGGAAGCGGCGCGGCGGGGCTCGGGGGTTGAAGTCCCTCGGCGGCGTCGGACCCGTCGCGGTCGAGGTTTCCTATCGCGAGAGGCCGAAGTCTCCCCTGATCACCTATCGCCTGGAAATCAACGAGCACGGGGGCAACCGGTGGCGGTTTCGGATTGGCTCCGCTGGAAGCCGCGCAGAAGCGGAGCTCCCTTCAAGTTCCTGGAATACGCGGACGGACAGGGGCGGATCGCCTCCGGAGAACGGCCGGACATCGGCGACGAGCGAATCGAGATACCGCTGAGCTCGGCCCACGCGCTCGCGGCCGACGTGCTGGGTCAGCTTGCCGAGAGTCCCCGAATCGTCGCGTTCAGACGCTTCGTGACGGAATGGCATGCGTCGAGTCACTCTTCCGAGAGAATGCGACGCCGACCGGACAGCGGACCCGAGGTGCGTCTCAACGTGACGGAGGACGACCTCGCCGGCGCGATTCGACGTCTTGCGGACGAACGGAGCGAGAGGACGGAATGCGCTCTCAGTCGACTCAAAGCCTGGATTCCCATGATCCGAATCGTCGAGGCCGGTCCGATGCCTGGCGGGAAGTCGCAAGTGCTGGTCGAGGACGCGCCCTTCGACCGTCGGGTCCCGGCCGGTTTCGCGTCAAAGGGTACGCTCCAGCTGCTTGCCCTGTTGGCGTCGCTGCACGATCCGGTCTCGCCTCCGTTCGTTGCCGTCGAACATCCGGAGCGCTCCCTGCACCCGCGGCTTCTCTACCTGTTGGCGGAGGAATTCAGGAGCGCCGCAGCGGCGCCGCAATGGCTCGTCACAACGCATTCTCCTTTCTTCCTCGACGCGTTTCGCCCGGAAGAGATCCGCCTCCTGTGGCGCGACGAATCCGGACATACGCAATGCCGGCCGCTTGGAGAGAGCCGGAACGTCACGGCGCGGACGAATGCCGGAGGGGAATTGGGCGAACTCTGGATGGAAGGACACTTCGGAGTCGGCGATCCGCTGACTGCGGCGGGAATGCCCGTGCGAGGATACGCCGCTTACTGACGAACCGACGGCATTCGTGCGACCGTCGTGGCAGGCGTTTGCGGAGCGCTTCTCCGGGATCTCCGGCCGGGATCGTCGATCGAGCGTCGGAACCCCTGCATTCGCCCTCTTCGGGACTGAGCGTCGCGATCGAAGAGGATCGCCGATCGGCGCACGCCGGGAAACCAATCCGACGCGTTGCCGGTATTCTCGACGGCATGTCGAACTCGCGACCGCCCTCCGCCATCGAGGACGCCCCGCAAGACGGAACGCTCATGCGCCTCGCGCCGGAGCGGTTCCGGCCCTGGCTGGAACTCATGCGCGCGGACCGGCCGATCGGCACCTGGCTCCTCCTGCTCCCCTGCTGGCAGGGGGTAGCGTTCGCGGTCGCGGTTCGTGACGGAAGCGGGTGGCACTCATGGAGTCTGGCCGAGGTCTGGCTCCTGGTCGCCTTTGCCGTCGGCGCCGTCGCCATGCGCGGCGCGGGATGCGTCCTGAACGACATTGTCGACCGGGATTTCGATCGGGCCGTACTCCGCACGCGAAACCGGCCGATCGCTTCCGGCAAGATCAGCCGTGCCGAAGCCGCGACGTTCGGCCTGGCACTCTGCCTGGCAGGCGGGGCAGTCCTCCTGACGATGAACCGGTACGCCGTCGCGCTTTGCCTGGTCTCGCTCGTCCCCGCCGCGTTCTACCCGTTCGCCAAGCGCCTGACCTGGTGGCCGCAGGTCTTCCTCGGAATCGCGTTCAATTGGGGCGCGCTTGCGGGCTGGGCGGCCGTCACCGGATCGCTGTCGCCGGCGCCCTTGCTGCTCTATGTCGGCGGCATCTTCTGGACCGTCGGGTACGACACGATCTACGCTCTGATGGACCGGCAGGACGACCGCCAGGCAGGCGTAAAGTCCACCGCATTGCTGTTCGGAAACGCCGTCCGGCCGGCAGTTGCCGTTTCCTATGCGTGCGCGGTCCTGCTGGCCGGCGGCGCCGGGATTGTCGCCGGACTGGGACCGCTCTTCTGGGCGGGGCTGGTCGCCTACGCACTCCACCTCGCATGGCAGGTTCGTACGCTGCGCGTCGACGACCGGGCCCGGTGTCTCCGGCTGTTCCGCTCCAACCGCGACGCCGGACTTCTCCTGTGTCTCGCCATGTCGCTCGGCGGCGCAATCTCGTGAGACGCGGCAATGCGCGTGCTAGACCGGCTCGGCGCGGCCCGGCGGTCATGCCGCCCGGCGCCCGGTCCTGGCCCCGCCGGTGACGCCGTCGCCAGGGTCGGGCGGAAGCCCGGCGAAGTGGATGCTGGTCGTCGTGGCGGCCATGGCGTATCTGCCGGGCATCGACGCTTTCGCCAAGAGCCTCGCGGACGAGCTTCCCACGTTGCAGATCGCCTTCGCGCGATTTGCGTTCCAGTCCGTGATGATGACGGCGGCCATTCTGGCGTTCTTGCCCGGCGCTACGCTTCGGGTGCGGCAGCCCCTTCTCCTCGTCGTGCCCGGACTGTGCATCGGCGCTGCGACGCTCTGCTTCTTCGCCGCTCTGGTCCACCTGCCGATCGCCGACGCTCTCGCAATCTTCTTCGTCGAGCCCTTCGTGCTGACGTTTCTCGCGGTTCTGCTGCTCGGCGAACGGATCGGCTGGAGGAGGATCGTCGCCATCTTCTGCGGCCTCGCCGGCGCGTTTCTGGTGATTCGCCCGAATTTCGTCGCCTTCGGACCGCCGGCGCTCTATCCGCTCGGCACGGCCTTCCTCTTCGCCCTATACGTCGTGACGTCGCGCCGGCTGCTGGCGGAGCTGGGACCGGCGGTGCTGATGATGGTGACCGGTTACGCCGGTGCGGCCGTGCTCGGGATCGCCCTCCTGCTCGGCTGGAGTCTGGGTTTCGAGGCGGCGACCCCGGTCGCGCCCACTCCGGATCAGTGGCTTCGAATTGCGGGCCTCGGCTTCGTCGCGACCTCGGGACACCTGATGCTGGTGACGGCGCTTCGCCACCTCTCCGCATCGGTCGTCGCTCCGTTTCAGTATCTCGAAATCGTATCCGGCGCAATCCTCGGATACCTGCTGTTCGACGACTTTCCGGATGTCCTCTCCTGGCTCGGCATCCTGATCATCGTCGCGTCCGGCGTGTTCGTCTACTGGCGAGAGTCCCACGCAAGACGCGCCGCCCGTCGGAGGTGAAGCGCGGTTCCGCCGTCCGGGTCGGTCGCAATTTGGGGCCGACGCCGGCTTGACTTGGGCAAGGCGCGCCCGTATCCTTCGCGCCGCTTGCGCTCAGGCTGATTCTGGCGCGACGGGCGCGTAGCTCAGTGGGAGAGCACTACGTTGACATCGTAGGGGTCGGTGGTTCAATCCCACCCGCGCCCACCATCCGACACGCGACCGCTCGGCTCAGCCGCCGGGCGCGAATCCTGCCAGGAAGACGGAACAGTCCGATGAAGATCAAGAACTCGCTTCGCTCGCTGAAGAACCGGGAGCGTTCCTGTCGCGTAATTCGCCGCAAGGGACGGGTATACGTGATCAACAAGCGGCAGCCCCGCTTCAAGGCGCGCCAGGGATAGAAGCCGCGTCTTCCGAACTCCGTACCGCCGCGTAGCTCCGGCGGATCGCCGCACCCGAGACACCCGCGCCGGCCAGGTGCCGTTCGCCTGCCGGAGAGTGGACTGAATTGTCGGGAATCACGCTGGTCGAAGCGCTGAACTATCGCTGCCTGCGACAGGTTCGCCAGCCGCTCGAGCCGTTTCACGTCATGGTCGGCCCGAACGCTTCGGGCAAGTCGACTTTTCTCGACGCGATCGAATTCCTCGGCGACATCGTATCGACCGGGGTGGCCGCGGCCGTGGAGAGCCGGACGCCTGACCCGCAGGGGTTGGTCGGAGCGAACGCGAACGGCAACCGCATCGAGTTGGCGGTCGAAGCCAGGGTCCCCTCGTCCCTCGGCGCACGCGCGCGGCAGCCAGGCGATTCGAAGGTTCGGTACCAGATACGCCTCGTACTCGATACGACCGAACGGGAGTTCGAACTCGAGCACGAAACGCTCCTGCTGCGGAACTCCGTCGCCGACGACGAACTCGCCGGGGGCAGCTCCGTTCCGGCCCCGCTCCCGCCGCCGGACGCGTCACCGGTTCGAACCGCGAGCGAGGACGACAGGATCCCGGTCGGCAAGGCCGCAGGCGGAGGCGACCGCTTTCGCGACGAGACCGTTCCCGCGAACGAGGAAGAGATTCCTTCCTTCCGATCGGACACGGGGAAGTCCGCTTTGGGCAACTTGCCGGACGACCCGTCTGCCTCTCCCGTCTCGACCTGGTTTCGCGACCTTCTCTCGAAGGGCATCCGGAGACTCGCGCCGGACATCGGAAGGATTCGGCGCCCCGCTCCGCCGACCCGCACCCTCGGGCTTCTCCCTGACGGCTCCAACCTTGCGTGGGTTGCGAAACGCTTGCGCGAGGAGAACCCGCATCGGCACCGGGCATGGATTCGGCATCTGCGAATTGCCCTGCCGGACTTGCTGGATATCGACGCGACCGAGCGCCCGGAAGACCGCCGCCGATACCTGAACTACCGGTTCGCAGGCGAGCGGACCGTTCCGTCCTGGCTTGTATCGCACGGGATACTGAGACTGACCGTCCTGACCCTCCCGGCCTATCTGAACGAACCCGGCGGCGTCTACCTGATCGAGGAACCGGAGGCCGGGATTCACCCGGGCTCCGTTTCGGTGTTGTACGATTCGTTGGCGTCCATATACGACGGTCAGGTCCTGTTGACGACGCATTCGCCCGCGCTCCTGAACGAGACCCGCCCAGAAAGCGTCCTGTGCTTCCGCCGGGACGACGCCGGAGCGACGGACATCGTTTCCGCCTCCGAACATCCGATGCTGAAAGACTGGCACGGAAACCCGGATCTCGGCATGGCGCTCGCCGCTGGCGTTCTCGGATAGACGCCCGAAACCCGCAGAATACGCGGCCGGCGGACGCTTCCTCCCGTATGCGGAAGCGACGATCGTCTGTGTCCAGGCGACAATAGGCAATCCCCGACCGTACGGTCTCGCCTGTCAAGCGAAATTCGGATCGAATCCGGCGAGGAACGCCGACGCGCCCGTTCGCTTTCCTGGGCGCAGCGGGTCGAGCGGTCGTCTATCCCGGCTCGCCCCCGTATTCCCGCTCGTCCGCGATTACCCGTCCGTCGTTCGGCAGCGAGCCGACCGCAACGATCTCCACGTCGCAGCGCATCCGGAATTCGCTGCGCGCGACGTCGGCGATCCGCTCCGCCAGTCCGGCGGGCGCCCCGGCGTCGCACTCGCATTGCAGCGACAGCTCGTCCCGCTCGTCGCTTCGGGTCACCACCGCACGCAACCGACGCATCTCCGGCACCTGCCTCTGGACCGACGCGACCTGCGATGCGTGAACGAAAAGGCCCCGTATCTTGGTGGACTGGTCGGCGCGCCCCAGCCAGCCGCGTATTCGAGGCGCGGTCCGTCCGCAGGGGCTGTCGCCCGGCAAGATCGCCGAAAGGTCGCCGGTCGCGAACCGGAACAACGGATAGACAGGGCTGAGCACGGACACGACGACCTCGCCCACCTCGCCGTCGGGAACCGGATCCCCCGTGCCGGGACGCACGATTTCGAGAATGACGTGCTCGTCCACGATCATCCCGTCCAGCGCGTCGCTCTCGTACGCGATCAGCCCGACGTCCGCCGTGCCGTAGCACTGCCGGCAGCGGATCCCGCGCTCTTCGTAGAATTCCCGGAGGGACGGAAACAGCGCCCCGCCGGTCACCAGCATCCTGCGGAAGCACCGCAGATCCAGTCCTTCCTCCGCACCCTTGTCGAGAATCGCCTTCAGAAAGTCCGGCGTTCCGACGAAACCCGTCGGCTTCAGGCTCGCCGCGACCTGCGCCTGCATCGCGGTGTTTCCGGTCCCGCCCGGGATCACGCCGGCGCCTACCTCCCGCAGCCCCGCCTCCAGCATCGCGCCGGCGGGAGACATGTGGTACGAGAACCCGTTCAGCACCAGATCCCCGGAGACGAACCCGGACGCACGCAGCGCCCGTGCGAACCGCCAGGTGTCCGAGCCGGCGATTCCAGGCTCGAAGATCGGACCGGGCGAGACGAAGACGTGCGAGAATCCGTCCTCGCCGCCCACGGCCTTGAGCGCAAGACCCCCGAAGGGCGGATCGGCCGACTGCAGCGCCGTCAGATCGCTCTTTCTGAGCAACGGAAGTCGCGACAGCGTGCCTGGCCGGGTGACGCCGGCCGTATCCACGCCGGCGAACCGTTTCCGCCACCCTGGCGCCTCCGCCTGCGCGATCCGCAGCTGCGCCTGCAGCACGGCGAACTGCGCCCCGTCCCGTACTTCCGGGCTACGGAATTCCAGCTTGTCGTTCATGGCGTCCCTTGCGGCAGAATCGGATCCCAGCTCCGATTCGCCGGCCAAGTCCAAAGCGTGTTGCGGCGCCCCGAGGACCGGGGCGCCGCCATGCACGGGTATCGCCGGCTCAGCAGTCGCGCGGCGTCAGGCCGTTCTCGGCCGCATAGGCTGCAGAGTCTTGCTCGATCAGCGGATCGATGACCTCACGATCCGAGTCGTAGAATCCCGATACCACGTTCCACGCGTCAGCCGCCGCGTCCCACTTCATCATCTGGATCTGACGCGGACCGGCGTGATTGGCGCAGGAGATGCTAACCGACGGCAGGAACCCGGCGAGACCGAGCTCGGCTAGCCGCGCCTCGTCGACCGAGAGCGCCTCGAACCCGTCGCGGACATGAATGCCCCGGACCTCGTTGGTTCCGTGAATCTCCATGGCGGTCCGAATAGCCTCCGAGGTCCAGATGGCGGCCGCCATGCCGCGGTTGTAGAGCACTTCGCCGACCGCTTCCTTCGCGCCGTCATGCTGGATTTTGCCTTCGTCGTAGAGGGCGAGAATCTGCTGGTGGACTTCCGTATCGGTGCCGGTGCCGTGGAAACCGCCGGAGAGATAGCCGTCGGCCGAGGCGCCCGAGGGCCGCGTGTCGACCTCGGATCCCGACCACCAGTTGCCGATGAAGCGGTCCATCGGATAGCGGATCGAGGAAGCTTCCTTGATCGCCACCTGATTCATCACGCCCCATCCCCAGAGCAGCACCCAGTCGGGTTGCTCGCGGCGGATCTGGATCCAGGTCGCCTTCTGCTCCTGACCCGGATGGTCGACCGCAAGCGGCAGGAACTCGAAGCCGTGCTTGGCCGAGAGGGCCTCCAGCGTCGGAATGGGCTCCTTGCCGTAGGCGGAATTGTGATACACCAGCGCGATCTTCTTGCCGGCGAGCCCGTCCGTGCCCCCTTCCTGTTCGGCGATGTATTTCACGAACACGGACGCTTGGTCCCAATAGGTGGCCGGGAAGTTGAACACCCAGGGAAACACCCTTCCGTTGACGGCGGAGGTGCGCCCGTAGCCCATGGAGAAGATCGGGATCTCGTCGACGGCGGCTTTCGGGATCAGCTGATAGGTGATGCCGGTCGAAAGCGGCTGGAAGACCAGCGCACCCGATTCGCCTTCGTTTTTCAGGTTCTCGTAGCACTCGACGCCCTGCTTGGTGTTGTAGGCGGTCTCGCACTCGATCAGATTGATTCGGGCGCCGTTGATGCCGCCGTCACGCTCGTTCAGAAGCGCGAAATAGTCCCAGTATCCGTTCGCGAACGGAATTCCGCCGGGCGCGTACGGGCCCGTGCGGTAGGCGAGCGACGGAACCGTGAGTTCGTACGCGCTGGCCAGGCCGCCGAAGCCGACGCTGACGGCGGCCGCGAGCGCTCCGGTCCGAAGCATGGTTTTCCATTTCATTGGATTATCCCCTCTGTTCGTTGACTTTCTCTCGTCGGTCGCCGCGCGCGAACGGCTCAGCTGAGCCAGCGCTTGCGGCGCCGATAGGAGCGGACTTCGCGGAAGCTCTTCCGCTCCGCGCCCGTCATGCCGAGATAAAACTCCCGGACATCCTGATTGCGGCTCAATTCCTCGGCCGTGCCGTCCATCACGACCCGGCCAGACTCCAGAATGTAACCGAAATCGGAATAGCGTAAAGCCATGTTGGCGTTCTGCTCGGCGAGCAGGATCGAGACTCCCGCCTCCTTGTTCAGCCGCCGGACGATCTCGAAGATCTCTTCCACCAACTGCGGGGCGAGCCCCATCGACGGCTCGTCGAGAAGGATCACCTTCGGTCGCGACATCAGCGCGCGGCCGATGGCGCACATCTGCTGCTCGCCGCCGGAGGTGTAGCCGGCCTGGGAGCGGCGCCGGTCGCGCAGGCGCGGAAAATACCCGTAGACCCGCTCGAGATCCTCCTGGATTTCAACCCGCCCCCCCTTCCGCGTATAGGCGCCGGTCAGGAGGTTCTCCTCGACCGTCAGGTGCTCGAAACAGTGCCGGCCCTCCATGACCTGCACCACGCCGCGCCGCACCAGCTCGGCCGGCGACAGGCGGTCGACCCGGGCGCCGCCGAACAGGATCTCGCCGCGCGTCACCTCGCCGCGCTCGGAATGCAGGAGGTTCGAGATCGCCTTCAGGGTGGTCGTCTTGCCCGCGCCGTTGCCGCCCAGGAGCGCCAGCACGCCGCCTTCCGGCAGGCTGAGGCTCACGCCCTTGAGCACCAGCACCACGTGGTTGTACACCACCTCGATGTTGTTCACCTCGATGACGGCCGCGCCGGGCTCCGCTCGTGTGGTCTCCGCCATCCTGCGCCTCCGCTCAATAGGGGAACGGCCAGAGCCGCAGCTTTTCCTTCACGATCGCCCAGAGCCGGGCGAGACCGTGCGGCTCGACGATCAGGAAGAACACGATCAGCGCCCCGAACACCGTGATCTCGATGTGTTTGGCGGTGACCGCGAGAAAGCCCAGACCGCCGACCAGGAAGTTCTTCAGGACGATCGGCAGGAGAACCATGAAGGCGGCGCCGAGAAACGATCCCAGCATGGTCCCGAGGCCGCCGATGATCACCATGAACAGCACCAGGAAGGACTGGTCGATGCCGAAGGCCTCGGTCGTCTCGGCGGCGCCGAGCCAGACGGCGAAGTAGAGCGAACCGGCCATGCCGACGTAGAACGAACTGACGGCGAACGCCGAGAGCTTGGCGCGAAGCGGGTTCACGCCGATGATCTCGGCCGCGATGTCCATATCGCGAATCGCTTGCCAGGACCGGCCCACGCGACCGCGCACGAGGTTGCGCGCCGCCAGACCGAAGATCGTGAGGAACGCCAGGCAGAAGAGATACGTCGCCCAGGACGGCGCCGCCGGCCCGGTGATCTCGATCCCGAACAGGGTGCGGACCGGGCTCGAAATCTGGCCGGTCGGCGAGTGGTTGTAGAACCAGGGAACGCGGTTGAAGAGCCACACGAGGAAGAATTGCGCGGCGAGCGTCGCGACCGCGAGATAAAACCCCTTGATGCGAAGCGACGGCAGACCGAAGGCGACGCCCACCAGCGCCGTGATCAGCCCCGAGATCACCACGATGAAGGCGATGTTCAGGTCCGGAAACGCCGTCATCAGCTTGTAGGTCGAATAGGCTCCCACCGCCATGAAGCCGCCGGTCCCGAGGGAGAGCTGTCCGCAATAGCCGACCAGGATGTTGAGGCCGATGGCGGCCATCGCGTAAATCAGCACCGGAAGCAGGATAGCGTTTTGCCAGTAGTCGTCGATCAGGAACGGAACCACGGCAAACGCGAACAGGAGCGCCGCGCCGAAGGCCCAGCGGTCCTGGCGGAGCGGAAAGAGCTGCTGGTCGTCCCGGTAGGAGACCCGAAAGTCGCCGGTCTCTCGATACAGCATGGCGTCACACCCGCTCGATGATGCGTTCGCCGAAGAGCCCCTGCGGCCGGAAAAGCAGGAACACCAGCGCCAGCACGTAGGCGAACCAATTCTCGATGGCGCCGCCGACGAAGGGGCCGAGATACACCTCCGCGACCTTCTCGCCGACGCCGATGATCAGGCCGCCGACCACGGCCCCCGCCACGGAGGTGAAGCCGCCGAGAATGAGAACCGGCAGCGCTTTCAGCGCGATCAGCGAAAGGGAGAACTGCACGCCGGATTTCGAACCCCAGATGATGCCCGCCATCAGGGCGACGATGCCCGCCACCGACCAGACCACGACCCAGATCGTCCGCAGCGAAATCCCCACCGAAAGCGCCGCCTGGTGGTCGTCCGCGACCGCGCGAAGCGCACGCCCGATCCGCGTGTACTGGAAGAAGGCCGCGAGCGCGCCGAGCAGCGCCACTGCGACGGCCGCCGCCGCGACCTCGATCTTCTCGATGTAGAGATTGAACCGGTCGAGCGCCCAGTCGGACGCCCCCTGGGGCAGGCCGATGTCGAGGATCTTCACGTCGGACCCCCAGAGAATGTCGCCCACGCCTTCCAGCACGAACGCCAGGCCGATGGTCGCCATGAACAGGATGATCGGCTCCTGGTTGACCAGGTGGCGCAGCACCAGCCGTTCGATCAGCCACGCCACGCCCACCATCACCGCGCCGGTCACGGGAATGGCGAGCCACACCGGCAACGCCAGCCACTCGACCTGCGTGTGGAAGACGGGAATGGTGCCGGTCATCAGGCCGACGAGGGTGAGCGCGGCGAAGAGGCAGAGCACGCCCTGGGCGAAGTTGAAAATGCCGGACGCCTTGAAGATCAGCACGAAGCCGAGGGCGACGAGCGCATACATGGTGCCGACCATCAGGCCGGTGATCACCGTCTCGATCAGGAACAGCATCCGCTTCCCCTCACTCTTCGTGCACGACGCCCAGATACGCGTCGATCACCGCCGGGTCCGCCCGCACCCCGTCCGGCGACCCGTCGGCGATCTTGCGACCGTAATCCAGCACCACGACCCGGTCGGAGATGTCCATCACCACGCCCATGTCGTGTTCGATGAGCGCGATCGTGGTGCCGAACTCGTCGTTCACGTCGAGGATGAAGCGGCACATGTCCTCCTTTTCCTCGAGATTCATGCCCGCCATCGGCTCGTCGAGGAGAAGGAGCTCCGGCTCCGCCGCCAGCGCCCGACCGAGCTCCACCCGCTTCTGCAAACCGTACGGGAGCCGCCCGACCGGCGTCTTGCGGATGTGCTGGATTTCCAGAAAGTCGATGACCCGTTCCACGAACTCCCGGTTGGCGACTTCCTCCCTCTCGGCCCTGCCCTTCCACAGCGCCTGCCAGAACATGCCGACGTTCATCTTGGTCAGACGACCGCTCATGATGTTGTCGAGCGTGCTCATCCCCCGAAACAGCGCGATGTTCTGGAAGGTCCGGGCGATTCCGAGCCGGGCGATCTCGTGCGGACGGTTCTGCGTGCGCTTCCGGCCGTGGAACAGGATCTCGCCCTCCTGCGGGCGGTAGAACCCGTTGATCACGTTCAGAAGCGACGACTTGCCGGCGCCGTTCGGCCCGATGATGGAACGGATCTCGCCCTTGAGGACGTCGAAGCTCACGTCGTCGATCGCGGTGACGCCGCCGAAGCGCAAGCTGACGTTGCGAAGTTCGAGAACCGTCTCCGCCTGACTGCCGGCTGCGGTCATGCCGCGATCCTGACCGGCTCGAACGTTTCCGCCTCGGCGATTCGGAGCGTCGCCTCGATCCTGCCCTTGCGCCCGTCCTCGTAGGTGACCTCCGTGGAGGTGTGGACGGTCACGGCGCCGTCGTAGAGAGCCTCGACCAGATCGCCGTAGCGTTCGTGGATGATGCGCCGCCGCACCTTGCGGGTCCGGGTGATTTCGCCGTCGTCCGGGTCCAGTTCCTTGTGCAGCACCAGGAAGCGGCGGATCTGGCACGGCGCCAGGGTCGGCTCCGCCGCCAGGAACCGGTTCACTTCCGCGACGTGACCGGCGAGAATTTCGTAGAGCGCCGGCAGTCCGGCGAGCTCCTGGTAGGACGCGTAGACGACGTTGTTCCGCTCGGCCCAGCTCGCGACCGCGGTGAGATCGATGTTGAGCATCGCGACAACGTCGGGCCGGCCGTCGCCGATCACCACCGCCTCCTGGATCTCGGGATAGAATTTGAGCTTGTTCTCGATCAGCTTCGGGGAGAACATCGCGCCGCCCGACAGGCGCCCGACGTCCTTGGCGCGGTCGACGATCCGAAGATGCCCGGTCGCCTCCTCGACGAACCCGGCGTCGCCGGAACGCACCCAGCCGTCCACCAGCGTGTCGGCGGTCGCGTCCTCGTTGCGGTAGTACTCCCGGAACACGCCGGGCGACCGGTAGAGCACCTCCCCGTTCGTATCGAGCCGGATCTCCACCCAGGGATAGGCGGGCCCGACCGTATCGTCCCGGACCTCGGCGTCCGTCTGCCCGGCGATGAACACGGTCGCCTCTGTCTGTCCGTAGAGTTGCTTGAGATTGACGCCCAGCGCCCGGTAGAAGGCGAAGATCTCCGGCCCGATCGCCTCGCCCGCGGTGTAGCCAACCCGCACCCGACTCATGCCGATCGCGTTGCGGAGCGGAGCCAGAAAGAGGAACTCGCTCGCCGCGTAGATCAGCCGGTCCCGAAAGCCCACGGACTCGCCCGCGAGAAGGCGCGGCCCCACCCGGCGGGCATGGGCCAGGCTGCGGTGAAACAGGATTCGCTTCAGCCTCGATGCGTCTTCCATCCGGACCATTACGCTGGTCAGGAGCTCCTCGAAGATCCGCGGGGGTGCGAAGAAATACGTGGGACCGATCTCCCGCAAGTCGTGCCGCATGGTATCGCGGCTCTCCGGACAGGAGACGCAGAACGCGCTCCAGTAGCTCTGGCCGACCGAAAAGATAAAGTCGCCGACCCATGCCATGGGCAGGTAGGCGAGCGTCTCCTCGTCGCGGCCGAGCGAATCGAATTCGCAGGAGAGGCGGGACGACTCCACGACGTTCGCTTGCGTGAGCACCACGCCCTTGGGGTGTCCCGTCGTGCCGGAGGTGTACAGGATGACGCAGACGTCCTCGGCCGACCCCGCGTCGATCCGGGCGTCCAGTCGGGCCTCGGCCTCGGCTCCCGCGGCCCGGCCCGCCTCCTGAACGGTCGCGAAGGAATGAAGGCGCTCGTGATCGTAATGCCGGAGGCCGCGGTCGTCTTCGTAGACGACGGTTTCCAGTTCCGGCAGCTCTTCGCGCACCGACAGAATCTTGTCGACCTGCTCCTGGTTCTCGGCGATCGCCAGCTTGGCGCCGGCATGGCGCAGCACCCACGCCATCTCCTCGGCGACCGAATCCTGATAGACCGGAACCGGAACCGCGCCCAGCGACTGGGCGGCGATCATGCCCCAATAGAGTTTCGGGCGGTTGTCGCCCACGATCGCCAGACGGTCGCCCGGGCCGAGCCCCCGCTCGGCGAGACCGAGCGCGAGCGCGCGAACCTCTGACGCGACCTCGGCCCAGGTCCAGCTCTGCCAGATCCCGTAGGCCTTCTCCCGATTGGCCGGAAAGGAGCCGAATTCCTGCGCGTTGCGCCGCAGGAGTTTCGGAAGCGTATCCAGCGCTCTCGCGGATTCTTCGCGCAAACCTCTCTCCCCGAATGAATTCAAGGTATCGAGAGAACCGGTACGGCGCCCGGCGTTCGTCCGGTTGGGTGTACCGGAGGCACCGCTCGGTTGCAACCGTACCGACGGCGCCGAGATCGGTCCGATCGTACGGCCGAGGCCGGAAACCGGACCGAGGGAGCCGGCCTGCGGCAGGTCGGACATTGGGCTGCAGAGCGTTCGCCGACTCGCAGCCGCAGAACGACCTGTGTCCGATGTCGCGTGAAGGCTTGCCGCAGAATTACCCAAAGCGATAAATTGTCTTGTCGATGCGGTGCTCAGAGGCCATAATTGCTGAAAACGGTAAGCGTGACGCTCATGAACGAACGAGACCGCAGTCTCCTGCTCGTCGCGGTCGGACGGAGAATCCGGGCCGCGCGAAAGGAACAGGGCCTGAAGCTGCAGCAGCTTGCCCTGTTGACCGGGATCAGCGCTCCGGCATTGTCCCGTATCGAGACCGGCAAGCGCGACGCGAGAATCACGACTCTCGACCGGGTCGCGCGCGCGCTTCGGGTCTCTCCAGCCTCGCTCCTCGAGGAAAAGGCTGCCGATGCCCATTCTGGAGGCGGGTCTTCTCCGGACGGCGGCTACGATCTGCGCGAGTACCTGTGAAAACCCGCATCCCGGTCTGGTACGAAGACCTTCGCCTTGGAGACCTGTCACTTGCCGGCGACGGCAGTCTCTCCTTTCGATACACGGACCGATGGCGGGCTACGCCAGGCGCGTTCCCGATCTCGGTCACCATGCCGCTCCGGGAAAACGCCTATCCGCCCAAGGCGGTCATGCCGTGGCTCGCCAACCTTCTGCCCGAGGAGACGATTCTGAACCGTCTTTGCGGCGTCCTTCGCATCACCCCCGGGAACCTGGCCGAACTGCTCCTGCGCGTCGGCGGCGACACGGCCGGAGCGCTCTCGTTCGACAAGCCTTCGCGCCGCTCGGAATGGAGGTTCGAGCCGCTCGCCAGGCCCTACGGCGCCCCGGATCCTCAGGAGGCGCTGCGACGGCACATCGACGACCTGGAGCGGCGACCGTTCCTGATCGGAGAGGAGGGGGTTCGGCAGTCCCTTGCGGGCGGGCAGGAGAAGTCCGCATTGCGGTGCTGGACCCGGAAGGGTCTCCCGTGTTCCGTCTTCCCCAAAAGGGCGACGTTCTCGCCGTTCCTCGAAACGGCGCCCCGTCGACCGTGATTCTGAAGCCCGACAATCCTCGACTGCCGGGGATCGTCGAGAACGAGACCTGGTGCCTTCGCATGGCACGGGCGATCGGGATCGACGCGGCCCGGGCAAGGATATTGCCCGCCGGAGGGCGACGTGCCCTCTGCGTGTTGCGCTACGACCGGCGACCGGACCGCTCCGGGAACCTGCATCGCATCCATCAGGAGGATCTCGCGCATACGACGGGCCATTATCCGTGGCAGAAATACGAGCGCAGCACTCCCCCGGGGCCCGGCCTGAACGCGCTTCTGCGGGTGGGCCGGGTTCTCTCCGCAAAGGATTCTCTCTCGCACCTGGACCAGATAGTCTTCAACGTCCTGGCGGCGAACACGGATGCGCATGCCAAGAACTACGCGATACTCCTGCCGCCGGCCTCCAGACCGCTTCTTGCCCCGCTCTACGACGTGTCGACGGTCTTGCCCTGGCCTTACGTGACAAAGAGTTACGCCCAAAACATCGCCGGGAAGCGCCGGCGCCCCGTCTCCGTCGCGGGCCGCCACTGGGACACGGTCGCGCAGGATGCCGGATACCGTCCGGCGGATTTGCGGCAAAGGGTACGGGAACTCGCCGATTCGATCGCGATCAACTCCGTTGCGGTGTCAGACTCGGTCCGGTCGATGGACGGTGCGACGGCTGGATACGTAGACCAGGCGGCCGCCCTCGTCGAGGAGCATGCGCTTCGGATTGCGGGCAAGCTCTGACGCTCGAACCGGACAGAACGAGACGCCGCAACGCCCGCCCCCCCGGATTCGGACCGGGGGCGGCGGCATCGCCCGTCCCCGGTAGGCACGACCCCTGAAGCCGCAGAACTGGCATTGCGCATGTGGACTTCGATTCGCCTTCCGGGATCCCGGCAGTGGAACCCAGCGACCGACCGCTGGGCAACCGTCGAATCGATTCCGATCCCACGGCGTCCAAAGAAAGCGGATACCCGCGCGGCGCTGCCCCGCGAGGCGCGAGTCGGCGCGGCACCGTACGAGCGCGAACGCCGGTCGGCCGATCCCGCATCGGCTATCCGCCTGTCCGGCCTCGCACCGGCGGCGCAACCGCCGGAGGGCGTGCTACGGTCCGCCGCGTCTCCGGGCCGTCCGGGATCTGCCACGGGAGGGCGGGCGTGAAGGTTCGAATTGGCGTCGTCGGCGCCGGGCTCGCAGGCGCACAACACATTGCCGCGATACTCTCTTCGACCCGCGCCGTCCTGGCCGCGATCGCGGACCCGGCTCCGGCGGGCCGGGAGCGAGCCGCATCCGCCGGCGTTCCGTGGTTTTCGAGCGTGGAGGAAATGCTGCGGGCAAAGGTCGCCGACGGGGCCGTGCTCGCCACGCCGAACCGGCTTCATGCGTCCGGGGGACTCGCCTGCGTCGCGGCCGGCATCCCCGTGTTGGTTGAGAAACCGCTTTGCGACACGGCGGAGGCGGCGGCCGCGCTGGCGGCGGCGGCGGACGCCGCCGGGGTTCCGCTCCTGGCCGGCCATCACAGGCGGCACGGAGCCATCGCGCGTCGAGCGAAGCGGGTCGTCGACCAGGGCACGCTCGGCCGTTTGACGGCCGTGCACGCGCAGGCGTGGCTGATGAAGCCCGATTCGTATTTCGGGGCGGACTGGAGGGTCGGGACCGGCGGCGGCCCGGTCGCGGTCAACCTGATCCACGACATCGACCTGCTGCAATATTTCTGCGGACCGATCGCGGAAGTTCACGCCATGCTGTCGAACGCCTGCAGGGGGCACCCGGTGGAGGACACCGCCGCCATTACGCTCCGGTTCGCGAACGGAGCGCTCGGAACCGTCGGACTTTCCGACTCGGCCGCGGCGCCCTGGTCCTGGGAACTCACCTCGCGGGAGAACGCCGTATATCCGGGGACCGACCAGAATTGCTACTGGATCGCCGGCACGAAGGGGTCTCTCGCACTGCCGAGGCTCGAGATTTGGCGACATGACGGGAGGCCGAGCTGGTGGAATCCGATCGGACGCACGCGCATCCGGTGCCGTCGGCGCGATCCGATGCTTGCGCAGATCGACCACTTCGCAGACGTCGTCCGCGGGCGCTCGGCGCCGCTGGTCAGCGGCTGGGACGGCCTGTCCGCATTGCGGGTCGTCGAGGCGATCCGTCGCTCGTCCGAATGCGGCGGGAGGGCGGATGTCGAACGCGACGAGCCGCCGACTCCGGTCTCGCGGACCTGACCGGATAACCGCACCGGCGAGCGCCCGATCCCCCTATCTCGGTAAGTGGCGGATCGCAGTGCCGCTGTCCGACGCGCGCGCCTCGCCCGGCTACCGCCCTTGGGCGTCGTTCGTTCGCAGTAGGAATCTCGAACGCGACCGAATTCGGAGCGCGGCTCAAGCGTTCGTCGCACAGCGGGTCGTCGGTTCGGTGACAGGGCGATGTCGTAACTCCTTGTCCGTCGGTCACTTTTCTTCCTGCAAGTCTGCGCCTGGCACGACATCCGTCCGGATTCCGTATTCGCAGGATCGGGCGACAATCGTGCGTTCAGCTGGCTTCGCTCGCCGGTCGGGGCCGGACGGATGTCTGGCTGCCAGGCGATTTCGATTGCCTCGTGTGCCGGTTGGACCTGCTGCAGGCAGGCAACGACTCGGGCGGGGCGGGCACGCTCAGCGATGTCGAGACGGCACGCGCGGGTTTCCGCACGAAATCTCGAACGACGGTTCGGCTCCGGCGATGGCCTTGCGAAGACCGGCCCGTGCGGCTCGGGCACGGCAGGCGAGCGGCCCGACGACCGGATCGGCAACGGCGCCTGTCGCGCTCGCGCGGGACCGGCCGCGCGCGACCCGAATGTCCGGTGTCTCGATGACCGGCGGGAGAGCGTTGCGGGCGACGCGTCAGCTTGAGGGTCGGCTCGCCGACCGGTCGGTCGTGTCCGGAACGACCGCAATTGCGCCTTGCCCGAGCGGCAGGAGGGGCCGAGAGCGGTCGATTACGCGCAGCGGCTCGACCGTCGAGCCTCCCCGTCCGACATGCCGGCGCAGCGCCCTTCCGGATGGGCCGATGCGTACGGGGTCGGCATGCTCGGGTAAGCTGGCCTTGGACAACGCGGGATGGGGCGTCCGACGCATGACGCCGTGTCCGCGGGCGAAATCCCTTTCGCCCTCCCGTGGTCGGAGTGCCGAAGCGAAACGGGAAGCGATCGGCGCAGGAACTGTCGTACGCCGACAGCGAAGGATGTGAAGATGAGGCGGAAGTTCAACACGGCCGGGCCGATGATGCCGGAGCGACACTACATGCTGCCGCCGCTTGGGCGCATCGACCTCGAAAAAGTGTCAGAGCTGATTTCGGACCTGCGATACTTCGTACTGCACGCGCCGAGGCAGACGGGCAAGACGTCGCTCCTCGTTGCGCTGCGGGACCTGCTGAACCGGGACGGATCGTGCCGGTGCCTATACTTCAATGTCGAACTGGGGCGATCCGCGCGCGGGAACGTCGAGGCGGGAATGAAAGCAATCCTCGGCGTCCTCGCGACCCAAGCGGAAATGACGCTCCAGGATTCCTATCCGCAAGAGGTCTGGTGCGGCGTACTGTCGAAATTCGGCGGGCATGCGGCGTTTCACCAACTCCTGATCCAGTGGGCGCGGCGGAGCGACAAGCCGCTCGTTCTCCTGATCGACGAGATCGACTCTTTGGTCGGCGATACGCTGATCGCGATTCTCCGGCAACTGCGTGTCGGCTATGAGATGCGCCCGACGGCATTCCCTGCAAGCGTGATTCTGTGCGGATTGCGCGACGTACGCGATTACCGAATCGATTCGGACGCATCCGGCGAATCGGTCACCGGCGGCAGCGCCTTCAACATCAAGGCGGCGTCGCTGCGGCTCGGCGACTTCGTGGAGGAAGAGATTCGAGCGCTACTCGGCCAGCACACGGCAGATACCGGACAGTCCTTCACGGACGCCGCGCTGGCTGCGGTGTGGCGCGAGACCCGCGGTCAGCCCTAGCTCTGCCGAGTAGCCATAAGTCTGCTACACAACGGGTGTCTGCATCTGACTGACCGCATATCGCACTCCGGCTTCGAAGCCGATTTCGTGGCCCATGGTCGCTTGCGTAAGCAGACTGTATCCATGCCACATGATCTGATTTCCCGGTTCCGGGTCGTGCGTTCTGCCCCGCCATCCTCCGAGGCGGGCGACGATCTGCACTGCGTCTCCGAGGTTTTGCGGCACGGGCATGTCGGCTCTGCGGGCGTAGTCTCGAAGGAAGGCGAGTTCGGCTTCGGAGAACATGAGCTCTGCGCTGCATTCGGGCACTTGCCGACCGAGCAGGGTCATGAGCATGATGCGCCATGCGATGACGGCGTGGATCGCGATGCCGCGTTGCAGCCTGTCGGCCGACCGGAACAGTTGGTTCTCGGCCTTGCAGCCGGATTTCAGCACCCGGAAGAAGTCTTCGATTCGCCAGCGCTGAAGGTAGTATCGAACGACGTCGGCCGCGTCTTCGGCATCGTCGAGACGGAGGGTGGTGAGCAGATACCACTCGACCGGCTTCTCGTTGCCGGGGGGGTTGACTTCGACGACGTGTACTACGGAGACCGATAGCGGCCGGGCCTGTGTCGCGGTGGCGGGCAGAACGACGCGACAATGGCGCAACTCGCAGTTTGCGAGCCGATTGCTGCGCGCGGGTCGGGCCTTCTTCCGACTCGACTTCGGGCGCTCGGTCAGGCCGGCCACCTCGACCTTGAGGACGCCTGCGGGCGGACCCGCGCGAACGGTTTCGAAGAGTTTGGTCTTGCTCTTCGTGTCCAGGAGGCGGTCGTGGCGTGCGCGAACCAGCAGTTCGACGCGGGTTTGCTTGCGTTGTGCGTCGAACAGTTCGAAGACGTCGGCCTCGCGGTCGCACACCGCGACGACCCGCGTCTTGCCGGTCACCTCTCGCGCGGCGTGGATGGTGTCGCGGAATCCGTCGAACCAACGCTGCGTTTTCTTGTAGTTCGGGTCGGCCCTGGCGTCGGGGTCGTCGAAGCCGAGACGAAGCACGCCGAGCGGGAGTCCGGTTGCGCTCACCGCCAGCGTCGCGTGAAGATGCAGCCCCATCGTCGTCGCGTGCGTCTGGTTCTTTCCGATCAGTTGCAGCCCCTCGGTATGGGGCCGCGTCGCGAAGTTGAAGTCGGTACCGTCCTGGATCGCCAGGACGGCCTTCTGGTCGCGCATGCGCCGAATGCTGCGTTCGCGGTGCGGCGCGACGATGTTCTCCACGGTGACCCCCGTTTCCGAAGGCTGCGCCATCAGGCGATAGAACCCGTTCGCCGCTGCGTCGTCGCACGCCGGATGGGCATGGATCGCGCGTCCGGGCACTTCTGCGAGAAGCAGTGCGCTCTTGACCAGTCTCGCCGTCAGTCGCTTGTCTCCCAACTTCGCACCTCCGAACTCGTGCGCCGCCCACCCCTCGGCGTCGAGGCCCTCGCCGACGGCCAGCGTCGGCGTCGCGTCGACGAACGGTACGGCAAGATGCCGTCGCCAGCGTCGGTCCAGTTCGAACATCCAGACCGACTTGACCGGCTTCGCGCACCGGTGCGTCCGGTCCTGCCGACCCCGGCCCGCAGTCTCGCCGACCCGCAGGAAGTTGGCCGCCCGCAGGCTTGCGCCGCTATAGTGCGGCTCGAGAAACGTTTCCACAAGCCAGGGCCGGAAGCGGTAGCGCCGCTCGAAGTCGCGCGGAAAGCGCCGGAGTATGCGGCCCAGAACATGGCTGGCAAGGTTGCGGCAGGCGACGCCGGGGCGGATCAGAAAGCGGCTCAGGCACGCAACCCGGTTCAGGTGCGTCGCGCGCTGCTCCGCTCCCCAAGCCATCCAGCGGTCCCGCGCCGCAAGGCGCAACGCGGCCGACGAGAACCCCGCCCCGCCCAGATAGCCGTGTGCCGAACGCACCAGATAGCGCAATTGGCAACCCGCAAAGATCGTCGTTCCGTGCGGGTGCTCCCGCTCCATCAGCGTGTTCCACACCCGGCGCTCCGCCGGGCTCGAAACGACGACGAGTTCGAACCCGGCAAGCTCCGATACCCGACTCGGAACGTCCCGTGCAGGGGCCACCGGCTCCGGCAACAGCGCGCATCCCGCTCGAACCGACACCGGCTGCGGAGAGGGCAGAACCAGGTCCGGCGAACGCGTCTCCAGGGTTCGGAGCGCCTTCAAGCACCCCGCCAACTGCGGCGCACCCCGAGCGTCGAAGAAACCGAACTCCTCGCAGACGCGTCGGCCGAACGCCCGACGGCTGACATAGCGTTCTTCCGACGCCAGCGTCACAATCCGGGACTGCGATGCCGCACAGTTCAGCTTGCGTTGAATCTGAGATTGGGTCGTCATGCGCCGGGTATACAATGCGGACGCCGCGTTGTCCAGCGTCAGATGTCAAACCCCGATTCGATCAGAGGAGGTCGCTGAGACGCACGACATTCCGGCGAGCTGTCGACGCACCTGAATCTCGTTGTGTAGCAGACTTATGGCTACTCGGTAGCCCTAGCTGGTCAACGCGCTGGCGCAACAGGCCTGCTTCGAGGACGAGGCGGGACGAGACCGATCTCGGGCGATCGACGAAAACGCCGTCACGGAAGCGCGCGAGGAACTCGTCCTGTCGCGACCAACGCATCTGCACCAGTTGGCGGAACGGCTCAAGGAGGCGCGCGTTCGGAGGATCGTGGAACCGATCCTGAGCGGAGAGACCGACCTGGAGTCCCAGCGGGACGACGTGGAGTACGTTCGCGACCTGGGTCTCGTCTGCCGCAGCGAACCTGTCGAAATCGCCAACCCCATATACCGGGAGGTCATTCCCAGGGAACTGACGTACGCGCGGGAACGCATGATCGTGCAACGCACCGAGCGGTACGTCCGTGAAGACGGCGGACTGGACGTGGAAGGGTTGCTGGACGCCTTCCAGCGCTTCTTCCGGGAGCATTCGGAATCCTGGAACGAGCGATTCGAGTATCGGGAGGCCGGACCGCAGCTGCTCTTGCAGGCGTTCCTGCAGCGGGTCGTGAACGGGGGCGGTCGCATCGAGCGCGAATACGGCCTCGGGCGCGGCCGGACGGATCTCCTGATCCACTGGCCGCCGGGCCGGTTTCAGGGCCGGGAAGAGCCGGGCGCAGCGCCGCGACGCTACGTGATCGAGTGCAGAATCGCGCACTCGGGCGTCGAGGCGGCCATTCGCGCGGGTTTGCCGCAAACGCTGGCGCATATGGACCGCTGCGGAGGCGAGTCCGGACATCTCGTCGTCTTCGACCGCGACCCGAAGAAATCCTGGGATAACAAGGTCTTTCGCCGCGAGGAGTCTCACGACGGAAGGACCGTGACCGTGTGGGGCATGTAGACACGCCCTGCGTCGCTCTCGTCTCCGGATCGACGGGATTGTTGCGGTCATACGGTTCCGACCCGGCTCGGCGGAGATTCGACGGATCGAGCCGTTCGTTCGGAACGGTCGGTGTCCGGCAGGCGACGAAAGGCGACGGTATTGCCCCTCCTCCGGATTCCCGATTAGCGCGAACTACGACTGTTCTTCCTGGCTTACCTTCGACAGGGCCGCCGCCACGAGCCCGGCGGGTACCGCGACGATTCCCATGCCGCACATCAGGATCACGAACGTGAAGGCCTTTCCCGCTGCGGTGACGGGGTAGACGTCGCCGTATCCCACGGTCGTCAGCGTCGCCGTCGCCCACCAGAGAGAATGCAAGACGGAGGGAAAGGCGTCGGGCTGCGCCGCATTCTCGAAGAAGTAGATTCCGTAAGCCGAGAGGTACAACAGCATCGCCGTCACGATCAGGAAGAGCACGATCTCTTCCTTCGCGAGGGAAATCGCCCTTGCGAACCGGTTCATCGCGCCGCTGTATCGGGTCAGCTTCAGGAGTCGGATGATGCGGACCAATCGAACGACCCGGAGGGACCGCAAGTCCACGACTCCCGCGGAGAGATAGAAAGGGACGAACGCCATCAGGTCGACGATTCCGTAGAAGCTGAAGACATAGCGAAACTTCCTGTCCGCAGTCGCGACGCGGAGGACGTATTCGAACGTAAACAGCCCGACGATCGCGAGTTCCGCGACGTCGAGACTCGCACGCGCCGCGAGCGACAGGTTCGGTAACGTGCCGATCGAGTGGCTGACGATCGAGATCGAGATCAGACCGATCACGCCCCAGTCGAAGACGCGACCGGCTCTCGTGTCGCTGCGCTGGATCACTTCTGTCAGGTTCATGGAGGCTTCCCGATTCGGTTCGGCTGCGGACCTGCGCCGCGACGCTCGCGCAATCCCTTCCTCGCCCAAAGGCGTCGGGCCGGCGAGCCCGGCTCGCACGCGATCGCCTACTCGGATCCGAAGGGCAGAAGCGGCGCCGCGGACGCGTCGAGCCGCCCCCCTATACCGGAATTGCCCGGATGTCGCGGCTGCCGAACCCGTGCGGACGAGCGCCAGCCCCTTGGCCGAATACGGAATCGGACCTATGATCCTGCGTCCCGCAGGCGCCGACTGGATTGCGTCGGCGAGGACCCCGAGGAGAATGCCGATGCCCCCTCTCACCAATGCCCAAACCCGAGACGTGGAGAGCGTGCTTCATCCGGTCACCAACCTGGCCCAGCACCGGATCGACGGTCCGCTCGTCATCGAGCGCGGAGAAGGGATTCACGTCTACGACAACGAGGGCAAGCGCTACGTCGACGGCCTGGCCGGCCTCTGGTGCGTCGGCCTGGGCTTCGGCAACGAGGAGATGGCCGATACCGCGCGCGAGCACATGTCGCGGCTCTCCTACAACCACCTTTTCGGCGGACGGTCCAACGAGAACAACATCGAACTCGCCGAGAAGATCAAGGAACTCCTCCCGACGCCGATGGCGCAGGTGTTCTTCGCCTGCTCCGGCTCGGAAGCGAACGACACGCAGATCAAGCTCGCCTGGTACAAGGCCAACGCACGCGGCGAGACGGGGCGCAAGAAAATTCTCGCGCGCCGGAACGGCTACCACGGCGTGACGGTGGTCGCCGGAAGCCTGACCGGCATCCCCCGGTTTCACGCGGATTTCGACCTGCCGCGCCCGGGATTTCTTCATCTCACCACGCCGCATTACTGGAAGGAAGCCGAGGCCGGAGAGACGGAGGCGGAGTTTACCGCAAGGCTCGCCGCAGAGCTCGAGGAGACGATCCAGCGAGAGGGACCCGAGACGATCTGCGCCTTCATCGCCGAACCGGTGATCGGGGCCGGCGGCGTCCTGCTGCCGCCGACGGGATACTTCGAGTCGGTGGGCCTGATTCTCGCCCGCTACGGCATCGACTTCATCGACGACGAGGTGATCTGCGGGTTCGGTCGCACCGGCAACTGGTTCGGGGCCGAGACGTACGGGATGCAGCCCACCTCCTACTCCATGGCCAAGCAGCTGACCAGCGGCTACGCGCCGCTCTCGGCCGTCGCCGTCGACCGCGAGACGGCGGACGTCCTGGAGGAGCAGAGCCGCAAGCTGGGCATCTTCGCGCACGGATTCACCTACGGCGGGCATCCGGTCTCGGCCGCCCTCGGCCTCAAGGCGATCGAGATCTACGAGCGGATCGGAATTCTCGACCACGTGCGGCGGATGGCGCCGCATTTCCGGCGCAGCGCAATGGCTCTCGCCGATCACCCCCTGGTCGGCGAGGTTCGTTGCGACGGCAACGGCCTGCTCGCCGGGATCGAACTCGCCGCCGACCCGAACGCGAAGCGGAGCTTCCGGCCGGTGGGACCGGTCGGCGCACGGGCGATGGCGGAAGCGGCCGAACGCGGGATCCTGGTCCGGGCCATCGGCGACACGCTCGCCGTCTGCCCGCCGATGACCGTCGACGAGGACGGCATCGAGGAGATCTTCTCCCAGCTCGGGCCGACACTCGACGCGACCGACGCCTGGGTGACGAGAGAGGCGCTCCGCGACGCCTGAGGCATCTCCCGCTTGCTTCCGCGAACGCTCGACCGGGCCGCCGCCGCCGCCCTGCGGAGCCTGCCCCCTGAGGCCGCACACCGGCTGGCCGTCGTCGCGCTCGAACGCCTTCCCCTGCCGATCGCGCGCCCGGCCGCGGACGGCATACTCCGAAGCCGCGTCCTCGGGATCGACTTCGCCAACCCGGTCGGACTGGCGGCCGGGTTCGACAAGGACGCGCGGGCATGGCGGGCCTTCGGACGACTCGGCTGGGGCTTCGCCGAGATCGGCGGGGTCACGCCCTTGCCGCAGCCCGGCAATCCCCGCCCCCGCCTGTTCCGAGTTGCGGGCCGCGCGATCGTCAATCGCATGGGCTTCAACAGTTGCGGCGTCGAACGGGTTCGGGAGCGGCTGCCGAAGACCGGGCGGACCGCGCCGCTCCTGGTGAACCTGGCCGTGAACCGGGACACCGCCGACCCGGCGGACGACTGGGAGATCGTGCTTCGAGCGCTTCTCGGACGCGCCGACGGGTTCACCGTCAACATTTCCTCGCCGAACACCAAGGGTCTGCGGCAGCTTGCGGATCTCGGCCGCCTCCGGGAACAGCTGACGCGGCTGGTCGGCGTCCGGCGATCGCTTGCGAAGACCGGAGACACCCCTGCGCCCGCCCTCCTGGTGAAGCTCTCCCCGGACATGTCGGACCCGGCGCTCCGCCGGACCGTCCGGGTTTGCGTCGAGGCGGGCGCCGACGGAATCGTGGCGACCAACACTTCCCCGGACTTGCGGCAGAAGCTGGCCGCCCCCCCCGCTTCCGACGGCGGCGGCCTCTCGGGGGCGCCGCTTCGCGACCGCGCCCTGCGAACGCTTCGCACCGTCCGCGACGAGACCGGCGACGCGGTGCCACTGATCGGAGTCGGCGGAATCTTCACAGCCGAAGACGCCTACGAACGGATCAGGGCCGGAGCGTCGCTCGTGCAGGCGTATTCCGCGATGATCTGGGAGGGCGTCGGCGTCGGGCCGCGAATCGCGGCCGGGCTCGCCGAACTGCTCGCACGGGACGGGTTCCGTTCGATCGGGGAAGCGGTGGGAATCGATTCGGGAGGTCGCTGAGACGAGCCGAAGTGCGCGTCGGCGGCGCCCTCCCGCACTCGACCGCTGCGACGACGGATCCGCCCGCCGGCGGCTACGACGCTCTTCGCTCCCATTCCCGAAGCATGGACGGCCCCACCTCGCCGAGCGCCTCGTCGAGAATATCGAACATGCGCTCGATCTCCGGCGCCTGAATGACCAGCGGCGGCGAGAACACGCACATGTTCACCAAGGGACGGACCATGAGGCCCCGCGCCTCGCAGGCCCGGTCCATCCGCGAGCCGAACTCGCGATCGATCTCCAGCCGGTCGTCCTCGGCGACTTCCGGGGCGACGGAGCCCTCGAGCGCCCCGAGCAGTCCGATGCCGCGCGCGTCCCGGACGATCTCGTGGCGCTGTCCGAGCGCCAGGAGCCGCTCCCGGAAGAGGGGCGCGACCTGCTGGACGTGCTCCAGAATCCCCTCGCGTTCGATGATGTCGATATTGGCCAGAGCCGCCGCGCAAGCGACCGGGTGGCCGGAATAGGTGAAACCGTTCCCGAACAGCGCCTCGCCGCCGCCGGCCGCCTCGATCCGCTCCGCCAGCCGGGCAGAGAGGACCGTCGCGCCGAGCGGAACGTAGCCGGATGTCAGGCCCTTGGCGCAAAGCAGAATGTCCGGCTGAATTCCGAACACCTCTTCGGAGGCGAACCAGTGGCCGAGACGGCCGAAGCCGGTCACCACCTCGTCCGAGATATAGAGAACCTCGTGCCGGCGGCAGACTTCGAGCGTCGCGCGGTGATACCCCGCCGGCGGAATCACGACACCGCCGGAGGCCAGCACCGGTTCGGCGATGAAGGCGCCGACGCGGTCCGGCCCGAGCGCCAGGATGGCGTCCTCCAGATCCTGCGCCTTCCTGCCCGCCCATTCCGCCTCGCTCACGCCGCTCCCGCGAAGAGCCGGGTTCACGTCGGGCAGAAACCGTACCAGCTCCCTGGCGGTATCCAGGTGCGAGAGTTCGCGCTCCTTTCCGGTGACCGTCGCCGCGAGATAGGTGGACCCGTGGTAGCTCCGCTCGCGCGAGAGAACGATCTTCTTCTCCGGCCGGCCCAGCACATTGTGGTAGAAATGGACGAAGCGGACGGCGCTGTCCACCGCCGTGGAGCCGCCCGTGGCGAAGAACACCCGGTCGAGGTCGCCCGGGGCGATATCGGCGATCTTGCGGGCCAGCCGGGCGGAGGGCTCGGTCGCGAAATACCACGGGCTCGTATAGGCCAGCCGCATGGCCTGTTCCGCCATCGCGTCCGCGATCTCCCGACGGCCGTAACCGACCTGCACGCACCACATGCCGCCGGGCCCGTCGAGATACCGGCGGCCCTCCGGATCGACGAGGTAGACGCCCTCGGCGCTCTGGACGACCGTCCGGTCCGCGTCGGGGCCGGCGAGCTTGTCCCACGGGTGCACGACATGCGCGTTGTCCCAGCTACGCACGTCCGCCGGCGGAATTCCGTTGCCCGCTTGCGCCCGGCCGCGCTCCCCGGCGGCGTCCGATTCTCGCATCATGCCCACTCCATATCTGTCGCAGTCCGTCGACGACCGGTTACCGGACATTCTACTTCAGGCACCCGCCCCGGACTCCGGCCTCGCAGGGCATGGCGGCGCAGCGCCGCTACCATGGCGCCGCGACCCTCGCCGAGAGGGGACGAGCCGCAGACGGGAGCCGCGCAGTGCCCGCCATACCCGCAAACCGCTCCGGGCACGGAGACGCCCGGCTACCGAAATCGCCCGCTGCGGACTGGCAGTACCAGCTTCGCCTGGTTCTGTCCCGAGAAGCCGCCGAGGCGGTGCGTTCGGAGCGGGACGCCCCGGCGTTATGCGACCTCAATCGGGTGCTTCTCCGACACGACGCCCGGCTGCAATGCCAGTTCGACGCCTTTGTCGCCTACTGCAGGGAAGCGGAGAGACACGGTACCGAATCGTATCCGCTCTACGACTGGACCCGCGCCACGATCGAGAACCCGGCCAAGCGGAAGAGGTATCTGTCGTCGTTTGCCGTCCATGTCGGCGGGCAGGAGATATACGCTCGGGAGCGCGCCGACGCCATCGAGGCCGGTCTGCGCCCCCTCGTCGGCGCCGGCGCCGTCGAATCGCTCACGAAGCACGACACCAATCCGGCCAACAACCCTCAGCCCCCGCGAAAATATCGACGCTGAGCGTCGGCCGCGTCAGTACGCCGCGCCCCAGAGCAGGCCCCCGATCAGGGACGCCGAGAACGCAAATCCGAGATAGGCGGCAAACACCCGCTCCTTCACCAGGGCCCACACTGCGACGGCGGCCGGGACGCATGTCACGCTGCCGGCGAGTACGAACGCCATCGCGGCGCCCTGCGACATTCCCTGCTCGATCATGCCCGCGACGACCGGCAGCGCGGCATAGCCGTTCAGATAGGCGGGAGCGCCGAGCAGCGCACCGAGCACGACCGGCCATACGCCCTCGCCGCCGAGCATGCCCGCCACTACGTCAGAAGGTACGAATTCGATCAGCAGGGCCTCGAGCAGGTAGGCGAGCGTCATCCATTTCAGGAGAAACAAGAGGTTCCAGACGGCGGTCTCCCGGAAGCGGGCAAGGCGTTCCCGCTCCAGCCAGAATTTCCAGACCGGGCGTCCCGCCAGCGAATCGGTTTCGCAGCAGCAGTCGGGGCCCTGAGTACGCAGCTGGTCCGCAAACAGCCCGGCTCTCGTCAGGAGCATGGTGCACGCGCCGCCGAAAAGGCCGAAGCCGATCGCCGCCGCCGTCTTGCCGACGGCAAAGTCCAGTCCGAGGGTGCTCAGGGTGATCAGGAACATCGGCGGATCCATGATCGGGGAAGCCAGCCAGAAGGCCATGACCGCGGACAGCGGCACGCCGGAGGCGAGCAGCGCCGCAATGAGCGGTATGACCTCGCAGGAGCAAAACGGCGCCAGACCCCCGGACACCGACGCAAGAAACACCATCTGAATCTCGCGCCCCGTAAACGCGCGGGAAAGCGCGCCCTCGGCTCCGGTCGCCTTCAGCCAAGCGATCAGAAGCGTGGCGAGCAGGATGTAGACCCCGGTCCCGCCCAGCGCACGCAGCGCGAACTCCAGGATATCGGGCAGTACCGGATACGCGAAGACTGCGGTGAGCAGGACGACCGCGCCCGACGTCATCCAAACGGGGTCGATGCGACGAAGCACGACCCAGGGCGGCAGGCGCCGAGCGACGAATTCAACCATTGGGCTTCCCCTCAGTCGAGTGCGGACTCCGCTTTCGCCGCCGCGTCCCGGCAGCAGGTCGCGCCGCCGCTACAGCACTCTTCCGTGCCTTGGCAGCAATTCGCGTCGTGGCAGCAATGCCGGAACAGGAATTGCGTCAGCCGACATATGTCTCCGTAGGCCTGTCTCCGTAGGCCGCCGCGGCGCAATGCACCGTGCGCCCGTGGCGGGTCTGTGTCACCAGCCCGACCTGCGCGAGGGACCGCAAGTGATGCGTCAACGTGGAGCCGGTCACGCCGCTCCGCTGTCCCAACGCGCCTACGGTGAGGCCGTCGGGACCGGCGCGGACCAGGGACTGAAGAACGCCGAGCCGATGTTCCGAGCCGAGAGCTGCGAAAGCGAGCGCGGCGTCCTGCAGGGACAATTGCGTTGCGGCGGTCTGGGTCATCGGTCTCCGTCTCCGTTCCGGTGGCTGGACATTATTTCTAATATACTAGCATTATCGAAATATGCAACCCCTCTTTTGGCAGCGCTGAGTGGGTCGATGGGTACCAACGCCGAACCGGCAAGACGGAGCCGGGATCGGACTTACGTGACGGGTACGAGATTCGCCGAGTAGCGACGGTCCGTTCCGACAACTACCGGATGCGGTTTCGATACTCCACGCAAACGCGGGACGAATGGCGAGAGGCTCGGCCCCGTGGTGCGTCGGTTACGGTTGCTCGCAGTAGAAAATCTGATCCGCACTGGTAGTCCCGCCATCCTCTACGTTTGTGAAGTCGTAATAGTATGCCGTACCGTCTGGTTCGACGACCATCGAGTAGTTGAACTCGTCGCCAAAGTCCCAACGACGATCAATTCCTGCGACATAAAACGCTGCCGCGTGGGTGAAACTTGCTGCAGAGACGGACCCGACTCCGGTCCCATCCCCGTCAATCGGGCCCCGCTCGAGTCGTACAAGCACCGCATCTTGGGCGAATGGGCTCTCGAAGCAATTCCACCGCTCGATATCTTCTTCAGCGCTAGCAAAGCCGACAGTCACGGCCACAATCCCAAACGCCAACAACATCCGCTCCATCGGTACGCTCCCCGCTACATTACCCGTGTCCGCTCCATTCTACCGGGTCAGTTGGTAGTCTCCAATCTTGACCCACTGCCGATCCGCGCGTGTCCGACCGGGACGACCGCGTGGATCAGCGCTTGCGGGGTCGCAGTTTGTAACGGCACGTCTCCTAACCCGAGCCATGGGAGTCAGCCGCTTCCATCCGCCGGCAGGCGCATGCAAATCGGGCGACGACCGACTGCCAACCGACCGGCAGCCGCTTCCGACGTCGGACCCGACGGGCACACCAAGTGTTGCGCGCGAGCCCGAGAGCACAAACGTACGGACGACCGCTTAGAACTCCGGGAAGCGATTCCGGTCACAACGTTGCGAATCGCCTCTGCAGGGCGGAGCGCCGGTTCGCGAACCCAAACCCCGTACAGTTGCGGAAACCGGAAGCCGCCGGTGGGCGAGCGAGGCAGATTCGGATCGGGTAGCCGCCGGGGCCCCCGAGCCGGACGCACTTCGAGCCCGTCTTGGCGCTTCTCGAGTCCGTCCCGGAAATCGCTCCGGGATCCGGGCAACCCGTCAGGCGAGGCGCGCGCTCCGGCACCGGTCGGCATTGGCCAGCAGGGACAGAATTCGCTCCCGCACTCCCTCGGCGTCCACGCCGACGCAAACCCGCACTGGTCGCGTGCCCGCATCCGGGTCCTCGACGGTGCGCCCGATCTCGGGACCTTCGAGCTCGACGCGCAGAGGAACGTCCTCGAACTCGAAGAACCCGGGTTCCGCCACGGCGAGAACGGCCGCCGGATCGTGCATGAAACACCCGTCGAGACCGTGTTTCTTGCGGTGCCAGCCGAAGTAGAACTGGACGGCCTCGTTCAGGAACCCGCCGATGACGGGCGACGCCTCGGCGAGACCGGCAAAGTCCTCCGGGGTGCAGCGAACCCGCTCGGTCACGTCGAGTCCGACCAGCGTCACCGGCCAGTCGGCGGCGAAGACGCGCGCCGCGGCATGCGGATCGCTCCAGATGTTGGCTTCGGCCCAGGGGCTGGCGTTTCCCGGACAACGGACGGCGCCGCCCATCACCACCACTTCGCGAACTCGTTCCCGGATCGCCGGCGAACGCTCGAGCGCCCGCGCGACGTTGGTGAGCGGCCCGACCGGGCACAACGTCACCTCCCCCTGGGACGCGGCGACGAGGTCGACGATGCATTGCGCCGCGTCGCGCGGGTCCGGCGACCCCGCCGGCTCGGCCGCCGGAACGGTCCCGAACCCGTCGTTTCCATGCACGAAGTAGCCGGGCGGACGCAGGGGCTGCGCCAGCGGCGCCGCCTCTCCCTCGGCTACCGGAACCGAAGCGCCGGCCAATTCCGCGAGCCGCAGCGCGTTGCGGGTCGCGACCGGGACGTGCACGTTGCCGAAGACCGACGTCAGGGCGACCACCTCCAGGGCCGGATGCGCGAACGCGAGATGGACCGCCATCGCGTCGTCTATCCCGGGATCGGTGTCGATCAGGACCCTCGTCTTCATGGGCATCGCTTCCCCGTTCTTCGTCGCGCCGGGCGGAGACCCGAACTCGCACGAGCCTCGGGACACGCGCCGCAGCCGGCCCGGCCCCGTCGCAGGGTACTACGCAAGCGTCTTCGCTTCACCCGAAGGCGAGCGCAGAGAATCGCGGCCGGCACCCGTTCGGTCGATCCGCGGACGCGCGCGCCCCCGCTCCAGGATGACACGGCTCCGGCACGCGCTACGATTGCACGCGTATCGTCTTCCGCGGTTCCCTCGTTCGCACACCGGTCGGAATGTCCCCTCATGCCTGATTTTCGCGATATGCAGGTGTTGGAAGCGCTGGGACGGCACCGGCACTTCGCCCGCGCCGCGAAGGAGTGCGGGATTTCGCCGCCGGCGATCTCGGGCCGCCTTCGCAGCCTGGAGCGGCAGCTCGGCGCACAGGTGGTCAAGCGCGGCAACCGATTTCTGGGCTTTACGCCGGAAGGCGAAATCGCGCTCCGCTGGGCGCGCCGGATCGTCGCCGACGCCGCGGAGATGCGGCTCGAGATCTCGCGGGCCCGGGGCGCGCTCGCGGGCGGGATGTCTCTCGGTTCCGTGCCGACCGCGCTTCCCTGGGCGGCGCGAATCGCGTCCCGGCTGATGCGTGCGCATCCGGAACTCCAAATCGAAATCCGGTCCATGTCCGCGTCGCAGCTCCACCAGGAACTTACCAATTTCGGCGTCGCGGCCGGCGTCACCTATCTGGACGAAGAGCGGCCGGCCTCCTCCCGGTCGACGCATCTCTACGACGAGCGATACGTCCTGGTCGCGCCGTCCTCCCTGGCGCCCCGGACCGGGGGAGCCGCGACCTGGAGCGAGGCGGCGCGACTGCCGCTCTGCCTCTTGACCCGGGACATGCGCAACCGCCAGCGGCTCGACCAGATCTTCACGTCCGCGACCGGCGCGGCGCCGCAACCGAAACTGGAGACCAACGCGATTACGGTGGCCCTCGCTTCCGTCGCGGACGGCGACACGGCCACGGTAGCGCCGGAGATTCTCGCCGAGACCCTGCCGCCGGCCCGCTTCGTCTGCCTTCCGCTTCGCGAGCCGGACGCCCGCACGCCGATGGGGATCGTGTACCGCGATATGGACCCGACTTCGCCGGCGCTCGACGGCCTTCTGTCCGTACTCGACGACCTCTCGCGATAAGCTGCGCCGAAGACGCCTTTACTTCCGGGCTATTGCACAGCCTTCTCTCCGGTGTTCCCATCGCGCAGGTTCGAAAAGGAGACCTTCATGAGCAGCGTCACGTCACCGGAGCAAACCAGCGGCGCCGGCGTCTGGAAGTCCGGCCGCGGGCGCGGCCGGCGCACGCCGAAGGGTCGGCAATACGACGAGAGCGCGCTCGAGGAGGTGCGGGCGCTCCTCGGCGACCGACCCCGCGACCGCGACCTCCTGATCGAACACCTACACCTCGTCCAGGACCGCTACGGCCATCTCTCGGCGGCGCATCTTCGGGCGCTGGCGGAGGAGATGCGGATCGGCCAGGCCGAGATCTACGAGGTCGCGACTTTCTACGCCCATTTCGACGTCGTAAAGGAAGGCGAGACGCCGCCCCCTGCGATCACCGTTCGGGTTTGCGATTCGCTGTCCTGCGAGCTGGCCGGCGCACAGGCGCTGATGTCGGAGTTGCGGTCGCGCCACTGCGCATCCGAGGTTCGCGTCGTCCGAGCTCCCTGCATGGGACGGTGCGACACCGCCCCGGCGATCGAGATCGGCCATAACCATATCGACCGCGCGACCCCGGATTCTGCCGCGCGCGCGATCGAGGCCCGGGACTTCCACCCTCGCATTCCGCCCTACGCCCCGTTCGACGCCTACCGTTCGGCGGGCGGCTACGCGTTTCTGGAAGCGTGCCGGGCCGGGAACCGCACGCCCGACGAGGTGCAGGAGACGGTTCTCGCCTCCGGGCTTCGGGGGCTCGGCGGAGCCGGATTCCCGTCCGGCCGGAAATGGTCGTTCGTGCGGGCGGAGCCCGGCCCCCGCTATCTCGCCGTCAACGGGGACGAAGGCGAACCCGGGACGTTCAAGGACCGGTACTTTCTGGAGCGCGATCCGCATCTGTTTCTTGAGGGAACGCTGATCGCGGCCTGGGCGGTCGAGGCGGAGCGGGCCTACCTCTATATCCGGGACGAGTATCCGGCGGCGCTCGAAATCCTTCGTCGCGAAATCGAGGCGATCGAGCGCGCCGGACTCGCAGCCCCGGGTTACCTCGAGCTGCGGCGCGGCGCCGGCGCCTATATCTGCGGCGAGGAGTCGGCGATGATCGAGTCGATCGAGGGCAAGCGGGGCCTGCCGCGCCACCGGCCGCCCTACGTCGCCCAGGTCGGCGTCTTCGGCCGACCGACCCTGGTCCACAACGTCGAGACCCTGTACTGGATCGCGCGCGTCTGCCGGGAGGGGCCGCAGATCCTGAACGGCGTGGAGCGCAACGGACGGACGGGCCTGCGCTCCTATTCCGTCTCGGGCCGAGTGCGAAACCCCGGCGTCCATCTGCTGCCGGCCGGCTCCACCATCCGCGAGGTGATCGAAGCCGCGGGCGGAATGCTCGACGGACACCGCTTCAAGGCCTATCAGCCGGGCGGCCCGTCCTCGGGCATCCTGCCGGCCTCCCTGGACGACGTGCCGCTCGACTTCGATACGCTGCAGCCCCACGGCACCTTCATCGGATCTGCCGCGATCGTCGTCCTGTCGGACCGCGACCGCGTTCGGGACGCCGCGCTCAACATGCTCCGGTTCTTCGAAGACGAGAGCTGCGGCCAGTGCACGCCCTGCCGCGTGGGCTGCGAGAAAGCGGTCAAGCTCATGCAGGCGGAGCGCTGGGACGAAGCGTTGCTGGAGGACCTCTGCGCCGTGATGGAAGACGCCTCGATCTGCGGCCTCGGTCAGGCGGCGCCGAACCCCATTCGCCTCACGATGAAACACTTCCCGGAGGAGGTCTGAGCCATGGCCGAAGAGTCCAACGGTTCGCCGCAGTCAATTCGTTTCACGCTCGACGGAAAGGAAGTCTCGGCCCGCCCCGGCGAAACCATCTGGGAAGTCGCCAACGGTAAGGGTTTCCGCATCCCGCATCTTTGCCACGCCGACCAGCCCGGCTACCGGCCGGACGGCAACTGTCGCGCCTGCATGGTGGAGATCGAGAACGAGCGCACGCTGGCCGCCTCCTGCATTCGGCAGCCGACGCCCGGCATGGTCGTGCATACCCGATCGGAACGTGCACAGCGAGCGCGACGCGCCGTCATGGAACTCCTTCTCGCCGACCAGCCGGAGCGCGACGCCGCGCGCGACCGCTCGTCCCATCTCTGGGACATGGCCGACCTGCAGGGAATCGAGTCGAGCCGCTATCCGGCCGTGGAGCGGGAGCGAATTCCGCTCCTCGACGGCAGCCACGTCGCCATGCGGGTGAACCTCGATTCCTGCATCCATTGCGGTCTCTGCGTCCGTGCATGCCGCGAGGTGCAGGTCAACGACGTGATCGGCATGGCCGCGCGGGGTCGGGATTCCCGCGTCGTGTTCGACTTTGCCGATCCGATGGGCGACTCGACCTGCGTCGCCTGCGGCGAGTGCGTCCAGGCCTGCCCGACCGGCGCGCTGATGCCGGCCAGCGAAATGGACGATCGGGAGATCGGTGACAGCGCCTCGCATGATCGGGAAGTCCGCTCGGTCTGCCCCTATTGCGGCGTGGGCTGCCAGATCGAATACAAGATTCGAGGAGACCGCATCCGGCGCGTCGACGGCGCGAACGGCCCGGCCAACGAGGGGCGGCTCTGCGTCAAGGGACGATTCGGATTCGATTACGTCGGCCATCCCCATCGGCTCACCGTACCCCTGATCCGGCGCGACGACGCGCCGCCGAAGGGTCTCGACGTCGACCCTGCCGACCCACTGTCGCACTTTCGGCAGGCTACGTGGGAAGAGGCGCTCGACGCGGCCGCGAACGGCCTTCGGTCCCTCCGCGACCGGGAAGGCGGGAGAGCGGTTGCCGGTTTCGGTTCCGCCAAGTGCTCCAACGAGGAGGCGTATCTCTTCCAGAAGTTCATCCGGCAGGGCTTCGGGCACAACAACGTCGATCACTGCACCCGCCTTTGCCACGCCTCGTCGGTTGCGGCGCTGATGGAGAACATCGGCTCGGGCGCGGTGACCGCGACCTTCAACGAAATCGAGAACGCCGACTGCGCCATCGTCATCGGCGCCAATCCGGTCGAGAACCACCCGGTCGCAGCGACGTATTTCAAGCAATTCGCCCAGCGAGGCGGAACCCTGATCGTGATGGATCCCCGCGGCGGCGGGCTCGGCCGCCACGCGACGCACCGGCTCCGCTTCCGGCCCGGCAAGGACGTCGCCCTCTTGAACTCCGTCCTCCACGTCGTCTTCGCCGAGGACCTTCAGGACGACCAGTACGTCGCCGGCTTCACGGAAAACGTCGACGCCCTCCGCGCCACCGTCGCCCGGTATTCGCCGGAAGACACGGCCGAGGAGACCGGCATCGACGCGGAGACCGTCCGCACCGTCGCGCGCGCCTTCGCCGGTGCGCGCGCCGCGATGATCTTCTGGGGGATGGGCATCTCCCAGCACGTGCACGGAACCGACAACGCCCGCTGCCTGATCAACCTTGCCCTCGCCTGCGGACAGGTCGGCCGGCCGGGAACCGGACTGCATCCGCTGCGGGGCCAGAACAACGTGCAGGGCGCCTCGGACGCGGGCCTCATTCCGATGTTCCTGCCGGACTACCGGAGCGTCGCACTGCCCGGTGCGCAGCGGCAGTTCCGGGAACTCTGGAGCGTAGATATCGATCCGCAACCCGGACTCACCGTGGTCGAGATCATGGATGCGGTGCACGCCGGCGATATCCGCGGCATGTATATCCTCGGCGAGAACCCCGCGATGTCGGACCCCGACGTATCCCACGCCCGCGAAGCGCTCGCCAAGCTGGACTGTCTGGTGGTTCAGGACATTTTCCTGACCGAAACGGCGGGATATGCGGACGTCGTCCTGCCGGCCTCCGCGTGGCCGGAAAAGAGCGGAACCGTGACCAACACGAACCGCCAGGTCCAGATGGGCCGGAAGGCGCTGGACGCACCCGGGGAGGCGCGGGAGGACTGGCGCATCCTCGTGGACCTCGCGAGGCACCTGGGTCTGGACTGGGACTACTCCCATCCTTCCGAGGTATTCGCCGAGATGAAGCGCGTCATGCCGTCGCTCGACAACATCACCTGGGATCGGCTGGAGAGAGAGAACGCGGTGACCTACCCTTCCCTGTCCCCGGACGACCCTGGCCAGCCGGTGGTATTCGGCGACGGCTTTCCGCGCGAGAACGGACGGGGCCGGTTCGCCCCGGCCGAATCGACGCCGCCGGCCGAGTTGCCCGACGAGTCCTTCCCCTTCGTACTCACCACCGGTCGGCAACTGGAGCACTGGCACACCGGTTCCATGACCCGTCGCGCATCCGTGCTGGACGCCGTCGAGCCCGAGGCGAACGCATCGCTCAACCCGGCGACCCTCGAGCGGATGGGCGTTCGTCCGGGCGAGCGGATCCGAATCGCGACGCGCCGGGGCCGGATCGAACTCATGGCGCGCGCGGACCGCGGGATCGCCGAGGACATGGTGTTCGTGCCGTTCGCATATGTGGAAGCGGCCGCCAACATGCTCACCAATCCGCAACTGGATCCGTACGGGAAGATTCCCGAGTTCAAGTTTGCCGCCTGCAGGGTCGAGCCCGTTGCGCTCGGGGGCTGAGGCCGGCTGGGCGCCGGGCCGGATTCCGGGAACGGTCGCCGCCGGACCGGATTGCCCTCTTCGCGGACAGCCGGAACAGGACCCTCCATGAGCCCCGAGGCCTCGCGCCGGAGCGCGGTCGTCGTCGGCGGCGGCCAGGCGGGTCTTTCGGTCTGCGAAGGCCTTCGCGCCTTCGGGCACGAAGGGCCGATCACGCTGGTCTGCGGCGAACCCCACCCGCCCTACCAGCGCCCGCCGCTCTCCAAGGCGTATCTGGCCGGCGCGTTCGAGCGGAACCGTCTGTTCCTGAAGCCGCCGGCGTTCTACGAGGAGCACGCGATCGAACTCCTCACCGGGGATCGCTGCCGGTCCGTCGACCGCGAGTCGGGCACGGTGGAGCTGGAGTCGGGCCGACGCATTCCCTATGACGTGCTGGCCCTGGCGACCGGGTGCCGACCCAGGCCCCTGCCGCCGTCCGGTCCGGACCCCGCCCCGGAAGCCTGTCTTCTGCGTAGCGTCGAGGATTCGGACGAACTCGCCGGACGACTGGAGGCGGGAGGGAGGCTTCTGGTTATCGGAGGCGGTTACATCGGGCTGGAAATCGCGGCCACGGCGCGCAAGAAAGGGTTGGAGACCACGGTCGTCGAAGCCGCGCCGCGCCTGCTCGCTCGGGTCGCCGGCCCGGAGACAGCCGCACGGATTCATGACCTGCATCGGGCGAACGGGGTCGAGATCCGCACCGAGGCGACGCTCGCTTCGCTCGCGCAGAGCCCGAACGGGCGCCTGAGCGCGACGCTGCACGACGGGTCGATCGTCGAGGCGGATTGCGCCGTCGCCGGCATCGGCGCCGTCCCCGACACCGCGCTTGCAGAACGGGCCGGCCTCGCCGTCGAGAACGGCATTCGGGTCGATTCCTTCTGTCGCACCTCCGATCCCCGGATCTATGCCGCCGGCGACTGCACGTCCTTCCCCTTCCGCAAGGGCAGGATTCGCCTCGAATCGGTGCAGAACGCGATCGACCAGGGCAGAGCGGCGGCGGCGAACATGCTGGGCAGGGGCGAACCCTATGCCCCGACGCCCTGGTTCTGGTCCGACCAGTACGATTCCCATTTGCAGATCGCCGGGATCTCGAACGGCGCGGACGCGACGGTCATCCGTCCCGGAGAGCGGTCCGGGTCGGTGTCGGTCTGGTATTTCGCGGGGGAATCCCTGCTCGCCGTCGACGCGATCGACGACCCGCGCCCCTACATGGTGGCGAAGCGGCTGCTGGAGAGCGGACGGAATCCGGACCCCGCAATCGTCGCCGACCCGGAGACCAATCTCAAGTCCCTGCTGCGCGGGTAGCCCCCGGGCCGAAGACCGGCACGCACGAACGTCCGCCTGCGCTCCGGCGCCGGGAGGCCGCGTTTTCCGCGTCCCGTCCCGCGTCGCTCCCTCGGCGGCGCGTCGACCCGGGGCCGCCCGCGAGCCGGCCCGCGCTCTTCCTGTCCGGAGCCGACCGGACGCGAGGCGCGGACCCGATCGGAATCCTGCCCTCTCGTCGGTCGCGCGTTTACCCCCGGAAGCGTGTCCCGCCGGGACGCTCGACACAACACCTTCACCGGGCAACCCGGTATGCTGGGCCGGTCGGGAACGCAACCGGCGTATCCCGTCCCAATAGATAGGAAACCAAAACGGGGAGAGGAAGCGATCATGAAGAGAGAAGGGCTCGTCGCGAATAGCGGGCTCCTGCAGGGCCTGCATTCGGGCATGGGCGTGGCCTCCAAGGGAATGGTGGCTGCGTTCGTCGTCTTCACCGTGCTCAACGTAGAACTCGCCAACAGCGTGTATTCGGCGATCCGGAACTGGATCCAGGCTTCGCTGAGCTGGTACTACATCCTGGTGGTGATGGGGATGGTGCTTCTGTGCATCATGCTCCTGTTCTCCAGGTTCGGCTCCATCCGGCTCGGCGACGACGATTCTCGACCGGAGTTCAGCAATTTCTCCTGGTTCGCCATGCTGTTCTCCGCCGGGGTCGGTATCGGCATCCTGTTCTTCGGGGTCGCGGAACCGGTCTTCTATTTCGACAATTCGGGCGCCTTCGGCTATCCGAACAACCCCCACGCCGACGTCGCCGGCGCGACCGCCATGGACATGTCCCGGGCGGTGCACGCCATGCGGGTGACGTATTTTCACTGGGGATTCCACGGCTGGGCAGTCTACGTGCTGATCGGCCTCTGCCTCGCGTATTTCGGATTCCGCAAGAAGCTGCCGCTGACCATGCGGTCCGCGCTCCATCCGGTGATCGGCGACAAGATCTACGGCCCGATCGGACACGGCGTCGACCTCCTCGCCGTGTTCGGAACCATCTTCGGCGTCGCGACCTCGCTCGGCCTCGGCGTGAACCAGATGGCGACCGGTCTGAACGTCCTGTTCGGCATCGACCCCGGCGTCGGCACGCAGATCGTCCTGATCGCGATCATCTCCGTCATCGCGACCTTTTCCGCGGTCACCGGCGTCGGCAACGGCATCCGGATCATCTCAGAGTGGAACATCTGGCTCTCGGTCGTGCTCTTGGCGTTCTTCCTGTTCTTCGGCCCCTTCCAGTGGCTGATGGGATATTTCGTGACCTCGATCGGCGACTATCTGTGGAACGTGATCCCGATGGGATTCTGGACGGCCGGAACGAGCGAGGAGATCGCCTGGCAGGGCGGCTGGACCGTGTTCTACTGGGGCTGGTGGATTTCCTGGGCGCCGTTCGTCGGCATGTTCATCGCCCGCATCAGCCGCGGACGGACCATCCGCGAGTTCATGGTCGGCGTACTCTTCGTTCCGACCACCATCGCCTTCTTCTGGCTCTGCATGTTCGGCGGCAACGCCATCTACATGGAACTCATGGCGGAAGGCGGCGTCGGGACGGCCGGGATCGTGGATCTCGTCCGGGCATGGAACCTGCCGGCCGCGCTCTACGGCACGATCGAGCGGCTGACCGACTTCTCCGCCTTGCAGTGGCTGATGTCGGCGCTGGCCACTTTGCTCCTGGCAACCTGGTTCATCACCTCCTCCGACTCCGGCACGCTGGTCATCACCACCATGCTCTCGATGGGCGACGACGACCCGCCGCAGCGATACCGCATCGTGTGGGGCCTCGGCGAAGGATTCGTTGCGGCGGTGCTGCTGCTCGCCGGCGGGCTGCAGGCGCTCCAGACCGCCTCCATCGCCGCGGCTCTCCCGATTTCGGTGATCATGATCTTCATGGCCTACGGCCTCGTGAAATCGCTGAACGAGGACAGCTCCGCGGTTCCGGCGGATAGCGCCGCCGGGGCGGCGGCCTGAGCCAACGCCACGCGGGCGCCGGTTCGCCGGCGCCCGCAACGGGGCCGGACGGCACTGGGGCCGAAAAGATCAAAGTCGTCGAACCGGTCCGACCGGGCGCAGCATCCGTCGACGCGGAATCCCCGCTACGACGCCGCACCGGGACTCGTCCTCCGGGATACCCGCACAATATGTTGCGGTATACTTCCCCGCTTGCGTCAGTTATCGTCGCTGCGAAGGTTCCTCGGGAGCCTCCCTCGCCACCGGACCTGCGCCGTGCGGGCCGACCCCCGCCTGACAGACCTCGGCCATGCCCCTCTCCCCGAACGCAGACAAGAGACTGAACGGCCGCTTCTACACGAGCTTCAATCCGTTCGATCATCCCGCGTTTCTGGAGTGGGCCGCCGAGTGCGACCTGCCCGGGCAAAGAATTCTCGAACCTTTCGCCGGCGCGAACGGCCTCGTTCGCCATCTCCAGGAGATGCGCCTCTGCAAAGAGTCCAGGTCCTACGACATCACTCCGGCAGTGCCGGACGTGACCGAGAGAGACACGCTGAAGCGCTTTCCGACTGGCTTCGACGTATGCGTGACCAATCCGCCCTGGCTCGCGAAATACAGCGCGACCCGCCAGGGACTCCCGTTTCCCGACTGCCGGCACGACAATCTGTACAAGCTGGCGCTCGACAAGTGCCTGACCCATTGTCGCTGGGTGGCGGCGCTCGTTCCGGAATCGTATATCCGCGCCGGTCTGTTTCGCGACCGCCTTCGCCATTTCGTGTCGATCACCTCTTCCCTCTTCCTGGACACCGCGCAACCCGCCGGTCTGGCCCTGTTCGGCCCGGAGTCCCGATCGGACTCCATCGTTTGGTCGGGGCCGGAACGTATCGGCAGCCTGGCGCGAATCGAGGCCCTGAAGCCCGCTCCGGTTCGCGGGGGACCGAGGGTGCGCTTCAACGATTCCGGCGGCAACGTCGGCCTGTTCGCGTTCGACAACAACAGACACGCATCCATCCGGTTCTGCGCGGCGGCGGAACTGTCAGGCTACGACATCAAGCGGAGCAGTCGCTACATCACGAAGATCCAGTTCGACGGCCCGATTCGACTCGACGCCTGGAACGAGTACCTCGCCGAGTTCCGCGTGGCGACCCGCGACGTGTTGCTCACGTCCGCCAAGGGCCTGCGAAAGGACGGCAGGTACCGAAGGCGCCTGGATTGGGATCTTGCGCGGGGAATCATGCAGCGGGTCGAGGCGCCTGCCGACGCGAGACCGCAACCGACCCTCTTTGACGGTCGACCCGACGCCGAGCCGCCAATGGATCTTGGCCATGGGATTTGAATCCCACAAGACGTTTTCCGAACCGGATCCGGAATCCGCCCTGTGGCGCTACACTGCGAATCGGCCCCCTGAAGGACAGCGTCGCAGTCAGACCGACGATCCTGGGTCGATCACTCGGCATTACGCCCAGTGTTCGCACAGCTCGCAACCGCATAGTGGTACGCTGGCGCACAGCGTCGACACGGGAGGGCCTTCCGGTGGCGAGTATCACGATTCGCAACCTTGATCAGGATGTACAGTCGCGCCTTCGCGTTCGCGCTGCCGCGCACCATCGTTCGATTGAGGAGGAAGCGCGCCTCATTCTGCACGATGCCGTCGGGAGCAAACCGCGTTCCCGAAGCCTCGTGACCATTATCCGCTCGTATTTCGGGCCGGATCGCGGCGTGGATCTGGAGCTACCTCCCCGCGGGCCTGCGCACGAGCCGACCTCCTTCGATTGAGTCACCGCCCCTACCGTAACGCTCGACAGCAATGTCGAGTAAGAGCCGTGCGCAAGGCACCGAACTCCTTGGTTCGGGACTGAGCCCACGTCCATGCCCTGAAAGACCTGTCGTTCTCCGTCGCAGACGAAGCGAAGCCGCCCCGCGGTGCCGCTGTACTGCCGGCCGGCCCGCGCCGAGCCTCGAAGCTCGGTTCGCTCTCCGGTCCGAGGCACGTTCCGCCTGTGACTTGAATGCGAGGATTCCCGTGTTTCGCCTCCACCCTGTTCCGCGCCTCACCTCGATCCGGCCTCAGTGCCGGAAGTGCCGCATGCCGGTGAAGACCATCGCGATTCCGGCCGCATCCGCTGCCGCGATTACCGCCTCGTCCCGCTTCGCCCCGCCCGGCTGCACGACGGCCCGAACCCCTGCGTCCCGAGCCGCCTCCACGCCGTCGGGAAACGGAAAGAACGCGTCGGACGCCAGCACGGCGGGCGACGTCGAATCCTGACCTTCGGACCCCAGCGCACCGGTCGAGTGCGCCGTGCGAACCGCATTCCGGACCGCGTCGATCCGACTCGTCTGCCCGGCGCCGACCCCGATGGTGGCCCGGTCTCGCGCCAGGACGATCGCGTTCGACTTGACGTGCTTCACCACCCGCCAGGCGAAGGCGAGCGCGTCCCGCTCTTCGGGATCGGGCGGTCGCTTCGAGACGACGCGGAACTCCGGATCCCCCGGTGCGCCGACATCGGAGTCCTGAACCAGGAAACCGCCGGCGAGCGAACGGACGGTCTGGAAGGGTGCCCCCGAATCCGGCAGCCCGCCCGTGTCCAGGACGCGCAGCGACGCACGGGACCGAAGCGCCTCGCCCGCATCATCCGCCACGCCGGGAGCCACCACCGCTTCGAGAAAGTGCCCCGCCAGCGCTCCGGCCGCCTGCCCGTCGAGACGCGCGTTGAACGCGACCACACCGCCGAACGCGCTCTCGGGATCCGCCGCCCTCGCCGCTTCGAAGGCGGCGGCGGCGGTCGCGCGAACGGCGACGCCGCAGGGATTTCCGTGCTTTACGATAACGCAAGCGACTCCTTCGTCCGGCGAAAACTCCGCCGCAGCTCCGAAAGCCGCATCCGAATCCAGATAGTTGTTGTACGAGCACGGCTTGCCCTGCAGGAGCTGGGCGTGCACCGCGCCCGGGCGCGAGTACGTCCGGTACAACGCGGCGCGCTGGTGCGGGTTCTCTCCGTAGCGAAGCTCCGTCCCCAGCGTCCCCGACACGACCAGCCTCGAAGGCCAGTCCCCACCCGTCCGGATTGCGGCCCATGCGGCGACGGCGGCGTCGTAGGACGCCGTATGCGCGAACGCTTGCGCAGCCAGCCGCCGCCGGAATTCCAGCGTGGTCGCGCCGCCGTTCCGTTCCAGCTCCGCGTCCAGCGCCGAATAGGCCTCCGGCCCGGTCAGCACGGCGACCCGAGCGTGATTCTTCGCCGCCGCCCGAATCATGGCCGGACCGCCGACGTCGATCTTCTCGACGCATTCGGCGTCCTCCGCGCCGGCGCGAACGGCGGCCTCGAACGGATAGAGCCCGATCGCCACCAGGTCGACGGGACGGATGTCCCGCTCGCGGAGCGCCTCGACATGGGCCGGTCTCGACAGGTCGGCCAGAATCGCGCCGTGAATCGCCGGATGGAGAGTCTTGACCCGTCCGTCCAGCAGGTCCGGGAATCCGGTCAGCTCCGCAACCTCGACAACCGGAAGCCCAGCGTCTCGAAGGCGGGAAGCGGTTCCGCCGGTCGAGACCAGCTCGACTCCCCGCTCGTGCAGCCGACTCGCGAAATCGACGAGTCCTTCCTTGTCCGACATCGACAGAAGCGCCCGCCGCAGCCTGATCCGGTCCATGGTTCCCCTCTCCCGGCAGCCCGCCGTCCGGCGGCGCATGATACCGGCAAACGCCCGTACCCCGCCGACGAGAGGAGTCGCAGCCTCGGGCGGTTCGCGTTACATTGCCGCCATGCTCCAGCCTTCGCACGCCACCCCTGTGCCCGCTTCGCCGGACGACCTGTACGCGCTGTTCGGGCAGCTCGACGTCCCGTTCCGGGTGCACGCGCATCCGCCGTTGCACACGGTCGAGGAGAGCCGGCATCTGCGCGGACAAATCCCGGGCGCCCATTGCAAGAGCCTGTTTCTGAAGGACCGGAAAGAGCGACTGTTCCTGGTCGTCTGTCTCGAGCACCGCCGGCTGAACATGAAGTGGCTCCAGGGCGTCCTGGGCTGCGCCCGGCTGTCCTTCGGCCGCCCGGAACAGCTGCACCGGGTGCTGGGCGTCCTCCCCGGCGCGGTCACGCCCTTCGCGCTGATCAACGACCGGGAAGCCCGCCGCGTGCGGGTCGGGCTCGACGCCGAAATGATGCGGTCGGAGCTCCTGAACTACCATCCGCTGCACAACGAAGCCACGATCACCCTCGCGCGGGAAGACTTCGAGCGTTTCCTGGCCCATTGCGGCCACCGCACCGTTATGGTCGACTTCGACGACACAGCCGGCAAGGGAGAGACCTGAAGTGCTGCTTGACCAACCTGCCGACAAGGGCAACGACGCCATCCGGGAGGCGACCGACGCCACCTTTGCCGAGGAAGTGATCCACGCGTCCCGGGACGTCCCGGTGATCGTCGACTTCTGGGCGCCGTGGTGCGGTCCCTGCCGCCAGCTGACCCCGATTCTGGAGAGCGCCGTCCGCGAGGCCAAGGGACGGGTGCGGCTGGTAAAGGTCAACATCGACGAGAACCCCGTCGTCGCCGGTCAACTTCGCATCCAGTCCATCCCGGCCGTATTCGCGTTTTCGGGCGGCAATCCGGTCGACGGGTTCATGGGTCAGCAAAGCGCGTCGCAGGTGCAGCAGTTCGTTCGCCAACTCGCGGGCGGCGATCCGGCGGAAGACCGGATTACCGCTTTGCTCGAAGCCGGCGAGGAGACGTTGCGGAACGGGGGCGCCGGCCAGGCGGTCTCCGATTTCGCCGAGGTGCTGGCCCAGGCGCCGGACAACGCGCGCGCGATCGCGGGCATGGCGCGCTGCTACCTGGATTCCGGCGATGCCGAGCGGGCGAGGCAGATCGTCGATTCGGCTCCCGCGACGGTGAACGAGGACCCGGCCATCGAGGCCGTTCGCACCGCGCTGAAGCTGGCCGAGCGGGCGGCCGAGTCCGGCAGCGTGGAGGATTGCCGCGCCCGCCTGGACGCCGACCCGCGGGACCATGACGCGCGCCACGACCTCGCCATGGCGCTCTTGGCCCACGGCGACCGCGTGGGTGCGGTCGAACAACTTCTGGAACTGTTTCGGCTCGACCGGAACTGGAGCGACGGCCTCGCCCGTCAGCGCCTCGTGGAGCTCTTCGAGTCCTTCGGCGAAAAGGACCCCGCGACGCTGGAGGGCCGGCGCCGGCTCGCCAGCATGCTGTTTTCCTGAAGGAGATTCGGACATGGATCGGCGCGAGGACGACCGCCCGGGGCGCGAAGAGACCCGCCGCGAGCCGGATCCGGCGCTGCTGCGCCTGCTGGTATGTCCGGTGACGCGCGGACCGCTCGAATACGACCGCACGGCGCAGGAGTTGATCTCGAAGGGCGCCGGCCTCGCCTACCCGATTCGGGAAGGCATCCCCATCATGCTGGAAGACGAGGCGCGCAAGCTGTAGGGACCGGCCCGAGAGCGCCTCGGGCGAGGATACGCCCTACTTCGATCCCGGATTTCGCAGCGCACGCGGCATGCGCGGCCCGAGACCCGCGGCCCGCGACATCAGGAAGCGCCGCAGCGGGCCGATGCGGCCGACCCCTGCCATGCCGACGTCTCGCGCCAGCCGCAGGAGCGGCACGTCGTTCGAGAAGAGCCGGTCCAGGGCGTCGGTCGCGAAAGCGAGCGCCGTGGAGTCGAACCGGCGGGCGGTCCGGTAGCGCGCAAGCACGGCGGCATCGCCGAAATCCTCTCCGCGCCGGCGCGCGTCGTGCAGGATCTCGGCCAGCGCCGCGACGTCCTGGTAACCGACGTTGAGGCCCTGTCCGGCGATCGGGTGGATCCGGTGCGCCGCATCGCCGACCAGAACCAGCCGTTCCGCCACGGTGTCCTCGGCGAGCGATAGCTCGAGGCCGTAGAACCAGCGCTTGCCGACCGTCTCGACCGCCCCGAGAAACCCGCCGAACCGCTTGCGCAGCTCGCTCTCGAACAGCCCGGCGCCGGAGGTGCGCAGATAATCGGCCGCTTCCGGCGCCTCGACCCACACGATCGAGGACGCGTTTCCGGGAAGGGGGAGAATCGCAAACGGACCCGCCGGCAGAAAATACTCGTGCGCCACGCCGCCATGCGGCTTCTCGTGCCGCACGGCGCACACGATCGCGGTTTGCCGATAGCGCCACCCCGTCCGGCGGATGCCGGCCCGTCGGGCCGAGCGGGAGTTTCGCCCGTCGCAGGCTGCAATCAGCCGCGCCCGAACGCGCCCGCCGTCCGCGGTCTCCACGACGGCGGCCGGGCCCTCGGCCCTCGTATCCAGCACTTCCTGCGGCGCGCGAAGCTCCACCGAAGGCTCCGCCTCGACCCGGTCGAGCAAGGCGTTGCGGAGATACCGGTCCTCGATCATGTGGCCGAGGCCGTCGGTCTCCACCTCTCCCTCCCGAAACCGCAGGCGAAGGGGCGAAACGCCCTCGCCGACTCGCCCGTCGGTCACCAGTATGTCGACGATGCGGCAGGCATGGCTTTCGACCAGCGGCCACACGCCGACCCGGTCGAGCAACCGCCGGGAGGCGAGGGACATCGCGTAGGCGCGCCCGTCGAACTCCGGGTCGCGAAAGCGCGCCGGCCGCACGGCGTCGAACACGACGCTGCTGAGCCCGTCGCGCGCGAGCGCCAGAGAGAGGGCGAGGCCGACGGGGCCTCCCCCGACGATCGCCACGTCGCAGTCGAATGTCCGGGAGTCGTCCATGCGGGCAGTGTGGAGCAGTCGCGCGAGCGCGACAACCCCGCAGCGAAGGGTGGACGACAGGCGGAGTTTGCGGTAGCCTCGCCCTCGAGCAGTCAAGACAACAGCCGATACAGGCTGGCTTCCAGCGCATGATCGGCAGGGTGCGGGATCTGTCGCCACGGTCTGATCGATGCCCCGCCTCTCGCCCGTTCGCGGAAGCCGAATCGGCGGAGGATCAGCATCATGAGCGCTACGCACGCCGGGCATGCGGTTTCGGACAACGCATTCCAGAACGCAATCCGGGATTTCTTCGGTCGACGCGCCTCCGAGCTTTGCGGTATCGCGGCGATCCTTCTGGCGACCGCTGCCTTTCCGGCGCTTCTCTCCTACGACGCCGCCGATCCGAGCCTTCTCCACGCGACGGACCGGAGTCCGACCAACTTGCTGGGCTACGCGGGCAGTGCGGTCGCCGACCCGCTGCTGCGGTCCGCAGGCGCCGCGGCGTTTCTGCTTCCGGCCGCGCTTCTGATCTGGGGCTTGCGGCGCATATTCCATATCGGTCGGGCGCGGATCGCGTTTCTGGCCGTGTTCCTCCTGCCAGCGATCCTGCTCTTGACGCCCGGGCTCGCCATGCTCACGCCGCCCGACGCGTGGCAGTTGCATACGGGACTCGGGGGCTTCCTCGGCGACCGCTTCCTTGTGACCGTCAGCGGCTGGGCCCTTCTGTTTCAGGACTATCTGCCGCCGCCCGTCGCCCGGGGCGTCCTCGGCGCCCTGCTCGCCTTCTGCTCCTATGCGTGCTTCTCGCTCTGCTACGGCGCCGGGGCTCGCGCCGTCCTGGCGATTTTCTGGGGGCCGCCGGTTCTGCTCGTTCAACTCGTAGAAGAGATCGGACGGCTGTTGTCGGGCGCGCTCGTCGCCCTCTACCGAAGGCTGCGCCAGGCTGCCGCCAACCGCACCGCCTCCCGCCCCGAGACGCCGGCGAAGACTGTCCGGCCCCGGCGACGGTTCCGGCTGCCGTCGCTCGGCATCCGCAAGACGCGCGAGGAATGGGACCGTTCCTATCCGTCCTTCCTGCACGCGTTCCGGAAGATGGCCGGTCCGCTTGCCGGAGACGCGACGCCGGAAGCGGTCCATGGCGGGGCGCGAACGGAGCCCACGATCGGCGGACAGGCCGCGCCCGCATGGCCGGTCTCCCCGGTTCGCGAACCGGTGACGGAACCGGTCGAGATCGTCGAGGAGCCCGCCGCGCCGCCGGCTCGCAAGAGGCGGAAGCGCAAGACTGCGCTGCCCGCCGTCCTGCCGGCCGGGGACGCAGGGTACGTTCCGCCGTCCGTCGAGTTTCTGGCCAGTACGGGCCGCGTCGGCGGGCGACAAAGCGAACTGGACGTCGAAGGCACCGCCGAGGCGCTGGAAGCGGTGCTGCACGACTACCGGATCGGCGGAGACGTGCTGAACGCCCGGCCCGGTCCCGCGGTCACGCTCTTCGAGCTGGATCCGCCGCCGGGTCTGAAGGCTTCCCGCCTGGAAAGCCTGGCCGACGACATCGCCCGCTCGATGGGCGTGATTTCGGCGCGTATCGCCACGGTAACCGGCAGCAAGACGATCGGAATCGAGATTCCGAATCCGTCTCGGGAAGCCGTCCTGCTCCGGGAAGTGCTCGACTCGGCCCAGTACCGCAAGGGTCGGGCCTTCCTGCCGCTGGCCCTCGGCAAGAACATCCTCGGCGAACCGGTCGTTGCGGACCTCGAGAAGATGCCCCACCTCCTGGTCGCCGGAACGACCGGTTCGGGAAAGTCCGTCGCGATCAACGCGATGATCCTGTCGCTGCTGTACCGGCTTCCGCCGAGCAACTGCCGCATGATCCTGATCGACCCGAAGATGCTGGAGTTCTCGATCTACGACGACATCCCGCATCTGCTCACGCCCGTGGTCACGGATCCGCAGACCGCCGTGCAGGCGCTGAAGTGGGTGGTACGGGAGATGGAAGAGCGTTACCGGATGATGTCGCAGGTCGGCGTGCGCAACATCGCGAACTTCAACGCCCGACTCGCCAAGTCGATCCGCGAGGGCAAGCCGGTCACGCGAGAGATCCAGCGGGGCTTCGATCCCGAGACCGGCGAGCCGATCCGGGAGCGGGTGGAACTCGGCATCGATCACCTGCCGCGGATCGTCGTCGTCGTGGACGAGATGGCAGACCTGATGATGGTGGCGGGGAAGGAAATCGAGGCTTGCGTACAGCGTCTGGCGCAGATGGCGCGAGCCTCCGGAATCCATCTGATCATGGCGACCCAGCGCCCGTCGGTCGACGTGATCACCGGCACGATCAAGGCCAACTTCCCGACCCGGATCAGCTTCCGGCTGTCCTCCAAGATCGACAGCCGCACCATCCTGAACGAGCAGGGCGCGGAAAAGCTGCTAGGCCAGGGAGACATGCTGTATCAGGAAGCCGGCGCGCGGGTCACACGAATTCACGGACCGTTCGTATCGGAGGACGAGATCGAGAAGATCGTCGGCTATCTGCACACGCTGGGCCCGCCGGACTACGTTCCCGACGTCACCGTCGCGGACGACGACTCGATGCCCGCCATCCCCGGTCTCGGCGGCGAGAGCCGCGGCGAGAGCAACAGCCTCGTCGACCAGGCCATCGAAATCATCACGAGAGACCAGAAGGCGTCGACCAGCTACCTGCAACGCAAGCTCGGAATCGGCTACAACCGGGCCGCCAGCGTCATGGAGGAGCTCGAGGCGATGGGAGCGGTCAGCCCGCCCGATCACGTCGGCAAGCGCCAAATTCTCGTGGGGGGCGCGGGATGAGGAACCGGCCCGCACGCCGCGGAACCTGGCTTGCAGGGGCGGCGCTGGCCGTTGCGGCGCTGTTCGCGTCGCCGCCGACGGGCCCGTTCGCCCAGGAAGCGGAATTGGAATCGCCGGAGGCTCTGGCCGACCGGATCGTCGCGTTTCTCGATACGGTCGAGACGCTCTCCGGCACCTATTCCCAGATCTCCACGGACGGCCAGCGCGCCTCCGGAATCTTCGACTTCGAGTTTCCGAGCAAGATGCATTTCGCGGAGCTGGAACCGACGCGGAACCGGCTGATCTCCGACGGGACCTGGATCGCGTCGGTCGAGGAGGACACCGGTCGGGCGGTCCGCTATCCGATCTCCGCCACGCCCTTCGAGGCGTTGCTCACCGGCGGGCTGGGAGACCGGTCCGCCTACGAGATCGTCGATTCGCAAAGCCAGCGCGAAGGCGACGGATGGCGACACTTCCTCTCCATTTCCGTCATCGAGGAAGAGGCGCTCGGCGACCTCACCCTGCTGTTCCGCGAACCGCCGCTTCAGCTGGAGGGGTGGATCATCCGGGACGCGCAGGGCCAGGCCACCCTGGTACGCCTGTCGACGGAACGGTTCAACGAGCCCATCGACCCGAACCGGTTCCGGATCCACATGTTCGAACGCGCGCCCGGATAGCGGCGCGCCGGGCCGCGATGCGGTTGTCCGGCCCCGGGCCTTGCGTTCCGATTCGGAAACGCCGACCTTCAGCGGTCGCGCGAATGCGCAGGCGATCGCTCCGCCGCGCGGACGCAAACGTCGCGGGACTTGACGCTCCGCCCGTCTCGTCGGCCGGTTTCCGCTTCAGACTACAGCGCCAGCGGCTCGAAACGCCCCAAAAGCCCATGAAGGACTGTCGTCGACAATCCACGTCCGTCTTTCGTCAACTGCCGCCACGACTCGGTGCGGCCGATCCTGCAGCGTGTTGTCGTATAGAACCGTCGCGTTAGACAATCGAATGACGCGGGGCAGGTTGATCAGTGACCGCCGGAACCGTCTACGCGCATCGGCTTCCGGGATGCCGTGCCCGCCTCGCGCTACGCGGTTTGCTATGCGCAGAAGCGCGAGTTCCGGACTCGTGAGGCAGACATAGTGCAGTTGGATCTGGTAACCGGCGTCGCGCGTCTCCCGGATGAATCGCACGACACCATGTCCGGACAAGGTCGTCTCCAGAACGAGAGATTGCTTCGAACGAACGGCCGCACGGCGCTGCCGTAGAGCTTCGCGTGCAGCGGCGACGTCCCGGCCGACGGCCGCCGTATCGCCGAGGCGGCGTGCGATCTCGTCTGGGTCGATAATGCTGTGCGCCCGAAACGCTCTTGCCGCAGTCAGGGTCGATTTGCCGCAGCCGTTCGGCCCGGCCACGACCCACAACGATCTCATTGGATTCGGACGACGTGGGGTCGCTATTCGTCGGCTCTCGCCGGCGGTGGAATGTCCGTCTCGCCGTCCTTTGTTACGTAGTAGTAGGTTCCGTCTTCGCGCATTCCGTAGAGTTTGGCCCCCGCCTCCAATTCGGCGGCCAGCAACGCCTTCACGTCGTCGCGCCAACCTTCCGGCAAATCGTACTCGGACGGCGGCGGAGTGCCGCCCACCTGGACCCTTCCCCACATTTGCCCGATTCCTTATCCTCGTGGTCGTACGCGTCACATAATATACGGTACCGCTCGCCGCGCAACGGCGGCTATCGGTAATGGGTTGATTCCGTGCCCTGATCGTCTCGCCAAACCGGGACCCCATCACGGTGCCGTCGCGGGTCAAGCCCGATTCGAGAACAACCCGCGTCGATCCAGCGTCGAACGCCGGCCCCACCATGTCCCGGACCGTTCGCGAATCCCGTAAATCCTGCCGGGGTCGGCGAACGTTGCTTCGGTCTGCCGGGCGTGGCCGAATTGCCGGCACGGCACCGTAAGGAAGCCGGCGCACCGGAGAAGGCGTTCGCATCGATCAGGCTCCGTGAAGTCGCGTCGGGGTCAATGACGTTCGCGGTGCGGAACGCAACTCGAACCCGACTGCGGAGAATTGACGTATGCTGTCGGACGGCTTGTGACGAGCGCTGCATTTCTGGAAGATTGACAGGTCCTCAGGATCCGGTACGCGTCTCCAGTCCAATCACGACAAGGGCTTGGCGGTCGAGCGTTCCGCGAGGCGTCGGATCGGACGGGCGTTGTCGAGGCAGTCGAGGTCCGGCCATGGAACCGGTAGGAATTAGGCGCTATCGAATCACCCTCTCGGAGGACGAGCGGAAGGAGTTGACCTCCCTGACGCGTAGCGAGGCGTCGGCACGCAAGCGGCGTAGTGCGCAAGTTCTCCTTCTTGCGGACGAGGGCCGTGCCGACGGCGGAAAGACGGATTCGGAGATCGCGTCGACGTTGCTCGTCGGCCGAGCGACAGTGGAACGGGTGCGGAAGCAATGTGTGCTGGAGGGCCTGGCGGCGGCGTTGGAGCGCCGGAAGCAAGGATACCGGAAGTCGCGCAAACCGGACGCTGGGGAAGCCCGGCTGGTCGCCGAGGCACGCTACTCCGCTCCAAGAGGGCATTCGCGCTGGACGTTGCGGCTGTTGTCGAGCCTGGGTCAGGCGGAGCTGGAGTTCTTCGACGTCATCGGCACGGAGAAGGGCCGGGAGACGTCAGGAGAAACCGACGTTACGCCGTGGCTGAAGCGATACTGGCGCATCCCTCCCAAACCCGACGCAGCGTTCGTCTGCGCCATGGAAGACGTGTTGGAGGTCTACTGTCGCTCGTTCGACCCGGACGAGATCCTTCTGTGCATCGGCGAGGCGTCGAAGCAGCAGACTCGGGAGATCCGGCTTCCGGGTCTCCCCCGACCCGGTCAGCCGGCCGTTGCGGAATTCGAGTACGTGCGCAACGGCACGACCAATCTGTTCATGGCATTCGCGCCCCTTGGCGGATGGCGACAAGTGCAGGTGACCGACCGGCGTACTCGGCAGGAATGGGCGACGTTCATCCGTTCGCTGGTCGACGAGCGTTTCCCGGACAAGAAGCTAATTCTCGTGGCGGACAATCCGCACGTTCACTCGTTGTCTTCCCTATACGAAGCGTTCGAGCGCGCCGAAGCGCGACGCATCGCCAGGCGCATCGAGATCCACTACACGCCCAAACGCGGCAGTTGGCTCAACTTGGCCGAAATCGAGATCGGCGCGTTGCATCGCCAGTGCCTCTCCCGCCGTATCCCGGACCGGGAAGCCCTGATCCGGGAAGTCGAAGCCTGGGAAGCGCAGCGAAATCTCGATGGTTCCGCCGAGCGGTGGAGATTCACGACCGACGACGCTCGTGTCGCGCTCCGCTCGCTCTATCCCGCATTGCAATGACGCCGGACCGACGGAGGCAGTCCGGGTCTCCTCGCCACAGCCGTTCGACGCGGGCACGATCCGAATCGATGAGACCGGATTCGGTTGATTTCGGCCCGCTACTCTACTCGTCTCGTCGGACGTGGGTGTCCGTTTCCCCTTCCCTGGCGAAGACATGGCGGGTTCCGTCTTCACACTTGACGAGGAGCCTTCTGCCTCCGCTTCACCGGCCGGCAACGCCTTCACGTCGTGCCCGCTCCGGCAGATCGCGCTCGGACTGCGACAGACTGCCGCCCGTCCGAATCTTGCCCAAAATTGGCCCGCCACATCCTGACGGTCGTACGCTCGACGGATTGCGCCGTGTCGCTCGCCGCGCAACGGCCGCATTCGGGCAGGGGTCGGTTCCGTGCCCTGATCGTCTCGCCAAACCGGGGACGCCTCCCGTTGCCTTCCCGCGTCGAACCCGATTCGGGACAGGAGGGGAGTTTCCGGCGTCCGGCGCTTGCCCAGTCACGTCCCGAGCCGCGCGAGAAACCCGCACAACCTCCCGGGATCGGCGAACGTTGCAGCCTTCGGACGGGCATGATCAAGATGGGGGATCGCGCCCAATTGCGCGCCTCCACACCGGAAACCGCAAGCCTGCACTCCACCCGGTTCCGCGCAGCCGACCATCGTCGGGACGGTAGGCCGGAATCGGGGTGCGGCTACCGCCCCTCGAATCGCGGCTTGCGCCGTTCCGCCCTCGCCCGCGCCCCTTCCCGGAAGTCGCGCGACGCCCAACTCCGGGCGACGCGTTCGCGAACCGTATCCGCACAAGTCGCGCCGGCCGCGATTTCCGCGACGGAACGCTTCAGGTCCCGGACCGCTCCGGGCGCGAGTTCGGCGAGGCCGCGCGCCCGCGCTTCCACCCGGTCGAACAGGTCGGCCGACGCCGCCACCTCGTCCAGGAACCCGAGTCGCAGCAGGTCGTCCGCATCCAGGGTCTCCGCCGCAAGAAACAGCCGCCGGGCGCCCTGCATTCCCATCGTCCGAACCGCCCGGGAGATCCCGCTGCCGTCGTAATGCACTCCGAGCGCCGCCGCCGGCACCCGAACCCGGCACTGCGGCGTGCCGACCCGAAAGTCGCAGGCGAGCGCGAGGTCCGCTCCCGCCCCGTAGGCGCCGTCCCCCACCGCGCAGACCGTCGGCACCGGCAGCGCCGCCAGGGCGTCGCAGGCGGCGGTGAACGGGTTGTCGGATCCGTCGATACGAAAGATATCGTCGAATTCCAGACCGGCGCAGAACACGCCGTCGCCCGCGCCGCGCACCACGACGACCCGGATGCCTTCCGTCTCCCGCAGCCGGCCGATCGCCGCCCGCAACTGCTCGACGCCGGCGAGATCGAGCGCGTTGCGCTTGGCGGTCCGGTCCAGCGTCAGCCGGGCGGCGGCGCCGCGGGCGTCGATTCGAACCGAACTCACAGCTGCAGGTCCGCCAGCACGGGAGCGTGATCCGACGGGCGTTCCCAGCCGCGCGCCGCGCGCAGGATTCGCGCGCCCCGAACGGCGTCGCGAAGCTCCGGGGACACCCAGACGTGATCCAGCCGCCGGCCCCGGTCGGACGCCGACCAGTCGCGCGCACGGTACGACCACCAGGAATACAGCCGCTCCGGCGGCGGAACGCACGCGCGTACGGCGTCGGTCCACGCCCCCGCCTGCATGGCCCGGTCGAGGCGGTCGATTTCCGGCTCCGTGTGCGACACCACGTTGCGAAGCTGCCGATGGGACCACACGTCGCATTCGAGCGGCGCGATATTCAGGTCGCCGACGAGAACCGACGCCCTGCCGCGCTCCTGCCGGAAGACGTCCGCCATTTCCTCGACGAAGGCCAGCTTGTGGGCAAATTTGGGATTGGCGTCCGGGTCGGGCGTATCGCCGCCGGCCGGCACGTAGAGGTTGACGACCCGCAGGCCGTTTTCGAGTTCCACGTCGACATGCCGGGCGTCGCCGCGCGCGCACCAGTCCCGGTGACCCAGGTCGCGAATGGGAACCCGCGCGAGCGTGAGGACGCCGTTGTAACCGGGCTGGCCGCGAATCGCGATCCAGCGATATCCGGCCGCGGCCAGCTCTTCGCGTGGAACCGCTTCCGTCGGCGACTTGATCTCCTGCAGACAGAGCACGTCCGGCCGCTCCTCGGCCAGGAACCGGAGCACCAGCGGCAACCGCAGCCGCACCGAGTTGACGTTCCAGGTCGCGATGCGCAGGTGCATACGGAGGTTCTCCCGTGGCCGGCGACGGACTCTACCGGCCCGGATGCGGCCGCGCATTCCCGCGAGGCCGCCGGGCGGGCTATGGTGCGGATCATGAACGGGATCCGTGCCGAACTGGAAGCCAGGGCGCGCGAGGAGGGCTTTCCCGCGATCGGGATCTGCCGACCGGATGCGGCGCGACGGGCCGGCGACCGCCTGCGGCAATGGGTCGCGACGGGACGCCACGGCGAGATGCGCTGGATGGCCGACCGGATCGAACGGCGCGCCGACCCGGCGGCGCTCTGGCCCGAAGCGCGGAGCGTCGTGATGCTCGCCGACCCGTACGGTGCGGAGGGCAACGCGCTGGACGCGCTCGAGACGCCGGAGCGCGGCTCCGTCGCCGCATACGCACGCGGGCGCGATTACCACGAGGTGCTGAAGAAGAGACTCCGGAGACTGGCCGGATGGCTGCAGTCGGCCGCCGGCGGCGAGGTCAAGATCTTCGTCGACACGGCGCCGGTGATGGAGAAGCCGCTGGCGGAGGCGGCCGGCCTCGGCTGGCAGGGAAAGCACACCAATCTGGTCTCTCGGGAGCTCGGCTCCTGGTTCTTCCTCGGCGCGATCTTCGCGACCGCCGAGTTGCCCGCGGATCCGCCCCATCGGGACCGCTGCGGCAGTTGCCGGAGGTGTCTGGACGTGTGTCCGACCGACGCGTTCCCGGCTCCCTACCAACTCGACGCACGGCGTTGCATCTCGTATCTGACGATCGAGCACAAGGGACCGATCCCGCGGGATCTGCGGCGTGCGATCGGGAACCGCATCTTCGGTTGCGACGACTGCCTCGCCGTTTGCCCGTGGAACCGGTTCGCCCGGGCCGGACGCGCGGCGGCCGCCTACGAGCCGCGCGCTGGCGTGCATGGGGCCAGCCTGCGCGAACTCGGGGAACTCGACGACGCGGGATTCCGCGCGCGTTTCCGCCACACGCCGATTCGGCGCACCGGGCATGCTCGAATGCTGCGCAACGTGCTCGTCGCCATGGGCAATTCGGGCGACCCCTCGCTCGTCGCCCCGGTGCTGGCGCGGCTCGCAGACCCGTCCGCGCTCGTACGCGGCGCGGCGGTCTGGGCGCTCGCCCAACTCGCCCCGAAGGCGTTCCGGCGCGAACGCGACGCCCGGCTTCCTCTCGAGACCGAAGCGTCCGTCCTCGAGGAATGGAGAACCGCAGCCGGGGACGCCGGATGACGGGCGCCGCCACAGGAACGCTGGCATGCGTCGGATGCGGATACGTGGCCGAACGCCTCGCGCGCAGGCTCGCGGCGGAGGGCTGGCAGGCGATCGGCACGGCGCGCGACCCGGAACGCGCGGAGCGGCTTCGCTCTCTCGGCATTCGCGCGTTCGCGCCGGACTCCGGCCGGGCGGTCGACGCGCTCGCTACGGCGACCCACCTCTTGTTGTCGGCTGCGCCGACGCCGGACGGAGATCCCGTGCTGCCACTCGTGGCGCAAGCCGCCGAGCGCGGGGCGAGCCCGCTTCGCTGGATCGGATACCTGTCGTCCACCTCGGTCTACGGCGACGCCGGCGGCGCCTGGGTCGACGAGACTTCTCCGTGCAATGCGGGATTCGAGCGCGGCAAGCGCAGGATTGCCGCCGAAGCGGAGTGGCAGCGATTCGGCGTCGGCGCCGGGGTGCCCGTTCGAGTGTTCCGGCTCGCCGGAATCTACGGACCCGGGCGCAACCAGCTGGCCCAGCTGCGCGCCGGGCGCGCGCGGCGCATCGTCAAGCCAGGGCAGGTGTTCTCCCGCATTCACGTCGACGACATCGCGTCCGCGCTCGAGGCTGCGATTCTGCGCGGAACCCGGTATCCGGTATATAATCTGGCAGACGACGGACCGGCGGCGACGGCAGAGGTCGCAACCTATGCGGCGCTTCTTCTCGGGATCGATCCGCCGCCGCACGTCCGCTTCGAGGATCCGTCGATCTCGGATCGCCTCCGCTCCATGTATTCCGAATGCCGGCGCGTCTCGAACGCCCGAATGAAGCGCGACCTGCTTCCGGCGCTGCGCTTTCCGACTTATCGCGAGGGATTGCGGGCGATTCTGGAGGCCGGCGAGGCATAGCGGCCGCATCCGGCGGCGCGATCGAATTCCCTCGACACCCGCGCTCGATCCGCGGCTTGCGCCGGGCCCTGACGTGCCTCCACCGACTCCCTATTCCGTGCCGGCCGGCGCCGGGTTCGCGTCGAGCGAACCTGTCAGGCGCTCGACGATCTGCGAAACCAACTCGCTCGCCGCGGGATCGCCGTCCACCATCTCCTCCACCCGCCGCAATCGCGCGATCGCCGCGTCGACCTCGCCGCGCCGGGCGAGAAGAAGGCTCTTGTAGACCTGGGCCAGCGCATGGCTCTCTTCCCGTTCGATCACCCGGTCGAGCAACGCCTCCGATTCCCGCGCCGAAGACGGGTCCGGCCGATCGAACAACAGGAGCGCCAATCCCACCTGCAACACCGGACGGTCGGGGTTCGACTCGACCGCCCGGCGCAGAAGTCCCTCCGCCTCGCCCTCGCGCCCCAGCACGGCGTAGGACCGGAACAGCATCTCGATGTCGTCCGCCGACGCGTCGCCGGAGAGAATCCGCTCCTCCAGACCCGACACCATCGCATCGACGTCCGGCAGGGAACCGTCCGCCGCCTGCGGCAACGCCGATCCAGCCGACGCGGTCTCCGGCAGGATCGGTCCGGGGCGACGGATGTCCTGTCGCTCGACGAGGAATGCGGTCAGGAAGGTCAGGACCGCGACGCCCGCGAATCCCACCGCGCCGCCGAGCGGCGACAACCGGCCTCGGCGCCCACGGCTCCCGCCGTCGCGCGATCCCGCAGTGGCGGTTTCGGGTTCGCCCGGGGGCGTGCGGGCCTCCGCTCCTTCCTCCTCGGCGGTGCGTCGCTCGACGGCACCCGCTCGCGCGGACGCGTCGTCTCCGGCCGGATCCTCTTGCGACTCGTTCCGACGGCCTTCGGCCCCTGCTCCCGATTCTCCCGACTCTCCTGCCGAACTCTGCCCGGCCGGGAACAACGGCCGAAACACCACGGCGCCCACCAGCGACAGAAGAACGACCAGGATAACCAGGGTGGTCACGTCGGCCTCGTCCGTTCGACCCGCGCGTTCGGCGCCGGAACCCTCGCGTGTCGAGACGAAGCCACGCAGTCCGTGCCGCCGGGCGCCCGTCCGCGCGACGCGCGTCCGGATCCCGGTTGATCCGCCGCCGACCCCGGATCGAAATGCGAACGCGAACCCCCCACGGCGCAACCGCCCCGACAGAATGCAGCGGAAGGAAAACCGGTTTCGTCGCGCAGCGGCCCCAATCCGGCTGCCGCGCCGTCGCCCGCAAGACCCGCGATCAGACCCGTCCGCGGCGCCTCACGACGCACCGGACTCGAAATCGCCTCCGTCGAGGGGCCCGGTGCCGGCGCCGCCCCCGATGACGCGTTCAATTCGCATCCGGGCGTCGTCGAGCTTCTTGGTGCAGCGCTCCCGGAGCAGGGCGCCACGCTCGTAGAGATCGATCGACTCCTCGAGCGGCACTTCGCCGCTTTCGAGACGGGACACGATCTCCTCCAGTTGCTTCAACGCCTCCTCGAACGAAAGGTTGTCGATCTCGCCCGAAACGCTCTCCGACATCCCGTCCTCCCCGAACTACTCGCCGCCGCGCATGCCGGCAGCCTCCGTCAGTGCCCGAACGTGGAGAACGGCGGACCGCGCCAGTGCGCCGAGATCATATCCGCCCTCCAGGGTGGAGACCACCCGGCCGTCCGCGACCCGGTCCGCGAGGCCGAGGATTTCCTGCGTGATCCATTCGAAATCCGCGTCCCCGAGCCGGATCTGACCGAGCGGGTCGTCTTCATGGGCGTCGAATCCCGCCGACACGATCACCAGTTCCGGCCGAAACGCCTCGGCGCGGGGCAAGATCCGGTCGCGCCAGGCGGCGCGAAACGCCTCGGAACCCTCGAACGGCGCGAGCGGAACGTTGACCACGTTGCCGACCCCCGTCTCCGACGCCGCCCCGGTTCCCGGAAAGAGGGGCATCTGGTGGCTGGAGGCGAAGAAGACCGACGCGTCGCGCTCCACGACGTGCTGCGTCCCGTTGCCGTGATGGACGTCGAAGTCGAGAATCGCCACGCGCTCCAGGCCGTGAACGGCCTGCGCGTGCCGAGCGCCGACGGCGGCGTTGGACAGCAGGCAGAACCCCATGGCGCGGGCGCGCTCGGCGTGGTGGCCCGGCGGCCGCGAGACGCAGAACGCGTTCCGGCAGGATCCCGCCGTCACCAGGTCGATTCCCCGGCACACCGATCCGGCCGCCCTGACCGCCGCTTCCCAGGAACCCGCGGACATGGCGGTGTCGGCGTCGAGATGCGCGATTCCCGAGTCCGGCTCCGAACGGCGGAGCGTATCGAGGTACGAAGCCGGATGGACCCGCAGGAGCTGTTCGTCCGTCGCCGCCGGCGCCGGTTCGCGACGCAGCGAAACGAACTCCTCCGCCGCGAGCGCCTCGCAGATCGCCGCAAACCGCTGCGTCCGCTCCGGATGCCCGGCCGGCGTCCGGTGTCGGCCGAACGCTTCGTGGGTCAACAGTGCCGTCGTCATGTCTCCTCCGTCCTCCCCGGCCCGGACTCGGTCGCGTCCGGCGCGTCGGGCACCAGAACGTAGCCCACTCCGCGAACGGTCCGCAGATAGCGCGGGCGCGCCGGGTCCGGCTCCAGCTTGCGCCGCAGCCGCGTCACCCGGACGTCGATCATCCGGTGCTGCTGCTTGCCCAGCTCCTCGCGCAACTCCGCGAGCAATACCGGCCGGCTCATGACCCGTCCCGGATGGCGCGCGAGAATTCGCATCAGGTCCGCCTCGCTGCCGGAGAGCAACCGCACTTCGCCGTCGCCCTCCCGGAACTCCGCCCGCTCCGGATCGAAGCGGACGCGGCCGAACCGCAGCGGGCCCGGCGCCGGAGCCGCGTCGGGCGCCTCCGTCACGCGACGGAGGACCGACCGGATCCGCAACAGCAACTCCCTGGGTTCGAACGGCTTTCCGAGATAGTCGTCGGCGCCGACCTCCAGCCCGGCGATCCGATGGTCCGCCTCGCCCAATGCGCTGAGCAGCAGGACCGGGGTCGGCAGGCTGCGCCGGACCTCCTCGGTCAACTCCAGACCGGACTCGCCGGGCAGCATCACGTCGAGGAGCACGAGGTCGAACCGTATCCGTGCGAGGAGGGCGCGGGCCCGGACGGCGTCCGGCGCGCCGGTCACCCGGTATCCGGCGCTCCGCAGGTAGCGCTTGAGCAGCTTCAACAGGCGGGGGTCGTCGTCGACCACCAGGACGTGCGTGTCGGAGCCTTGCGCCCGCAGGGACGGATCCCGGAAGGCCGGGCTCCAGTTCATCGCACCCGTCCCGACTGAATGACCCGAATCACGCTCTCCCGATCCTCGTCGTCGATCAGATGCTCGAGCACCCGGTGAAACCCGACGACGGCGTCCGCCCCGGCCGCGCGAAACGCGTGACTCACGCGTCGGCGCTGAACGTCGGACAGGGTTCGGTCCAGGGTCCGGCCTGCCGGCGACAGCGCGAGCAGCCGGTTCCGCCGGTCCCGGTCGCCGACCCGCTTCACCACCAGACCGCGCGCGACCAGGTCGCGAAGCACGCGGTTCAGCGACTGCTTGGTCACGCCGAGGATCGCGAGCAGTTCCGCGACGGAAATGTCGGGGTGCCGACCGATGAAGTGGATGGCGCGGTGGTGCGCCCGGCCGAGTCCGGACTCGGCAAGGATGCGGTCCGGGTCGGACGTAAAGGCGCGATAGGCGAAGAACAACATCTCGATGCCCTGGCGCAGGCGGTCGTCCGTGAGATACAGGAGACGCTCGCCGCCCGCGGGCAGACTGCGTTCGGTCCGCTCCGGCGCTCCATCCGCCATATCGTTCGCTCCGCCGCAACCCGGGCAGGAATTGCCGAAAAAATGCGTCAGCCCTATTGACGTAACTGTACTTCGGCGGTATGAATTGCGCAACCGCTGGCGGCACTCCCGGGGAGAAGGAAAGATGGCTGAATCGTTCGACGATCGCGACGGCTGGCTGTGGCTCGACGGCAAGGTCGTCCCGTGGCGCGAAGCCACGCTTCACGTGCTGACCCACGCCCTCCATTACGGCGGCGCGGTGTTCGAGGGCGAGCGCGCGTACGGCGGGGTCATCTTCCGGAGCGTGCAGCATACGGAGCGGTTGTTCCGTTCCGCGCAGTATATGGATTTCGAGATTCCGTTCGACCGGGAGACGGTCGAGAACGCCAAGGCGGAGGTGATCCGCCTGAACGGATTTTCGGACGCCTACGTGCGGGTCATCGCCTGGCGCGGCTCCCAGACCATGGGCGTGTCGGGCCTGCCCAACAACACCCATCTGGCCGTCACCGCCTATCCCTGGGGCACCTATTACGGGGAAGCCCGCAAGGTCGGGGCCACCCTCGACATCGCGCGCTGGCGCCGGCCTTCGCCCGACACTCTCCCCTGCCTCGCCAAGACGTCCGGAGCCTACATGATCTGCACCCTGGCGAAGAACGAGGCGGACCGGAAGGGGTATACCGACGCGCTAATGTTCGACTATCGGGGATACGTCGCAGAGAGCACCGGCGCCAACGTCTTCTTCGTCCGCGACCAGGAGATCCACACCCCGACGCCGGACTGCTTCCTGAACGGCATTACGCGCAACACGGTTCTGGACATCCTCGCCCGTCGAGGGGTCGCGGTTCACGAACGCCATATCGAACCGAGCGAACTCGAGTCGTTCCAGCAGTGCTTCCTGACCGGCACGGCGGCGGAAGTGACGCCGGTGCGCTCGATCGGCGACACCAATTTCGAGATCGGCCCGCTGGTCCGCGGGCTGAGCGACGAATACGACCAGATCGTCCGGGGCAACCGGTAGGCGTGAAGATGCTTCCCTCCACCGTCATCGTCTGCGACACCTGTCGCTGGGAGCCTACGGTCCGCCGTCGCGAGAGCGACGGCAAGACCGGCGGCGAGGTGCTGGCCGAGCTGATCGAGAGCGAGGCGGAGCGCGAGCCGCGCGTCGAGGTGCGTCGCCACTCCTGCCTGGCCGGTTGCAAGCGACATTGCAACGCGACGGTGGTCGGCGACGGCAAATACGCGTACTATCTCACGCAATTCGCGCCCGACGCCGACTCCGCCGCGGCGATCGTCCGCTATGCGGCCCTGCATAGCGAGAGCGAGGACGGCGTCGTGCCGATCAAGCGGTGGCCGGAAGGAATTCGCGGACACTTCATGGGACGCATACCGCCGCTCGCCGGCACGGATTGACCGATTGATCTTCCATTCCGACATTCCGCGGCAGGACTTCGAGGCCGGGGACCGGGTCCAGGCCGCCATCGACCGCAAGACGAAACCGCCCGGCAGTCTCGGCGATCTGGAACGGCTCGCAGTCGAGATCGCGCGCATGCAGGCGACCGACTCCCCGAGCGTCGACCCCGCCAGACTGTACGTCGTCGCCGGCGACCACGGCATCGTCGCGGAAGGCGTCTCGGCCTGGCCGCAGGAGGTCACGGCCCAGATGGTGGCCAATTTCCTCGCCGGGGGCGCCGCGGCCAACGCCTTCGCCCGCATCGCCAATTGCGGCGTCGTCGTCGTCGACGCCGGGGTGGCGTCGCCGGTTCCGGACAGTCCGGAGCTCGTGCGGGCCGGAATTCGGGCCGGGACCCGGAATTCGACCCTCGAGGACGCGCTGACCGACGACGAGGCGGACCGCGCATGGGAGTTCGGGGCCGACCTGGCGAAACAGGCCGACGAGGCGGGCATCCGGTGCGTCTTGCTGGGCGAAATGGGGATCGGCAACAGCTCCAGCGCGGCGCTGGTCATCCACGCCCTGACGGGCATCGAGCTGCACGAACTGGTCGGGCCCGGAGCCGGACTCGGACCGGCGGGCCTCGCCGAGAAGACCGGGATACTCCGAGCTGCGGCCGCCCGGTATGCGGAGCGGCTGTCGGGTCGGCGGGCCCTCGCCGCGTTCGGCGGACTGGAAATCGCGACCCTGGCCGGCATCGCCTACGGCGCCGCAATTCGGCGCAAGGTCGTGCTCGTGGACGGGTTCATCGCAATGGCGGCCGTGATGGCGGCATCCGCCGTGGATTGGGGGGTCCGCGACTACTGCCTGTTCGGCCACCGCTCGGCGGAGCCGGGTCACGGCCGCGCGCTGGACTGGTTGTGCGAAGGGCATCTGCTCGACTTCCGGATGCGTCTCGGAGAAGGAACCGGCGCCCTGCTGGCGCTGCCGGTGCTGCGGGCGGCCTGTGCGATCTGCACGGACATGGCCGAGTTCGAGGAAGCCGGAGTCTCCGGGCCGGCGTCCCCGCTTCCATGAACGGCGCACGCCGGGAATGGCTCCGCTTTCTGGGCGGGGCCGGTTTCCTGACCCGCATTCCGCTTCCCGCGGCGGCCGGATCCGAACTCCCGCCGCTCCGTGAGTCGGCGCGCTATTTCGGGCTCGTCGGCGCGCTCGTCGGCGCCGCGGCCGGGGCGGTATGGGCGCTCGCCGGCGCCTTCCTGCCCGCCGCCGCGGCGGCCGGGGTCGCCGTGGCGGCCGGGCTGCTCCTGACCGGCGCGCTGCACGAAGACGGACTCGGCGACACGTTCGACGCGCTCGGGGCGCGCGGCGGACGGGAGCGGGCCCTGGAAGCGCTTCGCGACAGCCGCATCGGAACCTACGGCGCGACCGCTCTGATCGCCGCCGTCGGCCTGCGCTGGTCCGTGCTGGCGTCGCTTCCGGTCTGGGAAGGGGTCCTCGCGCTGATCGTCGCCGGCGCGACTGGGCGGACGGCCATGGTCGCGGCCGCCGCGCATTCCCGACCCGCCCGCGCCGACGGCCTCGGCGCCTCCTTCGCCGGCCCGGAACGGGGCCGCGACGCGGCGTGGTGCCTCGCAGTGCCGTTGATCCTTTCCCTCGCCGTCGGCTGGACCGGCCTGCTCGCCGTCCCCGCCGGCCTCCTGGCCGGATTGCTGCTCCTGTCCGTAGCGGAACGCGCCCTCGGCGGCTATACGGGCGACGTCCTCGGTGCCGTCGGCGTATGCGCGGAACTCGGGGCGTTCGCCGTCCTTGCCGGAGCGCTCGCATGAGGCTGATCCTGTTGCGCCATCCCTCCACGAACGCGAAGGGGATCTGTTACGGTCACACGGACGTCGGTCTCGGTGCGGAAGCGTCGGCGGAGATCGAACACGCGCTGAAGGTCACGCCGAGAGCCCGCCGAATCGTAAGCAGCGATCTCTCCCGCGCGCGCATCCTGGCCGACCGGATCGGCGCGCGCGACGGGGTGGCGACGGAGAGCGACGCCCGTCTCAGGGAATTGAATTTCGGCGAGTGGGAGAACCGGCCCTGGGCGGAAATCGGACGGCCGGCGTCAGACCGGTGGGCGGCGGACCCGTGGAACGTCAGTCCGCCCGGCGGCGAGACCTTCGCGGAACTGAGCCTGCGCGTGCACGAAGCCATGAGCGAACTGGATCCGGACACCGTCGTGGTGGCGCATGCCGGCGCCATCCGCGCCGCGCAGGTCGTGCACGAGGGCGCGGTCTTCGCCGAGCTGTTCCGGGTGCCCGTTCCCCATGCGACGCCGATCGAACTGGCCCTGACCGCGCCGTGGCCGCCCGAACCTTCCTGATTCTCGGCGGCGCGCGTTCCGGCAAGTCCGCCCGCGCGCTCGCGCTTTCGGAGCCGCCCCGATGCCTGGTCGCCACGTCGAATCGGGACCCGGACGACCGGGAGATGGAAGAGCGGATCCGGCTCCATCGCGAGGAGCGGGGGCCGGACTGGACGGTCGTCGAAGAGCCGCTGGACGTCGCCGGCGCCGTCGCGCGTCACGGCCGCGCCGGCGCGACCGTCGTGGTGGACTGCCTCACCCTGTGGCTCGCGAATCTGGGCGTCGCCGGACGGGACCCGGCGGCGGAGACGGAGCGGCTGGCGGGCGCGGTCGAGGCGAGCGCCGGCCGCGTGGTGCTGGTGTCCAACGAACTGGGTATGGGTCTGCATCCCGCGACCGAGTTGTCCCGGCGGTTTCGCGACCTGCACGGCCGCATGAACCGGCGCATGGCCGAATCGGTCCATACGGTCGAGCTCTTGGTCGCGGGGCAGCCCGTGCGCGTAAAACACGCCCCCCCGTCCGAGTGACCGGAACGGCCCGCGGTCAGGCGGGTGCGGTGGACTCCCGCTCGACCAGCTCCAGCTCCAGATTGCGCCGGACGAGGAAGTCGCGCCGGTCCGAACGCATCAGTTCGAGAAGCGCGTCCGCCGCGGCCTCGCCGATTCGCGCCGCCGGCATGCGCACCGTCGTGAGACTGGGCGTCATCTCGGCCGAGCCGCTGAAGTCGCCGATTCCGACGACCGAGATCCGTTCCGGGACCCGGATGCCGCAGCGCTGCGCGGCATAGACCGCGCCCTGGGCCAGCACGTCGTTTCCGGCGATCAGGGCGGTGGGAAACTCTCCGCTCTCGAACAGGGCGACACAGGCCTGCCGCGCGGCCGCCACGCTGTAGATCGCCTCGATTCGCCACGGCTTCGGAACCCGGACGCCGCGCTCCTTCAGGAGCGCCCGCGCGCCCGCCAGGCGGTGGAGGGCGCGGTCGTTGCCCCGGGTGGGCGGAAACAGCAGGCCGACCTTCCGGTGACCGCGGTCGACGAGATGCGCGGCGGCGAGGGTGCCCGCCCGGCGGTTTTCGGGGCCGACGCAGGAGATCCGGCTGTTGCGGTCGTGGTTCCACAGCGCGATCGCCGGGATCTGGCGCGCCTCGATCAGGCCGTAGGTGGAGTCGTCGTGATCGAGGCCGATCAGTCCGATCCCGTCGACCCGGTGCTCCAGGAAGGACCGGAGGAGGTCCCGCTCCCGCCCGAGATCGTAGCCGTGGGTGGCCAGGAGCAGCGTGAAACCCCGCTCGCCCAACGCCTCGGAGAAAGACTGGATCAGCCGGGAGAAGATCGCGTTGTCGACCGTCGGGACGATCAGTCCGACGGTGCCGCTCCGCTTGCCGTGGATCGCGCGGGCGGCGCGGTTGCGGATGTAGCCCACCCGGTCCACCGCCGCCTCGATGCGGCGACGGGTCTCCGGGCGGACCAGCTCCGGATGGTTGAAGGCGCGCGACACGGTCGCCGGCGAGACGTCCGCCTCCCGCGCGACGAGCACGATGTCGGCGTGCCGTTTCCGCCCCGGCCCGCCGACTATCGCCACCGGGAAAATGAAAACGTTTGCATTCTTGTTTTCATCCTTTAGGATGTACGAATCGACCGGCGAATCGCCCAGGAAATTCCGGAGCGGCGCGATGGATTTCGTACACTACTTCGCAGACGTGTTCACGCTGCCGGCCATGTTACTGCTCGTCGCCGGCACCGTGGGCGGCCTCATCCTCGGCGCCACCCCCGGCCTCTCGCCCACCATGGCGGTCGCGCTTCTCATTCCGTTCACCTTCCGGCTCGAGGCGGTGCACGGGTTGATCCTGCTCGGCGCCGCCTACACCTCGACCGTCGCCGGCGGCGCGGTGAGCGCCATCCTGCTGAAGATACCGGGGGCGCCGGCCAATATCGCCACCACCCTCGACGGCCACGAAATGGCGCGCCTCGGCCACGGCGCCAAGGCGCTCCAGCTGGCCTTTCTCGCCTCGCTGGTCGGGGGGCTCGTCGGCGTGCTGCTCCTCGTCTTCCTGACGCCGATCCTGGCCGAGTGGGCCCTCGCCTTCGGTCCCAGCCACCTGTTCTGGCTCGCTATTCTCGGCGTGACCGTCATCGGCTCCCTCGGAACCCAGAGCGTGATCAAGGGGTTGCTGGCGGGATGCGTCGGCCTGTGGCTCGCGACGATCGGTTTCGACGACATTCTCGGCGTCCAGCGCTTCGTCTTCCACTCGTCGCTGAGCGGCGGCATCAACATCATTCCGGCGCTGATAGGGCTGTTCGCGATTCCCCAGGTGATCGCCATGTTCGCCGGCGGACGCCGGGCCTCCGGGATCGAACGAATCGAGGTCCGGAAACATCCGCTCGTCGACGCGGTGCGGGAGCTCCTCGCCCGGACCCGCGCGGTCGTCGTCGGCACGGTCACCGGATCGATCGTCGGCCTCATCCCCGGGATCGGCGGGCAGATCGCAGGGCTGGTCGCCTACGACCAGGCGCGGAAACTCTCGCCGGAGCGCGAAAAGTTCGGAACCGGCCACTCCGAAGGCGTGATCGCGGCCGAATCGGCCAACAACGCGATGGTCGGCCCGTCTCTGGTGCCCCTCCTGACGCTGTCGATTCCCGGCAGCCCCACGGCCGCGGTCCTGCTCGGCGGGCTGCTGATCCACGGCATCTTTCCCGGCACCGACCTGTTCGACAACCATCCCCACGTCGCGTGGCCGTTCATCAACTCGATGCTGGTCGGCCAGATCCTCATGTGCGTGTTCGGCCTTTACGTGGCGGCCTTCGCGGCCCGGGTCGCGCTGGTGCCGAATTGGGTCATGGCGACCCTGGTTCTCGGTCTCGCGACGTTCGGGTCCTACTCGGTGCAGAACTCCATGGGCGACGTATACGTCATGGCCGCCCTCGGTACGGCGATGTACTTTCTCGAGCGGTTCGGGTTCTCCGCCGCGCCGCTGGTCCTCGGTCTCATCCTGGGACCCATCGCGGAAGCGAACTTCGTCCAGGGCTCCATGATCGCCGGCGCCACCGACGGCCGGTTCGCGTACTTCTTCCACGGTCCGCTCAACGTTCTCCTGATCGCGATCGTCGTCGCCTCGATCGTCCTCTCCCTGTTCACGGAGATTCGCGCGCGACGGGTCGCAGGCGCGGAGGCCGCGTCATGACGCTCCTGCAGCAGCGAATCGCGACCGGCGTACTCCTGCTGGTCGCCCTCTGGGTGTTCTGGATCAGCTTCAGCCAGCAGCCGGCCGCCGCGTTCCTGTTTCCGAGACTCATTTCGGTCGCCTTCGTCGCCCTGGCCGGCTGGACCTTCGCCCGGGCGGCGGCGGGACGTCCGGGCTCCGGCGACGTGATCTCGCTCGAAGAGGCGAAGAATATCTTGCCCGGCGTCGTCGTCGCGGGACTCTACGTCTTCGTCGCGGCGAAGTGGCTCGGCTTCTACACGGCGTCGGCGATCGCGTTTTTCGCCCTGCTGTCGCTCTACGACCCGGCTCCCCACCACTCGCCGAGAACCTGGGGAGTCCGGCTGCTCATAACGGCGGGATACGTCGTCGCGATGTACCTGCTGTTCTCGACGGTCCTCGGCGTCTTCACGCCGCGGGGGCTGTTCATCTAGGCGGATCGCGTTCCCGCGCCCGCCGAAGAAAGAGGAGGTTCACCATGAAACACGTACTCGCAGGCATCGCCGCATTGCTGACCGTCGCCGTCGGCGCGGCGCAGGCCGAGGAATATCCGGACCGCCCGATCATGTTGATGGTCTCCTACGGCGCCGGCGGAGCCACCGACTTCCAGGCGCGGATCGTCACCATGACGGCGGGCAACGAGGACGCGCTCGGCGTGCCGATCGCGATCATCAACAAGCCGGGCGCCGGCGGGCGCGTGGGCTGGAACTGGTTCGCCACCGAGGCCGAAGCCGACGGCTACACCCTCGGCGCCTACAACATTCCGCACTTCATCGCGCAGAGCATCAAGGGCGGCGTCGAATACGACCGGGAGAGCTTCGAGCCCATCGCCAATTGGGGCGCCGACCCGGCCGTCTTCATCGTCGGCAAGGACAGCCCGTTCAATTCCATGGCGGACGTCGTCGCCTGGGCGGGCGAGAATCCGGGCAAGCTGACCTTCTCCGGCGCCGGACTGTTCGTCGGCCACCACATCGCCGCGCTCCAGATCGAGAAGGCGGCCGGGGTGACCATGCAATACGTTCCGACCGCAGGGGGCGGCGCGGCCGCCATGAAGGCGGTGATCGCCGGCGACGTCATGGCCGGCGTCAACAACCTCTCGGACGCGTTCCGGGCCCGCGAGGCCGGAAACATCAAGATCCTGGGCGTCGCCGACCTGCAGCGGAACGAGGAATTCCTGCCGGACGTGCCGACCCTGACGGAACAGGGCCTCGACGTCGACGACAGCTCGGTCAATTTCCGCGGGGTGATGGTTCCGAAGGGCACGCCCCAGGCGGTGATCGACAAGCTCGCCTCGATCGTTCCCGGCATGTTCTCCAACGGTCGCGTGCTGTCCAGGATGGCGGCCGGCGGCTCTCCCGTGCACGTCATGAACCGGGACGAGGTGCTCGCGATGTGGGAAGAGCGGGATACGTTTCTTCGCGAACTCCTGAAGGGTCTCTGATCCTTCGAAGAGACAGCCGGGGCGCTTCGGCGCCCCGGCCCGCCGCAGGCCCGTTCAGCAAAGACGCGACCATGGACCGTTCCGAACGCCGCGATCCGGCCCTCGAAATCGCGCTCGTCGACCGCCTGGTAGACCGGGCGCGGCGCGCGCAGGCGCGATTCGCCTCCGAACCGACGCAGGAGCGCTACGACCGCGCTGCGAAGGCCGCGGCCTGGGCGATTCTGGAGCCGAAGCGAAACCGCGCGCTCTCGGAGCTCGCGGTTCGAACGACGGGCCTCGGCAAGGTCGAGGACAAGATCGCCAAGAACCGCCGCAAGACCCTGGGGCTGCTTCGGGACATCGCGAACGCGCGAACCTGCGGGGCGGTCGAGGACGACGCGGAGAGCGGCATCACCACCCTCGCCCGCCCGGTCGGCGTCGTGGGCGCGGTGGTGCCGTCGACCAATCCCGTCGCAACCCCCGCGAACAACGCGATCAACGCGCTGAAATGCGGCAACGCCATCGTCCTCTCCCCGTCCCCCAAGGGCGCCGAAGCGTGCCGGGTTCTGCTGGAAGCCGTACACGCCGAGTTCGCGCGGGCTGGGGTCGATCCCGACCTGGTACAGATGATTCCGGCGCCCGGAAGCAAGGTGCGGACGCAGCGGCTCCTCGAGACCGCGGACCTCGCGGTCGTAACCGGCTCGCGGGACAACGTCCGGCGAGCCTACAGTTCCGGCCGGCCGGCCGTCGGCGTCGGCGTGGGCAACGTGCCGGTCATCGTCGACGAGACGGCCGACCCGGACCGGGCCGCAGGCCTGATCGCCCGCTCGAAGACCTTCGACAACGCGACCTCGTGTTCCTCCGAGAACGCCCTGATCGTCGTGGACGCCCTCCACGACGCCTTCGTCGCCGCGCTCGCCCGCGAAGGATGCGCGGTTCTGGATTCCGCCCTCGAGCGGCACGTCGTCGAGCGCCTCTGGCCCGGCGGGTCGCTCAACCCCGGCGCCGTCGCGCGCGACGCCCACGTGCTGGTCGACCTTCTCGACCTCCGCGAAGCGGTCCCGCGAGACGCCCGGTTCCTGGCCGTCCCGACCGACGATCCCGGCCCCGGCAACCCGCTCTCGGGCGAGAAGCTCTCGCTGGTCCTGGCGCTCTACCGCGCCCGCGACTTCGAACACGCCCGGTCGATCGCCGCGCGCATTCTCGAACACACGGGCGCCGGACACTCGGTCGGGATTCACACGTCTCTGGACGCGCGGGCCGTGGCGGTCGGGGCGACCCTGCCGGTCTGCAGGGTAATCGTGAACCAGGCCCACAGCATCGCCACCGGCGGAGCCTTCGACAACGGCCTGCCGTTCTCGCTGTCGATGGGCTGCGGCAGCTGGGGCGGGAACTCGATCGACGAAAACCTTCACTGGAAGCACTTTCTCAATCGGACCCGGGTCGTCCGGGCCGTCCCGGAACGCGTGCCGGAACTGGAGGACCTGATGTCCGACTACTTCGCCGACGTCGGACGATGACGGCGGGAGTCGTCGCCCCCTTTCCGGCCCGGCCCGGCGGCACCGTCCGGGACTGGATCGACCGACACGCGAGCCGGACGCCGGATGCGGTCAGCCATCGGTTCGGCGACGGCGCGCCGCCCCTGACCTACGGCGCGCTGCGGGAGCATGCGCGCTCCGTCGCCGAGCGGATCGGCGAGCGCGGCGCCGTCAAGGGCGAGAGCGTCGCGTCCTTTCTGGACAACGGCCGACCTGCGGTCCTGGTCCTGTTCGGACTGTTCTACGGCGGCTTCAGGGCGACTCCGATCAACCTGGCCGCCGGACCGGAGGCGCAACGTTTCGCCCTCGAACACAGCGGCGCCCGCTTCGTCGTCGTCGGCGCGGAAGAGCGCCCTGCCTTCGACCGCGCGGCGCCGCCGGGCATCCGGATCCTCGACGCCGACGAGACGACGCGTTCCGCGCCTGCCCGCGACGGCGGGACCGTCCCGGCCGCGCCGTTTCCGGACGACGAGGCCCTGTTGATGTACACCTCGGGAACCACGGGCCGTCCGAAGGGCGTGCTGCACTCCCATGCGAGTCTTCTGGCCGGCGGATGGACGACGGCGACGGCCCACCGGCTCACGCCCCTCGACCGGGCGCTCTGCGTGCTGCCTCACTTTCACATCAACGGACTCTGCGTCACCTGGATCGCCCCGCTGGTGTCCGGCGGAACGTCGATCGTGTGCCGTCGCTTCTCGGCGCGCCGCTTCTGGGAGGACTGCGCCCGGCACGAGGCCACCTGGTTTTCGGTCGTTCCCACCATCGTCTCGCGCCTGCTCCATCACGACGGCGAACCGGATCCGGCCGTCCTCGGCCGCCTCCGGTTCGGGCGATCCGCCTCCGCCCCCTTGCCGCCCGACGTGCACCGGACGTTCGAATCCCGCTTCGGCATCCCGATGATCGAGACCATGGGACTGACCGAAACGGCAGCGCAGATTCTCTCCAACCCGCTGCCTCCGGAGGCGCGAAAGACCGGATCGCCCGGCATCGCCTTCGGCAACGAAGTCGCGATTCTGGACGGCGACGGACGCCCGCTCGGGCCCGGCATGCGCGGCGAAATCGCCGCGCGCGGGCCGAACGTGATGCGCGGCTACCTGAGAGACGAGGAGGCGACGCGGGCGGCATTGGCGCCGGACGGATGGCTGCGCACCGGCGATCTCGGACATGTCGACGCGGACGGCTTCGTTTTCGTCACCGGCCGCATCAAGGAGCTCATCATCAAGGGCGGCGAAAACATCTCGCCGCGCGAGATCGACGACGCGCTCCATGCGCATGCGGACGTCGTCGAGGCCGCCGCCTTCGCCCGGCCCTGCGACGACTTCGGCCAGCGCGTCGAGGCGGCGGTCCGCGTTCGAGAGTCGTCCGCGGTGTCCGAGGAAGACCTCCTCAGGATCTGCCGGGAACGCCTCGGAGCGTTCCGGTCGCCGGACCGCATCCACTTCGTCGGCGAGTTGCCGAAGGGTCCGTCCGGCAAGATCCAGCGCATCCGTCTCGCTTCGCTGCTCTCGTCCGACCCGGAACGGGCCGGGTGACCGCAGCGGTCGCGGCCGAGCCGGCGCGCCGAGGCGCCCCGGCTTGCGCCCCGGCCGCGGTTCGGCGACACTGAGGGCGACGCGGCGTCCGGGACGCTCCGGGAGGGCCCGCTCGCGGCTCCGCGTTGCCGGGACCGTACGCCGACAGGGAAACGTGGAGGAACGTCATGGCCAGATTGACCGCCAGCGACTTCGACCAGGAATTGCTCGACCTGTACGACTACTACGCGCACGGGGCGATCGACAAGCGCGAGTTTCTCGAGCGCGCCGCCCGTTTTGCGGTCGGCGGCGTCACGGCTGCGGCGCTCCTCGACATGCTCAGCCCGAATTACGCGCTCGCCGAGCAGGTTTCGTTCAACGATCCCGACATCGACGCGGAATACGTCCGCTACCCCTCGCCGAGGGGTCACGGCGAGGTGCGCGCCTACCAGGTCCGGCCGGCGAACGCCGAGGGTCCGCTCCCGGCGGTGCTGGTCGTGCACGAAAACCGGGGGCTGAACCCGTATATCGAGGACGTGGCGCGGCGCGTGGCCAAGGCCGGCTTCATGGCGCTCGCCCCGGACGGATTGACGTCGGTGGGCGGCTATCCGGGAAACGACCGCGACGGTCGCGAGCTGCAGCGGACCGTCGACCGCACCCGGCTCCTCAACGACTTCTTCGCCGGATTCGAACATCTGGCGGAGCGGGAGGATTCCACCGGCAAGGTCGGCGCGGTCGGATTCTGCTACGGCGGCGGCGTGTGCAACGCGCTGGCCGTGGCCTACCCCGAGCTTTCGGCTTCGGTGCCGTTTTACGGCCGTCAGGCCGCAGCGGCCGACGTTCCGAGAATCGAGGCGCCGCTTCTCCTTCACTTCGCGGAACTCGACGAACGGATCAACGCCGGTTGGCCGGAATACGAGGCTGCGCTGAAGGAACACGGCAAGGTCTACGAGGCGCACGTCTATCCGGGAGTGAATCACGGCTTTCACAACGATTCGACGCCGCGTTTCGACGAGGCGGCGGCGGAGCTCGCCTGGGAACGCACGACGGCCTGGTTCGGGAAATACCTGTCGAGTTGAACCGCCTTCGTCAGGAGGCCCTTGCGCAGCCCGGCGAATCGCCTACATGTAGACGCAGTTCGGCACGACGTGCCCCGTCGCCTTCAGGGAGGAATCGCTGGTCGATTCGAACCGAAACCCGACGCCGCCGGATCGCGGCGCTTCCACGGCCCTGGTGGACTACCTCGTCTCCGCGCTCGAGAACGAAAAGGCGGAGGACATCGCCTGCATCGACTTGCGCGGCAAGTCGCCGCTCGCCGACCACATGCTGATCGCCTCCGGTCGTTCTTCCCGGCACGTGCGGGCGATCTCGGAGAAGCTGGCCGAGCGACTCAAGAAGGAGCGCGGGATCTCGAGCCAACTGGAAGGCGCGGACGTGTGCGACTGGGTACTGCTGGACGCGGGCGACACCATCGTGCACGTGTTCCGGCCCGAGATTCGGGCGTTCTACGACCTCGAGAAGCTCTGGTACGCCGAAGCGCGACGGGATCGGACCGGCACCTGAGCGGTTTGTCCCACCCGGCCGCGCGGCCGACCGGTTCCGGCTGACGCCCGCCGTGTCGGCGCGTCGCCACGCCGAAGGCCCCGGCGCGAAGCCGGAGACGCGATCGCGGCCTCCGGCGCCGAGACGGACGCGCCCCCGACGACGTTCCCGCTCTCCCTGCCCCCGGGCACCCTCCGCAAATCCCTCGGACGCCGACCGACGCCGTGCCGGCCTTCCGGCTCCCGTCCGTTCGGCGATACCATGACGGGAGACGCACCCCGACCGCACGAAGGGACTCCCGTGGAGACGAACCGCGATTCCGAACAGCCCGACCGACCGTCGAGACCGTCGGCGCGGCCCGTCGCGCTGATCGTGCTGGACGGCTGGGGGATCGCCCCGCCAGGGCCGGGCAACGCGGTGTCTCTCGCCCGCACGCCGGTCGTGGACCGGGCGCTCCGGCAATGCCCCAACACCACGCTTCTGGCCTCCGGCGCCGCCGTCGGCCTGCCGGACGGACAAATCGGCAACTCGGAGGTCGGCCATCTCACCATCGGCGCAGGCCGCATCGTGCCGATGGACCTTCCCCGCATCGACGCCGCCCTGGCTCGGGGAGAACTCGCCTCCAATCCCGCACTGCGAAGGCTCATCGCGCGGACGAAGGCGGCCGGGGGCGCCGTCCACCTCGCGGGACTGGCCTCGGACGGCGGCGTCCATTCCCACATGCGGCATATCGAGGCGTTCGCGTCCTGCGTGGAGGACGCTGGCCTGCCGCTCCGGCTCCACGTATTCCTCGACGGGCGCGACGTCCTGCCGGGCACCGCCGCAGGTTTCCTTCGCGCGCTTTCGGATCGGGCGTCGCACTCCGCCGACTGCCGAATCGCCACGGTCTCCGGGCGCTACTTCGCCATGGACCGCGACCGCCGCTGGGACCGGACCGAGGCCGCCTGGCGGTGCGTCGCGCGCGGGGTGGGCGTCCGGGCCGGCGCTCCGGCCGAAGTCGCGGCGACGCTGGACGAGCGCACGGAGAGCGAGGAGTTCCTGCCGCCCACCGTCCTCGACGGACATGACGGCATCCGGCCGAGGGACGGGTTCCTGTCGGCGAATTTTCGCGTCGACCGAATGCGACAGCTGCTTGCCGCCGTCGCCCTGCCGGACTTCGACGCCTTCGACACCGGCGGGTTCGTTCCGCCCGGCGCCATGGCGGCTGCCACGCCGCTGTCGGAGGAACTCGACCGGCGCATCGAACCCCTCTTTCCGGCACAACGGGTGGAGGCGACGCTGGGTCGGCACCTCTCCCGCACCGGGCTGACGCAGCTTCGAATCGCGGAGACCGAAAAATACCCGCACGTCACCTACTTTCTGAACGGCGGCGTCGAGCCTCCGGATCCGGGAGAGGAGCGCTTTCTGGCCCCGAGCCCCAAGGTCGCGACCTACGACCTCGCGCCGGAAATGTCCGCCCGCGCGGTCGCCGACCGGCTGATCGGCGCGGCGCTGGCGAGGGAATGCGACTTCGTTGCGGCCAATTTCGCCAATCCCGACATGGTCGGCCATACCGGCGACCTCGACGCGGTCGTTCGGGCGGTCGAAACCGTCGACCGTGAGCTCGGCCGGGTACTGGACGCGGTGCGCGAGGTCGGCGGCGTCGCCGTCGTCACCGCCGACCACGGCAACGCGGAACGGATGCTGGACCCCGACACGGGCCGCCCGCACACCGCCCACACGACCAATCCCGTACCCTTCGCGCTCGTGGGGTACCCGGGGCCCGGGCCGGGCCTGGCGCGCGGCGGCCTCCGGGACGTCGCGCCGACCGTCCTGGAGCTCCTGGGCGTCGCCGCGCCGCCGCAGATGACCGGAAGGTCCCTGCTTGCCCGCCCGCACGAGCCTGCACCCTGACGAAAGACCGGGTATCCTGCCCGCGAAACTCGGCAACGGAGTACACCGCATGCGGAAGTCCCTGCTTCTGGCCGCGACCGCGTTGTTGGCGCTCGGCGCCGTCACCGCGTCCCAACCGCGCGCCGACGAAAACACCACGTACGAGTATCTCGACCTGTTCGGGGTCGTTTTCGAACGGATCCGCAGCGGATACGTGGAAGAGGTCGACGAGGCCGAACTGATCAAGTCCGCCATCCACGGCATGGTCGTCTCTCTCGATCCGCACTCGGCCTTCCTCGAGCCGGAGAGTTTTCGCGACATGCAGGAACGCACCTCCGGCGCGTTCGGCGGGCTCGGAATCGAGATCACGCAGGAAGACGGCTGGGTCAAGGTGGTGTCTCCGATCGACGACACGCCTGCCGCAAGAGCCGGACTTCAGTCGGGAGACCTGATCACCGACGTCGACGGCGAATCGCTCTGGGGACTGACGCTGCAGGAAGCCGTCGGATTGATGCGCGGCGAGATCGACACCGAGGTGGTTCTCACCGTCGTACGCGAGGGAGAGGATCCGTTCGAGGTCACCATCGTACGGGCGGAGATCAAGATCACCGCAGTGCGGCATCGACTGATCAACGACGTAGGATATTTGCGCGTGTCCACCTTTTCGGAGCGCGTCGGCGACGACCTGGCCGCGGCGGTCGGCACCCTCGCCGAAGAGGCCGGCGACACGGAGATCCGGGGCTACGTGCTGGACCTTCGCAACAATCCGGGCGGACTCCTCGAGGAGGCGATTCGCGTCGCCGACGCGTTCCTCGAGCGCGGCGAGATCGTGACGGTCCGCGGACGCGATCCGGAGGACATCACGCGCTACGCGGCGACGGAAGGGGACGTTACGGAGGGGCAGCCGCTCACCGTCCTGATCAACGCCGGATCGGCGTCGGCTTCCGAAATTGTCGCCGGCGCGCTCCGCGACCACAACCGCGCGATCATGATCGGTACGCAGAGCTTCGGAAAGGGTTCGGTGCAAAACGTCCAGCCGCTCCAGCCGCGGGGCGCCCTTCGCCTCACCATCGCCCGCTATTTCACGCCGTCCGGCCAGTCCATCCAGGGTCTCGGGATCGAGCCGCACATCTACCTGCCCTTCGTGCCGGCTCCGGCCGAGGCCGACGGCGACGCGCCCGAGCCCGACGCACGGTCGGTGGAGAACCGGCTCCGCGGCAGCCTCGAGGGAGAAGGAAGCGAGGAAGAGCGCCGACAGATGGAGGAAGAGGCCGAACGGCGCGCCCGGGAGGCCGACGAACTTCGCCGCAGCGACAACCAGCTCGCCTATGCGGTGGACCTGATTCGCGGCATCAGCATGCGCGAGCGGCGGCCGAGCCTGTGACCCTGCCGCTGCGCCCCTGCGTCGGCATCGCTCTCGTCAACCGGGACGGGTTCCTGTTCGCCGGCCAGCGTCACGACAACCTCGCCGACGCATGGCAGATGCCGCAGGGCGGAATCGACCCCGGCGAGAGCCCGTACGACGCGGCGATTCGCGAGTTGCGGGAGGAGACCGGAGTTCGTCCTCGCGACGCCCAATTCCTGGCGGAGTCGGGCGCGTGGCTGGACTACGACCTGCCGCCCGAATTGCTGGGCCGGATCTGGAACGGGCGGTATCGGGGCCAGACGCAGCGCTGGTTCCTGTTCCGCCTGCTCGCCGGCGACGACGCCATCGACATCGACACGCACGAGACGCGGGAGTTCCGAAGCTGGGACTGGCTCCCTCCGAGCGTTCTCCTGAACAAGGTCGTCCCCTTCAAGCGGCACGTCTATCGGCACGTCTTCGACGAGTTCGCGCCTTGGCTCGGCCAGTCCGCTTCGCCTGTCGGCGCCGCGCCGACGCCGGCTTCGGCCTTCGCGCGCCCGCAGACGGACCGTGATCCCGAGAGCGCGCCGCGGCGCGTCGTCGAGACCGATTGAGCGGCGGCTACGGCACGGCTTCTGCGGCGAGGAACCGGTCCGCGTCCAGCGCCGCCATGCACCCCATTCCGGCTGCGGTGACGGCCTGGCGGTAGACGTGATCCGCCACGTCGCCGGCGGCGAAGACACCGGGAACCGAGGTCGCCGTCGAACCCCTTTCCGTGATCACGTATCCGGCGTCGTCCATCTCCAGCAAGCCGCGCACGAGCCCGGTCGCGGGCGTGTGGCCGATCGCGACGAAGACGCCGGCGACCGCGAGCTCCCGCGCGCTCTCGTCGCGCGCGTGCCGAAGCCGGACGCCGCATACGCCGAGCGGAGTGTCCTGGCCCAGGATCTCCTCGACCACATGGTCCCATACGACTTCGATCTTCGGGTGAGCCAGCAACCGGTCCTGAAGAATCCGCTCGGCCCGAAGCGCGTCGCGCCGATGCACCAGGGTCACCCGGGTCGCGAAATTTGTGAGGAACAGCGCCTCCTCTACCGCGGTGTTGCCGCCGCCGACGACCGCCACTTCCTGTCCCCGGAAGAAGAACCCGTCGCATGTCGCACAGGCGGACACGCCGAATCCCTTGAACCGTTCCTCGCTCGGCAGGCCCAACCAGCGCGCCTGGGCGCCGGTCGCGAGGATCAGCGAGTCGCACCGCCATTCGCCGCCGCCGTCGCACCGGATTCGAAAGGGACGCGCGGATAGATCCGCCTCGACCGCCGCGTCCTGGACGAACCGGGTTCCCATCGCGATCGCGTGATCGCGCATCTGCGTCATCAGGTCGGGACCCTGGACGCTCGCGAATCCGGGATAATTCTCCACGTCGGTGGTGATCGTCAGCTGGCCGCCGGGTTGCAACCCTTCCAGCACGCAAGGCTCCCGCATCGCCCGCGCGGCATAGACGGCCGCGGCGCAGCCGGCAGGGCCGGATCCCAGGATCAGCACCGGCGTGTGGCCGTGGATTTCCATGTCTCCCCCGTTTCGATCGGAACGGCGCGCGGCGCCGAGTACGCGACGGCCGATGCGGCCGGCGCAAGGCTCCTCACCGGCAGAGCAGCCGAATCTCCCGGCCGCAGATCGGCTCGGGACCGTCTTCCGTGGTGACCGACGTTCGACCGAGGCACATCGCGGCGCCGGAATCGCTGTCCATCAGAATCATGTGCAGGAACAGGACCATTCCGGGTTCGACCGGCTCCGGGTTGCCCTCGTAGAACATGAAACTGTCCATCCAGCTCGGCGCGTAGCGCGCCCCGAGCGAATAGCCGCAGGCGTTCAGCCGGTGGTCGCCGAGACCGGCTTCGTCCAGCGTCTCGGCATGCGCCCGGTAGACGTCTCCGAAGCTGCGCCCGGCGACGAGCCGCTCCTCGCACCGCAACAGGGCCTCGCGCGCCGCGGCGAACATCGTCCGGTGCGCGTCGCGCGGCGTTCCGATGACGACGGTCGCCATTCGTGCCGCGTGATAGAGGCGCCATGTCCCGGCCCATTCCAGAGTCAGCTGGTCCTCTGCGTCCAGGTTGCGCCGACCGGAGTAGTAGCGGCAAAGCAGCGCACCCTCCCCGGATCCGACGATGAACGGGTTCGCGGGGTAGTCGCCGCCGGCCGCCAGAATCGTCCCCTGCATCGCGGCCAACGCTTCCGCCTCGGATCCGCCCGCGCGGATATGGACCCACGCCGCATCCAGGGCCGCATCGGCGAGCGCGCCGGCCTTCCGCGCGCAGGCGATCTCGGCCTCGCTCTTTTTCAGGCGAAGCCGCGGGACCAGCAGCGTCCGATCGACGAGTTCGACGACGCCGTCCAGCTCCCTCTCGACCGCCCTCCCAGCCCGCAGGGTGAGTCCGTGGGTGTCGGTCTCGATTCCGAGGCGGCAATTGCGGAGTCCGGCCCCTTCCAGGACGGCGCGCAATTCCGCTGCCGGGTTCGCGTCCGCGGCGTCTTTCCAGATTCGGACGTCCCGAATGTCGGAGGTGAACCGGGCCTGGCGAAGGTCCGGTGCGCGAGTCAGAAGGACGGGGTCTCCGTCGAGCGGCACGACCAGGCACTGAAAGAAGCAGAATCCGAAGGTGTCGTATCCGGTCAGCCAGAACATGCTCTCCTGGGCAAAGAGCAACATTCCGTCCAGACCGTCCCTCTTCATCGAATCCCGTAGCCGCGCCGCGCGCGCCGCATACTCTTCCGCCGCAAACTGGGTGGGCATCGTCTCGATCCTCCGACTGGCAGTCCCTCGACCCCGGAACGCAGACTTGGACGAGCGCGGCTCGAGCCGGGTATCCGCGTTCGAAGTGTTCGGTTCGGCCGTGCGGTCTTCGTCGCTTCGAACCGTGCGGGGCGACGCTGACCCGGTCGTAGCAGGGCGCCCGTCGCGGGTGCGCAGAATTCCGTTCGGCGCAATTCGCGGAACGGGAATCCCGTCTCCGAACTGCGCCGCGCCGACGTGCGCCGCCACGGGTGCCGACAGCTTCAATGACCGCTCCGGACGCCGGGATCCTCAAGCCGGTACGGGAGCCGGGCTGAGAGGTCGCAATGACGGATCAGTGAGCCGGGGAACGGCCGTTGCCGGACCAGTGCCGAAACAGTCTCTCGGCCCGCGCCGGGACAAGCAGTTCGGCCGCCCACTCGTCCAACTGCTCGGGAGTCGCCGCCTTCACCTGGGATACGACCGCCGCCGGAAGTTCCCCGAAGCGGCCCTTCAGCATGACGAGCATCATCCGAACGCGACCCTCTACCCGGCCCTCTTCCCGGCCCTGGTCAATCTTCCGGCTCAAGCTCTCGTAAACGCTCTCCATGATCTCCACTCCTCGGCGTGACTTCGCACGTCTGATCCCTTCGACCAGCGTCGCGAAACTGGCGGGCAGCCGGATGATATACGCCAACGCCATTTCTTCCAACTGGCTCCCGGACGGGAACGGTTCCAGGAGTCGTGCGATTTCCTCGACCGTCACGGACTTCCGATACGCGCAAGTCGACATCGAGAGACCGGCCCGAAGCACGGGATCCTCCGCCATCTTGCGCTCGCTCATCCGGTAGAGGTCGCAGAGGTAGTACCGGTGTCGTGTGGACCGAAGCCTGGCGATCGCACCCTTGGCCGGGTTCATGTTCTCGCGGTTCAGCTTGGCCGTCCAATTTCTCCTGCCGTGATACGCTATTAAGACGATGATCGGCAGATCCTCCGGCAGGCCGCACTCTTTCATGCCGTGCGCCGTCAGGGCCTCGTACACGTACGTCCGCCGCGCCATGGTCAGATCCACCGTGGACCGGTGTTCGAGGATCACGACGAGATGGGAAGGACCGACCCCGTCCTTCAGTTTGAGGAGGAACATGTGATCGGAATCGCGTTCGCCCAGGACGGGGGTCAAATGCCCTGTGGGCAGCCGTTCCGGCAGCGAGTCGGCCAGCTGTGCCACGACGCCGGCAGGCAGGTGTCGACGAAGGAAGTCGTCGGCGCGCTCGGGATTCCGGATGAGCGCCGCAAACCATGCCTGATGGGATACGCGAGCGTCGATTCGCAGGGAGATTTTCTCGGGCAAGGAGGCGATCCTCTCGGTCGGGTCGATCCGCTGGCGCGGCAGGTCTTGGGAGCAGAGACCCGCCGCCGAGGGGTACGATCACGTCAATTTCGCAAGTATTGCGGGTCGTGACGGAGAATCGGCCGGGGACGGAGTCGACGGTCTCACGCGCGAGGGAACGTGCGGGTCTCGACGGACATGCCACCCGTGCCGAACCAGGCAGTTTCGGGAAGTCTCCGTCCTTTCCGCAGTTCCTGGGGCATCTCCGTCCCCGCCCGCACGCACCGGCGAGCGAATCGATCGCTGCTATGGGGAATGCGGGGAGGCCCCCGATTCCTCTACGGAGGAATCAAGAGGAAGAGAAGCGGAAGTCCGCGTCTTGCCCGGCTGCCGGGCAGGATGGCAGATGGCGGCGGCAACCGACACGCGAGACGAATCGCGAGACGATCGATGCCATGACGCTCCTCCTCCATGCGCCGCTCCGCAAGCGGAGCGGACGTCTGATACCGCCCGGGCTTGGGGGACCCGCTCTTGGCAGGCGCTTCCCGCTATCGCATCGCAAGAAGCTTCGACAAGCCTGCCGTGCGACGTCCTTCCACGTTCCGAGCGGCCATCCGGCGACAGGCGGAAACGATATGCGCCGTACCCGATTCGCGCAAGCCTTCGCTCCCGCAACGCCGGGACGATGCGGGCGCGCCCCTCCGGAACAGGCGCCCGCGCCGGCGCTCGCAGTGGCGCAGGTTGCGGCAGCGGAGCGCTTTTCGCGGGGTATGACCGCATCACGCTCGCATCCGCCGGAAAGCGCATCCGAATTCGGGCGCCGAGTCTCGAGGTCTTGCCGGCGGCCCCGACCCGTCAACGGCGAAGCCCCAGGGCGACGACGGTACGGCGACGACGGACAGCACGGGCGGTTCAGGCCGAACGAAGCATGACGTTGCCGTGTCGGGTGGCGTCGACTCCTTCCCGCAGATCGCACGAAACGCTGAAGAGTAAGGAGTCGCGTGGCCTACGGAGTCCGATCCGGAGTCGCTGCGCGTCGCACGTCAACCAGATTGGAGCGCTAGGTCAGGGCGATCGCCGAGAGCAACAACCCGAACCCCGGCTCGCCCCTGTGGCGAGCGCGACGGCAACTGAAAAACCGCGTTTCGTCCGCGTACGTGCAAAGCCGCAGGTCCTCCACGCAGCCCACGCCGACGGCGGCGAGTCTGCAGACGACATACCCGGGCAGGTCGAACCGAACGGGCTCACCGCCCGTGCCGCCCCGGAATTGCGCCGCGCTCGTCGGATCCTCGGCAAGAAACCGCTCTCGAAACTCCGGCCCTACCTCATAGTGGGATGCCGTTACGGTCGGTCCGACGGCGGCGACGATCCGCGGCGCATGCGCGCCGGCAGTTTCCATCGCGCGCACCGCGGATTCGAGGATACCGCCGAGCGCTCCCCGCCAACCCGCATGCGCAGCGGCCACGACCCCGGCGAACGGTTCGGCCAGAAGCACCGGCGCACAGTCCGCGGTCGTCACAGCGACGGCAATGCCGGGCGAACGGGACACGACCGCGTCCGCCTCTCTCCGGCCCGGGTCTTCGTTCCGACGGTCCACCTTGACCGCGATCGCGCCATGGGTCTGGCGCACGGTCCGGATCCGTTCCGCCGGAAGACCCAGCGCGGCAGCCGCCCGAGCACGGTTCTCCCGGACGTTCTCCGCCGAGTCCAGCCCCGAACCGGTTCCGCAGTTCAGGCTCGCGAGAATCCCCGGCGAAACGCCGCCCGCGCGAGTGAAGAATCCGTGCCGAATCCCCGAGAGCCCATCCAGAACCGGACTGCGAATCGGTCGTACGCTCACGATGGCCGCCCGAGGTCGAATCCGGCCGGCTCCGGCCATTCGCGTGCGCGGATCGCCAACACCCGAAACAGCCGGCCCATTCCGTCGTTGCCGACCAGCCGTTCCAGGGCGGCTTCGATCGCCTCCCGGACGCGTCGCGGCTTGCCGCGCGACAGCGACGCCGCGCGCAGTCGGGCGCCGATACTCTCCAGAAACTGCCCTTGCGAAGTCACCGGTCCGACCGACACGCCTTCCTCTCCGGCGGCTCGCGCCAACGCCGAAAAATTCACATGCGCGCTCAGATCCGCCTCCCCGACCGCGTCCAGGACAGGGGCGAACCGGTGGGCGCGCACCGCCTGCAGGGTATCGCCTCCCAGAGCTCCGGCGAGTTCCGGCTCCTCGTAACCGTAATCTACGAAGAGGCCCGCGCCGCCCGATTCCGCCACGCGACGGGCGATTCGCCGGACCGTGGCGTCCGTCTCGTCGGACCATTCCGCCACCCGACCCTCCGGCGCATCCGAGAGCGACGACGACAGCGGCGCCGGCAGTTCGACCGGGGCCCCGGCAACCCAGGTCAGGCGTTCCGCATCGTCCATTCCCACCCGGCGCTCGCGCCAGGAGTCCGGCATGCGGACGAATTGCCGGATCGGCATGGCGTCCAGGAACTCGTTCGCAATCCAGAACGCAGGCCCCGACGGAACCTCCTCCAACGACGACGCCCAGCGAATCCCGTCCTGCCCCAGCAGTTCTCGCTGACGGGCGGCAAGCGTCCGGTTCGTCTCGACCAGCGCCGGCCGGAGCGCCTCCCGGAACCCGGCGACTGCCCGTGCGCTGCGCAACACGTCGGACATCAGCGTTCCCCGTCCGGGACCGAGTTCCACGATTTGCATGGGGCGCGGCCGACCGGCGCGCTGCCAGCAATCCGCGATCCACATGCAGATCAGCTCGCCGAACATCTGGCTGATCTCTGGTGCGGTGACGAAGTCTCCCCCGACGCCGATCGCATCGCTCCGCCGGTAATAGCCGTGTTCGGGATCCTGCAGGGCCAGCCGCATGAAGGCGTCGACGCCGACCGGGCCGGTCCGGCGTATCGTCTCCCGGAGCTTTCGGTCCAGCGGCGTCCCGCAGCCGTTAGAGCGCACGGTCATGCGCCGGCGGCCTGCCGCATCGACCGAGCGATCATCCAGGCTCCGATCAACACCATCGGGAAGGAGAGCAACATACCCATGGTGATCCCGCCGCTTCCCAGCGGCAACAGGAAGCCGAGCCCGGCGTCCGGCTCGCGAAACGGCTCGACCGATATCCGGGCGCATCCGTAACCCAGCGCGAACGCTCCCGCGAGCAAGCCGGGACGACGCAGGGATCCACCGAAGCGGGCGAGCGCGTTCAGGACGAGCAGGAGCAGAAGACCTTCCAGCGCGGCCTCGTAGAGCTGGCTTGGGTGGCGGGCGACGCCCCCGGCCGCGGGCGCGGGAAAGACCATCGCCCAGGGAGCGTCGCTCTCCCGGCCCCAGAGTTCCCCGTTGACGAAGTTGGCTGTCCGGCCCAGGAAGATGCCCAGCGGCGCGACGCACGCGACGGCGTCCGCGACCGAGAGCGGCGACGCGCCCCTCGATCGCGCGAACAGCCAGGCAGCCAGGACCGCGCCCAGAAGGCCGCCGTGAAACGACATTCCGCCGCGCCACAGCATGAACGCCGACAGGGGGTCCGCGAGGGTCTCGAGCGGCGCATAGAAAGCGACGAAGCCGAGCCGGCCGCCGACGACCACGCCGACGCAGATCCAGGCCATCAGGTCCCAGACCGCCTGCGGAGCGAACGGCGGCGTCTGACCGGGCCACAACCGCCGGTTTGCGACCAGCCGTCCGGCAAGGATCGCGCCGCCGACCAGTCCGGCGATATAGGCGAGGGAATACCACCGCACCGCCAGCGGGCCGAATTCCACCGCCACGGGGTCGACGACCGGAAAGGGAATCGCGAGCGGCATCGGGCGGCCCTGTGAAACGCACGGGAGAACCTATAAGGTAGTCCCGTACGCGGCGAGCGAAAGGGACGCCTGACCCATGCGAAATCCGATTCTCGACGACATCGCCAAGCTGATGACCGATGCGGCCGGCGTCACGCAGGGCATCCGGCGCGAGGTCGAGACGGCTCTGGCCGGACATCTGGAACGATGGCTGGCGGAGCAGAACTTCCCGACCTCGGAGGAGATGTCCGCACTGCGCGAATCCGTGCGGCATGCCGCGGAGGAGCGGGAGGCGCTGGCGGCGCGGATCGTCGCCCTCGAGGCCGCGCTCGACGCAGCCCGATCGGCCGCGGGAGAGGAATCGGCCGGCGGGCCCGCGGACTCCGCGCAGGACGCAGGGGACGGGACCGACTCGGAGTGATCCGAACGGCGCGTTGCGTATCGTCGCGCCGCGCGCGACCGGAGCCGAAGGGAGAACGGGCAGGTTGACGACCGACGCAGGGCCGATCGCCGAACTGCTCGGAGGCAGGAGCCTCCTTCTCCTCGGGTGCGGCCGAATGGGCAGCGCGCTTCTCGAGGGCTGGCTGAGCGCCGGCGCGCCTTCGGGCAGCGTCTGCGTTCTCGAACCGGCGCCTTCCGAGTCCCTGTCGGCGCTTTCGCGTTCCGGCGCGGTCGCGCTCAATCCCGGCGCCCTCCCCGACGATCCTGCCGCCGCCGTGGTCGCCGTGAAGCCGCAGACGATCGACGCTGCCCTTCCCGCGCTCCTGCCGGCGGCGGAGGGGCTCCTGGTCGTGTCCATCGCAGCCGGCATACCCGTCCGGCGGCTCGAAGCCGCCCTCCCCGGCTGCCGCGCCGTCCGCACCATGCCCAACACGCCGGCGGCGATTCGGAGAGGCGTGTCGGCGCTCTTCGCGACTCCCGCGACGTCCGAAGCGGACCGGGAACTGGCCGACGCGCTGCTTGGCGCCGCAGGCGCCACGGTATGGCTGGACAGCGAGTCCGACATGGATGCCGTCACCGCGGTGTCCGGTTCCGGACCCGCCTGGGTCTTCGCCCTGATCGAGGCGTTGGGCAAGGCGGGGGAGGCGGAGGGGTTGCCGCGCGAATTGGCGAGAGTCCTGGCGCGGCAGACCGTCGTCGGCGCCGGCGCTCTGGTCGAGCGGTCGGACGAATCGCCGGAAGCGCTTCGAGAGGCGGTGACCAGCCCCGCAGGCACGACAGCGGCCGGTCTCGAGCGGTTGCTGGATCCGGATATCGGCCTCGACCCGCTGATCCGTCGCACGGTCCGTGCCGCCGCGCGGCGAAGCAGGGAGTTAGCCGGGAGCTGACCCGCCGAACTGCAGCGAAGCGTAGCGGGCGTAGAGCCCCCCGGAAGCGACCAGTTCGCCGTGAGATCCCGTCGCCACGGCGCGACCGCCCTCCATGACCACGATGCGATCGACGCTCTTTACCGTCGCGAGACGATGTGCGATCGCGATGGCGGTGCGCCCACGCGCAAGCCGCGCCATCGCCTCCTGAACCGAACGCTCGCTCTCGGCGTCGAGCGAAGAGGTCGCCTCGTCGAGAAGCAACACCGGCGCGTCCCGCAAGACCGCCCGCGCGATGGCGACGCGCTGGTTCTGGCCGCCCGAAAGCATGACGCCCCGCTCGCCCAGCCAGGTTCCGTAGCCGTCCGGCAATTCGGACAGGAACCGATGCGCATCGGCGGTGCGCGCGGCCCGCTCGACCGCGTCCGCCCCGGCGCCGGGTCTGCCCAGCGCAATGTTGTCCGCGGCCGAACGGGCGAAAATGGCCGGATCCTGCGGGACCAGGGCGAAGCATGCGCGCAGCCGGGCCGGATCCACTTCCCGCACGTCTACGCCGTCCAGGGTCACCCGGCCTGAATCGGGGTCGTGAAAGCGAAGCAGCAGCTGGAGCACGGTGCTCTTTCCCGCGCCGGAGGGACCGACGAGCGCGACCCGTTCGCCGGGCGCGATCGTCAACGAGAATTCGTTCAACGCCGCCTGCGTTCGCGACGGATAGCGGAACGTCACCCCCTCGAACGCGATCGCGCCGCGGGTCGGCGACGGCAACGAACGCGGACGGGCGGGCGCGGAGATGTCCCGCCTCGCGTCGAGCAACTCGAAAATCCGCTCCGCGCCACCGGCGGCGAGCTGCACGGCACTCCAGACTTCGGACAACGACGCGGCGGACCCGCCCGCCATGACCGCATAGAACACGAACTGGGCGAGTTCTCCCGGGGTCATGCGGCCGGCGGATACGTCCGTGGCGCCGACCCAAACCACGCCGACCACGCCGGCGGAGACGAGGAAAATCACCAGAGCGGTCAGCCACGCGCGCATGGCCGCTCGCTTGCGGGACGCCTCGAACGCCCGCTCGACCGCCTCCACGCCGCGGCCGGCCGCCTCTCCCTCCGCCGTGAACGCCTGCACGACGGCGATCGACTGGAGCATCTCCCCGATAATCCCGGACGCCTCGGCGATCCGGTCCTGACTCTCTCGGGCCAGGCGCCGCAATCGCCGCCCCAGAGCGAGTAGCGGCGCGATGACCACCGGCACCAGCACGCCCACCAGCAGCGTGAGCCGCGGACTGGTGATCAGCATCAGGGTGCCGGAGCCGAGAAGGAGCAGCAGGTTGCGCAGCGCCACGGACACCGTCGATCCGATCACGGTCTGGATGACGGCCATGTCGGCGGTCAGGCGAGAGATCACTTCCCCCGTGCGCATGCGATGAAAGAAGCCCGGGCTCATGCACAGCAGATGCTCGTAGAGCGCGCTCCGAAGGTCGGCCACCAGCCGCTCGCCGATAACGGTGACGAAGAAGAACCGGACGGCCGTCGCCGCGGCGAGACCGCCGGCGACCAGTACCAGCGCGCCGAAATACCGGTCGATCAGGGCCGTGTCGCCGGCGACGAAGCCGTTGTCGATGACGCGGCGGAGCGCGATCGGCAGCGCGAGGGTAAACCCCGACGCCAGGAGCAGCGACGCGCCGGCGGCGACGATCAGGAATCGCTGTCGGACCAGAAACGGCCACAGCCGGCGAATGGGACGGACCGAGCTCGACTTCGGCCGGCTGAACGGTTGATCGGTGTTCGCCATGAATCGTCGCTTGCGTTCCGCGGGGCCGGATGGGAAGCCACCATATCATGAGGCCGAACGGCCGGCGTACCGCGCGCACCGGGCGAACCGTGCCAGCCGTCGGACGGGACGGTAGTATTCCGCGCCAGTGTTCCGATCCCGAGAAGGAGTCCGAATGGCCCGACACCTGATCACCTCCGCCCTGCCGTACATCAACGGCATCAAGCATCTGGGCAACCTGGTCGGTTCGATGCTGCCCTCCGACGCCTATGCCCGATACCTGCGGCTGCGGGGACACGAGGTGCTCCACATTTGCGCAACCGACGAACACGGCACGCCGGCGGAGTTGGCCGCCGCCGACGCGGGCGTTCCGGTCGCCGAATACTGTGCCGACATGCACGAGCGGCAGAAGGCGCTGGGCGACGCGTTCCGGCTCGGGTTCGACTGGTTCGGACGGTCGAGCCGCGCTCCGACGCATTCGTTGACCCAACATTTTGCGGGAAAGCTCGCGGACGCCGGCCTGATCCGCGAAGTGACCGTGCGCCAGCTCTACTCGCCGCAGGACCGGCGCTTCCTTCCCGACCGGTTCGTGGAAGGGACCTGCCCGGCTTGCGGCTACGACCGGGCGCGCGGAGACCAGTGCGAGAACTGCACCAAGCAGCTGGATCCGGCGGATCTGATCGGGCCCCGCTCGGCGATTTCGGGCGCAACGGACCTCGAGTTTCGGGACACGCGGCACCTGTTCCTCGCGCAGTCGAAGATGCGCGGGCAGCTCAGGGAATGGATCGAATCCAAGACCGACTGGCCGGTGCTCGCGAGCTCGATCGCGATGAAGTGGCTTAACGAGGGCGACGGGCTGCGGGACCGGGGAATCACGCGGGACCTGGATTGGGGCGTTCCCGTCAGGCGCGACGGCGCGCCGTGGCCGGGCATGGACGGGAAGGTCTTCTACGTCTGGTTCGACGCGCCCATCGCCTATATCGGCGCGACGGTCGAATGGGCCGAGGAGACCGGCCAGGACTGGCGCCGCTGGTGGCGGGAGGATTGCGGCGCCGAAGACGTCCGCTACACCCAGTTCATGGCCAAGGACAACATCCCCTTCCACACGCTGTCGTTTCCGGCCACCCTGATCGGCTCGGGCGAGGCGTGGAAGCTGGTGGACTACATCAAGGGCTTCAACTGGCTGACCTTCGACGGCGGCAAGTTCTCGACCTCCCTGAAGCGCGGCGTCTTCATGGATGCCGCGATCGAGATTCTGCCGGCGAACGCATGGCGGTGGTGGCTCCTCTCGCATGCGCCGGAGAGCGGCGACGCCGATTTCACCTGGCGTTCGCTGCGGGACGGCGTCAACAAGGACCTCGCCGACAACCTCGGCAACTTCGTCAGCCGGGTCGGCGGCTTCGCCGCCAGCCGGTTCGAGGGCCGAACCCCCGACGGGGGAAGCGAGGGCGACGCCGAACGCGAACTCGGCGATGCGGTCGGCAAGCGCCTCGACGCCTACGAGGCGGCGATGGACGCCGTGGAGTTCCGTCGCGCGACGGCGGAGCTCCGGGCCCTGTGGTCGCTCGGAAACGAGTATCTCCAGCGAGCCGAACCCTGGGCGCATATCAAGCGCGACCGGCCGCGGGCCGCCGTCGCCGTTCGGACGGCCATCCAGCTCGTCCGCCTCTATGCGACGGTCTCCGCACCCTTCGTCCCGGACGCCTCGGCCGCCATCCTGAAGACTCTGGGCCTGCCGCCGCCGACCGCCGGGGACTGGCCGACCGACCGGAGCGAAATCCTGTCCGCAATCCCGGCGGGTCATCCCGTCGAGCGCCCGGCTCCGCTGTTTCGCAAGATCGAGAACGACGATATCGACGCCTGGCGCGCACGCTTCGGAGGCGAAGCGGAAGACTGATCCGGCGGTCGACGACGCCCCGCAGTCAGGACTTCCCGTCAACGTGGACGCTCGCGCACGTACCGCTCCCGCGCGATCGGCCGATCAGCTGCGCCTGCAGGGCGGGAACGCCTGCCTCGTCGGCAAGCCGCGACCCGTACGGGATTCGGTCTGCGGTCCCGTCGCCGGTTGTCCCGTGCCGGCCGTTCCCGGAGGCGTACGAATCGGCCGCCCCGGCGCCCGGGGGATCCGGCTTCGCCAACGGTCCGAGCGCACCGCGGAAACCGCTCGTCTCGCGGGGAGGGCTCGCCGGCTATTCAGGTCCGGGAGTCGGATGCCGGCCTGTAGTTCGCGTCGCGGAAGGCGCGCCGGTTCCCCGACGTCGCGCCGCTCGGGCGCGTGCGCAGGCGATCGCCGGCAGTCGCCGTCGGGCGTCCGCTACCGCTCCCGATCGGCCTCCGGCCCGATCTTGTCCTGCGTGCGTAGTTCGAAGTCCGAAGCGTCGTGCCGCTCGTGGAGCTGGTCCTCCGGCGGTCCGCTCACCCGGTTCACCTTCCGGCCCCGAATCACCGCCTCCCGCGCCGCAATCTCGTCGTGCCATCGCACCACGTTGGCGTATTCGCGGACCGAGAGGAACTCGCCCGCGTCATAGGTCCTTCCCGTAGTCAATACGCCGTACCAGGGCCAGATCGCGATGTCTGCGACGGTGTATTCATCGCCGGCGACGAAACGGACCTCGGCAAGTCGCTTGTCGAGAACGTCGAGCTGCCGCTTCACCTCCATGGCATACCGATCGATGGGATACTGCATCTTGTAGGGAGCGTAGGCGTAGAAATGCCCGAATCCGCCGCCGAGATACGGAGCCGAGCCCATCTGCCAGAACAGCCAGGACAGGCACTCGGCCCGTTCCATCGGGTCTTCCGGGACGAAGGCGCGGAACTTTTCCGCGAGATAGAGCAGGATCGCGCCGGATTCGAACACGCGGGTCGGGCGGGGCATGCCGTAGTCCACCAACGCGGGAATTTTGGAATTCGGGTTGATGTCGACGAAGCCCGACCCGAACTGGTCGCCGTCGCCGATTCGGATGACATATGCGTCGTACTCGGCGCCGGCATGTCCGGCCGCGAGGAGTTCCTCCAGCATCACCGTGACCTTGACTCCGTTCGGAGTCGCGAGCGAGTAGAGCTGCAGCGGATGCTTGCCGCGCGGAAGCGCCCGTTCGTGGGTCGCTCCGGATACGGGCCGGTTGATCGGCGCAAACTCGCCGCCGCTCTCGCGGATCCATTTCCAGACCCGGGGCGGTTCGTAGCCTTCGTCGGTCATCTGAGGATTCCCCTCCGCTTCCTGTTCGCCTCGATGCACATGCTACTTACCGAACGAACGCGGAGCGGTAAACGCCGCCGGACGCCCGCCTCGGACGCAGGCGGTGCGAGAGCCGCCCGCCGCATCCCTGCACCACACGGCCCCGGCTTCGCCCTCCGGCACACGCTTCGGGTTGCGGTCTCTGACCCGCCGGCGCAAGCGTCCCCGGGAACCGGCAGGAAGCGAACCGTCCGCGACCCGGGCAAACTGTCGCCGACCGAGCGGACCCGCCCCGAAGTCGAACGATGAGGGTGCGAAGCCGGCTGCGCGTCGCAGGACGTCGGGACGGGAGACTTCGCCGGGCCAGATCGGCCGGCGACTGCACCCGCGTCAATCGGTGCGAAGCGCAACTCGTCGGGTCCGGCCGGCTGTGCCGGGCGCAACGCTCGACGCGTTTCGCAGGATCGCAGGGGGCCGGGCGGACGCTCCGTCAGGTCGCGCGTTCCGTTCTCGTGACACGGCTTGCCGGAACCGCACGCTTCGCGAGCCTCACGACGGGTGCCGGCGATCGCACCCGGACTCTATCGCATGGGAACGGTGCGCCGGTTGCCGGAAAGCCGCCGCATCGGACTCGGTCGAACTACGCGCGAGCGAGCCGTTCGCCAGGGTTGCGGTTCTCGGCTTCCCGACCGGTCTACGTGTATAGCTCGCACGCGCCGGGGTCCAAGCCCACGTGGCGGTCTCGCCCGTTTACGCCGCGTGAGGCGGAAGATCGAACGCTCGCGCTGCCGCCATTCCTCTGGCCAAACCCTACCGCTGGGCACGAATCAGGGGCAACCGCAGCGCCTACCTCAAGCAGCCGTCCGTCCTTGTCCCGTTTCGAGGGCGCACGGAAGCAGCGAGAAGGGCCCGCTCTACGCTCTCAGACGACGGAGGCGCGTATGCCCGCCGGCGGGAATTACCCGTAGCAGTAGCAGTCACCGCTGTCGACGCCCCCGGACGCGTGCTCCAGATCCTGCGCGTCCAGACGTGGCTCGGGAGGCAGAACGAAGTGAGCTTCGGTCGCGCTGTCCTCGTATACGCTCACCTTCATCTGCTCCGGCAGGGTAACGCCAAGCTCGGACTCGATCGCCTCCTTCGGCTTCGAAAGCAACTCTGCACGAAACGCCTCGTCGGTATTGGCACGGGTCACGAGTTGCTCCCGCATTTCCTGCATGGTCTTCACGGTCATTCCCTCCGATTTGCGTACTTGACGCGCGGAGTAGACCGACAACATCTCCCCGTGTCAACGACCCGCCGGCAGTCGGGACATTCAGGACTTCCGGGGCCGGTGCGCACGCCCGGCCTCGTGTCGGTGTCGCTCTTCACTGGGAGATCCGAGGAGTCGCCCAGGACAACGCGCCGGTAGTGTCGTCTCGAGAATTGCATTGGTATCCGCCGTTCCTGTTCCGAGATCGATGCCGTCCGCACGCCGGTCGACAAGAGGGCATGAGAGGATTCGAACAACTCACATCCTCGCGGCTTCACGGACCGTTCGGTCGACGCGCGCTCGTGGCCGCGGACTCGTCGCCGTACGTACGCGAGGCACGACCGAATCGGATCGCGCGACAGACCTCGATTCACGGCCGGAACTCGTTTCGTTATCAACTGTACCGAACCCCGAAAGACCGGACTCCCGGAGATAGGGCGGGTCGCCTAACTTGCCGGCAAACGCCTTCCGGCAAACCCGTCCGAACGGACGACGCCGTCGCAACGCGCCCGATCAGCCGCGTGCGCCCGTATCGCCGTCGTCGGAGCCGCTGCTCTGCGGTTTCGGCCGGGGGAGCACGATGTTCAGCGATTCCGCGGAATCGAATTGCAATTCCACCGTCACTCCCTCGGGAATGTCGAGCCCTTCCGAGCGCAGCGTACCGGCGGGATCCCGTTCCAGCGACCTCCGGTATTCCGGGTCCCCGTAATACTTCGCCACCACGTCGGTCTCGATCCGCCGCCGATCGATTCGCTTGCGTTCCGCATCGCTTGTCATTGAACGATCCTTCTCCCCAAAATGCGGTCGGAGGCCAGGTTCGGACTTCCGCATGCGCGCAGCTCTCGGAAACCCTGGAGACGAGCCGTGGACTCGCCGCTGCACCCACGCGAGGCTGCATCTGCGACTGCGATTCAGGCCTCCTTCCGACGATCGTCCCATGATATCGGCCATGTGCGCGTCTTGCGAACGCGGGCTTGCGAAACGTTTTCGATCCGTACGCCGCCGCAGCCGTCACGGTTGTAGAGGTTGAATTTTGCCCAATAATCGAAACCGACCGCGACGGTTCCACTTAACCGGGGCAAGCTGCCCGCCACGGAACGTCGTCCGAACGGAAGCCGCGCGGAGACGCCCGGACCCGCAACCCGCACGAACCGTGCCGCCGGGGAGACCATGCAAGCGGCGGAACGCACGCGACGGACGGGTGGCATGAGTCGCTCCTCGCGACTCGGGGGGCTCAAGTCACGGAGACGACCGCCCGGGCCTCCGGACGCCGCAGACCGGCGAGTTGAGTCAGGGCTCGTGCGGCCGCCGACCGACTGCCTCCGTCGCACCGTTCCACGCTCGGTCGCCTCGGCCGCCCGCCGCCACGGCTCGCAACCTCGGGTGCTTTGCGGCGACCGGAGGAACGTTCCGCTTGAAGGCCGAAAACTTGTCCGGTTGAAGGGTTCTACGAAGGCAGCCGGGCGCGCGATGCGCAGCTCGCCGACGCCGGCACGGCTCGAATCCTCGACGTGCCTTCGCGCGGCGGCGCCGGGCATCGCGGAGGCTCGCGAACGGCCAGGACATTTGCCGCAGGCCGGAAGACGGTCCTTCGCTGCCGCGCTCGCCCGCACGTTCGGCCCCGGGGAGCGTCCGCCCCAGCGACCGACGCAACGGCCGGCCCGCGCCGCGAATCGCCACCCTGTCCGTCCCGCCGCCTACCGCGAATCGGCGCGGGGATTCGGCGAATCGATTCGCGGTTCGGTTCGCTGCAGGGCGGCCCGCGTCCCGGTCGGCGGCCGCGCAACCCCCTCTAATGTGTTAAAAATCGGACTCGAAATTTTTGCGGCGCTTCGCCGGCGCAGGCGAGTCCCGGCGTCACAGGAACGGCGTTTCCGCAAATAGTTACGACAAGGTCTTCCGGGTCTTTGCGAGAAAGAATCGTCAACGTATCCGCGACCTGACTTGCCAACTCACGGCAATACGGCAAGGCTCTTCCCGTTCGCGCCGGTTCCGGCGAAACCACATCCGAGTCCAGCGGGGCGACATGAACCCACGAGCGAAAGGCGAATCGGGGAAGAAGCGGAAGCCGGGGCGCAAGCGCCGCGGAAACCGCCGCTGCCCGTACTTGCATCAGCCGCACGACGCCATTCTCCAGGCCGTCATGGAGGACCTCGAATGCGCCGACGAACTGATCCGGGCGCACCTTCCGCCGGCGATCGCCGAGATGCTGGACTCGGCGCTGCCGGAAGCGGTAGACGCGCAGCACGTCAGCGCGACTCTTCGTCGCAGCCGCAGCGACCGGATCTTCCGGTTCCGCCTCAAGAGCGGTTGCAAGCGCAAGTTCCTCTACGTCATCGCCGAGTTCCAGTCCACGGTCGATCCCGGACTCGTCTGGCGGACGCAATCCTACGCAACGCAGCTCGCGAAGCGCGAGGCGGCGGACGACACGCCGTCCGGGCGACGCAAACGCGCGTGCGTAATTACCCTGATATTCTATCATGGTCGAAAAAAATGGAATGCGGCGGTGTCTCTTGCGGAGGACGTGGAGGCGGACGAAGAGTTGGTTCCCTACCTCCTGGATTACCGGTACAGCCTCCGGGACCTCGGTCGCATGGCGGTGGAGAAACTGGCGACGGGAGCGAAGCTGCAGGCCGTCCTTCGGGCCGCGGTCCATGCGTGCCGGAAGTCGGTGACCGGCGGCGAGATCGAAGCGTTGCTGCGACTCGTTCCGGAGGAGAGCGATTTTGCGGACCGGTTGCTGCTGTATATCATGGGCGCGATGCCGGCGGATTCGTCGGTGATCAAGCGGGCCGTGAAGAACGCTTGGCCGAAAACGGGAGTCGAGAAGATGGGACCGATGGGAAGAGAACTCGTGGACGCCGGGCGCAAGGAGGGCCGCAGGGAAGGGCGCGTGAACATGCTCGAGGGCCTTCTCGCACGCCGGTTCGGCAGTGTGCCGATTCAACTCCGCAAGGTGATTCGCAAGGGTTCGGCCGCCGAGCACGATCGGTTGTTGGACGCGATCGTCGAGGGACAGGCGCTCGACGACCTGTGCGCGTCTCGCGCTACGGGGAGATAGGGCCTCTTCCGGCGAATGCGCGTCGCCGACGGATACGCCGAAGATCTCGCGGGTCGCAGAGAACGCCCGGCCGAAGACGGGAGTCGAGAAGATGGGGCCGATGGGAAGAGAACTCATGGACGCCGGGCGCAAGGAAGGCCGCAAGGAAGGCCGCAGGAAAGGCCGCAGGGAAGAGCGCGTGAATGTGCTCGAGGGCCTTCTCGCACGCCGGTTCGGCCGTGTGCCGATTCAACTCCGCACGGCGATTCGCAAGGGTTCGGCCGCCGAGCACTATCAGTTGTTGGACGCGATCGTCGACGGACATACGCTCGACGACCTATGCGAGTCTCACGCCGTCGGGAAATAGGACGGCCTATGGTGGACGCCCAGAGCCCGAAGAACGCCATTTCGCTCGGACCGTCGCACCGGGACGTGCTTTCGCGAGCACGAGCAACGGCCCGGAGCCGGCGGGACGGAATCCCCGGGAACGGATCTTACGGATTCGGGCCACAGGGTCCGCTGAGCTGAGTTGCCGGAGCGCCTTCCGACACCGCGATGCCGCGACATGACGGGTCCGATCGGCGAAGCGAACCACAGAGGTTCGGCCTCCGAGCGCAATCGCCAGGCGGACGCGATCACGGAGGGCAACGCACTCGAGACGACTGCCGGGCAAGCCGGAGAAGCCACGTCTTGACTCATCGACCTCACGGCGCAGCGCAGCGTTCCCGTTCGACAGGCGATCGGCGCAACGGGAACGGTGGAAGCGCCCGTCGCTCGCTGCGCCGAAGCCATTCTGCAACAGGCTCCGTTCCGGACAATTGCCGCATAGCCGCCCGACCCGTCCGGTCTGCAAGCGATCGGCTCGTCGGCCGGTCGCCGCAGGCGCCGGGATCGCTCCGTCAGCCTGCCGAATCGGGAAAGCCCGAGCTCCGATTTGCCCGAACGCGTATGATTTCCGCAAAGGTTGCCACACGCCGCCGGTAGCCGAGAACCGGAGCCAACGCAGGAATTGAAGTGACGATATTGCGACTGCTCTCGGAAACACGCTTTCGGCTGCGCCTTGCGGAAGGCAGCGCCCTTCATAGGTCGCAAGACGGCCAGGGCTATTCCGTCGACACGGAGATTGGGACGCTCTCCGTCGGCGGATTCGCTCCCGCCTTCGATACTGCCGTTCGTCTGTTGGGGCGCGGAGCCCCTCTGGCCGACTTGCGAGATACGGTCCTCAGCGAGTCCACCGTGGAGTGCGCCGCCCAATGCCTCCTTTGGATTCAAGCCCTCGCCCGAACCGGCTGCATCCGCTACGCGCTGGTCGACGACGGCCGGGAACTGGCGGCTGTCGACCCGCAGAAACCCCGGTTCTCTCCCGAGTTGTCGCCCGAAACGCCATCTGCGGATGCGGTTCTCGATCCGCTTGCCTATCTCAGGCAGGAGCCGCAGGGCGGCTGGCGCCTCGAATCGCCGCTGGCCGACGCCAGCGTTCGGCTGCCCGAACTGGACGCGCTTCGCCATCCGCTCGTTCGCCGGCTGCTCCACGCGCTCGGCATGTTGAGAGCGGAGGAGCGGACCTGCGTTTCCGCCGCTCGCCAGGACGCCCTCGCCCAATGGGAATTCCACGACCTCCTGTCGCACATGCGCCAGAGCCCCGGGGTTTTTGCGGCGCCCTTCGGCAAGCACGCTCCGTTCGTCGGCAAGATCGATCCGCTCCCGGCCGTCCCCGATTTCGGGTCGGCGAATCGGATTCCGCTGCCGCGAGCCGAGGCGGCACCGGAACGAGGGTCTGTCTCTTCCGCCCTGGCGCGACGCAGCTCCGTCCGCACGCACGACGAGTCCCGCCCAATCTCCGTCAGGCAGCTGGGCCTGCTCCTCGATACGGCGGCCCGCATCCGGGACAGGACCCGCGTGCGGATCCGAAGCCTCGACGGATCGGAGTCCTTCGCCGAGTTTACCCGCCGCCCTTACCCGAGCGGCGGCGCGTCGTACGAACTGGAGATCTATCCGGTCGTGGGAGCCTGCACCGGCATCGAGGCCGGCATGTATCACTACGACGCGAAGTCCCACGCGCTCGCCTCTGTCTGCCCCGCCGGCGCAAGCACGCGATCGTTCCTGGAAGACGCCGCCCGCGCCATGAGAGCCGCGAAGCCGCCGCAGCTGTTACTGGTGATCTCCGCGCGGTTCGGCCGGGTCATGTGGTTCTATCGATCCATCGCCTACGGCCTGATCCTGCGAAATACAGGCGCGCTCTACCAGAGCCTCTACCTCGCGGCGGAGGAAGCGGGACTCGCGTCCTGCGCCATCGGCGCGACCCGTATCGGACTCTTCGCCGACGCCACCGGCCTCGATCCGCTCGTGGAGGGACCGGTAGGAGCCTTCAGCCTCGGCAGCCGACCAGGACCGGCAATGGGTTCCCGAGCCACCTCGCCCCGGCGGGAGAATGCGGCCTGAACCTGTCGCGGCATGCCGGGAAGGGAGCCGGAACTCGTGCCAGCCGCAGGCGGCACCTCGGTGCCGCTGCCGTCCCCTGCAACTCCTCGCCCGATGTCCGACCCGCTGACCCGGCGCGACGCGCGACCCGCGTCCGACCGTGTCGACGCAAGGGCCGGTTCGGCCCGGCCCGGTCTCAGACCAGCTGACGTTCCGCAAGCGCCCGGAAGCTACCGTCCGCAGCCATGAGTTCGTCGAAGGTGCCCGATTCCGACACCCGCCCTCCTTCCAGTACATAGATTCGATTGGCTTCCCGGACGGTGGACAGCCTGTGGGCGATCGCGATGCGCGTCGAGGTCAGCCGGCGGATTCCGTCCATCGTCTCGCGCTGGCTCGACGCGTCCAGCCAGCTGGTCGCCTCGTCCAGGAACACGATTCGCGGATTGCGTACCAGGGAAGCGGCGATTCGGATTCGCTGCCCCTGACCCCCGGAGAGAGTCGTCGCGGACTCGCTGACAGGGGTATACATGCCCATCGGCATCGCTCGAATGTCGCGCTCGACCCCCGCCGCGCGCGCCGCCCGCCAAGCGTCCGCTTCGGTCAGGTCGCCCATGACGCCGATGATGTTGTCGAGCACCGTGCCCGATACGAGCGCCCCGTCCTGCACCACGACCCCGACCTGGCGGCGAACCGACTGCGCTCGGAGACTATCCAGACTTTTTCCGTCGTAGTAGATGCCGCCGGAGACGGGCCGCTCGAGGCCGAGCGCCAGCCGGATCAGAGTGGACTTTCCCGCGCCCGACTCCCCCACGACGGCGATGAATTCGCCGGGTGCGGCATGGAGAGAGACGTCGTGCAGGACCACCGGACCGTCGCTGCCGTAGCGAAATCGCACGCAGTCGAATCGGATGTCGCCCCCAAGGGTCGTCGCCCGGGCGCTCCGCCGCACGGGTTCCAGTTCCGCCTGCAGAATGGGACGTGCCTGTTCGCAAACCGGAATGATCGCGGCGATCGCCTCGAACGAAAACCCGAGCATGGCGACGGTCATGTAGAACGTCATCGATGCGGCATAGACCGCCACGAAGTCGGACACCACGGCAGGACCCGCCTCCAGCCGCAGAACTCCGGCGAACAGCAGAGCGCCGCCAAACGCCGGCAGCGCCGCCGTAAGCGCCGCCATATGCTCGTTGACGCGCGCGACCTGGATCTGCGCAACCTGTTGCCGTCGGAACGTACGGGCCCAGAACGCGAACGCCGACGGTCCTGCGCCCGTCGCGCGGAGCTTTCCGATCCCGCCGAGTATCTGCATCAACGTGCTGGCGAGTTCGCGCGTGGCCTCGACGTACCGACGCTGCGGCCCCACCTGAAGGATTCCGAAGACGACAGCGGCCAGAACTGCCGCGACGCCGACGGTCGCCGTCAACAGCCCCAGGAGAGGGTTGAGCAACATCAGGGCCACCAGCGCGGGCAAGAGAAACAGCACCGACAGGAACGCGATCACGGCAGGTCCGGCGATCAGGTCGCGCAGGTGATGGAAGGCCAGCGCACGCATTGCCACCTCGCCTGCCGTACGTTGACGGAAGAAACCGGACGTCAACCGAAGGGTCCGGTCCCACAGCAACGAACTCAAACGGGTCGTCAGCCTTCCCTCGATTCGCATGATCGCGGTACCGCGCAGGACCTGCAGAAGCGCTGCGACGACGCCGAGCGCGGCCAGCGCCATTCCGAACAGCGCCAGCGTGCTTCCCGTCGGACCCGCCGGAATCAGGCGCTCGAGAAGAATCGCGAGAGCGAGCGCAGGTGCGAACGCCAGGAGCCCGGCGCCGACGCTCGTCGCGGCCAGCCGGACGAGATCGAATGCGACTCCTCCCCGCGCAGCCCTCGCCATGTCGGCGAATTCCGCCGGCCGTTCCTTCGGGATCGTGCGGTACAGAAACCACGCGTCCTCGTGCAGAGCGTCGACCGTGTCCGGTCCGGCCCGCGCGACCCTACCGCTTGCCGGATCGTGAACCCGGTACGCCCCGAAACTGTCGGGAATCAACGCGACGGGCCGGTCGCCCTCGCGCAGGAAGGCGAGCATTGCGCCGCTGTCGGAGCGCCACCAGTCCGGTTCGGTACGCAGCCGTATACGCCGGGCCCTAACGTTGGCATGAGCGAGGAAATCCGCCAGTCCCAGGTCCTCTCCCGGCCCGGTTTCGGGAGCCTGCAAGTCGATCCCCTCGTACTCGCTCACCGTTCGGAGGGCGACCCGCAGCCCGTCCTCCCGGGTATCGGGAGGAGCTGATTCGTCTCCCAGAAGAGAATGCAGTTCCCCGCGCGCCGCCACTTCCGCACGTCGCAGAAGAGCGCTCCGGGCGAATTGCAGATTGGCCTGATCGACGACCCGCAGCTGACGGTTCAAACGCATCACGCGCGCCGCCAGCCGGTGGAATTCCGGCAGGTGCCGGCAGAGCAGCGGGCCCGTCTCCAGCTCCCGGGCCGCGAGGCAGGCGACGTCCGAAGGACCGGATATCTGCATCCATGTGCCCTGCGTCAACGGAATCAGGGAACGCTCGGACGAATCGGCGTCCTCCAGATCCAGAAACACGGCCGCGAGCCCGTGACACGGAACCCACACCACGCCCTGACGCGCGGAAACCACCCCCTCGACCGCCGATTCCTCGCCGGCGGACAGCTGCCGCGCAATCCTCGGCCTCGTTTCGATGTCGCGCACCAGCGACTGGCCGAGGGCGTCCACCCACGCGTCGACCCCCTCGGCGACGGCCGCGGCAAGCGGAGCGTCTTCTCGCGCCTCCTCGACAAGCGCGGCGACGGAGAGCCGACGAAGCCTCGTGTCGGGCAGGCCCTTGCACAACAGCTGCAAGTCCCCGTCCTTCGTTCCGGTATCGATCCCGAAGGCGAGCTGGCCGCGCTCGAGACGAAGCACGTTCTGCAACGGCGCCCGAACCGCACCGTCTTCCGTTTCGACCGCGAACACTTCCAGCGAACCCCGTTCGACGTACCAGAGCGACTTCGGGTCTTCGAGCCGCAGCGGCCGGTTTCCGGCCGACGGCACGGCGTCGCTGGCGGCGGTCGCGAAGCGCGCCAGCGCCTCGGCCGGGGAGAGCCGTTCAATGCGCATGGAGAAACTCGCGATAGAGACTGCCCTCCGCCGCGATCAACGACTCGTGGGTGCCTTCCTGCACCACCCGGCCCCGGTCGAGAACGAGAATGCGGTCGCTGTCCCGGATCGTGCTCAGCCGATGGGCGACGATGAGGCTGGAACAGCCGCGGTGACGCAGCGCTTCGTCGATGCGGAATTCGTTCACCGTATCGAGACTGCTGGTCGCCTCGTCGAGGATCAGGAGCGACGGATTGACGACCAGCGCACGGGCGATCTCGAGTCGGAGACGCTGGCCGCCGCTGAAGTTACGGCCCTCCTCCTCGATCGGGGAGTCGTAGCCGAGCGGGCGAGCGATGATCTCGTCGTGAATCCGGGCGTCCCGGGCCGCGTCGACCATGGCGTCCTCGGGAACCGCCGCGTTCCACATGGTCAGGTTCTCCCGAACGCTGGCGGCGAACAGCACCGTGACCTGGCTCACCACCGAGACGGACGAAGCCAGGATTTCCGGCGGAATCTCCTCGCGCGGGAGCCCGTCGAACAAGATCTCCCCCGACCACGGCCGGTAGACGCCGGCAGCCAGCATGGCCAGGGTGGACTTGCCGGAGCCGCTGGGTCCGACGACCGATACCCGCTGACCGACCTCGACCACGAGGTTGAAGTCCTCGATCAGCGGCGGCCTGTGCTTCGTGTAGCCGAAGGTGACGTTGCGCATCTCGAGCCGACCCGCCAGGCGAAGCCGACCGGCGACTCTCGCCAGGCGGCCCGACCGCTCGTCGCCTCCGCGATTCGGGACGTCGTCGTCCGGCGGCGCGTCGAACACGTCGTTCAGGCGCGAGAGGTCGGCCTCGAGCGTCTGAAACAGGTCGGAGAACAGCGCCAGGCGTCCCACCGGCTGCAGGAAGCCGGTAGCGAGCAAATGGAGCCCGATCAGCGTGCCGACCGACAACTCGCCGGACGCGAGCCGCTCCCCGCCGATGCCGAAGACCACCGCGGCGCCGAGGAACGTGAACAGGATCGGCAGCGCGGCGACGACATGTCCGAGTTCGACGAAGTCCTGCCGTGCGCCGAGTTCGCGCGCTTGGTAGCCGCTCAACTTCGCGAAGAAGTCGTCCTCCGACGCGGTGGCCCGCATGCTCTCCGTATGACGGAGGCCCGCCATGCCGAAGCCGATCAGCTTGCCCTGCTCGCGGCCCAGCTGGTGGTTCAAATCGGTCCGCCGCCGGGTCAGGAGCCGGGTAAGCAGGACGGACCCGATCCCCATGGAACCGACCAGCGACGCCAGCAGGGAATCGATCGCGAACATGGCGCCGAGAAAGGCGAGGCTCATCACGAGTTCGATCATTACCGCGACGAGCTGGCTCGTTCCGAGCTGCGCGACTGTGCCGATGAGGCGGGCGCGCTCCGCGAGCTCGCCGGCGTGGCGCTGCACGAAGAAGCGCATCGGCAGGCGAAGCAGGTGAACCAGGTACCGGTCCGACTGTTCCACCGTAAGTCGCACGGCGAGTTTTCGAAGCAGTCGCCGCTGGAACCAGGTCAGGAGATAGACCGCCGCGCCGGACGCCGCCATCCCGCCGACCAGAACCGGCGCCCAGCCCGGCTGCCGGCCGCCAAGAACGTAATCGACGAACGCGGACAGGATCAACGGCATGGCGAGGCCGAGCGCGGCGAGAAGAAGTCCGGCGAGAACGGCGGCGAACAGGGTGGGCTTGAAACGGCGGAGCCACGGCCAGAGAAGCGGCAGGACGCCGGGACGCCTCCCGCCGGGCCGAAACCGCTCGTCGGCCTCGAAGGTCAGCGCGACGCCGGTGAAGGCGCCCGAGAAAGTCTCTGCGTCGACCGTCCGATGCCCCTGAGCGGGGTCGTTGATCCGAAAGCCGTCGCCGGCAAAGCCTTCGAGCACCACGAAGTGGTTGAATTCCCAGAACAGCACCGCGGGCAGCGGCGTGAACTTCAACTCGGGAATCCTTCGCCGCCAGCCGGTCGCCTTCACGCCGTACTCCCGGGCCGCGCGGACGATATCGGCCGCACTGCATCCGTCGCGCCCGACCGCGCACGCGTCCCGGAGCTCCTCCAGAGGCACCCAACGCCCGAAATGAGCCAGAACGATGCCCAGGCAGGCTGCGCCGCAGTCCGCCGTCTCGTGCTGAAGATAGACGGGCGTTCGGACGCGCTGCCGCATCTCCCGCCACCGCGCGAGCAAGCGTCCCGGAAGCCCCGCCTTCCACGCGCGCGTCGCAGACCGAGGAAGACGGAGTCGCACGAGTCAGCGCACCGCCGAAGCGAAAACGAGGCGAATCGGGGATCGCTTCTCCAGGACGAAGGTCACTTCGCAAGGCGTGCCGTCCGCGAGTTCGACGCCGTCGGCCTTCAGGGACAGGCGAACGAGGTACGGCGGGCCGTCCGGCCCGTCTTCGTCGCCCACTGCCCCCCGCCGCGACGCCGACGGCGAAGAAACGGACTCTACGCGGGCCGGATACACGGAGACCGGCGCCCCGCGCTCCGGCGCGAACACGGCGACCCGGGCTCCTTGCCCTTCCCTCACGACCGCTGCGGCGCCCCGATCGATCAGGGCCACCGCTTCCGGAACCGAACTCCTGCCGGATCGGATCTCGGCCACTTCCGTTCCGGGCTCGACGGTTTGCCCTGCGGTCCTGCGCACCGCAGCAACTTCGCCCGACCGGGGACTCTCGAGCACGCTACCGGCCTCGACCAGCGCCTCCAGCCGGTCGACTTCGGACCTCGCCGCCCCGATCGCCTCCGGCTCCGCGCCCCGCTCCTCCGCGATCTTCAGTTGCCGGATTGCCGCCCGAAGCCGCAGACCCAACGACGTCGGGTCCAGCGCGGCGACCGGCTGTCCCGCCGCCACCGCGTCTCCCGGCCGGACATGCGTCCGCGCTACCACGCCCGACACCGCCGAGACCACCGGATAGCGTTCGCCGGGAAGAACCAACACGCCGGGCCGGGACAGGGAACGCTCGACGGGGACCAGCGAAACGAACGCGATCACGGCCACGATTCCGACCGCGAACAGGCCGAGGAAGAGCCATTCGTGCGGCGCCGTGACCCGCATCGGGTAATCGATGGGTTCCGGTTGAGAGCGTTGCGCCAACGCTTCGTCCCGGAACAGTCGGCTCCTCAACATGGCGTCACCCCTCCCGGGCCGTATCGCTGCGGCGCCGCCGGACCCCAACCGCGCCGGCCGCCCGAACCGCGATCGGGCCCGTTTTTCGAGTCTCCGCGGGCGCGAGTCGACTCTACCGCCGGAAACGCGACCCCTGCCGGCCGCGAACATGTTGACACCGGACGCCGCGCGAAGTCCAATTCACCGCTCCTCCGACTCGCCCGACACTTGGGAAGAAAAACGATCGCCGCTCGTCACCGCAGATTCGCTCCGTATGCCGGCCCGAGCCGCCGCCGTTCGCCGACGAGACGATCGAGCCGAGCGTCGGCGCCGACGACCGAGTCCGCTCGCCTCCGGCGCCTGCCGCCGGGACGCGCAATTCGGCGACGCCAAACCCGCAGTCTCGCGTCCGACGCGAGCGTCCCGCGTCCGACGGTCGTCCGCTCCCGTTGACTCGAGCGCCCGCCCTGCCGCCCCGTCCTTCCGCCCCGGACCGGCGGCAGTCCGACGACCCGGCCGGTCAGGGTGTCCGCGCCGGGACGCGATCCGCGGCGGAAACGCTTCGCCCGATTCTCGACCTGATCGAGCGTCGCGTACCGGACGCGCTGATCGACCGGCAGGGCTGGAGCGCAATTGCGGAACGGACCGCCGACCTTCCGAGGCTTGCGGCGGAGAGTTCCGTCGGCTTCGAGACGCGATTGCAGGATCCGCGCCCGGCCGCGGATTTCTTCGTATGGATTCGCCCTTCCGGCCGGTTCGGCGAGTATCTGCTGCATGCGGACGATGGCGGCGGGCGGGCGCCGATTGGCCCGGAGGCGATCCGCCGACTGCGCCGCGCCGGATCGACCCTCGCCCGGCGGGTGCCCTGGCTCATCCTGGAATACGACGTCGTCGACGCCCCGCCCGGCTCCGCTCTTGCGCCGGGCGTGTTTCTGACGGACATCCCCCCGATCCCGCAAGACGAATGGAACCCGATCGCGGACATACTCGACCTCGCTACGCGCCGGACGGAGTGCCGGGAGGAGAGGCGCATGCTCGCGGCGCTCGCCGGCGCGGTACCGCCCGGCGGGCGCATCGCCCATCTCGGCGCCATGCCCGATCGGCGCCCGCGCACGCTCCGCGCCCTGGTCAAGACCGATCCGCAGCAGACTCCGGGATTTCTTCGACAAATCGGCTGGCCCGGGGCAATTCGGGAGTTCGAACGTACGGTCGAGCCGATGCGGCGGCTGATCGCCGGATGGTCCGTCGCCTGCGACGTCACGTCCGGCGCCGTCGCGCCGCAACTCGGAATCGAGTTGTTTCTCCACGGCTTGTGGCCCGCCCTGACCGCGGCCGACTGGCACCCCCTCCTCGAACGACTCGAAGCGGAGAGCCTGTGCCGCCCGGAGAAGGCGGCGGCCCTTCGCGCGGAGATTCCTCCCCGTACCGTGATCGACGAACGCGGCGTTCGCGTCATGCGAACCGGGATCAACCATATCAAGCTGACGCTCCGCGCCGACGGCACGATCGGCTGCAAGGCGTATCTCGGCGTGGCGTTCCTGACCGCCTGAACGACGATATCGACACCCGAACGGGGCGCAGCGAGTGCGCCCCGGCCTGCGTTCCGCCGTCTTCAGCCGCCTCTCGACCCGGCGCGAACCGGCTAAAGCGACGAGCGCGGGGGCAGGTCGAACCGGCGACGCCAGGACGCGCGCGGCAGGCAGGCAGGCACTCCCTCTCGTCCGAAGGCGGTCCGCGTTCCGGCGCCGGCTCTCTGCGGACATCAGACGAAGGGATCCAGGGGATTGAGATCGCTCTCCTTCGGCATCGCGTCCAGCCAACCCTGGCGGACCGGCACCTCGTAGAGGCGCCCGGGCGCGAGCCGCCGCCAGAAGTGCCGGAGTCCCGGCACGATCACGCGCACGACCGGCAGACCGACGTCGTCGCGCGTCTGGTCCAGCGTCAGGAACTCCATGCCCTTCCGCTCGACCAGGGCGCGGCACAATTCGACGTCCTCGCGATGGTCCGAGGTCTCCGGGACCTCGTAATCGCTTCGGGCGCGCCGTTCGGCGGCGGCGTCGGGCAAGAGGTAAGGATGGTCATCCGCGCGCACCGTGCGGCACCACGCCTTCGCCTCCGCAGACAGCTCCAGGCAGCGTCGCGACAGAACGTCCCGGTCCAGTCTGGTCAGGCCCTGGTTCAACTCGGACACGGCCCGCATGGCCGCAATCAGCGGATCGAAATGTGCGCCTGCGCCCAGAACGATCCGGTCGTCGCCTTCGCCGACGGTCCGCGAAACGGCGACGAACGACGGGATGCCGAGATCCGTGGTGACGTCCAGCACCCAGTATTCCCGCCCGAAAGATTCGTAACTGCGCCGTACCCGGTCGAAAAAACCCTCGCCGAAACTCGCGAGATCCAGGCTCGGCCGCCGGAGGCGGTTGAACCACCAGCAGGCGAATCCGTCCCGCTCCACCAATTCGAAGAAGCCCTGCAGGATCGCTTCGGCCAGGGTGTTTCCGGACGCGCAGCCGTTGGAATTGGCGACGTACCGGTTCCGGCTGCCGGGGGTCGGGCGCGAGTAATAGAGCGTCTCCGTCGGCAGGTAGCGGTGCTTGCCGGCGGTAAACGACCACACCGGCGTCCAGTCGGTTTCCGCCTCCGGATCGAACGGCTCCGGCACGAACGCCTTGCCCGCGCCGTCCGCCCGACCGGCCAGCTGCGCCTCGCTGAAGAGTTCCACGCAGTTCGGGGGGATTGCGTCCGCCTCCGGAAAGTCGACGAACCGGGCGCGCCGAACGATCTCGCCGCCCAGGCGGATTCCCGAATACCGTTCGAACCCTTCGCACATGCCGCTCGCACGGGCCTGGGCGAGGGTACTTCCCTTGCCGGTGCTCACCGGCAAGCTGGCGGGGTCGAACAACCGATCGAAGCGCTGCATCGTCGCAGGCAGGCTCTGAACGGTGCCGAAGACGTGCAGCCAGGGATCGTCCGGAAATTCGATCGGCTCCAGCGGCGACAGAATCCCCGTGATCGGATCGACCAGGTGCCGGTGCCGTCGAATCGTCTCCTCGGGCGGAACGGAACGCGTGCCGCCGCTGTTCTGCACCGCCTTCGGCGACGGACCCGGAGACACCGGAACCGGCGCCCGGTCCGGCCGGCGGGACTCCGGATCGCCGCAGGCCTCGCACATTCCGCTCGGAACCACGCAGTGCCGGTCCACCCGGCCCGAGCTGGCGTTCAAGGACATCGCATGTTCGTTGAGCGGCGATTCGTCGTCGAACACGACCCACCTCGCGATCTCGAGCGCGGCCGCGCCGATCGCCGCGTCGCGTAGCGGACTCGGGCGAACGGGCGTCGCAACCGGCCCGCCGGCTTCGCGCCGCAGGAGCGTCTCGACGACCAGTCGTTCGGACATGCGGCGCTCCAGGCAGCGCCAGCAAGGTCCGCGTCCGGGACGAAACACCGGGCCGAACAGCGGAAGGCCGCCGTCGGGGCTCAGGAGCATCCAGGCCTGCGCCGCCTCGGCCTGGCGACGGCAGGTCTCGGCATGCGCGGCATCGCGGACGTCGTCGGTGAACCGGACCGAGAGATCCCCGCCGGAGTCGACGACCGTCACTCCGAGTCTCGACAGTGCCGCCCGAAACCCCTCGAAACGGTCCTCGACTTCCACGGTCGTCTCGGCGAGCCGCCGCTCCGCCCAGCGCGGCGACGCGCCCAGCCGGCACCAGAACGTCGCAAGGTTCGGCGCGAGCCCATGCTCCCCGGAGACGAGCTGGCCGGACGTCGCCATGCGCACCAGCGCCGTCTGGGTCTCCAGCGGGGCGTGTCGGCCCTCCAGGGATTCGACGATTTCGTGGCGCGTCCGCGTGCCGTCGAGAAGCGGCAGCAGGTCCGGAAAGCACGCGCCCGTGAGCACGACCGCCCCGCCCGCATCGTTGACGAGAACGGCACGCTCCTCCGCCGGATACGCGCGCCAGGAGAGGTGCGGCGCGATCGTCGGCCGTTCGACCAGTCCGCGGTCCGCCGGGGTGGTGCGGACGAGGGAACGAATGGCGAATGGAGTACGATCGCTCACGCAGTCCTCGAAGCAGACGGAAGCATATCGCTCGACCGAAGGGGAGAATTCCCTGCCCGTACCTCTGTACCGAGTCCTCGAAGGGCGTCAACCGAACCGCAAGCGGTTGCGGTTCGCGACGGCCCGGTCGCGAGTTGCGGGAGGCGCAGAGTCGGGGCCGTGACCGCAGCGCGATTGTTCGCGTTCGCGCCCGCGCCGGAGCGGCGGTCGCTTCCGGCACGATCCGTCGAGTGGGTGCGGCTTCGAAAACCGTCCCTCGCGACGGTTCCGGGCCAGTCCCGCAGACGGCGTCGCAGCGGCGGGCGCCTCCGCGGCGCCGGCACCGGGCGAATTCCGATCCTTCGCCCCCCGCGCGAGCAGGGACCTGTCGGCTGCGAGCCCGCCCCGCGAACCGATCGCAGCGAGTGCCCCGCCCGGTCTACCCCGCCGTCACGACACGCCCGCGGGAACGTCCGGGCGCGATCTCGCCCCGGGTCCCGTCGGTGAGCCGCGTTCGGCGCGCGCGCGAGCCGGCGACCGACCCTCGTTCCCCCGACCCCGGGCCGGTGCGCAACGGGCTCGTTCCGCCGGACGGAAACGACAGCGGGGCGCAATTGACGAAGCGATCCGCGTACAACACAATCCCGCACCGAGGCTGACCTGCGCCTCCACCGGGCGCAAGGCCGCAGCTCGGTCCCCTCGATCCGGCCTGAAGACCGCGGCACCCGGAACCGCCCAACCCGCGACTCGCGCCGGAAGACGACCTGTGCTCGGCCCGCGCGGTCGCGTCGCGCCTCTGCAGAGCCGGAGAACTCAATGGAAGCCGAATTCCTGTCCGGTCCGGTGCCTCGGCGGAGCGAAACGCCGCCGGACGATCGGACAGCGCCGCCTTCGCGGTCTGCATCCTCTCCCCTCCCGCGCTCCGCCGCCCGGAGCCCGGCCGCTTCTGCCGATGGGCGACAGGCCGGGACGACCGAGCCGTGAGCCCGATGACCGCGGGATTCGACGATCTGGAGCGCTGGCCGGACTGCGAGGCCGGCGAATGGACCGCCTTGCGGACCGACGCGTGGCGCCATGCCGTCGCCGCCATGCCGGAGAGCGACGACCGGGAATTTGCGCACGGCTTCCCGGACCGTTCCGCCGGCGCCCGGATGCTCCGGTGCGTATTCGAATCGAGCCCGTTCCTCAGCGATTGTCTCGTTCGGGAGCCCGGGTTCCTCCGACGCCTCTGGGAAGACGGCCCCGAGGCATGCGTGGCGGAGAGCCTGTCGACGCTTCGCTCGTTTCCGGCCGCCGGCAGGGACGCGGATGCGCAGCGGACGCTTCGCGTCGAGCGACGTCGCGTCGCCCTCGCCGCCGCGCTCGCCGACATCGCCGGGCTCTGGGAACTCGAGAGGGTGACCGGCGCGCTCTCCGATCTCGCCGACGAATCGGTCGGCATGGCGCTGCGCCTGCTTCTCACGCGGCTCGCCGGCCGCAACCTGCTGTCGCTGCCCGATCCCGAGGATCCGGAAACGGGTTCCGGACTGATCGCGCTGGCGCTCGGAAAGCTCGGCGGCCGCGAATTGAACTACTCTTCCGACATCGACCTCATCCTGCTCTTCGATCCCGACGTCTTGCCGGCCCGGGATCCCGCCGAGATCCCGCGCCACCTGGTTCGCCTCGCCAGGTCCTTCAACGCGCTCCTGTCGGAGATCACCGCGGACGGATACGCCTTCCGGGTCGACCTTCGGCTTCGACCGGATCCGAGCGCCACGCCGCTGGTCATGTCCACGGAGGCGGCGGAGCACTACTACGAGGCGCGCGGTCAGACCTGGGAGCGCGCGGCCCTGATCAAGGCGCGCCCGATCGCCGGCGACCTGGCGGCCGGAGAGGCATTTCTGCGCAGGATCGAACCGTTCGTCTGGCGCCGCCATCTCGATTTCGCCACGATCGAGGATCTGCACGACATGAAGCGGCGGATCGACTCGCACAATCGCCTCGGCGGCATCCGCACGCTGGGCCACAACCTCAAGCTCGGACGAGGGGGAATCCGGGAGATCGAGTTCTTCGCCCAGACCCAGCAGCTCATCTGGGGAGGCCGGGAACCGGAGCTGCGCCTGATTCCCACCTGCAAGGTCCTTCGCGCGCTCGCGGAGCGAAAGAAGATTCCCGCCGCCACCGCGGACGCGTTCGTCGATTGCTACCGCTTCCTGCGGCGGGCGGAACACCGGGTGCAAATGGTCGCGGACGAGCAGACGCATTCGCTCCCGGAGGATCCGGCCGCGTTCGGCGACCTCTCCAGGTTCCTGGGCTATGCGGCGCCGGAGACGTTCTCCGAGGATCTCGTCCGGCGGCTCCGGGACGTGGAGCGGCACTACGCGGAATTCTTCGAGCTCCCCGAAGAGTTGACCCGGACGCGCGGCCAGCCGATGTTCGAGTCGCTCGACGATCCGGAGGCGGAAAACCGGATCCGACGGATCGGGTTCGACGATCCGAAGGCCGTCGTCGAAATTCTCGATTCCTGGCGCAGCGGACGGTACCGCGTAGCCCAAGGGCCCGGTTCGCAGGCGAAACTCATGGGCCTCGCGCCGCTCCTCCTGAACGCCATGTCGGGGACGGGCGATCCGGATCTCGCCATTCGGCGGTTCGACCGCCTCCTGTCCCGGCTCCCGACCGGGCTGCAGGTTTTTTCCCTCCTGCAGAACAACCTCCCGATCATGGACACCCTCGCCGAGCTGCTCGTCTCCGCCCCGGCGCTCGCCAACCTGATGGAGGAGCGGCCGGCGCTGTTCGACGCCCTGATCGAAGCGCCCGAGGATCCGCTCGCCGACGGACAGCCGCCGCTCATGTCGGACCTCGCGCGGTTCGTCGGAGGCGAAACGGATCCCGAAGAGGTCGTCTTCCGGGTCGGGCGCTGGGTCGATTCCGCCCGGTTCCGCACCGCCGTGCGGATGCTGTACCGGCAGACGGATCCCCTCGACGCCGCCCGGCACCTGTCCGACATCGCAGATTGCACGCTCGAAGCGCTCCTGGAGACGACGTCGACCGCGCTGGCCGAGCGGCACGGCGTCGTACCGGGAGCCGAGGCGGCCATCCTCTCGCTCGGCAAGCTCGGCAGCCGCGAGATGTCGATCACCTCCGACCTCGACCTCATCCTGATTTACGACGCGCCGGCGAATTCCGCCTCCGACGGTCCGCGCCCCCTCCCGGCCTCGAACTACTACAACCGGCTCCTGCGCCGGCTCCTGTCCGGCCTCGGCGCGCGTCCGGGCCAGCGGCAGATCTACGAAATCGACATGCGGCTTCGGCCGAGCGGCAATGCGGGACCGCTCGCAACCAGCGCGGAAGCGTTCGTGCGGTACCATGCGGAAAGCGCCTGGACCTGGGAGAAAATGGCGTTGACCCGGGCGCGGGTGTCGGCCGGAACGCCGCAAATCCGCCGGCGCCTGGAGGGAATCGTCCGGGACGTCCTCCGCGCTCCCAGGGATCCGGAGGAACTGCGTCGCGACGTCGCCGACATGCGCATCCGCATGGACCGGGAGTTCCATACGGACGACGTCTGGTCGGTGAAACACCTGCGCGGCGGCCTGGTCGACATCGAGTTCGTCGTACAGTACCTCGTCCTGAAACACGCGGCCCGGAGCCCGGAGATCCTGCGGCGCAACACCGGCGAGACGCTCAGGGCGCTCGAGCGGGCCGGTGCGCTGGCGGAACGGGACGCCAATCTCCTCGTCGAGGCATGGGAGTTCTGGACCCGGATTCAGGCCATGCAGCGGGTCATACGGGAGAACGTCGCCGGGGAGGAGGTTCCGCCCCGGATGCGGCCGCTCTTCGCAGGTCTCGGCAACGTCGACGCGTTCGAAGAGCTCTCCGGGCGCATGGCGGAGACCGCGGAGCGGACGAAGGGGATTTACGACCGTATCGTCGGGGCCGAAGCGCCGTAGTCCGCCGTTCCGGCGTCCGCAACGGGCGGAGCCTCCGCGCGAGAGCGAATCTGCGACCGCCGGCCCGGTACGCTACGATGCGCCCGATCGACAGAACGGGGGAGGAGACCGATGCCGCGCGCCTGGGTCATTCACGACTATTCCGGATACGAGGGCCTCTCGCTCGTGGAGGTAGACGAGGAGGAACCCGGCCCGGGCGAAATCCGGCTGCGGGTGGAGGCGTTCGCCCTGAACTGGGGCGACATGAACCTGATGAAGGACCTCTATTCCTTCAGCTTTTCGTCGCTGCCGGCGAGAATTGGCATCGAGGCGGCGGGGATCGTCGATGCGGTCGGCCCGGAGGTCGCAGGCATCGAGCCCGGCATGCGCATGTGCACGCTGCCGTATTTTTACGACAAGCGCGGCGTCAGCGCGGAATCCGTCGTCGTCGACCACCGATACGTGACCCCCGCCCCGGAGGGATTGAGCGCGGTCGAGAGCGCCTCGATCTGGATGCAGTACATGACGGCCTACTTCCCGATCGTCGAACTGTCCCGTGCCGTTCCGGGAAAGTGCATCCTGGCGCCGGCGGGCACCAGCACGGCCGGCACCGCGGCGCTCGAGATCGGCAGCCATTTCGGCGCCCGAATGATCACCACCACCCGGTTCGAATACAACCGGCCGTTTCTCGAGTCGGTCGGGGCCAGCCGCGTTCACGTCGAGGGGACCGGCGACCTCGCCGAGCTGATCCTCGAAGCGACCGGCGGGCGCGGCATCGACGCGGCCTTCGATCCGTCGGGCAGCGGCCTGATCCACCAATACGCGCCGGCGCTCGCGCGCGACGCGCGCATCTACTGCTACGGCACGCTGGACGGGAGCTTCCCGCAGCTGCCGGTGCGCGACATCTTCCAGGCCAATGCGGTTTTCCATCTGTACTCGCTGTTCAACTACGTGGAGGACCTCGAGATGCAGGCGAAGGGAACGGCCTTCGTCTACGACGCGCTCCGGCGCGGGATCGTCGCGCCGCGAATCGACCGCGTCGTGCCGATGGAGGGCTACCGGGACGCATGGGAATACGTTCGGGCGCCGCGAAAGAGCCACGGAAAGGTGGTCGTGGAGACCGGACTGTAGCGGTTCGGAACCGTCTCGAAGCCTTCCCGGCCGGTCGCGGGACCGACCGCTACGCTTCCGCTTCGTATACGCCGCGGGCGACGGCGCGCGCGACGCAGTCCGCAGCGGCCGAGCCGAGCGCGGCAAGGCGAGCGTCCCTCCGTCCGGCCAGTTTCGCCTTTCCGGTCGAGAGCGCGAAGATCGTGTCTCCGTCCATCAGCGTGTGCGACGGCCGCACCGCCCGCGCGATTCCGTCCTGCGCGGCCCGGGCCAGACGCTCGCATTCCGCGGTGGAGAGCGTCGCGTCGGTGGCCACCACGCCGATGACGGTGTTCAGGAGCGGCGCCTCTCTGCGATTCAACTTCGTATCCGGCGGTATCGGATCGACCGCGGTCTCCATGCGTTCCGCAAGCGGGCGCCGCCCGCCGAACTCGTCGTCGATCTCCAGCGGCCACGCCCAGAAGGTGCGGCCGTCCGGCATGAACGGCGTGCCGACCGGGTTGGCCACCGCCAGCGCGGCCACGGTCATGCCCTCGAACTCCAGCGACGCCGAGCCCAGGCCCCCCGCACCGGCCCCGGTCGTCGCGCCGCGGCCTGCGCCGGCCGCGCCCAGACGGAACTCCTGCGACGCCGCCTCCAGCGCCGCGGCGCCGAGGCGCCGGTAGGGCGGCTCTTCGCCCCATTCCTTGTCGCCGCCGTTGGCGAGATCGTAGATCACCGCAGAGGCGACGATCGGGATCGCCGGCGTTCCGCGGTCGAGTCGAAGTCCCGTTCCGCCGGCGGAGAGGCGCGCGAGCGCCGCATCCGCGGCGCCGAGCCCGAACGTCGATCCGCCGCAAAGCGCCACCGCATGCAGCCGGCCGACCAGATTGCCGGGGCGAAGGCTGTCCGTCTCCCTCGTTCCCGGCGCGCCGCCGCGCACGTCGCATCCCGCGGTCGCGCCTCCGTCGGCCAAGACGATCGTGACGCCGCTCCGGGTCGTCTCGCAATCCGCGTTGCCGACGCGGAGACCCTCGACGTCGGTCAGGAGATTTCGCTTTCCCGGCGCGGCCCGCATCGCCTCAGCCCAGTCGGGCGAGCAGCCGGACGATTCGCCGGACCCGGTCGCTGAACAGCCTGGGCGTGTAGTAGCTGCCGGCGAGTCGCTTGTTGATTTCGCCGAGGGTCGGATAGGGCGCGACGAATCCGGCCAGGGCGCCGATTTTCAGTCTGGCGGAGATCGCCAGCGCCCAGATCTGGATCAACTCGCCCGCGTGGCTGCCGACGATCGACGCGCCGGCCACGCGCCCGGACGGATCCAGCACGGCCTTGGCGAGGCCCTCGGTCGCCCGTTCGGCTTGCGCACGGTCGTTTTCCGCAAACGCGAACCGGAGCACCGTGCACCGGTCTCCCCACCGCTCCCGCGCCTGCGACTCGGACATCCCGGCCTGCGCCATCTCCGGATCGGTGTAGGTCACCCACGGGATATGGTCGACGCGCGCCTTCGCCGACATCCGGAACAACGCGTTGCGGATTACGATCCCGGCGTGATAGCCGGCCACGTGCGTGAACTGGAGCCCGCCCGCGATATCGCCGATGGCGTAGACGCGCCGATTGGACACGCTCCGGAGCGTCGCGTCCACCTCGACGCCCGCCCGTCCCGCCTTCACGGCGCCTGCCTCGAGGTTCAATGCGCCGAGATTCGGCCGGCGCCCGGCGGCGACCAGCAGGTGGGAGCCGTCGATCGCCTCCGCGCCGTCGAACTCGACCCGGAACCGGCCGTCCGCATGCGAGATACCGGAGATCTTGACTTCTTCCCGTATTTCGACGCCCTCGCCCTTCAGGCGTTTCAGCAGGACGGCGGCGAGTTCCGGATCGTCCCGCCCGAGCGCCCGGAACGCCTCCAGCACGACCACCTCGGCCCCGAGCCGCCGGTGGGCCTGCGCCATCTCCATGCCGATCGGACCGGCTCCGATCACGATCATCCGGTCGGGGCGAACCGTGTTGTCGAACACGGTCTCGTTGGTCAGGTAGGGGACCGAATCGAGACCGGGGATCGGCGGCGCCGAGGGCGACGAGCCGGTGGCGAGAACGAAACGCCTCGCCCGAATCCGGGTGCCTCCGGCCTCGATTTCCTGCGGCGACGCGAATCGGCCCTCGGCCTGCAGAACCCGCACCCCGAGACCCTCGAACCGCTCGACCGAATCGTGCGGCGCGATCGCCGCGATCACCCCGTGCACGTGGTCGTGCACCCGCTGCCAGTCCACGTCCGGCTCGTTCGGCGCGACGCCGAACGGCGCGCCGGTGCGATGGGCTTCGGCATGTTTTGCGGCGGCGAGCAACGCCTTCGACGGCACGCAGCCGTAGTTCAGGCAGTCGCCGCCCATCTTCGCGCGCTCGACGAGCACCACCGAAGCCCCCATCTGGACCGCGCCGGCGGCGACGGAAAGGCCGCCGGATCCGGCGCCGACGACGCAGAGATCGGGTCGCAACACTTCCGACACGTCAATTACCTCCCGTTTGCGAACGCGCGCGAATCCTCTTGATCGCGATCGGCAGGATCGCGAGCGCGCAGAGGCCGAGAATGGGCCCGAGTATGTTCCACTCGAAGATCAGCCCGAGATTCGGGGTCTCGCCGCGGGCGATGACCTCGTCGACTCCCGCGCCCACCCAGGTGTAGACGCCGCTCCCGGGAACGATCCCGAGCAGGGTGGTCCAGACGTAGGTGTTCAGACGGACCCCGAGGAGCGCCGCGGCGATGTTGACCGCAAAGAACGGAATCGCCGGAACCAGCCGCATGAGCAGCATGAACGAGACCTCGTTCTGGTGAAATTCCTCCTCCGCCCGCCGGAGCCACGCGCCCGCGTTTCGGACGAGCGTCTCCCGGAGCGCGGTCTTGGCCGCCAGGAAAATCAGCGTGGCGCCGATCGTCGCGCTGACGACGGTGGTCACGGTGCCGAGCACGAGGCCGAACAGGAACCCGCCGGCGATCGTCAGCCACACGGCGCCGGGAACGGAGAACGCGACGGCGAGGACGTAGACGGCGCCGTAGACCAGAACGGCGATCGCCAGATTCCGGTCCCGCCACTCGGCGAGCGCGTCGCGGTTTTCCCGAAACGCCTCGAAACTCAGGTAGTCGCCGAAGAACCAGAAGCCGGCGACGCCGCCGGCGACCACCAGGGCCAGGAGACCGACCCTCAGGGGCGAGAACCCGCCGCCCTTGCTGCCGGATTCGACTGGATCGCTCATGCCCGCCTCCCCCCAAAGGACTGCCTGTCCGCCTCCGGGTCCGGTCCCGGTTCGGCGCCTGGCGCATTCTGCCGCTTGACGCGCGGCATTGCCAGTCCGTCCGGTACGGATACCTTGCCGCACGGCCGAAGCCGACATGGCGTACGGTTCGGCGTTTGGGCGTAGCCGTGCGCAGTCCCGAGAAGCCGCTACTCGGGGACGGCGCCTCGTCGCAGCCGTTGACAATTCCGATGCGATCGGCGTATAGAGTGCCCGGCTGCGCCGCGACGCGCACGACTCTCCCTCCCCCGCACGCAGACCTGAGGTGCATGCCGTGAAGCGCACATTTCAGCCGAGCCGCCTTGTCCGCAAGCGCCGTCACGGGTTTCGGGCCCGCATGGCGACGAAGAACGGCCGCAAGATCATCAACCGTCGCCGCGCGAAGGGCCGCAAGCGGCTTTCGGCCTGACCGCAAACCCGCCAGGGACGGACAGGGAGGCGCCGGACAGGGCAGCGCCCGACTCCGGGCGAACCCGGCCCCAGTTGATTTCGATGAAGCGTCGTCAGGACTTCATTGCGGCCAGCCGCGGACGACGGGCGGTCCAGCCCGGCGTGGTCCTGCAGGCGCGCCGGCGCGATCCGGCGCCGGAGGCGCCGATTCGGATCGGATACACCGCTTCTCGCAGGGTCGGCGGCGCAGTGGTCCGCAACCGGGCGAAGCGACGGCTCCGAGCCGCCGCGGCGTTGACCATGCCGCAGCTGGGCGCCGCCGGCTGGGACTACGTGCTGATCGCGCGGCCCGACGCCACGGCGACGCAGCCTTTCGCGCAACTGCTCGGAAACCTCGCCCGCGCCGTGCGGTCGGTCCATTCCGGCAAGGGATCCGGAAGAAGGCGGCATTCGCGATGAGAGACTCCCTCGTCTCGACGTTCGCCGTCCGCCTGCTCTCGGCTCCGGTCCGGTTCTACCGGCTGTTCGTCTCCGGGCTGTTGCCGCCCACCTGCCGCTATCAGCCGACCTGCTCCGAATACGCGTTGCGGGTCCTTCGAAGCCACGGCGCGATTCGCGGCGGCCTCCTGACCCTGCGCCGGATCGGTCGCTGTCATCCCGTTCGGGCGCTGGGAGGCGGCGAAGGCTACGATCCGCCCCCGCCCCAGCCCCGGACTTCCCGCTGATGGACGACAATCAAACCAGAAACCTGCTCCTCGCGGCCGCGCTCAGCTTCGCCGTGGTGCTCGTCTGGACGTATTTTCTGCAGCCGCCGTTGCCGCCGCCGCCCTCCGGGCAGGTCGAGACGCAGGCGGAAGACACGCCAGAGGGGTTGTCGCTTCCCTCCGCCGGCGGCGCGCCGGGGGGAACCCTGGCGGAAGTGCAGGAGCCCTCGCGCGCCGAGCGCGTGGCGATCGAGGCGCCCGGCGTTTTCGGCTCGGTGTCGCTGAACGGGGGCCGGATCGACGACCTCTTCCTGGCCGAATACCGCGAGGAGGTAGAGCCGGGATCGCCCCCCGTTCACCTCCTGGCCTCCGCGTCCGAGCCGGGCGGCTATTACGCGGTCTACGGCTGGACGGCCGGCCGCGGCGGGCCGCCCACGCCCGGGCCGTCGACCGAATGGGAACTGGTCGGAGGAAGCGTGCTCAGCCCCGGCCGGCCCATCACGCTCGGGTGGGAAAACGGAGCCGGCCTTCGGTTCGAACGTCGAATCGAGGTGGACGAGCATTTCTTGTTCACCGTGACCCAGTCGGTGCAGAACGACGGCCCGGATTCCGTCTCGCTCTCGCCCTACGGAATCGTCGCGCGGCACGGGACCCCGGACACGCTGGGTTTCTTCATCCTGCACGAGGGCCCGATCGGCATGTTCGACGGCACGCTGCGGGAGCACGACTACGACGATCTCCTCGACTTCTCGACCGTCGGCACCGAGGGCGGCCCGGCCGAGATCCACGACATCGAGAACAACGGCTGGATCGGCTTTACGGACAATTACTGGATGACCGCGCTGGTTCCGGCCGCAAACCAGCCGTTCCGCGCCGTGTTCAAGTCCGGGCAGTCCGGCGCCGGCCCCGTCTACCAGACGGACATGCGGCTCCCCTCCCTCGTGGTTCCGCCCGGAAGCCGCGCCGACGCGAGAACCCATCTCTTCGCCGGCGCCAAGGAAGTGTCGACCATCCGGGCCTATCAGGAGAGCCTCGGCATCGAACGCTTCGAGGACGCCGTGGACTGGGGCTGGTTCTTCTTTCTGACCAAGCCGTTCTTCCAGATCCTGGTCTGGATCCAGAGCCATATCGGCAATATGGGCTTCTCGATCATCCTCCTCACCGTTCTGGTAAAGGCGGTGTTGTTCCCGCTGGCGTACAAGTCCTACGCCGCCATGGCGCGCATGAAGACCCTGCAACCGGAAATGGAGAAGCTCAAGGAGCGGGTCGGCGACGACCGGGCCGCCATGCAGCGGGAGATGATGGCGCTCTACAAGAAGGAGAAGGTCAACCCGGCCGCCGGCTGCCTCCCGATCCTGCTGCAGATCCCGATCTTCTTCTCGCTCTACAAGGTTCTGCTGGTCGCCATCGAGATGCGGCACGCCCCGTTCGTCGGCTGGATCCGCGACCTCACGGCGCCCGACCCCACCTCGCTGTTCAACCTCTTCGGCCTCATTCCGTTCACCCCGCCGGAGTTGCTCGGGATCGGCTTCTGGCCGATTCTGATGGGGGTCACGATGTGGCTGCAGATGAAGCTGAATCCGGCGCCCGCCGATCCCATCCAGCAGAAGATCTTCGCGTGGATGCCGTGGGTGTTCACCTTCATGCTCGGCCGGTTTCCCGCCGGACTGGTGATCTACTGGACGGCCAACAACGTCCTGACGTTCATGCAGCAATACACCATCATGCGCGCGCAGGGGGCGGAGGTGGACCTGCTCGGGAACATCTCCTCGACCTTCAAGCGCAAGGGCCGAAAGCGCGGCTCCGGCGGGACGTGACCGAAGCCGCCGCTGCCGACGCGGTTCGAAGGCTGTTTCGGCAACCCTGCGCCTTCGCGATCGGGGCCTCGGACCTCGGAGCGCTGCCGGACGACGGGAGGCCGGAGGTGTGTTTCGGCGGCCGCTCCAACGTCGGCAAGTCGAGCCTGCTCAACGCGCTGGTCGGCCGGCGCGCGCTGGCGCGGACGTCTTCCAGTCCCGGACGCACGCGGACGCTGAATTATTTCGACCTCGGCGGCGTCCTGTGGCTGGTCGACCTGCCCGGCTACGGATACGCACGCGCGTCCTGGCGGGAAGCGAGAGCCTGGGGACGTCTGGTGGAGGCCTATCTCGGAACGCGCCGGAGCCTGCTTCGCGCCTACGTCCTGATCGACGCCCGGCGCGGCGTCGGGGACTCGGACCACGCCTTCCTGTCGCTCCTGGACCGGGCCGGGATCGGGTTTCAGGCGGTCGCCACCAAGGAGGACAAGATCCGCCCGTCGGAGAGGGGCGCCTCGGACGCGTCCATCCTGGAAGCGTTGCATACGCACCCGGCGGCCCGCCCGACGGTGTTGCGCACGTCGGCCCGCAAGCGCACGGGACTGGACGAGTTGCGAGTCGACATCGCCGCCGCCCTGCCCGCGCACTCGGCGCCGGACGCATCCTGACCCGGATCCCGGGCGGCAAGGCATCGCATCCGGCACCGGGAGCGGCCAGCGACGAACCCTTAGACGAACCCTTCCCTAACTCCGCGGAAGGGCAAGCGCGTCACGCGTACGACGAATTGAGCCGCCGGAAGGGGTGAATCGGAGGCCGTCGGAGCGAGGCGCGGCGAGCGTCCGGCCGCACCCGATTACCGGCGCGTCAATCGCTTCCGGCGAAGGCGACCGCCCGGCGGGCCGTCCGTCCCGCGACGAATCGCCGTAGCCGTCGGCAACGACGTATCGACCGTCACGACGAACGCGAGACGCTCCCGGACTCCGCCGCAAACGGTCCCGTTACCCCCCAACGGTATCGAGATATTCCCTCCTCTTTTCGGAGGCCCAAGGCTGGCCGCCGTGAACCTGATGGAGCGACTGGTCCGAGACCTTCGAATCCTGCGGCAGGACGAAATTCGCCACGTTGGGCGTGTCCTCGTGGACCTTGATCTCCAGATCGTCCGGCAACTTGTACCCGAGCTCGCTTTCGAGCGCCGTCTTGGGCGATTCGATCAAACTGGCCCGAAACGCTTCGTCTTCGGATGCCCGGCGCACCAGGTGCGCCCTCACTTCGTCTGCGGTCTTCATGCCGATCGTCTCCCCTTGATCCAAGAAGCAATACTCCAGTGCGACGATACTACAACGGCAGCGCGAGAGGAATCGCCGGGCGCGACCGGGAGGGCCGCTACCAAGTTCCGTCGGTCGCACCCGGCATCGACGCTGTCATGAGCGGCCGGCAAGATCGGAAGCACGGTCGCGAACGGGACCGGACCCCGACAAATCTTCCCGACTCGAGATCGGGGGGGCGGCGCGGCACGCCTGCGAGAGCTTCACCCGCCGTACTCGGGCTCTCCGGACATCGCCGAAGTCGGCCCCGGCAAGCGTCTCCCCCCAGTAGGACGACGCCTGACGATCTGAAGAATATGGCAAGAGTTCGAATTCGCCCTTCTTCCCCGCGCATGACGCACGAGCTTGCGTCGTAGCGCAAGGGAAAATACGGGCAGACGCTCGCCTCTCGACTGCCTTCGCTTTCGACGGAGGGGAACCGATTCCGGACGCCCGTCGATGCGCTCCATGCGTCGAAGAAGTGCCGCCGACCAGGATCATGCAACCTCCGGGCCTTCGACCCATGCAGCGTATGCGGGCCAGGGGCTCGAGCGAATTTGCGTCGCGGTAGGTTTGCGCGCTGTCGCGAACGCGCCCCGGCGATGCGTCTCGTCCGGGGCCGGAGCGCGAGTCGCGACGTAGGGCCGGGAGAACCCCGACCGGGATTCGGCGCGAACCGGTTCGAAGGGCAACGAACCCGACGTTCGCGCCGGCGTACCGAATCTGCGCAGACCGGACCGGACCAGGCACGCTCGCCCGGAGGCCGACCTCGCGCCCGTCGCATGCCAGGACTATCCTCGCGGGGACCGCTGCGGACACCGGTTGCGCATGACCGGAATCCCTCGGCGAGGTATGCCGCTCCGGCGCCATCGGAGGCTTGTACGCTGAATCTCCCGCCCGAAGACGTCCAGGCCGCGCTCCGGCGGCTGGGCCTGATCCGCGAGGGGGACGTACCCCGCGCCACCCGACTACCCGGCGGCGTCTCGTCCGACATATGGCGAATCGAACTGCGTGACCGAACCCTCTGCGCCAAGCAGGCTCTGGCGCGGCTCAGGGTCGAAGCCGAGTGGCGAGCGCCGGTCGAGCGAAACGCCTACGAGGCCGCCTGGATGGAAACCGCGTCCTCGATCGTCGCCTCGGCGGTGCCGCGTCTCTACGGGCAGGACCGGCAAGCCGGCCTGATCGTCATGGAGTATCTGGATCCTTCCGCGCATCCGCTCTGGAAGGAGAGGCTGAGGCGGGGTGTCGCCGAACCGGGCGATGCGCAAGGGGTGGCCGCCGCCCTCGTCGCCGTTCATGCCGGAACGGCCCTGGACCCGAAGATCGCTCGGCGGTTCGCGTCGGACGAGATCTTTCGGGCCATTCGCTTGGAGCCGTATCTCGAAGCCTCGGCGCGGGCGCATCCCGATCTCGGCGACCTTCTGCGGGAAATCGCGGTCCGTACCGCAAACGCCCGGCTGGCCCTGGTTCACGGGGACGTGAGTCCGAAGAATGTCCTGATCGGTCCCGCGGGACCGGTGTTCCTGGACGCGGAATGCGCCTGGTACGGCGATCCGGCCTTCGACCTCGCCTTCTGCCTGAACCACCTGCTGTTGAAATGCCTCTGGACGCCGAAGGCCATTTCGGGATTCCTCGCCTGTTTCGACGTTTTCGCCGGCGCCTATCTGTCGGGCGTCTCGTGGGAGTCGCCCCGAAATCTCGAGGCGCGCGCCGCGCCGCTCCTGGCGGGCCTGTTTCTTGCGCGAATCGACGGCAAGTCGCCGGTCGAGTACGTCACCCGGGAGGACCGGAAGGACCGCGTTCGCCGCGTTGCGCGCGCGCTGCTCACGAAGCGAGTCGACCGGTTGGCGGCGGTACGCGACGCCTGGGCGAAGGAGCTCGAGAATTGAACTCGACCGAGGTTCGCCGGATATCGGCCCGGCGCGTATGGGACTCGCGCGCGAGACCCACGATCGAGGCGGAAGTCACTCTCGCGGGCGGTGCGCGAGGCCGCGCCATCGCGCCGGCCGGAGCTTCGCGGGGCAGCGCAGAAGCCGTCGACCTTCGCGACGGCGGACCCGCGTTCGGCGGACTGGACGTGACGCGCGCGGTGGCGGCCGTCAACGGCGAGATCGCCGCCGCGCTCGCCGGGTTCGACGCGGCCGACCAAGCCGGCGCCGACCGTCGCCTGGTCGAGCTGGACGGCACGCCGGACAAGTCGCGGCTCGGCGGAAACGCGACGGTCGCGACCTCGACGGCGCTCGCGCATGCGGCAGCCGCCGCCCGCGGCTTGCCGCTCTGGCGCCACCTCTCGCAGCATACGGAGCCCCAGCTGCCGCTGCCGGAGATTCAGGTGTTCGGGGGCGGCGCGCATGCGGCCCGGAGGGTCGACGTCCAGGACTTCATGGTCGTCGCCGTCGGCGCGACCGAGTATTCCGAGGCGCTGGACTGGACGGCTGAGGTCTACCGCTCCGCCGGCGACGTCATGGAGGAACGCGGACTCCGCTACGGCACCGCCGACGAGGGCGGCTACTGGCCCGCGTTCGAGAGCAACGAAGCGGCGCTGGAGGCGCTCGTTCGGGCGATCGAGCGAACCGGGCTGGTTCCGGGCGAGCAGGTCGGCATTTCGCTTGACGTCGCGGCGTCCGAATTCGGATCCGGCGGGCGCTACCGGCTGTCCCGGGACGGCCGAACGCTCGACGCCGACGGCATGTGCGAACTCCTCGGCGACTGGATCGAACGGTTCCCGATCGTCTCGGTCGAGGATCCGTTGGCGGAAGACGATATCGACGGCCTCACGGCCTTCACGAGGGCGTACGGCCGGCGCGTTCAGGTCGTGGGCGACGATGCGCTGGTGTCCAGCGCCGGACGGGTCCGACGAGCGGCCGACGCCGGCGCCTGCAACGCGGTCCTCCTGAAGCCCAACCAGGCCGGAACGCTCACCGAATGCCGGGCGGCGCACGATGCGGCGCGCAGCGCGGGCTACGGCGCCCTGGTCTCCGCCCGTTCGGGGGAGAGCGAAGACGTCACGGTCGTCCATCTCGCCGTGGGCTGGGGAGTGCGGCAACTCAAGGTCGGCTCGATCGCGCATGGCGAGCGGACCGCCAAGTGGAACGAAGGGCTTCGAATCGCCGACGCCCTCCCGTCCGGCGGTCGACTGCCGCCGGCGGGGTCCTTTCCGTGGGCGAATCGATGCGCGTAGTCTTTCGCTACGGCGCCGGACCGGCGCTCGCCCGGCGGCTGGCCGACGCGGCCGCCGAGTGCGACCTGGTCATCGAGGCATGCGCGGAGGAGGACGACGACCGCTTCCGGGCGCTGATGAGCGACGCCGACGTTCTCTGGCACGTGTTGCGGCCGGTCTCGGCAAGAGACATCGAAACCTCGCCCCGGCTGAAGCTGATCCAGAAGATCGGCGTCGGCACGAACACCATCGACCTCGATGCGGCCCGCGCCGCCGGCGTCCGCGTGTGCAACATGCCCGGCACCAACACCGCGGCGGTGGCCGAGATGACCCTCGCGCTGATGCTGGCCGCCCTCCGCCGAATCCCCGCCGGCATGCGCGCCATGCGGCGGGGCGTCTGGGCGCCGGACGCCGACATGCAGGACCGGCTCCTGGAGATCGCCGGTCGAACGGTCGGTCTGGTCGGCTTCGGCGCGGTTCCCCGGCGGCTCGCGCCGGTCCTGCGCACCCTCGGCGCCCGCGTGCTCTACGCCTCCCGCACGCCGGTTCGGGAGGCGGACGGGATCGCCGAACGGCGGACGCTCGCCGCGCTGCTCGCCGAAGCGGACGTCGTCTCGCTGCACGTACCCGAGACGCCGGACACCGTCCGCCTGATCGACGAGGCGGCGATCGAGCGCATGAAACCGGGCGCCGTGCTGGTCAATACCGCGCGCGGACGGGTGGTCGACGAGAAGGCCCTGGTCTCCGCCCTCGCCCGCGGCAGGCTTCGGGCCGCGGGGCTCGACGTCTTCGCCCGAGAGCCGATCGAGCCGGACAACCCGCTCCTGAACCTCGACAACGTCGTGCTGACGCCCCATGTCGCGTGGTTGACCGCGGACACCCTCGAGCGCAGCCTCGCGGTGGCGCTGGACAATTGCCGACGCCTCGCCGCCGGCGAGGAGCTGCGTTTCCGGGTGATCTGAGGGCCCGACCCGGAATTCGGCGCGGTTCCGTCGCGGTCCCTCGGGCCGAGCGGTATCCCTCTGTCCTTCTGCAGCGGGCCGCTGGAGGACGGGCGATCGCAGCCTCGCCGCCACAGGATGAAACGCCGCTTCCGGCACGGTAGATTCCCGCCCCCTGCCGCCGGCGCCAGGACGACTTCGGATAACCGAAGCGCCCGGGAACCGGCAATCAGCGAGGCGAATTCCATGCCCCAGGCCGAGACCGGCGCGAGCCAGGACGAAAATTGGACCAGAACGGCGGAAACCCTCGCCCGGGCGCTGCTCGACATTCGCCGACATAGCGGCCGCATTGTCGTGATCAAGCTCGGCGGAGCGGCCATGGCCAACGACGCGGCGCTCGACCGGTTCGCGCTGGACGTCACCCTGCTTCGGCAGTGCGGCGTTCGGGTCGTCGTGGTACACGGCGGCGGACCGCAGATCAACGGAATGCTCGACCGGCTCGGCATCCCGGCGCGGTTCGTCGGCGGTCACCGCGTCACCGACCCGGCGACGCTGGAAGTGGTGGAAATGGTGCTCGCCGGCGCCGTGAACAAGCGCGTGGTCTCGGCGATCTGCCGGCAGGGCGCTCGCGCGGTCGGGATTTCGGGGAAGGACGGCAACCTCCTCTCCGCGAGTCGCCGGCATGCGGCCGACGGGTCGGATATCGGGTTCGTGGGCGCGCCGGCCGAAATCGACACCCGCGTTCTCGAGGACCTGATCCGGTCCGAACTGATCCCGGTCGTCGCGCCCGTCGCGTTCGGCAAGGACGGCGAGACCTACAACGTCAACGCCGACACCGCGGCCGGCGCGCTGGCGGCCGCCCTGCAGGCGGCCCGCCTGCTCCTCTTGACGGACGTGGAGGGAGTGCTGGACCGGGACGGCAAGTTGTTGCGGTCCGTCACCGCCGAGGAGGCGGTCCGGCTGATGGCGGACGGCACGATCGGAAGCGGAATGATCCCGAAGGTCCGAACCGCATGCGACGCGGTCGAGGCCGGCGTGCGGGCGGCGGTCATACTCGACGGCCGTTCGACGCATGCGACGCTGCTCGAGCTGTTCACCGACCGGGGGGCCGGAACGCTGATCTCGAAGGAGCCCCGCTGACTCGTCGGCGCCGGAGGCGGGGCGCTCCTACGCCGACGCCGAGGGCCGGGCCCGCATCTCCTCCAGCCAGCGGCGCAGGTGCGAGAGGCCTTCCGGCACCCGGAGACGGGCAACCCGCATGAAGTCGATCATGACGTGGGGCGTGATGTCCGCCGCCGTAAACCGTTCGCCGGCGACATAGGGGCTCGCGGCGAGGCGCTCGTCCAGCGCCTCGAGCGCCCGCTCGACGCGGGCGCGATTCGCCTCCCCCCACGCCGGTACCTGCTCGACTTCTAGCGCGCTCATGCGAGGGTTCAGGTGGCGAACGACGGCCACGACGTGCTGCATCAGCCCGAACTCCATTCGCCGGTGCCACATTTCGACGACGGCCGCCTCCAGCGCGTCCCGGCCGAGCAGGTTGGGTTCCGGTCGAAGGGCCTCGACGTACCGGAAAATCGCGACGGTTTCGGTCAACACCGTCCCGTCCTCGAGCTCGACCGCCGGCACCGTGGGCGCGCCCGCCCAGGCGAGATACGCGGGCGTGCGGTGCTCGCCCGCCATCACGTCGATCGGATCGGACCGGATGGGAAACGACTTCTCGGCGAGGAAGATCCGAAGCCTCCGGGGATTCGGGGCGGGCGGAGTCTCGACCATGCGGACGGGTCTCGGGAGCATCGCACCGGCCTCCGGCTGATCCGGCAGGCCGCGGGGTGCGGACGCCGACGCACGGATCATAGCCCAACCGACGGAAGAATCGGTCACAAGACGGATCCCGTCCGGCGCCCGCAGTCAGGGTCCCGGCTCCCGGCCCCGCGATTCGGCGGCCGGGTCGAGCGGCGGTCGCGCCTCCCCTCGCCGTTTCGACGCGGCTTGGATGCCGCCGCCGGGCGTAGTACCGTCAGGCAACCCCGTCGCGAGAGGATTCCCGAACCCGTGCGCACCCGTCGTCATCTGCTCGGAATCGAAGCGCTCTCGCACGGAGACATTCTCGAAATCCTCGATCTCGCCGAGACCTACGCGACCCGCAACCGCATGCGGGAGGGGAAGGGAAGCGAGCTCCGCGGACTGACCCAGATCAACCTGTTCTTCGAGAGTTCGACCCGAACCCGCGCGAGCTTCGAGCTCGCCGGCAAGCGCCTCGGCGCGGACGTGCTCAACCTCCCGGTGTCGACCTCCGCCATCAAGAAGGGCGAGACGTTGATCGATACGGCCCTGACCCTGAACGCGATGAACCCCGACATCCTGGTCTGCCGCCACCCCTGTTCCGGCGCCGTGGCGCTGCTCGCCGACAAGGTGGACTGCGCCGTGATCAACGCCGGCGACGGATCGCACGAGCATCCGACGCAGGCGCTGCTCGACGCGCTGACCATTCGCCGCAGGACGGGCCGGCTCGAACGCCTGACCGTCGCGATTTGCGGCGACATCCTGCACAGCCGGGTGGCGCGGTCGAACCTCGTCCTTCTCGACCGGCTGCACAACCGGGTGCGGTTCGTCGCGCCTCGGACCCTGATTCCGCCGGACGCCGAGCGCATGGGCGCCGAGGTGTTTCACGACATGGCGAGCGGGCTCCAAGACGCCGACGTGGTGATGATGCTGCGGCTGCAGAGCGAGCGGATGCAGGGCGCCTTCGTCCCGTCGACGCGAGAGTACTTTCATCGCTACGGCCTGGACGCGCAAAAGCTGGCCGCGGCCGCGCCGGGCGTCATCGTCATGCATCCCGGTCCGATGAATCGCGGCATCGAGATCGACGCCGAACTCGCCGACGACATCAACCGTTCCGTCATCCAGGAACAGGTCGAGATGGGGGTCGCGGTTCGCATGGCGGTGCTGCAGATTCACGCGCCCCGGATACCGGGGGGCGGATCGTGACCCGCACCCACTACTGCAACGCGCGGCTGGTGGATCCCGAGCGCGGGACCGTCGAGCCGGGCGGCGTGCTGTTCGAACGCGGCAGGATTCTGGGCGCCGGACCGGAACTGCTCTCGCCGGAGAGCGGCGGAGAAGCCGTTCGCCACGACTGCCGGGAGCTCTGTCTCGCGCCGGGCCTGGTCGACATGCGCGTGTTTCTGGGCGAACCCGGGGCGCGGCACAAGGAGAGCTTTCGCTCCGCCGGCGAGGCGGCGGCCGCCGGAGGGGTGACGACCATCGTCGCGCAACCGGACACCTCTCCGCCTCTCGACGCGCCGGAGATACTCGAGTTTGTCCTGCGACGCGCCGCCGCCGACTGCCGGGTGCGGGTGTTTCCCATGGCGGCGCTCACCAAGGGGCTTCAGGGACGCGAACTGGCGGAACACGGATTCCTGCTCGACGCCGGCGCCGTGGCGTTCTCCGATTCGGACCGGACGGTCGCCGATTCCGCCGTGTTCCGGCGCTGCCTCGACTATATTCAGCCGCTCGGCGCACTGGTGGCGCATCATGCGCAGGATCCCTCCTTCTCCGGCCGGGGCTGCGCCACCGAGGGCACGTTCGCGTCGCGCATGGGGCTCGCCGGCGTTCCGGCGGCGGCGGAGGTGATGCAACTCGAACGCGACCTTCGGATCGTCGAGCTGACCCGGGCGCGCTACCACATGGACCAGATCACGACCCGTGCGGCGCTGGAGCGGCTGATTCGGGCCAAGGACGAGGGACACCGGGTCACCGCGGGCGTCTCCGCCGCGCATCTGGCCCTGAACGAACTCGACATCGCCGACTACCGCACGTTCTACAAGCTCCGCCCGCCACTGCGCGCGGAGGAGGACCGCGCCGCCGTCGAGGCGGCGGCCGCCGACGGTTCCGTCGACGTGATCGTCTCGTCCCACCGTCCGCAGGACGAAGAATCGAAACGCTTGCCCTACGAACTGGCGGAACCCGGCGCAGTCGGCCTCGAAACCCTCCTCCCCGTCTCGCTGCGGCTCTGGCACAACGGTCAGGCGAGCCTGCCGCGCCTGTTCGAGATGCTCGCGTTGAACCCGTCCCGACTGCTCGGCCTGGAAACGGGCCGGCTCTCGAAGGGAGCGCCGGCGGATCTCGTGCTGTTCGACCCGAACAAGCCGTGGATCCTCGACCGGTTCCGGCTTCGATCGAAGAGCCGGAACAGCCCGTTCGACGGCGCTACGCTGCAGGGAAGCGTCGTCCGCACGGCAGTCGGCGGCAAGACGGTCTTCGAAGCGGAACCCGGGAGCGCAGCGAGATGATTCCCGAAATTCTCGGTCTCGAACGGGCGCTGCCCTGGCTTGCCGCGGCGCTGGCCGGCGGTTACGCCCTCGGGTCCGTTCCGTTCGGCCTCCTCGTCGCGAGAGCGTTCGGTCTCGCGGACATCCGCAAGACCGGCTCCGGCAACATCGGCGCGACCAACGTGCTTCGAACCGGCAACCGGACGGCGGCAGCGCTGACGCTGACCCTCGACCTTCTGAAGGGGCTCGTCGCCGCCGGCCTTGCGGCGGAATGGGGACCTCTGGCCTCGTCCGTGGCCGGCGCCGGCGCGGTGATCGGCCATTGTTTCCCGGTCTGGCTCGGCTTTCGCGGCGGCAAGGGGGTCGCCACCTCCTTCGGGGCCCTGCTGGTATGGAACTGGGAAGCGGCCCTGATCGCGTTGGCCGTGTTCCTGCTGGCGTTCGCGGCGGCGCGAATCGTCTCCCTCGCGTCGCTCCTGGGCTGTATCGCCGCGCCCGTCGCCCTCGCGCAGCTGAGCGACTGGGACTACGTTCCGGCGGCGGCTCTGGCTTCCCTGATTCTCGTCCTTCGCCACAAGGACAACCTCGGCAGGCTGATCCGGCGCGAGGAAAAGCCGATTCGCTTCCGCCGCAGGGACTGACCCGCGCTCGACGGAGTCCGCAGGCGGCGTTGGTCGCCCGGGTCAACGCCCGGACTGCCGCGCCGGATCCGTCTTCTCTTCTTTCAGCAGGAGCGCCAGTCCGGCGACGGTCAAGGCGACGCCGGGCAGCAGCCGGAGATCGGGCAACCCGTGTCCGATCGCGGCTTCGAGGACGATCACGAGACTCGGGGTCAGGAAGGTGTACGCCATCACCTTGGCGGCCGGCAGGCGCAGCGTCGCGAACTGGATGAGCAGAAAGGTGAGCGCGCTCGCGAAGAGGGCGAGGTAGCCGACGCCGAGCCATACGGTCCAGGGCACGCTCGCCCAGGGCGTCGCGAGCGCCGCCCGCCAGCCGAACGCGACGAGGACCGCGATGCCGGCGGCGAAGGTCAGCAGCGTAAAGGAAAGTATGGGCTCGCCGCGGTGCACCCTGCGCACCATCGGGGCGTAGAGCGCGTAGGACGCGCAACCGAGAAAGAACACGGCTTCGCCCCGGCCGACTTCGAACGCGAGCGCCGCGTCGACGTCCCCGCGGAAGATGACCCACAGTGCGCCGACCGCCGCAACCGGCAGGGCCAGCGACATGCGGGCCGATATCCGCTGCCCGACCAGCACGCGGGCCATCGCCGCGGACATGAGCGGCGTAAGCGTGAAGACCGCGCCGATGGCGACGGGATCCGCGGTCTTCAGGCCCTCGAACATGGCGACGAAGAATCCGGCGAACAGCGCCCCGAGAACCAGGTGCCGCCATAGAGCGTCGAAGTCCCGGCGACGGATGCCCGGGCCGGCCGCCACCAGCGCGGCGATCACGGCCGCGGCGAGGAGGAATCGTACGGCGTTCAGGACCGTCGGCGCGATTTCGTCGGCGATAAGCCCCCCGATGCTGAAGGATCCGGCGGTACAGCCGGCGAACGCCAGCATGGCCAGGTGGCCCTTGGCGGCGGGACTCCAGTTCCTCATGCCCGTCTACCCCGGCGTCGCGCATGAAGGAAGCGGCCCGGGCTTGTCGCGCCCGTAGGGTGCGCTATACACCGCTGGGCGGGCGATCCCGCGCCCGGGCCGCCGGCCTCGCGTCGGGTATCGGCCGGGACTCGGCCGGGTTCGGATGCAGTCGACGCGCGGAGGAGAGTCGGGATGCGAAAGACGCTGTACCTCGCCAACCCGTACGGGTTCTCGGAACAGCAGAAGGCGGGCCCCCTTGCGGAGCTGGTCTCGTCGCTGGAAGCGGTCGGCGCGGAAGTGTGGGAGCCGTTCCGGCGCAACAACCAGGTCGACCGGGCGAAGCCCGGCTGGGCGCACCGAATCGCGCAGGCGGACGTACGGGACGTCCGCGAATCGGACGGAATCTTCGCCGTGGTGAACGGGTGTCCGCCGGACGAGGGAGTCATGGTGGAGCTCGGGCTCGCGATCGCCTGGGAGAAGGCCGTGTTCCTGTTTCGGGACGATTTCCGCCGGTGTACCGACAGCGAGGCCTACCCGCTGAACCTCATGGTGTTCGCCGGGCTGCCCGAAGTCGGCTGGGAAGCGCATTGGTTTGCCTCCGTGGAGGAGATTGCCGACCCGGACAAGGCGCTCGTCCGGTGGCTGAGATCGGGGTGATCGCGGTTGCGTCGCGACAGGACGGGTTCCGGGAGTCGCCTTCCGTTCCCCGGCGGCCCGGAACGAGGGGCTTGGCTACGGCCGAAAGGGAAACTATAGTGCGGTTTCCGCTTCGGACGGAGTGTAGCTCAGCCTGGTAGAGCACTGCCTTCGGGAGGCAGGGGCCGCAGGTTCAAATCCTGCCACTCCGACCATCGGACGACGCGAGCCGGCCAGACCGCACCGTCTCGTCTGCTGACCCCGCTACAGACCGTGAAGCCGAACCGCAACGAACACGCTTCGGCGTACTCGCCGAACTCGAGCCTGCGAGGCGACAGGAAGGAGATCCGTCCATGGTTGATGAGTCCTGGGGGCAGAAGCACATGTGTGGCGCCTGCTTCGCGCGTTTCTACGACATGGGCCGCAGGCCGATCGTCTGTCCGAGTTGCGGCGCCGGGATCGAGACCTGGGGCGAAGGGGCCGCCCGAAGGCCTGCGTCCGCCGGACTGAGCGCAGTGTCCGCCATCTCCGTCGCGGCGGAAGACGCCGGCGACGTCGCCGACGCCCAGATTCCCGACCCCCTTGCGACGGACGACGACGAGATCGAGACCGTGTCGCTCGACGACGGCGAGGAGCTGGACGATTCGGATCAGGACGAAGACGGAGCCGACGACGACGACGGCATCGACGGCGGGGACGAGTTCGAACTGGAAGACGGGAAGGATCCGGACGGCGAGGACGACGCCGACGGCGGCGACGAGGACTCCGACGAAGACGACCTCGACGAGGAGGAGGACGACCTCGAGGAGGAGTGAGCGGCAACGAGAGCCGGCCTGCGTCAGGAAGCGCCGATTCTTGCCGCGCAACAGCTGACCGAACCGCATCCGGTCGGGTCGCGCGACGGAACCCGCTGTTGAGCGATCCTCCGTCGCGTGCTAGAACGCTCGCCTGAAACGCGTGCGGGGCCATAGCTCAGTTGGGAGAGCGCTTGAATGGCATTCAAGAGGTCGGGGGTTCGACTCCCCCTGGCTCCACCAATCCGCCGGATTTCGCGCGTATCGCCGAGACCGTTCGCCGGGACGGCGCGTATTCCGTAGCGCGCCGTCCTCGTGGCGTGTTGCGAAGTTTGCGCAACCGCGTCGCTACCGCTCGAAGCCGGCCGCCCGAAATCCCTCGCCTCTCCGGCTCGGCGCAGGGTCTCCGCTTTGGACCGGCCCGGTCCGGACCTCTTCCGGCAGCCTGTCTTCCGACGAAGTCCATGCGCCGCCTCGGTTTGGAGTCCGGCACGATCGTGCGGCCGTTCCGCCCGTCGGCATCGGTTCGGCGGATCGAGGCCCGCACGGAGGGAGTCGCACCGGAACCGTTTCTGGGTCGGCGCGTCTGCGCCCCGTAGTCTTGCGGCACTCGCTCGGATGCGCCCGAGGAGAAAAGGGAGACGCCCTGCGACCGGGTAGCGGAGCGGCGGACGGTCCGCTTCGGAGCCGGGGTCGACTGACGTGTCGGGGGCATGGGGTCGTGGTTATGAACGAAGGCGTGCTGCTTGACCTGGTCGCGCTCGGCGAAGGGTTCACGACGGAGTTCGAGCGCTCCGCTACGCGCAGCCTGGGACGGGAGCTCTGCGCCTTCGCCAACGCAACCGGCGGAACGATCCTCCTGGGCGTGACCGACGACGGGAAGGTGTTCGGCGTCGGCGACCACAACCGGCTGAAGTCCGAGGTTCGATCCGCCGCCCGATCCGCAGATCCGCCGATCGCGGTAGACGTCGAAAGCGTGCAAGGCACGCTCTGCGTCCGGGTGCCGGCCCAGCAGGGCAAACCTTACTCGGTCGGCGGCAAGTTCTATATCCGGAAAGGCGCAAGCAGCCAGCAAATGACGCGCGAGGAGATTCGCGAGTTTTTCTTCAAGGAGGGCCTGATCCGGTTCGACGAAACGCCCTGCTGCGCATTCGACCTGAACGCAGATCTGAAGGACGAGAACTGGCGGCGGTTTGCCCGCCGGGCGCGCTTGCCCTCGGGCCTGGAGGCGTGGGCCGCCCTCGAGAACCTGCATCTGGTACGGGACGGGCGCATGACCCATGCCGGCGCCTGGCTGCTGGCGGACGACGTCACGCGCTACACGCTTCGTGCGGGGGTGACATGCGCGTTGTTTCGCGGTGTGACCAACCTCCATATTCTGGACCGCACGGACTATACCGGGGACCTCTACTCCGTCTTCGAGGACTGCGTCGCCTATCTTCAGGCCAAGTTGAACACGGCGCTGATTCCCCATGCGCGAGGCAGAGACGAACGGCTCGAGCTGCCGGAAGACGCCCTTCGGGAAGCGCTGGCGAATGCCATCGCCCACCGGGACTACCGATCCACGGCCAACGTTCAGGTGCACGTGTATCGCGATCGCGTGGAAGTGGTCACGCCGGGCGGGCTGCCGGCGGGAATGAGCGAGGAATTCCTCGGAACGAAGAGCGTGCCGAGAAACCCGCTTCTGTTCGGAACGTTCTACCGCATGGGTCTGGTCGAGCAAGTCGGCAGCGGAATTCGTCGTATCCGGGCGTCGTGCCGGGAGCACGGCGTCGCCGAACCGCGAATCGAAGTCTCCGAGCACTGGGTGACGACCACGTTCTTGCGGCCGGACGCGCATGGAATCGCTCCTGCCGACAGCAGCGCACAGGACGCGTCGGAACCGGAATCGTCAGGAACGCCGAAGAGGCCGGAGCGGAGCACCCCCCATGTACCCCCCAGGTCAGAGACCTGACGCTGCGCGGCGACGGCGAATGGACGCGGACGGAGACGCTCCAGCGGCTGGGGTTGAGCGACAGAAAGCGCCTTGCCAGAGAGTATTTGCGACCCGCTCTCGCCGCCGGGCTCGTCGAAATGACAGTTCCGGACAAGCCCCGCAGCAGCAAACAGAAGTATCGGTTGACGGCCAGCGGAGCGGAACTGCGCGCACGCCTGCAACGACGCGAATGAACGCTTCGGGACGGCTCGGGGCACGCCGACGCGTCGTCCGGGTGCCCAAGCTCCCGTATTGGCGACGCGAGGCAGCGCGCTCCGGCGTCCCGCGACGTCCGTCCCGGCGCGAGAACGACGGGGCCGAAAGGGACGGATGCGACCGACGGGCCGGTCCGGGCGTGCCGGCGTTGCGTCACGTACCGCAGGCCAACCCTCGGCGCTTCAGGGTCTACGACCCTCAGCGGCTCCCCGAGTGCGGGCGGCGAGTCGCAAGCGCCTCAGAACACCTCGCCGGTCAAGATCGCGAACATGGCCTCCGCATCCGCGGTTCCCCGCAGTCCGGCACGGACCTTTTCGTTTCGCATCAATCGGGAGACGCGGGCAAGGGCCTTGAGGTGATCGTCGTCCTTCTCTTCCGGGGCGAGGAGCATGAACACTAGGTCCACCGGCCGGTCGTCAGGCGACTCGTAGTCGATCGGCTGCGCCAGGCGCGCGAACAAGCCGCAAATCTGCTCCACGCCGCCTGCTCGGGCGTGCGGCAGGGCGACGCCGCACCCCATGCCGGTCGAACCGAGGCGTTCGCGATCGAGCAGCGGTTGGTACACGTCCGCGTGCGCCAGGCCGATTCGCGTCGCCGTCTCCTGCGAGATCACCTTGAGGAGCTGGTTCTTGCTGCGTACCTGAAGGTCGGGCAGAATCGATTCGACCCCGATCATTTCGGCGATTTCAGCGCTCTGCACCATGCCGGCATTCCCGAATCGCGCTACGCGTCCCGGCTCTTGCTCGTCGGATCGATCCAGCCGATGTTGCCGTCCTCGCGCTGGTAGACGACGTTGATTCCTCCGTTCGCCTCGTTCCGAAACACCAGCACCGGAACGTGGGCGATCTCCATCTGCATCACGGCTTCGCCGACCGTCAGGGAGCGAATGGGCGTTTTGGTCTCGGCGATGACGAGCGGGTTCGGATCGCCGTCCTCCGCGACGGCGTCCTCCTCGTCGTCGTGCCGGGCGAGCACGTAGGACTGCCCGTCCGCAGCGGGCACCGGGTCCGGACGGCTACGGTGGTGATTCCGCAACCGGCGCTTGTAGCGGCGCAGCTGCTTTTCGAGCCGTTCCAGCGCGATGTCGAAAGCGCCGTACGCGTCTCCGTCTTCGGCGTGCGACTGGGCGGTCAGGCCGGTGCTCAGATGCGCCGAGCAGTCCGCGCGAAACCGGTGCCGACTCTTCGAGAACGTCACATGCGCGTCGACCGCGCGGTCGAGGTATTTCTCCAGCACGCCGCCGAGCCGATTCTCGACCTCTTCCCGCAGGGAAACGCCGGTCTCCACCTGCTTGCCGGAAATCGTGATGTTCATGTTCGCTCTTCAGGATTCGGTTCGTCGACTTCGGGCCGCGACCGCGCTTCCGGCTCCGTCGGCCCGTTGGCGAGCCTGTCCCGCGATCGCTGGCGGATGCCGGCAGACGCTGCCCGTGGAGACGATTCTATCAGAAACCGTCCGGTAGCGGACAGGACCTCGTCCGCCGCCACCGGTCCTCTGCAACGGACCGCCAGCGGGGATCGCGCTCCCGCGAACGCGTTCGCAGGGCCCCGATCGAGACGGCGAATCGACCGACTCGCCGGTTGCTGGACCGGCGGACGGGAGCGATGCGTACCCTGCCCCGCCCGCCTGCGTCCGCGGTTTCGCCCCCGCCTGTTCGCGAGCCGCCGCGACGAGATTGACCGCACGGAGAATCTTCCGTAGATTGACCGCGACGGGCCCTGTGCCGTGCGCGGCGACAGGATCGGGCGGGGTAGCTCAGACGGTTAGAGCAGCGGAATCATAATCCGCGTGTCGGGGGTTCGAGTCCCTCCCCCGCTACCAATTCCGGGGCATGCCGACGTTCGGGCGCCGGTCGCGGCCCGCCGCTCGTCGAGGCACCCGAAACCGGCGGAGGGGAGCGGTTCCTCGCTGGAGCGGCGCGCTCGAAGGCGCAGACGCGGACGGCTTCTCCGGCGCGTTCGGCTTGAGGGACGGGGGGTCGGCGTCGAACCGGGTGGGTCCGATCCCGCGTTCCGACGTCGTGGGACCGCCGGGTCAACTGATGTCGTCGGCGAATCGCTTCAGGTCTTCCAGCCGCACGTATCGCAAGGCCGATTCTTCGGTCGCCCGGAGGTACACCCGCGGCGCGACTCCGAGTTCCAGCGCTTCCTGCCAACGGGGTGCGCAAAGACACCAGCGGTCTCCGTCTTCGAGGCCGGGAAACCCGTATTCGGGGCGCGGCGTCGACAAGTCGTTCCCGCGCCGTCGCGAATGCTCCAGAAATTCCCGGGTTATCCGGACGCAGACCGTATGGCTGCCCAGGTCTTCCGGTCCGGTCCGGCAGCAGCCGTCGCGGTAGAATCCGGTCACCGGATCCCGCGAGCAGGACTCCAGCGGCTCTCCGAGCACGTTGCGGGGCTGCACGTCCATGGCGCGTCTCCGGTCCAGCTGCGTCCTGCCCGCATTGTCGCGAAGAAACCGACGGAGACAAGCCGGACGTTCGATGTTTACGCGGCCCGCGAAACCGGTAAATTCCGACGGACGCGAGTCCGGGAGGCGACGGGATGAAGAATCGATATCGCGTGGTGGTCATCGGCGGAGGCGTGGTGGGCGCCAGCGTTCTCTACCACCTCGCGAAGCTGGGGTGGAGCGACGTCGCGCTGATCGAACGCTCGGAATTGACGGCCGGCTCCAGCTGGCACGCGGCAGGCGGATTCCACGCCATCAACGCGGACCCGAACATCGCAGCGCTGCAGGACTACACCATCCGCCTGTTCAGGGAACTGGAGGAGGAGAGCGGCCAGGACATGGGCCTGCACATGACCGGCGGCGTGAATCTGGCCGGCACTCCCGAGCGCTGGGAGTGGCTGAAAGCCGCCTGGGCGGTGTTTCAGACCATGGGGCTGACCGAGTCGCGTCTCGTCACGCCCGAGGAAGTCGGCGAAATGTGTCCGATCGTCAATACCGACGGGCTGTACGGCGGCTTGTACGATCCGAACGAAGGCTACCTCGACACGACCGGCGCAGTGCAGGCTTACGCGCGCGCGGCGCGCAACCGGGGCGCGACGGTGGTACTCCGCAATCGGGTCGTCGATCTCGTCGCGCGCGCGGACGGCGGTTGGGACGTCGTGACCGAACGGGGTACCGTCACCGCGGAACACGTCGTCAACGCCGCCGGCCTTTGGGCCAAGCAGGTCGGAACGATGGCCGGCGTCGACCTTCCGGTCTCGCCGATGCAGCACCACTATCTGGTGACGGAATCGGTTGCGGAACTGGAGGCGATGGGCGGCGAAATCCCGTTCATGATCGACCTCGAGGGCTTCACCTATCTCCGCCAGGAGGCGAACGGCGTCCTGATGGGCATCTACGAGCTCGACCCTCGCCACTGGTGCGTCGAGGGAGCGCCCTGGGACTACGGCATGGATCTCATTCCCGAGGAGATCGAGCGGATTTCGCCGGAACTCGAGAAAGGGTTCGAACGCTATCCCTGCCTGAACCGCACCGGCATCAAGCGATGGGTCAACGGCGCCTTCACCTTCACCCCGGACGGGAACCCGCTCCTCGGCCCGGTGCCGGGGCTGCGCAACTACTGGGCCGCCTGCGGCGTGATGGCCGGCTTCGCGCAAGGGGGCGGCGTCGGCCTGTCGCTGGCGCAATGGATGATCGAGGGGGAGCCGGGCGCCGACGTCTACGGCATGGACATCGCGCGCTACGGCCCGTTCGCTTCCAACCGCGAATACCTGAAGGCGCGAACCGCCCAGTTCTACAGCCGGCGCTTCGTGCTCACCTATCCGAACGAACAGTTGCCGGCGGGAAGGCCGCTCCGGACTTCGCCTTCCCACGACGCGCTCGAAGCCGCCGGCGCGCGGTGGGGCGAAAGCTGGGGACTCGAGGTCCCGATCTACTTCGCGCCCGAGGGGTTCGAGGAACGGCCGACGCAGCGTCGATCGAACGCCCACGACATCGTAGGAGCGGAATGCCGGGCGACCCGGGACGCGGTCGGACTCCTCGATATAACCGGCTTCTCGCGCTTCGAGGTGTCGGGGTCCGGCGCTGAGGCATGGCTCGACACGGTCATGGCCAGCCGTCTGCCGGGCGCCGGGCGCTCCCGCCTCGCGCCGATGCTGAGCCCTTCCGGGCGGCTGGTCGGCGATCTCACGCTGCTCAACTGGGGCGACGGAACTTGGTGGATCATGGGGTCCTACTACCTTCGCCAATGGCACATGCGCTGGTTCGACGGCCTGCTCCCCGATACGGGCGTGACGGTCCGGGACGTCTCCGACTCGGTCGTCGGCTTCGCTCTATCGGGACCGCGCTCCCGCGACGTGCTGGAACGGGTGACCGGGGCGGACGTGACGAACCGGTCGCTGCCGTTCCTGGCCTGCCGGGAAATGGACGTCGGCCTGGCGCGAGCGCGCGTGAACCGCATGTCGGTCGCCGGAGAACTCGGATACGAGATCAACGTGCCTGCCGGCGAACACCGGGGACTGCGGCAGGCGCTGCTCGCGGCGGGCGCGGACTTCGGCCTCGCGGAAACCGGTATGAACGCGCTGCTCTCGCTTCGGATGGAGAAGAGCTTCGGCATCTGGTCGACGGAATACACTTGGGCCTACACGCCCGGAATGTCCGGGCTGGACCGCTTCGTAGACTTCGAGAAGCCGCAGTTCGTCGGCCGGGACGCGGCGCTCCGGGAGCGGGACGGGACCCCGACCCGGCAGGTTCTCTCGACCCTCGAGATCGACGCGGACGACGCCGACGCCAGCGGATGGGAGCCGGTCTGGAAGGGCGAACGCCGCGTGGGCTTCGTGACTTCCGGCGCCTTCGGTCACTGCGTCGGCAGGAGTCTCGCCCTAGCCTACCTGGACCGGGAACTTGCGGTTGCGGGAGAGGAGCTGGACGTGCACATTGTCGGCGATCGTCGCCCGGCGCGCGTCTTGCCGGGTCCGGCGTTCGATCCGGAGGGACTGAGAATGCGCCAGTAGCGGCCGGTTCGAACGCGATCCCTTAGCCGCGACCGGGACGGCGAACGCGTAGGCCCTCCGCCCGGCGATCCCAACCTGAATGGAGCCTGAGATGGAAATCAAGTCGCCCTGCCTGTTGTTCCTCGGCGATGCCGCGGACATGCTCGCCGCAAAGACCGCGATCGGCATTCGGGACTGGCGTCCCGAGCGGGCCCTGGGTCAACTCCGGATGGAGGGGTGCAACGCCGATCTCGGACTGGAGGACCTCTCTCCCGGAGACGCGGCGCGCCGCGGCGCGAAAACGATGGTCCTGGGCGTGGCCAACCGGGGCGGGGTCGTCGGACCGTCCTGGATCTCGGCCATTCTCGAGGCGCTGGAAGCCGGGCTGGACATCGCCGCCGGAATGCACCAGCGGGTCGGAGACATCCCCGAGATTCGCGAGGCTGCGACGCGCCTCGGCCGCACGATCCACGACGTCCGCCACCCGTCCCCCCAACCCTCGACGATCGGCACCGGGCTGCCCAGATCCGGCAAGCGCCTGCTTGCGGTCGGAACGGACTGCTCCTGCGGCAAGATGTACGCGACGCTCGCGATCGAACGGGAGATGAAGTCGCGCGGCATGGACGCGGATTTTCGGGCCACCGGTCAGTCGGGAATCCTCATCGCCGGCGGCGGCATTCCGATCGACGCCGTGATCGCGGACTTCATCGCCGGCGCGGTAGAGACCCTCGCTCCGGAAGCCGATCCGGATCACTGGGACGTCATCGAGGGTCAGGGGTCCCTGTTTCACCCCTCCTACGCCGGAGTGACGACCGGCCTGATTCACGGCTCGCAAGCGGACGCGCTGGTGCTATGCCACGAGCCGACGCGCACGCACATGCGCGGACTGCCGCACTACTCGCTGCCTTCCATCGGGGAGTGCATCGAGCGGTGCCTCGAAACCGCCCGCCTGACCAACCCGGAGGTTCGCTGTACCGGGATCGCCGTCAACACCTCCGCGCTATCCGAGAAAGAGGCCCAGGAATGCCTGGACGAGATCGGTGCGGCGCATGGCCTGGCGACGGTCGATCCCTTCCGCCACGGCGCAGGCAAGCTGGTCGACGCGCTGGCCTGACGAAAGCGGCCTCTTCGGCAGCGGGTGCGCTGTCCCGCCCGGTCCCGACCCGACCCTCGGCTTGCCGGCGGGAACGCGCACGGCACCTGCGGCGCCGTGCGGGCACGCGGAGTCCGCACCGGAACGAAAGGGCGGGATTCGACGGCGTCCCCGGGTTCGAGTCAGCCCGTCCCGCGGCCGCGGACGTGCCGGCGAACGACCGCCGAGGATGGCCTCAGGCAGCCGCCACCTGGCCTTGCGCCTGCTCCAGAAGCTGACGGGCATCGCGGAACCGGTTCTCCCGAACCGCTTTCTCAAACTGGTGCGCGAGCTTCGCCGGCGGATGCCGAATGGCCTTGAACTCCTTCCGGAGGCTGCTGCGGAGGCGGCGCACGCGCTGATCCAGCTGTCGTTCGACCCGGTCGAGCAAAGCGATCCGACGGTCATGCGCACCGCTGTCCAGCTGCATCGACTGGTCGAGCAGCTCGTGCATGGCGCCGGCGTCTTCCGCGCCCAGCGAACCCTGTTCCTGGAATTTCGAGACCTGTTCGATCGTCCGGTCGAATCGTTCCTCGAACGCCCGGTCGGCCTCCTCCCGTTTGCTCCGCAGATCTTCCCTGTGGCTCTCCAGCCGGGCCTCGTCCAACCGTTCCCGGCGGTATGCGTAGTCCAGAATTGCGTCGGCCCGCGCGAAATCCCCGCGTTCCATGCATGACGCGGCCGCTTCGACCGCATCTGGCTCCGGCTCCTCCAGGAGGGCCGCCGCCTCCTTCGCGGTCAGCGGCGACGACACCGGCGTCCGGACCAGAAACTCTCCTTCCAGCAAGTCCTGCAGGCGCAACCCGGGATCGCCGGAAGGCTTTGCCTCCCCCGCCGTCGTCCGGAGGTATTCGGTCAATAGGCGCGACGAAACCTCGGCGAAGTCCCCGCCGAGGCGCTCCGCTTCCCGCACCGCGTCCCGCCCGTGCTTCTCCGCCGCCTCCCGCAGCGCTTGCGCGATCGGCCCCAGAAAGCGCATCGCGCCCTCCGGCCTGCCGGCGAGACAGGCCTCCCAACGCCTGACGAAGGCGATCGCCTCGGCGACCTTCTCCCGCAGCCGGATCCGCGCCCGCCCGTCGATGCGCACGGTCGCGTTTCCGCCGTGGCGGGCGTGATGGACGCGATCGATTTCCCGGTCCGCATTCTCCTTCCAGACCTCCGCGATTCGCTTCGCGTGCCCGAGGCCGTCCTTGTCCTTGACACGGTCTAGAATGCGGAACAACTCGCCGATGGAACTCTTGCCGTTCTCGTTCCACGGTTCCAGAAGTCGATGCCAGACGTCGGTCGCCGGGGCGTAGGGCAGTTTGGCGCTCCGCTCGGCCTCGATCCACCGGGACGCTTCGGAACGAAGCGCCGCGAGATCCCCGTCCCAGTCCAGCGCAAGCGACTCCGGCGTAAGCGGCAGTTGCGTCGTCGCGAGCTTGTCGGCAGAGACCCGCACAAGCGCACGGAGCGCCGGGCAGCCGTCGAACGATTCGTCCAGGCTTCGGAGAAACTCCACCACCGAACCGCCCGGCACCTTGAGGGCGGGGCGAAACGCGGCGCATGCCAGCAGCACCGCGACCGCCTGCCGTTCCGCCGGTTCGATCCGGGACTCTGCCGCATCGACGGTCCCGCGGAAGAACTCCGCGGCTTCGGTCGCGATGCCGGGCAGCTCCGCCTCGACCGCATCCGACGGATCCGTCACTCCGTTCGTCGCGATCAACCGGACCGCGCCGAGCCCGGGCAGCGTCTCCGCACGTTCCCGAAGGATCCGGTACGCGACCGCAAACCGGCCGTCCCGCAACGCCCGAACGACGGGCGCCCGAAACTCGTCCCGCGCAGGCCCGGCCGATTTTCCGGCGCGGGCGCTCTCGCTCGATACGGCGCTCCGTTCGTCGGCCCCGCCCTCGGCCGATTCCGCATCTCGCGCCTCGGCCGGTTCCCCCCCGCGTTCCGATTCTGCGCCGGCCGGCGGATCCTTCGATCCATGGCTTCCGTTCGCCCCGCTTCCCGCCGGATCGCGTGTGCCCCGGGCCGCATCGCCGTCAGCGAACGCACTCCCCGGATCGGACGCGGGCGAACCGGCAGGGCCACGCCCGGCCTCTCCCCCGCAGTCGTCGTCGGGTCCGCCGAGGCACGCCTCCAGCCGGGCGAGCCAATCGTCGAGGTCCTTCTCGCAGCGATCCTTCTCTTTGCCCAGCTCGGCCAGTTCCGGGCCCAGCTCACCGACCCGGGGGAAGTCCTGCTTGTCGATCGCATCCTGCATCAGCGCCGTCCTGGACTTAAGACCGCGTTCCGCATCCAGCAGGCGGTACGACGCCCTTGCGGCGCCCTCCGCGATCTCCTGGTGCGCGAACAATTTGTGCTCTCGCCACTTGAACACCAATACGATCGTGCGCCCGATGCGGTCGATCTGGAAACCGGCGGCCCCGTATTCCAGCACGAACCGGTCGAAGGCCTTCGCGAACCGGTCGCGCTCCGCCTCGCGAACGTTGGCCAGATGCATGAGTTGGCCGAACAGGTCGCGCAGACGTGCGATCGCGTGCGCGCGCAGGTCGTCGAACCGCATCTCGCCGACGGACCGTTTGAACTCTTCGAACAGCGCCTCCGGCTCTTTCTGCGGGCCGGCCTCCGGCGCGTCGGCTACGGGCCCGACCGGAATCATGCCGGCTCGAACCTCCCGCATCTCGCGTTCGTCGCCGAGCGCCGCCAGCCCGCCGACGGTCCATACACGGGACTGGTGGGCGCCGATCGCGTCTCCCCAGACGAATTGCGCTTCGAGGTCCCGACGCCCCGATTCGACGAACACGTACTCCAGGCGGGAGTCCGACCCGGCGACCCCGCCGTCCTCGCCCGCCTCCAGCAGACATGTCTTCGGAAGGTGCATGAAGAAGTCGAGCTTGCAGAAGAGCTTTTCGTTCCGTCGCCGAAAGTCGTGGCGAGCGGATTCGTATTCGAGCCTTCCGCCGGCAGTGCGGAACAACGCCCGCAGCCGCTCGTAGAACGGATCGTCGGCGCCGGTCGAATTCCAGAAATAGCCGGCCCGCTCGTCGAGGCGGTCCTGCAACCGTCTCTCGTCCCGCGGCGTAAGGTTCAAAACCTCGCGAATGCGATCCGCGGTGAGGGACGCGGGCAGCCCGCTTCCGAGTTGCCAGCACCCTACCCGGCCGCCGCTCGGCTCCGATCCGATCTCCTGGTCCGCAGGGGAGACGGCACGCGAGACCGAATCGCTCAAATGCATCTCCCTCCGTCGATCTCGAGCGCGACCCCGGTGACGAACGCGGCCTCCTCCGACGCGAGCCAGACGGCCGCGGACGCTACGTCGGAAGACTGCCCGAACCGGCCGAGCGGAATCGTGGCGGCGAATTCGGCCCTGCGCTCCGGGGTGTCCTCGCCCATGAACTGCCCCATGAGCGGCGTCTCGGAGAGAACGGGACAGAGGGCGTTTACCCGAATCCGGTCCGGCGCGAGCTCCGCCGCCATCGACTTCGACAGCGTGACGACGGCGCCCTTGCTGCCGTTGTACCAGGTCAGGCCGGGTCTGGGCCGGAGTCCGGCGGTCGACGCGATGTTGATAACGGAACCCCCGCCGGCATCGCGAAGCGCCGGCACGGCGGCGAGCGCGGTGAGATAGATCGACTTCACGTTAACCGCGAACACGCGGTCGAACGTAGCCTCGTCCACTTCCAGCATGGGTTGGTTGACATGGGTGCAGCCGGCGTTGTTGACCAGGACGTCGAGGCGTCCGAACCGGTCCAAAGCCGCCCCGACCATCGCCGACGCGTCGTCGCGCCGCGATACGTCGCCCTGCACGCCGACCCCGGATTCGCCGAGTTCCCCGGCGACGGACGCCGCACCCGCGCCGTCCAGATCCGCCGCGACCACGCAAGCGCCCTCGGCCGCGAATCGCCGCGCCATCTCCGCGCCGAATCCCGATGCCGCGCCGGTTACCAGCGCCGTCTTTCCCGCAAGACGCATCCCAGTTCCTTTCCGTAGAACCTCGCCCGACCGCCTAAGGAAGCATAGCCGAATCCCGGCCGGCAGGCTTGCGAACGGATTGGGGAACGCGCGAGGCGACGACCGCGCGTCTCCCGACCCGGTTCCGAACCCCGCGGGAAACGCGCGTTGCCCGGCACGGCGATTGCCCGGCGAGCGTCGGGTGCGCTATAGCGTTGTCCGGCGACGCGACGCGCCCGACGGAACGCCCCGAGCCGGGACGGCGAATATGGAGAATACGATGAAGTTCGGCTCCGGCCGGCCAGTTCCGCGCCGCGAGGACGTCCGATTCCTCACCGGGAGCGGATCCTATCTCGACGACGCGGCGCCGGAGGGGCAGCTCGTCGCGGCGTTTCTCCGCTCTCCGGTCGCGCATGCGACGCTCCACCGGGTGGATACGTCCGGCGCCGTTCGGACGGACGGCGTGGTCCGGGTCTACACCGGCGCCGATTTCGAGTCGGCCGGCATCAACGACATCGGGGCGGTCACGTTGAAGAACCGGGACGGAAGCCGATGCGCGCGCCCGAAACGCCCCCTCCTCGCCGTCGACCGGCTTCGCACGGTCGGCGAACCGGTCGCTCTCGTAGTCGCCCGGAGCGTCTCCGCCGCTCGCGAAGCCGCCGAGCGAATCGAAGTCGAGTACGAGGAAATCCCCGCGGTCGTCACGTTCGAGGAGGCCACCGCCGAAGACGCGCCGCGGCTGCACGAGGAAGCGCCGCGGAACGTCGCCTACCGGTGGGCGATCGGCGACGAGGCCGCGGTGGACGCGCAGATCGCTTCCGCGCCGCATCGCGTCGAACTCGCGCTCGTCAACAACCGGGTCGCCGGTTGCCCGCTGGAGACGCGCGGCGCGATCGCCTGCTGGAAGACCGAGAGCGATAGCCTGGAGCTCCGCGTGAGCGCGCAGAACGCCTGGCGGGTCCAGCGCGAGGTGGCTGCCCGGCTGGGGCTGGGCGAGGATCGGGTCCGGGTGAGAATCGGCGACGTCGGGGGCGGCTTCGGCACCAAGGCGCCGACCTATCCGGAATACACCGCGATCGCGTTCGCTGCGCTGGACTTGCGCTCGGCCGTTCGTTGGATCGCGGATCGCTCGGAAGCGTTCCAGTCGGACGCCATGGGCCGCGACCACCGGACCCGCGCCGTAGCGGCGTTCGACGAAGACCTGAGACTGGTCGCCATGCGGGTCGAGAGCGACGTCGCGATGGGCGCCTACCTCTCGCCCCACGGCACCTTCATTCCCTCGGAACTGGTGGCCAAGGTGCTGCCGGGCGCCTACGACTTCGAGCATCTCTTCTTCGCGGCGCGGGGCGTCTACACCAACACGACGCCGGTCGACGCCTATCGCGGCGCCGGGAGGCCAGAGGGCATCTACGTCGTCGAGCGCCTCATGGACCTCGCCGCCCGGCAATTCGGCGTGGATCCGATCCGGTTGCGGTTGCGCAACTTCGTCCCGGCCCACCGGTTTCCGTACCGGAACGCGACCGGCGAGACAATGGATTCGGGCGACTACCGGAGGGTGGCCGAGCGCGCCCGGAGGGAGGCCGACGTCGAGGGGTTTCCCGCGCGGCGAGCGGAGTCCGCCCGTCGCGGAAGGCTTCGGGGCCTCGGCATCGCGTACTACGTCGAGATCATCCTCGGCCTGACGGACGAACGGGCCGAGCTCGGCCTCGCCGCGGACGGAACGTGGGAGCTCCTGGTCGGAACGCAGTCCTTCGGTCAGGGCCACGAGACCGCATACCTGCAGCTTCTCGCGGATTGCACCGGCCTCGATCCGGACCGCGTTCGGATCGTGCAGGGAGACACGGCGCGAATTCCCGTCGGCGGAGGAACCGGCGGCTCGCGCTCCGTCACCACGCAGGGCACCGCCATCCTCGCCGCGGCGGACAAGCTCGTGGATGCGCTTCGCCCCGAGGCGGAGGAAGCACTCGAAGCCGCGCGGGAAGACGTAGAGTTCGCGGCCGGCGCGTTCCGAATCGTCGGGTCGGACCTTGCAATCGGCGTCGACGCGCTCGCCGAGCGGATCGTCGGACGGGGAGAGCGGAACCTGCTGCGCGTTCGCTCCCATACGGAACTCCCGGCACGGTCCTTCCCGAACGGGTGCCATATCTGCGAGGCCGAGGTGGATCCCGAGACCGGGCGCACGATCGTCGACCGTTACCTTGCCGTCGACGATTTCGGGCGCCTCGTCAATCCGTTGCTGGTTCGGGGCCAGGTGCATGGAGGCGTTGCGCAGGGGATCGGCCAGGCTCTGTTCGAGCACGTCGTACTCGACGAGGACGGCCAGCCGCTGACCGGCTCCTTCATGGACTATGCGCTCCCCCGCGCCGGAGACGTACCGCCCGTTCGTTTCCTGCACGAACCGGTGCCGTCCCCGGCGAACCCGCTCGGCGTGAAGGGGTGCGGCGAAGCCGGAACGATCGGAGCGCTTCCGGCCACCGTCAACGCGGTTCTGGACGCCGTCTGGCAGGCCGGCGTCCGCCATGTCGACATGCCGCTTACGCCGGTGCGCGTCTGGGGCTGGCTGGAGGAGGCGAGAGAGGCGGCACGGACCGCCTCGGCGAATGCGGGACGCGGAAGGGACGATGCGGAAGGCGACGGGATCTTCGATGCCGACGGACGCGGCGGAAGCCCTTGAAGCCCGAATTCGTTCGTGCACGGCATGCGCGTCCCGCTTCGCGGAGACCGCCACGGCGCACGCTCCGCGCCCGGTTCTGCGGCTGTCGCCCACGGCGCGAATCTGCGTTTGCGGCCAGGCGCCGGGAATTCGAGTGCACGAGAGCGGCGTTCCGTTCGACGACCCGTCGGGCGATCGGCTGCGGAGCTGGATGGGCATCGGCCGGGAAACGTTCCATGACCGGACGCGCGTCGCGTTCGCGCCCATGGCGTTCTGCTTTCCCGGACAGGACGCCCGCGGCGCCGATCTCCCTCCCCCTGCCGTCTGCGCTTCGCTCTGGCGGGAGCGGGTCTTCGCCGCAATGCCGCAGGTCGAATTCTTCGTCCTTGCCGGCGCCTGGTCCCAGCGCTGGCATCTGGGAGAGAGCGCCGGACGAACCCTCACCGAGACTGCCCTCGACTGGCGCCGGTATCTTCCGCATGCGCTTCCCGTGCCGCACCCCTCCTGGCGCAACAACGCCTGGCTTCGACGAAATCCCTGGTTCGAGGAGGACGTCGTGCCGTACCTCCGAACGCGCGTACGCGACCTGCTCTCGGCCTGACCGGGACCGGCGCCGCTCCGTTGTCGGGATCTCTACCCGTCCTACCCGAAGCCGGCGCCAACGGACGAGGCCGCGGCGAGATCGATCCCGTTCGAAATCCGTTGCCGTCCGGGTGTCCCTCGCTTCCCCACACCCTTGCCGCACGGCGTTCGAGGTCTTCCGGTCAGGAGCGGGAAATCCGAAAGCGGCAGCAGCCGCCGTCGACGCCTGCGGCGCTTGCCTGGCCTGCCGAGAGCCGGGCAAGGGCGGCTTCGGACTGCGTGCAGCGACTCGCAAGCCCATGGCGTCGACCCCTGCGTCCGTTGTCGTCGCCATGCGCCCGCGTCAGGCCGGCCTCGCCGTCACGCCGGGAATTCGCGACTTCTGCCGGCGCGGTACCGGCCCTTGCCGAAGGCGGCAGACCCGGGCGAGACTCGGCGTCGAGGTCGCCACCGCCTCTCGCGTGACGCGCCCGGCCGGCTGCGCGGCAACCGGATCGACCCTCGCCGGAGACGCTCCGAACGGTTGGGACGTCGGAGTTGCCGGGGCTCGGTTCCGCGCAAACGCCATGCTCGAGGACAGAACAGAGGACATTGCGGGGGCCGCCTTCGGATCGGTAGCGAGGGTCCGAGCCCGGATCGGCCCGATCGCGCCGCAGCGGGAGCGCTCGACGATTCCGATCCCGGTTTCCGGTTTGACGGATTCGACGCACCGCTCGGCGGGTACTGCCGCAGATCCGCCGTCCGTCGGACGCGACCGCTCGCTACCGGACCATGCAGATCGCCGAGGTTCCCGGAATCGGGGGATACACCGTCGGCGTCGTCGCCGTTCTCGACCCGATTGACCGAGAGATGCAAAGACACGGGGGCCGTAGAAAGACCGGATCTCGAACGCGCGAAGCCGATTCGACGGCACGGCGAATTCGGGATCAAAGCCCGTCCCGGGTTCCGGTTCCGGCAGAATCGCGCCGCAGCGCCGATTCGCGGCCGGGTTTGCGGCAGGGAGGCGTCCACACGAGTGCGGTTCGGCCGCAGAATCCTTTCCGTCCGTCATGTGCGACGACGCGCGCCTGGATCTCGGGAAGCGCTCAAGAAGCGGTCGCCTCCGTCCGTGCCGTCCGATCCGTGCCGCGACTCCTCCCGAGACGTCTCGCACCGACGGGTTGCGGAGATTCCCTCGGCCTGGATCCGGCGAGGACTGACCGGAGATCCAGCCTCCTTTCCGTGAAAGAGTCGACGCGAATGACCGTCGGTGGTACCGTATCCCGCCGGACCCGAATCGTGCGACCTGCAGCTGGAGAAATCATGAGCCGAATCGCTGCCCCTGTCGTTTCTCGCATGATTCGCACGGTGGCCGGGCATGCGCGCGCATCCCGTGCGTCGCGACCAGCGAGCCCCCTCGGGGCATCGGTCGCGCACACCACCTGAAGCGCTCGCTCAGGCGACCGCACGACCGGCACTCCGGGGGGTGCGCCCGTAGCGATCCCAAACGCTCGTTGCGGCACCGTCATTCCTTACGGCCGCCGACTCTTCGGCGGATCGAACGCTCAACTACATTCCGCCGCCGACTTGCGCGCCTGCCGCGATCGGCTAGAATGCCACTAAGGACGGCAACCGATGGCATACCCCAATACCGATACCCCCCGCCCGAGAAACGTGCTGGGCCTCAGCAACGACGCGATCGCGATTCTCGGAGGGCTCCTGGGCGTCATGGCGATGCTGGCCAGCATCGTCGCGATGCTGTACGTAAGCGTCAATCGCACTGGAGCGATGGAAGCCAATCTGCACGACCAAATTGCCCTCCTCCGCTCCGACGTTCAAGACGACATTGCCCTGCTCCGCGCCGACGTTAAAGACGACATAGCCTTGCTCCGCGCAGACGTGAAAGAGGACATTGACCTGCTTCGCTCGGAGGTGGCGGATATCCGCTCGGATGTGGATGGCCTCCGCTCGGATGTGGATGGCCTCCGCTCGGATGTGGATGGCCTCCGCTCGGATATGGATGGCCTCCGCTCGGACATGACGGATCTCCGCTCGGACATGACGGGTCTCCGCTCGGAAGTGGCGGAGAACAGACGGATCTTTCAGGACAAAGCCGTCGAGCACGAGGGTCGGATCGCTCGTATGGAGACACTGCACGACGTACCGACTCCGCACTCGCACAATAACCCTGACCTCCGCTGACTCGGACGGGTGTCCCGGCGCCTCCGGCCTGCATCCGATCCCCACGAATCGGTTCGAGTGCGCACGGATGTCGATCGCCATGAATGCACATACCCAGTTGCGTCCGTCTCGCCCGCCGGTCGTTGCGGCATATGGCCGCGAGGATCAGTCGCCAGGATCGGAGCGGAGGGCTGCGGCATGATCGCAGACTCAAGGCAACCGTACGCCATGACCGCTGGCAGCCGGTCGCATTCGACGACATACCCCTTGCTCTCCCTCCTCCGTGGCAAGCCTCCGGCGCCGAACCTCGACCGAACGTATCGGTTCGAAATTCGGCGATTGCGCGTAGACTGCACACGAGACATGTCCGGCGGCACGACGGCGGGCGCGGGAAACGCGGGAAGTTTGCGGAATCCGATGCGGCGGCGCAGCTCCGCTCGCTGTCGACGGGGACTGCAACGACGGGTTGGAGCGGACCATTGAGAGCATGACCGCCTGGACCGGAGAGACCGTCGCGCGTAAGACCGACGCTGCGCTCCATCCGAAATTTCGCGCGCTTGCCGCTCGGACGGCCCGCTCCGTCGACGGACAGTCGCGGATGCGACCCTCGACGACGAGTCGCCGAACTGCACCCCAGCCCGACCGGTTCCGCATCCGCGTCGGGTGCGTTCCTGCCGTGCCGGTCGACCCCGTCTTCCGGCCCACCCGCCCGTGACGCGGAACGCCGAAACACGCGGCCGTTACTGCATCGGGGTCGACACCGGCGGCACCTTCACCGATGCGGTCGTTCTCGATCGCGCCGGACAGGGCGGCGCGGGGACGGTTCTCGGCCATGCGAAGGCGCGAACGACCCATGACCGTCTCGACCGCGGCGTCGAGTGCGCGATTCGCGCGGCGATGGCCGCGGCAGAGATTCCGCCTGAGAGGATCGAGCTGGTATCCCTGTCCACCACGCTTGCGACCAACGCCCTCGCCGAAGGGCACACGGGGGACACCGCGCTCGTGATGCTGGGGTTCGACCGGCATGCCGTGCGGCGCAGCGGGATTTCGGAATTCGGCGACGTACCCCGTGTCCTGCAGGTCCGGGGAGGTCACGACGCCGGGGGAGAGGAGCGGAACCCCCTCGACCTGGCGGCGTTGTCCGACGGGATTCGGGAACTGCAGCCGTCCGTCGACGCCTTTGCGGTCGCGGGAATGTTCGCCGTTCGGAATCCTTCGCACGAGCGCGAAGCGCGGGCGCTGATCCGCCGGTTGACCGGATTGCCCGTCACCTGCAGCCACGAATTGACCGCGGAACTGGACGGACCGCGGCGCGCGCTCACCACATATCTGAACGCCGGACTCATCCCGCGCATCGACGCGCTGATGCGCGCCTGCGAAGAGGTGCTCGCCGGCGCCGGCATCGACGCTCCCGTCATGGCGGTCCGGGGCGACGGAACGCTGATGAATCTCCCGACCGCGCGCGAGTTTCCGGTCCACACCGTTCTCTCCGGCCCTGCGGCCAGCGCCACGGGCGCTCACTTTCTCTCCGGATGCGCGGACGCGGTGGTTTCCGACATCGGAGGCACCACGACCGACGTCGCCGTCCTGGAGGGAGGCGCGGTGCGCATCGATCCGCAAGGCTCCCTCGTGCGCGGAAGGCGCACCTTCGTCCGTGCCGTGGATATGAGAACCTTCGCCCTCGGCGGCGACAGCGAGGTCGCGGTGACGGAGGACGCCGCCATGCCGCGACTCTCGCTCGGTCCGAGACGCGCGGTGCCGATCGTGGAATTTTATCGTCAGTACCCGGACCTGGTTCTGCAGTCCCTTCGCCGGCAACTCGAGGCCGGTCGCCCCGACCCGACACACGCCCGCTTTGCGGAAATCTCGCGCGCGGGGCGATCCGCCGCTCCCGACTCCCCGGCCGCGCGGAACGTTCTCCGGGCACTGGCCGACGGCCCGCTCCCGGTCGACGCTCTGGTGCGCGAGCGGCGCTGGATCGCGACGCTGGAACGACTCCGGGATCGGGGATTCGCACGAATTGCGGCTTTCACTCCGACGGACGCGTTCGAGATGCTGAACGGCGGCGATCCGTCCGGCGCAGCCGAACTGGCGGCGTCGCTCCTCGCGCGGCAACGCGATCGTCGCGGACGCGAAGCGGCGGACGGTCCCGAAGCGCTCGCCGGCATGGTCCTCGCCCGGCTTCGGCGGGAATCGTCCCTCGCCGTGCTGGCGTCCGCGATGGATCACGACGGATTCGAGGGCCGGTCGCTTGCGGCCAGCCCCTTGGCCGAAGCGTCGCTGGACGGGCGTGCGGGACTGGTACGCGCGGAGGTTCGACTGTCTGCGCCCCTGATTGCCGTCGGCGCGTCCGCTCGCGCGCACTATCCCGGCGTCGCGAAGGAACTCGGCGCGGAACTGGTCTGCCCGCCGCTTGCGGAGGTCGCGAACGCGGTCGGCGCGGCCGTCGGAGGCGTCGTCGCGAGCGCCGAAATCCTGGTCCTGCAGCCGACGCCCGGCGTCTTCGCCGTTCACGGCGAAGGGCCGCCCGAGCGCTTCCCTTCTCTTCCGCTCGCAGTGGAGGCGGCGACGGAACGCAGCCGCCGGCTGGCGTCCCGCAGGGCGGCGGAGGCCGGCGCCGTCGGAATTTCCGTCGGGATCCGGGAGCGACGCCGCATGGCGAACGTGGAGGGGGAGGCGTTGCTGGTCGAGTTGCGCGTTCGGGCAACGGCCCGAGGATTGCCCGGGACCCGGACCGGAAAACCGGACCGTCTCGTCGAGCCGCGGGATTCGCAGGCGTCGCCGAAGGATGCGAGCGGAGAACCGGACACGGGTTGAGGTTCGGCGACCGGAATCGCGCAGTCCCTTGCGAAGTCGTCGGAGTCGCCGCCGGACGGGAGGGGAGCGTCTTCCGGTCCCGCCTGCGCGCCCGGCGCCGCAAGTCCGCTTGACGCCGGATGCCGCTCGGGCCATCGTTCCCGGGCGGGGGCGGCGCCGTCCCGAACGCCGGAGACCGGATCCGACCCGCGCGTCCCGAACGAGGTTCCGGGGAGGAAAACGATGGGCCACGACACGTCGGACGCCAGGAACCTGGTCGACCTGAACCGTTATCCGCTGTTCGACGCGGACGCCCGCGGCCGGATCGTGGCCGCCGCGCGGCGGAGCCTGGCGGCGGAAGGATCCGCGGTCCTTCCCGGATTCGTCCGCGCGGGCGGCGTCGCCGCCATTCGGCGAGAGGCGCTGGCGCTCGCGCCGGCCGCTCACCGGCGGGAGAGCATGCTCGGCGCCTACCCGGACGCGGCGCCGGACACGTCGGACTCGACCCATCCCGTCCGGCGCCGAAGCGCCTACCGAATGAACGTCGTCGCCACCGACCAGATCGCTCCCGACGGACCCGTGCTCGCCCTCTACGAATGGCGGCCGCTCGTGGAGCTCGTCGCCGACGTTCTGGAGCTCCCGGAGCTTCATGTCGTCGCCGACCCGATGATGCGCTGCAATTTTACCTATCTGGGCGAGGGCGACGAGCACGGATGGCATTTCGACGGCAACGACTTCGTGGTGTCGCTCATGGTGCAGCAAGCGGATTCGGGCGGCGACTTCGAGTTTGCGCCCAACGTCCGAAGCGCCGACCGGCCGAATTTCGACGGCGTTCGCGACGTCATGGACGAGAAGCCGGGCACGACCCGCCTGATCCGGGCCGCCCCGGGAACGCTCGCGATCTTTCGGGGCCGGCGCTCGTTGCATCGGGTCACGCGGGTGCGCGGACGCACGCTGCGGATCATCGCCTTGCTGAGCTATCACGAGACTCCGGGGCTGGTGAACGGGCCGGAAGCCCAGCGCAGGGTGTTCGACCGCGCCTACGGCGAGCCGGCCCCCGTCGCGCAGGCCTGAGGCGACGCGCCCCGTCCTCCGAAACCCGAGGCTTCCCGCGCCCTCCCGGTCCCCCGACCGGCGCGGTCGGACGTTCCCTTCCGACGGACCGCGGCGCTCCGCGCTACCCGCCGCGCTCTCCGGGGACCGCCGGTCGCGCGCGGGACGTGCGAGCGGCAATTGACTCGGCACGGAGATGTGCAAGAGTCGCGACGATCAACCTCCGATACGTCGGTCGCCGGCATCGCAAGGCGCGGAAAGGATAGCTTGGATCTTCTGCAATTGACGGTCAGCGGCCTCGCCAACGGCTGCGTCTACGGGCTGGTCGCCCTCGGATTCGTGCTGATCTACAAGGTGACCGAACAGATCAATTTCGCCCAGGGCGACATGATGATGCTGGGCGCCTTCGTCGCGCTGGGCCTCGCCAACGACGCCCATGCCGGACTGCCCTTCGCCGTCGCCTGCGTCGGCGCGATCCTGATCATGGCCGGGTTCGGCTGGATCCTGGAACGCTCGATCCTGCGCCGGACCTTCGGCCAGTCGCAAATGGCGGTCGCGATGCTGACCATCGCGCTCGGTTTCGTGATGCGCTTCGCCGCAGGCGCGATCTGGGGGCACGAGCCGCAGGTGCTCGACAGCCCGCTGGTGGGAGCGAACCGTTCCTTCGGCGGCGTCGCGCTGGGCATCGACGAAATCGCGGTCATCGCGGTAACGCTGGTCCTGACCGGCCTGCTGTACCTGTTCTTCAGCCGGACGCGAACCGGGGTGGCCATGCAGGCATCCAGCCAGAACCAGCTCGCCGCCTATTGCATGGGCATCCCCGTGAAGCGGCTGCACGGGCTGGCATGGGCGCTCGCCGGCGCCGCCGCGGCGATTTCCGGAATTCTCTTCGCCTCCAAGGGATCGATCGACCCGAGCGCCGGGTTTCTGGGTATCAAGGCGTTTGCGGCGGCGGTGATCGGCGGCTTCGGCTCCCTGCCCGGAGCGCTGCTCGGCGGCGTCGTCGTGGGTCTCGTGGAACAGTTCGCCGCCCGCTACCTCGTTTCGGGCTACTCGCAGATCGCGCCCTACGCCGTCCTGATTCTGGTGCTGCTGCTTCGCCCCCACGGGCTGATTCCGCAAATGCGGGTCAAGAAGGCCTGACCGGATGCGCATCCGTTTCAAGACCGGCTACGACCAGGACGTCCGGCTCTTTCGGGACCTGCGCGAAGGGCTCCGCTACGCCTGCCTCGTCGCGGTCGCGCTCGTTCTGCCGTTCCTGCTGGACGACTTCCTGATCGGCGAGGCGACCCTCGTCCTGATCTGGGCCGTCGCCGGAATGGGACTCATGCTGCTGACCGGACATGCCGGCCAGGTCAGCCTGGGCCACGCCGCGTTTCTCGCCCTCGGCTGCTACGCGAGCGCCGTCCTGACGGGCCGGCTCGGCCTTCCGTTCCTTCTTTCCTTCGCGATCGCCGGCGTCGTCTCCGGACTCGCGGGCGTCCTGGTCGCCGTTCCGGCGGCGCGCCTGCACGGCATCTACCTGGCCATTCTGACCCTGGCCCTCTCCATGCTCACGGAGGACCTGATCGTCCTGCTCGAGCCCTGGACCGGCGGGGTGAGCGGTCTCGTCGCGCCCGGGATCGCCGTCGCCGGCATCGAGATCGACCGGTTCGGAACGCCGGACCGGTTCTACTGGCTCTGTCTCGCCGTCGCGATTCTGGTGACGCTCGCCTACCGGAACGTTCTCCGCTCGCCGCTCGGACGATCGTTCGAAGCCGTCCGCGACTCCGAGATCTCGGCCCAGGCCCTCGGCGTGAACCTGGCCAGAACCAAGGTTGCCGCTTTCGGCTTGTCCTGCATGGCGACCGGCTGGGCGGGCGCACTGATGGGGCAGTATTTCTACAGCTTCAATCACGAGGCCTTTACCGTCGTGCTGTCGATCCAGCTTCTCCTGATGATCGTGATCGGCGGGCTGGGCTCCGTTCAGGGCGCCTGGTACGGCGCCTTCGTCGTCGGGATCATCCCCCAGGGCATCAGCGTCGCGCGCGACTGGGTGTCGCAGGCGGCGGGACCGGCGACGGCGACGGTTCCCGGGCTGGAAATCGCGCTGTTCGCGGCTCTTCTCGTGTTCTTCATCCTGTTCGAGCCGCTCGGCATCCACGGCCGGTTGACCAAGTGGCGCATCCAGCTGGAACTGTTCCCTCTCGCCCGGCGCGACATGTTCCGGCGGCAGCGGACCTACCTGAAGACGGAGCGAATGCGGTGAGCCTGCTGGAGGTGCGCGACCTTACGCTCCGCTTCGGCGGTCTCACGGCCCTGGACGACGTGTCGTTCGAGGTCGAAGCGGGAGAGGTCTTCGCCGTCGTCGGGCCGAACGGCGCCGGCAAGTCGACCCTCTTCAACGTCGTTTCGCGCTTCTATCGCCCCGAACGGGGCGACGTGCGCTACGAGGGATCGAGCGTCCTCGGACGAGCGCCGGACGAGATCGCCGGCCTCGGCATCGCCCGAACGTTCCAGAACATCGAGCTGTTCGAGTTCTCTACGGTGTTGCAGAACCTTCTGGTCGCGCGGCACTCGCATTGCCGGGCGTCGATCCTGTCCCAGATCTGCTTCGCCCCGGCGGTGCGACGGGCGGAAATCGAACACCGGCGCAAGGTCGAGGAGGTGATCGACTTTCTGGAACTGCAGGCCTATCGGGACGCGCGGATCGCCGGACTTCCCTACGGCATTCGCAAGATCGTCGAGATCGGAAGGGCGCTCGCCGCGGAGCCTCGGCTGATCCTCCTCGACGAGCCCGCGTCGGGGCTGTCGGTCGAGGAGACCCAGGACATCCGGTTCCGGATCGAGGACATCCGCAGCCGCATGGGGATCACGGTGCTCATGGTCGAGCACGACATGGGCCTGGTATCTGCGGTGTCGGACCGGGTGCTCGTGCTGGCGGACGGACGGGCGATCGCGGTGGGCGCGCCCGAAGAGGTGCAGTCCGACCCGCAGGTCGTCTCCGTCTATCTCGGACGCGCGCCGGAGTCCGCGTCGTGACCGGGGCGCTGTTGCGCGTTCGCAACCTGGAATGCAGCTACGGTCCGGTCCGGGCCCTTCAGGGCGTGAGCGTCGACGTTCCCGAGGGAGGGATCGTCGCGGTACTCGGCGCGAACGGGGCGGGCAAGACGACCCTGTTGCGGGCGATCTCGGGAATTCTGGCCCCCGAGCGGGGCGAGATCGAGCTCGACGGACAGCCGATCGCGCGAGCCGAGCCCGACCGGATCGTACGCATGGGAGTCGTCCAGGTTCCCGAGGGGCGGGAGATCTTTCCCCTGCTGACGGTACGGGAAAACCTTGCCATGGGGGCGTACACCCGCCGGGACGCCGGCGCGGCGGAAGACCTGGAAACCGTGTTCGGATATTTTCCGGCGCTCCGGGACCGGCTTCGCCAGTCCGGCGCGACGCTCTCGGGCGGACAGCAGCAGATGCTCGCCATCGCCCGGGGGCTGATGGCGCGGCCCAGAATCCTGCTTCTCGACGAGCCTTCGCTCGGTCTTTCGCCCCTGCTCGCCGGAGAGATATTCGACATCGTGAAGCGGCTGAACCGCGAGCGCGGCATGACGATCCTGCTCGTGGAGCAGAACGCCCGGGCGGCGCTGGAGCTGGCCGACCGGGGCTACGTGCTGGAAACCGGTCAAGTCGCGATGGAGGGTCCCGCGGCCCGGCTCCGTCGAAGCCGGGACATACAGGAGTTCTATCTCGGCGCGCGGGAGACGGGGAAGCGCGGCGAGCGGCGCTGGAAGCGCCGAAAGACCTGGCGGTAGGAACGCGCGATGTCCGGCCCGGTCCCGCCTTACGCCGCCGATCCGGCCCGCATCGACGGGTGCGACACGCTTCCGAAGCTGTTCCTGCTTCGATGCGACGAGATGGGCGAGCGCACCGCGCATCGCGAGAAGCGTCTCGGTATCTGGCACAGCCACAGCTGGTCCGAGTATCTCGACGGCGCGAGGTCCATCGGTCTCGGCCTCGCCTCCCTGGGCCTGCGGCGCGGCGAGGCGGTCTCGGTGCTGTCGGAAGGCCGGCGGGAGTGGATGTACGCGGACGTCGGAATCCAGTGCGTCGGCGGCGTCACCACCGGCGTCTACACGACCTGCAGCGCAGTCCAGCTGGCGCACGTCCTGCAGAACTCCGGCAGCCGGTTCCTGCTGGTCGAGAACGACGAACAGCTGGACAAGTTTCTCGAGATTCGCGACCGGGTCCCCCATTGCGAGACGTGCGTCGTCCTCGACCCGGACGGGCTGCACGACTTTCGGGACGACCGGGTGTCGTTCCTGGACCGCCTGTGCGAAGCGGGCCGGCAGGCGCACCGGGAGGACCCGGACCGGTTCCGGCGCGAGGTCGAGGCCTCTCGCCCGGACGACACCGCGCTCCTCATCTACACCTCGGGCACGACGGGCCGGCCCAAGGGCGCGATGATCACCCAGGGAAACGTCCTGTCCTGCGTCGCCGCCGCGCAGCCGATCCTCTCCACCCGGGCAGGCGACGAACAGCTCTGCTTCCTTCCGCTCGCGCACGTCCTGGAGCGAATGGTGTCAGCGTTCGTGCCGATCTTCGCGCGGTCGGTGGTGAATTTCGCCGAGAGTCCGGAGACCGTGTTCGACAATTTGCGCGAGGTCTCGCCGAGTTTCTTCGTGGCGGTTCCGAGGGTGTGGGAGAAGGTCCACGCCCGCATTTCGATCCAGGCCGCCGAGGCCACGGGGCCAGGGCGCCGGGCCCTCGCCCTGGCGGTCGACTGCGGCAGGAAGCGGGCGCGGTTCCGGATGGAGGGACGCCCGGTGCCCCCGCTCCTCGAGGCCCGCTTCCGTTTCTGGGACCTTCTCGTGCTGCGGAACCTGCGGCGGATGATCGGGCTCGACCGCGCCCGGCGAGTCCTCAGCGGCGCCGCGCCGATCTCGCCCGGATTGCTGGAGTGGTACTGGTCGATCGGCGTCGTGATGGCGGAGGGTTACGGGCTGACGGAGACGACCGGCATCCTGTCCGGCAACCTGCCGGAGCGGAACCGTACCGGTTCGGTGGGGATTCCGGTCCGGGGGGTCGAGGTCTCGATCGGGGAGGACGGCGAGATTCTCGCGCGGGGGCCGGTCGTCTTCCCGGGCTACTGGAAGGACCCGGACGAGACCGCGCGGGCGCTGAAGGACGGCTGGTTCGGCACCGGCGACGCCGGCCGCCTGGACGAGGACGGATATCTGTGGATCACCGGACGGATCAAGGACGTCATCGTCACGTCCGGGGGCAAGAACGTCTCGCCGGCGGAATGGGAGAACCGGATCAAGTTCTCTCCCTATATCGCGGACGCGGCGGTCGTCGGCGACGGCCGGAACTGCCTTACGGCGCTCGTCATGATTGATCGGGAATGCGTGGAGCATTACGCTCGGGAGCGGCGCGTGTCTTTTTCGGACTTCGCGTCGCTCTGCCGCGCAGAGCCCGTGCTGGATCTCGTCGGCGCGGAAATCGCGGCGGTGAACGCCCGATTCTCGCGGGCGGAACAAGTGAGGGAATTTCGCCTGATCGACCGGCTCCTGATGCCCGAGGACGAGGAATTGACGCCGACGATGAAGCTGCGGCGCGAAGTCCTCGAGCGGACCCATGCGGATCTGATCGATCAGATGTACGGCCAGACAAGGGAGAGGACGACATGAGGGTATTTCGCACAGCCGCCGCCGCGCTGCTCCTCGCGGCGCCGGCGCTCGCAGACCAGGGGGTGAGCGACGAAGAGGTGGTAATCGGTTCGGTCAACGATCTCTCGGGGCCGTTCGCCGCCTTCGGCGCGCCTGCCGTCGCGGCCGCGCAGATGCATTTCGACACGGTGAACGCGGACGGCGGAATTCACGGTCGGACCGTCCGGTTCGTGGTCGAGGACATGGGATACCAGATGCCCAAGGCGGTCCAGGCCTACAACAAGCTCGTCAACCGCGACGAGGTCTTCGCGATGCTCCTGTCGCTCGGGACTCCGATGAACATCGCCGGGTTCGAGCTGACGACGCCGAACGACATTCCGAACGTCTCGCCGTTGAGCGCCGCCCGGCAAATGCTGGACGAGCCGGCTCGGCTTCGGTTCGCCTCGACCAGCTTCTATTACGACGAGCTGCGGCAGGCGGCGCGGTACATGTCCGAGAACCACGGCGTGACCAACCTCTGCGCCATGTACCTTCCCACCGATTTCGGCACCGAGATCCAGGCCGCGCTGACGGACGAGGCAGGCTCCAACGACGCGCTCGAATTCGTCTCGGAGACCCGGCACAAGCCGGACGAGACGGACTTCGTCGGCGCCTTGCAGAAACTGCAGGCGGACGGCTGCGAGATGGTCGGGCTGGCGCTCGGCGTCCGGCAGACCATCGCGGCGGTCGCGACCGCCAAGAAGCTCGGTCTCGACGGGATGAAGATGGTCGGCTCCTCGGCGTCGTTCCACTCCGCGCTCGCGGCGGTTCCCGGCGGCGTGACCGAGGGGCTGTACGCCGCCTCGGGCTGGGCCGACCTCGCCGCCCGCGCAGCCGAGCCGGAAGCGGCCGCCTTCATCGCCGCCTACATGGAGGCGCATGGCGAGTTTCCGGGTACCGGTGCGGTTCTCGGCTACGCGTCGGCGCAGTTGCTCACCCGCGCGCTGGACGCCGCCGGCCCGGACCTGACGGTGGACAGCTTCCTCGCCGCGATGGAGAGCCTGGACTACTACGACCCGATCATGGACAACCGGGTCACCTACTCCGCCGACGACCACCAGGGCGCCGACGCGATCGTCCTCTCGGTGATCGAGGGCGGCCAGTGGAAGGAACTGGCACGGTTCGAGTAGAGGCCTTCCGCCTCGCCTTGCGGCCGGCAGCCGCCGGCCGCAGGGCCCGATCGCCGCGTCAGGAAACCTGCCGGCGGTCGAATTCCGGCTTCAGCGAGCGGTACAGCCGCCGATAGACCGCCAGCCGCTCCGCGCAGGCTTCCGCGAGTTCGGCGTCCGGCTCCGCTTCCTCCGACACCGGCGGCGCGGTACACACCGCCGCCGGATCCTCGCCGGTCGCGGCCAGCCGCGCCAGCCGCGCCGCGCCGAAGGCCGGACCCATCTCGCCCCGCTCGTGATACCGGAGCGAACGCCCGAGCGTCGACGCCAGAATGCGCCCCCAGTAGCCGCTTCGGGCGCCGCCGCCGACCACGGAAATCGTGCGGATCTCGGCGCCCGCCTGCAGGAGAGCGTCCTGACCGTCGGCGAAGGCGAACGCGACGCCCTCGAGCACGGCGCGGGCCAGCGTCGCGCGGCCTACGTCATGCGTCAGCCCGTAGAACGCGCCCATCGCCCGCGGATCGTTATGCGGCGTCCGCTCGCCCGAAAGATAGGGAAGGAAGACCAACTCGCTCGGGCCGCCGCCGGCCGACTCGACTTCGGCCAGAAGCGAGGGGACGTCCGCGGCGCCGGTCAGGCCGGCGACCCATTCGACGCACGCCGCCGCGCTCAGGATGACGCTCATCTGGTGCCAGGTATCGGGCAGGCAGTGGCAAAACGCGTGCACGGCCCGTTCCGGGTTCGGCGAGTAGGCGGCGTTCGAGACGAAGAGGACTCCCGACGTGCCGAGCGAGAGGAATCCGGCGCCGGGCCGAACCGCGCCGATTCCGGCCGCGGCCGCCGCGTTGTCGCCGGCGCCCCCGGCCACGGGCACGCAGCGCGAGATTCCCCATTCGACCGCCACCTCCTCGCGCAACGCGCCTCCGACCTCGCTTCCCTCGACGAGGCGCGGCATTTGCGACCTCGCGAGCCCGGTGGCCTCGAGCATGGGATCGGACCAGTCCCTCCCGGCGACGTCGAGCCACAGCGTGCCGGCCGAATCAGACATGTCGGAGACGTGCTCGCCGGTCATGCGGAGCCGTAGCCAGTCCTTCGGCAACAGGACCCTGGCCACGGCGGCGAAGGCGTCCGGTTCGTTCCGTGCGACCCAGAGCAGCTTCGGCGCGGTGAAGCCGGGCATGGCGAGGTTGCCGGTGATCCGCCGCGACGCCGGCTCCCGCTCCTCCAGAATGCCGCATTCGGCGCCGGATCGCCCGTCGTTCCACAGGATGGCCGGACGCAACACGCGGTCCTGCGAATCGAGGAGCGTGGCGCCGTGCATCTGGCCGGAGAGGCCGACCGCCTCGACGGCGGCCATGGCGTCCGGGCGCCGGTCGCGGACGGACGCCACCGCCGCGCACACCGCCCGCCACCAGTCCTCCGGATCCTGCTCGGACCACATCGGTCGAGGACGCCGGACCTCCAGGGGAGCGTCCGCGGAGGCGACCACGGTCTGCCCCGCATCCGCCAGCACCGCCTTCACGCCCGAGGTGCCGAGATCGATTCCGAGATACATGACTTGCCTGCCTCCCTGCCCTGCCGGATCGGCGAATCCGGACGCCCACCGTTCTGCGCGGCCTCGCGGAGTCCGCCCGTGTTCGAGACGCCGCGCCGCACCGGTTGCGGAGCGCGCTCGCGTTCGGCGCGAATCAACGCTGACGCAGCCCGAAGGCCCCGACGAAGCCGGCCGCGTTATAGGTTCCGATCGCCTCCTCCGCACGAGGTCCCAGAAAACGAACCGACAGTACCCGGTCGGGCGAGGCGGCGTCGACCCGGAACGGACTGAGGCCCAGCGACAGGCACTCGAAGCGGATGCGGTCGCCGTCGCTCCAGACGATCTCGACTTCGCAGCGAAATCCCGGCAGCGGCGGATTGGCGTCCGTCACCGAGAGCGTGGCGGTGCCGTGGACCGGCTCGGCCGACTCGCCGTCCACCCTGAACGCGAGCGCGTCGCCGCGCCACTCGGAGCCGGCGCGAAACGACAGGAAGTGGAGCAGGCTGGACGCGCTCAGCCCTTCGGCGAACGGGTCGTAGGCCGGTACGGCATGACGGGCGAAGGCCGCCTCGCCGGCGAAGGCCGAATGCCGGAAGCGCCCGATCGTGCGCGTGATTCCGAATTCGCCGCCTCGAAGCAGTCCGAAGGCGTGCTGGACCTCGATCCGTTCCCGGCGCGGTCCGGCGACGGGCTCCGCGCGGCTCGAATACTGGTATTTGGGGACGGCCTCCGAGAGGCCGGGCGCGGTCCAGTAGCCCCAATGCGAGACGTACGGATCCCAGCCTTCGCTGCGAAACTCGTACGGAATCGGCCGGATCAGCCCGAAGCGGACCGGTCCTGCGCGGTCGACCCGCTCCAGCTCGAGGCGGGACTCTGCCGGCTCCTCTCCCGCGACGAGGTCGGATCCCAGCGCGGATAGCACGGCGTCCCGCGCCAGACCCCCCTCCACCGTTCCCGGCAACAGCCAGTCCCCTGCGACGCTGCGCGGCGTCGCTCGGGCGGGATCCCGGATCGGAACCGCGCCTCGGCCCTCGATCGCGGCCAGGATCGCGGGCACGCACATCCGGACGTAGTCCTCCAGCGCTCGCCGATCGTCGATCCGCTCGAGCCCCCGGCGGCCGAGCAGTGACCCTGCTTCGCGCAGCGCGGTGCTGCGCTCGCCGATCCGCCATTCGATCTCGTCGCCCAGCCTGTCGCAGGTCCGGCGGTCGCCCGCGTCCCGCAACCTGGCGAGAGTCGCGCCGCAGCGGTCGACGTATTCCCGGGCGCCGGCGACCGGTCGCCCCTCGCGCCGGAGGCGGTCGAGATACGCTCGAGCGCGGCGATCGTCCAGCAGGTCCCCGTCTCGCACGTCCGACCGCCATGCGAACTCCCGTTCCCAGAGGAAGTCGCAGCGATCGATCCAGTCCGCTACCCGGCGTCGCTCGTCCGCCGTCGGCAGGGTCGGGTCGGGCTCGGCGTCGACGGCGGCGCAGGTTCCCCCGACCGGTTCCCCCTCGCGCCAGCTGCAGGTATCGGCGCCGCCGCCCGCCCGGTGGAGCGTGCCGCGCCCGTGCTGCTTGCCGGCCCGGAATTGCCCCTCGTAGCGGTCTCCGTTCGCGAGAATGCGGACGCCGTAGCCGTCCGGCTGGCCGTCGCGAAAGCGCCCCTCGTAGCGCTCCCCGCTCGCGTGGACGGTCGTGCCGTAACCGTGGATCCGGCCCGCACGGACCGAACCCTCGTACTGGATGCGGCCGTCGGCGATGCTCAACCGTCCCTCTCCGGACGCCTTGCCGTGGACGCAGGCGCCGCTCCAGCGGAAGGGCTCCAGCGACCGAAACCCGTAATTCCATACCTGGCAGCGCCGGTCCTCGGTCAGGGACCATTCCGGGCCGAACGGCACGAGGACGTCCTCCTCCGACAATTCGGCCAGGAGCGGCGCGTAGACGAACGCCGTGCCGCCGTCCTTCGGCTCGATCCGGAACCAGTCGCCCTCCACTCCGGTCACCCGAACGAGTTCGCCGATCTCCAGCAGCCCGACCTTGTCGTGATCGGTGCCGGGGCCGCTGCGAAGGTTGGACCGCTTGGCCGCCTTCATCATCCGGTCGACGTCCGACTCGGCGGAAGACGTCCCGGCGGGCCGGCTGTCGCATGCCGAATCCTCCCCGCCGGCCCTCGCGAGCGCGCGGCGAACCGGGCTGCCGTGCAGGGTCATGCGGACCGGACGGTTGCCGTCCGCATTCGCGATACAGGGATCGGCGCCGCCGGCGAGCAGGGCTTCGACGACGGCGATCTTTTGGGGGCCGTCCCTGTGCCGAACGGCCGCGTGAAGGGGCGCGTCCCCGTCGGGGTCGATGCGGTTCGGGTCCGCCCCGGCGTCGATCAGGAGCGAAACGGTCCGTCCCTGGTCCGCGCCGCTGCGGACGAAGAGCTGCAGCGGGGTCAGGCCGGCGGCGTTTTCGATGCCGGGGTCGGCGCCGCCGTCGAGAAGCGCGCCGACGGCGCTCGGCCAGCCGAGGCCGGGCCGGAGCGCGACGTGAAGGGGCGTGTCCCCGCTCCCGTCCTTCCGGTCGGGGTCTGCGCCGGCGCCGAGCAACGCCGCGAAGCCGCCGGGCAAGTCATGGCTCCCGGCGGCGGCGTGAAGCGGCGTGCGCCCCAGATCGTCGGTACGGTTCGGGTCGGCCCCCGCGGCGAGCAGGACGCGAACGGCAGCGACGGAGTCCGGCACCGAGACCGCCGGACGAGACGCGTCGGCGGCCATATGGAGGGGCGTCCGTCCGTCCGCATCCCGCCTGTGGAGGCTGGCGCCGGCGGCCAGCAGGACGGTCAGGTTCTCGACCGCGCCGGCACCGGCGGCGACGTGGAGAGCCGTACGGCCTTGCGCGTCGGGAAGGTCGGCACCTGCGCCGCCGGAGAGCAGATCGTTCAGTTCGGCCTCGGCGCCAGACTGCCCGGCGACCTGCAAGAGGCGCAAGAGCCGTTCGGCGTCCTGCGCGGCGTCCTGCGCCCTGACGGCAGCCGCCCCCAGCGCGAGGACCGTCGCGACGGCCCAGGCGGCGATCCGGATCGACGAAGGCCACGCCCCGCGCATTCGGCAACCTCCCGCGATTCCGCCCCGTCGGGCAGGATGATAGCCGTCCGCTCCGACCTTCTCCAAGCCTCCCTCGGGGCGCCGTCCGAATTGCCGCTCCTGCGGGCTCGCTCGGGCGACGCCGGCCCGCCTCAGTGCCGTTCCCGCGTCTCGCGAAACCGTGCGCGGGCCGGAGTCCGCTCCCCCGGGGATGCGGAACCCGAATCCGGTCTTCCGTGCGGAGCGCCGCAGGCAGCCGCCGGCAACCGTGCCGCGCTGCCGCCGCAGTCGCGCATTCCGCCAATCCCGACGGAGGGGACGGCTCAGAACCGGACGCTCAGATCGATGCCGATGCGCGTGTCGGGATCGCCGGCGTCGACGCGCTCGCCCTCGAGCCGGAGTTCCATGCCGCCCGGCGCGACGAACTCCAGCCCGGCAGCGTAGCGGTCCGTGCCGTTCTCGCCGCTTTCGAGCTCCACCCCGGCGAACGGCGTCAACAGGCCGCCGGGGGCGGCGAAGCCGAAGCCGACGCGCGCCGCGAAGGAAAGGTCCTCTGCCGTGTCCGACCGCGCCTCGTCGAAGAGCCGCTCGCGCGCGATCGCGCCCTCCTGCTGCCTACCCCATTCCGGTCCGATCGAGAAGGACGCGCCGCGCCCGTCGGCGCCCGGCTCCAGCGTCGCCTCGAGGCTCGCGCCCCACTCCCGAGCGCGATCCTCGCTGCGGACGGCCAGCCAGCGGCCGCTGGAGTCGATGCCGAACCGCGATCCGGGCGCTGCGAGGCGCGCGCTGCCCGAGATCTCGGCGCCGGTCCCCGAGACGTCGTCGCCGCCGTCCCGGCGAAGCGCCAGCGTACCGCTGAGCGACAGATTCCACCCGGACTCCGAGAGGGCGAGACCCTGATGCGCGGCCTCCACGCCGCCGCGCAGGCGCCAGGCGGCCGCATCGACCGCTCCGACCGCAGACGCGGAAGATTCGCGCATCGCGATCTGCGCCAGGCCCGCGTCGCCCAGGAGGGAGAGCGTGAAGCGCCCGGACTGCGCCACCGGCATGCGACCGTCCAGCGCGGCCGCCAGCAGCTCGAGATCGGCCTTCGCCGCCGCCCCGTCGCCGAGGCGGTGTTCCGCCTCGCCGCGCCCGGCGCCCGCCGCCAGGCGCAGCGTGCTCCCGCGCTCGCTCTTCACCTGGAGATACGGCCAAAACGCGTCCAGAGCGGTCTCGATGCGGAGCTCTTCCCCGTCGATGCGGACCTCGCTCTCGCTTTCGCTCTGCGAGAAGGCGAGTCCGGTCAGCAGTCGGTCGCCGATTCGCGCGTCCATCCCCAGCCAGCCGGTGCGGACCGAACCGCTGGAGGTCGTGACGCCGGCCGTGTCGGCGCCCCGGCCCCAGACGGTCCAGCCGGGGCCGGCGCCGTCGTCCCGGAGCGAAAGGGTAAACACGGCGCTGCCGAGCAGGTCCTCGCTCTCGACCGCCTCGCCGTCCGCGGCGAAGGGATCGCTCCACAGGCCGAGCGCATCCTCGAGCGCCTTCGCTTCCTCCGCTCCGCCGCCGCCGATCTTCTGACCGGCGAGCCTCAGTTCGCTGGCGCCCGGGGCGGAGTCGAACCGCCCTCCGAGCGCTTCCGCAGCCCCGGCGAGCGTGGCGCGCGCCAGTTCGGCGAGATTAACTTGCAGCGCCTGCTGGCGGGCCGACCGCGCCTCGACCTCGATGCCGAAGGTCAGAGACGCCGTATCTCCGTCCGCGTCGATCGCGGTCCAGGTATAGGCGGTCGCGGTTTGCGGAACGGTCGGCGTGCCGCTCAGGCTGCGCGAAGCGGCGTCGAGCGAGAGTCCGGCCGGCGCAGCCGGGCTGAGGAAATAGACCAGCGCCCCGTCGCCCCCCGTCGCCTCGGGCAGCGAGAGCGTCGAAATCGTCTCGTCCTGCACGTAGCGCTGGTCCGGGATCGACTGCGCGCCGAAGGTCGGCGTCAGGTCGGCCGAGGACGGAACCTGCGGCGCGACAGCCGACGCGACGCTCGCCGACGCGCCCGGCGTGGGGGCGGCCGCGACCGCAATGTCGAAGGACAGCGACGCCGCGTCTCCGTCCGCGTCGGTCGCCGTCCAGCTATACGCGGTCGTCGCCAGCGTGCCCGTCGGCGTGCCGCTCACGGTCCGCGACGCGTCGTCGAGCGCGAGCCCCGCCGGCAGGGCCGGGCTCAGGCTGTAGGCGAGCGCGCCGTTCCCGCCCGTCGCCTGCGGAAGCGTCAATGCCGGTATGGCCGAGTTCTGCGTATAGGACTGGTCGGCGACCGTCGCGGCGCCGAAGGACGGCGCGGAGTCCGTCTCGACCGAAACGGAAGCCGTCTTTCCGTCGTAGCCGCCGCCGCTGGCGCCGAGAGTCAGCGTCGCGCTTCCGTCCGCGGGATTCGTCGCCATGGTCACGGTCACGGTCTGCGCCGACGCGTAGTCGTTCGCGGCGAAGCTCAGGCTCGTCGGCGACACGGTAACGTCCCCGTCGTCGCTGGCGACCGACACCGTCACGTCGGCGTTCGGCGCGGTGGCGAGCGCCACCGTGAACGTCCCGCTGGCGCCCGCGTCGACGCGGAGGTCGGCCGCAGACACCACGAGACCCGGCAGCGTCAGCGCCGCCTCGCTCGACGCAGGACCGGCGCCGCCCCCGTTGACCGCCCGCACCCGGAAGCCGTAGGTCGAGCCGTCGTTCAGTCCCGAGACCGTATGGCCTTGGGTCGACGCGTCGCTGCCCGGCACGCCGGTCCAGGCGCCCCAGGTTCCGCTTCCCTGCCTGACCTGAACCTGCCACTCGCTCGCCGTCGCGATCGCGTCCCAGGAGAGGACCGCCTCGCCGGAGGCGCTGCCGAGCGCCGCGGCGAAGTTCGCCGGCGCCGTCAACGCTACCGTCGACGCCACCACCTCGACGGTGAAGGAGACCAGGTCCTCGTCTCCGGCGCCGACGAATCCGTCCGTGTCCGCGACCCGCAGCGTGTAGGTCGTCGGCGCCGCGACCCGGACCGGCGTCCCCGTGACGTGCGGCGCGCTCTGCGCTCCGAGGCCCACTCCGGCGTCGTCCGCGCCGTCGCCGTCATAGGCGAGGCCCGCCGGCAGCGCCGGAGTCAGGGTATAGACCAGCTTGCCGTTGCCGGTGTTCGACCACGGGAACTCGCGATCCTCCGTCTCGCCGACGGTAAAGGTCTGCACCGCCGGCGAGCTGGTGTTGAAGTTCGGAACCGCGTTCACCGACGATCCCAGCAGGGTGACCGTGTAGGTCGCTTCCGATTCGACCCCGTCGGCGTCGATCACCCTGAAGGTGAAGTTCGTGCCGGTGAAATTGGCGCTCGGCGGGAAGAACGCCAGCGTCGTCGCGCTCTGCGCGGGTTGGACCTCCTCCGCGTCGATCTTCTGGCCCTGGGTCACGTCCTGCACCGGCGCGCCGGAGGTCGATCCGGCGGGGACCGTCTTCAGCGTCCCCTGGGCCGGCAGCGACAGGATCTCCACCCGGTTCAGACTTGCGCCGCTCGACTCCGCGGCCGTATACGGAAACGCGCCGTTCGCGCCGGTCGAGATCCTGAGCGGCGTGCTGGGCAGGATTCCGTTCCGCGTGAAGTCCGCGCTCGACGGCGCCGCCGTCTTGACCCAGAGGGAGAACGAGAGCGACGCCGTCTTGCCGTCGGCGTCCGTCGCGGTCCAGCTGTAGGTCGTCGCAGCCTGCGCCACGGTCGGCGTACCGGCGATCTGCCGCGTCGCCGTATCGAGCGCCAGGCCGGCCGGCAGGGCCGGAGACAGGCCGTAGGTCAGCGTGCCGACGCCGCCGGTCGCCTCGGGCAGCGTCAAGGCGGCGATCGCCGTATTCCGCACGTAGCTCCGGTCTGCGACCGTAGCGGTGCCGAAGTTCGGCACGGGATCCGTCACCACCGCGATGTCGAAGGTCAACGACGCCGCGTCGCCGTTCGAGTCGGTCGCCGTCCAGGTATAGGTCGTCGCCGCCTGCAAGACCGTCGGCGTTCCGGCGATCTGCCGCGTCGCCGTATCGAGAGTCAGGCCGACCGGCAGGACCGGAGAGAGGCTGTAGGTCGGCGTACCGTCGCCGCCGGTCGCCTCGGGCAGCGTCAGCGCGGCGATCGCCGCGTTCAGCACGAAGCTCCGGTCGGCGACGGTCTCCGTTCCGAAGCTGGGCATCGCGTCCGGCGCCGCCGCCGTCGTCGCCGCGGGACCGTCGCCGGCGGCGTTGCCGGCGCGAACCGCGAAGCTGTAGCCGGTTCCGTTGGTCAGCCCCGTCACCACGGTCGTCGTCGCCGTGGAGGCGAGATCGGTCCAGGCGTCGCTGGCCGTAAACGGAAGGCTCGCGGTCGCTTTCCAGCGCAGCTGCACCCTGTCGAGCGCGCCGGCGTTGGTCGGCAGCGTCCAGGCGAGCGTGACTTCCGTATCGCCGGCCGTCGCCAGAAGGCCCGTCGGGGCGTCCGGCACGGGCAGGACCGGGGTCGCCGCGACCGTGGCCGAGGGGCTGTCGCCTGCGGCGTTGCCGGCGCGAACCGCGAAGCTGTAGCCGGTGCCGTTGGTCAGGCCCGTCACCACGGTCGTCGTCGCCGCGGAGGCGAGATCCGTCCACGAATCCGCCGCGGTGAAGGGGAGACTCGCGGTCTCCTTCCAGCGCAGCTGCACCCGGTCGATCCGGCTCGCGTTGGTCGGCAACGTCCAGGCGAGGGTGGCCGACCTGTGGCCTGCGCTCGCGGCGAGGCCGCCCGGCGCATCCGGCAGGGCGAGCGCCGGCGTCGCCGCGGTCGCGGCGGCCGCGCCGTCCCCCGCCGCGTTCGCCGCGCGGACCTCGAAGCTGTAGCCGGTGCCGTTGGCGAGACCCGTCACCGTCGTCGCAGTCGCCGCGGCGACGAAGTCGGTCCAGGTATCGCCGGCCGCGAAGGGCAGGCTCGCGGTCGCCTTCCAGCGGACCTGAACCTTGTCGATCTCGCTCGCGTTCGTCGGCAGCGTCCAGGAGAGGGAGACCTCCGCGTCTCCGGCCGTCGCCGCGAGGTTGCCCGGCGCGTCCGGAACGGCAAGCGCGGGCGTCGCGGCCGCCGCGGCCGCAGCGCCTTCGCCGACGGCGTTGGCCGCGCGGACTTCGAAGCTGTAGCCGGTGCCGTTGGCGAGACCCGTCGCCACGGTCGAGGTCGCCGTGCCGGCGAGATCCGTCCACGCGTCCGCCGCCGCGAAGGGCAGGCTCGCCGTCGCCTTCCAGCGGACCTGAACCTTGTCGATCTCGCTCGCGTTCGTCGGCAGCGTCCAGGAGAGGGTCGCCTTCGTGTCGCCGGCGGCGGCGGCGAGGCTCGCGGGCGCGTCCGGAACGGCCAGCGCGGGGGTCGCGACCGCCGCAGCGGCCGTGCCGCCCCCGGCGACGTTGGCCGCGCGGACCTCGAAGCTGTAGCCGGCGCCGTTGGCGAGACCCGTCGCCACGGTCGAGGTCGCCGTGCCGGCGAGATCCGTCCACGCGTCCGCCGCCGCGAAGGGCAGGCTCGCCGTCGCCTTCCAGCGGACCTGCACCCGGTCGATCTCGCTCGCGTTCGTCGGCAGCGTCCAGGAGAGGGCGACCGACGCGTCGCCCGCCGTCGCCGCGAGGCTCTCCGGCGCATCCGGAATCGCGAGCGCCGGCGTCGAAGCGGCGGTGGCGGCGGCGCCGTCGCCGGCGGCGTTCGAGGCGCGCAGCTCGAAGCGGTAGCCGGTGCCGTTGGTCAGCCCCGTCGCCGTGGTCGCGACGGCCGTCGAGGCGAGATCGGTCCAGGGATCGCCGGCCCCGAACGGCAGGCTCGCCGTCGCCTTCCAGCGGACTTGCACCTTGTCGATCTCGCTCGCGTTCGTCGGCAGCGTCCAGGCGAGCGCGACTTCGGCGTCGCCGGCGGCTGCGGCGAGGCCGGTCGGCGCCTCCGGAACGGCCAGCGCAGGCGTCGCGGTCGTCGTGGCGGCGGCCCCGTCGCCGGCGGAATTGCCGACGCGCAGCTCGAAGGTATATCCGGTGCCGTTGGTCAGGCCGGTCGCCGTCGTCGCGGTCGCCGCGGAGGCGAGATCGGTCCAGGGATCGCCGGCTCCGAACGGCAGGCTCGCCGTCGCCTTCCAGCGGACCTGCACCCGGTCGATCTCGCTCGCGTTCGTCGGCAGCGCCCAGGCGAGCGCCGCTTCGGTGTCGCCTGCGGCTGCGGCGAGGCCGGTCGGCGCCTCCGGAACGGCCAGCGCAGGCGTCGCGGCGGCCGCGGCCGCGGCCCCGTCGCCGGCGGCGTTCGCGGCGCGCAGCTCGAAACTGTAGCCAGTGCCGTTGGCGAGACCCGTCACCGCGGTCGTCGTCGCCGTAGCGGCGAGATCGGTCCAGGCGTCCGCGGCCGCGAAGGGCAGGCTCGCCGTCGCCTTCCAGCGGACCTGCACCCTGTCGATCTCGCTCGTATTGGCCGGCAGCGTCCAGGCGAGCGCGACTTCGGTATCGCCCGCCGTCGCGACGAGGCCGGTCGGCGCGTCGGGGGCCGCTAGGACGGGCGCGGCCGCGACCGTGACGGCGGCGCTGTCGCCGACGGAGTTGCCGGCGCGAACCGCGAAGGTGTAGCCGGTGCCGTTGGTCAAGCCGGTCGCCGTCGCGGTCGTCGCGGTGCCGGCGAGGTCGGTCCAGGCGTCGGCGCTGTCGAAGGGCAGGTCCGCCGTCGCTTTCCAGCGCAACTGAACCCGCGCCAGCGACGCCACGTTGGTCGGCAGCGTCCATGCGAGCGTGACTTCCGTGTCGCCCGGGGCCGCGGCGAGGCCGGTCGGCGCGTCGGGCGCGACGAGGGCAGGCGTGGCCGCGACGGTGACGGAGGCGCTGTCGCCGGCGGCGTTGCCGGCGCGAACCTCGAAGCTGTAGCCGGTGCCGTTGGTCAGCCCGGTGACCAGGTTTCTCGTCGTCGTGCCGTCGAGATCGGTCCATGCGTCCGAGGCGTCGAACGGCAGGCTGGCCGTCGCCTTCCAGCGCAGCTGTACCCGGTCGATCTCGCTCGTGTTGGTCGGAAGCGTCCAGGCGAGCAATACCTTTTCGTTGTCCGCGGTCGCGACAAGGCCGCCCGGCGCGTCCGGCGCGGCGAGTGCCGGCGTGGCCGCGATCGCGACGGCGGCGCCGTCGCCGGCGGCGTTCCCGGCGCGAACCTCGAAGCTGTAGCCGGTGCCGTTGGTCAAACCCGTCGCCTCGGTCGTCGTCGCCGTGCCGGCGAGATCGGTCCAGAGATCGGCGGCCGCGAAGGGCAGGCTCGCCGTCGCCTTCCAGCGCAGCTGCACCCGGTCGATCTCGCTCGCGTTCGTCGGCAGCGTCCAGGAGAGCGTCACGGCCGTGTCGCCCGCGGTCGCCGCGAGATTCGTCGGGGCGTCGGGAACGGGCAGGACAGGCGTGGCGGTCGCGGTGGCGGCCGTGCCGTCGCCGGCGGCGTTCGCGGCGCGAACCTCGAAACTGTAGCCGGTGCCGTTGGCGAGACCCGTCGCCGCGGCCGTCGTCGCCGTCGCGGCGAGATCGGTCCAGCCGTCCGTCGCGCCGAACGGCAAGCTCGCCGTCGCCTTCCAGCGGACCTGCACCTTGTCGATCTCGCTCGCGTTCGTCGGCAGCGTCCAGGAGAGCGTGACGTCCGTATCGCCGGCCGTTGCGGCCAGGCCGGTCGGCGCGCCGGGAACGGCAAGGGCCGGCGTCGCGGCCGTCGTCGCGGCGGCGCCGTCGCCGGCGGCGTTCGCGGCGCGGACTTCGAAACTGTAGCCGGTGCCGTTGACAAGACCCGTCACGGCGGTCGCCGTCGCCGTACCGGCGAGATCGGTCCAGAGATCGGCTGCCGCGAACGGCAGGTTCGCCGTCGCCTTCCAGCGGACCTGCACCCTGTCGATCTCGCTCGTGTTGACGGGCAGCGCCCAGGCGAGGGTCGCTTCCGTGTCGCCCGCCGTCGCGGTCAGGCCGGCGGGCGCATCGGGAGCGGCGAGAGCCGGCGTTGCGGAGGCCGAGGCGGCCGTGCCGTCGCCGGCGGCGTTTGCGGCGCGGATCTCGAAGCTGTAACCGGTGCCGTTGGTCAAGCCGGTCGCCGCGGTCGCGGTCGCCGTGGAGGCGAGATCCGTCCAGCCGTCCGATGCGTCGAACGGCAGGCTCGCCGTCGCCTTCCAGCGGACCTGAACCTTGTCGATCTCGCTCGCGTTCGTCGGCAGCGTCCAGGCGAGAGCGACCTCCGCGTCCCCCGCCGTCGCGACGAGGCCGGTCGGCGCCTCCGGAACCGACAGGACCGGCGTCGCGGTCGTCGCGGCCGCGGCGCCGTCGCCGGCGGCGTTGGCGGCGCGGACCTCGAAGCTGTAACCGGCGCCGTTGGTCAAGCCGGTCGCCGCGGTCGCGGTCGCCGTGGAGGCGAGATCCGTCCAGCCGTCCGCCGCGTCGAACGGCAGGCTCGCCGTCGCCTTCCAGCGGACCTGAACCTTGTCGATCTCGCTCGCGTTCGTCGGCAGCGTCCAGGCGAGAGCGACCTCCGTGTCTCCCGCAGTCGCGGCAAGGCCGGTCGGCGCCTCCGGAACGGCAAGCGCGGGCATCGCCGCGACCGCAGCGGCGGAACCGTCGCCGGCCGAGTTTGCGGCACGCACCTCGAAGTAGTAGCCGGTCCCGTTGGTCAGGCCGGTCACGGTCCGGGTCGTCGCCGTGCCGACCAGATCGGTCCAGCCGTCCGCTGCATCGAACGGCAAGCTCGCGATCGCCTTCCAGCGCAGCTGCGACTTGTCGATTTGGCTCGTATTGGACGGATGCGACCAGGCGAGGGTTACCTCGGTGTCTCCCTCCGTCGCGGTCAGTCTTTCGGGCGCGTCCGGAACGGCGAGCGCGGGCGTCGCTGCGGCGACGGCAGCCGTGCCGTCGCCGGCCGCGTTCGCGGCGCGGACCTCGAACGTGTAACCCGTACCGTTGGTCAAGCCGGTCGCGGTCGTCGTCGTCGCCGCGGCGGCCAAATCGGTCCAAGAGTCCGCAGCGACGAACGGCAGGCTCGCCGTCGCCTTCCAGCGGAACTGCAGCTTGTCGATTTGGCTGACGTCGGTCGGCAGCGTCCAGGCGAGGGCTACCTCGGCGTCGCCCGCCGTCGCGGTCAGGCTCCCGGGCGCGTCCGGAACGGAAAGCGCGGGCGTCGCGGCGGCCGCGGCAGCCGTGCCGTCGCCGGCCGCGTTCGCGGCACGGACCTCGAAGCTGTAACCGGTGCCGTTGGTCAAGCCGGTCACGGTCGTCGTCGTCGCGGCGGCGGCCAGATCGGTCCAGCTGTCCGCGGCGACGAAGGGCAGGCTGGCCGTCGCCTTCCAGCGGACCTGCACCTTGTCGATCCGGCTCGTATTGGTCGGGAGCGCCCAGGCGAGGGAGACCTCGGTGTCGCCCGCCGTCGCCGCGAGGCCGGTCGGCGCGTCCGGCACGGCGAGAGCCGGCAGCGCGATCACCATGCCCGAAGGGCCGATTCCGAGGGCGTTTACGGCGCGGGCCTCGAACAGGTACACGGACCCGTTGGTCAACCCGGTGACCGTCGTAGAGGTGGACGTGCCGGCGAGATCGGTCCAGGCGTCGGCGGCCGTGAAGGGGAGGTTCGCCGCCGACTTCCAGCGCAGCTGCACCTTGTCGACCTGGCTCGTATTGGCCGGCAGCGCCCAGGCGATCGTCGCCGCCGTGTCGCCGGAGGTCGCGGCGAGATTGCCCAGCGCGCCCGGCGCGGCGAAGACCGTGGTCGCCGTGGCCGTGACCGCGGCGCTGTCGCCGACCTCGTTTCCGACCCGGACCGCGAAGGTGTACTCCGCGCCGTTGGTCAATCCCGTCGCCGTATAGGTCGTCGCCGTGCCGGCCAGATCGGTCCAGCCGTCCACGGCGTCGTCGAAGGGCAGGCTTGCCGTCGTCTTCCAGCGAACCTGCACGCGGTCCAGCGAACTGGTGTTCGTCGGCAGGGTCCAGGCGAGCGTCGTCTTCGCGTCGCCCGCGGTCGCCGCGAGGCCGGTCGGCGCGCCCGGCGTCTCGAGCGCAGTCTTCCGGACGGAGGCGTCGGCGCCGGCGCCGGCGGCGTTGACCGCGCGAACCGCAAGCGTGTACTCCACGCTGTCGGTCAATCCCGTCACGGCGTATTGCGTGGCCGTGGCGGCGAGGTCGATCCAGGGATCGGCGGACGTAAACGGCAGGTTCGCCGTCGCCTTCCAGCGCAGCTGCACCTTGTCGATCCGGCTCGCGTTGGTCGGCACGGTCCAGGAGAGCGCGATCGCCTTGTCGGTCAGGGTCGTCGAGAGATCCGACGGGCTGTCCGGGACGGGAAGGACGGGAGTTGCCGCCACCCTGGCGGCGGCGCCGTCGCCGGCGGCGTTTCCGGCCCGCACCTCGAAGGTCAGGCCGGTGCCGTTGGTCAGACTCGTCAACCCGAACGCCGTCTGCGTGGCGGGGAGAGAGAGCCAGGGGGCCGTCGCGTCGAACGGGAGGTTCGCCGTCGGCGTCCAGCGCACCTGAACCCTGTCGATCACGCTCGCGTTGGTCGGCAACGTCCAGACGTAGGAAATCGTCCTGTCGCCCGCCGTCGCGGCCAGGCCGGTCGGCGCGTCCGGAACGGACAGCGCGGGCGTGGCCGCGACCGTGGCGGCGGCGCCGTCGCCGACGGAGTTGCTCGCGCGGACCGCGAAGGTGTATCCGGTGCCGTTGGTCAGGCCCGTCGCCGTATAGGCCGTCGCCGCGCTCGCCAGATCGGTCCAGCCGTCGGAATCGACGAACGGCAGGCTCGCGGTCTCTTTCCAGCGCAACTGGAGCTTGCCGAGCGTGCCGGTGTTGGTCGGCGCCGTCCAGGAGAGCGCGACCTCGGTGTCGCCGACGGTCGCAGAGAAAGCGGTCGGGGCGTTCGGCACGGCGATCGCGGTCGCGGCGGTCGTCGCCGCCGCGCCGTCGCCGGCCGCATTCGACGCCCGCACCTCGAAGGTATATCCGGTCCCGTCGGTCAGGCCGGCAGCGACGTAGCCGGTCGCCGTCGCAGCGAGATCGACCCACGCGTCGCCCCCGGCGAAGGGCAGGTCTGCGGTCGCCTTCCAGCGAACCTGGACCTTGTCGATCTCGCTCGCGTTGGTCGGCAGGGTCCAGGAAAGCGAAACGGTCGAATTGCCCACCGTCGCGCCGAGATCGGTCGGCGCGTCCGGAACGGGAGGCATCGGCGTCGCGGAAACGGAGGCGGCGGCCCCGTCGCCGGTCCCGTTCGCCGCCCGCACCTCGAAGGCGTATTCCGTTCCGTTGGTCAGGCCGGTCGCGGCGTATCCGGTCGCCGTCGCGGCGAGATCGACCCACGCGTCGCCCACGGCGAAGGGCAGGTCCGCGGTCGCCTTCCAGCGAATCTGTACCTTCCCGATCGCGCTCGTGTTGGTCGGCAACGTCCAACTCAGCGCGACTTCGGCGTCGCCCGCCGTCGCGGTCAGCCCGGTCGGCGCGGCAGGAACCGCCGGCACCGGCGTCACGGTCGCCGTTGCGACGGCGCCGCCGCCGGCGGCGTTCGCGGCCCGAACCGCGACGGTGTATTCCGTCCCGTTGGTCAGGCCGGTCGCCGTGTAGGTCACGGCGATAGCGCCCAGGTCGGTCCAGCCGTCGGAAGCCGTAAAGGGCAGGTTTGCGGTCGGCTTCCAGCGAATCTCGACGCCGGTAATCCCGCTCGCGTCGGTCGGAAGCGTCCAGGACATGTCGGCCTGCCGGTCGCCCGCGGTCGCGACGAGGCCCGTCGGAGCGTCAGGCGCCGCAAACGCCGTCGCCGTCGTCGCGGCGATCGCGCCGATGCCGGCGGCGTTGACCGCCCGAACCTGGAAGGCGTATTCGGTCCCCACGGTCAGCCCCGTCGCGGAAGCGCCCGTCGCGTCCGACGCGAGATCCGTCCAGGAATCGGCTTGCGCGAAGGGCAGGCTCGCGGAGGCTTTCCAGCGCCACTGCACCTTGTCGATCGCGCTCGTGTTGGTCGGCAACGTCCAGGCGAGCGTCATGGTCGTACCGCCGGGGGTCGCCGCGAAATCCGTCGGAGCGTCAGGCGCCGCCAGCGCCGGCGTCGCCGTCGCGACGGATGCGGGACCGGTTCCCGCGGAGTTCGCCGCTCGCAGCTCGAACGCGTATGCCGTGCCGTTGGTCAGGCCGGTTGCGGTCGCCGTTCTGGCGCTCCCGCCGCCGGCGACCGTCTGCCAGGCGCCGAAGCTGCCGCCGCTCGCCTTGCTGCGCGTCTCGAACCGGCTCGCCGTCGCGCCGCCCGACACGGCCCAGCGCAACGTCACCCGCGAATCGCCGGGTTCCGCCGTCAGGCTCGCCGGCGCCGACGGCGGCAGGTCGTCGTCCCGGATCGTCAACTCCGCCGCGCGCGCCGCGACGATCGTCAACGAGTTCGCGAGGGCGGAGCCGGAGGCGTCGACGGCGAGGGACTTCGAGCCGGTCTTGTCGTCGTCGGTCGGAGCGATCGCGAAGGTCGCGCTCCCGCTCGACGCCGCGCCCGGAACGCTGACGGCGAGGTCGGCCACGGTCGCGTAATGCTGGCCCTCGACGGCCGTGTCGCCGGTCTCGCCGACCGTCACGGTCAAGGCGATCGCGTCGGACTGGAACCCTTGCACGAACCCCGTTCCGGCGTCCAGCTCGGCCTGGACGGCGACCGTCTGCGCGCCCCCGTCCTCGTCGACCCGGTCCGGGTCGAGCGCGAGCGATACGGTTCCGGTCAGGTCGTTGCCGGAAATCGAGAGCGAGGTGAGCGCGGTTAGATTGGCCAGTTCCGCCGGAATTGCCCCCGTCAGGTCGTTGTCGGCCAGGGTCAGCCGGGTCAGCTTGGTCAGCTTCCCGATCGACGAAGGGATCGGTCCGGCGAGATCGTTGCTGGCCAGCCGCAATTCTTCCAGTTCGGCCAGGTTGCCGATCGCGGCAGGAACGCTGCCGTCCATCCGCTTCGACTCGAGCGAGATTCGGGTGACGCGGTTCTTGGAGACGGCGACGCCTTCCCACGCGAAAATCGGGACCACCGGATCCCAATTCGCGAGCCTCGCGCTCCCGCGCAACTCGTCTCGCAGCTGAATCAGCGTCTCGCAATCGTCGACGATTCCCTGACCGGGGATACCGCCGACGGCGGCGCTGTCGGCGCAGGACACCGTCGAAGTCGCGACCGTCGCGGCCGGGCCGTTACCGGCCGCGTTCGCCGCACGCACCTCGAAGGTGTATCCCGTTCCGGTGGCGCCGATCGTCAGCCCCGTCGCGGTATAGGTCGTGGCCGAGGCGGCGAGATCCGTCCAGGAGTCGGTCGAGCCGAACGGCAGGTCCACGGTCTTCTTCCAGCGCAGCTGGATATTGTCCAACTTGCTCGCGTTGGTCGGCAGACCCCAGTTCAGCGTCGCCTCGGACCCGGCCGTGCGCGCCGTCAGGTTCGAGGGAGCGTCGGGCGTCGACAGCGCGGGAGTCGCCTTCGCCGTAGCCTCGGGTCCGTATCCCGAAGCGTTTCCGACCCGAACCTCGAAGGCGTATTCGGTCCCGTTGGTCAGGCCGGTCGCGGTATAGGCCGTGGCGACGCCGCCGGTATCCGTCCAGGCGTCGGAAGCGACGAAGGGCAGGCTCGCGGTCGGCTTCCGTCGAACCTGCACGCGCTCGAGCTGCGTCGCGTTGGTCGGCAGGGTCCAGGCCAGCGCGACCGCGGCGTCGCCCGCGCTTGCCGCGAGGCCGGTCGGGGCCTCGGGAACGGCAACGACCGGCGTCGCCGTCACCGACGCGGCAGGACCGTTCCCGCGCGCGTTCACGGCCCGCACTTCCCAGGTGTAGGCCGTGCCGTTGACGAGACTCTCGTATACGGCCTGCGTCGCGGACGCGCCCCCGGCCAGTATTTCCCAGGCGCCGAAGCTCCCGGCGCCGGCTTTCCGGCGAATTTCGAACCGGTCGATCTCCACGCCGCTCTGCGCCGTCCAGGACAGCGTCGCCGTCGCGTCGCCCGTCGCCGCGCGCAGATCTGCCGGCGCCACCAGCGGCGTGTCGTCGTCGACGATCGTCACGCTGTGCGCGACCGGCGTGCCCAGCCTTATTCCGGTAAACGCCGTCGTGCCGGCAACCTCGAGGGTTACGGTCTTGTTCCCGCGATACGTATCGTCCGTCGGGGTAAGCGTGAAGGACGCGCTACCGCTCGCCTGTCCCTCGGGCATGACGATCGAGACGTCGCGCACTGTCGCGTAGTCGACGCCCTCGACGGCGTCGTCTCCGGCGCGGCCCACCGCAACCCTCACGTCCGTCACCGAGCCCCGGGACCTCTGCGCCCAGGCGGTGCCCGCGTCCAGCGTCGCGGTCAGGCGGACCGACTTGGCGCCGCCGTCCTCGTCGACACGGGACGGGTCGACCGTAAGCGTCACGGTCCCCGTCAACGCGTTGCCGAGCAGGCCGATCGAGAACAGTCCGGTCACCTTGGCCATTTCCGGCGGGATGGATCCCGAGAGGTCGTTGTCGGACAAATTCAGAAAACGGAGACCGGTCAGGTCGCCCAGTTCGGCGGGGAGGCTTCCCGTCAGGTCGTTGCCGTTCAGACGGAGGGACGTCAGGCCGGTCAGCTTGCCCAACTCGGGCGGAATGGAGCCCGAGAGATGGTTGTCGTCCAGTTCCAGCTCAGTCAACCCCGAGAGATCGCCCAATGCCGCGGGCACGCGTCCCGTCAGGGACTCGTTCGTGAGATCGATCTCCGTCACGCGGTTGCCCGAAACCGTGACGCCGTCCCACGATCCCATCGAGACCGTCGTGCTCCAGTTCAGCGCCGTACGGCCCTGCAGGTCGTTTTGCGCGGCGAGCAGCGTATTGCAGTCGTCGACGATGCCCTGGCCGGTATAGCCCGACACGGCGGCGCTGCCGGAACAGGTCACGGACGCCGTGTACACCGTCGCCGGCACGCCTTCGCCCGCCGCGTTCACGGCCCGCACGGAGAACGCGTATCCGGTGCCCTGGGTCAGTCCCACCACGGTCAGGCTGTCCGCCGTCGAGCGAAGGTCTTCCCAGGTATCCGTCAAGCGGAACGGGAGGCTCGCCGTCGTCTTCCAGCGCGCCTGCACCTTGTCGATCGCGCTCGCGTTGGTCGGGAGCGTCCAGGTCAGGTGGGTCTCCGTGCCGCCCCCGCTCGCGGTCAGGCCCGCGGGCGCGTCGGGCACCGCCAGTTTCGGCGTGGCCGCAACCGTCGACGCGGCGCCCGCGCCCACGGCGTTCGACGCGCGAACCGCGAAGGTGTAGCTCGTTCCGTTGGTCAGACCGGTGACGGTACGGCCGGTCGCGGTATTGGACAGGTCCGTCCAGGAATCGGTCGCGTCGTCGAACGGCAGGCTCGCGGTCGGCTTCCAGCGAAGCTGCGTCTTGTCGAGCACGCGCGCGTTGGTCGGCAGCGTCCATGTCAACGCGACGGCCGAATCCGCGGCCGCGGCGGCGAGGGAGCCGGGCGCCTCCGGCAGAGCCAGCGTCGGCGTGGCCTTCGCGGTCGCCGCGGCGCTCGAGCCCGCGTCGTTCACCGCCCGGATCTCGAAGGCGTATTCCGTCCCGCGGGTGAGGCCCGTCACGGTGTAGCCGGTTACCGCCCCGGCGACGTCGGTCCATGCGTCCTGATCCGTGAAGGGCAGGCTTGCCGTGGCCTTCCAGCGAAGCTGCATCTTGGCGACCTCGCTGGTGGCGGCCGGCAGCGTCCAGGCGAGCGCGACCCGGCCGTAGCCCGGGACCGCGGCGATCCCGGTCGGGGCGTCCGGCGGCGCGAGCTTCGGCGTCGCCGTCGCCGTCGCCGCGACGGAGGTGATTCCGGTCGCGGTGATCCCGCGAACCTCGAACGCGTAGACGGTGCCGTTGGTCAGTCCGGAGACGGTGGCGGTCGTCGCCGCCCCGCCGCCGCTCACGGTCTCCCAGGCGCTCCAGGGACCGGTTCCCGCCTTCCGGCGCAACTCGTATCGCCGGATCGTCACGTCGCCCGCGGCGGTCCAGGTCAGTCTCACCGAGGTGTCGAGCGGCTCGGCGAGCACGCTCGCGGGCCTCTGAGACACGAGATCGTCGTTGACGATTTCGAGCTTGGCGACCGGCGACGCGCGCAGCGCGATCGAATAGGCGGCGACGGCCGAGGCGTCGACGGTCAGGCGCTTCGATCCCGTATAGGGATTGTCGGTCGGGGTGACGGTGAAGGAGGCGCTCCCGCTGCCCGCTTGCGGAGCGACGCTGAGATAGACGTCGCGGACCTCGGCGTAGTCGGATCCCTCGATCGCTTCGTCGCCGGCGGCGCCGACCGACACGGTCGCGCTGACGGGAGCGTTCGCGATTTTCTGCGCCCAGGCCGTTCCGGCGTCGAGATCCACCCGTACGGCGACCGTCTGCGCGCCGCCGTCTTCCCGAACGCCTGTCGGAGCGAGCGTGAGCGACATCGCGCCGGTCAGGTCGTTGCCGGAGAGCGAGAGACTGTCGACCCTGGCGAGACTGGCGAGTTCCCCGGGCAGGCCGCCGGCGAGGTCGTTGTCGGAGAGGTCCAGCGTCTTCAGTTCGGACAGGCTTCCGAGTCCGGCGGGGACGGGCCCCGTCAGCGCGTTATCCGAGAGGTCCAGCGCCTCCAGCGCGGACAGGCTTCCGAGGGAGGGCGGAATGCGCCCCGTCAGGCTCCGGCGGACCAGGTTCAACCCGGTCACGCGGTTCGCCGAAACGGTGACGCCGGTCCAGGACCCCATGGCGAGGGAACCGCTCCAGTTCAGCGATCCGCCGCCTCGAAGCTCGTCCTTCAATCCGAGGAGGACGTTGCAGTCGTCGACGATGCCTTGCCCGGCGTAGCCGGATGCGGCGGCGCTTCCGGCGCATCGCGCCGGCGCAGAGAGCACCGTCGCGGAGGGCCCGGCGCCCGCGGCGTTCGACGCGCGAACCGCGAAGGAATAGCCGGTGCCGTTGACCAGCGGCGCCGCAACGTAGCTCGTAGCCGTAGAGACCAGTTCCGTCCAGCTGTCGGAGGCGACGAAGGGCAGGTTTGCGGTCTCCTTCCAGCGCACCTCGAGCTTGGCGATCTCGCTCGCGTTCGTCGGCAGCGCCCAGGCGAGCGTCACCGCACGGTCTCCGGAAGTAGCGGCGAGATTCGCAGGCGCCGCGGGCGCCGCCAGCGCGGGCGTCGCGGTCACGGTTGCGGCGGCGCCCGCATCCGCGTCGTTCGCGGCCCGCACGGCAAAGGCGTATTCCGTCCCGTTGGTCAGGCCGGTGACGGTATGGGCGGTATCCGCGAAGGAGAGGTCCGTCCAGGCGTCCGTCGAGGCGAAGGGCAAGCTCGCGCTCGCCTTCCAGCGAAGCTGCATCTTGCTCAACGCGCTCGCGTTGGTCGGATTCGTCCACGCGAGGGCGACGGCGCGGTCACCCGCAGTCGCGGCCAGCCCGGTCGGAGCGTCGGGGACGGCCAGCGCCGGCGTCGCGGTCGCGGTCGCGGCGCCGCTCGCGGCGGTGGGGTTCGCCGCGCGCAGCTCGAAGTCGTAGGCGGTGCCGTTGGTCAGGCCGGTGACGGTTTGCGTCGTCGCCGCCCCGCCGCCGCTCACCGTCGTCCACGCGCCGAAGGCCCCTGCGGCCGGCCTGTGGCGAAGCTCGTAGCGGCTCACGGCCGAAGGGTGGGACGGCGTCGACCAGCGGAGCAGTACCGAGCCGTCGCCCGGTTCCGCCGCCAAATTCACGGGCGCTGCCGGGGCGCTCTCGTCGTCCCGGATCGTCAATGTCGCCGGGCTCGCGGCGCCGAGCTTGAATCCGAGCGTTTCGAACGTGCCGGTGCCGCTGACGGTGAGCCGCCTCGGCTCCGCGTTCGTATTGTCGGTCGGGGTCACGGTGAAGGTAGCGGTGCCGCGGGACGCGTGGCGCGGAATCCGAAGGCTCAGATCGGCGACCGTAGCGTAGTCCGTTCCCTCGACGGCCGTATCGCCGGTCCGGCCGACCGTCACGTCGACGTCCACGCCGTATCCCTGAACCGGATTGCCGAGCGCGTCCCGATGGTTCTTCAACCATTCCTGATACCGTTCCAGTCCGCGATCGAGCCGCGCCTCGACGGTGACCGTCTGCGCTCCGCCGTCCTCGTCGACCCGCGCCGGGTTGAGCGCGAAAGAGAGTTCGCCGGTCAGGTCGTTGCGGTCGAGGGTGAGCCACCGGAGCGGCGCGTCGAACAGCTCCGGCGGAACGCTTCCCGTGAGCCGGTTCGACGCCAGCCTCAGGGTTTGCAACTTGGTCAGGTCGCCCAGAGACGCGGGAATTTCGCCCCTCAGACGGTTGCGATCGAGCGCCAACAGCGTCAGTTCCGACAACTTGCCGAAGGAGGGGGGGAACCGTCCCCACAGCCTCTTGCTACCCAGGGAGAGTTCGGTCACCCGGTCGCCGGACACCGTCACGCCGGTCCAGCTTCCCATCGGGGTCGCCAGGCTCCAGTTCAGGCCCTGTGCCACGTCGTTCAGCTCCTCCAGCGCGCCGAGCAGCACGTTGCAATCCTCGACGATCCCCTGGCCGGCATAGCCGACTACCGCGGCGCTTCCCGCGCAGCTCGTCGGCGTCGCCAGTACGACCCCGATCTGGCCAGCCGCCGAGCGGTTCCATGCCCGCACCCCGACGATGTATGCGGTGCCGTTCTGCAGGCCGGTCAACGTGTAACCCGTCGCCGTGGGGGCGAGATCGGTCCACTCGTCCGTAAAGCGGAAGGGCAGGTCTTTCGTCGCCTTCCAGCGAATCTGGACCTTGCTGATCCTCGGGGCGTTGGTCGGCAGCGCCCAGGAGACGTCGATGCGGGTGTTTCCGATCGTCGCGGCCACTTTCGTCGGCGCGTCGGGCACCGCGAGCGCCATCGTCGCCCGGACCGTCGCCTCCGCGCCGGCGCCGCTGTCGTTGACAGATCGGACCGCGAAGGCGTATTCCGTCCCGGCGGTCAGGCCGGTCACCTCGTACTCGACCGCGGTTCCGGCGAGGTCGGTCCAGGCGTCGGCGGACGTAAACGGCAGGCTCGCCGCCGCCTTCCACCGGACCTGCGTCTTGCGGATCAGGCTCGCGTCGGTCTTCGACACCCAGGAGAGGGACATTTCGGTGGCGTCGGCCGGATCTGCGACCAGATCGGTCACGACGTCGGGCACCGGCAGCGGGGAGGTTGCGGTCGCCGCCGTTCCGGCTCCGGTCGCGTTCGCCGCGCGCACCTCGAACGCGTAATTCGTCCCGGCGGCCAGACCGGTCGCGACGTAGCGGACAGCCGTGGCGTCCAGATCCGTCCAGCTGTCCGTCGCGCCGAAGGGCAGGTTCGCGGTCGGCTTCCAGCGCACCTGCACCTTGTCGAGAACGCTCGCGTTGACGGGCAACGCCCAGGCGAGCGTAGCCTGCGCGCTCCCCAATACGACGCCGAGACCCGAGGGGGCGTCGGGCAGCGCCAGCGCGGGCGTCGCCGACACCGAAGCCGGGGCGCTGGCTCCCGCTCCGTTCACGGCCCGCAGTTCGAAGACGTATTCGGTTCCGTTGACCAGGGCGGGAACGGTTTGGCTGCGCCGGGCGCCGCCTTCGGGCAGTCGCTCCCAGGCGCCGAAACTTCCGGTTGCGAGCTTGTAACGCATCTCGAAACGGTCCGCGGACACTCCGACGGGAGGCGCCCAGCGGAGCGTGACCGACAAGTCGCCCGCCTCCGCCCGCAGATCGGCCGGCTTGCCCGGCGCGGTGTCGTCGTCCACGATCTCGAGCGCGGCTCCGCCCGTCGCGCTCGCCGAGACCCCCACGCCGGTCGCCACGCCGGTCACGGAGAGGGTAAGAGACTTCGACCCGGCCGCCTGGTTGTCCGTCGGCGTCAGCGTCAGAACGCCGCTCCCGAGTACCGCGCCGACGGGAAAGTCGACGATTACGTCGTCTGCCGCCGCATAGTCGGCACCCTCGACTGCCGTGTCGCCTGAGCGACCCACGGTCGCCGTGACGCGTCCGGGCACCCGCTGGACGGATCGCGCCCAGGCCGTGCCCGGGTCGAACTCCGCTTGTACGCGAACCGTTTGCGACCCTCCGTCCTCGTCCACCCGATCCGGAGCGAGCGTCAGCGACACCGTACCGGTCAAGGCGTTGCCGTGTATGTCGAAATAGGCAGAGTCAATGGTGTTAAGATGGGCCAATTCTAACGGAATCCCTCCCGTTAAGCGATTGTCGGACAAACCCAGACCGCGCAGGGTGGACAGATTCCCGAGCGACGAAGGAATACTTCCGGTCAGAGCGTTGCCGCTGACGAACAAGTCCTTCAGTTTGGCCAACTTCCCCAGCGACGACGGGATATTTCCCGAAAGCCCGTTGGACGACAGATTCACTCGTTCCAGCGAAGACAGGTTCCCCAGCGACGAAGGAATGATTCCCGTCAGTTCGTTGTTCGACAAGTCGAGTTCTTCCAGCTGGGACAAGCGCCCCAGCGACGCCGGAATACGGCCCGTTAGATCATGGGCGGCCAAACCCAGAACCTCCAAAGCAGACAGGTTTCCAAGCGACGACGGAATACGACCGTTCAACTCGACAAGTCGCTTGACCTCGATCCTTGCAACCCGATTGCCCGAAACCGTCACGCCTTCCCACGAGCCGATCGATCGCGTCAGACTCCAGTTCAAGCTCTTGGTGCCCCGCAACTCGTCCTTCAGTCCGAGAAGGATCTCACAATCGTCGACGATCCCCTGCCCGGCGTACCCCGAAACCGCATTGCTGCCGGCGCAATTCGACGGCGTCACCTTTACCGTCGCCGCGGCGCCGGATCCTGCCGCGTTGACCGCCCGAACCGCAAACGTATACGGCGTGTCGCTGGCGACGCCAGCCACGGCGTGGAGCGTCGCAGAAGCGGGGAGGTCCGTCCAGGCGTCCGTTCCGGCAAATGGAAGGTTTGCCGTCCGCTTCCACCGGACCTGCACCTTGTCGAGAACGCTCGAATTCGTCGGCAACGCCCAGGAAAGCGTTACGGCGGTTCCCTGCGCTTCCGCGGCCAATTCCGTCGGCGCGTCCGGCACCACGGTCGGCACCGGAATCGCCTTGGCCGACGCGGCAGGCCCGATCCCCAGGTCGTTCACGACCCTCACGCGGAAGCTGTACTCGGTCCCGAGGGTGAGGCCCGTGACGGTGTATTCCGTCGCAGCGACGGCGAGGTCCGTCCACGCGTCCGACGCAGCGAAAGGCAGACTCGCGGTCTCTTTCCAGCGCACCTGGACCTTGCCGATCTGGCTCGTGTTGGTCGGAAGGCCCCAGGTTAACTGTACCACGGTATCTCCGGGCGCCGCGACGAACCCCGTCGGTGCCGCCGGCGCCGCCGGCGCCGGTATCGCCGTTGCGATCGACGCGACGCCCTCGCCCGCCGAATTCGCGACCCGCACGGCGAAGGAGTATTCCGTCCCGTTGCCCAGTCCCGTCGCGTCGTAGGACGTCGCCGAGGCGTCCAGGTCCGTCCACGCGTCGCCGGACCCGAACGTAAGGGTCGACGTGGCCTTCCAGCGCACCTGCACCTTCTCCCGTTGGCTGGTGTTTGTCGGGAGCGTCCAGGCGAGCGCGACCCGCGTATCGCCGGCCATGGCGGTCAGCCCCGTCGGCGCGTCCGGTACGGGAAGCGCGGGGGTCGCCAGCAGCGTCGCGGCCGGGCCGGTGCCGGCCGCGTTCGCCGCCCGGACTTCGAACGCGTATAGCGTCGTCGCGCTCAGGTTCGACACGGTATAGGTCGTCGCGGTGGAGGAAAGGTCCGTCCAGGCGTCGGTCGACGCGAACGGGAGGTCGGCCGCCGACTTCCAGCGCAGCTGGATCTTGTCGAGCACGCTCGCGTTCGTCGGCACCGTCCAGGAGAGCGTCGCCGTACCCCCGTCCGTATCCGCGGCGAAACCCGCGGGAGCGGCAGGCACGGCCAGCGCCGGAGTCGCCGTTGCGGTTGCGGCGCCGCCTACTCTCGAAAACGCGTTCACGAACCGGACGGCGAAGGTGTATTCGGTACCCTTGGTCAGGCCGGTCACGGTATAGCTCGTCGCGCTGCCGGCGATGTCCGTCCAGGCGTCGCTCCCCAAGAACGGCAGATCCGCGGTCGCTTTCCAGCGCAGCTGGATTTTTTCGAGGGTGCCGGCCGAAGGCGGCACCGTCCAGGCGAGCGTGGACTCGGTGTCTCCCGCCGTCGCGGTCAACCCGGTCGGAGCGGGCGGATTGCGGTCGAACGGGGTCGCCTTCACCGTCACCGGCGGACCGTTGCCGCTCGGGTTTACTCCACGCAGCTCGAAGGTGTATTCGACGCCGTTGGTCAGGCCGGTGAACTCGGTGTACAATCTGCCGCCCCCCGGGGCCGCGTATTCCCATTCTCCGAACTCGCCGTCGCCCGCCTTCTGTCGCACTTCGTACGAGTCGACGACCACACCCTCTCCCTGTTCGCCTCCTATGGCTACACGCCTATCCTCCACATACAAACTTATGATCTCAGGCGGCGCGGGTAACGAGTCGTCGTCGGCGATAATCAGGATCGCCGGCGTCGCGGTGGTGAGGGCGATTCCGTGCGTCCTCGACGTGCCGGAAGCGCGGACCGAAACGGTCTTGGACCCCACGTCGGAATTGTCGATCGGGACAAAAACGAGATCGGCCAATCCCACCACTCTGTTGAGGTGGAGCGGTTGACGGCGAAAGGTGACGGTGAAGTCGTCTACTGTCTCGTAATCGGTGCCCTCGACCGCCGTGTCGCCCGGATGGCCCATCGTCACGGTCGCGTCCGTAGTTCCGCCGGCGAACCCCTGCGCCCAGAGCGTCGCTTCGTCCATGTAGATGACAAAAGTAAGTATAGCGTTGCCGACGTTGGGAATATCGCGTGCGTACCAGTCCTCGCGAACCTCCCGATTGACGCCGGGGATCAGGGTTCCTTTCAGCGAGTTGCCGTAGAGGCTCAAGGTCTTCATCTTGGTAAGCTGGGTCAATTCCGTCGGCAGGCTTCCCGAGAGACCGTTCTCGTGCAACTCCATGACCGTCAATTCGCTCAGGCTGCCCAGCGAAGCGGGAATCGTTCCGGTGAGGGAATTGTCGCCGAGACGCAGCTCCGTGAGGCCGGACAGGGTCCCGAGGGACGTGGGCAGTGTTCCCGTGAGGCTCTCGTTGCTCAGCGACAGTTTCGTCACGCGATTCGTCGCGACCGTCACGCCGTCCCACGAGGCCATGGCGAGGGAGCGGCTCCAGTTCAACGAGCCTGTCCCGCGCAACTCGTCCTTCATTCCGAGCAACGCGAGACAGTCGTCGACAATTTCCTGGCCGGTGTAGCCCGACACGGCGACGCTTCCGGCGCAATTAGCCGGCGTCGAGGTCACGGTCGCCGCAGTGCCGCCCCCCGTCGGGTTCACCGCCCGCACGGCAAAGGTGTACTCCGTTCCGTTCGTAAGACCGCGCACGACGTAGCTCGTCGCCGTGGCGGCAAGGTCCGTCCACGAATCGGATTCTGCGAAGGGCAGACTCGCCGTCGGCTTCCAGCGCAGCTGTACCTGGTAAATCCCGGTGGCGCTCGGTAGCGCCCAGCCGAGCGCGACCTCGAAGGAGTCCGCCGTCGCCGTGAAGCCGCCCGGCGCGTCCGGAACCGGAAAGGTGGGAGTAGCCGTCACCGTCGCCGCCGGGCCGTTGCCGCCGGAATTCACCGCCCGTAGCTCGAAGGAATACGCGGTATCGTTCGTCAATCCGGTGACGGTGACGCTTCTCGCGCCGGCGCCGCCGGCGACCGTCTCCCAGGCCCCGAAGCTGCCGGCACCCGCCTTCTGGCGATGCTCGAAGCGGATAATCGTCACGCCGACCGGCGCGGTCCAGTTCAGCTTCACCGCCGTGTCGCCCGCCTCCGCCGTCAGACTGGGCGGGGCCCCGAGCGCCGTCTCGTCGTCGTCGATGACGAGCCTCGCAGGGCTTGCGGCGCTCAGCCGGATCGGCGAACCGGACGTGCTGCCGGACGCGTCGAGAGTGAGGGATTTCGCGCCGGTCCGCTCGTCGTCGTTCGGCGTCAGATCGAAGGTCGCGCTGCCACTGTCCGAGCCGCCGGGAACGGTGACGGTCAGATCGTCGACCGTCGCGTAGTCTGTGCCCTCTACCGCGCCGTCGCCCGCAAGGCCGACCCTCACCGTGACAGTCGTCGAAGCGTTCTCGACGTTCTGCACCCACGCGGTCCCGGGGTCCAGTGTCGCCTCTACGCGTACCCGCTGCGCCCCTCCGTCCTCGTTCACTCGTTTCGGGTCGAGCGAGAGCGACATCTCGCCCGAGAACCGATTGTCCGGACCCAGTCCGATTTCGGTGACCTTGGTGAGGCCCGCCAAGGAAGGAGGAATGGGACCCGTGAGATCGTTTGATCCGACTACAAGCGTCTGCAAATCGGTCAGGTTGCCGAGAGACGCCGGAAGACGCCCCGAAAGTCCGTTGCCGTTCAAGAACAGAGTTTCGAGACTCGTCAGATTGCCCATCGACGACGGGATGCTGCCGGCAAGCGTCTGGTTGTTGTCCAGGTACAGTTCCTTCAGCTTAGACAGTCTCCCGAGCTCGGGGGGAATGCTTCCAGAGAGGCTGCCATTCTGCAGGTTCAGCACTTCGAGACCGGAGAGATCGCCCAGCGCCGGAGGAATCCGTCCGTCGGGACGCACCTGTTTCAACTCTACGCGGGTAACTCGATTGCTGGAAACCGTGATCCCGGTCCAGCTGCCCATGGTGCGAGATGCACTCCAGTTCAGGCCGCGGAAGCTATTCTCTCCCAGCAACTCGTCCTTCAGGCCGAGCAGGATCCGGCAGTCGTCGACGATCCCCTGCCCGGCATACGCCGACACCGCTGTCGTGCCGGCGCAAACAGTCGGCGTCGCCCTCACGGCCGCCGTTGCGCCGGTGCCCGCCGCATTCGCCGCACGAACCTCGAACGTGTACGCGGTCAGATCGGCGAGTCCCGACATGGTGATCCTCGTCGCCGAGGACGCAAGGTCGATCCAGGAATCGGAGGACGCAAAAGGCAGGTTCGCCGTCTCCTTGCCGCGCACCTGCACCTTGGCCAGAACGCTCGCGTTGGTCGGAAGCGCCCAAGTGAGCTCGACCTCCGAGTCCGCAACCCATGCGGCAAGTCGCGTCGGCGCGCCGGGAATCGCCAGGGCCGGGGTCGCCTTTGCGGTTGCGGCCGCGCCGTCGCCCCCGTCGTTCGCCGCCCGCACCGCGAACGCGTATTCCGTCCCGTTTTTCAGGCCCGTAGCAGTGTGATCGGTCGTTCCGGCTGCCAGATTCGTCCATTTGTCCGTCGCGCTGAAGGGAAGACTCGCACTCGCCTTCCACCGGACCTGCATGTTTCGAATGACGCCCTCCCCTGTCGGAAGGCTCCATGCGAGGGAGACCACGGTGTCCCCCGCCGTCGCGGTAAAGCCGGTCGGAGCGGCGGGCGAAGCCAGAACCGGAGTCGACGCGAGCGTGGCGACGGCGCCATTCCCCGACGCGTTCACCGCCCGCACCTCGAAATCGTATTCCGTCCCGTTGGTCAGGCCGGAGACTGTAACGCTCCGTGCGTCTCCGCCCCCGCTCACCGTCTCCCAGGCACTGAAGCTGCCGCTTTCCGACTTGCTCCGCATCTCGAAACGGTTCAGAGACACGCCGCCCGGTGCCGTCCAGCTGAGAACTACCCGTCTGTCTCCAGGCTCCGCCGCCAAACCTGTCGGCGCTCCCGGGGCGGTATCGTCATCCCCGATCATCAGCTCAACCGGTCCCGTGGTTGACAGGGCAATCGATAAGAATGCGATCGTGCCAGTTGCGTCTACTGACAGCGCTCTGGACCCCGTCTGCGCATCATCGGTGGGGATCAAAACAAAGGAGCCGGCGCCGTGGTCGGCGGAACCCGTAATCTGAACGGCCAAGTCGTCCACCGTCGCGTAATCGGTGCCTTCGACCGCCGTATCCCCGGCGTTCCCGACGGTCACCGTCAATCCAGCCGCGGAGTTCGTCTCCCGCTGCGCCCACATCGTACCGGCATCCAGCGTTGCCCGAACACTGACCGACCGCGCGCCACCGTCCTCGTCGACCCGGGTCGGGGTGAGCGTCAGCGAAACCTCGCCTGTGAGCGAATTGCCGTTTAGTCGGAGGCTCTGCAGCCCGGTCAGACTGGCGAGTTCCGGCGGAATCGTCCCCGTAAGCGCATTGTTGTCCAGCTCCAGCACCGTGAGGCCGGCAAGCGTCCCTAGCGAGGCAGGAAGCCGACCGGTGAGGCCGCTGCTCCTCAGCGATAGCTCTGCCACCCGATTGCCCGTGATCGTAAGTCCGTCCCATATGCCCATGGAACGGGAAACGCTCCAGTTCAGCGCCCCCGTGCCCCGCAACTCCTCCATGAGCCCGAGGAGCGTTCCGCAATCGTCGACGATCCCCTGCCCCGTGTATCCCGACACCGCAGCGCTGCCGGCGCAGCCCAGCGGCGTTGCAGTCACCGTCGCATCCACTCCGCTGCCTGCAGCGTTGACGGCCCGCACCGCGAAAGTGTATTCCGTCCCGCCGGTCAAGCTCCGCAAGGTATATCCCGTCGCCGTGGCAGCGAGGTCGGTCCACTTGTCCACATCCGTGAACGGCAGACTCGCCGACGGTTTCCAACGCACCTGCACCTTGTCGAGCACGCTAGCGTTGGTCGGCAACACCCACGATAGCGCGACCTGCGAAACGCCCGTCGTCACAGCAAAGCTCGTCGGAGCGACGGGTACCGCGAGTGTCGGCGTCGCCGCGGCAATGACCGCAGCGCTCGTCCCGGTCGGGTTTACGGTCCGCACCTCGAATGAGTATTGCGTCCCGTTGACGAGGCCGGATACGGTACCGCTCTCGGCGGCGGCCCCGCCGCTCGCCGTCTCCCAGGTGCCGAAGCTCCCGCCGGCCGGCATATGCCGCATCTCGAAGCGACTGACGGACGCACCTCCGTCCGGCGCTGCCCAGCGAAGCGTGACCGACGCATCGCCCGCCTCCGCCCGGAGATTGGTCGGAACTCCTGGCACAGTCTCGTCGTCTCCGATCACCAAGACCGCTCTCGTCGCGCTGAGCGCTAGGGGAGCGCCGGTCGTCGCACTGGCCACATCGAGCGTGAGCGACTTCAGCTTCGCAGTCTGATCGTCCGTCGGAGTCAGCGCGAAGACGCCGCTCGCGCTCGCCGAATTCCAGGGAATGGTAACCGCCACGTCCCCGACCGACGCGTAGTCGACACCCTCGACAGCCGTGTCGCCCGAGCGACCCACCGACACCGTCACGTTCGATGAAGCTCTCTTGACCGATTGCACCCAGGCCGCGCCCGCGTCCAGTTCCGCCCGAACCCGGACCGAACGCTGACCGCCGTCCTCGTCCACCCGGTCCGGCGTGACCGCGAGCGACAACGTACCCGTCAAAGCGTTCCCGGAAAGCGTCAAGTCCGACGCGCTGACGATCGAAGACAAGTCGGCCAACTCAGCCGGTACGGCGCCGGTCAAGTCGTTGCTCCGCAGGTACAGCTTTTCCAGCTTGGCCAACTTACCCAACGACGAGGGGATCGTCCCCGTCAGCCGGTTGCTCTGCAGCCAGAGTTCCGTCAGACCGGACAGATTGCTCAACTCCGACGGAATGGCTCCGTTCAGGTCGTTGTCGAACAGGAACAGCTTCTCCAGATCGGTCAAGTTACCCAACGAAGAAGGAATGGCACCGGTGAGGCGGTTGGACGACAAGTCCAGTTCGTTCAGTCTGGACAAGTTGCCGAGCGTCGAGGGGATGCTGCCCGTCAGCCCGTTTCCGGTCAGCTGCAGCGACGTCAACCTGGAAAGTTTGCCAAGCGACGACGGTATGCCCCCGCTAAGGCCACTGCCGTTCACGTGCAATCGCTCCAGAGCGGACAGTTCGCCCAGCGACGAGGGAATGCCTCCCTCGAGCTTGTTGTTGCCGAGGTCCAACTCTCGCAGGCTTGACAGGTTGCCCAAGGATGCCGGAACGGGCCCCGTAAGCTCCTGAGCGGTGAGATCGAGAACCTCCAGAGCGGAAAGGCGGCCAAGCGACGGCGGAATGCGACCGCTCCAACCAAAGACTCTCGGGCCGTCAATCTCCGTCACACGATCTCCCGATACCGTCACCCCACCCCACGAACCGATGGATCGGCCGAGGTTCCAATTCAGGCTCGCTGTGCCCCGCAACTCGTCCATCAGTCCGAGCAGGATCTCGCAGTCGTCGACGATCCCCTGCCCGGAATATCCCGACACCGCGCTGCTCCCGACACAACTTGTCGGGGTCGCCTTGACCGTCGCAACGGCGCCGGAACCCGCCGCGTTCAACGCACGAACCGCAAACGTGTAGCCCGTATTGACCGTCAGGCCCGCCACAGCGTGGCCCGTCGACGTCGAAACCAGGTCAGTCCATGCGTCCGACGTGACGAACGGCAGGCTCGCCGTCGGCTTCCACCGAACCTGCACTTTGTCGAGCACGCTCGCGTTCGTCGGCAATGCCCATTCGAGCGATACCTTGGCCTTTGCAACCGTCGCAGCCAGATTCGCCGGTGCGTCCGGCACCGCCAACGCAGGAGTCGCCGTCACCGTCGCCGCTTCGCTCTCGCCAACCGCGTTGATAGACCGCAACTCGAAGGAATACGCCTTCCCGTTGACCAGTCCCCTGACCGTAACGCCAGCTGCGCTGCCGCCTCCGCTCACCGTCTCCCAAGCGCCGAAGCTACCCGTGCCCGACTTTCGGCGAAACTCGAAACGGTCCGCGGCAGCGCCGGTGGCGGCCTGCCAGGTTAGCCGGACCCAGGTATCGCCCGCCTCCGCCGTCAGGTTCGACGGCGCTCCCGGCGGAGAGTCGTCGCTCCGAATCTCGAGCTCCGCCGTGTTCGACGCGCTGAGATCGATCTTCGACGTAGCGGTCGTTCCCGTCGCGCCGAGCGTGATCGTCCGCGACCCTACCAGCAAGTCGTCGGTGGGCGTCACGCTGAAGACGGCGCTCCCGCGACTGGCCCCGTCGGCGATGCCGATCGCCACGTCGCTGACGGCCGCATAATGGGTTCCTTCTACCGCCGTATCGCCCGCCCGTCCGACCGTCACCGTCACGCTCGATGCCGCGTTCTGAAATTTCTGCACCCAGGCAGTGCCGGCGTCGAGCGTTGCCTGTACGGTTACCGACTGCGCTCCCCTATCCTCGTCGACACCCGCGGGCGTAAGCGTGAGAGACACGGTTCCGACGAGATCGTTGGAATGCAGGGAGAGACTTTGCAGATCGGTCAGGCCTGACAGCGACGCCGGAACCTTCCCCGAGAGATCGTTGACGGAGAGGTTAAGAGTTCGAAGGTTGGACAGACTGCTCAATGCGGAGGGAATGCTTCCCGAAAGGGCGTTTGCGGACAGGTTCAGGACTTCCAGATTTCCGAGGCTTCCGAGGGCCGAGGGGATGCTTCCCGTGAGAGTATTGGACGACAGGTCGAGCTCTTCCAGGCCGCCGAGATCTCCCATCCCGGACGAAACGCTCCCCGTAAGTCCGCTGTTCGCAAGAGAGATCTCCGTCACCCGGTGACTCTGGGTTCCGGTCTCCGTCCCGATCGTCACGCCGCTCCACGAGCCCATCGAGAGAGACGAGGACCAGTTCAGCGTCCCGCTCCCCTCCAGCCGGTCCTTCAACCCGAGCAGCGTCGCACAATCGTCCAGTATCCCGGTACCCGTGTAACCCGCCACTGCGGGGCTGGCGCTGCAATCCTGCGACTGCGCCTGGGCCGCCGACGGCCATCCCTGAACGGAAACCGCGAGCGATAACGCAAGGGATATCGAAGCGACACGCCTGATGCCGCGTACCAATTCGAACGGTCTACGGGAAATGGTCATTTCCGAATACCTCTCTGTACAGTCTTCCGTCATCCGTCTTGCGAACGGTTACAAGGTCGAACGCGCGAATTTACGCTCATTCGGTCCCACTTTGGGATATTTTGCGCAAACTCCTGTCCAGGATCTCTGGCAGAGTCATGCGGTTGCAACAAGGATCTCGCACCGAACGGCGCGTGCCGCGAACGTCCGGCAAGGGCAGCCAATGACCCGTCTCGAACGACAAGCTCACGAATCGGCCTTGAGCCCGCATTCGCCCACTCCGCCCGCCGCCGAACCGCAGGTGCCATGCGACCGGCGCGAGTCGTTCCGGCCGAACGCGAGCGGAACGGAACGCGCCAATCCGTTTCGTCCGGACCGCCGAACAGACCCGCGCCCGCTGCCGTGCCCTTACCGTGGCGGCGACGGAACACGCAACGGACCGCCGGCGCAAGCCGAGGACGAAGGCTGGAGGAAAGCCGCTCGCCGACCTCGACAAGAGTCTTGCGGGACAAAGCCGGATTCACGGGCGGCCGGTTACAGTCCCTCGACGCGGAAAGTACGCAAGACTTGCGTGATACGGCTGGAACGGCTCTGCCGCATTCCCGAAATCGCATTCGGCACGAAACGGTCGGTTTCCCGGACACCCCTGACCGCGCACACCTTCGCAGGCGTTCGTCTTGCACGATACGGAAACGGCCTGGCCGCACGGTCGCTACGTGTCGTCTCGACCATACCGCGCGGGAGATCGAACGGAGGCGCCTCCCCCGCAGGCAAGTCAACCCGGCTCTAGCGAGGCGGTATGGACCGGTCGCGATCAAGTTCGCAACAGTTGCCCGCAGGACCGGTTCGCCGCGCGGTCCAGGCGGCGATCGCAACGATGTGCCCTGCGTCTGCCGCAAAATCTTACATGCCGACATTCCCATCGAGCAGGTTGAAATCGACGGCTCCGACGATCGCCGATTTTGGCCGCTCGTGAATCCGGCAGAACGCGACCCTTGCAACGCTTCCCCCGTGCCTGCAAACGAGTCGATGCAGGCCGCCGGGAAGGCCCCGAGAGTCAGGTTCCAGCCGCTCGACCCGCGGGCGCCGGAAGAAACGGCCGACGACCGTCCTCGTGCAACTGGGATCGATTCCCTGTACATGTCGCGAACCCCGACGATCGGTCCACTCCTCCCCAAACGACTCAGAAGCGCAGGCTCAGGTCGAGGTCGACGCGCGTGTCGGGATCGCTGGCGTCGACATGCTCGCCCTCGAGCCGGATTTCCATGCCACCCGGCGCCACGAACTCCAGCCCGGTCGAATAGCGGTCTGCACCGTTTTCGCCGCTCTCGAGCTCCACACGGGCGAACGGCGTCAACAAGCCGCCGTTCGCGGCAAAGCCGTAGCCTGCTCTACCGGCGACCGAGAGGTCCTGCCCCGCGTCCTGCACGTCCTCGTCGAAGAGCCGCTCGCGCGCGAGCGCCCCGTCTTGCTGCGTACCCCATTCCGGTCCGATCGAGAAGGACGCTCCGCGCCCGTCGGCCCCCGGCTCCAGCGTCGCCTCCAGACTCGCGCCCCATTCCCGAGCGCGGTCCTTGCTGCGAAGCGCTAGCCAACGGCCGCTGGAATCGATGCCGAAACGCGAACCGGGGGACGCGATGCGCGCGCTGCCCGAAATCTCCGCCCCGGTCCCGGACACGTCGTCGCCCCCGTCCCGGCGCAGTGCGAGCGCGCCGGTGAGCGACAGGGTCCAGCCGGACTCCGAGAGCGCGAGCCCGTCATGCGCGGCCTCTACGCCGCCGCGCATGCGCCACGCGGCCGCATCGACCGCGCCAACCGTCGACGAGGCGGATTCGCGCATCGCGATCTGCGCCAGGCCCGCGTCGCCCAAGAGGGAGAGGGTGAAGCGACCGGACTGCGCCACCGGCATCCGACCGTCCGCCGAGGCGGCCAGCAGCTCGAGATCCGCCTTCTCCGCCGCCCCGTCGCCGAGGCGGTGTTCCGCCTCGCCACGCCCGGCGCCCGCCGCCAGCCGCAACGATCCGCCGTTCTCGCTCGACACTTGCAAGTACGGCCAGAAGGCGTCCAGCACGGTTTCGATGCGAAGCTCGTCCCCGTCGATGCGAATTTCGCTCTCGCTCTCGCTCTGCGAGAAGGCGAGGCCGGTCAGCAGCTGATCGCCGATCCGGGCGTCCATCCCCAGCCAGCCGGTGCGGACGGTGCCGTCCGAGGTCGTCACGCCGGCCGTGTCGGCGCCCCGGCCCCAGACCGTCCAGCCCGGGCCGGCGCCGTCGTCCCGGAGCGCGAGCGTGAAAACGCTGCTCGCGAGCAGGTCCGAGCTGTCGACCGCCTCACCCTCCGTATCGAAGGGATCGTCCCACAGGCCGAGCGCGTCCTCGAGCGCCTGCGCGTCTTCCGCCCCGCCGCCGATCTTCCGGCCTGCGAGACTGAGTTCGCTAGTGCCCGGGGCGGAGTCGAACCGCTCTTCGAGCGCTTCCGTCGCCCCGGCGAGCGTGGCCCGCGCCATTTCGGCGAGATTGAACTCCATTGCCTGCTGGCGAGCCGCCGCCGAGCGCGCTTCGACCGCGATGCGGAAGGTAAGCGACGCCGTGTCGCCGTCCGCATCGACCGCGGTCCAGGTGTAGGCCGTCTCCGCCTGCGGGACTCTCGGCGTGCCGCTGAGGCTGCGCGAAGCGGCGTCGAGCGACAGCCCCGTCGGCGCCGCCGGGTCGAGGAAATAGACGAGCGTCCCGTCGCCCCCCGTCGCCTCCGGCAACGTCAGCGCCGCGATCGCCTCGTCCTGCACGTAGCGCTGGTCCGCGATCGAGGATGCGCCGAAGGTCGGCGTCAGGTCGGGCGCGGCCGGACTCTGCAGCGCCTGGACCGACGCCATGCTCGCCGACGCGCCCGGCGTCGAGGACGGGTCGGCCGCGACAGCGATGCTAAAGGTCAGCGACGCCGCGTCTCCGTCCGCATCGGCCGCGGTCCAGCTGTACGCCGTCGCCGCAAGCGCCGAGGTCGGGGTCCCGGTGAGGGTCCGCGAAGTCTGGTCAAGCGACAGCCCTGCCGGAAGCGCCGGGCTCAGGCTGTAGGCGAGCGTCCCGTTGCCGCCCGTCGCCTCCGGCAGGATCAGCGACGGGATCGCCGCGTTCTGCGTATAGGTCTGGTCGGCAACGGTCTCCGTTCCGAAATCCGGCGCCGAATCCGCTGCCGGGGTCGCCGTCAGGACCTCCGAGTAGCCCCATTCGTAACACACGTCGTCGCTGAACACCCCGACCTGGACGTCGTACGGCACCGGGTCCAGCGGAACGACGGTCTCGCCGTAGTAGAGAGTGCCCGAATCCACGCCGATCGTGAAGGTCGTGTCCGGGATCGAGTTCTCGCCGAAGTCCTCGAAGACCGTATACGAGCCGCTCTCCGCGTCGTTCGGCTCTTCCGGCGTCGCGGTCCGGAAGCGCGCCACGGTGGATTTCTTGTAGACGATTTCGTAGCCGGCGGCCGGGCCGACGATGTAGCACGAGCGTCCCGACCAGTTCCAGACCGCTTCCAGGCTGTTGGGCGAAGCCCCAAGCGACAGGCTCATGAAGGTCGGCGCGGCCGGCCGCTCGCCTGACACCACCTGGATCCAGAACGTCAGGCTGGCGCTGTCCGGGGCGCCCGGATCCGAATCCGTCGCCGTATAGGTGTAGGTCGTGACGGAATGCAGCGCGGTCGGGGTGCCGGTCAGGGTGCGCGTGGCAGCGTCGAACGACAATCCCTCGGGCAGGGCCGGCGACAGGCCGTAGGCGAGAGTCCCGTCGCCGCCTGTCGCTTCCGGCAGCGTCAGCGAAGGAATCGCCGAGTTCAGCGTATACAGCTGCTCGGCGACGGTTTCCGCGCCGAAGTCCGGCGCCGAATCCGCTCCGGGCGTCGCCGTGCGAACCTTCGAAAAGGCCCATTCGTAGCACTCGTCGCTAAACACGTTCACCCGAACGTCGTACGGCTCCCTATCCAGCGGAACGACGATCTCGCCGTAGTATGGATAGCCGGAATCCACGCCGATGATGAAGGCGGTGTCCGGGATCGCGTTCCTGCCGAAGTCCTTGAAGACTGTGTACGAGCCGCTCTCCGCGTCGTTCGGTCGTTCCGGAGTCGCGTTCCGGAAGTGTGCCACGGTGGCTTTCTTGTACATGATCTCGTAGCCGGCAGCCGGGCCGACGATGTAGCAGGAGCTTCCCGACCAGTTCCAGACCGCTACCAGGCTGTCGGGCAACGGCCCGGGCGACAAGCTAACGAAAGTCGGGGCGTCCGGCCGCCCGCCCGACACCACTTGCATCCAGAACGTCAGGCTGGCGCTGTCCGGGTTCACCGGATCCGAGTCCGTCGCAGTGTAGGTGTAATACGCGGCCGGATGCAGCGCGGTCGGCGTACCGGTGACGGTGCGCGTCGCGGCGTCGAACGACAATCCCGCCGGAAGGGCCGGGCTGACGGTATAGACGATCGGCCCGTCTCCGCCCGAAGCCTCGGGAAGCGTCCGGGGACGAACGGCGGAATTCAGGACGTAGACCATGCCTTCTACCGTCGCGGAGCCGAACGAAATCGGGGAAACGACCGACACCGAAACGGTCGCAGTCGCGCCCTCGTAGGCGCCGCCGCTCGCAGTGAGCGTCACGGTCGCGCGGCCGTCCGCCGGGCTCTGCGCCATCGACACGGTCACCGTCTCAGCCGACGCGTAGCCGGCCGGGGTGAAGGTCAGGCTGGTCGGCGAAACCGTCACGTCCGCGTCGTCGCTCGAGACCGCCACCGTCACGGCGGCTGCCGGCGCCGCTGCCAGCGCTACGGTGAAGGTCTCGCTGCCGCCGGCGTCGATACGCAGGGCAGCCGCAGACACCACCAGTCCCGGCAGGGTCAAGGACGCCGGATCGGATGCCGGACCCGCGCCGCTCCCGTTGACCGCCCGCACGCGGAAGCTGTAGGACTTGCCGCCGGAGAGGCCCGCAACCGTGTGCCCTTCGGTCGACGCGTCGCTGCCCGGCACGTCCGTCCAGGCGCCCCAGTTTCCGCTCCCTTCCTTGACCTGAACCTGCCATTCGCTCGCCGTCGCGATCGCGTCCCAGGAAAGGTCCGCCTCGCCGAGCGCGCTCCCGAGCGCCGCAGAGAAGTTTGCAGGCTTCGCCAACGCCGCTGTCGACGCCACCACCTCGATCGTGAACGAGACCTCGTCTTCGTCGCCGGTGCCGGTGACGTCGTCCGTGTCCGCCACCTTCAGCGTATAGGTCCGCGGCGCAGTCACCCGGATCGGAATCCCGGTCAGGTGGGGCGCCGACGCGTATCCCGTCTCCAGGCCGGCGTCGTCCGCACCGTCGCCGTCATAGGCGAGGCCCGCCGGAAGGGCCGGCGTCAGGGTGTAGACCAGCTTGCCGTCGCCGGTGTTCGACCACGGGAACTGCCGATCCTCGGCCTCGCCCACGGTGAAGGTCTGCGCCGCCAGCGACCTGACGTTGAACCTCGGCACGAGATTCACGACCGATCCCGAGTAGGTGAGCGTCGCCGTGTAGGTCGCGGCCGACTCCACCCCGTCCCGGTCCACAACCTTGAAGGTGAAGCTCGTGCCGGTGAAGCCGCTGTCCTCTGCCGGCGGGAAGTAGGCCAGCGACCTCGCCAGCACCGCTGACTGACGCTCTTCGGCCGGCACCCTCTGGCCGGCGGTCACGTCTCTGACCGAAGCCCGCGACCTGGCGTTGGCCGGAATGGTCTTCAGCGTCCCCAGAGCCGGCAAGGCGACGATCTTCACCTCCTCCAGGCCGGCGCCGCTCGTCTCCGCGCCCGTAAACGGGAACAGTCCGTATTCCGTCGACACCGTGAGACGGCTGCGCGGCTTCGAGACCGTCTTCGTGAAGTCCGCGCTCGAAGGCGCGCTCGACTTGACGCGGATGGAGAACGAAAGGCTCGCCGTATCGCCGTCTTCGTCCGTCGCGGTCCAGGCATAGGTCTCTGCCGCCTGCGACGCGGTAGGCGTTCCAGTTAGGGTGAACGCGACCGTGTCCAGCGTCAGCCCAGCCGGCGCCCCCGGGGTCAGCCCGTAGGTCAGCGTCCCCTCGCCGCCCGAAGCCTGCGGCAGCGTCAGGGCGGGGATCGCCGTGCCCTGCACGTAGACCTGGTCTGCGACGGTTTGGGTGCCGAACGAAGGCCGGGAATCGACCGACACCGAGACGGTCGCCGTCTCGCCCTCATAGCTGCCGCCGCTGGCGCCGAGCGTCACGGTCGCGCTGCCGTCAGCCGGATTCTGCGCCATGGATACGGTCACGGTCTGCGCCGTCCCGTAATCGGAATCGCCGAAGGTCAGGCTCGCCGGCGACACGGTCACGTCCGCATCGTCGCTTGCGACCGCAACAGTCACCGAAGCGCCGGGAGCGGACGCCAAGGCGACCGTGAAGGCTTCGCTGCCGCCCGCGTCCACGCGGAGACTGGTCGCGGACACCGTCAGCCCCGGCAAGGTCAGGCTCGCCTCGCTCGAGGCCGGACCCGCGCCGCCGGCGTTTGCCGCCCGTGCCCGGAAGGTATAGGTCGCGCCGCCGGTCAGTCCCGATACGGTGTAGCCGGTCGTCCGTGCGTCGCTGTCCGGAACGTCCGTCCAGGCGCCGTACGTGCCGCTCCCTTCCTTGACCTGAACCTGCCACTCGCTCGCCGTCGCGATCGCGTCCCACGAGAGGTCGACCTCGCCACGCCCGCTCCCGAGCGCCGCCGCAAAATTCGTCGGCGCCGTCAACGCCGCGTTCGACCCCACGACCTCGATCGTGAACGAGACCTCGTCCTCGTCGCTTGCGCCTGTCGTGCCGTCCGTGTCCGCAACCCTCAGCGTATAGGTCTGCGGCGCGGTCACCCGGACCGGTATCCCGGTCACGTGGGGCGCCGCCGCGTATCCCGTCTCCACCCCTGCGTCGTCCGCACCGTCGCCGTCATAGGCGAGGCCCGCCGGCAACGCCGGACTCAGCGTGTAGACCAGCTTGCCGTCGCCGGTGTTCGACCACGGGAACTGCCGATCCTCGGTCTCGCCCACGGTAAAGGTCTGCGCCGCCAGCGACCTGACGTTGAACCTCGGCACCAGATTTACGACCGATCCCGAGTAGGTGAGCGTCGCCGTGTAGGTCGCGGCCGACTCCACCCCGTCCCGGTCCACAACCTTGAAGGTGAAGCTCGTGCCGGTGAAGCCGCTGTCCTCTGTCGGCGGGAAGTAGGCCAGCGACCTCGCCAGAACCGCCGACTGGCGCTCTTCGGCCGGCACGTTCTGTCCGGCGGTCACGTCTCTGACCGAAGCCCGCGACCTGGCGTTGGCCGGAATGGTCTTCAGCGTCCCCAGAGCCGGCAAGGCGACGATCTTCACCTCCTCCAGGCCGGCGCCGCTCGTCTCCGCGGCCGCAAACGGGAACAGTCCGTATTCCGTCGATACCGTGAGACGGCTGCGCGGCTTCGAGACCGCCTTCGTGAAGTCCGCGCTCGACGGCGCGCTCGACTTGACGCGGATGGAGAACGAAAGGCTCGCCGTATCGCCGTCTTCGTCCGTCGCGGTCCAGGCATAGGTCTCTGCCGCCTGCGACGCGGTAGGCGTTCCAGTTAGGGTGAACGCGACCGTGTCCAGCGTCAGCCCAGCCGGCGCCCCCGGGGTCAGCCCGTAGGTCAGCGTCCCCTCGCCGCCCGAAGCCTGCGGCAGCGTCAGGGCGGGGATCGCCGTGCCCTGCACGTAGACCTGGTCTGCGACGGTTTGGGTGCCGAACGAAGGCCGGGAATCGACCGACACCGAGACGGTCGCCGTCTCGCCCTCATAGCTGCCGCCGCTGGCGCCGAGCGTCACGGTCGCGCTGCCGTCAGCCGGATTCTGCGCCATGGATACGGTCACGGTCTGCGCCGTCCCGTAATCGGAATCGCCGAAGGTCAGGCTCGCCGGCGACACGGTCACGTCCGCATCGTCGCTTGCGACCGCAACAGTCACCGAAGCGCCGGGAGCGGACGCCAAGGCGACCGTGAAGGCTTCGCTGCCGCCCGCGTCCACGCGGAGACTGGTCGCGGACACCGTCAGCCCCGGCAAGGTCAGGCTCGCCTCGCTCGAGGCCGGACCCGCGCCGCCGGCGTTTGCCGCCCGTGCCCGGAAGGTATAGGTCGCGCCGCCGGTCAGTCCCGATACGGCGTAGCCGGTCGTCCGTGCGTCGCTGTCCGGAACGTCCGTCCAGGCGCCGTACGTGCCGCTCCCTTCCTTGACCTGAACCTGCCACTCGCTCGCCGTCGCGATCGCGTCCCACGAGAGGTCGACCTCGCCACGCCCGCTCCCGAGCGCCGCCGCAAAATTCGTCGGCGCCGTCAACGCCGCGTTCGACCCCACGACCTCGATCGTGAACGAGACCTCGTCCTCGTCGCTTGCGCCTGTCGTGCCGTCCGTGTCCGCAACCCTCAGCGTATAGGTCTGCGGCGCGGTCACCCGGACCGGAATCCCGGTCACGTGGGGCGCCGCCGCGTATCCCGTCTCCAGCCCTGCGTCGTCCGCACCGTCGCCGTCATAGGCGAGGCCCGCCGGCAACGCCGGACTCAGCGTGTAGACCAGCTTGCCGTCGCCGGTGTTCGACCACGGAAACTGCCGATCCTCGGTCTCGCCCACGGTAAAGGTCTGCGCCGCCAGCGACCTGACGTTGAACCTCGGCACCAGATTCACGACCGATCCCGAGTAAGTGAGCGTCGCCGTGTAGGTCGCGGCCGACTCCACCCCGTCCCGGTCCACCACCTTGAAGGTGAAGCTCGTGCCGGTGAAGCTGCTGTCCTCTGCCGGCGGGAAGTAGGCCAGCGACTTCGCCAGCACCGCCGACTGGCGCTCTTCGGCCGGAATCTTCTGACCGGCGGTCACGTCTCTGACCGAAGACCGCGACCTGGCGTTGGCCGGAATGGTCTTCAGCGTCCCCAGAGCCGGCAAGGTGACGATCTTCACCTCCTCCAGGCCGGCGCCGCTCGTCTCCGCGGCCGTATACAGGAACAGCCCGTATTCCGTCGACACCGTGAGACGGCTGCGCGGCTTCGAGACCGTCTTCGTGAAGTCCGCGCTCGAAGGCGCGCTCGACTTGACGCGGATGGAGAACGAAAGGCTCGCCGTATCGCCGTCTTGGTCCGTCGCGGTCCAGGCATAGGACTCGGCCGCCTGCGACGCGGCAGGCGTTCCAGTTAGGGTGAACGCGACCGTGTCCAGCGTCAGCCCAGCCGGCGCCGCCGGAGTCAGTCCGTAGGTCAGCGTCCCCTCGCCGCCCGAAGCCTGCGGCAGCGTCAGGGCGGGGATCCCCGTGCCCTGCACGTAGACCTGGTCTGCGACGGTTTGGGTGCCGAACGAAGGCCGGGAATCGACCGACACCGAGACGGTCGCCGTCTCGCCCTCATAGCTGCCGCCGCTGGCGCCGAGCGTCACGGTCGCGCTGCCGTCAGCCGGATTCTGCGCCATGGATACGGTCACGGTCTGCGCCGTCCCGTAATCGGAATCGCCGAAGGTCAGGCTCGCCGGCGACACGGTCACGTCCGCATCGTCGCTTGCGACCGCAACCGTCACCGAAGCGCCGGGAGCGGACGCCAAGGCGACCGTGAAGGTCTCGCTGCCGCCCGCGTCTACGCGGAGACTGGTCGCGGACACCGTCAGCCCCGGCAAGGTCAGGCTCACCTCGCTCGAGGCCGGCCCCGCGCCGCCGGCGTTTGCCGCCCGTGCCCGGAAGGTATAGGTCGCGCCGCCGGTCAATCCCGATACGGTGTAGCCGGTCGTCCGCGCGTCGCTGTCCGGAACGTCCGTCCAGGCGCCGTACGTGCCGTTCCCTTCCTTGTACTGAACCTGCCACTCGCTCGCCGTCGCGATCGCGTCCCAGGAGAGGTCGACCTCGCCGCGTCCGCTCCCGAGCGCCGCCGCGAAGTTCGTCGGCGCCGGCAACGCCGCGTTCGACCCCACGACCTCGATCGTGAACGAGACCTCGTCCTCGTCGCTTGCGCCTGTCGTGCCGTCCGTGTCCGCAACCCTCAGCGTATAGGTCTGCGGCGCGGTCACCCGGACCGGTATCCCGGTCACGTGGGGCGCCGCCGCGTATCCCGTCTCCAGCCCGGCGTCGTCCGCACCGTCGCCGTCATAGGCGAGGCCCGCCGGAAGGGCCGGACTCAGCGTGTAGACCAGCTTGCCGTCGCCAGTGTTCGACCACGGGAACTGCCGGTCCTCGGCCTCGCCCACGGTGAAGGTCTGCACCGCCAGCGACCTGACGTTGAACCTCGGCACGAGATTCACGACCGATCCCGAGTAGGTCAGAGTCGCCGTGTAGGTCGCGGCCGACTCCACCCCGTCCCGGTCCACCACTCTGAAGGTGAAGCTCGTGCCCGTGAAGCCGCTGTCCTCTGCCGGCGGGAAGTAGGCCAGCGACCTCGCCAGCACCGCCGACTGGCGCTCTTCGGCCGGAATCTTCTGGCCGGCGGTCACGTCTCTGACCGAAGCCCGCGACCTGGCGTTGGCCGGAATAGTCTTCAGCGTCCCCTGCGCCGGCAAGGCGACGATCTTCACCTCCTCCAGGCCGGCGCCGTTCGTCTCCGCGGCCGTAAACGGGAACAGCCCGTATTCCGTCGACACCGTGAGACGGCTGCGCGGCTTCGAGACCGTCTTCGTGAAGTCCGCGCTCGAAGGCGCGCTCGACTTGACGCGGATGGAGAACGAAAGGCTCGCCGTATCGCCGTCTTCGTCCGTCGCGGTCCAGGCATAGGTCTCTGCCGCCTGCGCCGCGGTAGGCGTTCCAGTTAGGGTGAACGCGACCGTGTCCAGCGTCAGCCCAGCCTGCGCCGCCGGGGTCAACTCGTAGGTCAGCGTACCCTCGCCGCCCGTCGCCTGCGGCAGCGTCAGAGCGGGGATCGCCGTGCCCTGCACGTATACCTGGTCTGCGACGGTTTGGGTGCCGAACGAAGGCCGGGAATCGACCGACACCGAGACGGTCGCCGTCTCGCCCTCATAGCTGCCGCCGCTGGCGCCGAGCGTCACGGTCGCGCTGCCGTCAGCCGGATTCTGCGCCATGGATACGGTCACGGTCTGCGCCGTCGCGTAATCGGTATCGCTGAAGGTGAGGCTCGCCGGCGACACGGTCACGTCCGCATCGTCGCTTGCGACCGCAACCGTAACCGAAGCGCCGGGAGCGGACGCCAAGGCGACCGTGAAGGTTTCGCTGCCGCCCGCGTCCACGCGGAGACTGGTCGCGGACACCGTCAGCCCCGGCAAGGTCAGGCTCGCCTCGCTCGAGGCCGGACCCGCGCCGCCGGCGTTGACCGCCCGTGCCCGGAAGGTATAGGTCGCGCCGCCGCTCAGTCCCGACACGGTGTAGCCGGTCGTCCGCGCGTCGCTGTCCGGCACGTCCGTCCAGGCGCCGTACGTGCCGCTCCCTTCCTTGACCTGAAACTGCCACTCGCTCGCCGTCGCGATCGCGTCCCACGAGAGGTCGACCTCGCCACGCCCGCTCCCGAGCGCCGCCGCAAAATTCGTCGGCGCCGTCAACGCCGCGTTCGACCCCACGACCTCGATCGTGAACGAGACCTCGTCCTCGTCGCTTGCGCCCGTCGTGCCGTCCGTGTCCGCAACCCTCAGCGTATAGGTCTGCGGCGCGGTCACCCGGACCGGAATCCCGGTCACGTGGGGCGCCGCCGCGTATCCCGTCTCCACCCCTGCGTCGTCCGCACCGTCGCCGTCATAGGCGAGGCCCGCCGGCAACGCCGGACTCAGCGTGTAGACCAGCTTGCCGTCGCCGGTGTTCGACCACGGGAACTGCCGATCCTCGGTCTCGCCCACGGTGAAGGTCTGCGCCGCCAGCGACCTGACGTTGAACCTCGGCACGAGATTCACGACCGATCCCGAGTAGGTGAGCGTCGCCGTGTAGGTCGCGGCGGACTCCACCCCGTCCCGGTCCACCACCTTGAAGGTGAAGCTCGTGCCGGTGAAGCCGCTGTCCTCTGCCGGCGGGAAGTAGGCCAGCGACCTCGCCAGCACCGCCGACTGGCGCTCTTCGGCCGGCACCTTCTGGCCGGCGGTCACGTCTCTGACCGAAGCCCGCGACCTGGCGTTGGCCGGAATGGTCTTCAGCGTCCCCTGCGCCGGCAAGGCGACGATCCTCACCTCCTCGAGGCCGGCGCCGCTCGTCTCCGCGGCCGTAAACGGGAACAGTCCGTATTCCGTCGACACCGCGAGACGGCTGCGCGGCTTCGAGACCGACTTCGTGAAATCCGCGCTCGACGGCGCGATCGACTTGACCCGGATCGAGAACGAAAGGCTCGCCGTATCGCCGTCCTCGTCCGTCGCGGTCCAGGCATAGGACTCGGCCGCCTGCGCCGCGGTGGGCGTTCCGGTCAGCGTAAACGCAGCCGCGTCCAGCGTAAGCCCCGCCGGCGCCGCCGGAGTCAGTCCGTAGGTCAGCGTCCCGTCACCGCCCGAAGCCTGCGGCAGCGTCAGGGCGGGGATCGCCGTGCCCTGCACGTAGACCTGGTCTGCGACGGTCTGCGTACCGAAGGACGGCAGGGCATTCGACGTCACCGACACGGTCGCCGTGACGCCCTCATAGGTGCCGCCGCTGGCGCCGAGCGTCACGGTCGCGTTGCCGTCCGCCGGGCTCGAAGCCATGGACACGGTCACGGTCTGCGCCGTCGCGTAGTCGGTAGCGTCGAAAGACAGGCTCGCCGGCGAGACGGTTACGTCCGCGTCGTCGCTCGCCACGGCGACCGTCACGGCCGCGCCGGGAGCGGAGGCCAACGCCACGGTAAACGTCTCGCTGCCGCCCACGTCCACGCGGAGGCTCGTCGCAGAAACCAGCAACTCGGACGGAAGCGTCACGCTGGCCTCGCTCGATGCCGGTCCCGCGCCGCCGGCGTTGACCGCCCGTGCCCGGAAGGTATAGGTCGCGCCGCCGGTCAGTCCCGATACGGTATGCCCGGTCGTCCGCGCGTCGCTATCCGGAACGTCCGTCCAGGCGCCGTAGTTGCCGCTCCCTTCCTTGTACTGAACCTGCCACTCGCTCGCCGTCGCGATCGCGTCCCAAGAGAGGTCGACTTCGCCGCGTCCGCTCCCGAGCGCCGCCGCGAAGTTCGTCGGCGCCGTCAAAGCCACGCTCGACCCTACCACCTCGACAGTGAACGAAATCAGGTCCTCGTCGTCGGCGCCGACGTTTCCGTCGGTGTCCTCGACCCGCAGCGTATAGGTCGTCGGCGCCATGACCTTGACCGGCGTCCCCACGACATGCGGCGCGTGTTCGGCGCCGAAGCCGACTCCGGCGTCGTCCGGACCGTCGCCGTCATACGAGAGGCCTGCGGGCGGCGCCGGACTCAGGGTGTAGATCAGCTTGCCGTTGCCGGTGTTCGACCACGGGAACTCCCGGTCCTCCGTCTCGCCGACGGTGAAGGTCTGCATCGCCGGCCAGGTGGCGTTGAAATTCGGAACCGAGTTCGCCGTCGAGCCCAGGAGCGTCACGGTCCAGGTCTCTTCGGACTCGACCCGGTCGGCGTCGATCACCTTGAAGTCGAAGCTGGTGCCGGTGAAGTCCGCGCTTTCGTCCGGCGGGTAAAACGCCAGCGTCCTCGCGTAGCGCGAGGACTGGATCTCCACCACGGGGATCTTCTGGCCCAGCGTCACGTCTCGTACCGGCGCGCGGGACCTCGAATGGGCCGGGACCGTCTTCAGCGTCCCCTCTGCGGGCAAGGTGACGACCTTCACCTCGTAGAACGCCGCGCCGCTCGACTCGGCCGCCGTAAACGGAAACGCGCTGTACGCGCCCCGCGCGATCTGCAGGACCGTCCGCGGCAGGGTTCCGTTCCGGGTGAAGTCCGCGCTCGACGGCGTCGCCGTCTGGACCCAGACGGAGAACGAAAACGACGCCGTATCGCCGTCCACGTCGGTCGCCGTCCAGGTGTAGGTCGACGCCGCCTGCGCGACCGTCGGCGTCCCGGCGATCTGCCTCGTCGAGGTATCGAGCGCCAGCCCGGTCGGCAGCGCCGGAGACAGGCTGTAGGTCAGCGTCCCGTCGCCGCCCGAGGCTTGCGGGAGCGTCAGGGTGGCGATGGCCACGTCTTGCACGTAGGTCTGGTCGGCGACGGTAGCGGTCCCGAAGGTCGGCGCGGGATCCGCAGCCTCGACCGTGACGTCGAACGTCAGCGACGCCGTATCGCCGTTGGAGTCGGTCGCCGTCCACGTATAGGTCGTGGCCGCCTGCGCGACCGTCGGCGTGCCGGCGATCCGTCTCGTCGCGGTATCGAGCGCCAGCCCTGCAGGCAACGACGGCGAGAGACTGTAGGTCGGCGTTCCGTCGCCGCCGGTCGCTTGCGGGAGCGTCAGGGTGGCGATGGCCACGTCCTGCACGTAGGTCTGGTCGGCGACGGTCTGGGTTCCGAACGTCAGCGGCCCGTCCGGCGTCGCCGTCGCCGTGGCCGCGAGCCCGTCGCCGGCGCCGTTTCCGGCACGAATCGCAAAGGCGTAGGCGACGCCGTTGGTCAGGCCCGTCGCCACGGTCGTCGTCGCCGTGCCGGCGAGATCGGTCCAGGCGTCAGCGGCCGTAAACGGCAGGCTTGCCGTCGCCTTCCAGCGGACCTGCACCCGATCGAGCGTGCCCGCGTTGGTCGGCAACGTCCACGCCAGCGTGACCTGCCCGTCGCCCGCCGTCGCCGCAAGGCCTGTCGGAGCGTCCGGTACCGGCAGGACCGGCGTCGCGGCGACCGTGGCCGCCAGGCTGTCGCCGGCGGCGTTCCCGGCGCGCAACTCGAAGCTGTAGCCGGTGCCGTTGGTCAAACCGGTGACGACAGTTTCCGTCGCCGTTCCGGCGAGGTCGGTCCAGGCGTCGGCGGCCGTAAACGGCAGGCTTGCCGTCGCCTTCCAGCGGACCTGCACCCGGTCGATCTCGCTCGCGTTGGTCGGAAGCGTCCAGGCGAGGGTGACCTCCGCGTTGCCCGCGGTCGCGGCCAGGCCGGCGGGCGCGTCGGGAACGGCGAGGGACGGGGTCACGGCGGCGGTGGAAGCAGGACCGTCGCCGGCGGCGTTTCCGGCGCGCACCGCGAAGGTGTAGGCGGTGCCGTTGGTCAGGCCGGCCACCGTGGTCGCGGTCGCCGTACCGGCGAGATCCGTCCATGAATCCGCCACGGTGAACGGCAGGCTGGCGGTCGCCTTCCAGCGCAGTTGCACCCGGTCGATTTCGCTCGCGTTCGTCGGCAACGTCCAGGAAAGGGTGGCGGCTGCGTCGCCCGCGCTCGCCGCAAGGCTGCCCGGCGCTTCCGGAAGGTGGGGCATAGGCGTCGCGGAAGTCGCGGCGGCGGCGCCGTCGCCGGCGGCGTTTGCTGCGCGGACCTCGAAGGTATAGCCGGTGCCGTTGGCGAGGCCCGTCACCGTGTTCGCGGTCGCCGTGCCGGCGAGGTCGGTCCAGGCGTCGGTTGCGACGAAAGGCAGGCTGGCGGTCGCCTTCCAGCGCAGTTGCACCTTGTCGATCTCGCTCGCGTTCGTCGGCAGCGTCCAGGCGAGGGTCGCCTCCCGGTCGCCTGCCGTCGCGGCGAAGCCGCCCGGCGCGTCCGGAACGGCAAGCGCCGGCGTCGCGGCGGCCGCGGCGGCGGCGCCGTCGCCGACGGCGTTGGTTGCGCGGACCTCGAAGCTGTAGCCGGTGCCGTTGGTCAGACCCGTGACCCTCGTCGCGGTCGCCGTTGCGGCGAGGTCCGTCCACAAATCGGCGGCGTCGAACGGCAGACTGGCGGTCGCCTTCCAGCGCAGTTGCACCTTGTCGATTTGGCTCGAATTGGTCGGCAGCGTCCAGGCGAGCGCGACTTCGGTATCGCCGGCGGCGGCGGCCAGGCTCGCGGGCGCCCCTGGAGCGGCGAGCGCCGGAGTCGCGGCTATCGTGACGGCTGCGCCGTCGCCGGCGGCGTTTCCGGCGCGCACCGCAAAGGTGTATCCGGTGCCGTTGGTCAGGCCTGTCACCGTCGTTCCGGTCGCCGTCGCGGGGAGATCCTTCCACGAATCCGCAGTGGTAAACGGAAGACTCGCCGTCGTCTTCCAGCGCAGCTGCACCCGGTCGATCTCGCTTGCGTTCGTCGGCAGCGTCCAGGCGAGAGCGGTCGCCGTGTCGCCCGCCGTCGCGACGAGGCTGCCCGGCGCATCCGGAACGGCAAGGATCGGCGTAGAGGCCGCCGTAGCGGCGGCGCCGCCGCCGGCAAGGTTCGCGGCACGCACTTCGAAGCTGTAGCCGGTGCCGTTGGTCAGGCCCGTCACCGCGGTCGTCGTCGCCGTGGCGGCGAGATCGGTCCAGGCGTCCGCGACCGTGAACGGCAGGCTTGCCGTCGCCTTCCAGCGCAGCTGAACCTTGTCGATCTCTCTCGTGTTGGTCGGCAGCGACCAGGCGAGCGCGACTCTCGTATCGCCCGCGGCGGCAGCGAGGCCCGTCGGGGCGTCAGGTACGGGCGGAACCGGCGTCGCCGCGGTCGCCGCAGCCGCGCCGTCGCCGGCGGCGTTGGCGGCGCGAACCTCGAAGGTATAGCCGGTGCCGTTTGCGAGACCCGTCACCGCGGTCGTCGTCGCCGTGGAAGCGAGGTCGCCCCAGGCGTCCGCGGCCGTGAACGGCAGGCTTGCCGTCGCTTTCCAGCGCAGCTGCACCCGGTCGATCTCGCTCGCGTTCGTCGGAAGGGTCCAGGCGAGCGCGACTTGGGTGTCGCCCGCGGTCGCGGCGAGGCCCGTCGGAGCGTCCGGTACAGCGAGGGCCGGGGTCGACGCGGTCGTGGCGGCAGCCCCTTCGCCGGCAGCGTTGGCGACGCGTATCTCGAAGGTATAGCCGGTGCCGTTGGCGAGACCCGTCACCGCGGTCGCCGTCGCCACGGAAGCGAGATCGGTCCAGCCGTCGGCGGCCGTGAACGGCAGGCTTGCCGTCGCCTTCCAGCGCAGTTGCACCCGGTCGATCTCGCTCGCGTTGGTCGGCAGCGTCCAGGCGAGCGTGACTTCCGTGTCGCCCGCGGTCGCCGCGAGGCCGGTCGGGGCATCCGGAACCGCGAGGGCGGGCGTGGCCGCCGTCGTCGCGGCCGTGCCGTCGCCGACGTCGTTTCCGGCGCGAACCGCAAAAGTGTATTCCGTGCCGTTGGTCAAACCGGTAACCGTCGTCGCGGTCGCCGTGCCGGCGAGGTCGCTCCAGGCGTCGGCGCCGTCGTCGAACGGCAGGTCCGCCGTCGCCTTCCAGCGCACCTGAACCCTCGCAAGCGCCGCCACGTTGGTCGGCAGCGTCCAGACGAGAGCGACTTCCGTATCGCCCGCCGCCGCGGCCAGGCCGGTCGGCGCATCGGGCGCTTCGAGGGCGGGCGTGGACGCGATCGTGGCGGCGGCGCCGTCGCCGGCGCTGTTGCCGGCGCGAATCGCAAAGGTGTAACCGGTCTCGTTGGTCAAGCCCGTAACCGTGGTCGTCGTCGCCGTGACGTCGAGAGCGGTCCAGGCGTCCGCGGCGACGAACGGCAGGCTTGCCGTCGCCTTCCAGCGCAGCTGAACCCGGTCGATCTCGCTCGCGTTGGTCGGCAGCGTCCAGGAGAGCGCGACTTCCGAGTCGTCTGCAGCCGCGGCGAGACCGGTCGGCGCATCGGGAACGGCGAGGACGGGCGTGGCCGCGACGGTGACGGCGGCGCTGTCGCCGGCGGCGTTCCCGGCGCGCAGCTCGAAGGTGTAGCCGGTGCCGTTGGCGAGACCCGTCGCCGCGGTCGTCGTCGCCGTGCCGGCGAGATCCGTCCACGTGTCCGCTGCGTCGAAGGGCAGGCTCGCCGTCGCCTTCCACCGGACCTGCACCCGGTCGATCTCGCTCGCGTTGGTCGGCAACGTCCAGGCGAGCGTGACCTCGGTGTCGCCCGCGGTCGCCGCAAAGCTCGTCGGCGCGTCCGGAACGAACAGGACAGGCGTCGCGTTCGTCGTCGCGGCCGTGCCGGCGCCGGCGGCGTTCGCCGCACGGACTTCGAACGCGTAGCCGGTGCCGTTAGTCAGTCCGATCGCCGAGGTCGTCGTCGCCGTGCCGGCGAGATCGGTCCAGAGATCGGAAGCCACGAACGGCAGGCTCGCGGTCGCCTTCCAGCGAACCTGAACCTTGTCGATCTCGCTCGCGTTGGTCGGCAGCGTCCAGGAGAGCGTGACTTCCGTGTCGCCCGCCGTTGCCGCGAGACCGGTCGGCGCGTCCGGAACCGGCAGGACGGGCGTCGCGCTCGTCGTCGCGGCCGCGCCCTCGCCGGCGGCGTTCGCCGCACGGACCTCGAAGCTGTAGCCGGTGCCGTTGGCGAGACCCGTCACCGCGGTCGTCGTCGCCGTGCCGGCGAGATCCGTCCACGTGTCCGCTGCGTCGAAGGGCAGGCTCGCCGTCGCCTTCCAGCGCAGCTGAACCTTGTCGATCACGCTGGCGTTGGTCGGCAGCGTCCAGGTGAGCGTGACTTCCGCGTCGCCCGCCGTTGCGGCGAGACCGGTCGGCGCGTCCGGAACCGGCAGGACGGGCGTCGCGCTCGTCGTGGCGACGGCGCCGTCGCCGGCGGCGTTTGCGGCGCGGACCTCGAAGCTGTAGCCGGTGCCGTTGGCGAGACCCGTCGCCGCAGTCGCCGTCGCAGTGCCGGCGAGATCGGTCCAGGCATCAGCCACGGTGAACGGCAGGCTCGCGGTCGCCTTCCAGCGAACCTGAACCTTGTCGATCTCGCTCGCGTTGGTCGGCAGCGCCCAGGCGAGCGTGACTTCGGTGTCGCCTGCGGACGCGGCGAAGCCGGTCGGCGCATCCGGAACGGCGAGCGCCGGGGTCGCAGACGTCGCGGCGGACGCCCCGTCGCCGGCGGCGTTTGCGGCGCGCACCTCGAAGCTGTAGCCGGTGCCGTTGGTCAACCCGGTCACGGTCGTCGTCGCCGCCGTGCCCGCGAGATCCGTCCACGCGTCCGCAGCTTCGAACGGGAGACTCGCCGCCGCCTTCCAGCGAATCTGAACCTTGTCGATCTCGCTCGCGTTGGTCGGCAGCGTCCACGCGAGCGTGACCTCCGTGTCGCCCGCCGCTGCGGCGAGACCGGTCGGCGCGTCCGGAACCGGGAGAATCGGCGTCGCGGTCGTCGTGGCGGCTGCGCCGTCGCCGGCCGAGCTCACGGCGCGAACCTCGAAGGCGTAGCCGGTGCCGTTGGTCAAGCCCGTCGCGGTCGTCGTCGTCGCCGAGCCGGGCAAGTCCCTCCACGCGTCCGCCGCGTCGAACGGCAGGCTCGCCGTCGCCTTCCAGCGAATTTGAACCCGGTTGATCGTGCGCGCGTGGACGGGAAGCGTCCAGGAGAGCGTCACGATCGTGTCGCCCGCCACGGCGGCAAGGCCGGTCGGCGCGTTCGGAACGGCCGGGCGAGGCGTCGAGTCTGTCCTGGCGGCGACGCCGTCGCCGGCCGCGTTCGCGGCTCGAACCTCGAAACTGTAGCCGGTGCCGTTGGTCAACCCGGTCACGGTCGTCGTCGTCGCAGAGCCGGCGAGATCCGTCCACGCGTCCGCCGCGTCGAACGGCAGGCTCGCCGTCGCCTTCCAGCGCAGCTGAACCTTGTCGATCTCGCTCGCGTTCGCCGGAAGCGTCCAGGCGAGGATGACCTCCGTGTCGCCCGCGGTCGCGGCGAGGCTGCCGGGCGCGTCCGGCACGGCAAGCGCGGGCGTCGCGGAGACAGCGGCGGCCGTGCCGGCCCCGGCCGCGTTCGCGACGCGCAGCTCGAAGCCGTAGCCGGTGCCGTTGGTCAAGCCCGTCACCGTCGTCATCGTCGCGGCGCCGGCCAGATCGGTCCAGGCGTCGGTCGAATCGTCGAACGGGAGGTTTGCGGCCGACTTCCAGCGCAGCTGCAGCTTGTCGATTTCGCTCGCGTTCGTCGGCAGCGTCCAGGACAGCGCGACCTCCGTGTCCCCCGCAGTCGCGGCCAGGCTTCCAGGCGCATCCGGAACGGCGAGCGCGGGCGTCACGGCGACTGTCGCGACCGCGCCGTCGCCGGCCGCGTTCGCGGCACGCACTTCGAAGCTGTAGCCGGTGCCGTTGGTCAAGCCCGTCGCAGTCGTCGTCGTCGCGTCGCCGGCCAGATCGGTCCAGCTGTCCGCGGCCGCGAACGGCAGGCTCGCCGTCGCCTTCCAGCGCACCTGCACCTTGTCGATTTCGCTCGTATTGGTCGGCAGCGTCCATGCCAGCACGGCCTGCGTGTCCCCCGCGGTCGCGGAAAGGCCGGTCGAAGCGTCCGGAACGGCGAGAGCCGGCGTCGCGATCACGGTACTGGCCGGGCCGTCCCCGGCGTCGTTCCCGGCGCGAACCGCAATCAGGTGCACGACGCCGTTGGTCAACCCGGTCACCGTGGTCGTGGTCGCCGTGCCGGGGAGATCGGTCCAGGGATCCGTCGCGTCGTCGAACGGGAGGTCCGCGGCCGCCTTCCAGCGCACCTGCACCCGGTCCAGCGAGACGGTGTTGGTCGGCAGCGTCCAGGTAAGCGTCGCCGCCGTGTCGCCCGCGGTTACGGCGAGACTGCCCAGCGCGTCCGGCGTGGTGGCGAACGGCGACGCCGCGACCGTCACTGCGGCGCCGCCGCCAGCCAGGTTCGCGGCGCGGATCGCGAAGGTGTACTCCGCGTCGTTGGTCAACCCCGTCGTCGCCGTATAGCTCGTGGCCATGCCGGGGATATCCGTCCAGCTGTCGGTCGAATCGTCGAAGGGCAAGTTCGCGGTCGCCTTCCAGCGAACCTGAACCTTCTCGATTACGGTCGTGCCGGTCGGAAGCGTCCAGGCGAGGCGAACCAGGCCGTCGCCTGCAGCCGTCGTGACGCCCGTCGGCGCGGCCGGCGTGGCGAATGCCGTCACTACGGCGAACTGCTGCTCGCCGACTCCCGCGGAGTTCGCCGCGCGGACCACGAAAACGTACTGCTTATTGTCGACCAGGCCCGTCGACGTGTACTGGGTTGCCGTTGCGGGAAGGTCGATCCACGGTTTGGTCACGTCGTCGAAGGGAAGTTCGTCGGTCGCCGTCCAGCGAACCTGAACCTTGTCGATTTCGGTGGCGTTGGTCGGCAGCTTCCAGCTCCACGTAATCGCCCGGTCGGAAAGGTCAAAGCGGACCGCTTCGATCTTGTTCGGGACGGCAAGCGCGGGGGCGGCAGCGATGGTGGCGGCGGCGCCGTCCCCGGTGGCGTTTCCGGCGCGAACCGCGAAAGTGTATCCGGTGCCGTTGGTCAGGCCCGTCGCCGTATAAGTCGTCGCCGTGGAGGCGAGATCGGTCCAGCTGTCCGTCGCGTCGTCGAACGGCAGGCTCGCGGTCTCTTTCCAGCGCAACTGCACCTTGTCGATCTCGCTGGCGTTGGTCGGCAACGTCCAGCCGAGGGTAAGCTCGGTGTCGCCGACGGTCGCGGCCAACCCGGTCGGCGCGGCCGGAACGGGAGGCACGGGCGTGACCGCAACCGTGGCGGCGGTGCCCCCGCCGATCTCGTTGACGGCGCGGACCGCGAAGGTGTATCCGATTCGGTTGGTCAATCCCGTCGCCGTATAGGCCGTCGCCGTGGCGGAGAGATCGGTCCAGCTGTCGGTGGCGTCGTCGAACGGCAGGCTCGCCGTCTCCTTCCAGCGCAGCTGAACTTTGTAGATTTGGCTCGTATTGGTCGGCAGCGTCCAGCCGAGCGCGACCTCGGTATCGCCGGCGGTCGCGACCAGGGGGGCCGGCGCGGCCGGGAGGGCCCGTGCCGTCGCCACGGCCCAGGCCTGACCGCCGATACCCGCGGCGTTGACCGCGCGGACCAGGAAGGCATACGTGCCGTTGTCGACCAGTCCCGTCGACGTGTACTGGGTTGCCGTTCCGGGAATGTCGATCCAGAGGTCCGTCGCGTCGTCGAACGGCAGGTCCGTGCTCAACTTCCAGCGAACCTGGACCTTGTCGATTTGGCTCGCATTGGTCGGCAGCGTCCAGGTCCACGTGATCGCGCTGTCGCCCAGGACAAAGCCGGGAGGCGCGATCCTGTTCGGAACGGGAAGAACGGGGGTTGCCGCAGCCGAGGCGGCCTGTCCGTCTCCCGACTCGTTCGTCGCCCGTACCTCGAAGGTGAATTCCGTCCCGTTCGCCAGGCCGGTCGCGGCGTAGGCGGTCGCCGTACCGGCGAGATCGGTCCACGCGTCCGTCGCGACGAAGGGGAGCTCGGCCGTGGGCTTCCAGCGAACCTGAACCTTGCCGAGCGTGCTCGAGTTAGTCGGCAATACCCACGCCAGCGCAACCTCGGCGTCGCCCGCGGTCGCAGTCAGCCCCGTCGGCGCGTAGGGCACCGTCGGCGCCGGCGTAGCGGTCGCCGTAGCCGCCGGGCCGTCGCCGGCCGCGTTGGCGACCCGGATCGCGAAGGTGTATTCCGTACCGTTCGTCAGACCGGTCGCCGTGTAGGTCGTCGCCGTTCCGTCCAGGTCGGTCCAGTCGTCGGTCGCCGTAAACGGCAGGTTCGCAGTGGGCTTCCAGCGAACTTGAACGTCGCGGATCACGCGGGTCTTGACCGGCAGGTTCCACGAGAGATCGGCCCGCTGATCGCCTGCGGTTGCGACAAGGCCCGTCGGGACGCCCGGCAACGCCTGCGCCGTCGCGGTCGTCGCGGCGACGGCGCCGGCGCCGGCCTCGTTCACCGCACGGACCTGGAAGGCGTATTCGGCTCCGCGGCTCAACCCCGTGGCGGTATCGCCCGTCGTGCTCGCCGTGAGATACGTCCAGGAATCGGTTTGGACGAAGGGCAGGCTATCGGAGGGTTTCCAGCGCCAGTGCACCCTGTCGATCTTGCTCGCGTTGGTCGGCAGCGTCCAGGCGAGCGCGATCGTCGTGCCCTCGATCCCTGGCGTCGCGGCCAAGTTCGAGGGAGCGGCAGGCACCGCCAGCTCCGGCGTCGCCGTCGCGACGGATGCGGGTCCGTCGCCCGCGGCGTTTGCCGCCCGTACCTCGAACGTGTAGGTCGTGCCGTTGCGAAGGCCGGTCACGGTGGTCGTTCTCGCGGTCCCGCCGCCGGCGACCGTCTGCCAGGCGCCGAAGCTGACGTCGCTCGACTTTCTGCGCAACTCGAGCCGGTCGAGCGACGCGTCGCCCGCTACGGTCCAGCGCAACGTCACCTGCGTATCTCCGGCCTCTGCCGTCAGGCTCGCCGGCGCCTTCGGAGCCGCCTCGTCGTCGCCGATCGTCAGCACCGCCACGCTCGCGGCGGCGATCGTCAACGAGTTCGCGAAGGCGGAGCCGGACGCGTCGACGGATACGGACCTCGAGCCGAACCTGTCGTTGTCGGTCGGGGCGATCGTGAAGGTCCCGGCTCCGCTCGCGGCGGCTGCCGGAACGCTGACGGCAAGATCGGCCACGGTCGCGTAATGCCGGCCCTCGTCGGCCGTATCGCCGGCGCTGCCCACGGTCACGTTCAAGGCGATCGCGTCCGAACGAAACTTTTGCGCGAACGCCGTTCCCGCATCCAGCGTGGCCCGGACGCCGACCGTCTGCGCACCCCCGTCCTCGTTGACAAGATCCGGGTCGAGGGCGAGCGCTACCGTCCCGGTCAAATCGTTGCCGGCGAGCGAGAGCGAGGTCAGCTTGGTCAGATTGGCCAACTCGGGCGGAATCGGTCCCGTGAGGTCGTTGTCGCTCAGGGAAAGCAGACGCAGGTTTGCGAGAGTGCCGAGCGACGACGGAATCGGTCCGGTGAGCGCGTTTCCGGTCAACTTCAGCTCTTCCAGCCGGGCGAGGTCCGCGATCACGGGCGGAATGCCGCCGTTCAGCGACTTCGACTCGAGCGCGACCTTCGTGACCCGGTTTCCGGAAACCGTCACTCCGAGCCAATTCGCCATCAGGTTGCCCGTCGACCAGTCGAGCGACGCGGTCCCCCGCAGTTCGTCCCGCAACTGCATCAGCGTCTCGCAATCGTCCACGATCCCCTGTCCGGAATATGCGGCGACGGCGACGCTTCCGGCGCAGGATACCGCTGCAGTCGCGACGGTCGCGGCCGCGCCGTTTCCGGCCGCGTTCGCCGCACGGACCTGGAAGGTGTATCCGGTCCCGCCGGAGCCCGCGCTCAGCCCCGTCGCGGTATAGCGCGTGGCCGAGGCGGCGAGATCCGTCCACGAGTCGGTCGAGCGGAACGGCAGGCTCGCGGTCCGCTTCCAGCGCACCTGGACCTTGTCCAACCTGCTCGCGTTGGTCGGAAGCCCCCAGTTCAGCGTGGCGCTGGACCCGTCCGCGCGCGCCGACAGGTTCGAGGGAGCGTCGGGCGTCGCCAGCGCGGGCGTCGCCTTCGCCGCGGCCTCGGCGCCGTCTCCCTCGTCGTTCGCGGCCCGAACCAGGAAAGCGTACTCGGTGCCGTTCGTCAGGCCCGTGACGGTATATGCCGTCGCGCCGCCGCCGAGATCGGTCCAGGCGTCGGAAGGACCGAAAGGCAAGCTCGCGGTCGCCTTCCAGCGAACCTGTATCCGCTCCAGCACCGAAGCGTTGGTCGGCAGAGACCAGGCCAACGCAACCGAGCTGTCGCCCGCGCTCGCCGAGAATCGGCCCGGAGCCGCGGGGACGGCCGGTGCCGGCGTTGCCGTCACGGACCCGGCCGGGCCGTTCCCGCCCGCGTTCACGGCCCGCACTTCCCAGGTATAGGTCGTGCCGTTGGCGAGCTTGTCGACTACGGCCTGCGTCGCGGTCGCGCCCCCGGCCACCGACTCCCAGGCGCCGAAGCTCCCGGAGCCGACTTTCCGCCGGGTCTCGAAGCGGCTGATCGTCACGCCGCTCTGCGCCGTCCAGAGGAGCGTAGCCCTGCGGTCGCCCGGCACCGCGCGAAGATTCGGCGGCGCCGACAGCGGCGTGTCGTCGTCCGCGATCGCCAGACTGCCTGCGACCGGCGAGCTGAGAGCGATTCCCTGAATCCCGGTCTTTCCGGACGCGTGGAGGCTGAGGGATTTGGCGCCGACAAGCGCGTCGTCGGTCGGGGTTACCGTGACGGACGCGCTTCCGCTCGCCTGGTCCGCGGGAATGCCGATACTGAGATCGTTCACAGTCGCGTAGTCGATGCCCTCGACGGCGGCGTCTCCGGCGCGGCCGACCGCAACCGTCACCGTCGATGCGGCGTTCGCGACCTTCTGCGCCCAGGCGGTGCCCGGGTCCAGCGTAGCGCGCAGGTTGACCGACTGGGCGCCCCCGTCCTCGTCGACCCGAGCCGGGAGAGCCGTCAGCGTCACGGTTCCCGTAAACGCGTTTCCGAGCAGATAGACGTTTTCGATATTCGGCAAACTGGCCAGTTGCGGCGGAACGCGTCCCGAAAGGTCGTTATCGCCGAGGCCCAGCGTCTTGAGACTGGACAGCTTGGCCAACTCGGCGGGAATGCTTCCCGTCAAGTCGTTGCCGTAGAGACCGAGGTCCGTCAGTTTCGTCAGATTGCCCAGCTCGGGCGGAAGGGGCCCGGTGAGGCTGTTGTAGTCCAGCGACAGCCGTCGCAATTCGGACAGTTTGCCCAGTCCCGCAGGCAGGCGTCCCGGCAAGAACCTCCCCGTAAGATCGATCCGCGTCACGCGGCTGTCCGAAACCGTGATTCCGTCCCACCTCCAGATCGCCAGCCAACGGCTCCAGTTCAGCGTCGCGCCCCCGGTCAGCTCGTGTTGCAGCGCGAGCAGCGCGTCGCAGTCGTCGATGATGCCCTGACCGTCATACGCCAGTACGGAGGCGGTGCCCTTACAGCCTCCCCGCGGCACGCGAACCGTTGCCGACGCGCCTTCGCCCGCAGCGTTGACGGCCCGTACCTCGAACGCGTATTCGACGTTCGCGCTCAGGCCCACCGCGGTAAGGCTGTCCGCTGTCGCGGGAAGGTCTTCCCAGGCGTCCGTCAAGCGGAACGGGAGGCTCGTCGTCTGCTTCCAGCGCGCCTGCACCTTGTCGATTTCGCTGGCGTTGGTCGGAAGACTCCAGGTCAACTCGAATTCCGTGCCGTCCTTGACCGCGCGCAGGCCGGTCGGAGCGTGAGGCACGGCCAGCGCCGGCGCCGACTCCGCCGTCGACGCCGCGCCCGCGCCCGCGGCGTTGACCGCCCGCACCGCGAAGGTGTAGCTCGTTCCGTTAGTCAGACCGGTCACGGTGCGGCGGGTCGCCGCACCGGAGAGTTCGGTCCAGGAATCGGTCGCGTCGTCGAACGGCAGGCTCGCCGTCGGTTTCCAGCGAAGCTGCGTCTTGTCGATCACCCGAACGTTGGTCGGCTGGGCCCATGCGACCGTGATCTCGCGATCCCCTGCCGCGGCGACGAGGGAGCCGGGCGCGTCCGGCAGCGTCTGGGCCGGGGTCGCCTTCACGGTTGCCGACGTGCCCGCGCCCGCGTCGTTCGCCGCGCGAACGGCGAAGACGTATTCCGTACCGCGCAAGAGACCCGTTACGGTATAGGCGGTCGCCGCACCGGAGAGGTCGGTCCAGGCATCGGTCGCGTCGTCGAACGGCAGGCTTGCCGCCGCCTTCCAGCGGAGCTGCACCTTGCCGATCGCGCTCGTGTTGGTCGGCAGCGTCCACGCGAGCGCGACCTGGTCGTAACTTGCGACCGTTGCGAGATCGCTCGGGGCGTCCGGCACCGCGAGCGTCGGCGTCGCCGTCGCCGTCGCGGGGATCGTTCCGATTCCGGTAGCGTCGACCCCGCGCGCCTCGAAGGTGTAGGCCGTGTCGTTGGTCAGTCCCGTGACGGTCGCGCTTGACGCCGCCGCGCCGCCGCTGACGCTCTCCCAGGCGCTCCAGGGGCCCGTTCCCGCCCTCTGGCGAACCTGGAACCGTCGCACCGGCACGTCGCTCGCGGCGGTCCAGGTCAGCTTCGCCGACGAGTCGAGCGCCTCGGCGAGCAGGCTCGTGGGCGTCTGGGACAACTGGTCGTCGTTGAGAATTTCGAGCTCCGCCGCCGGCGACGCGCGCAACGCAATCGAGTGCGTGGAGGTGGCCGAGGCGTCGACGGTCAGGCGCTTCGATCCGGTATACGGATCGTCGGTCGGGGCGATCGTGAAGGAGGCGCTTCCGCTGCCGGTTTGCGCAGCGAGGCTTACGTAGACGTCGCGCACCCGGGCGTAGTCGGTCCCCTCGACCGCTTCGTCGCCCGCGGCGCCGACCGACACGGTCACGCTGACAGGAGCGTTCGCGACCTTCTGCGCCCACGCCGTTCCGGCGTCGAGGCTCGCCTGAACGGCGACCGCCTGTGCGCCCCCTTCCTCCCGAACGCTGTCGGGGGCGAGAGTCAGCGTGATCGCGCCGGTGAGATCGTTGCCGGCTAGCGAGAGAGAGCGGACCTTCGACAGTCCGGCCAGTGCCGCGGGCAAACTGCCGGCGAGATCGTTGTTCGAGAGTCGCAAGGTTTGCAGCTCGGACAGCTTGCCGAGCGCGCCGGGGATGGCTCCTGTCAGCGCGTTCCCGGAGAGGTCCAGCGTCTCCAGCGCGGACAGGTTGCCGAGCGCGAGCGAAACGCGCCCCGTCAGGCTGCGCCGGGCCAGGTTCAACCCGGTCACCCGGTTCGCGGAAACCGTCACGCCGTCCCAGGATCCCATGGAAAGGGAACCGCTCCAGTTCAGCGATCCGGCGCCCCGTAGCTCGTCCTTCAGTCCCAGAAGAACGGTGCAGTCGTCGACGATGCCCTGCCCGGCAAAGCCGGAAACGGCGACGCTGCCCGCGCATCGCGCCGGCGTCGTGCGCACCGTCGCGGCGCTCCCGGCGCCCGCGGCGTTCGACGCGCGAATCGCAAAGGTATAACCGGTGCCGTTGACCAGAGGCGCCGCAATGTAGCTCGTGGCCGTTGTGAGCACTTCCGTCCAGCTGTCGGACGCGGCGAAGGGCAGGCTCGCAGTCGCCTTCCAGCGCACCTCGACCTTGTCGATTCCGCTCGCGTCCGCCGGCAGCGACCAGGAGAGCGTCGCCAGGCGGTCGCCCGCCACGGCGGCGAAATCCGCCAAAGCGGCCGGGACCGCCGCCGCGGGCGTCGCGGCCACGGTCGCGGCCGCGCCCGCTCCCGCGTCGTTGACCGCCCGCACCGCAAGGGTGTATTCCGTCCCGTCGGTCAGGCCTGTTACGGTATGGCTACGCTTGGCGAAGGAGACGTCCGTCCAGGGGTCCGTCGACGCGAAGGGCAGGCTCGCCGTCTCCTTCCAGCGAACCTGCGACTTGCCCAATACGCTCGCGTTCGTCGGATTCGTCCAGGCGAGGGAGACGGAGCCGTCTCCCGCGACTGCGGTCAGCCCGGTCGTGGCGTCGGGAACGGCCAGCGCCGGCGTCGCGGTCGTGGTCGCGGCGCCGCTCGCGACGCCGTTGTTCGCCGCGCGCAGCTCGAATACGTAGCCGGTGCCGTTGGTCAGGCCGGCGACGGTTTCCGTCGTCGCGGCCCAGCCGCCGCTCACCGTCCTCCAGGCGCCGAAAGTCCCCGCGACCGGCTTGTGGCGAAGCTGGTAGCGAAGCACGGACGACGCCTCGGTCGGCGGCGACCAGCGGAGACGAATCCAGGTGTCCCCCGGTTCCGCCGCCAGATCGACCGGCGTTCCCGGAGCGGCCTCGTCGTCCAGGATCGTCAGCGACACCGGGTTTGGGGTGCCGAACTTGAACGCCAGCGTCTCGAACGCGCCGGTGCCGCTCACCGTGATGCGCTTCGCTTCCCGTCGCGCGTCGTCGGTCGGCGTCACGGTAAAGGCGGCGCTGCCGCGCGACCCGTGCCGCGGAATCCGGAGGCTCACATCGGCGATCGTGCCGTAGTCGGTGCCTTCGACGGCCGTGTCGCCGGCTTGCCCGACCTTGACGTCCACGTCCACGCGATATCCCGGGACCGCGTTGCCGAGCGCGTCCCGGTGATTCTTCAACCATTCCTGAAACCGCTCCATGCCGCGATCGAGCCGCGCCTCGACCGTGACCGTCTGCGCACCGCGATTCTCGTATACCCGCTCCGGGCTCAGCGCGAGCGAGAGTTCGCCGGTCAAGTCGTTGCCGTCGAGCGCGAGCTGCCGGAGCGGCGCGTCGAACAGCCCCGGCGGCAGGGCTCCCGTGAGCCGGTTCGACGCCAGCCTCAGGGTCACCAGTTTGGTCAGGCCGCCGAGAGACGCGGGAACGCTGCCCGTCAGCTGGTTGCCTTCGAGCCGCAACAGCGTCAGCTCGGACAACCCGCCGAACGACGAGGGAACCCGTCCCTTCAGGCCCCCGTTCGCCAGATTGACTTCCGTCACCCGGTTGCCCGAGAGCGTCACGCCGGTCCAGCTGCCCATCGAGCGCGTAAGGCTCCAATTTACGGTTCCGGCTCCGCCGCGCAGCTCTTCCATCGCGCCGAGCAGGACGTTGCAGTCGTCGACGATCCCCTGGCCGGCGTAGCTGGCCACCGCGAGACTCCCCGCGCAATTCGTCGGCGTCACCCGTACGGTCCCCGTCGCGCCCGCCGTCGACACGTTCCACGCGCGCACGGCAAATGTGTAACCGGTTCCGTTCGAAAGGCCGGTCGCCGTATATCGCGTCGCAGACGCCGCGAGGTCGGTCCAGGCGTCGGTCGCGTCGTCGAAGGGCAGGCTCGCCGTCGCCTTCCAGCGGATCTGGACCTTGCTCAGCGTCGGGACGTTGGTCGGCAGCGCCCAGGAGACCCGGGCCTGCGTGTTTCCGGTCGTCGCCGCCAGCTTCGTCGGCGCGTCGGGCGCCGTCCGCGCCATCGTCGCCCGGACCGTCGTGTCCGCGCTGGCGCCGCTGTCGTTGACCGATCGAACCGCGAACGCGTATTCTGTCCCGGCGGTCAGGCCGGTCACCGTGTATTCCACCGCCGTTCCGGCGAGGTCCGTCCAGGCGTCGGCGGCCGCAAAGGGCAGGCTCGTCGCCGCCTTCCAGCGGACCTGCGTCTTGCCGAGCAGCTTCGTGTCGGTGGTCAGCGCCCAGGAAAGAGACATTTCGGTTGCGTCGGTCGCCTCGGCGACCAGTTGGGTCACTGCGTCAGGCACCGGCAGCGGCGAAAGCGCCGTCGCCGTCGCGCCGCCGCCGGCCGCGTTCGCCGCGCGAACCTCGAACGCGTATTTCGTCCCGTTCGTCAAACCGTTCGCGACGTATGCCGTGGCCGCCGCACCCAGATCCGTCCAGCTGTCCGTCGCGCCGAACGGCAGGCTTGCGGCCTCCTTCCAGCGCACCTGCATCTTGTCGATCACGCTTGCGTTGGTGGGTACCGCCCAGCCGAGCGTGGCCGCGGCGTCACCCAATGCGACGGTGAGGCCGGAGGGAGCGTCCGGCAGCGCCAACGCGGGCGTCGCCGACACGGAAGCCGGGGCGCCGGCGCCCACGCCGTTCACGGCCCGCAGTTCGAAGGCGTATTCCGTTCCGTTGACTAGCGCCGGCACGGTCACGCTTCGCCGGTCGCTCCCGCCCGTCAGGATTTCCCAGGCGCCGAACGTCCCGCTGCCCGTCTTGCGACGCATCTCGTAGCGGTTCGCGGTGACTCCGACCGGAGGCGCCCAGCGTAGCGTGACCGACCGGTCGCCCGCCTCCGCCCGCAGACCGGAAGGCATGCCCGGCGCGATCTCGTCGTCCGCGATCGTCAGCGAGGCTTCGCCCGTCGCGCTCAGCGAAACCGGCAAGCCGGTCGTCAAACCGGTCACGGCGACCGTGAGGGACTTCGACCCGGCGACCTGATCGTCCGTCGGCGTCACCGACAAGTCGGCGCTCGCGCTGCCCGTGCCGCCGGCGGGGAAGTTGAGGGCCACGTCGTCCAACGTCGCGTAGTCGACGCCCTCGACCGCCGTATCCCCGGAGCGGCCCAGGACAACGGTCACGCTCGAAGCGGCAGACTCGACCGACTGCACCCAGGCCGTGCCCGGGTCGAACTCCGCCAGCAGGCGAACCGACTGCGAGCCGCCGTCCTCGTCTACCCGTTCCGGCGCGAGCGTCAGCGACACAGTACCGGTCAGGGCGTTGCCGGAAAGTTCGAGTTGAGACGCGTTGTCGAATTCGAGATTGGCCAATTCCGGCGGAATCGCTCCCGTGAGGCGGTTGTCGTTCAGGATCAGGAAGCTCAAGGCGGGGATGTTCCCCAGCGAAGAAGGAATGTTCCCCGTCAGGTCGTTCCGGTCGAGTTCCAGTCGAGAGAGTCTTGCCAGGGTTCCGAGCCACGACGGGACGCTCCCCGTCAGATCGTTGCGCCCCAGGTTGAGCGACTCCAGTTCGGACAGGTTCGCGAGCGAAGACGGGATGCCGCCGGTCAGGCCGTTCCTCGACAGGTTCAGGTTTTCGAGATCGGCGAGCGTGCCGAGCGACGAAGGGACGCTTCCCCCGAGACTGTTGTCGTCGAGATAGAGGTTCCGGAGTTTGGACAGGTTCCCCAGCGACGACGGAACGCGGCCGTCGAGACTGCGACCGTCGAGGTCGAGTCCCGTTACCCGATCGCCCGAGACCGTCACTCCCTGCCACAAGCCGATCGAGCGCGTGAGGCTCCAGTCCAGCCCTCCGGTACCCCGCAGCTCGTCCTTCAGTCCGAGCAGGGTCTCGCAGTCCTGGACGATCCCTTGCCCGGAATAGCCGGACAGCGCGACGCTGCCGGCGCAACTCGTCGGCGCCGCTTTCACCGTCGCCGCCGCGCCAGCCCCCGTACCGTTCACCGCCCGAACGGCGAAGGAATACGTCGTGCCGTTTGCGAGACCGGCCACGGTATGGCGCGTCGCGGCGGCGGCGAGGTCCGTCCAGGCGTCCGACGCCGTGAAGGGCAGGCTCGCCGTCCGCTTCCACCGGACCTGAACTTTCTCGAGAACGCTCGCGTTCGTCGGCGATACCCAGGAAAGCGACACGGCGGAATTCTGCACCTCCGCGGCGAGCTCCGTCGGCGCGCCCGGCACCGGCCCCACCGGAGTCGCAGCGGCCGAGGCGGCCGTCCCTTCGCCGACGTCGTTCACGGCCCGCACGCGAAAACTGTAGCCCGTCCCGACGGTCAGGCCCGTTGCGGCGTATTCCGTCGCCGTGGCGGCGAGGTCCGTCCAGGCGTCCGACGCCGTGAAGGGCAGGTTCGCCGTTTCCTTCCAACGAACCTGTACCTTGTCGATCCGGCTCGCGTTCGTCGGCAGGACCCAGGCCAGGTCGACGCGACCGTCGCCGGCCGTTGCGGCAAATCCCGTCGGCGCAGCCGGCGCCAACGGCGCCGGCGTCGCCGTCGCGGTCGAGGCCGCACCCTCGCCCGTCGCGTTCGCGACCCGAACCGCGAAGGCGTATTCCGTGCCGTTGGTCAGGCCCGTCACGGTGTACGCCGTCGCGGAAGCGGCCAGGTCCGTCCAGGAATCGCCGGGCCCGAACGGAAGGGTCGAGGCCGCCTTCCAGCGAACTTGTACCTTGTCCGTCCGGTTTGCGTTGGTCGGCAGCGTCCAGTCGAGCGCGACTTCGGTATCCCCGGCCGAAGCGGTCAGCCCCGTCGGAGCGTCCGGCACGGGAAGCGCCGGACTCGCCAGGACCGTCGCGGCCGAACTGGTCCCGGCTGCGTTCGCCGCCCGAACCGCGAATACGTACCAGGTGCCGTCCGTCAGGCCCGTGACGGTATGGCTCGTCGCGGTGGAGGCGAGATCCGTCCAGGCGTCCGCCGGGGTGAAGGGAAGACTGAACGCCGACTTCCAGCGCAGCTGAACCTTGTCGAGCGCGCTCGTATTCGTCGGCAACGTCCAGGAGAGCGTCACCGCCCCGCCGTTCGGGGACGCGGAGACGCCGGTCGGAACGTCCGGCGCGTTCAGCGCCGGGGTCGCCGTTGCGGTCGCGGCGGCGCCCTCGTTCGAGGACGCGTTCACCGCCCGAACGGCAAAGGTGTATTCGGTGCCGTTGGTCAGACCCGTCACGGTATGGCTCGTCGCATCGGCGGAAAGGTCGGTCCACGCGTCGCCCGCCGCGAAGGGCAGGTCCGCAGTCGGCTTCCAGCGCACCTGCATCTTGTCGAGCGTGCCTGCAGCAGGGGGCGCCGTCCAGGCGAGCGTGGCCTCGGCGTCCCCCGCCGTCGCAGCCAGTCCCGTCGGAGCCGGCGGAACGGAGTGAATCGGGGTCGCCTTCACCGTCGCCGCAGCGCCGTTTCCGGCACCGTTCACCGCGCGCAGCTCGAAGGTGTGCTCCGTGCCGTTGGTCAGTCCGGTGACGGTCGTCGTCACTCTGCCTCCCGAGCCGACGATCTGCCAGGCGCCGAACGCGCCGTCGCCCGCCTTGTAACGCAGCTCGAATCGGTCCACGATCACGCCGCTCTGCGGGTCGGCCCGCAATTCGACCCTCGAATTGCCCGGCCTCACGAGGTAGACGTCCGGAGCCGGAGGTACCGAGTCGTCGTCCGCGATCACGATGACCGCCGGAGTCGGGCTACTCAGAGCGATCTGGTGCGTCGTCGTCGTGGCGGACGCCCTGACGGTGAGGAACTTTGCCCCGCCGTCGGAGTCGTCGATCGGGGTCAACCCGAAGGAAACGTTTCCGCTCCTTCTCGAAGTGCGTCGAATGGGGAGGGCTCCGCCGGGTATTCTCACGTAATGGGTGCCTCCGACCGCCGTATCGTCGGGATGGCCCACCCTCACGTTGACGTTGGTAGACCCCTCCGAAAACCCCTGCGCCCAGAACGTCGCCTCGTCGATTTCGACATATGCAGGGATCCCGCGCGTCCCGCCGTCCTCGGCGACTTCCTTCGTGGCGACGACGACGGTTGCGGTCCCCGTCAGCGAGTTTCCGTAGAGGCTCAACGTCTCCAGGTTCGTCAGACCCGCCAGTTCCGTCGGCAGGTTCCCCGAGAGCTGATTCTGGTGAAGCTGCAACTCGGTCAGACCGCTCAGGCTACCCAGCGATGCGGGAATGCCCCCGGCCAGGGAATTGCCGCCGAGACGCAACGCTTGCAGGCCGGACAGGCTTCCCAGCGACGAAGGAAGGCTTCCCGTGAGGCTCTTGCCGGCGAGCGAGAGTTGCGTCGCTCGATTCGCCGAGACCGTCACGCCGTCCCAGAAGGCCATGGCGAGGCCCGTGCTCCAGTTCAGCGGACCCGTGCCGCGCAACTCGTCCTTCAGTCCGAGCAACAGGATACAGTCGTCGACGATTCCCCGGCCGGCGTAGCCCGCTACGGCGACGCTTCGGGCGCACTTGCCCGGCGTCGCCGACACCGTCGCCGCAACGCCGATGCCCGACGCGTTTACGGCCCGAACCGCGAAGGCGTATTCCGTCCCCTCGGCGAGCCCCGTCACCGTGTAGGTCGTCGCCGCAGAGGCGAGATCGATCCAGAAGTCCGCGTCCGTAAACGGCAGGCCGGCCGTCGCCTTCCAGCGCAGCTGCAGCCTGTCGATTTTGCTCGTATTGGTCGGCAGCGCCCACTCGAGCTTGGCTACGGAGGCGCTCACCGCCGCCGCGAAACCGCCCGGCGCGGAAGGCGTCGCAAGCGCCGGCGTCGCAGTCGCCGTCGCCGCCGCGCCGTCGCTCGACGCGTTCACGGCCCGCAACTCGAAGGAATACAGGGTCCCGTTGGTCAATCCCGTGACGGTGACGCTCCTCGCGTCGGCGCCGCCGGCGACCGTCTCCCAGGCGCCGAAGCTGCCGGCGCCCGCCTTGCGGCGCAGCTCGAAGCGGCTCGGCGTCACGCCGACCGGTGCGGTCCAGCGCAACGTCACCTCGGTGTCGCCCGCCTCCGCCGTCAGACCGGGAGGCGTCTTCTGCGCTGTCTCGTCGTCGCGGATCGTCAGCTCGACCGCGCCCGGCGCGCGAAGCCGGATCGGCGAACCGGAGGCCGTACCGGACGCGTCGAGGGTGAGCGATTTCGCACCCTCCCTGGAATTGTCGCTCGGCGTCAGAACGAAGGTCGCGCTGGCGCTGGCCGTACCGCCCGGGAGCGAGAGCGTCAGATCGTCGACCGCCGCGTAGTCCGAACCCGCAACCGCGGAATCGCTCGGGAGGCCAACCTTCACCGTGACCGCAGTCGATGCGTCGTTGACCTTCTGCACCCACGCGGTTCCGGCATCGAGGGTCGCCTCGACGCCGACCGACTGCGCCCCTCCGTCCTCGTTCACCCGTTCCGGGTCGAGCGATAGCGAGACTTCGCCCGAAAAATCGTTTCCCGTGCCCAGGACCAGGACCGTCACGCCGGTGAGGTTTGCAAGGGAAGCGGGGATGGGGCCGCTCAGGCCGTTTCCGCCGAGGTTAAGTTGCTTCAGAGCGGTCAGGTTGCCGAGGGAAGACGGAATGTGCCCCGAGAGCTTATTGTCGTTCAACTGCAGTCGCTCGAGTCGGGCGAGATTGCCCAGCGCCGACGGAATGCTGCCGGCGAGCGTCTGGTTGTCGTCGAGTAACAGTCGCTTCAGCCTGGAGAGTTTCCCGATCTCGGCCGGAATGCCGCCGGTCAGGGCGCCGCCGGACAGGTCCAGCTCTTCGAGGCCGGACAAGTCGCCGAGCGCCGGGGGAATGCGACCGCTCGGAAGCGTCTGGCCCATGGCGATTCGGGTCACCCGATCGTCCGAGACCGTAATCCCGTCCCAAGAGCTCATGGCGAGCGACACGCTCCAGTTAAGGCTCGCGGCGCCCCGCAGCTCGTCCTTCAGGCCGATCAGGATGCGGCAGTCGTCGACGATCCCCTGACCGGTATGGGAAGCGACCGCAGTCGTGCCGGCGCAGACCGCCGGCGTCGCCTGGACGGATGCCGTTTCGCCGCTGCCCGCCGGATTAACCGCACGAACCTGGAACGTGTATGCCGTCAGGTCGGCGAGTTCCGACATCGTGACCCGGGTTGCGGAAGCCGCAAGGTCGGTCCAGGCGTCGGACGAGGCGAAGGGCAGGTTCGCCGTTTCCTTGACTCGCACCTGCACCTTGGCGAGAACGCTCGCATTGGTCGGAAGCTCCCAGGCGAGATCGATCCCGGTATCGCCCACCGAAGCGGCAAGTCGCGTCGGCGCACCCGGAATCGCCAGCGCGGGCGTCGCCGTCGCCGAAGACGCCGCGCCGTCGCCCCCGTCGTTCACGGCCCGCACCTCGAACGCGTATGCCGTCCCGTTGGTCAGGCCCGATACCGTGTGGCCGGTCGCCCCGGCGGCCAGATCCGTCCACAGGTCCGCCGCACCGAAAGGAAGGCTTGCGCTCGCCTTCCACCGAACTTGCGTCTTACGAGTGACGCCCTCCCCGGTCGGAAGGCTCCATGCGAGAGAGACGGCAGTGTCGCCCGCCGTCGCGGCGAAGCCGGTCGGCGCGGCGGGCGCGGGGAGCGCCGGAGTCGACGTGATCGTGGCGGCGGCGCCGTTCCCGGCCGCGTTCACCGCCCGCAGTTCGAACACGTGCTCCGTTCCGTTGGTCAGGCCGGAGACCGTGACGCTGCGTGCGTCGCCGCCCCCGATCACAGTCTCCCAGGCGCTGAAGCTGCCGCTACCCGACTTGCTCCGCATCTCGAACCGGTCGAGCGAAACGCTGCCCGGCGCCGTCCAGCGAAGCGCGACCCTTTTGTCTCCCGGAGACGCCGTCAGTCCCGTCGGCGCCCCGGGCGTCGTATCGTCGTCCCCGATCTCCAGAACGGCCGGGCTCTCGGTCGTCAACGAGACGGAGCCGAGCGCTGCCGTGCCGGCGGCGTCGACCGAAATGGACTTCCCGCCGGTCAGAGCGTCGTCGGTCGGAAGGATCTCGAAGGACGCGGTACCGTGGTCGTCGGAACTCGCTACGGTGACGGTCAGGTCGTCCGCCGTCACGTAGTAATCGGTGCCCTCGACTGCCGTATCCCCGGCGTCGCCCACGGTCACCGTCAGCGTCGTCGTGGAGGCGGTCTCGCGCTGGGCCCACGCCGTGCCGGCATCCAGCGTCGCCCGCAGGTCGACCGACTTCGCGCCCCCATCTTCGTTTACGCGGGTCGGCGTGAGCGCGAGCGAAATCGCTCCCACAAGCGAATTGCCGTCCAGACGCAGGCTCTGCAAACCGGTCAGACCGGCGAGTTCAGGCGGAATCGTCCCCGTGAGCGCGTTGCCGTCGAGCTCCAGCACCGTGAGGGCGGAAAGCGTCCCCAACGCGGCGGGGAGTCGACCCGTTAGGCCGCCGGTCGAAAGCGAGAGCTCCGCTACCCGGTTTCCGGTGACCGTGATTCCGTCCCATGTGGCCATGGAGCTCGTGACGCTCCAGTTCAGCGCCCCGGCGCCCCGCAGTTCGTCCATCAGACCGAGGAGCGCACTGCAGTCGTCGACGATCCCCTGCCCCGCGTATCCCGCAACGGCGGCGCTGCCGGCGCAGCCCAGCGGCGTCGCGGTCCCGGTCGCGGCCGCACCGATGCCCGCCGCGTTGCTCGCTCGCACCGCGAAGGCGTATTCCGTTCCGCCGGCCAAATTCCGCACGGCGTATCCCGTTGCCGTCGCGGAGAGGTCCGTCCAGCTGTCCGTAGCGTCAAACGGGAGGTCGGACGACGGCTTCCACCGCACCTGCACCTTGTCGAGCACGCTGGCGTTGGCGGGCAGGACCCAGGCGAGCGCGACTTGCGAGACGTCGGTCGTCGCGGTCACACCGGTCGGCGCGACGGGTATCGCCAGCTTCGGCGTCGCAGTCGCGGATACGGCCTGACTGGCTCCCGAGGGATTGACGCTCCGCAACTCGAACGAGTATTGCGTCCCGTTGACGAGGCCGGTTACGGTTACGCTCTTCGCATGGCCCTCGCCGCTCACCTCCTCCCAGTCGCCGAAGCTCCCTCCGGCCGGCATGTGCCGCACATGAAAGCCGCTCACGGACGCGTCCCCGCCCGGAGCCTCCCAGGTGAGCTTGACCCAGGTATCGCCCGGCTCCGCTTGCAGCCCGGTCGGCGCCGCCGGCGCCGTCTCGTCGTCCCCGATCGTCAGTTCGGCCGCACCCGAACCGCTCAGCGATATCGGGGCCCCGGTCGTCGCACCGGCGACCGCAAGCGTCAGGGACTTCGATCCGGTCTCGTGATTGTCTATCGGCAACACGACAAACATCCCGCTCGCGCTGCTTACGCGGGAGGGAAAGTCAATGACGACATCGTCCACTTCCTCGTAGTCGGCGCCCACGACCGCCGTGTCGCCCGCGTGGCCCACCGATACCGTCACGCTGACAGCCCGGAACCTGACGGACCGCACCCAGGCGGATCCCTCGTCGAGCGTCGCCCGAACGCTGACCGTCTGCGGCCCGCCTTCCTCGTGCACCAGTCCCGGCGTCACCGCCAGCGACACCGTTCCCGTCAGGGCGTTTCCGAAGAGTTCCAGTCCCGAAAACCTGATCGAGGTCAGATTGGCCAACTCCGGCGGAATGCCGCCCGTCAGTTCGTTGTTGCTCAGACCCAGACCCGTCAGGGCGGAGAGGTTACCCAGGGAGGACGGGATGCTTCCCGTGAGCTTGTTGTTGCCCAGATACAGACCCGTCAGAGCGGACAGGTTGCCCAACGACGACGGGATGCTCCCGGTCAACTCGTTCAGCGACAGGAACAACTGAGTCAGCGAAGACAGGTTGCCCAGCGACGGCGGTATCTCTCCCGTCAGTTCGTTGATCGACAGGTTAAGGTATTCCAGGTTGGACAGGTTTCCCAGCGACGACGGAATCTCTCCCGTCAGTTCGTTGAACGACAGGTCCAGGAACTTCAGAGCGGAAAGGCGCGCCAGCGAAGCCGGAACGCTCCCGGTCAGGTCGTTGTTCGTCAGCTCCAGGCGCTCCAGCGACGACAGATCGCCAAGCGACAACGGTATGCGACCGTTCAAACTCTTTCGGGTGGGAGCGAGCTCCGTCACCCGATCGCCCGAAACCGTCACCCCGTCCCAAGAGCCGAGCGACCGCGTCGGGCTCCAGTTCAGGTTTCCGGTGCCTCGAAATTCGTCCTTCAACCCGAGCAGGGTCTCGCAGTCGTCGACGATGCCCTGCCCCGAGTACCCCGATACCGCGACGCTTCCGGCGCAGTTCGACGGCGTCGCCTGCACCGTCGCCGCTGCGCCGCCTCCCGCCGAGTTCGTAGCCCGAACCGCGAAGGTGTACGTCGTGCCGTTGGTCAATCCTTCCACGGAGTGTCCCGTCGACACGGAGGCGAGGTCCGTCCATGCGTCCGACGCGGCAAACGGCAGACTCGCCGTCGCCTTCCAGCGCACCTGCACCTTGTCGAGTACGCTCGCGTTCGTCGGCAACGTCCACGCAAGCGACACCCCGGCGTCCGTCACCGTCGCGACGATCTCCGTCGGCGCGTCCGGAAGCGGCAACGTCGGCGTCGCCATGGTCGCCGCAGCGGTCCCGTCGCCGGCATCGTTCACGACCCGCACCAGAAAGGTGTAGCCCACCCCGTTGGTCAGGCCCGCGGCGGAGTACCCGTTCGCCGCCGGTCCGAGATTCGTCCAGATGTCCGAAGACGTGAACGGCATGCTCGCCGAAGTCTTCCAGCGAATTTGTACGTCGACGATCTGGCTCGTGTTGGTCGGAAGCGTCCAGGCGAGCGTGACTTCCCTGTCCGCTGCCGTTGCGGCGAGGCCGGTCGGAGCGTGCGGAACGGGCAGAATCGGCGTCGCGACGGTCGTGGCGGCGGTGCCGTCGCCGGCGGAGTTGACCGCGCGTACCTCGAAGCTGTAGCCGGTCCCGTTAGTCAGATTTTTCACCGTTCTCGTCGTCGCCGTGGCGGCGAGGTCGGTCCAGAGGTCCGCTGCGGCGAACGGCAGGCTGGCCGTCGCCTTCCAGCGCAGCTGAACCTTGTCAATCTCGCTCGCGTTGGTCGGGAGCGTCCAGGTGAGAGTCGCTTCCGTGTCGCCCGCCGCGGCGGAGAGGCCTGTCGGCGCGTTCGGAACGGGCAGGAAGGGAGTCGCGGCCGCCGTGGCGGCGGCTCCTCCGCCGGCCGTGTTCGCTGCGCGCACTTCGAAGCTGTAGGCCGTGCCGTTGGTCAGCTCCGTCACGGTCGTCGTCGTCGCCGTGCCGGCGAGGTCCGTCCAGGGTTCCTCTTCCTCGAACGGAAGGCGCGCCGTCTCCTTCCAGCGAAGCTGAACCCTGTCGATCTCGCTCGAATTGGTCGGCAACGACCAGGCGAGGGTTACCTGGGTATCGCCCGCCGCCGCGGTCAGGCCGGACGGCGCATCGGGAACGGCGAGACCGGGTGTCGCTGTCGTCGTGACGGCGGCGCTCTCGCCGGCCTCGTTCGCCGCACGCAGTTCGAAGGTGAATTCGATACCGTTTGTCAGGCCCTCTACGGTCGTCGTCGTCGCCGTGCCGTCCAGATCGATCCAGCCGTCGGTCGTATCGTCGAACGGCAGGCTTGCCGTCGCTTTCCAGCGAAGCTGAACCCGCTCGATTTCGGTCGTATTGGTCGGCAGCGTCCAGGCGAAGTGGACCGCGGAATCCCTCGCGGTCGCCGTGACGCCGGTCAGGGCCTCCGGTACGGCGAGAACCGGCACGGCGGACGTCACGGCGGCGGTGCCGTCCCCGGCGGAGTTCACGGCGCGGACCTGGAAGGTAAAGCCGGTACCGTTGATCAAGCTCGTCACCGTAATCGTCGTCGGCGTGCCGGAGAGGTCGGACCAGAGATCGGTCGCGTCGTCGAACGGCAGGCTTTCTGTCGGCTTCAGGCGAAGCTGAACCTTGTCGATCTCGCTCGCGTTCGTCGGAAGCGTCCAAGCGAGCGTTACCTGGCCGTCGCCCGCCGTCGCCGATAATCCGGTCGGAGCCGCCGGCACCGCCAGCGCCGGGGTCGCCGCCACGATCGCCGCGTCGCTTTCCCCCAGCGCATTGACCGCCCGCAACTCGAAGAAATACCCCGTCCCGTTGACCAGCCCTGTGACCGTAACCTCTTCGGCACTACCGCCTCCGCTCACCGTCTCCCAGGCGCCGAAGCTGCCGGTGTCCGACCTGTGGCGAAGCTCGAACCGGTCCGTGGCAGGGCCGGCTGACGCTTCCCATCTCAGCGTGATCCAGGTGTCGCCCAGCTCCGCCGTCAGGTTCGACGGCTCTCCCGGCGCCGTGTCGTCGTTCTGGATTTCCAGTTCGGCCGTGCTCGATGCGGCGAGATCGATCTGCGAGGTCGCCGTCGTGCCCGTCGCGTCGAGGGTGATCGTCCGCGACCCGGCCTCCGCGTCGTCGGTGGGCGTCACGCTGAAGACGGCGCTCCCGCGGTCTGCGCCAGCGGCGATCGCGATCGCCACGTCTTCGACTGTGGCGTAATGGGTTCCCTCGACCGCCGTGTCCCCCGCGCGGCCGACCGTCACCGTCACGCTTGTCGTCGCATCGTGGAACTCCTGCACCCAGGCCGTGCCGGCGTCGAGCGTCGCCTGCACGCTGACCGATTGCGCTCCCCCCTCCTCGTAGACACGGTCGGGGGAAAGCGTCAGCGATACGGTTCCGGTCAGTTCGTTGGAAGCCAGGGAGAGCTGCTGCAGAGAGACCAAGCCCGCCAGCGACGCCGGAACGCTCCCCGAGAGAGCGTTGGCGGACAGGTCCAGAGTCCGAAGATTGGACAGGCTCCTCAATTCGGAAGGGATACTTCCCGAGAGGGCGTTGGCGGACAGGTTCAGGACTTCCAGATTTGCGAGGTCTCCGAGTTCCGCAGGTATGCTGTCCGTGAGGACGTTGGACGACAGGTCGAGTCTTACCAGGCCGCCGAGATCTCCCAAACCGGAAGATACGCTCCCCGCGAGACCGCCGTTCGCGAGAGAGACTTCCGTCACCCGGTGATTCGCGGTTCCGCTCTCTGTCCCGATCGTCACGCCGCTCCACGAGCCCATCGAAAGAAAAATGGACCAGTTCAGCGATCCGCTCCCGTCCAGCTGGTCCATAAACCCGAGCAGTGCGGCGCAGTCCTCCTCGATCCCAGTGCCGACATAACCGGTCACCGCCGGGCTGCCGCTGCAGTCCAGTGCCTGCGCCTGCGCAGCGGACGGCCATCCCTGGAAGGCAGTCGCGATCAGCAGCGCAAGAATCGTCGAACCGGCACGCCAGAAATGGCGTCCCACTGTGAACGAACTACGGGGAAGAGTCATTTCCGAATACCTCTATCGAGTGTCTTTCGTCATACGCGTATCGATTGGATACATGGCATGAAGTTCGAATTCAAGTTCGCATGATCCCAAAATTCATAGCCGGTAATCGCGTTGGCAAACATCCGTGCCGGTTTTTCGCCCGCTCATCCGTACGCTCTGGATCCGGACTTCACGGCATGGCTTGGGCGTACATGCCGCTGCGTCGAGCCGCGAAGGCGCGATCGCCCGCGCGATCCCCTTACGGCGAATATCAGGTTCCTGTCGCATGCGGCTCATGTCCCTCCGGCCGGACGCGGGCGGTTGCCAGCGGATGGGAGAGCGCGGGACTCCAGCGAAACGGCGCCGTCCCGCGGGACTGTGGGGCCCGGCGGCGGGGCCGCTCCCCCTATTGCCGATCCTGTCTTCTATCGCAGTGCCGCGAGGCCGATGTCCGACTCGAGGACGGCCGACCGGGCGGGATGGCGCTTCAAGTCGACGACGAGAGGGGCTCCTGACGGCGGACCTGACCGCTACTTCGTTCGGGCTGCCGAGATCGTTCGGACATGCGCCGTTGCGGATCCCGGCACCCCGGCACGGTCGACACGGCGCCGTACCGGGAATCCTGGGGAGGGAGAGAGCTGACGCCCTTCTTCTTCTGCCGAACGCCAACCGTTCCGAACGAACGGCTCGAACTGCCGAGACGCCACCGGGCCGAGGCGGATTCCTGCGATCGCAACAGGCCCTTCGAGCCGGAGCGGACCATGGCGCGAGACGCGTCTACATGCCCCACACGGTCACGGTCCTTCCGTCGAGAGACTCCTCGCGGCGGAAGATCTTGCGATCCCGGGAGTTCTTCGGGTCGCGATCGAAGACGACGAGATGTCCGGACTCGCCTCCGCAGCGATCCAAATGCGCCAGCGTTTGCGGCAGCCCCGCGCGAATGGCCGCCTCGACGCCGGAATGGGCGACCTTGCACTCGATCACATAGCGGCGCGCTGCCGCACCCGGCTCTTCTCGCCCCAGAAACCTGCCCGGCGGCCAGTGAAACAGGAGATCCGTCCGGCCGCGCCCGAGGCCGTATTCGCGCTCGATCCGACCGCCGCCGTTCACGACCCGCTGCAAGAGCGCCTGCAGGAGCAGCTGCGGTCCTGCCTCCCGATACTCGAAGCGCTCGATCCAGGATTCCGATCGCTCCCGGAATTAACCGGAACTTCATGGGGACGGTTTGGAGGAACGCCGAGGGCTGTCAATGGCTTACGGTGCGCAGTCGGCGGGATGTTCCTGGCCCTTACATGGCAACATCCTTGGCCGGATCGACTGCCAAGAGTTCGAAGGCCCTTTGCTGAACTGGGGTCGGCTCGGTCAGCATTGGAAAGGCATGATCGGCACAACCGGGCAGCGTGACCTCGTTCACGGCCATTGTGGCCAGATGGGCGAGCAGCGTCGGCAAGCTGTGAACCGGCAGGCCGTCTGCGGTCCGTTTGCTGTCGGCCTTTTGCTTGGCGCTGCTTGAGACCGTTGCGGGCTCTACCGGGGACTCTCGCTGTGCCTTGGCTCCTGTACGGTCGTCGTCCTCGAACAGTAGCGGGGCCAGGCGTCGGCGCATATGCCACTCCAAGTAGTATGCCAGCATGCACAGGAACACATGCGCCCGTACGCGATTCTCCGAATAGACGTGGACCGGTCGAACTTCCAACCTGGACAGATTGAGCGTGCGAAACGCCCGCTCGACTGTCGCGAGAGACTTGTACGCAGCCACAGCGTCGGCGGCGCCGAGCGAGGCCTGCGTCAAGCTGGTGCGGATGACGTAGATCCCGTCCAGGCGCCCCTCGGCGGCGATCCGCTCATCCCGCCGACGCCAGGAGATCCGGTCGTCCGAGACGGTGATCTCGAAGTGCTTCTCCACCTTCTTGCGGTTGGCCTCCCGCCCTACCCGTCGGTTGATGCTCTCGCGGCCGCGAGTTCGGCCCGCGCGTACTGAGCGCGCGATCGTCTCGAGGATCGCCTCCGTGGCCCGCAGCAGCGCTTCCCGCTTGCGGGCGCGCTCCCCGCGCAGCCTCGGATTGAGGCAGACCATCAGCCGCTCGCCGGGAAACTCCGGGCTGGCGATCTCCGCGACGGCGTCCGGGACCAGACCCTCCGGATCCAGCGGGGCCGGCGTGTCCTCGTCCGCCGGTCGCAGGAGCTTGCGGATGTCCTGCGACTTCAAGGCCGAGATCCAATCGAGGTTCGCCGGCTCGAGATCTTCCCGGATTCGCGCCGTGGTGATCATTCCCCGATCACCCACCAACGCTACGCGGGCAATGCCGAAGCGGGTGCACACCCGCAACACCTGCGACGCGACCGTCGTCGGGTCCGCGGTGTTTCCGGCGAACACTTCCACCGCCACGGGACAACCGTCGGCCGCGCACAACAAACCGAAAACGATCTGTTTCTTGCCCTTCTTTCGGTCGCGGCTGTGCCCGAAGTCCGCCAGTGGGCAGCACTGCCCCTCGAGATAGCTCGAGGTCACGTCGTAGAGGACCAGCGTCTTCTCGCCCTTCAGGTGTCGGTTGGCGAGGCTCTTCTCGATCCAGGGCTGGCGCTTCCCAAGCCAGTCGAGCATGTCCAGCATTTCGTTGCCGGAGACCGGCCCGAGGTCCAACACGAGACCCAGGCTCGTGGAGGCGGACTCCGGCGAAAGCGCCCGGGCCGTCGCCAACTTCGAGGCCGGGTCCAGCACCCGGGCGACGATGGCCGCAACCGCCAGGTCGCGCATCCGATCGGCCTTGCGGCCCAGGATACGGACCAGGCCCAGCGCGCGCAGCGTCCCCAGCACAGCCGCCACATGGCCGTGGGGATGCGAACTGCGGATGCGGACCGCCGCGTCGAGGGACGGGAACACCACGCCGCCCGCAAGGGTGGCTCGGATGGCGTCGACAAGCACAGGCGGCGTCTTCGACAGATTGGCGAGGGTTCTCCGGCGAATTCTCTTCCCTTCGCGCCACGCTTCGCGAAGGAGGATGGCGGGGGGCGAAGACCGATTGGGAATGACATCGACACTAATGGCCACAGCACGCTCCTTACATGGCAACAGTCTCCCGTAGCAAGATATCGTTCCAGTGCAGCTTGTCAACCCACCATCCACGCCAATACATGGCAACGACAATCCCGAAATCTGCGGTGTCACCGGCCGAGAAAACTGAGTGCTCGCACGGACTTACGCGAAATTAATGCAGATGTGTCAGAATGAAGTTCCGATTAACGCTGGAAGGCGTACAGCAATCCCTCCATGTCCAGTCCGCCGTCCTCCCCGACATACCACTCGGTGCGCTGCACGATCGTGCGCTCCCGCGCGTACATCAGTTTCCGAGGAATGACCTCCCGGTAGATGGGATTGGCGATTTCGATCGGCCTGCCGGCTACGAGGCCGAGATCCCGAACGCATTCCACGTCGCCCCGCTGCGACTCCAGGTCTGTCCCTCCGCTCAGGATCGGTTCGACCACCCGCCGAACGCGGGCTTCTCCGAGTCGTTAGGCCAACAGGTGCAGGTGGGCCGGGTCCGTCCGTACGAGTTCCTCGCGCGCTTCCATGACCGCGTCTTCGTCGATCGGCCGGGACCGGTCCCGGCCCGCCTCGTCCTTGAAGCAGGCCTGATGCGCCAGCGCGTTGACCAGCCAGGGCTGACCGCGGGATTCCCGCCAGATCGCGGAGAACGCGGCGTCCGTGAACGACTGTCCGGTTGCTGCCGTGTGTTGGCCGAGAAGCGTTCGAACCTCTTCCTCCCCGAAATCGGCGAGCCGCAAGGACTCCGCCGTGATGTTGAAGCCGCTGCCGCCGGCGAACGACTCGCCAGATACGTCCGATCGAATCTCGTACTCGCGTACGTCGCGCAAACCGCACAGAATCACGCTCGCCGGAAACGCCGCCGGGCGCATGTGATAGCCGGCACGCAGCTGCCGTAGAACCGAAATCAGCGTGTCGCCGACCAGAGATCCAATCTCGTCGATGACGAGAACCAGTGGCTTGTCGCTCCGCTGCGCCCACTGGCTCAGAAGACGCTGAAGCGCCGAATGCCCGCCAACTCTCGCCAATACGTCGCGCCAAGCTCCCTGCAGATAGGAATCCTCGAGCGTTACTTGCGCTTGGGACGCGAGGCCACCGAGGATGGTCCGCATTCCCTCCATGACATCCCCTAGCGCGGCCTGCGCGGGCTCGACATTCACGTATACGCAACGATATGACCCGTCCCGGTTCACCAGGTCCCGTAGCGCAACGAGGACCGAGGTCTTGCCTGTCTGCCTCGGCGCGTGAAGGGCGAAGTACTTCATCGTCCGAATTAGCTTCGACACATACTCGATGTCGACCCGGCCGAGCGGCGGCAGCATGTAATGTCGCTCCGGAATCATCGGACCGGCGGTGTTGAATTCGCGCTCCATCGCTACGACCCTTCCAGTCGGCGTGCCATAGTTCCGGTCCTTACCGCTCATCGCCTCTGATGTCGCCGACCTCGGTCGGGCAAGAGACGCTTCTACCCAGAACGCGGGGTCAGGCGCCGAACGCTTCGCCCCAAGATATCCGACCGTAAGCGTAGCGGGTTGTCCACCCGACGCCGCCCGCGCCGGCGCACTCGGAAGAGCGCCGTATCGGTATTCTTGACCGGAACGCTCGGCTGACAGCGACCGCATAGGAGCGACCGCCGGTTGCCGTTCGGCAAGGCGAAACTGTCGGCGAGCCCTCGACACGTACGTGAAACCGACGAATCGCCTGCAACGCACTCCCGGCGGTCCGCGCGATCAAGTGGATTCGGCGGTACGGAACGCACCGATCCGATACGTCCGGGCCGCCGTGCCGACCCGCGCCGGCCGGCGTATCGCGACGCTGAAGGCGTCTGCGCACCCATTGGATCGCCAGCGCAGAACGGTACCGCAGACGGCGACCGAGACCGGCTCTCCGGCACCGAAGTCGGTCGCGCCAGACTGAACTCAGACATACGGGCGGCCGGGTAATGTCCCTCGATGTGTTGGGTCCGGGAAGCGGTCTACGTCCGGCTCGAGCGACGCTACAGCATTCCCGGGATCGCTTTCGGTACGGAACGGCCGGATCCCCGAACTCCCCAAGTCAACCCGGGCAAGGCGGGCAATCGTCTGGCGAACCACCGGAACGACTTGGCCGCCCGGTCGCTACGTGTCGTCTCGCCTATACCGCGCAGGAGATCGAACGCCCCAATAACAAGTCGGCCGAGCGCTGCCGGGCCGGCACCGGCCGGTAGGGCCGGCGTTTGAAGCGGTTGCCTGCAAGATCGGTTCGCCGCGCGGTCTCGGCGGCGCTCGCAGCGCCGTCGCCCTCGCCCGGCGCAAATTCTCGGCGTCCGATATTCCGAGCGGGACGGCGGGCGCGAACGATCGACGACGACGCCACGGGCCGGTCGGGAACCCAGCAGAACGCCAACCGTGCAACGCCTCCCCCGGGCCTGCAAACGAGTCGCGTCCGACCGCCGGGACGGCCCGAGAGTCAGGGTCCGATCGCTCGACCCACTGACACCGGAGGAAACGGCCGTCGACCGCCCTCCTTCAGCGAGAGACGCGTCCCTTTGCGTGCCGCGCACCCCGACGATCGGTCACCTCCTCCCGGAATGGCTCAGAAGCGTAGGCTCAGGTCGAGGTCGACGCGCGTGTCGGGATCGCTGGCATTGACATGCTCGCCCTCGAGACGGATTTCCATGCCGCCAGGAGCGACGAACTCCAGCCCGGTCGAGTAGCGGTCGGCACCGTTCTCGCCGCGCTCGATCTCCACGCCAGCGAAAGGCGTCAGCAAACCGCCGTTCGCAGCGAAACCGAAGCCTGCGCGCGCGCCGACCGTGAGGTCCTGCCCTGCTTCCTGCACGTCCCCGTCGAAAAGCCGCTCGCGCGCGAGCGCCCCGTCTTGCTGCGTACCCCATTCCGGTCCGATCGAGAAGGACGCTCCGCGCCCGTCGGCCCCCGGCTCCAGCGTCGCCTCGAGACTCGCGCCCCACTCCCGAGCGCGGTCCTCGCTGCGGAGCGCCAGCCAACGGCCGCTGGAATCGATGCCGAAACGCGAACCGGGGGACGCGATGCGCGCGCTGCCCGAAATCTCCGCCCCGGTCCCGGAGACGTCGTCGCCCCCGTCCCGGCGCACCGCGAGCGCACCGGTGAGCGACAGGGTCCAGCCGGACTCCGAGAGCGCGAGCCCGTCATGCGTGGCCTCTACGCCCCCGCGCATGCGCCACGCGGCCGCATCGACCGCGCCCACCGTCGACGATGCGGATTCGCGCATCGCGATCTGCGCCAGGCCCGCGTCGCCCAGGAGGGAAAGGGTGAAGCGACCGGACTGCGCCACCGGCATCCTGCCGTCCGCCGAGGCGGCCAGCAGTTCGAGGTCGGCCCTTTCCGCCGCCCCGTCGCCGAGGCGGTGTTCCGCCTCGCCGCGTCCGGCGCCCGCCGCCAGCCGCAGGGTTCCGCCAGTCTCGCTCGACACTTGCAGATACGGCCAGAAGGCGTCCAGCACGGTTTCGATGCGAACCTCGTCCCCGTCGATGCGAACTTCGCTCTCGCTCTCGCTCTGCGAGAATGCGAGGCCGGTCAGCAGCCGATCGCCGATCCGGGCGTCCATCCCCAGCCAGCCGGTGCGGACGGTGCCGTCCGAGGTCGTCACGCTGGCGGTGTCGGTGCCCCGGCCCCAGACCGTCCAGCCCGGGCCGGCGCCGTCGTCCCGGAGCGCGAGCGTGAAGACGCTGCTCGCGAGCAGGTCCGAGCTGTCGACCGCCTCACCCTCCGTATCGAAGGGATCGTCCCACAGGCCGAACGCATCCTCGAGCGCCTGCGCGTCTTCCGCCCCGCCGCCGATGTTCCGGCCTGCGAGACTGAGTTCGCTGGTGCCCGGGGCAGAATCGAACCGCTCCTCGAGCGCTTCCGTCGCCCCGGCGAGCGTGGCCCGCGCCAATTCGGCGAGATTGAACTCCATTGCCTGCTGGCGAGCCGCCGCCGAGCGCGCTTCGACCGCGATGCGGAAGGTAAGCGACGCCGTGTCGCCGTCCGCATCGACCGCAGTCCAGGTGTAGGCCGTCTCCGCCTGCGAGACTCTCGGCGTGCCGCTGAGGCTGCGCGAAGCGGCGTCGAGCGACAGCCCCGTCGGCGCCGCCGGGTCGAGGAAATAGACGAGCGTCCCGTCGCCCCCCGTCGCCTCCGGCAACGTCAGCGCCGCGATCGCCTCGTCCTGCACGTAGCGCTGGTCCGCGATCGAGGATGCGCCGAAGGTCGGCGTCAGGTCGGGCGCGGCCGGACTCTGCAGCGCCTGGATCGACGGGATCGACGCCATGCTCGCCGACGCGCCCGGCGTCGAGGACGGGTCGGCCGCGACAGCGATGCTGAAGGTCAGCGACGCCGCGTCTCCGTCCGCATCGGCCGCGGTCCAGCTGTACGCCGTCGCCGCAAGCGCCGAGGTCGGGGTCCCGGTGAGGGTCCGCGAAGTCTGGTCAAGCGACAGCCCTGCCGGAGGCGCCGGGCTCAGGCTGTAGGCGAGCGTCCCGTTGCCGCCCGTCGCCTCCGGCAGAATCAGCGCAGTAATCGCCGCGTTCTGCGTATAGGTCTGGTCGGCGACGGTCTCCGTTCCGAAATCCGGAGCCGAATCCGACGCCGGCGTCGCCGTCAGGACCTCCGAGTAGCCCCATTCGTAACACACGTCGTCGCTGAACACCCCGACCTCGACGTCGTACGGCACCGGATCCAGCGGAACGACGATTTCGCCGAAATAGGCAGTGCCCGAATCCACGCCGATCGTGAAGGTCGTGTCCGGAATCGCGTTCTCGCCGAATTCCTTGAAAACCGTATACGAGCCGCTCTCCGCATCGTTCGGTTCTTCCGGCGTCGCGACCCGGAAGCGATCCACGGTCGATTTCTTGTACCCGATTTCGTAGCCGGCGGCCGGGCCGACGATGTAGCACGTGCTTCCCGACCAGTTCCAGACCACATCCAGGCTGTTGGGCGAAGTCCCGGGAGACAGGCTCACGAGGGTCGGCTCGGCCGGCCGCTCGCCTGACACCACCTGGATCCAGAACGTCAGGCTGGCGCTGTCCGGGTTCTCCGGATCCGAATCCGTCGCCGTGTAGGTGTAGGTCGTGAACGGATGCACCCCGGTCGGCGTACCGGTCAGGGTGCGCGTGGCAGCGTCGAACGACAATCCCGCGGGCAGGGTCGGCGACAGGCCGTAGGCGAGCGTCCCGTTGCCGCCTGTCGCTTCCGGCAGCGTCAGCGAAGGAATCGCCGTGTTCAGCGTATACAGCTGGTCGTCAACGGTTTCCGCGCCGAAGTCCGGCGCCGTATCCGCTGCCGGGGTCGCCGTGCGAACTGCCGAATAGGCCCATTCGTAGCAATCGTCGCTGAACACGTTGACCTGGACGTCATACGGTTCCGAATCCAGCGGAACGACGGTCTCGCCGTGGTAGGGATATCCCGAATCCACGCCGATGGTGAAGGCGGTGTCCGGGATCGCGTTCCTGCCGAAGTCCTTGAAGACTGTGTACGAGCCGCTCTCCGCATCGTTCGGTCGTTCCGGAGTCGCGTTACGGAAGCGTGCCACCGTCGACTTCTTGTACCGTATCTCGTAGCCGGCAGCAGGGCCGGTGATGTAGCACGAGGTCCCCGACCAGTTCCAGACCGCTTCCAGGCTGCTGTGCGACGCCCCGGGCGACAGGCTCACCAACGTCGGCTTTGCCGGTTCCCCGCCCGTCACCACCCGGATCCGGAAGGACAGACTGGCGCTGTCCGGGTTCTCCGGATCCGAATCCGTCGCCGTGTAGGTGTAGAGTACGGACGGTTGCAGCGCGGTCGGCGTGCCGGTGACGGTGCGCGTCGCGGCGTCGAACGACAATCCCGTCGGCAAGGCCGGACTGAGGGAATAGGCGATCGCCCCGTCGCCGCCCGAGGCTTCCGGCAGCGTCAGGGTCGGGATGACGGAATTCAGGGTGTAGATCATGTCCCCTACCGTCGCGGATCCGAAGGAAGGCTTGGAGTCGACCGACACCGAGACGGTCGCCGTCTCGCCTTCGTAGGCGCCGCCGCTGGCGCCGAGCGTCACGGTCGCGTTGCCGTCCGCCGGGCTCTGAGCCATGGACACGGTCACCGTCTCAGCCGACGCGTAGCCGGCCGAAGTGAAGGTCAGGCTGGCCGGCGAAACCGTCACGTCCGCGTCGTCGCTCGCGACCGCCACCGTCACGGAGGCGGCCGGCGCCGCGGCCAAGGCAACCGTGAACGTCTCGCTGCCGCCGGCTTCGACGCTCAGGTCTGTCGCAGACACCACCAGCCCCGGCAAGGTCAAGTCCGCCGGATCGGACGCGGGACCCGCGCCGCCTCCGTTGACTGCCCGCGCCTGGAAGGAATACGTCTTGCCGCCGGAGAGACCCGCAACGGTGTGCCCGGCAGTCAGCGCGTCGCTGCCCGGCACGTCGACCCAGGCGCCCCAGGTTCCGCTCCCTTGCCTGGTGCGTACCTGCCACTCGCTCGCCGTCGCGATCGCGTCCCAGGAGAGGTCGACCGCTCCCTTGCCGCTCCCGAGCGCTGCAGAGAAGTTCGCAGGCTTCGTCAACGCCACCGTCGACGCCACCACCTCGATCGTGAACGAGACTTCGTCTTCGTCGCCGGCGCCGGTGACGCCGTCCGTGTCCGCCACCTTAAGCGTATAGGTCTGCGGCGCGGTCACTCGGACCGGAATGCCGGCCAGGTGGGGCGCCGCCGCATAACCGGGCTCCAGGCCGGCGTCGTCCGCGCCGTCGCCGTCATAGGCGAGGCCGGCGGGCAGCGCCGGGCTCAGGGTGTAGACCAGCTTGCCGTCCCCGGTGTTCGACCACAGGAACTTCCGGTCTCCCGGCTCGCCTACGGTGAAGGTCATCTTGCCCGGGTTCCGCGTGTTGAACCTCGGCACGAGATTCACCGCCGATCCCGAGTAGGTGAGCGTCGCCGTGTAGGTCGCAGCCGACTCCACCCCGTCCCGGTCCACCACCTTGAAGGTGAAGCTCGTGCCGGTGAAGCCGCTGTCTTCTGCCGGCGGGAAGTAGGCCAGCGACCTCGCCAGCACCGCCGACTGGCGCTCCTCGGCCGGCACCTTCTGGCCGGCGGTCACGTCTCTGACGGAAGCCCGAGACCTGGCATTGGCCGGAATGGTCTTCAGCGTCCCCTGCGCCGGCAAGGCGACGATCTTCACCTCGTTTAGGCCGGCGCCGCTCGTCTCCGCGGAAGTGAACGGGAACAGTCCGTATTCCGTCGACACCGCGAGCCGGCTGCGCGGCTTCGACACCGACTTCGTGAAATCCGCGCTCGTCGGCGCGCTCGACTTGACCCGGATCGAGAACGAAAGGCTCGCCGTATCGCCGTCCTCGTCCGTCGCGGTCCAGACATAGGTCTCGGCCGCCTGCGCCGCGCTCGGCGTTCCGGTCAGCGTAAACGCAGCCGCGTCCAGCGTAAGCCCCGCCGGCGTCGCCGGAGTCAGTCCGTAGGTCAGCGTCCCGTCGCCGCCCGAAGCCTGCGGCAGCGTCAGGGCGGGAATCGCCGTGCCCTGCACGTATACCTGGTCTGCGACGGTTTGCGTACCGAACGAAGGCAGGGCATTCGACGCTACCGAAACGGTCGCCGTGACGCCCTCATAGATGCCGCCGCTGGCGCCGAGCGTCACGGTCGCGTTGCCGTCCGTCGGACTTGAAGCCATGGACACGGTCACGGTCTGCGCCGTCGCGTAATCGGTATCGCCGAAGGTCAGGCTCGCCGGAGACACGGTCACGTCCGCATCGTCGCTGGCGACCGCAACCGTCACCGAAGCGCCGGGAGCGGACGCCAGAGCGACCGTGAAGGTCTCGCTACCGCCCGCGCTCACGCGGAGACCGGTGGCGGACACCACGATCGCCGGAAGCGTCACGCTCGCCTCGCTGGAGGCCGGGCCCGCGCCGCCGGCGTTTGCCGCCCGCGCCCGGAACGCATAGGTCGCTCCGTCGCTCAGTCCCGATAGGGTGTAGCCGGTCGTCCGCGCGTCGCTGTCCGGCACGTCCGTCCAGGCGCCCCAGGTCCCGACGCCTTCCCTCAACTGAACCTGCCACTGGCTCGCCGTCGCGATCGCATCCCACGAGAGGTCGACCTCGCCGCGTGCGCTCCCGAGCGTCGCCGCGAAGTTCGTCGGCGCCGTCAGCGCCGCGTTCGACCCCACAACCTGGATGGTGAACGAGATCCGGTCCTCGTCGCTCGCGCCGACGTTTCCGTCGGTGTCCTCGACTCGCAGCGTATAGGTCGTCGGCGCCATGACCCGGACCGGCGTCCCGACGACATGCGGCGCGTGTTCGGCCCCAAGGCCGACTCCGGCGTCGTCCGGACCGTCGCCGTCATACGCGAGACCCGCGGGGGGCGCCGGACTCAGGGTGTAGATCAGCTTGCCGTTGCCCGTGTTCGACCACGGGAACTCCCGGTCCTCAGCCTCGCCTACGGTAAAGGTCTGCACCGCCGGCCAATTGGTGTTGAAGTTCGGAACCAGGTTCACCGTCCAGCCCGGAAGCGTCACGGTGTAGACCTCTTCCGACTCGACCCGGTCGGTGTCGATCACCGTGAAGGAGAAGTGCGTGCCGGCGAAGTCCAGCCCCTCGTCCGGCGGATAGTACGCCAGGGTCTTTGCGTAGCGCGAAGACTGGATCTCCTCCACGGCGATCTTCTGTCCCTCGGTCACGTCTCGCACCGGCGCGCGGGATCTCGAGTGGGCGGGGACCGTCTTCAGCGTCCCCTGAGCGGGCAACGAAACGATCTTCAGCTCGTAGAGGTCCGCACCGGTCGACTCAGCCGCCGTGTACGGAAACGCGCTATACGAGCGGTTCGTGATCCGCAGCACCGTCCGGGGCACGGTTGCGTTCCGGGTGAAGTCCGCGCTCGACGGCGCCACCGTCCGGACCCAGACGGAGAACGAAAGGGTCGCAGTATCGCCGCTGGCGTCGGTCGCGGTCCAACTGTAGGTCGTCGCCGCCTGCGCAACCGTCGGCGTTCCGGCGATCTGCCTCGTCGTCGTATCGAGGGCAAGCCCGTCCGGCAGCGCCGGAGACAGGTTGTAGGTCAACGTTCCGTCTCCGCCGGTCGCCTGCGGCAGCGTCAGGGTGGTGATGGCCGTATCCCGCGTGTAGGTCTGGTCCGCGACGGTAGACGCCCCGAACGTCGGAGCGGGATCCGCCGCCTCGACCGTGATGTCGAAGGTCAACGAAACCGCATCGCTGTCGGCGTCGGTCGCCGTCCAGCTGTAGGTCGTCGCCGCCTGCGCGATCGTCGGCGTGCCGGTGATCTGCCTCGTCGCGTTGTCGAGCGCCAAGCCGGTCGGCAGGGTCGGAGTCAAGCCGTAGGTCAGCGTTCCGTCGCCGCCGGTCGCCAGCGGCAGAGTCAGCGTCGAGATTGCCGTGCCCGAACGGTAGACCTGATCGGCGACGGTCTCGGTCCCGAACGACGGCACGAGATCCTGCTCGACCGTGATGTCGAACGTCAGCGAAACCGCATCGCCGTCGGCGTCGGTCGCCGTCCAGCTGTAGGTCGTCGCCGCCTGCGCGATCGTCGGCGTGCCGGCGATCTGCCTCGTCGCGTTGTCGAGCGCCAGGCCGGTCGGCAGGGTCGGAGACAGGCCGTAGGTCAGCGTTCCGTCGCCGCCGGTCGCCAGCGGCAGAGTCAGCGTCGGGATTGCCGTGCCCGAACGGTAGACCTGATCGGCGACGGTCTCGGTCCCGAACGACGGCACGAGATCCTGCTCGACCGTGATGTCGAAGGTCAACGAAACCGCATCGCCGTCGGCGTCGGTCGCCGTCCAGCTGTAGGTCGTCGCCGCCTGCGCGATCGTCGGCGTGCCGGTGATCTGCCTCGTCGCGTTGTCGAGCGCCAGGCCGGTCGGCAGGGTCGGAGTCAAGCCGTAGGTCAGCGTTCCGTCGCCGCCGGTCGCCAGCGGCAGAGTCAGCGTCGGAATTGCCGTGCCCGAACGGTAGACCTGATCGGCGACGGTCTCGGTCCCGAACGACGGCACGAGATCCTGCTCGACCGTAATGTCGAAGGTCACCGAAACCGCATCGCCGTCGGCGTCGGTCGCCGTCCAACTGTAGGTCGTCGCCGCCTGCGCGATCGTCGGCGTGCCGACGATCTGCCTCGTCGCGTTGTCGAGCGCCAGGCCGGTCGGCAGGGTCGGAGTCAGGCCGTAGGTCAGCGTTCCGTCGCCGCCGGTCGCCAGCGGCAGAGTCAGCGCCGGGATTGCCGTGCCCGAACGGTAGACCTGATCGGCGACGGTCTCGGTCCCGAACGACGGCACGAGATCCTGCTCGACCGTAATGTCAAACGTCAGCGAAACCGCATCGCCGTCGGCGTCGGTCGCCGTCCAGCTGTAGGTCGTCGAAGTCTGTGCGACCGTCGGCGTGCCGGTGATCTGCCTCGTCGCGTTGTCGAGCGCCAGGCCGGTCGGCAGGGTTGGAGTCAAGCCGTAGGTCAGCGTTCCGTCGCCGCCGGTCGCCAGCGGAAGCGGAAGCGTCGGGATTGCCGTGCCCGAACGGTAGACCTGATCGGCGACGGTCTCGGTCCCGAACGACGGCAGGAGATCCTGCTCGACCGTGATGTCGAAGGTCAACGAAACCGCATCGCCGTCGGCGTCGGTCGCCGTCCAGCTGTAGGTCGTCGCCGCCTGCGCGACCGTCGGCGTGCCGGTGATCTGCCTCGTCGCGTTGTCGAGCGCCAGGCCGGCAGGCAGGGTCGGAGTCAGGCCGTAGGTCAGCGTTCCGTCGCCGCCGCTCGCCAGCGGCAGAGTCAGCGTCGGGATTGCGTTGTCCGAACGGTAGACCTGATCGGCGACGGTCTCGGTCCCGAACGACGGCAGGAGATCCTGCTCGACCGTGATGTCGAAGGTCACCGAAACCGCATCGCCGTCGGCGTCGGTCGCCGTCCAGCTGTAGGTCGTCGCCGCCTGCGCGACCGTCGGCGTGCCGGCGATCTGCCTCGTCGCGTTGTCGAGGGCCAGACCGGTCGGCAGGGCCGGCGACAGGCCGTAGGTCAGCGTTCCGTCGCCGCCGGTCGCCAGCGGAAGCGTAAGCGTCGGAATCGCCGTACCCGAACGGTAGACCTGATCGGCGACGGTCTCGGTTCCGAATGTCGGCACTCCGTCAGGCGTCGCCGTAACCGTGGCCGCAGGACCGTCGCCGGCGCCGTTCCCGGCGCGAACCGCGAAGGTATAGCCGGTGCCGTTGGTCAGACCCGTAATCGTGGTCGTCGTCGCCGTGCCGGCGAGGTTCGTCCAGGCGTCGGCGGCCGTAAACGGAAGGTCCGCGGTCGCCTTCCAGCGAACCTGAACCCGATCGAGCGTGCCCGCGTCCGTCGGCAGCGTCCACGCGAGCGCGACTTCCGAATCGCCCGCCGTCGCCGCAAGCCCCGTCGGGGCGTCCGGCACGGGCAGGACCGGCGTCGCTGCGACCGTGGCGGCCGCGCTGTCGCCGGCGCTGTTGCCGGCGCGAACCGCGAAGGTATAGCCTGTGCCGTTGGCCAGACCTGTCACCACGGTCGTCGTCGCCGTGCCGGCGAGATCGGCCCATGCGTCCGTTGCGTCAAACGGCAGGCTGGCCGTCGCTTTCCAGCGCACCTGCACCGTGTCGATGGCGCTCGCGTTTGTCGGCAGCGTCCAGGTGAGCGCGACTTCCGCGTTGCCCGCTGAAGCGGCGAGGTTGGTCGGGGTATCCGGAACGGCAAGCGCCGGCCTCGCGACGACCGTGGCGGCCACGCTGTCGCCGGCTGCGTTTCCGGCTCGAACCGCGAAGGTATAGCCGACGCCGTTGGTCAGAGCCGTCACCGCAGTCGCCGTAGCCGTGCCGGCGAGATCCGTCCAGGAATCCGCCGCAGTGAACGGCAAGCTGGAAGTCGCCTTCCAGCGCAGCTGCACCCGGTCGATCTCGCTCGCGTTCGTCGGCAGAGTCCAGGTGAGGGCGACTTCCGTGTCGCCGGCCGCTGCGGCAAGGCTGCCCGGAGCATCCGGTAAGGCAAGCGCCGGCGTCGCCGCAACCGTGGCCGCGGGACCGTCGCCGGCGCCGTTCCTGGCGCGAACGGCAAAGGTATAGCCTGTGCCGTTGGTCAGAGCTGCGACAGTGGTCGTCGTCGCCGTACCGGCGAGATCCGTCCAGGCGTCGGCGGCCGCAAACGGAAGGTCCGCGGTTGCCTTCCAGCGAACCTGAACCCGATCGAGCGCGCCCGCGTTCGTCGGCAGCGTCCACGCGAGCGTGACTTCCGCGTCGCCTGCCGTCGCCGCAAGCCCCGTCGGGGCGTTCGGTACGGGCAGGACCGGCGTCGCTGCGACCGTGGCGGCCGCGCTGTCGCCGGCGCTGTTCCCGGCCCGCACGGCAAAGCTGTAGCCGGTTCCGTTGGTCAGGCCTGCAACCGTGGTCGTCGTCGCCGTGCCGACGAGAACGGTCCAGGTGTCCGCTGCGTCAAACGGCAGGCTGGCCGTCGCCTTCCAGCGCACCTGCACCGTGTCGATGGCGCTCGCGTTGGTCGGCAGCGTCCAGGTGAGCGTGACTTCTGCGTTGCCTGCGGACGCGGCGAGGTTGGTCGGAGTATCCGGAACGGCGAGCGCCGGCGTCGCGACGGCCGTGGCGGTTGCGCTGTCGCCGGCGGCGTTTCCGGCGCGAACCGCAAAGGTGTAGCCGGTGCCGTTGGTAAGCCCCGTGACCGTCGTCGCGGTCGCCGATGCGGCGAGATCCGTCCACGAATCCGCTGCGGTGAACGGCAGGCTCGCCGTAGCCTTCCAGCGCAACTGCACCCGGTCGATCTCGCTCGCGTTCGTCGGCAACGACCAGCTGAGCGTGACCTCCGTGTCGCCCGCCGCGGTCGCGAGGCTACCCGGCGCATCCGGAACGGCAAGCGCCGGCATCGCCGCCGTCGTGACTGCGGCGCTGTTTCCGGCGCTGTTCCCGGCGCGCACCGCAAAGCTGTAGTCCGTGCCGTTGGTCAGACCGGTCACCGTCGTCGTAGTGGCCGTGCCGGCGAGATCCGTCCAGGCGTCGGCGGCCTCAAACGGAAGATCCGCGCTCGCCTTCCAGCGAATCTGAACCCGGTCGATCTCGCTCGCGTTCGTCGGCAACGACCAGCTGAGAGTGACCTCCGTGTCGCCCGCCGCGGCCGCAAGACTGCCGGGCGCATCCGGAACGGCAAGCGTCGGCGTCGCCGCAATCGCGGCTGCGGCGCTGTCTCCGACGCTGTTTCCGGCGCGTACCGCAAAGGTATAGCCGGTTCCGTTGGTCAGTCCTGTCACTGTGGTCGTCGTCGCCGTGCCGGCGAGATCCGTCCAGGCGTCGGCGGCCGTGAACGGCAGGTCCGCGGTCGCCTTCCAGCGAACCTGAGCCCGATCGAGCGTGCCTGCGTTGGTCGGCAGCGTCCAGGCGAGCGTGACTTCCGTATCGCCCGCGGTCGCCGCAAGGTTCGTCGGAGCGTCCGGAACGGATGCGAACGGCGTTGCGGCAGCCGTGGCGGCCGCGCTGTCGCCGGCGCTGTTGCCGGCCCGCACGGCAAAGGTGTAGCCGGTTCCGTTGGTCAGTCCCGACACGGTCGTCGTCGTCGCCGTGCCGGCGAGGTCCGTCCATGCGTCCGCCGCGTCAAACGGCAGGCTGGCCGTCGCCTTCCAGCGCAGCTGCACCCTGTCGATGGCGCTCGCGTTGGTCGGCAGCGTCCAGGTGAGCGTGACTTCCGCGTTGCCTGCAGATGCGGCGAGGCTGGTCGGGGTTTCAGGAACGGCGAGCGTCGGCGTCGCGACGGCGGTGGTGGCCGCGCCGTCCCCGGCGGCGTTTCCGGCGCGAACCGCGAAGGTATAGCCGATGCCGTTGGTCAGACCCGTCGCTGCGGTCGCAGTAGCCGTGCCGGCGAGGTCGGTCCAGGAATCCGCTGCGGTGAACGGCAGGCTTGCGGTCGCCTTCCAGCGCACCTGCACCCGATCGATCTGGCTCGCGTTCGTCGGCAACGTCCAGGTGAGGGAGACTTCCGTGTCGCCCGCCGCGGCCGCGAGGCCGCCCGGCGCGTCCGGAACGGCAAGCGCCGGCATCGCCGCGGTCGTGACGGCGGCGCTGTCTCCGACGCTGTTTCCGGCGCGCACCGCAAAGGTGTAGTCCGTGCCGTTGGTCAGCCCCGTCACCGTCGTCGCTGTCGCCGTGCCGGCGAGGCCGGTCCACGAATCCGCTGCAGTGAACGGGAGATCGGCGGTCGCCTTCCAGCGCAGCTGAACCCGGTCGATCTCGCTCGCGTTCGTCGGAAGCGCCCAGCTAAGCGCGACTTCCGTGTCGCCTGCCGTCGCCGTAAGGCTGCCTGGCGCATCCGGCACGGCAAGCGTCGGCGTCGCCGCGGTCGTGGCGGCGGCGCTGTCTCCGACGCCGTTTCCGGCGCGAACCTCGAAGGTATAGCCGGTTCCGTTGGTCAATCCGGTCGCCGTCACGGTCGTAGCCGTGCCGGCGAGATCGGTCCAACTGTCGGCGGCCGTAAACGGAAGGTCCGCGGTCGCTTTCCAGCGAACCTGAACCCGGTCGAGGGCGCCGACGTTCGTCGGAAGCGTCCAGTCGAGCGTGACCGTCGTATCGCCGGCCGTAGCCGCCAGGTTCGTCGGCGCATCCGGAACGGATGCGGCTGGCGTAGCGGTAGCCGTGGCGGCAGCGCTGTATCCGACGCTGTTTCCGGCCCGCACGGCAAAGGTGTAGCCGGTGCCGTTGGTCAGGCCCGACACGGTGGTCGTCTTCGCCGTCGAGGCGAGATCGGTCCAGGAATCCGCCGCGGTAAACGGCAAGTCGGCCGTGGCCTTCCAGCGCAGCTGCACCGTGTCGACGGCGCTGGCGTTGGTCGGCAGCGTCCAGGCGAGCGTGACCTCGCCGTTGCCCGCGGATGCGGCGAAGTTGGTCGGGGCATCCGGAACGGCAAGCGTCGGCGTCGCGACGGCCGTGGCGGCCGTGCTGTCGCCGGCGGCGTTTCCGGCGCGTACCGCGAAGGTATAGCCGGTACCGTTGGTCAGCCCGGTCACCGTGGTCGTGGTCGCCGTGCCGGCCAGATCGGTCCAGGAGTCCGCCGCGGTAAACGGCAGGCTGGCCGTCGCCTTCCAGCGCAGCTGAACCCGGTCGAGTTCGCTCGCGTTGGCGGGAAGCGTCCAGGTGAGGGTGACTTCCGTGTCGCCCGCTGCCGCGGCAAGGCTGCCCGGCGAAGCCGGGACGGCAAGGGCCGGCGTCGCGGCAGCGGTAGCGGCGGAACCGTCGCCCGCGGAATTCCCGGCACGGACCTCGAAGGTGTAGCCGGAGCCGTTCCTCAGACCGGTCGCAACGGTCGTCGTTGCCGTGCCGGCGAGATCCGTCCATGCGTCGGTGGCGTCGAACGGCAGGCTTGCCGTCGCCTTCCAGCGCACCTGCGTCCTGTCGAGTTCGCTCGCGTTGGTCGGGAGCGTCCAGGCGAGAGTGACCTCGGTATCGCCCGGAGTTGCGGCAAGGCTGCCCGGCGCGGCCGGGACGGCAAGCGCCGGCGCTGCGCTCGTCGTGGAAGCGGCGCCGTCGCCGGCGGCGTTCGACGCGCGAACCGCGAAGGTATAGCCGGTGCCGTTGGTCAATCCCGTCGCCAAGGTCGTCGTCGCCGTTGCCGCGAGGTCGGTCCAGCTGTCCGCGGCCGTGAACGGAAGGCTCGCCGTCTCTTTCCAGCGCACCTGCACCTTGTCGAGCGCACTCGCGTTGGTCGGGAGCGTCCAGGTAAGGGCGATCTCCGTGTCGCCTGCCGTCGCGGCAAGGCTGCCCGGCGCGGCCGGAACGGCGAGCGCCGGCGTCGCGGTCGCCGTCACGGCAGCGCTGTCTCCCGCGGAATTCCCGGCGCGCACGGCGAAGGTGTAGCCGGTGCCGTTGGTCAGCCCCGTGACCGTCGTGGTCGTCGCCGATCCGGCGAGATCGGTCCATCCGTCCGCCGGGGTGAACGGGAGGCTTGCCGTCGCCTTCCAGCGGAGCTGCACCCGGTCGATCTCGCTCGCATTCGTCGGAAGCGTCCAGGCGAGGGCGATCTCCGTGTCGCCTGCAGTCGCGGCAAGGCTGCCGGGGGCGGCCGGCACGGCGAGCGCCGGCGTCGCGGTCGTCGCGGCGGCCGTGCCGTCGCCAGCGGAGTTCCCGGCACGGACTTCGAAGGTATAACCGGTGCCGTTGGTCAGACCCGTCGCCACGGTCGTCGTCGCCGAACCGGCGAGATCGGTCCAGGCGTCGACGCTGTCGTCGAACGGCAGACTGGCCGTCGCCTTCCACCGCACCTGCACCCGGTCGATCGCGCTCGCGTTCGTCGGGAGCGTCCAGGCGAGGGTGACCTCCGTGTCGCCCGACGTTGCGGCAAGACCGGTCGGCGCGTCCGGAACGGGCAGGACCGGCGCGGCGGCGATCGTCGCGGCGACGCCGTCGCCGACGCTGTTGCCGGCACGGACCTCGAACGTGTAACCGGTGCCGTTGGTCAAGCCCGTCGCCACGGTCGTCGTCGCCGAACCGGCGAGATCGGACCAGGCGTCGACGCTGTCGTCGAACGGCAGGCTGGCCGTCGTTTTCCAGCGCACCTGCACCCGATCGATCGCGCTCGCGTTCGTCGGCAGCGTCCACGCAAGCGTGACCTCGGTGTCGCCCGGCGTCGCGGCGAGGCTGCCCGGCGCCGCCGGAACGGCAAGCGCCGGCGTCGCGGCAGTCGTAGCCGCCGAACTGTCGCCCGCTTTGTTGCCGGCCCGCAGCTCGAAGGTGTACCCCGTGCCGTTGGTCAGGCCCGAGACCGTGGTCGTCGTCGCCGTGGAGGCAAGATCGGTCCACGCGTCCGCAACCGTGAACGGCAGGCTCGCCGTCGCCTTCCAGCGCAGTTGCAGTCGGTCAATCTCGCTCGCGTTCGTCGGAAGCGTCCAGGTGAGCGTGACCTCGGTGTCGCCCGCCGAGGCGGCAAGGCTGCCCGGCGCCGCCGGAACGGCAAGCGCCGGCGTCGCAGCGGTCGCAGCGGCGGCGCCGTCGCCGGCGCTGTTGCCGGCGCGCACTTCGAACGTATAGCCGGTGCCGTTGGTCAGACCCGTCGCCACGGTCGTCGTCGCCGAGCCGGCGAGACCGGTCCAGGCGTCGACGCTTTCGTCGAACGGCAGGCTCGCCGTCGCCTTCCACCGCACCTGCACCCGGTCGATCTCGCTCGCGTTGGTCGGAAGCGTCCAGGTGAGGGTCGCCTCCGTGTCGCCGGCCAACGCAACAAGGCTTGCCGGCGCCTCCGGAACGGCAAGCGCAGGCGTCGCGGCAGCCGTAGCGGCGGCGCCGTCGCCGGCGCTGTTGCCGGCGCGCACTTCGAAGGTATAGCCGGTGGCGTTGGTCAGACTCGTAGCCGTGGCGGTGGTCGCAGTGCCGGCGAGGTCAGTCCAGCTGTCACTGGCTATGAACGGCAGGCTCGCAGTCGCCTTCCACCGCACCTGCACCCGGTCGATCTCGCTCGCGTTCGTCGGCAGCGTCCAGGTGAGGGTCGCCTCCGTATCGCCTGAGGCCGCAACCAGGCTACCGGGCGCGTCCGGCACTGCAAGCGCCGGCGTCGCAGTCGCCGTGGCGGCCGTGCCGTCGCCCGCGGCGTTCCCGGCACGCACCTCGAAGGTATAACCGGTGGCGTTGGTCAGACCCGTAGCCGTGGCGGCAGTCGCAGTGCCGGCGAGGTCGGTCCAGCTGTCCGTCGTGTCGTCAAACGGCAGGCTGGCCGTCGCCTTCCAGCGCAGCTGCACCTTGTCGATCTCGCTCGCGTTGGTCGGAAGCGTCCAGGTGAGGGTCGCCTCGGTGTCGCCCGCTGCGGCGGCCAGGCTGCCCGGCGCATCCGGGACGGCAAGCACCGGCGTCGCGGCGATCGTGGCGGCAGTGCCGTCGCCGGCAGCGTTTCCGGCGCGCAATTCGAAGGTGTATTCGGTGCCGTTGGTCAATGTCGAGAACGTTGCGGTCGTCGCTACGGAAGGCAGGCTGATCCAGGAATCCGCCGCATCGAACGGAAGGCTGGCCGTCGCCTTCCAGCGCAGCTGAAACCGATCGATCTCGCTTGCGTTGGTCGGCGCAGTCCACGAAAGGTTGACGCTGGTGTCGCCTGGACTCGCGGCGAAGTTCCCCGGCGCTTCCGGAACGGAAAGCGCCGGCGCTTGCGTCGCCGTGGCCGCGGCGCCGTCGCCGGCGGCGTTCGCGGCACGAACCTCGAAAGTGTAGTCGGTGCCGTTCGTCAGGCCCGTCGCGGTGCTCGTCGTCGCCGTGCCGGCGAGATCGGTCCAGCCGTCGGTGGTGTCGTCGAACGGCAGGCTTGCGGTCTCCTTCCAGCGCAACTGCACCTTGTCGATCTCGCTCGCGTTGGTCGGAAGCGTCCATGCGAGCGTGATTTCGATGTCCCCCGCAGCGGCCGTGAGGCCGGCCGGCGCGGCGGGTACGGCGAGGGCAGGCGTCGCAGCGGTCGCGGCGGCGGCGCCGTCGCCGGCTGCGTTCGCGGCGCGGACTTCGAACGTGTAGCCGGTTCCGTTGGTCAGACCCGAGACCGTGGCGGTCGCGGCCGTGCCGGCGAGATCGGTCCAGCTGTCGGTCGTGTCGTCGAACGGCAGGCTGGCCGTCGGCTTCGAACGCACCTGCACCTTGTCGATCTCGCTCGCGTTGGTCGGCAGCGTCCAGGCGAGCGTGACCTCCGTGTCCCCCGCAGCGGCAGTTAGGCCTGTCGGCGCCTCCGGTACGGCGAGGGCAGGCGTCGCAACGGCCGTGGCGGCGGTTCCGTCGCCGGCCGTGTTTGCGGCACGCACTTCGAACGTATAGGCGGTTCCGTTGGTCAGACCCGAAACCGTAGTCGAGGTGGCGGCGCCGGCGAGATCGGTCCAACCGTCGGTCGTGTCGTCAAACGGCAGGCTTGCCGTCGGCTTCGAGCGCAACTGAACCTTGTCGATTTCGCTCGAATTGGTCGGCAGCGCCCAGGTGAGCGTCGCCTCCGTGTCCCCCGCAGCAGCTACGAGGCCGGTCGGGACGTCCGGCACGGCGAGAACTGGCGTCGCCACGACCGTGACCGCTGCGCTGTTTCCGGCGCCGTTCCCGACCCGCAGCGCAAACAGATAGGTGACGCCGTTGGTCAGACCGGTTGCCGTAGCCGTAACGGCCGAACCGGAAAGGTCGGTCCAGAGGTCCGTCGTGTCGTCGAACGGCAGGCTTGCCGTCGCCTTCCACCGCACCTGAACCTTGTCGATCTCGCTCGCGTTGGTCGGCAGCGTCCAGGCGAGCGTCGCTTGCGTGTCCCCTGCAGCCGCGACGAGCCCGCTCGGGGCGTCGGGCACGGCAAGAGCCGGCGTACCGGTAGCTGTGGCGACTGCGCCGTCGCCGGCGCCGTTGCCGGCCCGTACGGCAAAGGTGTAGCCGGTCGCGTTCGTCAATCCGGTCGCCGTGTAGGTCACGGACGTGCCTGCCAGATCGGTCCAGGAATCCGTCGCTTCGTCGAACGGCAGATTTGCGGTCGGCTTCCAGCGGACTTGCACCCGGTCGAACGTGCCCGTGTTGGCAGGCAGCGTCCAGGCGAGCGTGGCCTCCGTGTCTCCCGGCGCTGCGGCAAGGCTCGTCACGGCGCCCGGTATCGCCAGCGCCGTTGCGGCGGTCGAGGCGGCCACGCCGTCTCCCGCGCCGCTCACCGCGCGAACCGCAATCGTATATTCCGTTCCGTCGATCAGGCTCGTCGCGACGTGTGTCGTCGCCGCGGCGTCGAGGTCGACCCACGCGTCCGCCGAAGTGAACGGCAGGCTCGCCGTATCCTTCCATCGGATCTGAACCTTGTCGAGAACGCTGACGTTGGTCGGCAAGTCCCAGGTGAGGGTTATCGTCAGGTCTCCCAGCGTCGCGATGAGGTTGGTCGGAGCCGCCGGCACGGCGAGAACCGGCGTCGCCGTGTCGGTTACCGCAGCGCTGTCGCCGGCGGCGTTCCCGGCACGCACCGCAAAGACGTATTCGGTACCGTTGGTCAAGCCGGTTGCCGTGTAGATCGTGTCCGTCCCGGCCAGATCGGTCCAGACGTCGGTCGCGTCGTCGAACGGCTGGTCGGCCGACGGCTTCCAGCGCACCTGAATCCGGTCCAGCTCGCTCGCATTGGTCGGCAGGGTCCAGGCAAGCGTGGCTTGCGCGTCGCCGGCTGTCGCGACGAAGCTCGCCGGCGCGTTCGGAACGGAAAGTGCAGGGGTCGCGGTCGCGGTCGCCGCTACGCCGTCTCCGGCGCCGTTTCCGACGCGGACTTCGAAGCTGTAGCCGGTTCCGTTCGTCAGGCCGGTAGCCGTGTACGCCGTCGCCGTGCCGGCCAGGTCAGTCCACGCGTCCGTCGCGTCGTCGAAAGGCAGGCTCGACGTCGCCTTCCAGCGCAGCTGCACCCGATCCAGCGTGCCGGTATTGGTCGGCAGCGTCCACGCGAGCGCGGTCGAGGCGTCGCCGGCAGTCGCGGAGAATCCCGTCGGGGCGTCGGGTACGTTCAGCGGCGTCGCTTCTACCGTCGCCGCCGCGCCGTCGCCCGCATCGTTGACCGCGCGCACTTCGAACGCATACGCCGTCTCGTTGACCAGGCCCGACGGCGCATGGCTCGTCGCCGTCGCTGCGAGGTCCGTCCAGGCGTCCGTCGCCGTGAACGGCAGGCTTGCCGTCGTCTTCCAGCGCACCTGCGTCTTGTTGATCTCGCTCGTGTCGGTCGGAAGCGTCCAGCTGAGGGACACCGAGGCATTCCCGGGCGTCGCCGCAAGGCCCGTCGGAGCGCCCGGTACCCCCAGTACCGGGGTTGCAGTAGTCGTCGCTGCGGCGCCGTTGCCCGCGACGTTGACGGCTCGCAACTCGAACGTGTATTCGGTTCCGTTGCTCAGACCGGCGACCTCGGCGGTTCGAGCGGTGCCGCCCCCACTCGCCTCGGTCCAGGCGCCGAAACTTCCCTGGCCCGACTTGTATCGAACCTCGAACCGGTCCAGCGACGCGTTGCCCGGCGCCGACCAGCTCAACTGGACGCGCGTATCGCCGGGATCCGCCCGCAGGTCTGCCGGAGCCGCCGGCACGACGTCGTCGTCCCCGATCGGCAGCGTCACGAGGCCGGAAGTAACGACTTTCCCAAACGCACTGTCTGCGGGTGCGAACGAGACGACGTCGAGGGAAACGGACTTGGAACCCGCCGTCTCGTCGTCGACCGGGGTCAACGTGAAGGTGGCGCTCCCGGACCCCTCGCCCCGCCAACCGGAGATATAGATGTCGATGTCGTCTACCGTCGCATAGTGAGTACCCTCGATCGCCGTGTCGCCGGTTCGACCGACCGCCACAGTGGCAGTGAGGCCAGAGCCGAAGGCTGGCCGCACCAACTCCGCGCCTCGATCCAGCTCAGCGTGCACGGTCACGGTCTGCGCGCCCCCGTCCTCGTTGACCTGGTCCGGGACGAGAGTGAGCGACACTTCCGCAGTAAATTGATTGTTGTTCAGACTGAAGAAAAACAAATTATCGTTAGTTTGCCGCTCGTGGAGCTTCCACAGCGTCGGCGGAACGAGACCCGTCAATCTGTTGTTATCCAGGAACAACCAACTCAGCTTGGGCAAGTCGCCGAGTTCGGAAGGAACGGGCCCCGTGAGCCTGTTGTTGCTGAGGAACAGTCTTTCCAGTGCGGTCAGGTCTCCGAATTCCGGCGCGAGCTGACCCGCAAAGTCGTTGCTGCTCAACCATAGCTGGGCGACCCGATGGTTGCGTATAAGTACGCCATACCAGTTTTCCATAGAGTTGTCGGAGCGCCAGTTCAAGGGGTTCTCCGGTGCCACCGAGCCGATCAACCGGTCGCGGATTGCGAGCAGCGCCTCGCAATCGTCGACGATGCCCTGACCCGGGTGGCCGGAAACGGCGGTGCTGCCCGCGCAACGTTCCGGTGCGGTACGGATCGTCGCCGTCGCGCCCTCGCCTGCCGCGTTCACCGCCCGCACCGCGAAGGTGTAGTCGGTTCCGACAGTCAGACCGGTCACCGTGCGGCTGGTCGCGGTTGCGAGGAGGTCCGTCCACGTCTCCGCGCCGGTAAACGGGAGCTGCGCGGTTTCCTTCCAGCGAATCTGAACCTTGTCCAGCATGCTCGCATTGGTCGGAAGCACCCACCAAACGGCGACGGAACCGGCGCCCACCCGTACGGTCAACCCGGTCGGAGCGTCGGGTACGGCGAGCGCCGGCGTCGCGGTGACCGTTGCGGCCGGGCCGCTGCCCTGGGAGTTCGTCGCCCGAACCTCGAAGGTATACGCCGTCCCGTTCGTCAAGCCCGTCACTGCGGTCTGCGTCGCTCCCGCTCCCCCGCTTACCGCCGCCCAGGAGCCGAAGGTTCCGCCGCCGGCCTTCCAGCGCAACTCGAAGCCGCTCAGCGTCACGCCGCGCGGGGCGGTCCAGGCGAGCGTTATCCGCCGGTCGCCCGGCTCCGCCCTCAGATTGGACGGCTGGCCCAGCATTCCGTCGTCGTCTTCGATCAAGAGGGCAGTTTCGCCCGGACTGCTGAGCGATACGGACGACACCGTTGCCGTGCCGGTGGCGACGAGCGTCAGGGTCTTCGAGTTCGACAGGGAATCGTCGGTCGGCGTCACCGTAAAGCTGTCGCTGTGACTGTCCCCGCTTTGCGGAATGTCGAATATGCGATCGGCGATCGCCGCATAGTCGGTGCCCTCGACCGCGCTGTCTCCCGGACGCCCGATCGCGACCCTCACGGTCGAAGGCGCGTCCACGATTTTCTGCACCCAGGCGGTGCCGGCGTCCAGCGTGGCGCGCACGCTGACCGACTGCGCCCCTCCGTCTTCGCTGACCCGGTCGGGAACGAGGGCGAGAGAGAGGGTTCCGGTGAACGCGTTGCCGCTCAACCCGACGGAGGTCAGCTTGGACAGACCGATCAACTGCAGGGGAATTCCGCCGCCCAGGTCGTTGTCGGACAGGTCCAGCGTTTCCAGGTCGGCGAGGCTGCCGAGGGCGGAGGGAATGCCGCCCGTAAGCCCGTTGTCGTCGAGGCGCAGCGTCTTCAGGCGGGACAATCCGCCCAGAGACGAAGGAATCCGCCCAGAGAGGCCGTTGTCGGACAGGTTCAGCGTCGTCAGGCGAGACAGGTCGCTCAAAGCCCCGGGAACGGTTCCCGAAAGGCTCTCGGACGACAGGTCGAGCGCGGTCACCCGGTTTCGGGAAACGGTGAGGCCGTCCCACGAACCCATGGAAAGCGACGCGCTCCAGTTCAGCGTTGCGGTACCTCGCAGCTCGTCCTTCAGCCCGAGCAAAGTGTTGCAGTCGAGAACGATCCCGGACCCGGAATAGCCGCTCACGGCCGTGGAGCCCGCGCAGCTCGCGACGGTCGCCCGCAACTTCGCCGCCAAGCCTTCGCCGGCCGCGTTCACCGCCCGCAGGGCGAAAGTATATTCCGTCCCGGCGGACAGACTCTCAGCGGTGAGAGACGTCGCCATGGCAGCGAGGTCGAGCCACGAATCCGACCGATCGAACGGAAGGTCCGACGTCGCCTTCCAGCGTGCCTGCATCTTGTCGAGGGAGCTGGCGTTGGTCGGCGGCATCCAGGTGAGGAACAGGTCCGTTCCGTGTTGCGTGGCCACCAACTCGGTCGGTGCGTCGGGCACAGACAACTCCGGCGTGGCCGTCGTAGTCGATGCGGCGCTCGTGCCGGCACGGTTCGCTGCCCGCAGCGCAAAGGTGTAATTCGTTCCGTTGGTCAGTCCGGTCACGCTGTGCGTCGTCGGCGCACCCGACAGGTCGATCCAGCTGTCCGAGGCCGTGAACGGCAGGCTTGCCGTCGGCTTCCAGCGCAGCTGAACCGTATCGAGCACGCGCGCGTTGGTCGGCAGCGTCCACGACAGCCCGACCTCCGTATCTCCGATCGCAGCGACGAGGCCGGACGGTGCGGCCGGTACCGCGAGCACGGGCGTCGCCGCAACCGTCGTCGCGATCCCGTCGCCCGCATCGTTCACCGCTCGAACCGCGAAAGTGTATTCCGTTCCCCGGTTGAGGTTGGTCACGGTGTGGCTCGTCGCCGTTGCGGCGAGGTCCGTCCATGCGTCCGCGGTCGTGAAAGGAAGGCTGGCCGTCGCCTTCCAGCGCAGCTGAACCTTGTCGATCTCGCTTGCGTTGGTGGGCAGCGTCCAGGCGAGTCCGACCCGCGCATAGCCCGCGGAAGTCGCGAGATCGGTCGGGCCGGCCGGCACCGCCAGGACCGGGGTCGCCGTGGCGACCAACGCCGCCGAACTGCTGCCGGCCACGGTTACGCCGCGCACCTCGAACGTGTAGGCCGTAGCGTTGGTCAGTCCGGTGACGGTGGCGCTTGAAGCCTCGCCGCCGCCGCTCGCCCGCTCCCAGGCGCTCCAGGTCCCGCTGCCAGACTTCCGGCGCCACTCGAAGCGGCGCACGGGCACCGCTTCCGCCGCCGTCCAGTTCAGCTCCACCCACGTGTCGCCGGGCGCTGCCGTGAGAGCCGTCGGCGTCTGCGGCACGGCGTCGTCGTTGACGATGTCGAGCCTTGCGACACGCGCCTCGCGCACCGCGATCGAGTAGGCAGCGATGGCGGAGGCGTCTACGGAGAGCGACTTCGACCTCGTCTGGATGTCGTCGGTCGGCGTGATCGCGAAACTGGCGCTTCCGTTGTCGCTTCCGGCGGGAATGCGGAGGATCACGTCGCCCACGATGGCATAGTCGACGCCCTCGATCGCTTCGTCGCCCGCACCGCCGACCGCCAGGGTGACGGCCACGTCCGCATCGGCGATTTTCTGCGCCCACGCGGTGCCCGCATCGAGCTCCGCTCGCGCGGTCACCGTTTGCGCGCCTCCCATCTCCGTGACCTGAGTGGGGGAAAGCGCGAGCGACATCGTACCGGTCAGGTCGTTACCGGACAGGGCCAGATACCGGACCTGCGTCAGATCGGCAAGGCGAGCCGGAAGGCTTCCCGTGAGATCGTTGTCGGACAGGTCGAGCCCTTCCAGATCGGACAGCTTCCCGAGCTCCGCGGGGATCGCCCCCGTAAGCGCATTATTCGACAGATTCAGCGATTCGAGCTCCGACAGGCTTCCGAGCGCCAGGGGAATGCGGCCCGTCAGGCTCTTGCGGAAGAGATTCAGCGCCGTCACGCGATTCGCCGTGACGGTCACGCCGGTCCAGGACCCCATGGAAAGGGATCCGCTCCAGTTCAGCGCCCCGGACCCCCGAAGCTCGTCCTTCAATCCCAGAAGCGTGGTGCAATCGTCGACGATTCCCTGACCCGCATAGCCCGCGACGGCGACGCTGCCGGAGCATCGGGTCGGCGTCGACCGTACCGTCGCAGCGGACCCGCTCCCGGCGTCGTTTACCGCTCGAACGGCGAAGGTGTACGCGGTTCCGTTGAGCAACTGCGCCGCGATGGCGCTTGTCGCGGTCGAAGCGAGGTCGGTCCAGGAGTCCGCCGTCGTAAACGGCAGACTTGCGGTCGCCTTCCAGCGTACCTGCAGCTTGCCGATTACGCTCGCGTTGGTCGGCCTGACCCAGGAAAGCGCCACCGACCGGTCGGCGGCAGAGGCGGCGAGGCCGCTCGGAGCGGCGGGCACAGCCAGGGCGGGCGTTGCCCTGACCGTCGCGACAGCGCCCGGATCCGCCTCGCTCACGGTCCGAACGGCGAAGGCGTATTCCGTGCCGTTGGTCAGTCCGGTGGCGGTATGTCCGGTGGCCGTGTAGTCGAGATCCGTCCATACGTCCGTTTGCGAGAACGGCAAGCTCGTCGCGTCTTTCCATCGCAACTGGACCTTGTCCAGGACGCTGGCGTTCGTCGGCAACACCCAGGACAGGTCGACGGAACGGTCCCCCGCCGTCGCGATCAGGCCGGCGGGCGCAGCAGGCACCGCCAGGGACGGCGTCGCAACCGCCGTGGCTGCCGCGCTGCGCCCCCCGTTATTGGCCGCTCGCACCTCGAACTCGTATGCGGTGCCGTTGGTCAGACCGGTGACGACATGGCTCGTCGCCTTCTCTCCGCCGCTCACCGCGGTCCAGCTTCCGAAGTTGCCGCCGCTCGGCTTGTGACGCACCTCGAAATTTCGCACCGAGGCGACGGACGACCCGCCCTTCGGCGGTGTCCAGCGAAGCAGTACCCTGTTGTCCCCCGGTTCCGCCAGCAAACCCTCCGGCGCTTCGAGCGCGGTCTCGTCGTCCTGAATTAAGAGCTCGGCCGCTCTTGACGCGCTCAAACCGATGGTGAACGGCGTCGCGGTGCGATAGGCGTCGACCGTGAGGGATTTCAGTCCCGTTTGCCCATTGTCGATCGGATCGACCGTAAACGTGGCGCTTGCCGTGTCCGCGCCGGCGGCAAAACTGAGAGCCACATCGTTCACGTTCCGATAGTCGACGCCCTCGACCGCCGAGTCCCCCGCATGACCCACGGTTACGGTGACGGTTGCCGACAAGTTCGCCAGGTCATGCCACCACGCCATGCCAGGATCGAGCTTCGCCCGGACAGTTACCGGCTGCGGCCCCCGGCCTTCGTTGACCCGGTCCGGCGTCAGCGTGAGCGCCAGATCGCCCATGATCTGAGTGCCGAGGAATCCGGCCGAAACCAGATTCGACAAGCGGGCGAGCTCCGGCGGGAGCTGCCCAGTGACTTCGTTGTAGTTCAGGTCTAGCGCCACAAGATTCGTCAGATTGCCGAAAGACGAGGGAATTCGCCCGGTTAGATCGTTGCCGCTAAGTTGCAGGAATCGAAGACCCGAAAGGTTTCCGAGAGCCACCGGCAGCCTTCCCTTCAGAGTGCCGCCGAATATCGAGATGGACGTCACCCGATCGCCGGTTACGGTAATGCCCCTCCAGGAGCGGATTGGAACCGACAGGCTCCAGTTCAGACTGCCGGCGTCTCCGAGCAGTTCGTCCTTCAGTCCGAGCAGTATTCTGCAATCGTCGACGATTCCCTGACCCGTATGTCCGGCCACAGCGTAGCTGCCGCGACAATCCGTCGGCGCCGCCCGAACGGTCGCAACCGCACCGGCCACGGACGCGTTCCACGCCCGCACCGCAAATTCGTATGCGGTACCGTTCTCAAGGCCCCTCACGGTGTATCCCGTCGCCGTGGCAGCGAGGTCCGTCCAGCTGTCCTTCGCGTCGTCGAACGGCAGGCTTGCCGTCGGCTTCCAGCGGATTTGCACCTTGTCGACCTGGCGGACGTTCGTCGGCAGCGACCAGGAGAGCGCGACCCGGGTGTTGCCGACGGTAGCCTCCATCCCTGTCGGAGCGGCGGGCGCCGTCAGAGTCGGTGTCGCCGTCGCGGTCGCGACGACGCTGTTCCCGACTTCGTTCGCCGTCCGCACCGCAAAAGTGTATTCGGTTCCGTTCGTCAGCCCGGTCGCGGTATAGCCGACGGCCGTAGCGGCGAGGTCCGTCCAGACGTCTGCAGAAGTAAACGGCAGGTTCGCGGTCGCTTTCCAACGCAGCTGCGTTTTGCCGAGCAACTTGGTGTCCGTCGTCTGAAGCCACGCAAGGGTAGCCTCCGCATCTCCCGCCACCGCAGAGAGGTCGGCCACGGCACCCGGCGCAGGCAGCGAAGTCGCAACCGTTGCCGCGGCGCCGTCTCCTGCGGCATTTGCCGCCCGTACCTCGAAGGTGTAGAGCGTACCGTTGGTAAGGCCTGTCACCTGGTAGGACATTGCCGCTGCGTCGAGATCCGTCCACGCGTCCGCCGCAACGAACGGCAGGCTCGCAGTCGCTTTCCACCGCACCTGAACCTTGTCGAGCAGGCTCGAATTCGCCGGCAAGATCCAGGCAAGCCTGGCCTGCGTATCGCCCAGTGTCGCACGGAGACCTGTCGGCGCATCGGGTACGGACAATACCGGGGTCGCCGTCACTGACGCGGCGGCGCCGTTCCCCGCCTCGTTGACGGCGCGCACCTCGAAGGCGTATTGCGTGCCGTTCATCAAGACCGGCACGGTGGCGCTCCGAGTGCCCCCCCCGCCACCGAGGGCCTGCCACTGGCTAAAGCTACCCCCAGCCGGCCGCCGGCGAACTTCGAAGTGGTCCAGCGTAACGCCGCCTGGCGCCTGCCAGGAGAGCGTGACCCAAGTGTCGCCGGGCTCCGCCTGCAGCTCGGTCGGCGCCCCCGGCACCGTCTCGTCGTCCCCGATCGCCAATTCGACCGCGCCCGACCCGCTAAGCGAAACCGGGGCGCCGGTCGTCGCGCTGGCCACAGCCAGCGTGAGAGACTTCAACCGGGCCGCCTGATCGTCCGTCGGCGTCAGGCCGAAGCCGGCGCTCGCGCTGCCCGCCCCTGCGGGAAGACTCACGACGACATTACCCACCGTCGCATAATCGACGCCCTCCACTGCAGCGTCCCCAGTGCTACCCACCGACGCCTCCACGCTGGCAGTCGTGTTCAATACGGACTGCACCCAGGCGGTGCCCGCGTCGAGTTCCGCACGCACGCTGACCGACTGCAACCCTCCGTCCTCGTCGACCCGGTCCGGCGTCACAGCGAGCGACACCGTTCCCGTCAGGGCGTTCCCGAAGAGTGCCAGACTGGAAGATGACCTGATCGAGGTCAGGTTGGCCAACTCCGGCGGAATGTCACCCGCGAGGTCGTTGTCGGACAGCAACAGAGTCCTAAGAGCGGACAGGCTCCCCAGCGACGACGGAATGCTCCCGGTCAAGTCGTTGTTCGACAGGATCAGCCTTTCCAAAGCGGACAATCTGCCCAGCGACGACGGAATGCTCCCGGTCAAGTCGTTGGTCCCAAGATCCAATTCCTTCAGCGAAGACAGGTTCCCTAGCGCCGAAGGAATGTCCCCGGTCAAGTCGTTGGACCCCAAGACCAACACCTCCAGCGAAGACAGGTTCGCCAGGGACGACGGAATGCTCCCGCTAAGGTCGCCGGCGTTCAGAATCAGAAGCCTGAGAGCCGACAAGTTACCCAGCGACGACGGAACGTTACCCGTGAGGCTACTGTTGTTCCCCAAAATCAGGGACTCGAGCGAGGACAGGTTACCCAGCGAAGACGGAATGCTCCCGGTCAGGTCGTTGGTCCCAAGATCCAACTCTTGCAGCGCGGACAGGCTGCCCAGCGACGACGGAATCCGACCGTCCAAGCGCAAGAGGCTTCGGTTCAGGACTAGCTCCGTTACCCGATTGGCCGAAATCGTTACGCCTTCCCAAGAACCCATCGATCGGCCGAGGCTCCAGTTCAAGCTCTCGGTGCCCCGCAACTCGTCCCTCAGTCCGAGCAGAACCTCGCAGTCGTCCAAGATCCCCTGCCCGGAATACCCCGACACCGCGCCGCTTCCGGCGCAATTCGTCGGCGTCGCCTGTACCGTCGAAGCGGCGCCGAAACCCGCCGCGTTCGACGCACGCACAGCAAAGGTGTAAGACGAATTGGCAGTCAGGCCGGCCACCGCGTAATCCGTCGTCACGGCGGCCAGGTCCGTCCACGAGTCCGACGACCCGAAGGGCAGACTCGCCGTCGCCTTCCAGCGCACCTGCACCTTGTCCAGTACGCTGGCGTTCGTCGGCAACGCCCATTCGAGCTTGACCGCGCCGTTCTGCACCGTCGCCCCGAACTCTGTCGGAGCGGCCGGAACCGCCAGCGCCGGCGTCGCCGTCGTCGCCGCCGCCGTGCCGTCGCCCAGACTGTTTATGGCCCGGACCAGAAACGTGTAGCCCGTCCCGTTCGAAAGACCCGACACCGAATATCCCGTCGCCGACCCGGCAAGGTCCGTCCACGAATCCGACGCGTCGAACGGCAGGCTTGCCGCCGCCTTCCAGCGAACCTGAACCGCGTCTATTTCGCTCGAGTTCGTCGGAAGAACCCACGAGAGCAAGACCTCCGTGTCTCCCGCCGTCGCGACAAGACCCGTCGGAACCGCGGGAACGGCGAATAGCGGAGTCGCCGTCGTGCTAGATGCGGCGCCGTCACCCGCCCCGTTGACCACGCGCACGGCGAACGTGTATTCCGCCCCGTTGGTCAGGTCCGTTACGGTGTTGGAGGTTGCCGAGGCGTCGAGGTCTGTCCACGCATCGTCAGCATCGAAGGGCAGAGTCGCCGTCGTCTTCCAGCGAATCTGAACCTTGCTGCGACGGACCGTGTTCGTCGGCAGCGCCCAGCTGAGCTCGACCTTCGTATCTCGGGCCGTTGCCGTGAAGTTGGCGGGGGCGTCAGGCACCGGAAGCACCGGCGTCGCCAATACCGTAGCGGCCGGACCGCTTCCCGCCGCGTTCGCCGCCCGGACCTCGAACACGTAGAGCGTGCCGTTCGTCAGACCCGTCACGGCATGACCCGTCGCGGAGGACGAGACGTCCGACCAGGCGTCCGAGGGCGTGAAGGGGAGACTCGCCGCCGGCTTCCAACGCAGCTGGACCTTGTCGAGTACGCTGGCGTTCGTCGGCAACGCCCATGTGAGCGTGGCCGTTCCGTCGTCCGCCATCGCGCTCAGCCCCGTCGGAACCGCCGGCACGGCCAGCGCCGGGGTAGCCGTCGCCGTTGCGGCGATGCCGGCGCTTGACGCGTTGACCGCACGAACCGCGAAGGTGTAGGCGGTCCCGTTGGTCAACCCGGTCACGACTTGGCTCGTCGCATTGGCGGAGAGATCCGTCCAACTGTCGGTCGGCGCAAACGGCAGTTCTGCGGTTGGCTTGTGGCGCATCTGCGCCCGCTCGAGCACGCCCGCTGCCGGCGGAAGCGTCCAGGAAAGCGAAACGACGGTATCACCCGCAAGCGCGGCAAGGCCGGTCGGAGCGTCCGGCACCGCCGTCCCGGGCGTTGCGCTCACCGATGCCGCCGCGCCGTTGCCTCCGGCGTTCACCGCACGCAACTCGAACGTGTATTCGGTACCGTTGGTCAGATATTGGGCGGTGACGTTGTAGTTTCCGGCCCCGGCTGCGCGAAGCCAATCGCTGAAGTTGCCGCTGCCCGCCTTGAAGCGCAGCTCGTACTGATCCACGGTCACGCCGAGCGGCTTGTCCCAGGTCAGTCGGACCCGGGTATCGCCCGACTCCGCCCTGAGATTCGGCGGCGGCCCCGGCGGCGTTTCGTCGTCCGCGATAAGGATTTCCACCGTGCTCGGAGAGCTCAGGGAAATCTCCTGCAAACTCGTCGTGCCAGACGCGTCGACCGAAATGGATTTCCTTCTCGCCTCCGCGTCGTTGACAGGCGTTATCGAAAACTGGGCGCTCCCGACGCTCGTTCCTGATGGAATGGCGATCACGATGTCGTCCACGGTCGCGTAGTCGGTACCCTCGACCGCGGTGTCGCCCGGCTGGCCGACCGATACCGTCACGTTCGAAGCGTCTTGCGAGAACGTTTGCGCCCAGGCCGTGACTGCGTCGAGCCGAACCCGCACAATTCCCTGACTGGTTCCCTCGTGCTCGTTCACTTCTTCCAACGAAACCTCGATCGAAACCGGTGCAGTCAACAAGTTTCCCCTGACATTAAAGAAGTTCACGTTCAAGTTCGCCAACTCCGGCGGCAAGGCGCCCGTGAGGCTGTTCCGGGCAAGGCTAAAAAACCGCAAGTTGGACAGACCTCCCAGAGAAGAAGGAATGTTTCCCGTCAAGGAATTGTCGAAGAGGTACAGCGTCCTTAGATTGGTCAACCTGCCCAACGAAGACGGGATGCGCCCCGTGAGACCTCGATTGTTCAGGTTGAGCCCAGTAACTCGATTTGAGAAGATCGTGACGCCGTCCCAGGAGCCCATCGCGCGCGAACTGCTCCAGTTCAGCGGCTTCGTACCGCGCAACTCGTCCTTCATTCCAAGCAATACGGTGCAATCGTCAACGATTCCTTGCCCGCTGTAACCCGCCACGGCTACGCTGCCGGCGCATGTGGTCGGCGTCGCCGTCACTGTCGTTGCCGGGCCGTTGCCCGACTGGTTGACGGCCCGCACCGCGAACGTGTACTCGGTACCGTTGGTCAGCCCCCGCACGGTGCGCCCGGTCGCTGTAGAGGCTAGATCGGTCCACGCGTCCGTCTCGGCGAACGGCAGAGCCGCCGTCGGCTTCCAGCGAAGCTGCACCTTCTCCAGCACGCTTGCGTTGGTCGGCAAGGCCCACGCGAGTGCCACCTCGGACACGTCCGCCGTCGCAGCGAAACCGCTGGGCGCCGCCGGAACGGGAAGCGTCGGCGTCGCCGTCACGACGGCCGCGGCGCTGTTGCCGTCCGGATTTACCGCCCGCAGCTCGAACGTGTACGCCGTTCCGTTAGTCAAGCCCGAAACCGTGATGCCCGTCGCGCCGACGCCTCCGAGCACCGTCTCCCATGCGCCAAAGTTCCCGTCACCCGCCTTCCGGCGAAGCTCGAAGCGGGTGAGCGTCACGCCGACCGGCGCCGTCCAGCTCAACTTCACAATCCTGTCGCCCGTCTCGGCCACCAGATTCGCAGGCGCCTCCAGCGTCGTCTCGTCGTCTCCGATCGTCAATTCGACTACGCTCGATGCGCGAAGCGAGATCGGCGAACCGGACGTGCTTCCGGACGCGTCGAGAGTGAGGGAAGTCGCCCCGACCCGCGCATTGTCGGTCGGCGTCAGACTAAAGGTTGCGCTCCCACTGTCCGTGCCGTTCGGAATGGTGATGGAAAGATCGTCGACCGTCGTGTAGTCGGTGCCCTCGACCGCGCCGTCGCCCGTAAGGCCAACCCTCACCGTGACCGCGGTCGACGCGTCGTTGACCCTCTGCACCCACGCGGTCCCGGGATCGAGTTTCGCCTCTACGCGGACCGATTGCGCCCCACCGTCCTCGTTCACCCGTTCCGGATCGAGCGAGAGCGAAACCTCGCCCAAAAGGTCGTTTCGCCCGCCCAAGTCGAGATCGGTAACCTTCGTGAGACTTGCCAAGGAAGGAGGTATGGGGCCCGTGAGATCGTTAAGGCTAAGCACCAAGCTCTGCAAGTCCATAAGGTTGCCGAGCGATGGCGGGATCCCTCCGGAGAGTTGGTTGTTGTTCAATCGGAGCGTGTCGAGACTCGTCAGATTGCCCAGCGACGACGGGATGCCGCCGGAAAGCATCTGGTTGTTGTCGAGGATCAGTTGCGTTAGCTTCGACAGTCTCCCGAGCTCCGAGGGAATGCTGCCGGTTAGGCTGCCGGCTGAGAGGTTCAGCACTTCGAGAGCGGAGACCCCGCCAAGCGCCGGGGGAATCCGTCCGTCAGGACGAACCCTATCCAACTCAACGCGGGTAACCCGATTACCCGACACCGTGATTCCGGTCCAGGTGCCTACCGACCGGGACACGCTCCAATTTACGGAACGAAAAGGCGACTCTCCAAGCAACTCGTCTTTCAAGCCCATCAGGATCCGGCAGTCGTCGACGATCCCTTGCCCGGTATACGCCGCCACCGCAGTCGTGCCGGCGCAGACCGTCGGCGTCGCCCGTACTGATGCCGTTGCGCCGCTCCCCGCTGCATTCACCGCACGAACCTCAAATGTGTATGGGGTCAGATTTTTCAGGTTTTGCATGGTAATCCGCGTGGCCGTCGCGGAAAGGTCCGTCCAGTCATCGGTAGACACGAAAGGAAGGCTCGCCGTCTCCTTTCCTCGGACTTGCAACTTGTCTAGCATGCTCGCATTGGTCGGGAGTTCCCAGGTAAGCTCGATCTCCGTGCCCTGAACCCAGGCGGCGAGTCGGCTCGGCGCTTCCGGTATCGCCAATGCCGGAGTCGATGTCACTTGCGAAACGGCGCCGTCGCCCCCGTCGTTCACCGCTCGGACCTCGAAGGCGTAGGGCGTCCCGTTGGTCAAGTTCTGCACCGCATGACCTGTCGCCGATGCCGCAAGGTCGGTCCACGAGTCGGCAGCGCCAAAAGGCAAAGTCGCGCTCGCTTTCCACCGAACCTGCATCTTTCGAATGACGCCCTCTCCGGTCGGGAGATTCCACGAGAGAATGACAGCGGTGTCCCCCGCTGTCCCGGTAAATCCCGACGGCGCAGCCGGCGCAGCAAGAGCCGGGGTAGATGCGATCATGGCGGCTCCACCGTTCCCGGCAGCGTTCACCGCCCGTACCTCGAAGGTATATTCCGTCCCGTTGATCAGGCCGGAGACCGTGACGCTCCGTGCGTCGCCGCCGCCGCTTACCGTCGCCCAAGATCCGAAGATTCCGGTTCCCGATTTCCTCCGCACCTCGAATCGGTTCAACGACACGCCGCCCGGTGCAGTCCAGCTGAGCGCAACCCGTCCGTTCCCGGGATCAGCCGCCAAACCCGTCGGCGCTCCTGGCAGGGTCTCGTCATCCCCGATCACCAAGCCGACCGGCCCCGTGGCTGTCAGGGCAATCGACAGAAGTGCGATCGTGCCGGCGGCGTCTACCGACAGCGCTCTCGACCCCGACTGCGCATTATCGGTGGGGATCAAGGTAAAGGAGCCGGTACCGTGGTCGGCGGTACTCGCAATCTGAACGGCCAGGTCGTCCACCGTCGCGTAATCGGTGCCTTCGATCGCCGTATCCCCGGCGTTCCCCACAGTCACCGTCACACCGGCCGTGGAGGTAGTCTCCCGCTGCGCCCACATTGTCCCTGCATCCAGCGTTGCCCGAACGCGGACCGACTGTGCGCCCCCGTCCTCGTCGACCCGGGTCGGGGTAACCGCGAGCGAGATCTCGCCGGCGAGCGAATTGCCTCCGAGACGCAGGCTCTGCAGTCCGGTAAGGCTGGCGAGTTCCGGCGGTATCGTCCCGGTGAGAGAGTTATTGTCGAGCTCCAAGACCGTGAGACCGGCAAGCGTCCCCAGCGAGGCGGGAAGCCGACCGGTAAGACCGCTGTTTCTCAGCGATAGCTCCGCCACCCGATTTCCCGTGACCGTGATTCCGTCCCACGCGCCCATGGACCGGGACAGGCTCCAGTTCAGCGACTTCGCCCCACGGAGCTCGTCCATCAACCCCAGCAAGGCGGCGCAATCGTCGGCAATCCCCTGCCCGGAATACCCGGATACGGCGACGCTGCCGGCGCAGCCGCTGGGCCTCGCGGTCACCGTCGCAGCCGCACCGCTGCCCGCCGCGTTGGTCGCCCGCACCGCGAAGGTGTATTCCGTCCCGTTCGTCAGGTTTCGCGCGGTGTAGTCGGTCGCGGTAGCGGCGAGGTCTGTCCAGGTGTCTGAAGCGTCAAACGGCAGATTCGCCGACGGTTTCCACCGCAACTGCACTCGATCGAGAACGCTCGCATTGGTAGGCAACGTCCACGAAAGTGCGACCTGCGCGACCTCCGCTCTCGCGGAAACGCCTGTGGGAACGGCCGGAACCGCAAGCGTCGGCGTCCCGGTCGCCGTCGCCGCTACACTGGCACCCGCGGGATTTACGGTTCGCACCTCGAACGTATATTCCGTTCCGTTCGTAAGACCCGTGACGATTCCATTACGAGCATCCGCGTCCCCGGGCACAGACTGCCACGAGCCGAAGGATCCTCCTGCCGGCATGTGCCGAATCTCGAAGCGACTAACAGACGCCCCTGCGCCCGGTTCACTCCATGAGAGCATGACCCATGCGTCGCCCGGCTCCGCCTGCAGCGCAGTCGGCGCACCCGGCACCGTCTCGTCGTCGCTGATCGCCAGTTCGACCGCACCCGACCCGCTCAGCGAAATCGGGGCGCCGGTCGTCGCGCTGGCCACAGCCAGCGTGAGAGACTTCAAGCGGGCCGCCTGATCGTCCGTCGGCGTCAGGCCGAAGCCGGCGCTCGCGCTGCCCGCCCCTGCGGGAAGACTCACGACGACATTACCCACCGTCGCATAGTCGACGCCCTCCACCGCCGCGTCCCCAGAGCTGCCCACCGACGCCTCCACGCTGGCAGTCGTGCTCAACACGGACTGCACCCAGGCGGTGCCCGCGTCGAGTTCCGCACGCACGCTGACCGACTGCAACCCTCCGTCCTCGTCGACCCGGTCCGGCGTCACAGCGAGCGACACCGTTCCCGTCAGGGCGTTCCCGAAGAGTGCCAGACTGGAAGATGACCTGATCGAGGTCAGATTGGCCAACTCCGGCGGAATGTCACCCGCGAGGTCGTTGTCGGACAGCAACAGTGTCCTAAGAGCGGACAGGCTCCCCAGCGACGACGGAATGCTCCCGGTCAAGTCGTTGTTCGACAGGATCAGCCTTTCCAAAGCGGACAATCTCCCCAGCGACGACGGAATGCTCCCGGTCAAGTCGTTGGTCCCAAGATCCAATTCCTTCAGCGAAGACAGGTTCCCTAGCGCCGAAGGAATGTCCCCGGTCAAGTCGTTGGCCCCCAAGACCAACACCTCCAGCGAAGACAGGTTCGCCAGGGACGACGGAATGCTCCCGCTAAGGTCGCCGGCGTTCAGAATCAAGAGCCTGAGAGCCGACAAGTTACCCAGTGACGACGGAACGTTACCCGTGAGGCTACTGTTGTTCCCCAAAATCAGGGACTCGAGCGAGGACAGGTTACCCAGCGAAGACGGAATGCTCCCGGTCAGGTCGTTGGTCCCAAGATCCAACGCTTGCAGCGCGGACAGGTTGCCCAGCGACGACGGAATCCGACCGTCCAAGCGCAAGAGGCTTCGGTTCAGGACAAGCTTCGTCACCCGATCGCCCGAAACCGTCACGCCGTCCCAGGAACCCATCGATCGGCCGAGGCTCCAGTTCAGGCTCTCGGTGCCCCGCAACTCGTCCTTCGATCCTAGCAGAACCTCGCAGTCGTCTACGATGTCCTGTCCGGTGTAGCCGGCCACCGCACTGCTTCCCGCGCAAGTCGTCGTCGTCGCCTGTACCGTCGCAGCGGCGCCGGAACCCGCTGAATTCACCGCACGCACCGCAAAGGTGTAGGCCGTGTTGGCGGTCAGGCCGGCCACAGCGTGATTCGTCGCCGCGGCGGCCAGGTCCGTCCAAGAATCCGACGACCCGAAGGGCAGACTCGCCGTCGCCTTCCAGCGCACCTGCACCCTGTCCAGCACGCTGGCGTTCGTCGGCAACGCCCATTCGAGTTTGACCGCGCCGTTCTGCACCGTCGCCCCGAACTCCGTCGGAGCGGCCGGAACCGCCAGAGCCGGCGTCGCCGTCGCCGCCGCCGCCGTGCCGTAGCCCAGTCCGTTTACCGCCCGTACCAAAAACGTGTAGCCCGTCCCGTTCGAGAGACCCGACGCGGTATGGCCCGTCGCCGACCCCGCGAGGTCCGTCCACGAATCCGACGCGTCGAACGGAAGGCTTCCCGACTCCTTCCACCGGACCTGCACCGCGTCGATCTCGCTCGTGTTGGTCGGAAGAACCCACGAAAGCGAAACCTGCCGGTCTCCCGCCGTCGCGACGAACCCCGTCGGAACCGCAGGAACGACGGAGGGAGTGTTTTCCTGCGCCTCCCCGGGCAACCCGGTACAGACCGTCGCGAGCAACCCCGCCAGGACCGTCGCATGGATGCCGCGCAAAAGCCTGCGGACGCCGTTATTCGTACGGGAGTGAGTCATTTCAGTCATCCTGCTGTCGGACTTTCCGGTCCGGTCACGCTGCGTCATTACCCGAACATTGCCTATTTTGCAACCCCGGAGTACCAGTCGGTTCACGACCGGGGCAAGATACCGATCCGATCCGACTTTCTTCGTATATTCAAGGGGTTACGTCAATCCCGATCCGGATGCGTCGGCCTCTTCCGCGTCGATTTCCGGTCCAGGAAGTTTTCAGGATTCGCCCGCCCACCACGACTTCGGCTTCGTCCGCCGCGCCCGGGACGACTTCCGGTCCAGCCAGAGCGCAACGCGGCGCAACGGCGAGAGCGCGAGGCGCAGCCACAGGCGGTTCGCCCAGCGCCCGAAATCCCGGTTGAACGGGCACACGCGCATGCAGATGGCGCAGTCGGACGCGAGCTTCGTCCAGTAGCCGAAACACTTCTCGGCGTCGGACGTCCATTTCACGACGCCCTCGGCGGCGGAGCGGTTCGGCCGCCGGTCCGACGGCGGCCCGTAGGGCAACGCCTTCACCGGACAGGCGTCGGCGCACTGCGTGCAAATCGAACAGAACTCCGCCACGCCGAACCGCCGCGGCGCGTCGTGCGCCAGCGGCAGATCCGTGAAGATCTTCGAGAAGCGAAGCCGGGGACCCGTCTCCGGCGTGATCACCAGCTGGTTGCGGGCATACTCGCCGAGCCCCGCCTTCAGCGCCAGCGGGATCACCAGCGCGGTGTCGTTCATCGAGGCCACCGCCCGGTAGCCGAGCGCGCGCACGTAGGCCGCAACCTGCATCGCGATGGCCGCCTCGTGCGAGTATTCCCGGCCCGTGGCGGCGCCCGCGAGCGCGGAGGGGTAGGTCGAGACCAGGCTCCGGTCCATCTCGTGTCCGAGCACGATCACGTGTTCCAGCCCCTCCGGCAGCCCGGTCGGCGCTTCCGAAAAATCCCGCACGTCGACCCGCGACTCGTACACCCAGCGTTCGTCGTGTTCGGTAATTCCGCAGAGCGTCGCCCCGAAGAACCGGGCGACCCGCTTGATCTCCGCCGACATCTTCCCGGGATCCTCGACCGCCGCCTTCTGCGCGGCCACCGGCGTGTCGTCCGAGATCGGCGCCTGGAACCCTTCCCGCCGGCCCCGGTCCGCATACCGGTTGGTGATCAGGTCCGAGATCAGCCAGGACGCGTTGCGTAGCGCGAAGTCCCGCTGGGAGAAGCCGTCGCCGCGCCGCGCCGAGAACTCGGACCGGTAGGAGTCGAAGAAGGCGTCCGAAGCCCGGCTGCGCACCGTGTCGTCCCAGAACGCCCGGGTGAAGACGTCGTCGCGCTGGCGAAAGGGCCGGAACTCGTCCGTGGTGACGATCCCCGCCGCCGCATCGGATTCCGCATAGCGCGTCCGCCAGCGTTCGCGGCGCTCCTCGACGCTCTCCTCGTTGCCGGGCCAGGTCATGCCGCCGACGGTGTCCGCATCCGGCCCCGGCGACGGCGCCGAATCCGGGCAGGTCGACGGGGCCGGATTCGGAGCCCGCCGTTCCCGGCGGGCGCGGACAACCCGCGCGCCGGACCGAATTTCGTCCCCGAGTCAGTACGCCGCCCCGGCACCGGACCTCTCGTCCCCGCTGTTCAGGTTGTAGCGCATGACGCGCCCGTGTCGCCCGCTCCGGTCCCGCTCGAGATCGAAGCAGTCGCCCGCCGGACCGGTCCGACGCGCGGTCACCGCGTCGATCGCGGCGGCGTCCTCCTCGTCGAGCGCGAACTCGAACGCCCCGAGATTCTCCTCGAGATGGCGGGTAGACGTGGCGCCGACGATCGCGGCCGCCACCATGGGCCGATCCAGAACCCAGCGCAACGCCACCTGGGAGACGCTCCGCCCGTGCTTGTCGGCCACGCCCTGCAGGGCGCGGAGCAGTTCCTGAAACAGCCCCCACCCGCCGAAGTCGTCGACGATCAGCTTGTACTTGGCGAGGGAGCGGTTCTCGAAACCGTCGCGAGGCTCGCTCGCCCCGATCCAGTCCGCCGACAGGAAGCCCCCGGCGAGCGTGCCGTAGCACAGCTGCGGAATTCCGCGCTCCCGGCAAGCGGGGATCAACGACCGCTCCGGCCGCAGATCCAGCGGGGAGTATTGCGGCTGGTTGGCGACCACCGGAACCCCCGCGTCCGCCAGCTGCAGGAGTTGCGCGGTATTGAAGTTACTCGTGCCGATCCGGGCGATCTTGCCGGCGCGTCGGATTTCGTCCAGCCACAATCCGGTCTCCACGAAGCCCGGGATTCCGTCCGGATCCCACCAGTAATACTGCACCAGGTCCAGTCGCTCGACCCGCAGCCGCCGGAGAGAGCGATCGACGATCCGCTCCACGTCCTCGCGGCGAAGACTACTGAGCGTCCCGAGGTCCGGCACGTATTTGGTGTGTATCTGAACGTCCGGCGCCACCCCCGGACACGCGACCCGAAACTCGCCGATCAATTCCTCGACCCCGGTGTAGATGTCGGCGCAGTCGAAGGTGGTGATCCCTGCCTCGACGAAGGCGGCCATGTCTCGAACGGCGTCGTCGCGGTCGACGGACCCATGTCCCCCGGCCAGATGCCATCCGCCCTTGATCAGACGCGAGACCTCGTAGCCGGGCTCGACGGCGAACCGTTCGACGCTCATGCGCCCCTCCCTTCCGGTCTCGACCGCGTACCGGCCGACGGATCCGCCTCTCGATATCGCAGCGCGGGACCGCAGACCCGCGACCCCGAGGGTAGCGACGATCGAGCGAACCGGCAGCCCGGCTCGCGACCGGCTCGACGCCGCTCGCAGCGTACGGCCGCACGGCGCCCCAGTTCGCGCTCTCTCGATCTTCGCTCTCGACGGACTGACGCGGCGCGGACGGGACATTGTCGCCCGAGCGCAATGCGCCCGCGAAGCGTCCCGTCGCCCCTCGCGCAAGGGGAACGGGAAACGCCGGGATCGGCAAACCCTCCCGCGGGATCCGGCAAGAGCGCCGCTCCGCCCCTCCCGTTCGGAACGAATTCTTCCTGCGAAACGCCGAAGCGGACGGACGGCACGGGCCGCCACGGCGCCTGCCCTGTCGCGAACGGCTCCTTCGTCCGTCGGCGTCGAGACTCCCGTTCGCAGAACGGTCGGCTGCGGGATCGCGATACCGGACCCTGTTCGCGCCCCCCGTCGTCGTCGGCTGCATCCGCGCCTTCCGACGGATCCGACGGATCCGACGGACATGGGCCAGCCTTTCGGCGGAGTGCCGTCGATCGGACTGCGTCTTGTCGGCCGCCGCCGGTCGGCGTCTAAAACCGAAGTCGAACTCGTCTCGGCCGACACGATCACCCCGGTCTCCAGGACAGCCAGCGCGAGCGACCGTACTGCCGTACCCCCTGCGGAACTACGCACCTGTCCCGGACGCGCCCGCTCTTGCAGGATCGCCGACGCATGAGGGTTCCGTCCGAGTTTCGGTCGCGGTTCCCGAGAAACGCTCCGCAGGGGCCGCTCGACCGACCGACGGCTCCCGCAGGCGGCCGGGCGTCCGCGCTTGCGTCCCCTCCCCGCGCGCCGTCCTGAAGACCGAATCCGCCGCCCGGCGGTGCGACACGATCCGAATGCGGGGTGCCGGGATCCCGGACCGAACGACGTCGTTCGCGCAACCCGGCGTCCCGTCCTCGCTTCGCGCGAATTGCGGCACGAAACCGATGCCGACGGATTCGGCTTTTCGGCGCCTCGACCAGCCGGAACCGCTCCGCCCGTTCGGCCGGTTTCGCAACGCCGGCGACCCGCCCGGGCGCTGCCCCGGCGACGAGTCGGGTTCGCCGGTACGACCCGGAGACCCGGAACTCCGTTCGGACGCGCTTTCCGGCAGAGGCGACCGGTAGGATCTCGTGCCCCGCCTTGGGAACCGCACGTCCGCAGTCGCCGACCCCGGCATTCCCGCCGAGCCGAGGAATCGCCGACTATCGGAATCGCCCGAGGCGGAAATTTGCGCCTGCCGATCCCGGCCGCTATCCTGTCCGCAAGTCGCTCGGGCCTCGCTCGGGATCCCAGGGGGACTTCGAGAGTCGGCCTGTCGCGCCTCGATTCGGTTCCGCGAATCGTCTGTCTCGGCATGGCTCGAGCGTCGTCCGGCAAGCGCACCGCCTTCGGAGCGCACCGTATGGAGGAAAAGATGGCAGAATGCGCCCTGCGCGTCGCACGCCGTCGCCCCCCACCATCCCGCCCGGCAGCCGGGAGGGACAGGGACCTCCGCTTCTCTTTCCTTTAGTTTCGTCCTGAAGGAATTCGGGGGCCTTTTCCGCATTCCGCATCGCAGCGAGCGACTCGTTCGCCGGTCCGAGGGGCCATGCGCGGCTCTGTCGCGTGATCGCGGAACGCACGCGGACTTCCCGTACTGCCGCGCTCGGCACGGGCAGCGTCACCGTCAGGATCCGCACTCTTCGCCGAGCGCGGAATCGTCGACCGCGTCTCCCTGTCGATCCTTCGAACCCATCCGCAACATAGTGCAATAGGCACGTTTCGTTCCGCGGCAGGTCTCTGCCCGAACGCTCCGCCTTGGCGCCCGAGAACCGCGTTCGTTCGGTTTCGAGGGCACGAGCCGCGGCGAGCGCCGCAGAGATTGTCCGTTCGGCGAACCCGGTCGCCCGGACACGCCGCGCGTGACGGACGAACCGGTCGAGGGAGACCCCCGATGCTCGACGAGATCCTCATCCGCGAAGACGCGCGCGTAGACCATGAGTCCTGGCTACTGGCGCTCCTGGAGAAACCCGAGCGGGCCGACGAGTTTCTCCGCCGTCGCCTGCCGGAAGACGTCGTGGCCCAGCTGGCCGATTCGCTGCCGACGAGGCTGCACACGGTGTCCGTGACGCCCGGGCTGCAGAAGCGCCTGTCCGATTACGTGTTCGTCCTGCGACTGAAGGAGGGGCAGGGCGCTTCCCATATCTACGTCATCCTCGAGCACCAGTCCGCGGTGGCCAAGGACATGGCGATACGGACCAACCAGTACCAGGCGGTATTCCTGGGCAGACTGGAACTTGGCGGCCTGCAGGATGTTGCGCCCGTCTTCGTGGTGGTGGTGTATTGCGGGCTCGATACCTGGAACGCCGCACTGGCGCTGGAGGACATGGACGGCGCCAAGGGCGCGATCGACGACCGGCGGTCCACCCTCCACGAGTACCTTCTTTGCGATCTCCCTCAAACGTGCGAGAGCGAACTGGCGGCGGATCCCGAGCTTCAGGCGGGTCTCCTGATGCTGGCCTGGGTATTTCGGAAAGGGGTGACGGTCGACCTCGTCGAACGGCTGCTGAAACCGTTCGCTCCCGACAGTCTCTTGGAAAGAATGTCGTTGGCGTATATCCTGAAGCTGCGCGCCAGTCTGGATGTGCTGCGCGAAGGGGCGAGGCGGGCGAAGTCGAACCGGGGAGTCGAGATCATGGACAGCTTCATCGAGGTGAACTTTCGCGAGGGCAAGGAAGAGGGCAGGGCCGAGGGCAGGGCCGAGGAACGGGTTCGGTTGCTGCTCGTCATGCTGGAGGGCCGCTTCGGGGAGCTTCCCGCCACGGTCGTATCCGGGGTGAAGGCAGCGACTCCGGAACGGCTGGACGAGTGGGCGATGGAATTGCTCGATTCCGAGCGGTCCGAACGACTGTTTCGGCGCTTGGCCGTCAACGGACACGCCCCGGCACGCTGATCCGTTTCTGCGGACGCGTGGCGCCGGTCGCATTCCGAGGCCCGCGGCCCCGGACTGCCGGAAGGGCCTCGAGGCGAAAGGCTTCCCCGCCGGCAAACGCTGGCGTCGCGCCTTGTGGCGACCGCGTTCCCGCCCCTTGAACCGTGCCGATCTGACGCGCGCGCCTGCTGCGGATTCCGTGCGACAGTCGGGTTCGACGTCGAATCGCGTAGCTCGAAGCGACGAACACTCCAGCGTCCGCCGCCGTTTCGACCGTGGACGCCCGAATCGAACCGCGTTGAACCGATTCCGCAATCCGAAATCGTCTGACCGTTGGGCCGACCCGCATCGCACCGTCTTGCGGGTTCCGGCACGGCCTCCTCCAATTGTCCGAAGTCGCCCGAGTTCCGGTTCGGCCGAGCGATCGGCACGGGACGCAGGGACGGTCTCCGATTCCCGACCCATGCGTCCGGACGGGTCCCGCCCCACGGCATGAGCCGTCATGCGGCCGCTCGACGCAGGAACCGGTCACGTCCGGATCAGGAGGCTTGGAACCGCGAAAGCGAGAAGTCCCGCGATCGCCGGCGACCTCCGATCGAGCCGTTGCGCGCGGTCCCGATTCGCACGCTCCGGCATCGTCGCCAAACAGATGTCGGTCGTGTACCCCGCCCGCTTCGTCTCCATGCCCTCCTCCCGGTCAGCGAACCGGGCAAGCGCATGGGCGCAGGCGCCGCCGGTCTCGTCAATGGCCCGCATCCCGCAGGAACGGCGAGAGCGGCTGTCCTGCTACGGCCGAACTCGGCGTCGACGACCGCCACCCGAAGACCCATCCCCGCACCGAACCCGCCAACGCCCGAGCGAGACCTGCGCCTGAGCCGGACCGCAGAAGTCCCGCGCGCAAGAGACGCAATCCATGCTGCGCGATCGCCCCGATCCCCGAGTTTCGTCGCCCCCTCTCGGATTCCGCGCATCGGGTCGAATCTGTCGCGGAAGACGCAGCGCAGGTAGCCTCACGATCCGACTCCTCCGCGCCCTCGCGACAAGAGCTGGCTTCGGCGCCCCGCCTCGTTCCGGAGCCGACTCGCCCAGGGAGCTCGGCGATCATTGCCCTCCTGCACTCTCCGCCCCGCGCGCGCTCGAGGTCTCGCGCTTCGGTCCCCCGGCAGTCGCGCATCGCCGAGCGGGTCCGGAACCGAAACTCCGACGGCTCGATCACGCTGAAGGTCCAGCGTGAACACGAGTAGCCCGTGCGCCGGCACGGCAGCGGCGCCGGGCAGAATCGCGCCGCCATACCCCGCCGCGCCGCATGGCCGTCGCCGACGACTCCTGACTGCGGCATCGACTGGGAAGAGCCGGTCGGCGTATCGCTCGGCGACGGGTTCCGGCCATTTCGTGCGTTCGGCGGAACGAGCCGGATGTCCACGACGCCCGACGCCTCGTTCCGCCTCGTCTCGCGCGGCTTCGCTCCGATACGTGCCGGAAGCCCGAAGCGCAGGGAACCGACGGGCCGCCTGGGGGTGGCCGTAATCCGCGCAAGCGAGCGGGCGTCGGCGTCCAAGAGCGGCCTTACGGTTCGAACTCGCGAAATTTCGGAGACCGGCGCTCGAATTTCTCCCCATCCCGCGGGATGTCCAGAATCAGGTCGACGCGCGTCGGCACGCCGGTACGCCCGGCACGGAAGTGCCGTTCGATTTCCTTTTCCGCACCCGCCTCGGCGTACGGCTTGCCCCTGCAGGTCTCCCGTCGGGGCGATCCCGCCCGTGCCGCCTCGCCCTCCGAGCCGCAGCGCGTCCCGCAATTCTTCCTCGATCGGTCCGTCGCCGCTCTCTCTCCCGGCTCGCTCGTTCGACCGTACGTCCCCCTACCCCCCTTCGCGTCGCACCCCACCCGTCCGTGCCGGCCGGTATCCGGTATCGACAGGTCTCCCCACCGGCGTCGGCCGCAATCTCCAACGTCATGGCTTCCCGGCCCCTCCGACAAGGACGATCGCCCGCTCCGCCGCAAAACCGGCACGACGACCCTGAGCGGAGCGACGTGGCGGGACGTAGCGGTTGCGCACCCGGCGACCTCCTTGCCCCTCGACAGGGCCGCGCTTCCCGGCTCTGCTCGTGCGTACCGGACCGGATCCCGCGCCCGCCCCGGCAGACGAACCGCTTCCGCGCCGCAACCGCCCTCCCTCCTCTCTCGCGCCACCTCGAGCGACACGACGCTTACGGCACGCTCTCGCACCAGCCCCGCAAGTCGCGGACCAATCAACCGCCTGCTGCAAACGCAAAATCCCGAAACCGCGACGCGCAACGCGCCCGGAAGCTCGGGCTTGTCGCACAGGAACGGATGTTTTCGCAAGAACGCCGTCGAGAGCGTCCCCGTCCCGACGCGTCCCGATCCGGCGACGAACCCCCGAAACCGGCGACAGGAGACGGCCTCTGCGGTTCCGCGGGCGGATGACCCTCGCGAGCGCGACCGACCTCCGTCGCCGATTCGGCGAACGCATCCTCGAACGGACCGGCATCCGGCCCCTCGAACCGTCGCCCGGGACCGATCCCCGCAAGCGACGCCACGACCCCGCGTCCGAGGACGGTTGCCGTAGCGCCCCGCTGCACGCCGCATTCCCGTCTCGCGCCTCGACCGGACGCCGGGCAGGCCGCTCGCGCCCCTGACCGTTCGTACGGGAATTCCTGCTCCGAACTGATACGCGCCGCCGCCGGGCGCCTGCGCTCGACGGCACGGCGGAAGAAACGGCGGCGCGGCGCACCTCGCCGGTCCGCCCGGACGCGACGATCGCACGCAAGCGCCGGAACCGCTCCTTCGCCCGAACCACGACTCGAGCGATGCGCAGGGTCCCGAGTCCGCGCTCCCGAGCGCATCCGCCCCGAGCGTCGGCGGCGCGCATCGCCGCTTCGCCTCGCTCTGGCCGCGCCACATCGCCACGAAACGACTCGTCGCGGTTCCGCGACGCGCCGGGCATGACGGGGCGGTGATGCGCTTCGCGCAAAACGGAATCGAAGGGATCGTGGCGGAGTGGGAGGGATTCGAACCCTCGGGGCGGCTCAGCACCGCCCACTCCCTTAGCAGGGGAGCGCTTTCGACCACTCAGCCACCACTCCGCCCGACAGTGTACCACCGACTCGACCGAATCGGAACCGGAACGCCCGGCGAATCGCACCCCATCCTGCGGATGCGCCGCGCCTGCCGAATGCCCGGACCGGAACCCTCGCAGCGAACGCTCGCGCCGGAATGCGGTCGGCTGCCCCCGGCGCCTATCGAAGCGTCTCGATCGGTCCCTCGACCGCGCCCGCCAGGAACTGCTCCACATGCGGATTGCCGCTCTCGCCGAGCGCCGCGACCGGACCGGTCCACCGGATCCGCCCGGCATGGAGCATCGCGATCCGGTCCCCGACGATCTCCGCGCTGCGCAGGTCGTGCGTGATGGTGACCGCCGTGGCGCCGATCTCCGACACGAGCCGCCGGATGAGTTCGCTCACCACCGTCGCGAGGATCGGATCGAGGCCGGCCGTCGGCTCGTCGAAGAACAGGATCTCGGGCGAGGCGGCGATGGCCCGCGCGAGCGCGACCCGCTTCCGCATGCCGCCGGAAAGGTCCGACGGCATGAGCTCCCCGGCCGCCGCGTTCAGGTCCACCAGTCGCAGGCATTCCGTCGCCTTTTCGCGCGCCCGCGCCGCGCTCCATCCCTCGTGCAGGAGCCGGAACGCGACGTTGCGCCAGACCGGCAGGCTGTCGAAGAGCGCCCCGGCCTGAAACAGCACCCCCGACCGCCGGCGCAGCGCGGCGATCCCGCGCGAATCGAGCGGACGGCCGTCCACCGAGACGACGCCGGCGTCCGGCGTCTCCAGTCCGAGGACGCAGCGAAGCGTGACGCTCTTGCCGCAACCCGACGGTCCGATGACCACGAGCGACTCCCCCGCGCGGACGTCGAGATCGACGCCGCGCAGCACCTCGTGCGAGCCGAACCGTTTCTCGACCCCTTCGAGCCGGATCTGCGGCACGTCCGCCCCGTCCCGAAGCGCCTGCGCCGTCGTCATGCGGAGAAGAACAGCTCGGTCAGGACGTAGTTCGCGGTCAGGATCAGCATGCTCGACGAGATCACCGAATTCGTCGTCGCCCGTCCGACCCCCTGCGCCCCGCCCCGGGAGCGGAAGCCGTTGTAGCACCCCATCAGCGCGATCAGGAAGCCGAACGCCACGGCCTTGACCAGCCCCGAAAACACGTCCTCGAAGGTGAGGAAGTCCACCGTCGCCGAAAGATACGCCGGCGCATGGAACCCCAGCCGTTCCACGCCGACCAGCGTCCCTCCCAGAATGCCGAGCGTGTCCGCGACGCCGATCAGGATCGGCATCGACACCGTCGCGGCGATCAGCCTGGGCGCGACCAGATACCGGTACGGATCCGTGGACAGCGTGTCGAGCGCGTCGATCTGCTCGGTGACCCGCATGGTGCCGATCTCCGCTGCGATGGCTGCGCCGACCCGCCCGGCGACCATCAGCCCGCCGATCACCGGGCCGAGCTCCCGGGTGATCCCGACAGCCACGATCGCCGCGATCGCGCTCTCCGCGTTGATCCGCGATCCGCCGACATGGATCTGCAGCGCCAGGACCGCCCCGGTGAACAGGGCGGTCAATCCCACCACCGGCAGCGACTGGTAGCCGATCAGCACGAACTGACGCGCGATCTCGCGACCGTAGAAGGGCGGCGTCAGCGCGGCGGCGACGCCTCGCACCGCAAACAGGAACACCGCGCCGACCGACTGCGCGACGCCCAAGGCCGGCCCTCCGAGACCGCGAAGGAGCCGCACCAGCCGGGGCGTCATCCGGCCTGCCCCCCGTCGACGTAGCGCCGGTCCAGTCGGCGGCCCCGGAGCGACGTGAGTATCTCGTGGCCGATGGTCCCGGCGGCCTCCGCCGCTTCGTCGATGCCCCTGTGCCGGCCGATCAGCTCCGCCGCATCCCCCTCCCGCACCTCGGGGAGATCGGTCACGTCCGCCGTCACCAGGTCCATGCTGACGCGCCCGGCGAAGGGCGCCGTCCTGCCGCCGATCCGGACCTCGCCCATGCCGCCGTCGCGCCCGAGGCTCCTGAGGACGCCGTCGGCGTAGCCGATCGGCAGCGTCGCGATCCGGGAATTGCGGCTCGCGCGCCAGGTGCGGTTGTAGCCGACCGTCTCGCCGCTCCGCACCTCCTGCACCCGCAACACCGGAACTTCGAGCGTCACGACCGGCAGGGCCTCGCGGAACGGAAGGCCGCCGTAGAGGCCGATCCCCGGCCGGACGAGGTCGTAGCGATACCGCTCGCCGAGAAGAATGCCGGCGGTGGCGGCGAGACTGCGGCGCGCATCCGGAAAACGCTCGCCGAGCCGGCCCAGCGCGGCGTCGAACGCCTCCCGCTGGCGCTCGTTGATCGGGTGTTCCGGCTCGTCCGCCGACCCGAGATGGGACATCAGAAGCGCGACGTCGAGATCGCCGGCCGCCGCCGTCACGCAGGCTTCGTCCGATTCGGCCACCCCGAGCCGGTTCATGCCGCTCTCCAGCTGGATGCCGCAGGAAAGCCGCCGCCCCCGGGACGCTGCGAACCGGGCCGCCTCCCGGATCTGGCCGGGAGACGAGAGCACTGGCCGCACCTCCCGGGCTTCCAGTTCCGCAAACTCGCTCTCGCCCGCGCCGTTCATCGCGAACACGGACGGGCCAGGCCCGAGGCGCCGGCGAAGGCGACGCCCCTCCTCCGGCGTGGCGACGAAGAACGTCCGCGCACCGGCCGCCGCCAGCCTCGGCGCAACTTCGTCCGCGCCCAGGCCGTAGGCGTCCGCCTTGACGACCGCCGCGCACTCCGCCGGCCGGGCGAGGCGTGCGAGCGCGCGCCAATTGGCCGCGATCGCGCCGAGATCGACCTGCAGAAGCGGGCGTGAGAGTCGCATGGTCAGCCGAATTCGCCTGCGCCCGCCGGCGCCAATTCCTCCCGGTCCAGGTTGGAGAACCGCGTGTACGCCTCGTCGAAACGCACCTCCGCCTGGCCGGTCCTGCCGTTGCGGTTCTTGGCCACGTAGATCATGGCGGTGTTGTGCGCCCGCTCCTTCTTGTCCATCCAGGCCTGGTAGGCCTCCTTCTCGCTGATGTCGGGCTTCTCCCGCTCGAGATAATAGGACTCCCGGTGGATGAGCAGCACGATATCCGCATCCTGCTCGATCGAGCCGGATTCCCGCAGGTCCGACAGCTGCGGCACCCTCGACTTGCGCTCCATCAGCGCCCGCGACAGCTGGGCGAGCGCCACCACCGGCACGTCCAGCTCCTTGGCCAAGGCCTTCAGCCGGCGCGACACCTCCGCGACCTGCTGGACCCGGCCCTCGCGACGCGTCAGGAAGCTGGAATCGACCAACTGCAGGTAGTCCACGAATATGGCCTCGATCCCCATGGTGCGCCGGAGGCGGCGCGCGCTGGAACAGAGCTGGTCGATGGTCATCGAGCCCGCGTCGTTGACCAGGAGCGGCAGTTCGCCGAGATCGGCGCATACGTCCGTGAACCGCTCGAGTTCCCGCTGGGAGATCATGCCGCGCTGGATCTGTTCGGTCCTGATCTCGCTCTCGGTGCTCAGGATTCGGTTGATCAGCTGCAGCCCGGCCATCTCCAGCGAGTAATACGCCACGCTGCGGCGTTCCGACCCGCCGTTCCCGGACTTCTCGCGCAGGATTCGCTCGGCGACGTTGAAGGCGACGTTGATCGCCAGCGCCGACTTGCCCATCGAGGTCCGGCCGGCGACGATGATCAGGTCGGTTTTCTTCAGCCCGCCGATGATCTTGTCCAGATCCACGAGTCCGGTCGAGAGTCCGCTCACGCCGCCCTGGCGGGCCGCGTCCGCGGCTTGCTGCACCGCCTCGTAGGCCAGTTGCGAGAACGGCTTGAACCCGGTTCCGATCCGTCCCTGTTCGCCGAGGGCGTAGAGACGCTGCTCCGCGTCCCGCACCTGGTCTTCCGGACTCCGCCCGGACGCCCCGTCGCGCGCCGCGTGGGCGATGTCGCCGGCGACCTCGATCAGCATCCGCCGGATGGCGTGATCGTAGATTTCCTCGGCGTAGTCGCGCGCGTGCAAGAAACTGATCGCCGCTTCGGGAAGCCGCCGGAGATACTCGGTCCCGCCAACCTCCTCGATCGCCTTGTCGCCCTCGAAGAGCGTAAGCAGAGTGGTGGCGTTGGCGCCCTGCCCCCGGTCGATCCGCTCCCGGATCCGGGTGAAGATCCGGGCGTGCAGCTGGTCGTAGAAGTGCTCCGGCCCGAAATTCTCCGGCAACCGCTCGATCATCTCGTTCGAGACGAGCAGCGATCCGAGAAGCGCCTGTTCGGCCTCGACGTTCCAGAGTTCCCTGAGTTCGGAAGACTGCGAAGACGGGAGCCGGGTGACCGATGCGTTGCTCATGACCGGTCCTTCGCCTCGATGCCGTCTCCGAACGTCAGGCCCCGACCGCGTAACCCCGCCGCTCCCGACGGTGCCGTTCAGACGTCGCCTTCGGGCGCCTCCGTCCCGTCGGCCTCCTCCGGCTGCGCGCCGTCCGTCTCGTGCGTCTCGTCCGCCGCGACGTCCTCGTCGTCGAAATCGAGCTCTGCCTGCGCCTCGATCTCCGCCACGGACACGCCCTGCGCCTGCAACTCCGCCTCTTCGGGCGACCGGGCCACGTTCACCCGTATGCTCGACTCGACCTCCGGGTGCAGCACGACCCGTACCGCATGCACGCCGAGCACCTTGATCGCCCGCTCCAGCGCCAGCTGGCTGCGTTCGATCTGGACGCCGTCGGCCTGCAGCCCGGCGGCAATGTCGCGGGACGTCACCGAACCGTACAGGTTGCCGGTCTCCGCCGCCTGCCGGATCAGGATCACGCTGACGTCGGCGAGCCGTTCGCTGACCGCCTCGGCTTCGACCTTCCGCGCCAGGTCCCGGGCTTCGATTTCCGCCCGCTCGCGCTCGAACCGCTCCAGATTGGCCTTGTTGGCGCGAAGCGCCTTGCCCTGCGGAAGGAGAAAGTTCCGCGCAAAGCCCGGCCGGACGTCGACGACGTCGCCCATCTGACCGAGTCTCGGAATCCGTTCCAGAAGCACAACCTCCATCCGCCTATCTCCCGCAAGTTCCTGCAGATTCGGTCCTGACCGCGAACGCGCCGGCAACCCGACTACTTGGTCGCATAGGGCAACAGGGCCAGATGGCGGGCCCGTTTGATCGCGTTGGCCAGCTTCCGCTGCTTGTCGGCCGACACCGCCGTGATCCGGCTCGGCATGATCTTTCCGCGTTCGGAGACGAACCGCTGCAGCAGGCGGACGTTCTTGTAATCGATGGCCGGCGAGTCCTTGGACGAAAACGGACAGGACTTTCGCCGCCGCGAGAACGTTCTGCGATAGCCGCTCATGACGCGCTCCCCTCCTGCTTCTCCGCCGCCGGCGCCTCACGCGCCACCCTCGGCTGACGCGGCTCTCCCCTGGGCTCTCCACGCGGCTCGCCCCTCGGCGGGGGACCGTCTCCGTCCCGCCGCCGGGGGCGACGCGAATCGCGACTCGACTTGGCGAGCATGACGGCGCTGGGCCCCTCCTCGTGCTCGTCGACGCCGACCGTCAGCAAACGGATCACGTCCTCGTTGAGCCGCATCTGCCGTTCCATCTCGGCCACGGCCTCTGCCGGCGCGTCGATGCGGAGATGCGAGTAATGCGCCTTGCGGTTGTTCCGGATCCGGTAGGCGAGGCTCCGAAGACCCCAATATTCAGATTCGACCACCGTGCCGCCGTGTTCTTTCAGAACCTCGACGAACCGGTCGGTCAGCGCCGACGCTTGCTGGCCGGTGAGATTGTGTCGCGCCAGGAAGGTGCTCTCATAGAGCGGCATGCGCTGCTCCCGTTGTCAGACTGCAGCCGCCCGCCACGGTTACGGGACCTGCCCGGCCGTCGCGGACGCCAAGGTGGTTTCGGACTTCCGAAAGTCGCGGCAGACTACCGCCAAGCCGCCCGCGGCGCAAGCCGCGCCCGGAGCCCGAAATCGACCGTCTGCGTGACGGACCCGAACCTCGCGGGACGACTTCCGGTGCGCGTGCGCTCCGCCCGTTCCGACCGGAACGAGAACTCCGATCCGGCACGCGAATCGCGGCGCGAATCGAGCGCAGTGCGGCGCGAACGGGCCGGACCGGGCCTTCGCGTTCCCGGTCCGGGCGAATCGTACGGCAACGGTGCGAATCGCGGAGACCTGACGCGAATCGACCGCGAAATCCGTGCGGGTCGGCTCGGCGCACGGCGCGTACGGCACCGCCGAAGTGCCGACCCGCGGATAGCCGCGATAGACATGATGCAGATCCTCAACACCCCTTTTCGAAGGCGCGGCCGAGGGTTACGGTCCGGTTGACAGTCGGCCATTTGCCATCCTGCGATCGTAGCCGCTACGAATGCCTCCTCGACCCTGGCACGCATCGCTGCCGGGCGCGTTTCGAAGGGGAAAGCGGGATGGCAGAGAAACCGGAAGCGGGCGCCGAATCGGCTGGCGGTTCCGAGGCGAGCAAGGAAGAGGACGCCGGACCCTTCAAGCCGAAGCGGGTGCATCAGGCGCATGACGCGTTGATTACTGCGGCGACCGACAATCCGGAGAGAGTGCTCGACCTGCTGCATTCCCTCCTGCCGAGGAAATTTCGTCAGGCCCTCGCCGACGTGCCGCCGGTCGCGCTGGATACCCAGATGCTGAGCGAGGAACTCCAGCGCCGTCGCGCAGACCGGGTCTGGCGGCTCGAAGTCAAGCCGGGCTACGGGCCTCGCTACATCCACCTGGCGGCCGAGTTCCAGTCGACCGTCGACCTCGAAATGGCCTGGCGTACGAAGGACTATGCGGACGGCATCCACGACCGGGAGGCGTCGCTAGACGAAGGCGGCCGCCGCGTCCCGGCCGTGGTCGTCCCAATCGTCATTTACACAGGCCGTGCGCCCTGGACGGCGAAGAAGAGCTTCGCCGACCTTGCCAACGCGCACTCGTTCGCGCGACTCTGGCACAACAATTCCCGCTATATCCTGCGGGACCTGGCTCGCATGAAGCCGAACAGGCGGGCCAAACGGGGCGACATGCGGGCCGTTTGGCAGGCTCTGGTCTGCGCCACCTTGGAAAAGATCGACGTAGAGGAGGTGGCGGAAACGATCCTGAAGCCGATGCCCGAATCCAGCGACCTTGCCGTGCGGCTGCTGGTGTATATGATTCAAGAATTGCCGTGCAGCCAGAGAGCGATTCGGGAAGCGACCCGTATCGCATGGCCGAACAGGGGGAACGAAATGCTGGGAATGGCGGAAGCGGAACTCGTAGCCCCGCACAGACAGGAGGCGGAAGCCATCGGTATCGCCAAAGGCGAGGCCATTGGTATCGCTAAGGGCAAGGCCGAGGGCAGGGCCGAGGGCAAGGCCGAGGGCAAGGCCGAGGGCAGGGCCGAGGGCAAAGCTGAATTGCTCCTGGAAATGCTGGAACGGCGTTTTGGCGACATTCCGGAGCGGGTGCGGGATCTCGTTCGCTCTGCCTCGGACGAACAGCGCGACCAGTGGTCGAACGCCTTTGCCGACGGGCACTCGCTGAAGAGGATCCTCCGGGAGAACGGCGCCGCGTAAGTCCGCGGCGTGCGGCGGTCGTCGACGGGGTGGGAGCGCGACTCCTGTGATTTCGGCCGCCCCGCGTTACCGCAGCTTCGGAACGCGGTCGACGGCGCATGGCCGAACAGGGGGAACGAAATGCTGGGAATGGCGGAAGCGGAACTCGTAGCCCCGCACAGACAGGAGGCGGAAGCAATCGGTATCGCCAAGGGCAAGGCCATTGGTATCGCTAAGGGCAAGGCCGAGGGCAAAGCTGAATTGCTCCTGGAAATGCTGGAACGGCGTTTTGGCGACATTCCGGAGCGGGTGCGGGTGCTCGTTCGATCTGCCTCGGACGAACAGCGCGACCAGTGGTCGAACGCCTTCGCAGACGGGCACTCGCTGGAGAGGATCCTCCGGGAGAACGGCGCCGCGTAAGTCCGCGGCGTGCGGCAGTCGTCGACGGTGTGGAAGCGCTACTCCTGTGATTTCGGCCGCCCCGCGTTACCGCAGCTTCGGGACGCGGTCGACGGCGCATGGCCGAACAGGGGGAACGAAATGCTGGGAACGGCGGAAGCGGAACTCGTAGCCCCGCACAGACAGGAGGCGGAAGCAATCGGTATCGCCAAGGGCGAGGCCATTGGTATCGCTAAGGGCAAGGCCGAGGGCAAGGCCGAGGGCAAAGCTGAATTGCTCCTGGAAGTGCTGGAACGGCGTTTTGGCGACATTCCGGAGCGGGTGCGGGAGCTCGTTCGATCTGCCTCGGACGAACAGCGCGACCAGTGGTCGAACGCCTTCGCAGACGGGCACTCGCTGGAGAGGATCCTCCGGGAGAACGGCGCCGCGTAAGTCCGCGGCGTGCGGCAGTCGTCGACGGTGTGGAAGCGCTACTCCTGTGATTTCGGCCGCCCCGCGTTACCGCAGCTTCGGGACGCGGTCGACGGCGCATGGCCGAACAGGGGGAACGAAATGCTGGGAACGGCGGAAGCGGAACTCGTAGCCCCGCACAGACAGGAGGCGGAAGCAATCGGTATCGCCAAGGGCGAGGCCATTGGTATCGCTAAGGGCAAGGCCGAGGGCAAAGCTGAATTGCTCCTGGAAATGCTGGAACGCCGTTTTGGCGACATTCCGGAGCGGGTGCGGGTGCTCGTTCGATCTGCCTCGGACGAACAGCGCGACCAGTGGTCGAACGCCTTCGCAGACGGGCACTCGCTGGAGAGGATCCTCCGGGAGAACGGTCCGGCCTGACCGCGCGAACCGGTCGGCGGCCGTTGACGCGGCACGGCGCCTGACCCCCGGCAATCCATGTCGCTCCATGTCCCGGACGCTGCGGTAGCGTCCCGGCGGTCCGGCCTGCAGGGGTAGACGGAATCCTCGGCGAGAACCGCATTGTCATGAAATGCGATCACGATCTTCCGTTCTGCGACGCGACCGAGCGACCGCTACGGCGCAAGCGCCGTCTCTGTCCTACCGTCCGCTGACGGGAAGCGCCGACCGCCCGCGCATAATGAGCCGGAGTCCGCCGATCGACGAGGAACAGAGCGCCGCCGACGCAATTCACTTCGCTTCCCGACCGGGACGGAAGAGGACCGGCCACGCGGCACCACCCTTCGATGCAGCAGGCTTCCCGCGTCTCCCGGACGCCGCCGACCGTTGCCGACGCCGAACTCGTCCCGGTCGAGACGGATCCGCACTCGGACGAGACAGGCGCCGGTTCCCGAGACGGAAGGTGTCGCCCCCACTCCATCCCGCCGGAGCCACGGCGGAATCCCGCATCCGGATCATCGAGCGAATCGGCGCGTGAGGAGGATCCTCGCTTCGGCTCGGCGCACGCTCGCCATGCCCAGCCCAGTCCCGCGAACAGGTTCCGCGCTGCGACCGCGCTCGAACGCATGAGGATCTACGGCGGATCCCTGCGTCGCCGAATTTCGGTCGGTATCGACGGCTCCCTCAGGACGACGGCTCCGCGCCGGATTGCGGGCCGCTTCCGTGCCCAGCCATGTCTCGGGCGTCGAGCCGAATGCCGTCGACAGCCGCCGGGCCGTATCGCTGGACAGGGCCGCCGTCCCGTTCGCCGGACGGGTGCGGGTCCCGCGGCAGGCGCCAGTCCGTCCGGTTCCCTCCGCCGCCGTCAACCCGAGCGGTCGCAGGCCGTCCTCGCGAACGATCGCGCAGGGGCGAACCGGATTGCGCGTCGCCACGGCCCGCCTCCCCGTCGGCGGTCCGGATATTCGACACCAACGGCACGAGCGTCCGACGGGCGAATCGTCTCGCGCAGGCCCGCCGGAAGGAATTCCGCAAGGCGACCCTCGCGCGGACGGCCTCGCAACCGCCGGCCCGCATGCCCTCCGGTATCCTGCACCGACCGCGGGCCGCAGAATTGCGCAAGGGTTGCGGGACCCGGCCCGGGCCGGCCCTCGACACCCATGCCCGAACGGCTCCCTCGGCCCGCGACGCCGAGCGGTCCCGGTCGCAGCCGGAATGCGCCGTGCCGATCGCGGCGAGCGGCGACGTCGGACGAAGCGAATCGCGAAGCTGCGATCCCGGGCGGGCCGGAGCGACCGCAGGCGCCGGCCGCCGCCCGGCGGACACCGTCCCCGCTCCGGGCTAGAATGGCCCGGCGCTCGCCCCAGCCCACCGGCCGGGCGCGCAGGATGTGGTCGTGGCCGGGAGGGACTCATGCGCTGGGCGTTCGTATTTCCGGGGCAGGGATCGCAACGCCCGGGCATGGGCCGCACCCTGGTCGACGCCTATCCCGAATCCCGCGCCGTATGGGAAGAGGTCGACGACGCGCTCGACCGCCCGCTCTCCCGGCTGGCGCTCGAAGGACCGGCCGACGAACTGGCGCTCACGCAGAACGCGCAGCCGGCGATCATGGCCACCTCGCTCGCCGCGCTCCGGGCGCTCGAAGCCGAGCTCGGAGAGCCCTTCTCCGTCCGTGCGGCCTGCGTCGCCGGGCATTCGCTCGGCGAGTATTCGGCCCTGGCGGCCGCCGGCTCCATCGGCATCGGCGACTGCGCACGCCTCCTGGAAGCGCGCGGTCGGGCCATGCAGGCCGCATCGCCTCCCGGCGAAGGCGCCATGGCGGCGGTGCTCGGCCTGGATCTGGAAGCGATTCGAAACGCGCTTCCCGATTCGGCGGACGAGGTCTGCGAGGTCGCGAACGACAACGCGCCCGGTCAGGCGACGCTCTCGGGCCACGCGGAGGCCGTCCGGCGCGGCGTCGAGGCATGCCGGGAAGCCGGCGCTCGGCGCGCGGTGATGCTCGACGTATCGGCCCCGTTTCACTGCCGGCTGATGGCGCCCGCGGCCCGGGCGATGGAAGCGCCCCTCGAAAAGGCCGGATTCTCCGATCCCACGCCGGCGGTCGTCTCCAACGTGACCGCGCGGCCGGTGTCCGACGCGGGCGAGATCGCGTCGCTTCTCCTCGCCCAGATCACCGGCATGGTGCGCTGGCGGGAATCGGTCCAGTGGATCGTCGGCGCCGGAATCCGGGGCTTCGTCGAATGCGGCGCCGGAGCGGTTCTCACCGGCCTCGACCGCCGCATGGCGAGGGAGGCTGCGCACCTGAACGCAGACCGGGCGGAATCCGTCGCCGCCGCCGCCGAAACGATCGCCGGCTGAAGCGAGCGAGCGCCGCCCGACGAACCGCAAGGAGGGTTTCATGTTCGACCTGAACGGTCGCCGGACGCTGGTCACCGGCGCCTCGGGCGGTATCGGCCGCGCCGTCGCGGCCGCGCTGCGCGCGCAGGGCGCGGCCGTCGCGTTGTCCGGCACCCGGGTGGAGGTGCTCCAGTCGCTCGCCGACGAAATGGACTGCGTGGCCCTGCCCTGCGATCTGTCGGACCGGGAAGCGACCCGCGCGCTGCCCGAGCGCGCGAAGGACGCGCTCGGCGGCCTGGACGTCCTGGTGAACAACGCCGGGCTGACCCGTGACGGCCTGATGCTGCGCATGTCGGACGACGACTGGGACCGGGTGCTGGAGATCAATCTCGGCGCCGGCTTTCGCCTCTCCCGGAGCGCGCTTCGGATCATGATGCGCCAGCGCTGGGGCCGTATCGTCTCGATCACCTCCGTGGTCGGGCATACCGGCAATCCGGGACAGGCCAATTACGCGGCGTCGAAGGCCGGAATCGCGGGCATGACCCGCTCGCTCGCCCAGGAGGTCGCCGGCCGGGGGATTACCGTCAACGCGGTGGCGCCCGGCATGATCGAAACGGCGATGACGGCCTCGCTGACCGAGCCGCAGCGCAGCGCCATGCTGGCGCGCATTCCGGCGGGCCGGATCGGCGCGCCCGGCGACGTGGCCGCCGCGGTGGCGTTTCTAGCCTCGGAAGAAGCCGGCTACGTCACCGGACAGACCCTCCACGTCAACGGCGGCATGGCGATGCCGTAATCCCGCGCGTCCGCCTCGTCGGGCGAATCGCATCCGCAGGCCCTGTGGCAGTCCCGTCGAGCCTGTGCTACAACGCGGCGAGGCGACCAGCCGAGGCGACGGGTCGGGATGCCCGCGTGACAAAACCCCAAACCGTGACGGAAGACCGCTTCCCCGAGGCGTCTTCCCTGCCGCTACCCGGCGGCGCAGAACGAGGAACTGCAATGAGCGACACCCTGGAGCGCGTGGTCAAGATCGTCGTCGAGCATCTCGACAAGGACGAGGAGAGCGTATCGCCCGAATCGAGCTTCATGGACGACCTGGAGGCGGACTCCCTCGACACCGTCGAATTGGTCATGGCCTTCGAGGAAGAGTTCGGCATCGAGATCTCTGACGACGAATCCAACAACATTCGCACCGTCGCCGACGCCGTAGCCTTCATCGACAAGGCTCTTGCCCAGGCATCCTGACGTCCAGGGCGCCGGCGGCGCCTCGTCGCAGGCGCCGCGGGCGAGTTCGAGCCCCAGCCTCCCATGACCGAACGGCGCGCCGTCATCACCGGCCTCGGACTGGTGACGCCGCTCGCCGCCGGCGTCGAGGCGTCGTGGCGCCGCTTGCTGCGGGGCGAATCGGGCGCCGGCGTCATCGAACGTTTCGACGCGTCCGACCTCGCGTGCCGGGTGGCGTGCGAGGTGCCGTACGGCGATGCGGACGACGACCGGTTCGATCCGGCGCGCGTGCTGCCGCCTCGGGGTCAACGGCGCATCGACACCTTCATCCTCTATGCTCTGGCGGCGGCCGACGAGGCGGTCGCCCACGCCGGTCTCGCGACCGAAGACCCTGACGAACGTACGAGAATCGGCGTGCTGGTCGGCTCCGGCATCGGCGGGCTGCCGCGCATCGAGGAGAACATCCTGACGCTCTCGGCCCGCGGGCCGCGCAGCGTAAGCCCATTCTTCATCCCGGCGAGCCTGATCAACCTGGCCTCCGGGAACATCGCCATGCGGCACGGGTTCCGGGGCCCGAATCACGGCGTCGTCACCGCCTGCTCCTCGGGCGCGCACGCCATCGGCGACGCGGCCGAGATCGTCCGGCGCGGCGCGGCCGACGCCATGGTCGCCGGCGGCGCCGAGGCTGCGATCTGCCGCATCGGCATCGCCGGCTTCGCGGCCTGCAGGGCGCTGTCCACCGGCTTCAACGACGAGCCGACGCGCGCGTCGCGCCCCTGGGACCGGCGCCGCGACGGATTCGTCATGGGCGAGGGCGCCGGCATCGTGATCGTCGAGGAACTCGAACGCGCCCGCGCCCGCGGCGCCCCGGTCCTGGCCGAAATCCGCGGCTACGGAATGTCCGGCGACGCGCACCACGTGACCGCGCCCTCGCCGGACGGAGACGGCGCGCGGCGCTCCATGGAAGCCGCCCTCGCCAGCGCCGGGATCGCGCCCGCGGCGATCGATTACGTGAACGCCCACGGCACCTCGACGCCGGCCGGCGACGAGATCGAGATCGCCGCCATGAAGGCCGCCTTCGGCGGCGCCGTCAGCCATCTGGCCGTCTCCTCCACCAAGTCCTCCGTCGGCCACCTGCTCGGCGCGGCCGGGGCGGTCGAGGCCGTGTTCGCCGTTCTCGCCCTGCGCGACGGCGTCGTGCCCCCGACCCTCAATCTCGAAGACCCCGAGGAAGACTGGGGAATCGATCTGGTCCCGTTCGAGGCGCAGCGCCGCCCGGTCCGCGCCGCGCTGTCCAACTCCTTCGGATTCGGCGGGACCAACGCAAGCCTGGTGCTGACGGCGCCGCCCGACTGAACCTGACCGATGCGCGTCGGGCGCACCCTGACCGCTCTGGCCGCGCTCCTCGTGGCCGCGACGCTCGTCGGCGCCGTCCTGCTGCAGCGCGCCTTCGTCGCCCCCGGTCCCCTTACGGAGGATGCCGTCGTGCTCGTTCCGCGCGGCGCCGGCCTGGCCGAGACGGCTCGGATCCTGGCGTCGGCCGGAGCCGTCTCCAACGCGGAACTCTTCGCGCTCGCGACCTGGCTTCGCGGCGACTCCCGGTCGCTCCGGGCCGGCGAATACCGCATCGCCGCCGGCGCCGCCATGCGCGACGTCCTCCTCCAGATTCGCTCCGGGGCCGTCTTGCAGCGGCGATTCACCGTCGCGGAGGGCGGCACCGTGTGGGAGGTCGTCGCCGAATTGGCCGCCAACCCGCTTCTTTCGGGCGCCCCGCCCGAGCCGCCGCCGGAAGGCTCTCTCGCTCCGGAGACCTATTTCTACTCCCGCGGCGACCGCCGCATACTGCTCCTCGAGCGCATGCGCGCCGCCCAGCGACGTACGCTCTACGAATTCTGGTTCGATCGCCCGGAGGGCCTTCCGCTGCGCTCGCCGGAAGAGGCGCTGATCCTCGCGTCCGTCATCGAAAAGGAAACCGGACTCGCGTCCGAGCGCAGCCGTGTCGCGTCCGTGTTCGTCAACCGGCTGCGGCGCGGGATGCGGCTGCAGTCGGATCCCACCGTCATCTACGGGATCACCGGCGGTACAGGCTCCCTCGGCCGACCCCTCCTCCGCAGCGACCTGACCCACGACTCTCCGTACAACACCTACGTAGTCCGGGGACTGCCGCCGGGGCCGATCTGCAACCCCGGCCCGGCCTCGATCGAGGCGGCCCTGCAGCCAGAGGAAACCGACTTCCTGTATTTTGTCGCGGACGGCACCGGCGGGCACGCGTTCGCCAGGACGCTGGAGGAGCACAACCGGAACGTGGCGCGATGGCGACGCATTCAGCGCGAGAGGCGGAAAGAGTGAGGCCGAATCGCGTTTGGCCGGCGTCGGGCGCCCGTTGCGCTCGGGAAGCGAGGGCCGGACTTGCAGGGGGAGAAGCGGACCCATGAACCCGAGCCGCCGGTTCGCGCAAACCCCGGGCGGCCGCGCGCTGGTCGCGCTGATCGCGGCCTTCGTCCTGGTACATGCGGGCGCTTCGCTCTGGCCCGGACTCGAGCGGCAGCTGGTCGCGCAATTCGGGTTGATCCCCCTTCGCCTGCAGGCCGAGCTCGCCGACCCTTCGCCGCTCGGGAGCGCCGGAGCCGCCGCCACCCTGGCCACCTACGCCTTCCTGCACGGAGGCTGGATTCACCTGGTCTTCAATTGCCTGGCGCTCGCCGGCCTCGGCCTGCCCTTCGCCGCCTGGCTCGGGGCGCGCCGCTTTCTCCTGTTCTTCCTCGCCACGACCGTGGGAGCGGGGCTCCTGCACGCCGCCTGGTACTGGAACGACTGGGGCGTCGCGGTCGGCGCCTCGGGCGCGGTATTCGGGGTCGCGGCCGGGCGCGCGTGGCTGCTCGCCCTCTCGCAGCGAATGCCGCCCGCCCCCCGCGCGCGATATCTCCTCCGGCAGGCCGCGTCCTGGATGCTGATCAACGCCCTGATCTGGCTCGGCGGAGCGCTCTACACGGACGCGCAAGGGACCGCAATCTCGATCGCCTGGGCTTCCCATGCCGGCGGCTACGCGGCCGGCGCCCTGCTCGCGCCCCTCCTCTTCCCCTCCGGCCCGGCCCGGCCAGGCCGGCCGGCGGTCGGCTGACCCGCCATGCCCGCGCCGGACAGGTCCGCAAGGTCCGCAAACGGAGGCTCGCGTTTTGCGCCGCTTCCCCCGAAGCGGTTCGCGATTCTCTACGCCGATCCGCCCTGGGACTACAAGGGCCAGCTGCAGCACGGGGGCGCCGGCAGCCGCGACACCGGCGGGGCGCTCCGCCACTATCCGACCGTCCCGCTCCGCGACCTCCGGCAGTTGCCGGTCCGGGACGTCGCGGCCGAGGACAGCCTGCTCTTTCTCTGGGCGACGAGCCCCCATCTCGACCAGGCGATCGACCTCGGCAAGGCATGGGGGTTCGCCTGGGCCACCGTGGCGTTCGTATGGGACAAGCGGCGGGTCAACCCGGGCTACTACACGATGAGCCAGTGCGAACTCTGCCTGGTGATGAAGCGCGGCCGCATTCCGCTTCCGCGCGGCGCCCGCAACGTCCGCCAGCTCGTCGTCGCCCGACGCGAGAGCCACTCCGCCAAGCCGGAAGAAGTCCGGCGGCGAATCGAAGCGATGTTTCCCGATCATGCCCGGATCGAGTTGTTCGCGCGCCGCCGCGTGCCCGGCTGGACCGCCTGGGGACTGGATGCGACGGAGCCGCGGGCGGGACGATGACGCCGACGCCGCCGCGCGGCGGATCCGGCGGTACAATGGGCGCGGAAGGAAAGCCCATGCGACAGCCAGACGATTTCGGACCGGATCCCGCGCCGACCGGCGCGTTCGCCGCCGACTTTCTCAATTCCGTTCCGGGACCGGGCGTCGCGCTCGACTTCGACCCGGAATCGCCGGACCGCTTCTTCAACCGGGAACTCTCGTGGCTCGACTTCGACGTCCGCGTGCTAGACGAGGCGGAGAACCCCGCCCATCCGCTTCTGGAGCGCGTGCGGTTCCTGTCCATCTCCGGCGAGAACCTGGACGAGTTCTACGGCGTTCGGGTCGCGGGCCTTCTCGGGCTCCTGCGCGGCGGCCACGAGGCGCCGAGCATGGACGGACGGACGCCGGCGCAGCAATTGCGCGAAATCGCCGGCACGATCCGACGGCTCGAGAAACGGCAGCAGCAGGTGTGGGTCAATCTGCGCAAGGAGCTCCATGCCGCGGGCGTCGAGGTGCTCGAGGCGGACTCGCTGGACGAGGAGCGCCTGCGCTGGCTCGACCGGTACGTCGTCGACCAGGTCCTCCCCCTGCTCACCCCGCTGGCGATCGACCCGGCGCATCCCTTCCCGTTCATCCCCAACAAGGGCCTGGTTCTCGCGCTCCGGCTCTCCCCGGTCGACGGCGCGGCCGCGCGCGAGGGAGCGTTCAACGCGCTCTTGCCCATCCCGCCGGCGGTCGACCGGTTCGTGCGCCTGCCCGCGGCGGCCGGCCGGGAGGCGCGCCTGAGCTTCATTCCCGTCGAAAGCGTGATCCGTCACACGGTCGACCGGCTGTTTCCGGGCTACGAAGCGACCAGCACGGTGTTGTTCCGGGTCCTCCGCGACTCCGACATCGAGGTGGAGGAGGAAGCCGAGGACCTGGTGCGGGAATTCGAGACCGCGCTCAAGCGGCGGCGGCGGGGCGACGTCATCCGGCTCGGCATCGAGGCCGGCGCACCGGAAGACCTGAAGGCGCACATCGTCCGGCAACTGAACGTCGCCCGCCACGACGTCGTCGAACTCGAAGGCATGATCGGCATGACCGACCTGTCGGGCCTGATCGCCGCCGACCGGCCGGACCTGATCTGGCAGCCCTACGTGTCCCGGATGCCGGAGCGGGTGCGCGACCACAACGGCGACATCTTCCAGGCCATCCGCCAGAAGGACATGCTCCTCCACCACCCGTACGAGTCCTTCGAGATCGTGGTCAACTTCCTGCGCCAGGCGGCGCGGGATCCTGACGTGCTGGCCATCAAGCAGACCCTGTACCGGACCTCGCGGGGCAGCCCCGTCGTCGCGGCGCTCTGCGAAGCGGCCGAGTCGGGAAAGTCGGTCACCGCCATCGTCGAGCTGAAGGCGCGATTCGACGAAGCGGCGAACATCGGCCTCGCCCGGCAGCTGGAACGCGCCGGCGTGCAGGTCGTCTACGGCTTCCTCGGACTCAAGACGCACGGCAAGCTCTCGCTGGTGGTCCGGCGCGAGGGCGACGAGCTGGTCCACTACACGCATTTCGGCACCGGCAACTACCACCCCATCACGGCGCGCATCTACACCGACCTCTCGCTGTTCACCTGCGACCCGCATCTCGGGCGCGACGCGACGCGGATCTTCAACTACATCACCGGCTACGCGACCCCGAACGATCTCGAACACGCGGCCGTGGCCCCGTTCAACCTAAAGCGAACCCTGCTCGAATGCATCGACGAGGAGATCGACCATGCCGAAGCCGGGCGGCCGGCGGCCGTCTGGGCCAAGCTCAACTCCCTCATTCACCCGGAAGTGATCGACGCGCTCTACCGGGCCAGCGGCGCCGGGGTCCGGATCGACCTCGTCGTGCGCGGAATCTGCGGCCTTCGCCCGGGGATCCGGGGCCTCTCCGAGAACGTTCGGGTCAAATCCGTGGTCGGACGGTTTCTCGAACACAGCCGCATCGTCTGTTTCGGCAACGGCGAGGGCCTGCCGAACCCGGACGCGAAGGTGTTCGTCTCCTCGGCCGACTGGATGCCCCGCAACCTCGACCGCCGCATCGAGACGCTGGTCTCCATTCGCAACCCCACGGTCCGGGCGCAGATCCTCGACCAGGTCATGGCGGCCAACCTTCGCGACGAGGCGCAGAGCTGGCTCCTGCAGTCGGACGGGCGCTACTATCGCTACGCCGGCCTTCCCGAAGCCGCGGGCCGGGACGACCTCTTCAACTGCCACGAGTTCTTCATGCGCTACCCGTCGCTGTCGGGCCGCGGCAGGGGCGGCGCCGACGACGCGCCCCGGCTGACCCTCGGCAATTGAGTCCGCCGTGAACGCCGTCGATCCGCCGGGCGCCCTCTGGCCGCCGTCAGATTCGAGCTGCGCACAAGGCGAGCGCACCCGCGTCGGGGTCGTGGACATCGGCTCCAACTCCGTCCGGCTGGTGGTGTTCGAGGCGGAAGGCCGCGCGCCGAATTACCTGTTCAACGAGAAAATCCTGTGCGGACTCGGCGAAAGCCTCGACGCCACGGGACGGTTGAGCGAAACCGGTCGCCGCCGCGCCCTCCAGGTGCTGCGCCGCTTCCGCGCCCTGTGCGACCTGTTCGGGGTCTGCCGAACCGTCGCCGTCGCGACGGCCGCGGTGCGGGAAGCCTCGGACGGCGAAGCCTTCGTCCGGGAGGTCGAGGCGGAGACCGGCCTTCGGGTTCGTATCACCACCGGCGAGGAGGAGGCGCGGTATTCGGCATGCGGCGTCCTGCTCGGGGTGCCGAACGCGAAGGGCCTGGTCGTCGACCTCGGCGGCGCGTCGCTGGAAGCGGCCGTCGTCTCGAAAGGCCGACCCGGAGCCTGCGCGTCGCTGCCCGTCGGGCCGCTGCGCCTCTCCCCGGAGGTCGGCGACCTGCGCAGGCTGCGCGCGTCCGTAGACGAGAAGCTGTCCGCCTGCGAGATCGTCGCGCAGGGCCATCGACGGCTCTATCTGGTCGGCGGATCCTGGCGCGCGCTGGCGCGAATCCACATGAACCGGACCCGCTATCCGCTGCAGGTCCTGCACCAGTACACCCTTCCCCGGAGCGACGCGCGCAACCTGGCGCGCTGGGCTTCGAAGCAGACGGTCGAGGGCCTGGCGCGATTCTCCGATTCCTCCCACTCCCGCCTCCGGGTCACCCCCTACGGCGCGCTGGTGCTCGACCGGCTGATCAAGTTCGCCCAGGCGCAGCAAGTCGTCCTGTCCGCCTTCGGACTTCGGGAAGGCATCTTCTTCGAACATCTCTCGGAGGAGGAGCGGCTTCGGGATCCGCTGATCGTCGCCTGCGCCGAGTTCGAGCGCCGACACGCGCGGTTTCCGGGCTACGGCGAGGAGCTGTTCCGGTGGGTCCGTCCGCTGTTCGGGGACTCCGCCAGACGGGACCTGCGGCTGGTGCGCGCCGCCTGCCTCGCCGCCGACGTGGAGTGGCGCGAACACCCCGACTACCGCGCGGCGATCGCGTTCGAGTCCATGATGCGTCTGGACATGGCCGGCGTGAGCCACGCGGAGCGCCTGTTCGTCGCCCTCGCCTCGCTGTTCCGCCACAAGGGCGCACGGCGCGCCGCAGCCCGGCTGGACGTCTTCGGCCTGATCGAGAATCCGCGCATCGAACAGGCGGAACGGCTCGGCCGAGCCATCCGGGTCGCCGACCATCTCTCGGGCGCGGCGAACGGCGTCCTGCCCCACTGTCCGCTGCGGCTTCCAGGCGATAGGCTGGAGTTGGAAATCCCCGGAGAATACGCGGCGCTGGCCGGCGAGTCCGTCGAGAGCGAACTGGCCGCGCTCGGCGGTCTCCTCGACCTGGAGACGCGAATCGTGGCAACATCCCCCCGGCGCGAACCGGACGGAATCCAGGCGTAGCGGAGGCCTCGATGAAACGACTCGTATTGCGGATCGTCACCTGGTGGAACGGGCAGACGGTCGGCACCTGGCTGCACACCGCCCTGCACGGCGTGCGGGTCGGAACCGACGAAGCCGGCAACAGCTACTACCGCAGCCGCAAGGGCGACCGGCGCTGGGTGATCTACAACGGCGAGTCGGAGGCGTCGCGCGTTCCGCCCGACTGGCACGGCTGGCTGCATCACACCTTCGGCGAGCCGCCGACCGCCGCGCCGCTGCCGACCCAGTCCTGGGAGCGGCCGCACGTGAAGAACCTGACCGGAAGCGCGGAAGCCTGGCGGCCGCCCGGCAGCCTGCACGGGCCGGCGAGGCGCCCGCAAGCGACCGGAGACTACGAAGCCTGGCGGCCGCCGGATTCGCCGGAGGACTGAGCCGTGCGAAAGGACCTCGCGGAAACCGTCGCAGGCGCCGTCGTTCTCGCCGTCGCGGCGGCGTTCCTGGTCTACATCGCTTCCTTCGCCGGGAGCGCCGGCGGGTCCGGCTACGAACTCGCAGCGACCTTCCCGCGCGCCGACGGGATCGCGCGCGGCAGCGAGGTTCGCCTCGCCGGAGTCCGCATCGGATCGGTCCGCTCCGTCGCGGTGGATCCAGGCACCTATCTCGCCGAGGCCCGCCTCGAAATCCATTCCGAACTCGAGATCCCGGAGGACTCCTCGGCCGAGATTCGCTCCGACGGCCTGCTCGGCGGGAGCTACGTCGACATCGTGCCCGGCGCCGAGGACGCCATGCTCGCCGCCGGCGACAGCTTCGCCTTCACCCGCGGTTCGGTGAGCCTCCTGGACCTCGTGGGCCGGTTCCTGGTGAACGCGGGATCGGAATGACCGAAGCCGCCGCCGGGGACGCCTGGAAGCCCGCCGACTACGCCCTGAACGCCCGGTTCGTGAGCGACTACGGCGCCGGAGTCGTCGAGCTCCTCGATCCCCGGCCCGGCGAACGCATTCTGGATCTGGGTTGCGGCGACGGCGCGCTGACGAAGCGGCTGGAGGCGTCGGGGGCGACGGTGGTGGGCGTCGACGCCTCCCCCTCCATGGTCGACGAGGCCAGGCGTCGCGGCGTGGACGCGCATGTCGCCCGGGCCGAGGCGCTCCCCTTCGAGGCGGAATTCGACGCCGTGTTCTCCAATGCCGCGCTTCACTGGGTTCCCGAAGCCGAACAGGTACTGGCCTGCATTCGCCGAGCCTTGCGCCCCGGCGGCCGCGTGGCGGTGGAACAGGGCGGCGCGGGCAACGTCGAGGCGGTCCGCCGGGCGCTGGTTCTGGAACTCGACGAGACGCACGGCATCGCGACCGACCTGTCGAACGTCTGGTATTTTCCGGCGACGCACCTGCACGCGGCGCGGCTGGCCGCGGCCGGGTTCGAAATCCGGCTGCTGGAGCGGTTTGCCCGGCCGACCCCCGTGAACGGAATGGAGGCCTGGCTGCACACCCTCGCCGCTCCGGTGCTCGCGACGCTGCCGGAGGACCGGCGGGACGCATTCGCGAAGGCCGTCACCCGGCGGCTCGCGCCGGTTCTCCAGGGAGAGAATGGGCAATGGACCGTCGACTACGCACGGCTGCGCTATCTCGCCTTTGCGGTGGATTGACCCTTCTCGCGCTCGCCGGAATTGCCCTCCCGGCCGCCGGCCAGCAGATCGAGGCGACCCCGCTCGGGCCGCCGGAAGAGGACGCCGCGGCGCTGGGTCCGCCCGTGGTCGCCCTGCCGCTCGACGCGGAGCTCCCGGTCGGCATGCCGCTCCTCGGCGCGACGGTCGCGGAGCTCGGCGGACTGGACAAGGTGACCGGAGAATCCCGGTCGTTCGAAGTGCCGGTCGGCGGCGAGGAGCGATTCGGCCGACTGCAAGTCCGGGTTAAGGCCTGCTACGGCCGGGAGCCCGGCCAGCCGCCCGAGGCGGCCGTGTTCCTGCAGATCGTCGATCCCCTCGCCGACGAGGGTCGCGTCGCGTTCAGCGGCTGGATGTTCGCGTCCTCGCCCGGACTCTCGGCCATGGATCACGCCCGCTACGACGTCTGGGCGCTCCATTGCAGGACTTCCTGAACCGTCATCGAAGGAAACGGGTCGAAGGTCGCCGGTTTCTCCGCCTCTCGCGTCAAATACGGCACGAACAGCGACTGCGGCATCCAGGCGGCGCCGAGCGAGATCACGTGCGGCGTCAGGATCTGGGCGTCGTGAATGGCGAACCCGCTGCGCACGAGCCGCGCCGAGAGATGCGCCAGCGCGACCTTCGACGCGTCCCGGGCCCGATGGAACATGCTCTCTCCGACGAACACGCGCCCGAACGAGATCCCGAACACCCCGCCGACCAGCTCTCCGTCCAGCCACGCCTCCGCGGAGTGCGCCAGGCCCATCGCGTGCAGCTCGCTGTAGGCGCGAATCAACGGAGCGGTAATCCAGGTCTCCTCCCGGTCCGCGCATCCGGCGACGGTTTCCTCGAACGCCTCGTCGAACGTGACCCGGTAGCGCTCGCGCCGCACCGTGCGGCGCAGCGAACGCGAGAGACGCATCCGGCATCCCGGAAACAGCGCCCGAATCCCCGGAATGTGCCAGTCGACCCGGCCGTACGGATCGTCCGGTTCGCCCATCGGGAAACCGCCCCCGAGAAAGTAGTACGGGATGTCGACCACGTCCGTCGGCATGCCGTCCCGACCGATCGGCGAGAACGGCGGAGGCGGAAGTCCCGGGATCAGGATCCCCTTCCACCCGGAGTCGTCGGCGGACTCGGACACGGCCTCCTGCCCCTCCTGGGTCATGCTGCGCCGAGCCGCGCGTCGAGCCAGGTCTCCAGCGACCGGTTGTCGTAGTCGCCGTCGAGAAAGGGCCGCCACCGGACGAGGTCCCGAAACAGCGGGACGGTGGTCTTGACTCCGGAGATGACGATCTCTTCCAACGCGCGTTCGAGCCGGGACAGGCACTCTTCGCGGTTCTGCCCCCGCACGATCAGCTTTCCGATCAGGCTGTCGTAGAACGGCGGCACGGTATAGCCCTGGAACACGGCCGAATCGACTCGGACCCCGGACCCGCCCGGCGCATGATACTGATCGATTCGGCCGGGCGACGGCGCGAAGGTGTCCGGGTCCTCCGCGTTGATCCGGCATTCGATCGCGTGCCCGCGGGGCTCCAGATCCTCCTGACGGATCCGCAGCTTCTCTCCGGCCGCGATTCGGATCTGCTCGCGCACGATGTCGACGTCGTAGACCTCCTCGGTGATCGGATGCTCGACCTGCACGCGGGTGTTCATCTCGATGAAGTAGAACCGGTCGTCCTCGAACAGGAACTCGATCGTGCCGGCGCCGAGGTAGCCGATGCGCTTCACGGCGGCCGCGGAGGCGGCGCCGATCCGCTCCCGCGCCGACCGGCCGATGACCGGAGACGAACACTCCTCCAGCACCTTCTGGTGGCGCCGCTGCAGGGAACAGTCCCGCTCGCCGATATGCAGCACCCTTCCGTGTCCGTCGGCCAGAACCTGCACCTCGATATGACGGGGCCGGGCGAGAAACTTCTCCAGATAGACCGCCGAATCGCCGAACGCCGCAGCCGCCTCGGCACGGGCGATCGGGAGCTTGGCCTCCAGCTCCCCCTCGTCCGCCGCCAGCTTCATGCCCCGTCCGCCGCCGCCCGCACTGGCCTTGATCAGGACCGGATAGCCGATGCGCTCGGCTTCGGCTCTCGCCTCGGCGACGTCTTCCAGCGCGCCCTCGGTTCCCGGCACGCATTCGAGCCCGCCGGCCGCCGCCACGGCGCGCGCGGCGACCTTGTCGCCCATGGCCCGGATATGCTCAGGCTTCGGCCCGATGAACGCGAGCCCGTGCGCTTCGACGATTTCGGCGAAGCCGGCGTTCTCGGAAAGAAACCCGTAGCCAGGGTGGATCGCCTCCGCTCCGGTCAGGTCGCACGCGGCGAGAATGGACGGAACGTTCAGATAGCTTCGCCGCGCGTCCGGCGGACCGACGCAAACGCTCTCGTCGGCCAGTCGCACATGCATGGCGTCCTCGTCGGCCGTGGAGTGAATGGCGACGGTCTGGATGCCCATCTCCCGGCACGCCCGGTGGATGCGGAGCGCGATTTCGCCCCGGTTCGCGATCAGGACTTTCCGGAACACGGTTCAGTCGAGCACCACGAGCGGCGTCCCGTACTCGACCGGCTCCGCGTCGTCCACCAGCACCTGCCGCACCGTCGCGGCCCTGGGCGCATCGATGAAGTTCATGGTCTTCATCGCTTCCACGATCAGAAGCGTGGCGCCCTTCTCGACCGGGTCGCCGGGCTTGACGAACGGCTCTGCGCCGGGTTCCGGTCCCAGATACGCAGTCCCCACCATCGGCGAGGTGACCGTATCGCCGGTCTCGGGAGCTGGCTCAGGCGACGGCGACGGGGCGCGCGGCGCCGGCGATCGCGCGGCGCCGGGATCGAGGGGCGGCGGTGCGGGCGCCGGGGTCGGCGACGGCGGCGCCGTGCGCGAGAGCCGCAGGGAGAGCTTGCCGGCGCTGCCGCCGAAGTCGCGACGAACCGACAGCTCGGCCAGTTTCGTTTCCGTGAACAGCTCCGCAACCGCCCGGATATACCGGATGTCGGACTCGGCCTTGTCTTCGACGTTCTCGTCCATGCCTGTCTACCCAGCCTCCGCGTCGACCTGACTTTCCTCGACGATACGCGCCAGCGCGTCGATCGCCAGGACGTAGCCATGGGCGCCGAATCCCGCAATCACGCCCCGAACGAACGGCGAGAGGTCCGACGTCCGGCGGAACGCTTCCCGCGCATGAATGTTCGAGAGATGGACCTCGACCGTCGGACAGGGCGCGAATCGCACCGCATCGATCAGGGGAACCGACCCGTAGGATAGCCCGGCCGCGTTGATCGCGATCCCGGCGCCGACGCGTGCGGCCTCCTGCACCCAGTCCACCAGCGCGCCTTCATGGTTGGTCTGGCGAAACTCGACTTCCAGACCGCGGCGCGCGGCACGGGACCGGCAGGCCGCCTCGATATCGGCGAGCGTCGCGAAGCCGTAGATCTCCGGCTCCCGCTCTCCGAGCAAATTGAGGTTGGGTCCGTTCAGGACGTAGATCGCGCCGGGGGCCGCCGTCATGTTCGTCCTCTCGCGCAGGCGGGCGACGCCGATGCCGGATCACGAACCGGCGCGCGCCTTGAGCACCCATTCCGTCAGGACGGGCAGTTCGACGTATCCGGGCACCACCTCGTCCGCCATGACGAACGCCGGCGTTCCGTTGATCTCCAGCCGCTGGGCGATGAGACGGTTCGTCCGGATCGTGGAGTCGGGAACCCCGGATTCCATCGCGGCGCGAATGGGGGCCGGGTCGAAGCCGGCATCGACGGCCAGTTCGAGTACGCGCTCCACCGTGATCGGCCCGGTCTCGGCGAGCAAGGCCAGATGAAACTCGACAAACCGGCTTCCCCGGTCCTGCTCCGCAGCGGCCACGCTCGCCCGCGCGGCGCGGTCCGATTCCTCGCCGAGGATGGGAAATTCCTTCAACACCAGGCGTACGCCGGGATCGGCTTCCAGCAGCGCGAACACCTCCCCGGCCGCCCTGCGGCAGAAACCGCAGCGATAGTCGAAGAACTCGACCAGCGTCACGTCGCCTTCCGGGTTGCCGAGAACGACGGAATAGCCGTCGTCGTACACCAGCTCCCGATTCTCCTCGAGATAGGCGAGGCGCCGTTCCGCCAGCGCAGCCTGTTCGCGCGCCTCGAGTTCCTGCTGGTACAGCTGTACCGATTCGAGGATGACTTCCGGGTTGTTCAGGATGAACGCGCGTACCGCCTCGTCCAGTTCCTCCGGCGTCTGGTGCGCAGCGACCGGAGCCGCGAGCGCGGCGATCGTTCCCGCCAGAAGCGCTTTGCGGCTCATGCGGGCAAACCCGTTCAGGCTCATCGCGTACCCTCCTGTCCTTCCGTCGCCGCGCCCAGCGCCGTCAGAATGTCGTTGGCGCGGAACCAGGTCGGCGACCCGACGCTCGCCTCCTCGGCCGAGCGCCGCGCAAAGCCGACCGCACCGTTCAGGTCGCCCCGAATCAGCCGCTCCTCCGCGATCATCAGGTTGGCCCGGGGACGGTCGCCGGCCCGGCCCAGCGCCTGGGCGAGAAAATACCGCGCCCGCGCGTCGAGGTCGTCGCGGCGCACCGCTTCCTCCAGCACCCTGCGCGCTTCGCCGTCCGCCTCTGCGTTCTGCAGCGCGAGCAGAGCCTGTCCCAGCCCGACCGAGATCAGGCCCTCCTCCGGCGCGGCTTCCATGGCGGCGCGATAGAGGTCTACCGACTCCGCCGCGCGACCGTTCTCGAACAGGATCTGGCCCTTCAGTTCCAGGTAGTAGGGGTCGCCCGGCACCATCGCGAGCAGCCGGTCCATCTCTTCGAGCGCCGGCGTTCCGCCGCCGCTCCGGTGGAGCGCGATGGTCCGCCGCAAGGTCGCGAGCTCCGACCGGTCGCCTTCGGGAATGCGTTCGAGAACGTCCTCCGGCTCGTCGAGAAACCCTTCCAGCTTCGCCTTGACGCGGGCGTAGCGATAGGCGAGCGACGGATCCGTCGCGACCGGTTCGCCGGCCTGTCCGCCGAAGTTCCGCTCGAGAAAGTCGATCCGCTCGTCCGCCGGAGGATGGGTCAGCGCATAGGGATCCACCTCGCCCCAGGTTTCCTGATCGTCCTGCAGAACCTTCAGGAAGGTCACCAGCGCCTCTTCGTCGAGACCGGAACGCAAGAGATACTGCGCCGCCTGGTTGTCCGCGGCCGCCTCCTGCGCGCGGGTGTAGACCAGAAACGTGCGTTCGGCGACGCGCTGCGCGGCCGCCAGACCCCCGATCGCGGCCCCCGGATCCGCCGACGCCGCGCTCGCCGTCAAGACGGCGATCATCGAGAACACCGTCGCCGCCGCCTGGGTATCGGCCAATTCCTCGGACCGCCGCGAGACATGCCCGTGAGCGATATGCGCCGTCTCGTGCGCGATGACCGCCGCGACCTCGGGATAGGTCTCTGCCACGTCGAGCAAACCGCTGAACAAGACGATGCGATTGTCTCCGGTCGCGAAGGCGTTGACCGAAGGATGGTTCCAGACCGAGAGTCGGATGTCTTCCGGGGCGTATCCCGCCGCCCTGAGGATCGGTCGCGAAATGTCGCGCAGGACCGACTCCATCTCCGCGTCGCGGATCAGGGCGTCGGAGGGCGAGGCCGCGAGCAGAGAGACCGCTGCGGCCAGTACGAGCGAAATTCGGCGCATCGGCATCTCGACCTCCGCCATCGTCACGTCGGAACCACTTGTCCGGACGGGAGTCTACACGGCGCTCTCTTGCGGATCACGTGCCTCCGGCGGGGCAATTCTGTCCGCTGCCGGAAGCGCCTCCACGGGCACTTCGTTCCGCGCGAGCGATTCGCCGCCGCCGTCCCCGTTCTCCGAACCCGCCTCCGCCGGGGCGTCGACTGGGTCGGCCCGGCGCTGTGCGCGCCCGCGCCCGCCCCGGCGCCCCCTGCGCCTGCGCCGGGACGCGTCGCCGCTCTCGACCTCCGCCTCCGGCGAGGGCTCGCCCTCGGGAGCGCCGTCGCCGTCGGAGGCGGAAACCGCCTGCTCGTCCGCGACGGCAGCGTCCTCGTTCCGACGCCGTCCGCTGCGCCGGCCCCGCCGCCGGCGTCGTCCGGCCGCTTCGCCGCCTTCGCCCTCCGCCGACGCGGGAGGCGCCGATTCTGCGTCGACGCCGTCGTCCTGAGCCCGACGGCGGCGGCGTCCCCGGGTCGACGGCGCATCCGCCGCCTCGGCGTTCTCGCCTGCCTCCGCCGCTTCCGCGGACCCGGAACGGGAGCGCCGGCCGCGCCGGCTCTTGCGTTCCGAATCCCGTTGCTCGTCGCCGCGCTCACGCTGGCCGTCCGCGTTGCGGTTGCGCCGGCGGCGTCGCTCCCGGGCGCCTTCGGCCGAAGACTCCCTGCCTCCCTGCATTGCCTCGGCGACGGGGTCCCAGTCCGCGGCGCGCCAGACGATCTCGCCCTCGGGGGAAACCGTGCCCGTCTCCGCGCGCAGGTGAATCCGAATGCCGCGCCGGGATTCGACCTGGGCCAGATCCGTACGCTTGCCGTTCGCCAGGAACTCGATCACCTCCGCAGGCGCCCGGACGAGCGCCGTGCGGCCCGTCTTTTCGCCGGCTTCGGCCTCGACCCGGCGCAACAGCCCGAGACCCGACGACACCGGCGACCGCACCCGTCCGCCTTCGCAGGTCCGGCAGGGCACCGTGGAAATCTCGACCAGGCTTCGGGCGAGACGCTGGCGGGACATCTCGAGCAGACCGAAGGCCGAGATCTTGCCCACCTGGGTGCGCGAATAATCCGAACGCAACCGGTCCCGAAGGCGCCGCTCCACGGCGTGCCGGTTGCGGTCCTCGATCATGTCGATGAAGTCGACTACGACCAGCCCCGAGATGTCCCGCAGCCGCAACTGCCGCGCGACGGCGTCCGCCGCTTCGAGGTTGGTCCGATACGCCGTCTCCTCGATGTTGCGTTCGCCCGTCGAGCGCCCCGAATTGACGTCGATCGCCGTGAGCGCCTCGGTTGGGTGGATTACGATCGAGCCGCCGGAGGGGAGAGTCACGCGGGCGGAGAACAATTCCGCGAGCTGGCGCTCGACCCCGAACTGGTGAAAGATCGGGGGACTGTCGGGGGGGAGCGGACCGTCGCGCGAAGCCTTGTTGTACTGCTTCACGTTCTTGACGTGCGACGGCGTCAACATCCGCATGTGCCGCCGGGCGTCCTGATACGCCTCTTCGCCCTCGATCAGGATTTCGGTGGTGTCGCGGTCGTAGAAGTCCCGCACCGCACGGCGAATGAGGTTCGATTCCTCGTGGATCAGAATCGGCGCCTCGACGCTCAGCGCCCGACTGCGGATTTCGTCCCACTGCTTGAGCAGCGCCGCGTAGTCGCGCTTGATCTCCGGCCGGGTGCGGGAGCTTCCCGCCGTACGGATGATGACGCCGTGCCCCTTCGCGACGTCCAGTTCGCCGGCGATCTCGCGGAGTCGCTTCCGGTCTTCGACGCTGATCTTGCGGGACACGCCGCCGCCGCGATCCGCGTTCGGCATGAGCACGCAATACCGGCCGGCCAGCGACAGGTAGGTGGTCAGCGCCGCTCCCTTGTCGCCCCTCGGCTCCTTGTGCACCTGCACGAGCAGGACCTGCCGGTTCCGGATCACCTCCTGGATCGCGTAGTTCCGCCGCCGCTTGCCGCGACGGGCGCCGGCGGCCTGCGAAGCCTCCTCGCCGGACTCCGGCGCGGCGGCTTCCGCCTCCCCGCCCGAGTCCTCCGACTCGGCGCCGTTCTCGGAGGCGTCGTCGCCCTCCGCCTCCGGCGCCGTCCTGGACGGCTCCGGACGATCGACCTCCGGCAACTGGAAGTAGTCGGGATGAATCTCGGAGAACGGCAGAAACCCGTGGCGTTCGCCTCCGTAATCCACGAAAGCAGCCTGCAGGCTGGCCTCGACCCGGGCAACGCTGGCCACGTACAGGTTTCCGGCCAGCTGGCCTCCTTCCCGGGTATCCACGTCGACGGTAACGAGCCGTTCCCCGTCCAGTGCGGCGACCCGGACTTCCTCCGGATGCACCGCGTCAATCAACAATCTCTTTGCCATGACCCCATCTGTTCGCACCGACGACGCAACGCGCCCGGCCGATGCCGTCTCGCGGCCGTTGCCTGGGCGGACAGGCCGGAACCCGTTTCGGGTCTCCGTGCCCTCGCCGTCAAGGATACGGCTCTCGTTTCGATCCCCCGCCGCACCGATTCCAGAACGGCGCACGGAAGAGTGCCTGCGGCTCGCGGGAGCCGCGGAATCTCGGTGCCGATACCGCTATTGCCGGAAAATTATCCTGCGAATAATCGGCTGCTCGGCCTCGACTGAGAGCGAAATCTCCGCCAGTTCGTTGTTTTTGAACATTCGTGGCGGCACATGATGTTCCGTCCCCAGTGCACTATAGGCCGACCGCACGGCAAACGCAAGCCCCGCCCGGTCGCCGAAATCCTGCCGCGTCGACGCATACGACATCGAGAGGACCGACTTCGCCCTGACGCCTGAGCGGCGGTGGGGTCTGGACCGAGTGCGAAGCACGGGAAACCCGACAGCGAGTGACGATCGGTCGCGAACCGTAGTGACGAGCCGCAGCACACAACTCCCCCGGAACGTTCGGACGCACGTATCCGACGTTCCGACCGCGGGGCACCCTTAGGGTCGGCGAAAGAATAACATAACGATATCAGGCTATAACGCGCCATAATCCGGCGCGTTTCTTCGGTATTGAGCGAAACGGAACCGCAAGACCACTGCGGCCTGCGTGACGAATCTGTCTCAGGGACTGCATATTGACGCGATTTTCGGTAGCCTGCGACATGTCCCTGGACGCCGAACGCCTCGTAATGGCATAATGCGTATCGTATAGTCGTCAATATGCCATATGGAGATCGCATGAGAACGGAGAAGTATTCGGCACGGGCGGTGGTGGAGCTGCTGCGGCGGCAGCGGGTGGCTTCGCTGGAAGACGTCCGGGCGTGCCTCGGCGGTGCGAGCCGTCGCACGGCCTGCCGGAAACTGGCGGCTGCGGGATGCCGTTCGAGCTATTCCCACTGCGGGCGGTATTACACGCTGGACGAGTTGGCGGAGTACGACGAGCGCGGCTTGTGGTTCTGTCGCGGCGTTCGCTTCTCGCAGGCGGGAACCCTGCTCTCGACGGCGCAGGCGTTGGTGGAACAAGCGCCCTGCGGCCGGTTTGCCGAGGAGTTGCGGACGGAGCTTCAGGTGGAGACCCAGGACGCCTTGCGCCGGCTGTTCGCGGCCGGACGATTGACGCGGGAACGCCTCGACGGTCGCTTTCTGTATCTGTCCCGCGACTCCGGACGGCGCCGGCGCCAGTTGCGAGCGCGCAAGGCGACGGGCGCGACAGGCGTGGAGAAGCGGGTTGCGGACGAACGGGTGCGATCGGCGACCGGTACGCTGTTCGGCCTGCTCGACGAACAGGAACGCCGCTTGTTTGCGGGTCTCGAGTCGCTGCGCTACGGCCACGGCGGAGACCTTCACGCGAGCCGGCGCCTGGGCGTCCATCCTGCGACGGTGGCGAAGGGCCGCAAGCAACTGCTGTCTGGCGACGTTCAGGCCGACCGGGTCCGCAAGCGAGGCGGGGGTCGCAAGTCGAGCGAAAAAAAAACGCCGAACTCCAACCCCTGATCGACCGGCTCCTCGAACCCGACATAGGCGGCGATCCGCAGAACGGTCTGCGGTGGACGCGTCGCACGACGGCAGCCGTCGCGGAGGCGCTTCGCACCGGCCACGGCATTGTCCTCTGCGACCGAACCGTCGCCCGACTGCTGACCGCTGCCGGCTACGCGCTTCGAGTCAACCGCAAGAATCTCTCCGGCGCTCCCCATCCCGACCGGGACGCGCAATTCGACGTCATTGCCGCGCTCCGCGCCAAGTGCGCCGAGACTGCGGCGCCCATCGTCAGCGTCGACACCAAGAAGAAGGAACTCATCGGCCGCTTCCGCAATCCCGGCGCCAAATGGGGCCGGCTTCCCGAAATGGTCAACGATCACGACTTTCGCTCCGATGCGGACGGCGTCGCCGTGCCATACGCCGTCTACGACCTGCAAGCCAACACAGGGACCTTCTACGTCAGCCTGTCATACGATACGCCGCAGTTCGCCGCCGACTGCATCGCGCGCTGGTGGACGAGCGAGGGCCGCCGACGCTATCCCGACGCGACCGAGCTTCATGTCCTCGCCGACGGAGGAGGGAGCAACGGATACCGGTCGCGGGCATGGAAATACTATCTGCAGCACACGCTCGCAAACCCCCACAAGCTGGACGTCACCGTCGCACACTATCCCTCCGGCGCGTCGAAATGGAACCCCATCGAGCACCGACTGTTCAGCGAGGTCAGCAAGAACTGGGCCGGGGTGCCGCTCGAGTCCCTCGATACCGTCTTGAACTACCTCCGCTCCACAACCACGCAGTCAGGCCTGTCCGTTCGCGCTACGCAGATCGAAACGGAATACCACAAAGGGATCCGAATCGACGACACGACCATGCGACAGCTCAATATCGAACGCCATCCGACTATCCCCGCATGGAACTACACCATCCGACCGCAGGCTGGCCAAACGCACTCTGCGCCGCCAAAATCTCGCCTACTTTCATAAGTTATTCTTTCGCCGACCCTTAGCGAAGCGCAGGCTCCGGGAGCGCGTGGGCGGCGACGGTTCCGCCTGTCGCAGGGCAATCCTTTCGCGACGAAGGCGGACTTCGGGGCTACGGAGGAAGCGCAGAGCAGAGACATATCGGGTTCGCCGTGATGGACAACAGATCCCGAAGCGCAGACCGGTTCCGGCGCCGAGGGGAAATCGGCTGACGGACGCTTGACCGCGACGCGCGGGGGCCCGATCGAGAGGCCACGGCAGGCGGCGGCGCCGACTCGAGCACGACCTCGACTCTACGCTTCGTACGGCAGTAGCAAGTTGCGTCCCGTGTCGCGACCGGAAGAAGTGTCGGAGCAAACTCACGATCAACTATGCTGACGGCACGTCACGGCCCGAAGCGCCCTCGAGGTCAGCGAGCTTTCGACCCAACCCGAAACCGGGACATTCGACGATCTTCGGGCGTCCTCGGGCGTCAGTTACGGTTCCGTTCTCGTCATGCCGGCGAGCTGTGGCCCGACATCGGACCGCTCCCGACCCGCGGAGCCGGATCAGTGAGCCGGGGAGCGGCCGTTTCCGGCCCACCCTCGAATCAAGCTCTCGGCCCGCTCGGAGTCGTGCAGTTCCGCCGCCCACCTCTCCAGCTGTTCGGGGGTCGCTGCCTTCACCCTGGATACGACCGTAGCCGGAAGTTCCCCGAAGCGGCCCTTCAACATCAAGAGCAGCATCCGAACTCGGCCCTCTTCCCGGCCCTTCCGCAGCGATTTCTCGGCGACGCTCTCCATCTCGGCCCTGACGCTGGCCTCGCCTTCTTCCCTACCCCTTCGCAGCAATTTCTCGGCGACGCTCTCCATCTCGGCCCTGACCATGGCTTCGCCCTCTTCCCTACCCCTTCGCAGCAATTTCTCGGCGACGCTCTCCATGACGTTCACTCCCTTGTTCGACTTCGCCCTCGCGATCCCTTCGAGCAGCGTCTCTTCGCTGTCGCACAGGTTCATCATATAGGCGAAGGCCATTCTCTCCAACTGGCTCCCGGACGGAAACGGCTTCAGCAACCGCGCGACTTCCTCGACCGTCAAGCCGCCCTGATACGCGCGGACCAGCATCGTCAGACCCGCCCGCAGAACCGGATCCCTCGCCCGCTCGCTCTCCTTCATCTGGGCAAGGTCGCAGACGAAATACCGGTGCCTGGTTTGCGCGGCGGCGATCGCGCCGGTGGCGCGGGTCAACTCCTCGACGGACAGCTTGGCGTCCCACTTTTTCGCCCCGTGATACGTAACTAGGACGATCACGGGCGGAACCAGGTCCGGGTTGCGGACCGCCCATCGTCGCATCGCCGGAGCTTGGTACTCGTTCGTGCGCAGCGCCATGGTCGGATCGATCGTGGACTGATGTTCGACGTTGACGAGGAGTTCGGGCCGAACGCCCTTCCGCTTCTTGAGTTTCAGGCAATACACCTGATCGGAAACGCGCTGCCTCAGCGTGGGGGTGACGTGCCGTTCGGGCAACGGTTCGGGCAGCGAATCGGCGAACTGGGCCACCATCTTGCGCGGCAGGTGCAGGCGAAGGAACTCGTCGAGGCGAGCCAGATCGTGCAGGAGCGCCATGAGCCAGGCCTCATGGGTCACGGGTACGACGAACGGCGCGTCGGCCTCCTCTTCGGAAGTCATGGGATCCCTCTCTCTCTCTCGGCCGTCTCGTTCCTCGGTCGCGGCGTCTTCGGGCGGCGGGCCACGCCGAACGGACCGCTCTGCGGCGCCTGCGCCGGCTCGGGCCTTCAAGACCGAACGACGAAGGGCCCGGGCCGCCGCGGCGGCAGGCCGGGGCGGATACGCACCGCGGAACGGAACGAAACGTGCGTTATTGCAACGGGTTACGGATTAGTTCGGAGATTGGGCCGAGCGACGGAGTCGACGGTCGCCTATTCGATGGGAATTGCGGATCCCGGCGGTTGCGCCGCTCGTGCCGACCGCGACAGTGCGGAAAGCCCGCTCGTCCCGCGATCGCGCCGCAAGACGCTGCGCACCCGCACGAACCGGCGAGCGAGAGGTCTGCTGCGATGCGGGGAGTCCCCCGATCCCTCCAGGAAGGGTTCAGCGGGACGAGAGACGGAAGTCCGCGTCCTGCCCGGCTGCCGGGCAGGATGGCGCGTGGCGAAGGCAAACGACCTGGGCGTGGAGTCTTGCCATTCTTGTCCTCCTCGATTTCCGCCCCGGCGACGGAGCGGAAGTCGGACGCGACGTGTGCCGTGCCTGCGGGAGCCGTCGCGGGCGAATCGCCGTGCGACCCGGCAGGCACGCTTATTTCTGCGTCCCCCGCAGGTCCCACGCGGACGCCGGGCGACAGGCGGACACCCTACGCACCGGAATCGATTCGCGCAAATCTCCGCTTCCGGCGTACCGGGGCGACGATTCGGCCGCCCGGAACGGCACGCTGGGCCGGCGTTCGCTTGTTCGCGGGTCGTGGCGGCCAGAAGCCTGGTGCGGGGCCATGGGAGCTTGCCGTCCGCATCCGTCGTCAGGCGCATGCGAGTCGGGCCGCGGCCGAATCCGAGCTCGGCCCCGCAAACCGGAGTCAGCGGAGACGCCGTACTGCCGGGACGACGGGAACGCGAAGGCGGGCAGAGCCGACGCAGGGTCTCCGGCCGCGGGAAGCGAGGGCGTTGCCGGTCCGGGCGGCGTTGCCTCCGCCCTGGGCATCGTCCGAGCGGTTGGCGGAGGTACGAGTCGCGCGACCGACGAACCGCTATCCGATGTCCTTTCCTTCGCCCGCGTCGCAAGGGCGCCATCACACCGGGAACTCGATCGTCGCACGGAATCCGCGGGAAGGGCGGCCGATCTGTCAAGCCTATTTCGAAACCTCACGGCCCCCGGAATTGGCGCTCGAGCAGGGAGGAGCACGTCTCCGCGTCCCGATCGATGCACGGAGAAGCGCCGTCGGCCCGATTCGCTCCCTCGGCGACAGCATGCAGCGGGCACGTCGCATGGTCGACCGTCGGACGGCGACCGCGACGCATGACGGTCACGCCCGTGGATGGAGCCGCGAAGACCGGGCAATCGTCGAAATTGGCCGAGACTTCCGGCTGCACGGCTCACGGAGACAGCCTGAAGGATGCGCTGAAGACCGTCCACGAAGTCAACGGGACTCTGGATCGACGCGGCACCGGAACTCGACGACCCGCTTCCGGATCCCTGGAAAAAGCGACTGAAGGTCGCTTGACGACGAGACAGGGCTGTTCGGCGAGAACGCCACGGCATGCGGAAGGGCCCGACCGCGCATGCCCTCCCATCGAATGCCGACGCTACGCTCCGAGATCGTCGCAGGTTCCGGGACGGGGTCGCAGCGAAAGAGCCGCCTGAGCGACGACGCGCTGCGCGCTCTCGGATTCAAGTCGCAAGACTTCCCTTGCGATTGGCGCAAACCCGCCGCTTCCCCTGTAGCGGGAAGACGCCCCCGTCCACGAATCGTGCCTGCGCTGGGAGCGCGGCGAATCCGGTCCTGCCTCACCCTTGCGCCGCAAATCTGGGCCGCGCCTCCTGCCCCCGTTCTCGGCACCAGGTCACAGTCGCCCCGATTCGCCGGCTTTTCGCTCGACCGTCCGATGCGGTCGGGAACGCCGCAGCCCTGCGAAATTTCAGGCGACGAGCGCCCTGCGGAGTCCGCCGGCGCCCCCTCCGGCCCATGCCGGCCAGGAAACGCCGCTCCGTCGAGCCGATCAGGTTCCGGCGCCCAACCGCGCCGCCGCGTCGCCCCAGATATCCCCCACCCGCGCCCCCACGCCGCTCGCAGTGTCTGCGATCCAGGCGAGCGCCGAGCCGACATGGCCGGCATAGGCTTCCAGCGCCGGCGCCAGCGCCGGCACGGCTAGCGAAATCCGCGGGGCGAGCACGTAAACCCCGAGAATCAGGACCAGAACCGAGAGGAGCCCGATCGCTCCGGTGACGACGCCAAGGCCGGCGCCGCCCTGCCGCGCTCGCGATCGCTCGACCGCGACCGAATGCGGCTCCGGCTCCCGCGCCACGCCTTCGGCCCGCGGCATCTCCGTTTCCGGCTCCGCCCGGGTGTCGAACCGCAGATTGCGCATTTCCCGTTCCGCCGAGCGTCGGTCGGCGAACCAGACATGCGAGCAGCGCGAACACCGCACGCGCCGTCCGTCCTTCCCGACCTGCTCCGCCGCGATCCGGAACAACGTGTTGCACGCCGAGCACCGGACCGCCAATATCGCCGGACCCCGCGGCCCCGCGGCCGCCCCGTTCGCATCTCCGGTCGCCGCCATGATCCTGGTCCGCTCCCTCGCCTACAACCTCGTCTTCTATATCACGATGGGCCTGGCCGGGGTGATCCTCGCGCCGGTTTCGCTCCTGTACCGCAGGGCGACCCTTCCCATGGTGCGAATCTGGTGCGTCTGCATGCTCTGCCTGCTCCGCTGGATCTGCGGGCTCCGCACGGAGATTCGAGGCCATGCGCCCGGCGGAAACTGCATCGTCGCCAGCAAGCATCAGTCCTTCCTCGACATCCTGATGCTCGTGTCGGTCCTCGACCGGCCCCGGTTCGTCATGAAGCAAGAGCTTCGCTTCGCGCCGGTGTTCGGCTGGTACGCGCGGCGGATCGGGTGCATTCCCGTGGACCGCGGCGCCGGCCGTGTGGCGATGGAAGGTATGTTGAGTGAAATCGACCGGAGCCGCGAAACCCTCGGCCAACTCGTCATCTACCCCCAGGGAACCCGCGTCGCTCCGGGCGCCCGTCGTTCCTACCGCATGGGCGCTGCCGCGGCGACGGAGCGGACCGGTCTGCCCTGCACGCTGGCCGCGACCAACGCCGGCCTCTTCTGGGGACGCAACCGCTTCCTGCGCCGACCCGGCACTGCGGCGCTCGAATTCCTGGGAACGCTGCCGGACGGGTTGCCGGCGTCCGAACTGCTCGCGGAGATGGAGCGGCGCATCGAACCGGCATCCGACGCGCTGCTAATGGAGGGCGCCGAAGCCGGTCGCTGAGACGACCGGTAGCGACAGGAGCAAGCGCCCCTTCCGGCGGGATCGCGAGCGGTCTATCGCCGCGCCTACGAGGCGCCTGCCCCGATCGCCAGGAACTTCTCGCGGCGCATCCGGCGAATCTCGTCCCGCGAGAGCGATGCGACCGCATCGAGCTCCTCGGCCAGCGCGTCCCCGACCGCCTGAAGGGCCTCTTCCGGGTTGCGATGCGCCCCGCCAAGCGGCTCCGGCACGACCCGGTCTACGACCCGGAGCTGGAGCAGGTCTGCGGCGGTCAGCCGGAGCGCGGCCGCCGCGGTCTCGGCCCGGTCCGAGTCGCGCCAGAGTATGGACGCGCACCCCTCCGGCGAGATCACCGAATAGACCGCGTGTTCGAGCATCAGCACCCGGCTCGAAGTCGCGAGCGCCACGGCACCGCCGGAGCCGCCCTCGCCGAGAATTACGGCGACGCTCGGCACGCCGAGTTCGAGACCCTTCTCCACCGTGCGCGCGATGGCTTCGGCCTGTCCCCGCTCCTCGGCGCCGCGGCCCGGATAGGCGCCCGGCGTATCGACCGACGTGACGACCGGCAGGGAGAAACGGTCGGCCAGTTCCATCAGGCGAATCGCCTTGCGATACCCCTCCGGACGCGCCATGCCGAAATTTCGTTCGATGCGCGATTCCGTATCCCGCCCCTTCTCCTGCCCGATGAACATCGCGGACCTCCCGCGAAAACGGACCAGCCCGCCGACGATCGCGAAGTCCTCGGCGAACGCGCGGTCGCCCGCCAGAGGCAGAAACTCCTCGAACAGCGACGCTGCGAAGTCGGTCGAGTGCGGCCGTCCGGGATGACGCGCGATCTGGCATCGCTGCCAGGGCGTCAGCTTCCGGTAGATTTCGTCGAGCCGGTCCCCGACCCGACGCTCGAGAAGCCGAATCTCCTCCTCGATCTCCAGGCCCTCTTCCGCCTGCGCCTTCTGGCGCAGCTCGGCGATCTGGCCTTCCAGCTCCGCAAGGCCTCTCTCGAATGGCAGGAACGCGCTCACGACTCGCCGTCCGATCCGCGCGCTAGGCGGGCTGGATCATCTCCATCTGCCGGACGATCACCTGCGCCTGGCGGCAGGACGCGATGTCGATCAACTTTCCGTCCAGCACGGCGGCGCCTTCGCCGCGCTCCTCGGCCTCGCGCATCGCAGCGAGGATCCGCCGCGCCTCGCCGTACACTTCCTCCGACGGCGTGAAGATCTCGTTGGCGAGCGCAATTTGCCGGGGATGAATCGCCCACTTCCCGACGCATCCGAGAACCGCGGCCCGCTCCGCCTGGGCCCGGTACCCGTCCGGATCCGAATAGTCGCCGAACGGGCCGTCCACCGGCAGCACGCCGTTCATGCGGCAGGCGGCCACCATGCGAACCAGGGGGAAGTGCCACGGATCGCCGTAATGCGCTCGCCGCGGCGAGTCTCCCTCCGGGTCTTCGAGCATCGAATATCCGGGCTGCGTACCGCCGATGCCGGTCACCTGCATGCCCATCGATGCGGAATAGTCCGCGACCCCGAAGGAGAGCGACTGCAAGCGGGGCGTCGCGGCGGCGATCTCCTCGACGTTCGCGATTCCCGCGGCCGTCTCGACGATGGCCTCGAATCCGACGCGCCGGGTGCGCCCCGTTGCCGCCTCGACCGAAGCGACCACGGCTTCCACCGCATAGAGATCGGCGGCGCGCCCGACCTTCGGAATCATGATCAGGTCCAGCCGCTCGCCGGCCTGCTCCAGAACGTCGACCACGTCCCGGTACCAGAATTGCGTATCGAGCCCGTTGATCCGCACCGAAAGCGCCTGGCGCTCGCCCCATTCGACTTCGTTGACCGCCTGGATGACGTTCCGCCGGGCCTCGTCCTTGCTCGCCGGCGCGACCGAATCCTCCAGATCGAGGTTCACGACGTCGGCGCCGCTCGCCGCCATCTTCGCGAACAACGCCGGGCGGGAGCCGGGGCCGAACAACTGGCACCGGTTCGGGCGCGCGGGCACGGCCGGTTGAACGACAAGGCTCATCGGACCTCCTCCAGACTCGAATTGCGGACCGGGTCCCGTCCCGGAAATCGTACGGCCCCTCACATAGGGGGCGAAGCCGGAATTTTCCAATTCCCGTTGGGGCCGTCCTTCCGACCGGACGGAATCCGCGCCCGGCGCTCCAGTCCGCCCGCCACGGCTCGCTGCGCCTCGGGGACTGCAGCCCACACTATAATCGCCATTTCTCCGATGCGCCCCGAGACTCACGCCGGAACCCGATCCATGGCCGTTCGACCGATCCTCATCCACCCGGACCGTCGGCTGCGCAAGACGGCGGAACCCGTGGACCGCATAGACGATTCGATCCGGGAGATTCTTCGGGATTTGGCGGACACGATGTATGCGGCCCCGGGGGTCGGCCTGGCGGCGCCGCAGATCGGCGTGTCCCGCAGGCTTCTGGTCATGGATTGCGCAGGGGAAGGGGAGGAGCCGGCGCTGCGCAAGATGGTCAATCCGGTCGTTCTCGGGACTTCGGACGAAACGGAGTCCCGGGAAGAGGGCTGCCTGTCCCTGCCGGAGATTCTGGAGGAGGTCACCCGTCCGGCCCGAGTTACCGTGCGATACCTGGATCCGGACGGACGCGCGGAAGAGGTCGGGTTCGACGGGCTCGAAGCGGTCTGCGTCCAGCACGAGATCGACCATCTCGACGGCCGGTTGATCATCGATTACGTCGGCGCCGTCAAGCGCCGGCTCATTACCAACCGGCTGCGGCGCAAGAAGCGCGAAGCGGCGCGGGAAAAGGCGGAATGACCGACTCCGGTCCGGCCCGCACCGTGCTGTTCGGCTCCTCCGCGTTCTGCCTGCCCACGCTCGAGCGGCTGGCGGCGGAGACCGATCTCGTAGCCGCCTACACGCGCCCCCCGCGCCCCGCCGGCCGCAAGGGCGCGCTGCGCGAGACCCCGGTCGCGACCGCCGCCCGCGCGCTCGGCCTGGAAGCGAGGACGCCCTCCGCGCTCAGGGGACCGGACGCGGAACGGGAGCTTCGGTCGCTCGAGCCGGACTTCTGCGTCGTCGCCTCGTTCGGCGCGACGATTCCCGATTCCCTGCTCGCGGTTCCCCTGCACGGGTTCTGGAACGTCCACCCGTCCCTGCTTCCCCGGTGGCGCGGCGCCGCTCCGGTTCAGCGGGCGATCCTCGCCGGAGACCGGACCACCGGCGTCTCGATCATGAAAGTCGTGACGGAGCTGGATGCCGGGCCGGTCGCCGCCGCCGTCGAGACGCCGATCGGGGAGACTGAAACCGCCGGAGAGCTGGAAAACCGCCTCGCGAGCGACGGTGCGACGCTCCTGCTTCGGACCCTCGCGCGTATCCGGGAAGTCGAGTTGCGGGAACAGGATCCGGCGTGCGCGACCTACGCCGCCAAGATCGGGCGAGCGGACGAACGCATCGACTGGCGCGAGGATTCGGCGGCCGTTCTCAGGCGGATACGGGCCCTTTGCCCCAGGCCCGGCGCATGGTGCCTCGCCGGAGGCGAAAGGATTCGCATCTACGCGGCGACTGCAGCGGCCGGGTCGGGCGAGCCGGGCGAAGCCCTCGACGACGCGTTCCGCGTCGCCTGCGGAAGCGGCGCGATCCTCGTATTGCAGGCGCAGCGGCCCGGACGGCGATGCCTGCCCGCCGCCGAGCTGCTCCGCGGGTTTCCCGTACTCGAGGGTACGATTCTCGAATAGTCGCGAAGCGGCCGTTGCGGTGCGGCCCGAGAGACGCCATACCATGCCGGGTCAGCGCCGAAATTCGACTCGGCGCCGTTTCGGAGCGGAGAGCGCACCCGGACGCGGGGAAGGAGGGGGGCCATGAGCTACGAGAGGCTGCAGAGTCACTTCGCGATAATCGACGACTTGGAGAATACGGTCGATCTCCTGGAATGGGATGGGATCACCTACCTGCCGAAGGGCGGACGACTCGCACGAACCGAGGCCCTCGCCACCCTCAAGCAGATTCTTCACGAGCGCAGGACGAACCCGGCGATCGGCGACTGGATCGAGGCGGCGCGAGACGAGGGCCTGGATCTCTGGCAGTCGGCCAACGTGGACAGGATGCGACATGGCTGGCTCCGCGACCGGGCCGTGGATGCCCGACTGGTGAGGGCCGAAGCGGTCGCGTCATCCGAGTGCGAAGCGGAATGGAGAGACGCCCGTCCGCAGAACGACTGGAAGCGCGTGGAAGGCAAGCTGCAGCGCCTGCTGGATTGCGTCCGCGAGCGGGCCGCCGCGATCGGGGAGACGCTCGGACTGGATCCGTACGACGCGCTTCTCGACCAGTGGGACCCCGGTCTGACCCGCGCCCGGATCGTGCCCCTGTTCGAGAGAATCCGCGAGGCGGTTCCGCCGCTGATCGACGCCGCCCTCGAGCGCCAGCCGCCCGCCGTATCGCCGAAGGGACACTTTTCGAGGGAACGGCAGGAAGAACTATCGAACGAATTGATGCGGCTGCTCGGCTTCGACACGAAGCGCGGCCGTCTCGACACCAGCGCGCATCCGATGACGACCGGCCACCCGGACGACACGCGCTTCACGACGTGGTTCAAGGACGATTTTCGCTCCGGCCTCTATGCGACCGTTCACGAGACCGGGCATGCGCTATACCAGCAGGGCTTGCCGAAGGAGTACCGGAAGCAGCCCGTGGGCAGAGCCGCCGGACTCTCGGTGCACGAGAGCCAGTCGCTGCTGTTCGAAAAACTCGTCGGCCGCAGCGATCCGTTTCTCGAGCTGATCGCCCCGATCCTGCAACGCACCCTGCTCGGCAACGAAACCGACGACCCCGCGTGGCAGCCGGGGAATCTCGCGGCCCTGGTCCGACGGGTCGCGCGGAGCCGGATCCGGGTCGAGGCCGACGAACTGACCTACCCGTTGCACGTCATCCTTCGGTTCGAACTGGAAACGGACCTGATCGACGGCAAGCTCGACGCGGCCCGCCTGCCGGAGGCCTGGGCCGCGAAGATGCGGGAGAGTCTGGGAATCGACACGAGCGGCGACGACCGTGACGGCTGCATGCAGGACACGCACCACTTCGCCGGCATCTTCGGCTATTTCCCGACCTACTCCGTCGGCGCCGTGATGGCCGCCCAGCTCTTCGAGGCGGCCCGCGAGGACATGCCGGACATGGACGACGCGGTCCGGGCCGGAGAGTTCGACGCGTTGGTCGGCTGGCTTCGCGCCCATGTGCACGGGCGGGGCAGCTCCATGCCCGGCGTCTCCCTCGTCGAGGAGGCGTCCGGCGCGCCCTTCGGCGCCGACGCGTATCTCCGGCACCTCTCGCGCCGCTACGCCTGCGACTGACCCCGTTCGGGCGAACGCCCGCGGGCGCAGTCGGCCGCATTCCGCTTTCCGCGCGCGGCACGATCCGGAGGAGTTCCGCTCCCGGCCGTTTCCTCCGAAATCGGCCGCGCCGAAATTCCCGCTTCCCGTTCGGAGACCGGACCGTGCGCGACTGCGCCCGATGCGGGAGCCGGACGACGCCTGCGGTTTGCGCCTTCGAGCCGGCGAGGGCTATAGTCGAGGATGCGTTCCGTCCGTTCGTCCGGGTCCGTGCACCCGTCGCATTCGAGCCGACTGCCGTCGGTCTCGGCGCAAGAGACGCGAACTGGGGTCGGAGCGCCACAACAGGAGGAAACGACCATGAAACAATTTCGCACCATGCTGGCGGCGGTCGCGGCGACGGCCGCCGTTGCCGGCGGCCCGGCCCTCGCCCAGGATCCCATTCGCATCGGGTACGCCCCGCCGGTCTACGACACGCTCGACTATTTCGGACAATTCGCTGCCGGCTTCGAGGAGGAGATGAACCGCCGCGGCGTCGCGTTCGACTTCAACGCCCGCGCCTCCGCCCAGGAAGCCAACGTTCAGCAGCAGCTCGACATCGTCGAGGACCTGATCACGCTGGGCGTCGACTACATCATCGTCGGACCGATCGACTACTTCGGAATCGTGCCGGCGCTGAAGTCGGCGAACGAGGCCGGCATTCCCATCATCGTGATCAACCATCTGGACGTACACCCCGAGGATGCCGGCGTCGACGTGCTGGCCTACAGCGGCTATTCCCACGCCGAGGGCGGCCGGATCACCGCCGAATGGGCCCTCGAGAACGTGCTGCAGAGCGGCGACCGCATCGGCCTCATGTTCGCCGAGCCCGGCAACCAGATTTCGGAAGACCGCGTCGGAACCGCGCGCGACATCTGGACGGCCGCCGGAATCGAGGTCGCGTTCGAGCACTACGCCTACTGGGAACAGGCACGCGCGTTCGACGCGACCGAGCGGCTCATTCTGGCCAACCCCGACGTCAAGGCCGTCTACGCCGGCAACAGCGCCATGGCGATGGGGGTCGGCGGCGCATTGGCCGGCATGGGCAACACCGACGTTGCCGTATTCGGCTACGGCGCGGTGCCGCCGGAGCTGGACATGATCTGGGAGGGCAAGATCCGCGGCTCCATCTTCCGCGACAGCCAGAGCAGCGGGCGCTACATCGCCGACGCCGTGATCCGCCATTCCCAGGGCGAGGCCATCCAGCGCCAGTATCCGCTCGACATGATCATGATCTCGTCTCGCGACGACATCGTGAACAAGGTCCCCGAGGGCGCCCAGCGCCTGATGGAGCACTGGCCCGAGGTCGAGGCGGCCAAGTAGGCCCCGTCCGGCCGACCGGGGCGGCGTGTTCGCGCCACTCGCAAGGGTGCGCCGCCTCGTCAACGCCTCCGGGCGCTCGCGGAACGGATTCCGGGCGCAGGCGCCCGCATGCGCAGGGACACGCCGGCCGGCCGTGAACCCGGTGCCGTGATCGCCTGTCCGGTTCGGGTAGCGTCCCCGGCCGGCAAGTCCCGCGCCCCGGCGACAGCCGTCTTCTCACCCGCCTGCGACGAACGAGGGTCCGACTCATGACGGACGCCCGAACGGAGCGAACAGCGGACTTGCGACCGGCGGATTCGCCGGCCGCAGCGCACCGCCTCGGATTCTGGCAGCGCAATCCTGGGTTGATCCCGCCTGCGGGCCTGCTCGTGCCGCTGATCCTGCTCGCCCTTCTGATCTATCTCGTCAATCCGATCTTTCTGGACAGCCGCAACCTGTTCAACGTGTTCCGGCAGATTGCCATCTTCCTGATCCTCGGCTCGGGCATGACCGTCGTGATCGCAGCGAAGGGCATCGACTTGTCAGTCGGTTCCACGGTGGCGCTATCGGCCTGCGTCGCCGGCGTGATCCTGAAGTCGGGCGCGCCGATGCCGGTCGGCCTGGCCATCGCCGCCGCCCTCGCCGTGGGCGCCGCAGTGGGCCTGGTCAACGGACTCGCCGTCACGCGGTTTCGGGTGCCGCCGCTCATCGTCACCCTCGGCGCGCTCACGGCCGTGCGCGGCGTGGCCTATCTGGTCATGGGATCGAACCAGGTTCGCGGGTTCCCCGACAGCTTCCTGTGGATCGGCCAGGGCCGGATCTACGGCCTTCCGGTTGCGGGGCTGATCGCGGTCGGCGTGCTGCTGCTGGTCGCTTTCCTGATGAACTGCACGCGATTCGGCAAATACGTTCTGGCGGTCGGCGGCGACCGGAGCGCGGCGATCCGCGCCGGCATTCGCGTCGACCGCTACGAGACGGGGGCCTACGTCATCTGCGGCACGCTCGCCGGCCTCGGCGGCGCCATGCTCGCCGCCCGTCTCGACGCCGCCCAGGCCGTGCTCGGCGCGACCATGGAGCTGCACGCGATCGCCGTCGTCGTGCTCGGCGGAACCTATCTGTTCGGCGGATACGCAACCCTGCTCGGGACCTTTCTCGGCGCCGTATTCCTGGGCGTCGCCGAGAACGGCCTCCTTCTGATGAACGTGCCGTTCTACTGGCAGCAAATCGTGATCGGCTCGGCGCTGGTGGTGGCCGTCGCCATTCAGCTCTTCCGGTTTCGCCGCCAGGGCATGGCCAGCGGATAGCGGACGGGGGACCGGGGATGCGGCAGGACGCGAGACCGGAAGGCGAAGACGCAGGTCACGGACAGCCGGAGACCGCGCCCTTTCTCCGTCTCGACGGCATCGAGAAGAGTTTCGGCGGCGTCGAGGCGCTCCGTGGCGCCAGCCTGGACGTCCGGCCGGGAGAGGTGATCGGTCTCGTCGGCGACAACGGCGCCGGCAAGTCGACGCTGGTCAAGACGATCATGGGCGTCCATCCCCCGGATGCGGGCACGATCGAGATCGAAGGGCGTCCCGAGCGCGTGTCGCATCCCGATCACGCCCGGCGCCTCGGCATCGAGGCGATCTACCAGGATCTCGCGCTGGTCGGAACCTTCGACCTGGGAGAAAACTTCTTTCTCGGCCACGAAATCGTGAAGTCCTGGCTCGGCGGACTCGTCCGGATACTCGACAAGAAGCGAATGCGGCTCGAAGCGCAGCGCGTGCTGCGCGAGCAGGTCGGAATCCGGATCGACCAACCCTACAGCCCGGCAAACGTATTGTCCGGCGGGCAGCGTCAGGCGATCGCCATCGGTCGAGCCGTCCACGCCCGGGTGCGGATGATCATCATGGACGAACCCATGGCCGCGCTCGGCGTCGAGGAGACCGAACGGGTGATGGAGATTATCGACGGTCTGCGGACGCGCGGCCTTGCCGTGCTTCTGGTCAGTCACAACCTGGAGCAGGTCTTCCGGGTGACCGACAGGATCGCCGTCATGCACCGGGGCCGGGTGTCGGCCCTGCGCCACAGGGACGACGTCTCGCGGGCCGAGGTCGTCGCCCTGATCATGGGCGCGGAACTGTAAGCGGAGACCGGGTAGCGATCCGACGTCTGTACCGAACGGAAAACCGGGCCCCGGATTCGCGATCCGATCGCCGCACGATCCGTCAGGACTCCGCCGCTTCGTTCCATTCGCCGTCGGGGACGACGCAGAATGATTCGGGGGGCTTCGTCGAGTGCGCCCGGAACCGCCGACATCGCCTGTGGAGCGCGGCCTCGCCGGCCGCTACCGCGGCCGCCAGACGCGAACGAGCCGCCGCTTGTGCCTCGCACCCTCGACCGTCATAATGGCCGCGGTCGAGCGAACCGCAGGCTGCGCGAGTCGCAGCTTCCGTGCCCGTCTCGAATCCCGAGATCGCTCCAACGCATCGTGCCGGTATGCCCGCCGGCCGCCGGGAGAAAGAGATGAACGCCAGGACGGCCCAGGTCCGCAGAGCGCTCGACCTGAAGCGGCCTCCCGACGAGCGGATCGAGATCCGGCGGTTCCTCGGACCTTGCGCGCTCGAAGACGACGATTTTCCGTTCGACGCGCTCAGCGATATCGCTACCGCCGAGAGTTGGCGCAAGGAAATCAATCGACCGATTTACCACGTCCACAAGTGGTGGGCGCATCGGCTGGGGACGGTCTTTCGAGCCGTCGTCCTCGGTGCGCTCACGCCGTCCGGTACGAACGTGCTGGACGCCTTCTATCGGAACGTCCGGCTAAAGGACCGCGTGGTTTTCGATCCGTTCATGGGCAGCGGCACGACCGTCGGCGAAGCGCTCAAGCTCGGCGCCCGCGCGATCGGAAGAGACATCAACCCGGTCGCGCATTTTCTCGTTCGGAACGCTCTTGCAATTCACGATCGCAAGGCGATCCTCAGGACTTTCGAGGAGATCGAACGCGATGTCGCCGATGCGCTGAAGTCCTATTACAAGACGGAACTCGAGGACGGCACGCAGGCCGACGTCCTCTATTTCTTTTGGGTCAAGCGGCTCCGCTGTCCCAAGTGTCGCAGTGTCGTAGACCTCCACGCCTCCAGAATCTTTGCGCGTCACGCCAGTCCCGGACGCCACCCGGAAGCCCGAGCGGCGTGCCCGTCCTGCGGCGGGGTACATACCGTTCGCTTCGACGCCAGGGTGAGCGCCTGCCCCGATTGCGCCCACGTATTCGATCCGCAGGAGGGACCGGCTCGCGGGCCAAGCGCCAACTGCCCGGTCTGTCGCCACAGTTTTCGTATCGCAAAGGCCGTCCGCAACAGCGACGCGCCGCCGACCCATCGTCTCTACGCCAAGCTCGTCCTTACCGGCGACGGCGAGAAACGATATCTCGCTGCAACCGAAGCCGATCGAGAACTCTACAGGAAGGCTTCGGAGGATTTGGCGAACAGATCCGACCCGTACCCGGTCGTCGCCATCGAGCCGGGATACAATACCGATCAGGCGCTCGGCTACAACTACCGATACTGGCACGAGATGTTCAACGACCGGCAATTGCTTTGCCTGTCGATATTGGCCGAGCGAATCCGCGCCGTGGGCGACCCCGCGCTGAAGGACCTGTTCGCGTGCCTGTTCTCCGGAACGCTGGAATTCAACAACATGTTCGCGTCGTTCAAGGGGGAGGGAACCGGCGCCGTCCGTCACATGTTCGCTCATCACGTACTCAAGCCGGAGCGCACTCCCCTCGAAGCCAACCTATGGGGCACCCGAAAGAGTTCCGGCTCGTTCATGACGATGTTCGAAGGCCGAATTCGCCGGGCGCTCGATTATGCGGACGATCCGTTCGAGCTGCGTCTCGTGCCCGGAAGGGGGCGTACGGGAACCGAGAAGGTCTTCGGCCTGTCCGAGCGTCTCGGGTTCGACATCTCCTCCAGTCACCGGGAGTTTTCGCTCGGCCGTCGCGTCTACCTTTCTTGCGGGGACTCCGGCCAGACTGACATCCCCGACCGTTCCGTGGACGCCGTCATCACCGATCCGCCCTTTTTCGACAACGTACACTATTCTCAGCTCGCCGACTTTTTCCATGTCTGGCAACGCCACATCCTTGGGGAGAGCGGGCCGAGACGCTCTCCGACGACAAGGTCCCGAGCCGAGGTTCAGAACTCCGACGCTTCGACCTTCTCGAAGAGCCTTGCGCGCGTCTGGGCCGAAGCGTACCGAACCCTCCATAACGACGGCGTACTGGTATTCACGTACCATCACTCCCGTAGCGAAGGTTGGCACGCTGTCCTTCTCGCTCTGATGACAGCGGGATTCGTCGTCACCGCTGCCCATCCGGTCAAGGCGGAAATGTCCGTTGCAATTCCCAAACGACAGGCGAGGGAACCGATCCGATTCGACGTCGTTCTGGTTTGTCGCAAGCGCGGTTGCGCTACGACCAGACGCGTGGGCGGCGAACTCTGGGCCTCTGTCCAGTCGGTCGCGTCCGATCAGATCATGCGGCTGAGAGCGCGGGGGCACGGGCTGAGCCGTAACGACCTTCGCATCGTGATTATGGCGCAACTCGTGCGGCATTTGTCGAATCGATCGGACGCGAAGTCGGCGTTGGCGGTCCTGGAGAACAGCGAATCGCAAGTCGACGCGGCGATCGGGCGCTGGTGTCCCGCATCCGACGACGCGGGCGAGGTACGCTCGTGAGCGCGGTTTGCGCGCTGTTCAGGGAATGCGTCCGTGCCATACGGAACGGGGTTCTCGTCGAACGGCGGGGTCGTCAAGACAAGGAGTTTCACTTTCAAGACTGGATCCGGCGCCGACTGGACGGCATTGGGGAGCGGTACGAACTGCCTGGGCGCAATACGTATCCGGATTTCCGACTGGCGAACCGTGCGGAAGGCTACGAAGTCAAGGGGCTGGCCTATCCGGGACGCGAAGCCGATTACGACGGCAACAGCCGGGTCCCTCGCGGCGAGCATGACGGATGCGAGATTTTCTACGTTTTCGGGCGATACCCGGCGAATCCCGACGGCGATCGGTACCCGGTTCTCGACCTGGCGATTTGTCACGGGAGTTTCCTGAACGCCGACAAGTCGTACGTGCATCGAAACAAGAGCTTCCGTGGCTTCGGGAGCTACGGCGACATCCTGGTGCGTGATCGCAAGACGTATGTCGCGCCCACTCCGTTTGCCATGGTTGAGGGCTTGGCGCACCGTCGAACGCTGATTCTGCCGGCGAGCATGCAGGCAAACGACGAACTCGTCGAAGTCGGGCGCTTCGTCCGACGCGAAGCGAGCGAAACGGTTGTCGCCTACGACTTCGACTTGCGCTCCGCCGAACTTACGGCGACGCTTGTGCCCAATCCCTCCGCCGGTACGGAACACGCCTTCAAGGCGTATCGGCTTCACGACGACCCGACGGATCCGAGCGCGCTCCGCTATCGCTCGGCGAAGTAGCGCTTCCTTCGCGGCTCCGTCTCCACGGAGACGGTTCGGGCACGCTCGGTCGAATCGCCTGCGCCTCGGACACGCCGTCCCCGCAACCCCTGGCGGTCGCGGCTCCAGGGAGTTTCAAGCGGCACGCTCCCCAAGCGCTTCCAGCACATGCGCGTGCAAGGACCCGTCACCCGCCGCGAGCGCTCGCCCGCCCCAGCATGCGTCGCCTCCCGACCAGTCGGTAAACCGGCCTCCGGCGCCCTCGACGACCGGGATCAGCGCCATGACGTCGTAGGCCTGGAGGCCGGTCTCCAGAATCAGGTCCATCCGGCCGTCCGCAAGCATGGCGTACATATACGCGTCGCCGCCCTTGCGCGAATATCGGCAAGCGGTCTCGAACCGGCGATAGGCCCGGTAGTCCGCCTCGCTCCCGAACGCGTCTCGCGAGGTGGTGCCCAGCGCCGCGTCCGCGACGGACCCGCAGCCGCGGGTGCGCAACTCGGTCCGGACGCCGCGACGGACCGCCCCCGCACGCCGCATCCCGTCCGCGACGATTCCCCAGTAGCGCTCGTCGAGATAGGGCTGGTCGACGACGCCGACCGCGGGCCGCGTCCCGTCATGGACCCCGATCAATACCGTCCAGAGCGGCAACCCCGAGATAAACGACCGCGTCCCGTCGATGGGATCGACGACCCAGGTGATCCCGCTGGTTCCGTCGGTCTCGCCGAATTCCTCGCCGATCACGCCGTCCGACGGCCGCCGTCGGGCGATTACCTCGCGAATCGCCTCTTCCGCGTTCCGGTCGGCGAGGGTCACGGGATCGAACCGGGCCGATCCGCCGCCCTTGTGTTCGACCGCCACCGACGGCGCCCGAAACCACTCCAGCGTAGGGCCCCGCGCCGCGTCGGCCGCCGCCTCGGCCACCTGCAGGATTTCGTGCGCCAGTGCCGAATCCATCGCCGTTCCTCTCTTCGCTGCCCGCTCGCGCCGCGCCGCAACTATACTGCTGCGCGAACGATCCATGCCCGCCCCGGAGCCTCGCGACATGACGACCATGCGTGCCATGCAGGCCGCCGCGCCGGACGCGCCGCTCGTGCCGGCCGATCGCGCGGCTCCCGCTCCCGGCCCCGGAGAAGCCCTGATCCGGGTCGCCGCCTGCGGCGTCAACTTCGCCGACACGCTGATGGTGGCCGGCCGGTATCAGGAACGCCCGGAATATCCCGTGGTCCCTGGCCTGGAGGTCGCCGGCGAGATTCTCGAACTCGGTCCGGACACGGCCGGGCCGGCTCCGGGCACCCGGGTTGCGGCGCTTTGCGGACATGGCGGGTTCGCGGAACGGGTCTGTGCGCCCGCTTCCGCCTGCGTCGCCATTCCCGACGACATGCCGGACGAACACGCCGCCTCGCTCATGGTCGCCTACGGCACCGCGGATCTCGCCCTTCGCCACCGCGCGCGCCTGCGCCCCGGCGAGACGCTCCTCGTTCTCGGCGCCGCCGGCGGCGTCGGCCTGACCGCGGTCGAGGTCGGCAAACTGTTGGGAGCGCGGGTGATCGCCTGCGCCCGGAACGAGTCGCGGCTCGATCACGCTCGCGCGCGCGGCGCCGACCTGACCCTTGCGGCGGGCGCGGACGCGCTGCGCGACGCGGTTCTCGAGGCCACCGGCGGCCGAGGCGCGGACGTGGTCTTCGACCCCGTGGGCGGGGACACGTTCCGGGCCGCGATGCGCGCGGCCGCCTTCGAGGGACGTCTCGTTCCGATCGGATTTGCGTCCGGCAGCGTGCCGCAGATTCCGGCCAACATTCTCCTGGTCAAGAACCTGACGGCGATCGGCCTCTACTGGGGGGCGTATTTCCGGCGCAGCCCCGGCGTCATCGGCGACAGCGTGAAGCAGATCCTCCGCTGGTACCGGGACGGGCGAATCGAGCCCCATGTCAGCCGGACGCTTCCGCTCGAGGAGGCGGAGCGCGCCCTGGAGGCGCTGCGCGATCGGACCTCCACCGGAAAGATCGTGCTCCGCTGTACGGATCGCTGACGGCGGCGCGTCCGGCCACGGGACCGGCCGGCAGGCCCCCTATCCACTTAGGATCGCCGCCTACCCGCCCGTCCCGAACGCCGCCAGAACCGCGCAGTGGTCCGGATGCGGGCCCTGCCGCGGAACTTCCTGGAAGCTGCCCGGCACCAGCGCGTCCTCCGCGCCTCCCCCGGCGACGATATGATCGATGAACTCGGAGAACCTCGGGTCGCATCCGTAGGGCGCCTCGCCGGTCACGAGCCGCAACGGCGCCGAGGACGGCGACAGGAGCCGCCACGCCCAGTCCCCCGGCACCGCCAGGCGGCGATTGAAGTCGCCGAGAATGACGAACGCCGCGCCCTCGGCTCGCCGCGCGTCGGCCCAGTCCCGCAGCAGGGTCGTCTGCCTGCGCAGCGTATCGCAGGTGTCGCTTCGTTCGGCGTCCCGGTCCTGCTCCTCGCCCCAGCAACCCGAGCGAAGATGCACCGACAACAGCCGCAGCTCGCCGCTTCCGTCCGTGACCGTGACGTCCGTACCCCAGCGCTGAAACCCGTCGTCCCCGCCCAGCTGCCGAAGGTCGGGATGGCGCCGCCAGTCGAGGCCGCGGCGAATCGCGAACCCGGTTGCGAGATGCCCCAGAACCGCCCCTTCCCGCCGCCAGCAGGCGCGCGACGGCAAGAGCGGCGGACGGGAGGAAACGACGACGTCCCAGCGAGAGGCGGGGAACACTCGCCGCGCGGCGGCTTCGTTCTCCACCTCCTGGAACGCGACCACGTCCGCATCCAGCCCGGCGACTTGTCGCGCCAGGGCGGCATACGCCGCCTCGGTCCAGCCGACGCAGCCCTCGCCTTCGGCATCGTCGAGATGCTCCAGGTTCCAGGCCGCGAGCCGAAGCTCTCCGGCGCGGGACTCCGCCGGAACCAGAACCAGAATCGCCAACAGGGCGACCGCAACTCGGTACATCGTCGACTCCTCGTACGGAACGGGTCGATTCCGGCGCTGTCGTCCGTTCGACCGCAGCGACGGGCAAGCATCCCACCTGCGCCCCGCACTGTCCACTGCCGGTCGGATCCGGAGCGTCAGCGTCCGGGGCGACGCGGGCGCCGAACGGTCAGCGGCGTCCGTCGGCCGCCGCCGGATCGGGGATGAGAACGTCGGTCTTGACGTAGCCGTAGCTGGCGCCCCGGAAGCTGCGGTCGAGGTAGTCGTGGAACGCTCGGGTCGGCTCCGACATCTCCGCGCCGCGCTTCCAGGCGAGTCCGACGTCCATCGACGGCACCCGGTCGGACACCGGGCGCAGCTCGATGCGCTGCCCTTCCAGCGACCAGGGCCGGTACACCATGTTCGACAGGACGGTGATTCCCATTCCCAGCGCGACCTTGCTGCGTACCGCCTCGACCGAGGAGGTCGAGAAGATCACGTTCGGCCGATAGGGCGTCTTCGACCAGTAGGTCATCGCCGTGCGTTCCGCTTCGTCGACGTTGAGCATGACGTAGGGCTCTCGGGCGATCTCGGCCAGCGAGACGGACTCCCGCGCGAGAAGCGGATGGTCGGTACAGAGCCAAAGGTTCCTGGGCGAGGACAAGAGGACTTCGGAGCCGATCCCTTCCCGGTCGCGGAGGTTGGACACCAGCATGACCGCAAGGTCGAGGTTCCCGGCCACGAGACGACGCTCGATTTCGTCCCGCGGCAATTCCTTCAACCGGACCTCGACGCGCGGAAACACCCGTCGGAAGCGCAGGAGAATTTGCGGAAGAAAATACCCCGCCACCGTATAGGTGACCCCGACCGACACCGCGCCCCCGACGTTGCCGCCGGAGCGGTGCAGTGCGCGAGACGCCTCCGACACCGCGGCGACGATGTTGTGCGCGTGCTGCAGAAACTGGTGGCCCTCGTAGGTGAGCGTGACGCCGGCGGGGTTGCGCTCGAAGAGCTGCGCCTCCAGGTCCGATTCGAGACTCTTGATTGCGGCGCTCACGGCGGATTGCGAGACGTTGAGATCCGCGGACGCGCGGGAGACCTGTCCGGCCTCGGCGGTCGCCATGAAGTAACGGATCTGGCGAAGGGTGATCACGGTTTTTCCGATAGAGCCTTGCTGATTTTTCTATTTTACAATGGCCGGACGCCTTCGCATAATCCCCCGGACGAACGGGATTTCGCCCGCCTGCGCGATTCGGGTCCGCTTTCGCACGGGCGACCCACGCGGACGGGCGGACGGAAACCCGGCACGTCGCGACAAGGTCAAACGGAGGATCGAAACATGAAGGTTCAATCGATTCGGACGGCACGCGGAACGCGCTGGACCCGTCCGGTCGTCGGGGCGGCGACGGCGCTCGTCCTCGCCGTGGCGCTGCCGGCCGGCGCCGGGGCGGAGGAAGCCTGGTACCCCTACCCGGTCGAGGTCTGGGACCCGCCGTTCGACATGGCCAGCCCCCGCACGACCGTCGACTACACGCCGCTCGAAGCGGCTTCGCAGCCCTGGGACGTCTGCGTGTCGTTTCCGCACATGAAGGACGCCTACTGGCTGGCGGTCGACTACGGCGTCGTAGCCGAGTCGGAGCGCCTCGGGATCAAGATGCAGCTGGTAGAGGCAGGCGGCTACACCAACCTCAACACCCAGATCTCCCAGATCGAGGACTGCGTGGCGCGCGGCGCGGACGCGGTGGTCATCGGCGCCATCTCGTTCGACGGCCTGAACAATCTCGTCTCCGAAATCCGCGCCAAGGGCATCCCGGTCATCGACGTGATCAACGGCATGTCGTCGTCCGAACTCTCGGCCAAGTCGCTCGTCTCCTTCGGCGAGATGGGTTACAAGGCGGGCGAGTACATCGCGAAGGCGCATCCCATGGGTTCCGGCAAGGTCAAGGTCGCGTGGTTCCCCGGACCGCCGGGCGCCGGCTGGGTGGAAGCGGGCAACCAGGGCTTCCAGGAAGCCGTCGCGGGATCCGACATCGAGGTCGTCGAGACCAAATACGGCGACACCGGCAAGGAGGTGCAGCTCAAGCTGGTGGAAGACACCCTCGAGGCGCACCCCGACATCCAGTACGTCGTCGGCACGGCGGTGACGGCCGAGGCGGCGGTCGGGCTTCTGCGCGCCCGCGGCCTGTCCGACGACATCCAGGTGATGGCCTACTACTTCACGCCGGGCGTGTATCAGGGCATCCGGCGCGGACAGGTACTCGCGGCGCCGACCGATTCCGCCGTCATTCAGGGCCGGGTCGCGATCGACCAGGCGGTTCGGATCCTGGAGGGCATGGAATACGAGAAGCACGTCGGACCGGCGCTCTACGTGATCGACTCCGAGAACATCGAAACGTTTGATCGGGGATCCTCGCTGGCGCCGGACGGCTTCAAGCCCACCTTCACGGTGAACTGAAGCGGGCCGGGCGTGACGGACCGGGACGAGGGACAGCGTGCGGACGGCGGGTTCTCCTCCGAGGACCCGCCGCTCCTGGAACTCCGTCGGATCAGCCGGCAGTTTCCCGGCGTCCAGGCGCTGGACCGGGTGGATTTCGAGCTTCGGCCGGGGGAGGTGCACGTCCTGTTCGGCGAGAACGGGGCGGGAAAGTCTACCCTGATCTCCATCCTCGCCGGCGCGCTCCGGCCGCATGGCGGGCAAATCCGCTTCCGCGGCCGGCCGGTCGAGATCGCCTCGGTCCACCACGCCCGATCGCTCGGGATCAGCGCCGTATTCCAGGAGTTCTCGCTGGTCCCGCAGCTCGACGTAGAGCAGAACCTGTTCCTCGGCGCGGAGGAGACCTCCTTCGGCCTGCTCGACAAGGCGAGGCTGCACGAGCGAGCGAAGAAAATCCTGGAGCGCCTCGGGTTTCCGCTCCGTCCGACGCAACGCGTCGACACCCTTTCCCGCGCCGAGCAACAGATGGTCGAAATCGCCAAGGCGTTTCGCTCGGACCCCTCGGTCCTGATCCTCGACGAACCGACGGCCTCCCTGACCGACCGCGAGGCGGAACAGCTCTTCTCCCTGATCGAGCAGATCAAGGCCGAAGGCGTCGGGATCGTCTACATCACGCACCGCACCAACGAGATACGCCGCATCGGCGACCGCATCACGGTGCTGCGCGACGGTCGGTACGTCGCGACGGTCGACGCCCGGACGGGGGAGGAGCAACTCGTGCGCCTGATGACCGGACGGGTCATCGACCAGATCTATCCCGAGATCCGCTACCGGCCCGGTCGGGCGGTGCTCGAGGTCGAGAATCTTGCGACGGAAGAGGGCACGGTCGCCGGGGTTACGCTCGACGTCCGGGAAGGGGAGGTCGTCGGTCTGGCGGGGCTCGTCGGCTCCGGCAAGTCGGAGGTGGCGCGCGCCTGCTTCGGCCTGCTTCCGGTCTCCGCCGGGCGCATCGCGTTCGACGGAGCGTCCACGACCGGGCTCTCGCCGCGTCGCATGCTGGATCGCGGCTTCTACTACGTCCCGGCGGACCGACGCGACGAAGGTCTGATGATGATGCGCAGCGTGCGCGAGAACGTCGCCCTGCCCGCCCTTCGTACGCGGCGCTATTCGCGCGGCGTCCTGTTGCGGAGAAAGGCGGAAGCGGCGCAGACCCGCGACCTCTCCGAGCGCCTGAACCTGCAGCCGCTCCGGATCGAACGGGAAGCGGATTCCTTCTCCGGCGGCAACCAGCAAAAAATCCTGCTGGCGAAGAGTCTCACCCGAGACGTCAAGCTGTTCGCTTTCGACGAGCCCACCGTGGGGGTCGACGTCGGCACCCGGGTCGCGATCTACGAATTCATCCGGGACCTGTGCCAGGACGGCGCCGCCATCCTGCTGATCTCGTCCGACCTGCCGGAGATCCTGCATCTCGCCAATCGCGTCTACGTCATGTGCCGGGGCGTCCGCACCGCCGAGTTGCAGGGCGGTAACATTACCCAGGAGAACGTATTGCGCCATTGCTTCGAGAGGGAGGCGGCATGAACGCGACGGACGGGGAGCGGGCGGACGCAGGCCGCGGAGCGGGCTACTGGCTCCGCCTCGCATTCGTGCGGCTCGGAGTCCTGCCCTTCCTCCTGCTCCTCGCGATGGTCGTCTTTACCTTCCTTTCGGACAATTTCCTGACCGGGCGCAACCTGCTCAACGTGATGCGGCAGTCGACCTACCTGGCGCTGGTCTCCATGGGGCAGATGTTCGCCCTGCTGACCGGCGGCTTCGACCTGTCGGTCGGCACCATTCTGGCGCTGACCTCGGTCGTCGGCGCGACCGCCATGGCCGCCGCCTACGCCGCCATGCCGGAGGCTGTGGGTCTGGCCATCCTGATCGGCATCCTCGCCGGAGTGGCGGCAGGAACCGCGATCGGCGTCGTCAACGGGATCGGCATCGCGCTGTTCCAGGTCTCGCCCTTCATGATGAGCCTCGGGATGGCGTCCGTCGGCTTCGGTCTGGCGCTGTACATGACCGGCGGCACGCCGGTCTACGGCATGCCGGTCGAGTTCGGCGACCTGTTCGGATTCGGCTCCATACTCGGCGTTCCGGCGCCCATCCTGGTCACCCTGATCCTGATCGCCGTCCTGTACGTCGTGGTCAACCGGACCCGGCTCGGCAGGTATTTCTATGCGGTCGGCGGGAACCTGAAGGCGGCGCGCCTCTCCGGAATCGACACCCGCCTGACGCTGTTCCTGGCCTACGTGCTCTGCGGCGCCATGGCGGCCGTCGCCGGAATCCTGCTCACGGCGCGCCTCGATACGGGGGAGGCCAACATCGGCGCCACGATGCCGCTCGAATCCATCGCCGCTTGCGTGATTGCCGGGGTCAGCCTGCGCGGCGGCATCGGCCGGCTCGAGAACGTCGTGCTCGGCGCATTGTTCATCGGACTGGTGCAGAACGGGATGAACCTCGCCCGCATCGAATCCTATCTGCAGATCGTGGTGATCGGTGCGCTCTTGATCTTCGCCGTAGTGGCGGACCAGTTCCGGCTGCGCTACACCGCAAGCGTCAGAGACTGAGATGCCGCAGCCGGAGGCACGCAACGACGTCGTCGGCCGCCGCCGGCGGGCCAAGTCGGCACTGGGGAGAGTCGAGGGATGAAGACCGCGATCAACTGCGACATGGGCGAGGGCTACGGGATCTACCGGGTCGGCGACGATGCGGGGATGATGCCGCTCATCTCCATGGCGAACGTCGCCTGCGGCTTCCACGGTTCGGATCCGAACCACATGCGCGCCACCGTGCGACTCGCCCGGCAACACGGCGTGGAGGTCGGCGCACACCCGTCGCTCCCGGACAGGCAGGGATTCGGACGCCGGGCGATGGCCATCGGCCGCGAGGAGATGGCCAACATCCTGATCTACCAGGTCGGCGCCCTCGCCGGGTTCCTGAAGGCCGAGGACATGGAACTCGGCTACATCAAGCCGCATGGCGCGCTCTACGGAATGGCTACGCGGGACGAGGAGATCGCCCATGCCGTCTGCGACGCGGCGGACGTGTTCGAGGTGCCCCTCCTGGGGATGAAGAACACGCTGCACGAGCGGGTATACACCGGGCGCGGGCACGAGTTCGTCGCCGAATTCTATGCCGATCTCGAATACGACGACGACGGCAGCCTGATCATCACGCGCGAGCATGACGCAGTCGATCCCGGGAGGGCGGCGGAACGCTGTCTGCGTGCGGTCCGGGAGGGCGTGACCGAATCGGTGAACGGCGTGACGCTGGAAGTCGGCTCGGACTGCATCTGCGTTCACTCGGACACCCCGAACGCCGTCGAGGTAGCCGGAGCCGTGCGCGAGGCGATCCGCCCGTATCTCGGCGGGTCCCGATGAACGCGTCCCGCGCTCAGTCCGCCGGCTCCGAGATCGCCCGTGCGCGGCCGGATTCGGATTCTCACGGATGCGCGCCGGGCGCCGGAGACATGGGTAAGGAGTAAGACAATGGCCATCCGACAGGTTCTCTCGCCGCTTCCCGGAACCTTCTATCGGCGACCGGCGCCCGACCAGCCGCCCTTCAGGGACGCCGGGGACCCGGTCGAAGTCGGGGATACCGTCGGGCTGGTCGAGGTCATGAAATCCTTCCACGAAGTGAAGGCCGACGCCGCCGGCACGGTCGTCCGCTTCCTGATCGAGAACGAATCGGACATCGTCGCCGGCCAACCGGTCGTCGAAATCGAGGCCTGATCGAGTCCCGGGTCCCCGGATGTCGATCCAGACCCTGCTGATCGCCAATCGCGGCGAAATCGCCGTGCGGATCGTCCGCGCCGCACGCGAGCTGGGCATGCGCTCGGTCGTGGCCCACAGCCGGGCCGACGACGACTCGCTGGCGGTTCGGCTCGCCGACGACGCCGTGGAGATCGGTCCGCCCCCGGCGTCGAAGTCGTATCTGAATATCGGGGCCGTTCTCGCCGCGGCGGCGGAATGCGGCGCGGACGCAGTGCATCCCGGATACGGCTTCCTGGCGGAGAACGCGGAGTTCGCGGCGGCCGCGACCGCGGCGGGGTTGACCTTCGTCGGACCCGAGGCCGAGACCATAGGACTGATGGGAGACAAGATCGCGGCCCGGGAGGTCGCCGCAAGGGCCGGCGTACCTACGGTGCCAGGCAGTTCCGGTCGAATCGACAACCCCGAGGACGCGCGCGCGGTCGTCGAGGAGATCGGGTTCCCGGTCCTGATCAAGGCTGCCGCCGGCGGCGGCGGGCGCGGCATTCGCGTCGCGAACGACATCGCAGAGTTCGAACGGCAGGTGCCCCAGGCCAGCGCGGAGGCTCGGGCGGCGTTCGGCGACGGCGGGATATACGTGGAACGGTTCGTCCGGCGAGCGCGCCATGTCGAGGTCCAGGTACTCGGGGACGGCACGGACGTCGTGCATTGCTTCGAACGCGAGTGCTCGCTGCAGCGGCGGCGCCAGAAAGTCTGGGAGGAGGCGCCGGCCGCGACGCTCTCCGAGCCTGTACGGCAGGCGCTCTGCGAATCCGCGGTTTCTCTCGCGCGCTCTGTCCGGTATCGCGGCGCCGGCACGCTGGAGTATCTGTACGACGACGATACGGGGGCGTTCTACTTTCTCGAAATGAACACCCGCATCCAGGTCGAACATCCCGTGACCGAGTGCGTCACCGGAATCGACATCGTGCGCGAGATGCTTCGAATCGCCGGCGGCGAGGGGCTGCGCCTTCGCCAGGACGATATCGCCGTCAGCGGCCACGCCGTCGAATGCCGGATCAACGCCGAGGATCCGGCCAACGGCTTCATGCCGTCGCCGGGCACCGTGAACGCCCTCGCGGTACCCGGGGGCCCCGGCGTCCGGTTCGACGCGATGCTGTATGCGGGCTGCGCGATCCCCCCCTTCTACGACTCCCTGCTCGGCAAGCTCGTCGTCTGGGACGAATCGCGCGCGAGCGCGCTGGACCGTCTCGGACGGGCGTTGGCGGAACTATCGATCGAGGGGGTCGAGACCACGACTGGCCTGCATCGGGCGCTCCTGTCGGACGGCGACATACGGAGCGCCCGCTTTCACACGGAGTTTCTGGAGCAGTGGCTCGAACGCGAGGCGCAACGCCTGCAGTAATGCCGGGAGGTAACACCGCATGACCGCACGATATTCGTTTGGCGGGGACGATCACATCTTCGTCGAGGTGGCCGAGGAGATGTCGCTCGAAGCGTTCTTTCGAAGTCTCTCCATCACCCATGCGGTCCGCGAGAGCCGAATCGCTGGGGTGACCGAGATTTGCCCGGCCAACGCGTCGTACCAGATCAAGTTCGACCCGGATCGGATCCGACCCGACGACCTGCTTGCCGAACTCAAGAAGCTCGAGGCGGGCGCGGAGGATGCGGAAGCGGTCCTCGATACCCGGATCGTCGAGGTTCCGGTCTTCTACAACGACCCGTGGACCCACGAGACCCTGATGCGCTTTCGCGACCGACACCAGGATCCCGACGCCACCGACCTCGAATACGCCGCCCGGATCAACGGCTTCGATTCCGTCGACGCGTTCGTTCGGGCGCATTCCGGCGCGCCGTGGTTCGTGAGCATGGTCGGGTTCGTCGCCGGCCTGCCGTTCATGTTCCAGATGGCAGAGCGAAAGCGACAGATCGAAGTGCCGAAGTACCTGCGTCCGCGAACGGACACCCCCAAGCTGACGGTCGGCTACGGCGGGTGCTTCGCCTGCATCTACTCGGTTCGCGGCGCGGGCGGATACCAGATGTTCGGCATCACGCCCATGCCGATCTTCGACCCGAAGCAGGAAATCAGCTACCTGAGCGACTTCATGGTCTTCTTCAAGCCGGGGGACATCGTGAAATTCCGGCCCATCGATCGCGCCGCATACGACGAGGACGTCGCCCGGGTCGAAGCCGGAAAGTTCGAGCCGAGGGTTCGCGACTTTCGCTTCTCGCTCGACGAGTTCGACGGCGACGTCGACGGATACAACGCCAGGATCGGGGAGACGCTCCATGCAGATTAAGGTTTTGGCGCCCGGGCTGGCGACCTCCGTTCAGGATCTCGGCCGCCCCGGCTACTACCATCTCGGCATCCCGATTTCGGGCGGCATGGACCGGTTCGCCCTGCGCGCGGCCAATCTCCTGGTCGGAAACGACGAAGGCGCCGCAGTCCTGGAGACGGTCTTCATGGGGCCCGAACTGGAGTTCGCGAGGGACAGCATGGTCGCCGTCACCGGCGCCGAGTTGCCTCCGAAGGTGGACGGGGAGCCCCGCGAGACCTGGTCGTCCTTCGTCGTCGAGGCGGGCCAGACCCTCAGCTTCGACTTCCTGAAGGCCGGCGCCCGCGCCTATGTCGCCGTGGCCGGCGGCATCGACGTTCCCCTCGCGCTCGGCAGCCGCTCGACCTACACGCTCGGCGCGCTCGGCGGGCACGAAGGCCGGAACCTCCAGGCGGGAGACCGGCTCGCCGTCGGGACCGCACCCCGCCGCGTGAAGGTCGGCCGCACGGTCCCCGAACGTCTTCGCCGCCAGCCCGGCACGCCGGCCGAACTCCGCGTCATGCCCGGACTGTACTGGCATCGGGTCACGGAGGACGCCGGACGGAGATTTTTCGAGGACACGTGGAAGGTGGCGCCGGAGGCCGACCGGATCGGGTATCGGTTCCGGGGCGGGCGGGCGCTCGAATTCGTCGAGCGGAAACAGCCCTTCGGCGCCGGCTCGGATCCGTCCAACATCGTGGACAGCTGCTATCCCTACGGATCGATCCAGGTGCCCGGCGGGACGGAGCCCATCATCCTGCACCGAGACGCGGTCTCCGGCGGCGGCTACTTCATGATCGGCACGGTGATTTCCGCGGACATGGACCTTATCGGGCAGTTGCAACCGAACGTTCCGACTCGCTTTCGGCAGGTGGATATGGACGGCGCGCTGAAGGCGCGCGCGGAACGGGCGGCCGCGCTTGGCGCTCTCCGGGACGCGCTCGGCCCGTCGCCGTCCGAGGGAGCGGTTGCCGTCATCGCGGTTTGAGGTCCGCGTGCGGGCGGCGTACGCCCGTGTTTCGCGAAACGAGCGTCGACGTGGGTTGTCGTCCCCAGTTGCGCAGGGTCGCGCAGGGTGCGAGGCGCCGTCTGCGCAAAGCCGGCGGTAGCGCAGACGCGAGGCGGCGAATTCCCGCGTTCAGGGGGAACCCGGCTGCGCGGGGTTGATCGCGGCCAGAAACGGCTCGGCGAACCGCTCCAGCTTGGCGGCCCCGACGCCGTCCACTTCGGCAAACTCCGCCCGCGTCGTGGGCCGGCGTCGAACCATGTCGATCAGCGTCCGGTCGTGAAAAATGACGTAGGCCGGCACGCCGCGCCGCTTCGCCGTTTCCAGCCGGAGCGCCTTGAGTGCCGCGAACAGGGTCTCGTCGTCTCCGGTCAGGACCGTTTCCGAAGGATCCCGACGCCTCTCGCCCGAGGGCGACACAGGGCGAACGGCCAGGGTTTCGGCGCGATATCGAAACGTCCCTTCCCCGCGCATGACCTCCAGTCCTGAAGGGTTGATGTCGAGACCCCCGTAGCCTGCGATGTCGAGCCGCAGCAGACCCGTCGCGACCATTTGTCGGATGAGGGAACGCCAGTCGTTCTTGCCGAGGTTCGCGCCCGTGCCGAACGCCGGAAGCCGATGATGGGAGAACCGGACGATCTTCTCGGTTTCGCTGCCTCGCAGTATGTCGATCACGTGCGCCGAGCCAAACCGGCGGCCGGAACCGTCAATGGCCAGCAGGACCTTGCGAGCCTCTTCGGTCCCGTCGCGAAACCCGGTCGGGTCGAGGCAGACGTCGCAATTGCCGCACTCTTCCATGCGTTCGCCGAAGTAGTCCAGCAGCGCCCCGCGCCGGCATGCCGGCGATTCGCAGTAGCCCAGCAGCGCATCGAGGCGTTTGTGCTCCTGACGCTTGCGGTCGTCCCCCGCGTCTTCTTCCTCGATGAACTGCCTACGCAGTCTGATATCCGCAAGGCCGTAGAACATGTGCGCTTCGGCCGGTGCGCCGTCGCGCCCCGCGCGTCCGATTTCCTGATAGTAGGCCTCGACGGAGCCCGGCAGGTCGGTGTGACAGACGAAGCGCACGTCTGCCTTGTCGATACCCATGCCGAACGCGATGGTGGCGACCATCACGACGCCGGAATCGGTCATGAATGCGTTCTGGTTGGCGCTGCGTTCCTCCTGCGTCATACCTGCGTGATACGGGAGTGCCCGCACGCCGTCCTCGGCCAGAATTGCGGCGGCTTCCTCCGTCTTGCGCCGGGACAGGCAGTAGACGATGCCGCTCTGGCCTTCGTGGCGGGCGACGAACTGCCGCAGCTGTTCTTTCCAGTTGCGCTTCGTCTCCACGGTGAGCCTGATGTTCGGACGGTCGAAGCCGAGCACATGCGTCTCGACCCTGCCGTCGAAGAGTTGCCGGGCGATGTCGTTGCGGGTGGTCTCGTCGGCTGTCGCGGTCATCGCGACGATCGGCACGCCCGGAAAATGCGCAGGCAGGCGGCACAGGTCCTCGTATTCGGGCCTGAAGGCCGGTCCCCATCGAGAGATGCAGTGCGCCTCGTCGACGGCAATATGGCTGACGCGCAGTCGGGCGAGCGCCGCCAGCATGCGCTCGGTCATCAGCCGCTCCGGGGACATGTAGAGCAGCCGCGTCTCGCCGGCCGCCGCACGGCGCCAGGCCGCGACGTTTCCGGAACGGTCTCTTGCGGAGTTGATGCAGTCCGCGGCAACGCCCGCGAGCCGGAGCGCGGCAACCTGATCCTCCATCAGGGCGATCAGCGGCGACACGACGATCGTGAGTCCGCCGACGACAAGAGCCGGAATCTGGAAGCAAAGAGACTTTCCCGAGCCGGTCGGCATGACGACCAATGCGTGCTTCCCGGCCAGAAGCGTCGCGATCGCCGCCTCCTGACCGGGACGAAACGCATCGAATCCGAAGACCTGCCGGAGGATCCGACGCGCCTCTTGCAAGCCTTCGTCCGTAGTCCGCTTCAACACCTCGGCGCCAGCCGCTCCGCCTGTGGACGCAGTCACCCGGATGGGAGGGCCGTCATGAACAATCGACCCTCCCTTCGTCACGCAAGAGGATTTACCCAGTTCAGACCAGGGAACCGCGCCATATCCGAATCCGTCGAGTGAAGCTCGGCTTGGTACTCGATCGCCAAGGCAGCGAGATGGGCGTCCGTGGTCAAATTACCGGCAGTGCCCGCCGCTGCGAGAAGAGAGAAAAGCAACTCGGCATGCCGTTCGCCCGGGTGAATTAGAACCGTATGCGGCAGATCCAGCCACGACTGAACGTGTGATGTAGCGTCGCGCAAATCCAAGGGGCGCTTGCAGATTCTCGGATTGGTGGAGACGCGGACAAAGCCCAGAACCGCTATCCAAGCAAGACCAACGCTTGCCGCGCCGTTCATCAATCCCATCAACCAATCATGGGCCGCCGGGTTTTCAGGGGCGTGAGCATCATAGGCATACACCAGCAGATTGACGTCAGGGACGATCATCGCCCGTATTTTCGGGCAAACTCTTCCACCTCCAACTCGTCGACGAGCTGATTGATCCGATCTCGATCAATGCCCGGTTTTACGCCCAGTGGGTGGGGCTCGTACGTAAAGCGAGGGACCTTCGGCGGCTTGCTCTTCTGTCCCAGTCCGACGCGCAGTGCGTCGTTTACGATAGTCTTCATACTGCCGCTCGTTCGGCGAATCTCGTGCCGGAGCAACTGCTCGACATCCGCGTCAAGTGTAAGCGTGGTTCTCATGATTGGCATACTGATGTTCCAGCCGACAGAAGTCAAGATGCATGGTCGGTCGTCAGCAATCTGGGATCGCATGAACCGACGTCCGCGGGAATCGGACAGCCGCCGAGGGCCGGCCCGGATCGTTCGCCGCACCGCGTCCTCGTTTCCTGCGTCGTCGGCTACCGCGACGAGAGCCCTTCGCGAGGCGAACGAACGCGGCGAGCGCGTTCGAGCAAGCGTTCGGCACGCGTCACGATCGGCCCTTCGACCATCCTTCCGTCCACGCGCACGACGCCGATCCCGCCGCGCTCCGCTTCCCGGGCAGCGTCGACGATTCTCTGGGCCAGCGACACTTCCTCGGAGCCCGGCGTAAAGACCCGGTTCAGGCAGGCGACCTGACCCGGATGGACTGCAAAACCGCCTTCGGAGCCGAGATGCCGGCCGAGGGCGGCGCGCGATTCGAACCGCTCCAGGTCGTCGAGATTGTCCAGGCCCTCGGGGACGACCAGCGGAGTCAGCCCGGCCGCGCGCGCCGCCTCCGCCACCGCCAGCGCGGTTGCCGTCTGCAACTCGGCCGATGGGGTCGCCTGCATGTCGGCCAGATAGTCGCCGATGCCGAAGCCGACCCAGGACGCCCGGCCGCTGGCGCGAAGTATTTCGTCCGCGTCACGCACCCCGCGGGCGGTCTCGATCGTCAACGCAAGCCGCACCCCGCCAAGCGGCATGTCCCGCTCCGCCTCCAACTCGCCGATACAGGCGTCGAGAACCCGCACCTCCTCCGCCGACCGGCATGTGGGAACCACGATCGCGGCCACTCCGGGAACGACCGCAAATTCGAGATCCTTCAGCATCGGCCGCCAGGGCTGATTGATCCGGACCAGCACGTCCTGTCCGGCGGCGCGCAAACGCTCGACCGCCGGGGCCAGCGCAGTCCGGGCCTCGTCCTTGCGCGCGGCGACGATGCTCGCCTCCAGATCCAGGGCGATCGCGTCCGCACCGCGCTCCGCCGCCCGGGCGAGGAATCGCTCCTCGAGCACGGGCATGAACAGGATCGATCGCCACATCACACGATTCCCTCTTCGCGCAGCCTTGCGCGCTCCGCCGCCCCCCGCCCGAGCGACTCGAGCACGTCGTCCGTGTGTTCGCCGAGCTCCGGGGCCGGCCAGCGAATCGCCCCTGGCGTCGCGCTCAGCCGCGGGAATGGAGTATGGAGCGGCAGCCGGCCGAATTCCGGGTCGGGAAAGTCCTCGATGACGGCGCGCCCCCGAACGTATTCGTGATCGATCAGGTCCGACGGATCGCAGATCGGCCCGAGGGTGACGCCGGCCGCCTCGAAATGGTCCAGATTCTCCCGGAGCGTCCGCGCAGCAACGAACCCGCCGACGATGCGGTCGAGTTCGTCCCGGTTTCTGACCCGGTCGCGGCCGCCCCGAAACCGCGCGTCCTCGATCAATTCCTCCCGCCCGATGGCGACGGCGACCTTCTCCCACATGGACTGCATCGACGCCGAAAGGGCGACGAATTTACCGTCAGAGCAAGGATAGACGTTGCGCGGCGCGGCGAGTTCCCCCCGATTGCCTTCGCGACGCGGCGTCTTGCCGGTCGCCCGGTAATGCGCGGCCCACGGGCCGATGACGCTGAACAGGGGCTCGAACAGGGACAGGTCGACCACCTGCCCCCTGGCCTGACCCCTCTCTCGCGCGCGGAGCGCCGCCAGCGCGGCGCCGAATCCGGCGATTCCGGCGATCATGTCGGCCAGGGCCATGGCGGGCAAGAGCGGCGGCTTGTCCTCGAATCCGGTCATGGCCGCCAGGCCGCTCAGCGCCTCGACCAGGGTGCCGAATCCCGGCTTGTCCGAATACGGGCCGGTCTGGCCGTAGCCCGACACGCGGACGATCACCAGATCCGGTTGCGTCCGCCAAAGCTCTTCCGGTCCGAGTCCCCACTTCTCCAGCGTGCCGGGCACGAAGTTCTCGACCAGCATGTCCGAACGGGCGACCAGTTCATGGAGCAGTTTCGCGCCTTCCGGATGCCGGAAATTCAGCGTGAAGCTCTTCTTCGAGCGGGCGTATTCCTTCCACCACACGCCGCCCTCGCCGAAGCTGCGCAGGTCGTCGCCGACTCCCGGCCGCTCGATCTTGATCACCTCGGCCCCGAAATCGGCCAGCATGTGGGTGACCATGTTGCCCGCCGCGAGCCGGGTCATGTCGGCGACGCGGATTCCGTCGAGCGGTCCGGTCGCGTCGGGCCGGAATTCGCCGTTCTGCATCCCCTGCCTCCCGCTTGCGACCGGCCCGTCTATCTCATCACCAGTTCGGGCAGCCAGACCGACAGGCTCGGCACGTACGCGACCAGTCCCAGGACGACGAGCTGGATCAGAAAGAACGGCACCATCTCCCGGATGACTTCCGTCAGCGGCGCCCTGGAGAGGTTCGTCACCATGAACAGGATGATACCGACCGGCGGGGTGAGCAAGGCCATGCCCAGGCACAGGACGAAGACCGGAGCGAAGTGCAACGGATCGATCCCGACCGCCTCCGCCGCCGGAAACAGGATCGGAACGAAGATGAAGACCATCCCCAGCGTATCCAGGGCGCAGCCGATCACCAGCAGGAACAGGATGATCAGCAGCATGACCCAGCGAGGGTCGGTCGTGATCGCGCCGATCAGCTCGACCAGCTGAATGCCCATGCCGGTGTTGAGCACCACCCAGCTGAAGAACGACGCCGGCGCCAGGAGGATCAGCAGATTGCCGGCCCCCTGGCTGGTCGACACCAGCAACTCCCAGGTCCCCTTCCAGGACAGCTCGCGGTAGGACAGGGAAACGACAAAGGCGTAGACGCAGGCGAGCACGCCCGTCTCGGTCACCGTAACCACGCCGCCCAGGATCCCGCCGACCACGATGAACGGCATGGCCAGCGCCGGCAGGCCGGAGAACGTGGCGGCCGCGACCTCCCGCGCGGTCGACCGCCGCTCCTCTCGCGGATAGTCTCGCGCGACGCTCAGCCACAGGGACAGCCCCATCAACCCGAATCCGAGCAGCAGGCCGGGAATCGCGCCGGCGAGAAACAGCGAGCCGATCGGGACCTCCACCATCACCCCGATCACGATCATGGCGATGCTCGGCGGAATGATGTGCCCGACGGTCGACGACGCGCCGGTCACCGCCGCCGCGTAGGCGGCCGAGTAGCCTTCCTTCTTCATGGCCGGAATCAGGACGCTGCCGATCGCCGACGTATCCGCGACGCAGGAGCCGGATACGCCGGCGAAGAACATGCTGCCGGTCACGTTCACCATCGAAAGGCTGCCAGGCACCCGCCCGATGATCACCCGCGAAAACTCCAGCAGCCGGGCGGTCAATCCGCCCGACGTCATGATCGCGCCGGCCAGAAAGAACAGGGGAATGGCCATGAGGCCGTAATGCTCCAGCCCGACCACCATCTGCTGGGGAAGCATGACCACCATGCCGAATTGGCCGGTCACCAGGAGGTAGAAGGCCGCCCCGATCCCCATCGCGAAGGTGACCGGCACTCCGATCATCATCAGGGTCAGGAGCGACGCGAACAGGATCGCGATGTCCATGGCGTCAACCCCGCCCGTCCCGATCCGGAGCGCCGGATTCCCGGACCTGGTTCACGAAGACCCGAACGAGCTGCAGGAACATCACGCTGCCGACGACCGGAACGACGACGAACAGGGTGTCGCGGGTGACGGGAAGCGTGTCGTAATGGGCGGAGGCTTGCCGTTCGATAATCGTGAAACTCTTGTAGATCGCCAGCAAGAGGAATGCGGCGCATCCCATCGTGATGCCCGGAATCAGGATCCGCCGGACGCCTGCGGGCAGATACAGTTCGGCGAGCTCGACCCTGACCTGGGTCCGGTCCCGCATGCCGATCGCGCCGCCGAGCCAGACCGCCCAGACGAACAGGAACAGCGAGACCGGCGTAGCCCAGACCAGCGCTTCCTCGAGCACGTAGCGGTAGAAGATCTGAAGACAGAGAACGAGGATCATCCCCACCAGGGCGAGGACGGCGAGACAATCCAGGATTCGGTCCAGCCAGCGGACGATCCGCAGCGCGAGAGCCCGCGTCTGCGGCATGGCGCGCGCTCCGTCCCGAGCGGGCATGACCGGGGCGCCTCCCCGGCTCGCCGGAGCCGGGAAGGCCGGTTCGAAGCTAGTTCCGGTATTCGTCCAGCTGCGCCTGTACCCGGTCCATGAACCCCTCGTCCCAGTTGGTTCCGTCCAGCTGCGCCCAGACCTCCCGGGCGACGGCGACGAACGGTTCCTTGTCCACGTCCACGACGACCATGCCGTTCGCCTGAACGCCTTCGAACGCCTCCGCCATGGATTTCTCGAGTTCGGCGTCGTTGAAGGCCGCGGCGATCTCAAGTCCCTCGTCGATCGCCTGCTTCAGGCTGTCGGGCCAATTCGCGGCGTTGTTCTGACCGTAGAACAGCATCCACGCGCCCATCGCGTGGTCGGTCTTGGCGTAATACTTCTGGACCTCGTACAGGCCGCGCGGATAGACGACCTCGATCCCGTTGTCCTGTCCTTCCACCAGGCCGGTTTGGGCGGCGGTAAAGAACTCCGAGAACGGCATCGGCGTCGGAATGGCGCCCAGCGCCTCGAAGAAGGCCACGAAAGGCGGCGATCCGGGCACCCGCATCTTCAGGCCCTCCATGTCGGCCGGGGAGAGGACCTGGGTATTCCGGGTCGTGATCGCCCGGGGAGAACGCGAGCCCATGTAGCCGACCAGTTCGATTCCGATTCCGCGCAACTGATCCGCCATCTCCTCGAACAGCGGACTGCTCAGAAACCGGACGAACTCTTCCTGACTCTGGAAGCAGTACGGCGCCGCGGTGGTGCTGAAATTCCGCCCTTCGTCGAAGTAGGTCGGCTGCGCGTTGGTTCCCTGATAGAGATCGAGCGTGCCGAGCCGGAGCATCTGCATCATCTCCCTGCCGCTGCCGAGCTGCTGGCTCGGAAAGAGTTCGATCCTGTATTCGCCGCCCGTCGCCTCCTCGACGTGCTGGGCCAGCTTCTCCGCCGCCTGGTAGGCCAGCGACTTGTTGGACACCAGGAGTCCCATGCGCAGGGTCTCCGCCGCCGACGACGCCTGGACGTACGACACGGACAGCAAGGTCGCCGCGGCGACCGAAAGAATTGCTCTCATCCCAATCCCCTCCTCGTTTCTACGCCACCCGTCGCGCGCCGAACGGGCGCGACGAACCTCCAGTTGACCGGCTACGGTCCCGGCGCGCAACCGCTCGGAACTCGTCCGGCTCGGCCTTCCCGTCTCGGTCCGCCCGCGACAACCGTCGCCGGCACCGGTCGCTACGCCGCCACCCGAACGAAGTGGTCTTCCCCGACCGCGACCATCCGGGACGCGTCCGGCTCGTAGCCGATCGGGCGAACCGGACTCGCGATCTCGTCGGTCATCAGCCCGTCCCGCACGCGCCGCAGGCGCGGGTCCGGAACCGGCACGGCGTCGATCAGCTGTCTCGTATAGGCGTGTTGCGGATTGTCCAGCACGGCGGCCCGCGGGCCGATTTCCACGATCTCGCCGAGATACATGACGGCGACCCTGTGGCTGATCCGCTCCACCACCGCGATGTCGTGGCTGATGAAAAGGAAGGCTAGCCCCATGGAAGCCTGCAACTCCATCATGAGGTTGATCACCTGCGCCTTGATCGAGACGTCCAGAGCCGAGACCGATTCGTCGGCGACCAGGACGGACGGCTCGACGGCGAGCGACCGCGCGATGCAGATGCGCTGGCGCTGCCCGCCCGAGAATTCGTGCGGAAACCGGAACGCGTGGTCCGGCTCGAGCCCGACGCGAACCAGCAGATCCGCCACCCGCCGGTCCGCGTCGGCCCCCCTCGCGATCCCGTGCACGACGATCGGCTCGCGAATGGCCGCACCCACCGTCTTTCTGGGATTGAGCGAACCGTAGGGATCCTGAAAGATCATCTGCAGCCTTCGGCGCACCTTGCGCAGCGCCGACCGGTCGAGGGTCACCAGGTCGTCGTCCCCGAAACGGACGGTGCCCCGCTCGGCCTGCACCAGTCCGAGGATCGACCGCCCGGTGGTCGACTTTCCGCACCCGCTCTCCCCGACCAGGGCCAGGGTTTCCGCCGCGCGCAGGCCGAAGGATACGTCCTCGACCGCATGCACGGCGCCGACTCGCCGCCCGAACAGGCCGCCCCGGACAGGAAACCGCGTGGTAAGGCCGGCGACCTCCAGAATCCACTCCCCGCGCCGGTCCGGCTCCGGCGGCGGCTCCTCCGCGTCGTCCCCGACCAGGCCGAGCTCGCCCTCCGCGCGCCGGAGGTCGATATTCGGAAAGCGACGCGGCATCGCATGGCCGCGAAGCGATCCGAGCTGCGGGACCGCCGCCAGGAGTTGCCGCGTATAGGGGTGTTCGGGCGCCGCGAACAGCTGCGGCGCGTTCGCGTCCTCGACCATTCGTCCGCGCCACATCACGGCCACCCGGTCGGCGACCTCGGCCACCACCCCCATGTCGTGGGTGATGAACATGACCGACATGCCGATCTCGCCCTGCAACTCTCGGATCAGGTCGAGGATCTGCGCCTGGATGGTGACGTCCAGCGCGGTCGTGGGCTCGTCCGCGATCAGGAGCTTCGGTCGGCAGGCGAGCGCCATGGCGATCATCACCCGCTGCCGCATTCCGCCCGAGAAGGTATGCGGATACTCGTCGAAACGCCGCCGTCCGTCGGGAATGCGAACCAGGTCGAACAGCCGAAGCGCTTCCCGGTCCGCCTCCGACGCGGGCAGCGACCGATGGCGCCGCAGCGCTTCCGAAACCTGGAAGCCCACGGTGAGAACCGGGTTCAGGCTCGTCATCGGCTCCTGAAAGATCATGCCGATCGAGCCGCCGCGGACGTCGTGCATCGCCTCTTCCGAGAGTTCCAGCAAGTTCCGGCCCGCCAGATCGATTCGTCCCTCGACCCGTCCGTTCGCGGTCGAGACTAGGCGCATGATGGAGAGCGCCGTCACGCTCTTGCCCGAGCCAGACTCGCCGACGATAGCCAGGGTCTCGCGCTCGCCGATGTCGAAGGACACGTCCCGCACGACGGTCTGCCATTCGCCCTCGACCCGGAACGCGGTGCTCAGCCCCGCGACCTGCAGGACCGGCGCGGCAGCCTCGGTCATTGCTCGCCCCGGAGCTTGGGATCGATCGCGTCGCGCAATCCGTCCCCGAGCAGGTTGAGCGCGAAGACGACGATGAGAATGGCGATGCTCGGAAACAGCGCCAGCCAGAAGCTGTCGAGGATGTTTTCGAAGCCCTCGCGGATCATTCCCCCCCAGGTCGGCGTGGGCGGCGCGACCCCGAGACCGATGAAGGCGAGGGACGCCTCGACGCGGATCGCGGTGGCGAGCCAGAGCGATCCCATGACCAGGATTTCGGGCAGGATGTTGGGCAGGATGTGTCCGAACATCAGGCGAAGGTCCGTGTATCCGAGCGAGCGCCCGGCCTCCACGAACTCGCGTTCCTTGATCGCCAGCGTCGGGGCACGCGCGATGCGGGCGAAAGGCGGAATCGCGGTCAGCGCGATAGCGATGACCAGGTTCGTGACGCTCGGCCCCAGCATGGCGACCACGATCAGGCCGAGGATCAGCGACGGAAAGGCGAGCAGGACGTCCATCGTCTGCATGATCACGATGTCGGCGCGGCCGCCGAAATAGCCGGCGATCAGGCCGATGGCGGATCCGATCACCATCGCGGCCAGGATCGCGAGCAAGCCGATCACGAGGGAGATCCGCGCGCCGTAGATCAGGCGCGACAGCGTGTCCCGCCCGTAGTAGTCGGTGCCGAGCAGGAACTCCGCGGTGGGACCCTTCAGCCGGTAGAGAATGTCCTGTTCGAGCGGATCGTGGGGCGAAATGACGGGCGCCAGGATCGCCGCGATGCAGACCGCCAGAAACATGCCCAGACCGATCCAGGAGGTCTTGTTCGCGTTGAACGCCGCCAGCAGCCCGGACCAGGCCAGCGCGGCGGCCGAGCGCCGGTAGGAGCGCGACACCGGTTCCTTGCCCGCGCTCACCGGTATTTCACCCTGGGATCGATCAGGCCGTAGGTCAGGTCGGTCAGAAGGTTCACCAGCACGACGATGAGCGTGTAGATGACCATCATGCCCTGCAGCATGGTGTAGTCGCGCTGGTTCAGGGCGCCGACGATCAGCTTGCCGAGACCGGGCCGGTTGAAGACGATCTCGGTCAGCACCGAGTTTCCGATCAGGATCCCGAGATACAGCCCGACCACCGTGACCACCGGTATCATGGAGTTGCGCAGGCAGTGGCGCCAGAGAATGACGCCGAAGGCCAGACCCTTCGCCCGCGCGGTGCGCACGTAATCCTGGCCGAGCACCTCCAGCATGGCCGAGCGGGAAACCCGGGTGATGTAGGCGGCCATGATCAGCCCGAGATTGATCGCCGGCAGCGCGAGGTCCCGTACCCGGTCCGAGAACGTCTCCCCCTGGCCGGAACTGATGACCGGAAACCAGCGCAGCTGGATGGCGAAGACCAGGAGCAGGAGAACCGCCGACACGAAAGCCGGAAAGGAGAGGCCGATCAGGGAGAGGAGCCGGGTCGCGTAATCGGGCAGCCGGTTGCGCCGCACGGCGGACCACACGCCGAGCGGAATTCCCGTGACCGCGCCGAGGATCAGCGACACGACGGTCAACTCGACGGTCGCCGGCAGGACCTTGACGATCTCCTCGATGACCGGGCGGCCCGAAACCAGGGACACGCCCCAGTCGCCGGTCAGGACGCCGGCCATGAAGTCGACGTATTGGACGGGCAGCGGCCGGTCCAGGCCGAGCCGGGACCGGAGCGCCTCGATCGCCTCCATGCTCGCCTGGTCGCCCAGGATCACCATCGCCGGGTCGCCGGGCAACACCCGGACGATGAAGAACACGATGGTGAGCACCGCGAACAGCGTGACCACCGCGAAGCCGAGCCGTTTGACGACGAATCCGCTCATCGGCGCGGCTCCGGACGGCGTGCGGGCAACCGGGGTTCCGACCGCCTGGCCGGAGGCGGCACGGCGCGCCGGAGACGGTGCGTTCGGCGGCCGAGAGACTCGGCCGCCGAGATCTTCAACGCGTCAACGCTACTTGAACCGCGCCAGTTCCGTCACCGGCGGGCTGAGGTTCAGCGTTCCGTTCGCCTCGACGCCCAGGTCGAGATCCGAATGCCAGGCCCACAACTGCAGGTTCTGGTAAATCGGAACCGAGCAGGCGTTCTCCATCAGCTTCCGCTGCGCGTCGGCCCAGAGCGCCAGCTGCTTGTCGGAATCGGTCTCCACCCGCGCGGAGCGAATGTCCGCGTCGGCCACGTCGCAGTGAGAGAAATTGGTCACCGCGGTGGGCTTTCCGACGATCGAGTCCGAATCGTAGAACTGGGTCAGATAGACGTCCGCGATCGGGAAGCGCGCGGCGGAGTAATGCACGACCTGCGAGAGATCCTGACGGATCTGGGCGTGGAATGTCGCATGCTCGACGGTGGTGATTTCGAGGTTGATCCCCGCCTTGGCCAGCTGCGCCTGGATCGCCTCGATCGTCGAGAGCATACCCGGCAGCGTCGTGTGGATCGCGTTGAGCGTGACCCCGTCCGGATAGCCGGCCTCTGCAAGCAATTCCCGGGCACGCTCGGGATCGTACGCGTAGGTCGGCACGTCGCTGGTGTGTCCGAGATATCCCTCAGGCACGGGCGAAACCGCGGCCCGGGTCACGGACGCGCCCTTGAACTGGACCATCTCGTCCCGATTGACGGCATGCGACACGGCCTGGCGCACGAGAAGGTTGTCGAGCGGCGGCATGGTGATGTTGAGGTGGATGACCGACATCTCGCCCGGCTCCATCACCGCAACGGTGGTGTTCGGGATCTCCGAGATGCGCTCGACCCAGGTCTGCTCCTGCTTTCCGTAGACCATGTCGATTTCGCCGGACTGGAAGGCCAGGTCGCGGCTCGCGTCGGACGGGATGTAGCGGTAGTAGATTTCCTTGATGTGCGGCGCGCCCCGGAAGTAGTCCTCATGCGCGACCAGCTTCACGTATTGCTGGGGCTGGTATTCCGCGAACATGAACGGGCCGGTCCCGATCGGAGTCTGCTGGTAGGCGTCGCCGAGCGCTTCCACCGCGTCCTTGCAGACCATGTTGCCGCCGTGATACGAGACGAGAAGGCCGAGCAGGCTCGGGATCGGATTGGCGAGCGTGACCCGGAGCGAATAGTCGCCGGTGGCCTCGATCGAGGCGACCGCGCCGTAGTCCTTCGCGAAGGCCGACGTGTCGGGGTTGGCGGCCCGCTGCAGGGAGAAGACCGCGTCCTCGGCGTCGAACTCGCCGTACTCGCCGTGACACTGTACGCCCTGGCGGAGAGTGAAGTCCCAGACCAGGCCGTCGTCGGAGGTCGTCCAGCTTTCGGCGAGGTCGGGTTCGATGAATCCGGGGCTCGCTTCGCCCGGCTTGATCCGGACCAGGCCGTTGAACATCCAGTGCAACAGGCCCTTGTCGGGCGTGGTGGTCGCGACGTGAGGATCCAGCTTGCCGGCGTCGGCGGAAGCCATCCCGACGTTCAGCGTGGTGCCGGCCGCATGCGCGGCGCCTGCGAGCAGGGCCAGCGATACGGACAGCGAGAGTAGGCGTTTCATTGAGAATCTCCCGTAGATCTTGATGGACCGGCGCTTCGAGCGTTCCTCGGAACCCGCCGGCAGGGCATACCGTCGTTGATATTGCCGAGACCGGCACCTGTCAACGGAACGCCGCCGGGAGATGCGGAATCGGCGCGGCGTTCGAGACCGGAAACGATCCCGCACGGCGCCTGCCGCCGAAGGGCACGGCCGGGATCAGCCGTAGAGCCGCGTTCGCGCCCGCGACCAGTCGCCGTCGAATTTCGAGAAGCGGGACCGCCGGAAGGCGTCCAGCGGCAGTCGCGGCGCCTCGCCCAGGGCGAGATCCCGAACCAGCAAGGACGTCATCGGCCCGATTCCGAAGCCGTGCCCGGAGAACCCGGCCGCAACGGTGAGGCCCTCGACCTCCGGCGCTGCCTCGATCACCGGCAAGCCGTCCGGCGTCTGGTCGATCAGCCCCGCCCAGAAGCGCGCGATGCGCGCGTCCCCGAGCGCCGGCACGGCGTGGCAGGCTCTCTCCAGCGTCCGCAAGATCGCGTCCGCCGTCGGCCGGACGTCCGGGCGCGCGCCCTCGCTCATCGCCCCGTGCCAGGGCCGGCCTCCGCCCGAGATTCGCATGCGCCCGTCGATCTGCTGGCGGCCGGCGAAGTCCGCCGTCGCGGTACCCAGCACCGGTTTCAGGAGCGGCGGAACGGGTTCGCTCTGCAGGACGGTCGTCATGTTGACCCGCATCGGAATGCCGAGGCCCAACGGCTCCAGGAGGCGATTGCTGTGGATTCCGCCGGCGACGACGCAGCCGGCGCAGCCGACCCGTTCCCGCTCGGTGCGAACCGCGACGACGCGTCCCGACGCCGTCTCGATCGACGACGCCTCCTCTCCGATCCGGAATTCCGCCCCGTGCCGCTCCGCCGCCGCACGGAACGCCAACACGGTCGCCTCCGGATCCGCGTGCCCGTCCGTGGGACAGTGGGACGCCGCCAGGACTGCGTCGGAGAGCGCCGGCGCGACCGCGCGCACCGCCTCGCCGGACGGCAGGAACGCAAGGTCCAGTCCGGCCTTCCGCTGTTCGTCGACCATGCGCCGGATATGGGCGACCTCTTCCTCGTCTCGCGCCAGCCGGAGGTTGCCCTCCTGCCGGTATCCGGTCGGAGCGTCCAATTCGTCCTCGAGATCCGGCCAGAGCGCGACGGCTCCGATCGCGATCGGGAGTTCCGCCACGTCCCGGCCCGACTGCCGCACCCCCGCCAGCGTCCATCCCGATGCCATGGCCGCCGGCCGATAGCGTTCGATCACGCACACCCGGCGGCCTTCCCGCGCCAGACGGTACGCGGCGGCGCAGCCGTTAATTCCCGCGCCGACGACGACAAAATCCGCGTTCATGCTTTTCTTCCCTTCCCGTTCCGGCACGTCGGCGCTCTGGCCGGGAAATGCGCGAGCGCGAAATCCGGCCGATCAGCATAGCGGCGCGCGAAACGCCTGCGACGCTCGCCGGCCGGAGCCGAACCCACCGGCCGTCAAGCGCCCCGTTTGTCCGTGGGAATCTGCGGCAGGTCGCTTTCGGCGTCGGGCTGGCGCTCCGTCACCCGTCGCGAACCGGCAGAGCCAGGTTGACCAGAAATACGATACCCGCGACGAGCACGATCGTCGGCCCCGCCGGTATGTCCCACTCCAGCGAACCGAACAGGCCGACCACGGCCGAGAACGTGCCGACGGCGACGGCCGCGGCCACCATTTGTTCGGGCGTCCTGGCGAGACGCCTCGCCGCCGCCGCCGGGATGATCACCATCGCGACGACCAAGAGGATGCCCACGATCTTCATGCCGACCGCGATCACCATGGCGACCAGGAACACGAGCAGCAGGCGAACCCGCTCCACCGGGACGCCCTCCACGGCGGCGAGGTCCTGATTGACCGTGACGGCGAGCAGGTTGCGCCATTGCCAGGCGACCAGTCCGCCGGCGATCGCGGCAACTCCGAAGATCAGGCCCAGATCCACGGGGCCGACAGCGAGAATGTCGCCGAGGAGATACCCCATGAGATCGGTTCGAATCCGCTCCATGAACGCGATCACGACCAGACCCAGCGCAAACACGACATGTGCGAGGACCCCGAGCAGCGCGTCGAGCGAGACGAAGGGGCGGCGTTCCAGCACGGCCAGGCATCCGGCAAACAGCAAGCAAACCGCCAGCGTCGCGACGGTCGGCTCCATGTCCAGCAGGAATCCCAGGGCGATGCCCAGCAGCATCGTATGCGCCAGCGCGGTGCCGAAATAGCTCATGTGCCGCCAGACCACGAAGCAGCCGATCGGCCCCGACGCCAGGGCGACGCCGATCCCTCCCGCCAGTGCGCGCAGGAAGAACTCCTCGGTCATGACCGTCCCGTCAACAGCCCGGCACCGGGTCGCCCTTGGCGTCGTGCCGGTGGTCGTGCGCGTGCGGATACACCGCAAGCACCCCGGACGCGTCCGCTCCGAACAGGGAGAGAAATTCCGGATGCTGCAGGATCGCCCGGGGGCGACCGGTGCAGCACACGTGCCGGTTCAGGCAGACGACCGTATCGGTGGCGGCCATCACAAGGTGCAAGTCGTGCGAGACCAGCAAGACCCCGCATCCGTGGCGGTCCCGGATCTCGGCGATCAGACGGTAGAGATCGCCCTGGCTGGCGACGTCCACGCCGGCCAGCGGCTCGTCCAGCACCAGCAGGCCCGGCTTGCGCAAGAGGGCGCGAACCAGAAGCGTTCGCTGCAACTCGCCGCCGGAGAGCCCGGCCAGCGGGCGATCCAGCACGCCCGCGACGCCGACCTCATCGAGGAGCGCCTCGATCCGCTCCGTGGACGCCGGCCCTCCCAGGGTCAGGAACCGACGCACGGTGATCGGCAGAATCGCGTCGCGATGCAGGTGCTGGGGCGAATACCCGATCCGCAGCCCGGGTGCGCGCGCCACTTCGCCTTCGGTCGGCGGGATCAGGCCGAGCAGCACCCGCACGAGCGTCGACTTGCCGGCGCCGTTCAACCCGATGAGGGTTACGATCTCGCCGGCGCGAACGGCCAGGTCGACTCGATCGAGAATCCTTCGGCGCCCGATTCGGACGCTGACCGCGCATGCGCGCACCAACGCTTCGGTTTCGTCTCCCTCGACCGCATGGGCATGGGTCATGAGTCGCCTTTCCGGCCTGGAGCCTTCGCCGCAGCGTCGACCGACACGGGTGTCCGGTGCCGACATGCGAGCGGATCGGCTCGCTCGGAGCCGACTCCGGCGCGTTCGGCCGTACCGCCTCGATGTCGGATAACACGGCTGCGGTTCGGGAACAACTCCGCCGTCCGGCCTCGTCGAACCCGCCTCGTCACGACCGAATTGCCCGGCAACAACCTGCGGCGTCTGGCGTCGATCGCGCCTTTCGGGCGTCCGGAGCGCCGATTCTACCCGTCGCGGTCGAGCCGCTCGTCCGCGACCGGCCGTGCCGCAGGAAACGTCCTCGGGAGGCACCGGAGCGGGATCCGGGCGTCGAGCGCCGTCGAGACGCGCGACGAGTGAGACTGCACGTCCCTGACGAGTCGAAGGGGCAAGCCGAGGCACCGGACGGTCGCGCAGGGGAGGTCCGTTTCGGCGAGCGTCGGCGCGGGCCCGCAATCCGCAACCCGTCGGTCGAGCGGGGTCCTGCGCATCGCGCCCAAGGGGACGACGGCTCGGACCGCGACCCTGCGCCGCGGTCGCTCGACCGTACGGGACATACGGGATTCCGCACCAAATCCGAACTTCGACCGCCGACGCCGAGGGCCAGCGTCCCTGACGGAAGCGGTCGGTTCTCACCGCTCCCGACACCCCCTTGCCGCATGCGAATGAAATATTATATCATTACGCATGCGCTCCGAGAGACGAGGCAGGCGATGACGGAACCTTCGAACGGACCCCGGCCCTGCGCCGAGCCGGATTGCCGCGACCGGCACTCGCCGCGCGAACGGGTCGCGATGGCGGTGTCGATTTGCGAAAAACGCGGCGTACGGATGACGGAGATGCGGCGGCGCGTGCTGGAGCTTCTCTGGGCGAACGGCAGGCCGACAGGCGCCTACGAACTGATCGACGCGGTCGGACGCAAGGATTCCCGTCCGGTCGGACCGCCCACCGTGTATCGGGCGCTCGAGTTCCTGATCACACAAGGGTTCGTTTCCAGGATCGAGAGCCTGAACGCCTTCGTCCCCTGTTCCCATCCCGAGCGCGGACACGATTGCCTGTTCTTCATCTGCAGCGGTTGCCGGACGTCGGTCGAGATCGAGGATCGACGAATCGGAGGACTGCTCGCCGAGGACGCCGCCGCTCTCGGGTTCGTCGCGACGCGCCAGACCGTCGAGGTCGCGGGCATGTGCGAGCAGTGCGCGGAGACCGGCGCCGCGTAAACGGGATCGACGGAGACCTCCATGGAAAACCGATTTCCGCGCCAAGTCATGCGGCGGCCGGACGCAAGCGCATCCGCCCGACGGGAAGCGCCGACGTGAGACCGTATCGCACGCCTTCGCTCCGTTTGCTGCCGCTCGGCGCCGGCCCACGGCTGCTCGGGGCGGCCCTGATCGTCGCCGCGCTCTGGTGCGCGTTCTTCTGGGCGACGTTTACGCCGGGCGGGCCATGACCCACGCACTCGAATTTCATGACCTGACTCTCGGATACGACCGACATCCGGCCGTGCTTCGCCTTCGCGGCAAAATCGCCGAGGGCAGCCTGACCGCCGTCGTCGGACCGAACGGGGCCGGCAAGTCCACGGTCCTGAAGGGCTTGACCGGTTTGCTCCGGCCGCTCGAAGGCCGGATCGCCTTCGGCGGAATCGCGCGGGACGACATCGCCTACCTTCCGCAGCAATCGGACATCGACCGGTCCTTTCCGATTACGGTCTTCGACCTCGTGGCGACGGGTCTGTGGCGGGAGGTCGGAGGCTTTGCCGGCATGCGAGCCGCGCATCGCGCGCGCATCGCCGACGCGATCGCCGCAGTCGGGCTCGAAGGGTTCGGGAAGCGAACGATCGGGTCTCTGTCGGGCGGGCAGATCCAGCGTGCGCTCTTCGGCCGCCTGCTGCTCCAGGACGCGCGACTCGTCCTGCTGGACGAGCCCTTCAACGCGGTCGACGCAAGGACCGTGGCCGACCTGATCGGCGTGGTGCGACGCTGGCACAGGGAAGGCCGCACGGTGCTCGCCGTGCTGCACGACTTCGACACGGTACGGAATCACTTCCCGCACGCGTTGATGCTGGCGCGCGAACTCGTCGCTCACGGGCCGACGGCGCAGGTACTGACGGCCGAGAACCAGTTCCGCGCGCGCCAGATGTGCGAGGCCTGCGCCGGCCCGCCGCATACGTGCGGGAGACGCGCCGCATGATGTGGGAAACCCTCGTCCTGCCGCTCGCCGAGTACGGCTTCATGCGGCGTGCCCTGACGGGATGCGTTGCGATCTCGGTCGGCGCGACGCCGGTAGGGGTATTCCTGATGCTGCGCCGCATGAGCCTTACGGGCGATGCGATGGCCTGTGCAATCCTTCCCGGTGCAGCCGTCGGCTACCTCGTCGCGGGCCTCTCGCTCGGAGCGATGACCGTCGGCGGGCTGATCGCCGGCATGGCCGTGGCGCTGCTCGCCGGGTTCGTGACCCGCGTCACGGCACTGCGCGAGGACGCGAGTCTGGCCGCATTTTATCTGATCTCGCTGGCGGTGGGCGTGCTGATCGTGTCGACCCGAGGCAGTAACGTCGATTTGATACACGTGCTCTTCGGGACCGTGCTCGCGGTCGACGACGCCACCCTTGTCCTGCTCTGTTCCGTCGCCAGCCTTTCGGTCTTCGCTCTGGCGGTACTGTTCCGACCGCTCGTGCTCGAATGCGCGGACCCGCAGTTCCTGCGCTCGGTGAGCGGGCTCAGCGCCGTGACCCACTTCACGTTTCTCGCCCTCGTCGTGCTGAACCTCGTAGCCGGCTTTCACGCGCTCGGCACGCTGATGGCCGTCGGCATCATGATCCTTCCCGCCGCCGCCGCACGATTCTGGGCAGAGGGCATCGGGGCTCTGATCGCCGTCGCGGTCTCGGTCGCGGCGTTTTCCAGCCTGAGCGGCCTGCTTCTCTCCTACCACTTCAGCCTGCCCTCCGGGCCGGCGATCATCCTCGTCGCGGGCCTCGCCTACGCGCTGTCGCTGGTCTTCGGACCGGTGGGCGGGCTCGCCGGCCGGGCCTTCCCGCGTCCCTACCTCGAAACCTGAAAGGAGTTGCCGTGTATTTTCCCGGAGCGTTGTTGACGTCCGCCGCCGTCCTCTCCCTGTCGTTCGCCGCTCCGGCCGCCGCGGAGTCCGACAGGCCGATTCCGGTGGTCGCTACCTTCTCGATCCTGGGCGACATGGTGCAACGCATCGGCGCCGAGCGCGTATCTGTCCGGACGCTCGTCGGCCCGAACGGGGACGTCCACGTGTACCGTCCGACCCCTGCCGACGCGCAAGCCGTGAGCGAGGCGAAGTTGCTGGTCGTCAACGGGTTGGGGTTCGAAGGCTGGCTCGACCGTCTGATCGACGCCAGCGCGTTCGACGGCATTCGGGTAGTGGCTACCGAGGGGATCGAGCCGATCGCGTTCGACGACGAGATCGGTCTCGGCGACCACGACGACCATGACGCAGGGGACGACCATGACGACCATGACGACATGGCGCATGGGGACGAAGGCCACGATCACCGCCACGGCGCTTTCGATCCGCATGCCTGGCAAAGCCTCCGCAACGCCGTAACCTACGTCGACAACGTCACGGCCGCCCTGGCTCGATCCGATCCGACGAACGCCGACGACTACTACCGGAACCGTGCAGCCTACGTCGCGGAGATCGAGGCGCTCGATGCGGAAATCGGCGCGTTCATGGCGAACCTGCCTGCCGACCGCCGCACCGTCGTTACCTCGCATGACGCATTCCGGTATTTCGGTCTCGACTATGGGCTCGAATTCGTCGCGCCGCAGGGGATGAGCACCGCTTCGGAGGTGTCCGCAAGGGATGTCGCCGGTCTGATCCAGCAGATCCGCGAACAGGACATTCGTGCCGTTTTCCTCGAGAACATCGGCGATCCGCGCCTTCTGAAGGCCGTCGCCGACGAGACGGGAGCCGTCATAGGCGGCACGCTCTATCCCGGCGCGTTATCCGGACCGGACGGTCCGGCGCCGACCTACCTGGAAATGATGCGGCACAACGCGACGACTCTCGCGCGGGCGCTGTTCTCGTGACGCCAACCGCGACATCGAGCGGCGCGAACGCCGGAATCCCTGGCGCCAGGGCAGCCGGTCGACGCACCCGGCAAACGGTCGTCTCACTGACGGCGCTCTCCGCAGCGGTCGGACACGAAATCGGCGAAATCGGCCAGGTCGGCGACCTCGCGGTCGACGTCGGCGAGAAGGAATTCGAGTCGAACGACGGACGGGTCCGTCGCGCCGCGAAGGGTGCGGGCGATCGGGATCGTGCGGCGATCGGGCCGGCAACCGGCGGCGGGTCCGCGTCCGTCGCCCCCGTTCTCCGGCGCGCGGCAGTGCCGGACCCGCTCTCCCGACCTTCGCCTGAGAAAGGCATGGAGAGCGCGAAACGGATACCCCCGCATTCGCCTCTCGCGTCGGTGAAGGCGCTCAACCCTCCTTGCTGCAGGTCTCGGAATTCGGTTCGTACCGGTCTGGCAGCTCGCCGAGGGACCGGATTGCCGGCGTTGCCGGCTATGCCCCCGCGCGGAAGCGTTGCCCGAACCGCGACGCTCCTCACCGGATCGTCCGGCGCCTATCAACTCCGTCGGTCTTGCGCGGACCGACCCCACTGAAAGGAAAGAGAAAATGAACAAGCTCCTGTCGAGGATTCCGTTCCTCCTCTCCGCAGGTCTCTGCTCCGTCGGCGCCAGCGCCGAGGAAACCGGGCCCAAAGTGGTGGTGAGCATCAGTCCCGTTCACTCCATTGTCTCAGGGGTAGCGGCCGGCGCGGCCGTGCCGACATTGCTGTTACCGGGGACGGCGTCCCCCCATGCGTATCAGTTGCGGCCGTCACAGGCCAGAACTCTGCACGACGCCGGCCTCGTGATCTGGATTGGCGAAGACCTGGAGAGCTTTCTCGAACGCCCGATCCGTAATCTCGCGTCCGACTCCGCAATCCTGACGCTGTCCGAGTTTCCCGGGATGCGCCTGGTCGCCACCCGGAGGGGCGGTATCTGGCACTCGGACGACGACCACGACGATCATCACGACGACGACCACGACGATCATCACGACGACGACCACGACGATCATCACGACGACGATCACGACGATCATCACGACGACGACCACGACGATCATCACGACGACCATGACGACGATCGCGGCGAGGCACGCGACGAGGATCATGACGACGACCATCACGACGACCATGACGACCATCATCACGACGATCATCACGACGACCATGACGACCATCATCACGACGATCATCACGACGACCATGACGACGACCATGACGACCATCATCACGACGACCATGACGACCATGACGACGATCGCGGCAAGGCACGCGACGAGGATCATGACGACGATCACGACCATGACCATGACGACGACCATGACCATGACGACGATCACGCGTATGACGACGACCACGGCGACGGACACCGCCACGGCCGCTTCGACATGCATATCTGGCTGGATCCGTCAAATGCGCGCCGTATTGCCGAGGCATCTGCGGCGGTCCTCGCCAGCATCGACCCCGATCGCGCAGACACCTACCGCAACAACCTGGAGACAGTTCGCAAGCGAATTGACGCCCTGGAAGGGGATCTGCGCCAACGCCTGAAGCCGGTCGGCGACCGCCGGTATATCGTGTTTCACGACGGCTACCGGTATTTCGAGGACGCCTTCGGGCTCGCGGGCGTCGGAACCATCGCGATCGATCCGTCCAGGCCGGTCGGCGCCCGCCGAGTCGCCGAGATCCGCAGGGCACTTGACGAACTGAACGTCGCTTGCGTGTTTTCCGAGCCTCAATTCAAGCCCGACCTCGTCCATACGGTCACGGAGGGCACCGGTGTGCGAGACGGAGTTCTCGATCCCCTGGGCATCGATCTCGAGCCCGGCCCGGACGCCTGGTTCCGGTTGATGGAGGGGTTGGCCGACTCGTTCGTGGAGTGCCTCGGCACCGACCGCTGACGCGCCCGGCGGCGCGCTTCCGCCCCTGGCGGAGCGCGCCTGCCGCTCACCGCCCGGAGCCCAGAACTCGATCGAGCGGGCGCCGGCGGACAGATGCCCTTTCGGCCCGCCGGGGAAGCTCCGATCGATCCCCCGGTCGGAGGCCTTAAGTCCGGTCCGGTCGCCGGCCGGTAGCGGTCAGGCGGCCTCCGCAGCCTCGACGAACAGCGAAGCGTTGCCGCCGGACGCCGTGGTATCGGCGCACAAGCTTCGCTCCCAGAAGAACGAAGTGATCGGGGACCGGTCGGTGACCAGCGGAATCAGGGGGCCGGAACGCGTTGCAAGGGCTGCGCGGAGCGCCCGAAGCTGCCCGGCCTCCCCCCATGCGCAAACTCCGTCGAGCGGCGCCAGTTGCGCGACCCGGTCGAGGTCGGCGATCGCGCCGGACAGGCATTCCAGCGCAAATCCCGGCAAGCCGAAGACGTCCGCGCCGGTCAGGGCCACGACCCGGTTGCCGAAGGCGAGAGCCGCCGCGGCCTGCGCGAGGCCCGCGTCCAGCCCCTCCCCGGCGGGCGGATTGCGCAGGTCGCCGAGGCACAGGATTACTCCTCGCGGATGAACCGTCAGCTGGTTCCGCTCGCCGGTCGGCCCCGGCAGCTCGATCGCGCCATGCGGAATTGACGCCGCCTCTTCTAGCGCCGTATGCGCGTACTCCTTCGCCGGACCGGACTGCCGGTCCAGCCAGGTCCGGATTCGCTCGATGCGAGCGGCGGGATCGCCGAAACCGCCGGCCTCGCCATTCTGCCGAAGAAGCGCCGCGGCGATCGCCTTGCCGTCGATTCCAGGTCTCGGAAGGCCCGCCGCGAACGCCGCCGGAGCCCGAACGCCAGACCGACGACAATGGGGCGCGAGCGTGTAGGGCCCGCCCGCCTTCGGACCGGTACCCGAAAGGCCCTCCCCGCCGAAGGGCTGCGATCCCACGACGGCGCCGATCTGGTTCCGGTCGAGATAGACGTTGCCGACCTCCGCCCGCCGGGCGATTCGCATCGCGCGCCGGTCCACGCGGCTCTCCACCGCCATCGTCAACCCGTAGCCGCTCGCGTTGATCCGGTCGACGACCCGATCGAGTTCGCGCGCCGGAAAGGTCGCGAAGTGAAGGACCGGGCCGAACACTTCCTCCTCCAGCGCCTCGATGCCGGCAAGCCGGATCAGCGCCGGCGCGGCGAAATGTCCGCCGGAAGGCGCGGTCGCCCGGTGAACCAGGTCGCCCCGTTCGGCATGCCGGCGCACATGGTCTTCGATCGTGCGGCGGGCGTCGTCGTCGATGAGCGGTCCGATGTCCGTCGCCAGGTCGGCCGGATCGCCGACCGAGAGCGCGTCCATGGCGCCCCGGAGCATCTCGAGCACGCTGTCGGCGCAATCCTCCTGCAGGTACAGCATCCGGAGCGCCGAACAACGCTGGCCGGCGCTCTGGAACGCGGACGCGACGATATCGTCCACGGCGCGCTCGGGAAGCGCGGTGGAGTCGACGATCATGGCGTTGAGGCCGCCGGTCTCCGCGACCAGCGGCGCCTCCGGCGGCGCATGCCGCGCCATCGACCGCTCGATCGAGCGCGCGGTCTCGGTGGAGCCGGTGAAGCCCACGCCGGCAAGGCGCGAATCCCCCACGAGCTTCGCGCCCACGACGGAGCCCGGACCGGGAAGAAACTGCAGCACGTCCCTGGGAACGCCCGCCTCGTGCAGGAGCGAGACGGCACGTCCGGCGATGAGGCAGGTCTGCTGCGCCGGCTTCGCGAGAACCGCGCACCCCGCCGCCATGGGCGCCGCAACCTGTCCGGTGAAGATCGCGAGCGGGAAGTTCCAGGGCGAAATCGCAACCCACGCGCCCTCCCGCGCGACGAGTCCCCGGCGCTCGTAGCGGCGCGCCTCGCCGGCGTAGTAGCGAAGGAAGTCGACCGCCTCCCGGATTTCTCCGACCGTGTCCGGCCAGGTCTTTCCGGCCTCCCGGCAGGCGAGCGACATCAGCTCCGGCGCCCGCCGCTCGTAGAGTTCTGCGGCCCTCTCCAGGATCGCCGCCCTCTCCGCTGCCGGCCTCGCCGACCACGCGGCTTGCCCGACCAGAGCGGCTTCGAACGCCGCATCGACGTCGGCCTCGTCCGAAAATGCGACCTCTCCCACCGCCTCCTCGGGCCGGGCGGGATTGAATACCGTACGGGACTTCCGCGGCCGCTCGGTCGGGTGCGCGAGCGCCGGGCCGGCCCGCCACGAGCGCCGGTCGGACTGGCTTCGTCTCTCCTGCAGCGCATCGGCCGTCGGAAAATCGTCGATGTCCCAGCCGACCGAGTTCCGGCGCGCCTCGCCGAAGATCTCCGAGGGCGGAATCACCCGCGGATGGGCATAGGCCGGCGCAAACCCCTCCAGCACTCCGACGGGGTCCCGGGCGACTTCCCCGGCCGGCGTTCCGCTGTCGGCGATCTGCTGCACGAACGAGCTGTTGGCGCCGTTCTCCAGCATGCGACGCACCAGATACGCCAGCAGGTCGTGATACTCCCCGACCGGCGCGTAGATGCGATGCCGACGCCCGGACTTCCGGCGTAGGATCTCGTGCAGCGACTCGCCCATGCCGTGAATCCGCTGAAACTCGAAAGACGCGTCGGACGGCGCCATGTGCAGGACCGCGGAGAGCGTATGCGCGTTGTGGCTGCCGAACTGCGGATATACCCGGTCCGTCATGCCGAGCAGGCGCTTGGCGCAGGCGAGGTAGGAGACGTCCGTGGCGGACTTGCGGGTGAAGACGGGAAACCCCTCCAGCCCGAGCACCTGGGCGCGCTTGATCTCCGTGTCCCAATACGCCCCCTTCACGAGCCGGACGCAGAAGCGCCGGCCGGCGCGTCCGGCCAGGTCGTACGCGTATTCGAGCACCGGCATGGCGCGCTTTCCGTAGGCCTGGACGACCATGCCCAGACCTTCCCACCGGCCGAGTTCCTCCCGCGCCAGCACGGCTTCGAACACGTCGAGCGAAAGTTCGAGCCGCTCGGACTCCTCGGCGTCGACGCTCACCCCGAAGTCCGCCTCCGCCGCAACCGCGCAGATCGCGGCGACCCGGTCCGCCATCTCCGGGACCACCGTCTCGCGCTTGCCCGCCTCGTAGCGCGGATGAATCGCGGAGAGCTTGATCGAGATGCCCGAGTTGTCGTGCAGCGCGCCGCGGCGCGTTCGCCCCGCGAGGGCCCGCGCGAGCTCGAGATACCGCTCCATGTGCCGCCGGGCGTCGGCCTCCGTCCGGGCGCCCTCGCCGAGCATGTCGTAGGAATGGGTGTAGCCGCGCGACTCCCAGGACTCGGAGCGGCGGAAGGAGGACTCGATGTCGCGCCCGTGCACGAACCGGTCCGCCACCAGGCGCATCGCGGCCAGTACCCCGGTGCGGATCGCCGGCCGCGCGACGGGACCCAGCCATGCGCCCGCGCCGCCCTCGTTGCCGGCGAGACCCCGCGCCGCCCGGAGGCCGAGCGCCGCCGCCCGGGCGGTCGACTTCGGCGAGCGGCGCTTCGTCCAGTCGCCGGCGAGAACCTTGTCCGCGATCAGGTCGTCCCGGGTCGCGGCGTCCGGCACCCGAAGCAGCGCCTCCGCCAGACACAAGAGCGCGGTGCCTTCGTCGGTGGCGATTCCGTAGCGGGACAGGATCGATTCGAGCAGTTGCGGCTGCCGTTCGCGCCGGGCCTCCTCCACGAGCCGGGCGGCGTCTTCGGAAATCTTCGCCCGCTCCGAAGCGTCGAGGGCGAGGAGGGCAAGGCGGTCCCGCAGGATGTCGGCTTCGTCGGCCAGCCAGGCCTGCCGAATCGCGGTCCGGTCAGCCGTCCCGATGTGGCAGTCGGACAATCTGGATACTCCGCTAGGTCGCGCACCGCTTGCGTCGGCCGCCGTCCGGTGCGACCCTTGCCCCGGTCGGCCGTGCGGAACTGATCTGTCCTGCAATCATAATTCAATCGGCCGGCGTTCGGCAGAGGAGAACGGACCATGACAAACGGACTGAAGGCCTTCGCGCTCGGCGTCGCCGCGCTCGTCTGGACCGCCGGGGCAGAGGCCGCCGGCACCGCCGAACCCACGGTCACGGTCGACGCGGCGACGCTCTACGAAGAGGGTGTCGCCGCGGCGGAGGCCGAGGACTGGACGGAGGCCGTGCTGCTCTTTTCCGAAGCGGCGTCCCTGGATCCGGAGTCGGCCGACGCGCTCAACATGCTGGCCTACAGCCAGCGCCATCTCGGCGACGTCGACACCGCGATCCGGAACTACAACCTGGCGCTGGCCCTCGACCCGGATCACGAGGGCGCGAGGGAGTATCTCGGCGAAGCGCTGCTGACGATCGGGGATCTCGACGGCGCGAAGCAACAGCTCGAGGCGCTGCGCGGCATCTGCCCGGAGGGCTGCGAGGCGCTGGAAGAACTGCACGAAGCGATCGAGGCCTTCGAAGCGGCGAATTCCTGATCCGGGCGAGAGCCGTCAGGAGAAGCGAAGCGTCTTCGGAAACCGCGGCGGGATCTTCCGGCCGGCGCCGGCGCGCTTGCCGACCCAGTCCTCCAGCTTGCGCAGGGTCTGCGTCCGGTTCGCCGGATCCTTCCAGGACAACCCCGCCACCGAGTCGAACACCCTGGCGTCGGCGAGCTCGCCGTCCCTGATTCTCTGCAGGATCACCCCCCTGCCCCGCGGCTGCACCGGCACCTCCTCCAGGTCGAAGATCAGGAGCTTCCGGTTGTCGCCGACGCAGGCGACCATGTCTCCGCCGGAGACCGGCGCACAGGCCACGGCGCGCGCCGGCGCCCTGACGTTGAGCGCCTGCTTGCCGCCCTTCCGACCGGGTGCGGTCAACAGCTCCTCGACCGGCGCCACCAGTCCGCGTCCGTCGCTGGCCGCCAGGAGGTAGCGCTGGCCTTCGCGATAGGCGATCAGGCTCACCACGTCCTCGTCGTTCGGCAGGTCGATGGCCAGCCGCACCGGCTCGCCCAGCCCCCGCCCGCCGGGAAGCCGGTCGCAGGCGAGCGTATAGAACCGTCCGTTGGTGCAAAACGCGAGCAGCTTGTCCGTCGTCTCGGCGTGGAGTCGGATCTGTTCCTCGTCGCCGTCCCGAAAGCGAACCTCGGCCCCCTCGTCGAGATGGCCCCGCATGGCGCGAATGGAGCCGAGCCTCGAATAGATCACCGTGACCGGCTCGCGCTCCACCATGGCCTCGATGGGGACGGGTTCGCTCGCCGCCGGCGCCTCGGCGATCGCCGTCCGGCGGCCGGACAGCCCCGTCTCCGCAAGGGTCGACCGGAGCGCGCGAATCTGGCCCGCGACCGAGTTCCACTGCAGGTCTTCCGACGCCAGCAACCGCTCCAGATCCTCCCGCTCGCCGAGCAGCGCCGTGCGCTCCTCCCGGATCGCCATCTCCTCCAGACGCCGGAGATTCCTGAGCCGCATGTTCAGGATCGCTTCCGCCTGCACGTCGGAGAGCGAGAACTCGGCCGTCATGATTTCCTTCGGACGGTCCTCCGTGCGCAGGATCTCGATGATTCGGTCCAGATTGAGGAACGCCTGCAGGTGCCCCTCGAGAATCTCGACGCGGCGGGCGATTCGGTCCAGCCGGTGCCGGGCGCAGCGCAGCAGGACTTCCCGGCGATGGTCCAGGAAGGCGCGGAGCGCCTCGCGCAGGGAGAGGACGCGGGGCGTCCGCCCGTCGATCAGGACGTTGAGGTTGAGCGGAACGCGGACCTCGAGGTCGCTCTGGCGGAACAGCGCTTCCATCACGACGCCGGCGTCCACCTGCCGGCTGCGCGGCTCCAGCACGATGCGCACGCGCTCGTCCGACTCGTCGCGAATGTCGGCGAGCGGCGGAATCTTCCGGCCCGTGACCAGCTCCGCCAGTCGCTCGACCAGACGCGACTTCTCGACCTGGTAGGGAATCTCGGTGACGACGATGCGCCAGGCGCCGCGTCCGGCGTCCTCCCGCTCCCAGCGGGCGCGGAGCCGGAACGCCCCCCGGCCGGCCTCGTACGCCTCCCGGATCGAATCCGGCGGCTCGACCAGCACGCCGCCGGTCGGAAAGTCCGGGCCGGGAACCAACTCCAGCAGTTTTCTCGAAGTGGCGTTCGGGGCCTTGACCAGATGCAAGAGCGCGTCGCACAGCTCCAGCGCGTTATGCGGCGGTATCGAGGTCGCCATGCCGACGGCGATGCCCACGGCGCCGTTCGCGAGGAGCGCCGGGAACGCCGCCGGGAGCACGACGGGCTCGTCCTCCTCGCCGGTGAAGTTCGGCCGGAAGTCGACGGCGTCGTCCTCGATCCCGTCGAGCAGCATCGCCGAGACCGGGGTGAGCCGGGCCTCGGTGTATCGCATCGCGGCCGCGTTGTCGCCGTCGATATTGCCGAAATTGCCTTGCCCCTCGACCAGCGGATACCGCACGGCGAAGGGCTGCGCGAGGCGGACCAGCGCGTCGTAGGCGGCGCCGTCGCCGTGCGGGTGGTACTTGCCGATCACGTCGCCGACGATGCGGGCGCATTTCTTGAAGGGCTGCCCCGGTCGCAGGCGCAATTGGTGCATGGCGAACAGGATTCGCCGCTGCACGGGCTTCATCCCGTCCCGGACGTCCGGTAGCGCCCGGTCGCGGATGGTCGCTACCGCGAAGGAAAGAAAATTTTCGCTGAGGCTGTCATGGAGGTCGCGCTCCTCCAGCGTCTCGAACTCGAGCGTGGGTTGCATCGACGCTCCGCAGGGACTATCGGCAGGGCGGCCCCGGTGGCCGGGGGCGAGAATACAGGCGGGAGGGAACGGCGGCAATGTCGGAGAAGACGCAGAGAACCGTACTGATCACCGGATGCTCCTCGGGCATCGGCGAGGTTTCCGCCCGGACGCTCCGCGAGCGCGGCTGGCGGGTGTTCGCGACCTGCCGGAAAGAAGCCGATTGCGAACGCCTGCGGGCGGAGGGACTGGAGAGCTTTCCGCTCGACTACGAGGATCCGGACTCCGTCGCAAAAGGGTTCGAGACCGCGACGGAACGCTGCGACGGTCGCCTCGACGCGTTGTTCAACAACGGGGCGTACGCGATCCCCGGCATGGTCGAGGACATCACGCCGGCTGCCCTCAGAGCCACCTTCGAGGCCAATTTCTTCGGCTGGCACGACCTCACGCGCCGCGTGCTCCCCGGCATGCGGGCGCGGGGTTCGGGCCGGATCGTCCAGAACTCGTCGGTGCTCGGCTTCGTGCCGCTTCCGCTCCGGGGCTCCTACGTCGCGACCAAATACGCCGTCGAGGGCCTGACGGACACGCTCCGGCTCGAGCTCCGGGGCACCGGCGTGCACGCGATCCTGATCGAGCCCGGCCCGATCGCGACCAAGTTCAACGAGAACGCCATCCGGCAGTTCCACAACTGGATCGACCTCGACGGCACCGACTTCCGGGAGCAGTACGAGCGGCGCCTCCTGCGGCTGCGTTCCTCGAAGCCGACGCCCGGCACGCTGCCGTCGGAGGCCGTGGCCGCGAAGCTGGTGCATGCGCTGGAGAGCCGGGTCCCGCGTCCCCGCTACTACGTGACCCGGCCGACCTACCTGCTCGGCGGATTGCGGAGAATCCTCTCTACCCGCGCCCTCGACGCCCTGCTCGCCAAACGCGCGTAAGCCCGGACGCGCCCCGTCCGGCGATCGTTCGGTAGTATGGAGCCGGATCGGGCAGGACGGCATGCGCGCCCGGAACCGGTCGGCGACCCCGCAGGTCGCCGGCGCCGCCGCGCAGTCGTCCGGCTGTCGCCGCAGAATTCCAGGGGAGACGCGAGACATGCAGTGGGTCGCAATCATCGGTCTGCTCGCGGTGCTCGGGGTGCTGGCGGCGGGCGTCGCCCAGTTCGCCGTCGGCAAGGGTGACCCGCACCGGTCGAACCGTCTCATGCGTTGGCGCGTGCTGGCACAGGCGGCCGCCATCCTCCTGGTGCTCGTCGCGCTCGCGATTTCGGCCGCCTGATAGGCGCTCCGGAGGAGTCTGCGAATGGTCGTATTGAACCGCATCTATACCGGCCTCGGCGACGCCGGCGAAACCGCGCTCGGCTCCGGCCTGCGCGTGAAGAAGACGGCGCTCCGGGTCGAGGCCTACGGCACCGTGGACGAGGCGAACGCCGCCCTCGGACTCGCGCGTGCGCGGGCGGAGGGAGACCTGGCCGAGGCGCTCGCCCGCATCCAGAACGACCTCTTCGATCTCGGCGCCGACCTTTGCGTCCCGCCGGACGCGAACCCCGCGTCCAGACCCGCCCTGCGAATCGCGACCTCCCACTTCGAACGCCTCGAGGGCGAAATCGACGAGATGAACCGGGACCTCGCGCCGCTTCGCTCCTTCGTCTTGCCCGGCGGGAGCGAACTCGCCGCGGCGTTGCATCTGGCGCGAACCGTCGCCCGACGCGCCGAACGCCGCTGCTTCGCCCTCGCCGAGAGCGAGCCGGTCGGCGCCGAAGCCCTGCGCTACCTCAACCGGCTCTCGGACTGGCTCTTCGTCGCGGCCCGCGTCGCCAACGACAACGGAGCTTCGGACGTCCTCTGGGAGCCCGGCGGAAACCTCTGAACTCCGGCGCTCCGGGCGCAACCGGGCCGTCGGTGCCGATACCGCCGGACGGGCGTCGCGCGTCTCCCGGCTTTCGCTGGCGTCTCGGACCCCGCCGAAGCCGGGTCGGGCGGCGCGGCGCGGACGTCCGCCGGCGAGACTCGACAGGAGTCTTCCCATGAGCGACAGGGCGCGGGACGGCGCCGCCCGCATTCCCGACTTCGAGAGCGTACTCGAAGCGCGCGAACGGATTTCCCCCATCGTTCACAGGACGCCGGTTCTGACGTCGCGCGCCCTGGACCGCCTGACCGGCGCCTCCCTGTACTTCAAGTGCGAGAATTTCCAGAAGACGGGCTCCTTCAAGGTGCGCGGAGCGGCGAACGCGGTTCTCGGACTGTCCGGCGAGCGGGCGGCGAAGGGGGTTGCGACCCACAGCTCCGGCAATCACGGCCTGGCGCTCAGCTTCGCGGCCGGGTTGCGCGGAATTCCCTGCCGCGTGGCGATGCCCCGCACCGCGCCGGCGGTCAAGCGGCTCGCCGTGGAAGGATACGGAGGCCAGATCGTCGAATGCGAAGCCTCGACCGCATCCCGCGAGGCGGCGCTCGAACGCGTGTGCGCCGCGACCGAAGCGGAGTTCGTGCATCCCTATGACGACCCCCGCGTCATCGCCGGGCAGGCCACTTGTTCGGCGGAATTCCTGGAGCAGGCCGGACCGCTCGATATCCTGATCGCGCCCATAGGCGGCGGAGGCATGGTCTCGGGCGCTTGCCTGGCGGTCTCGGCTTGGTCGCCGGAGACGAGCGTATGGGCGGCCGAGCCGGAGCAGGCGGACGACGCGTTCCGCAGCCTCCGGGCCGGCCGCATCGTCGCGGACGACGCGCCGGAGACCGTGGCCGACGGATTGAAGGTGCCGTTGCGGGCGTTGACGTGGCACTTCGTGTCGCGCCGCGTGGCCGGCATCCTTACCGTATCGGAATCGGAAATCGTCGACGCCATGCGTCTCCTGTGGACGCGAACGAAGCTGGTGGCGGAGCCGTCCTCGGCCGTGCCGCTCGCCGCGATCCTGAAGCGACGGGACGTCTTCGCCGACAAGCGGGTCGGGGTCGTCCTGACCGGCGGCAACGTCGACCTCGATCGGCTGCCCTGGATGCGGAACTGAGAAGGAGCGGGCCCTTGCGCATATCGGACGACTGGAGCGGTCTCGAGGTCGGCTACGACGTCCCGGCCCTCCCCGGCATGGACGAGGACGAGATCCAGACCCCCTGCCTGATTCTCGACCTGGACGCCCTGGAGCGGAACGTCCGGAAACTGGGCGCCTATGCGAAAGCGCACGGCATGCGTCACCGGGCGCACGGGAAGATGCACAAATCGGTGGACGTCGCCAGGCTCCAGCAGGAGGCCGGCGGCGCGGTCGGCGTCTGCTGTCAGAAGGTCAGCGAGGCGGAGGTCTTCGCCCGGGGCGGGATCGAAGACGTCCTTCTCACCAACCAGGTTCGCGACCCGGCCAAGATCGACCGGCTCGCGCGCCTGCCGACTCTGGGCGCCCGAACCGCGGTCTGCGTCGACGACGCGGCGAACGCGACAGAGTTGTCGGACGCGGCCGTCCGGCACGGCACGACGCTGGATTGCCTGGTCGAGATCGATTGCGGCGCCGGCCGCTGCGGGGTCGCCGACGTCGCCGCCGTCGTCGAGATCGCACGTGCGGTCGACGCCGCGCCGGGACTGCGATTCTCCGGCCTCCAGGCCTATCACGGCTCCGCACAACACCTCGAATCCCACGAGGACCGCAAGGCGTGGATCGAAGCGGCGATCGTTCGGGTGCGGGATGCGGTCGCAGGACTCGAAGCGGCGGGACTGCACGCGGAGCTGGTTTCGGGGGGCGGAACCGGAAGCTACCGCCTCGAGTCGAACTCCGGCGTCTACAACGAACTGCAATGCGGATCCTACGCGTTCATGGACGCCGATTACGGCCGCATCCGGGACCCGAACGGCGACCGGTTCGACCAAGGCGAATGGGAATACGCCCTGTTCGTCCTGACCGGCGTCATGAGTCACGCCAAGCCGGATCGGGCGATCTGCGACGCCGGCCTCAAGTCGCTGTCGGTCGACAGCGGGCTGCCCTTCGTCTACGGGCGCGACGACGGTCTCCGGTACGTCCAGTGTTCCGACGAACACGGCGTGATCGAGGATCCCGGCGGCGCGCTCGCGATACGGGACCGGCTTCGGCTCGTGCCGGGACATTGCGACCCGACCTGCAACCTGCATGACTGGTACGTCGGCGTCCGCAACGGCAAGGTCGAGACCCTGTGGCCGGTATCGGCGCGAGGCAAGGCATACTGAGCCGTCCGGTCGCCGGACCGGTTTCGCCGACGGCCTGCCGGCGGCGGCCCCGCGGATCTTTCGATTAGCGGCCCGCTTGCGCCTCGGCCAGCGCGCGCGGCTTCGGGCCGCCGGTCGCCCAGTCGAGCAGTTCGACCGTGTGTACGACCGGGATCGACGTCCCGGAGGCGATCTGGATCATGCAGCCGATATTGCCGGCCGCCACGACCTCCGGTCGGGTGCGCAGGACGTTCCGCACTTTCCGCGTCCGCAACTCGGACGCGATCTCCGGCTGCAGGAGGTTGTAGGTGCCGGCGGAGCCGCAACACATATGGGACTCGCCCGGCTCCACGACGGTGTAGCCGGCTTCCGCGAGCAGGGACTTCGGCTGCTGCCGGACCGCCTGCCCGTGCTGCAGCGAACACGCGGCGTGGTAGGCGACCCGAAGGCCTGTCGCTTTCGCCGGCTCCCGGAGACCCAGTTCGGCCATCACTTCGGTGACGTCCCGGGCGATCGCCGCAATCCGCCCGGCCGACTCCGCTTCCGGCTCGTTGCGGAACATGTGGCCGTAGTCCTTGACCGTGGTGCCGCAGCCGGACGTGTTGACCACCACGGCGTCGAGCCCCGCCCTGTCCGACTCGCGGGACCATGCGGCCACGTTGCGGCGGGCGAACCCGTGGCTCTCCCGGCTCCGTCCCATATGGTGCGCCAGCGCCCCGCAGCAGCCCGCGCCATCGGCCACCACCACCTCGCAGCCGTGCCGGGTGAGAAGCCGTACGGTCGCGTCGTTGATGTCGGTGTTGACTCCCCGCTGCACGCAGCCGGTCATCAGCGCGACGCGCATCCGCCGCTCGCCGAACGCCGGGAACGTCTGCGGACGGTCGTTCGGGCTCGGCGACGGCATTTTCTTCGGCGCCATCTCCAGCATCGCGCGCAGGCGGGCGTCCGGCGCAAGCGACCGGAAGGGTCGCGCGAGTCTCGCGAGCCCCATCGCCAGCCGAAAGCGCGTCGGATAGGGAAGGATCCGGCCCAGGAGCCAGCGCAAGCCCCGGTCGTGCCAGGGCCGGCGGAAGTTCTCCTCGATATAGGCGCGGGCGTGATCGACCAGATGCATGTAGTGCACGCTGGAGGGGCAAGTGGTCATGCAGGCGAGACAGGACAGGCAGCGGTCGATGTGCAGGACGGTCTTCGGGTCTGGCTTGCGCCCGGTCTCCAGCATTTCCTTGATCAGGTAGATCCGCCCGCGGGGACTGTCGAGTTCGTCGCCCAGGACCTGGTAGGTCGGACAGGTGGCGGTGCAGAATCCGCAATGGACGCAGCTGCGCAGGATCTCGTTGGATCGCGCGGTCGCCGGATCCCGGAGCTGCTCGGCCGTGAATTCGGTCTGCATGACAGCCTCCTACGCGGCCATTCGGCCCGGATTGAGAATCCGGACGGGATCGAACTTGTCGCGCAGCGCCTCGCCGAACGCGGTTACGCGCGGAGACTGGGGCTGAAACACCGGCACCGAAGCGCGGACCGCCTCCGGCGCGCGAACGAGCGTCGCATGCCCGCCTGCCGGCGGAAGCGTCCCGCGTACGGCGTCGGCCGAGGCGTCGGCCGGATCCGGCAGACACGCCCAGACGAGTCCGCCGCCCCAGTCGAGACCGGTCTCCGCTCCGAGCTCGTCCCGCAGCCGACGCACGACCGCGGGCGCGTCCCCCGGACGGACGGACAGTCGCCATAGCGGGCGCTCGGAGCCGGCAAAATCCTCGACGTCCCGGATCCGCCGCCAGAGACGGTCGTGCTCGTCGCCCTCCACGACATGGCTGGAGACTCCGGCATGCATCGCCCGAAGTCCTTCGAGGCGATAGTCGACCTGATCCGCCAAACCCTCCACGCGCAACAGGGTCGACGGGTCGTCTCCCGGAAGCCGCGCGGCGCCGGTCACCTCGTACGGCGAGCCGAGCGCGCGGGACATGGCGGCCACCGCATCCTCCGCGTCCAGGCATTCGAGCGCCAGCGTCGCCGACCGTTCCGGTCGCGGCAGCACCTTGAGACAGACCTCGGTGAGCACCCCCAACGTTCCCCAGGATCCGCAGAGCAGCTTGACGAGGTCGTAGCCGGTGACGTTCTTCATCACCCGCCTGCCGCTGGCGACGATGCGCCCCGTGCCTTCCACGAACCGAACCGCCAGGAGGCTGTCCCGGCACGCGCCCGCCTGAACCCGGCGCGGCCCGGAAACGTTGCACGCCACGACCGCGCCGACGGTGGGTTCGCCCGCGCTCCCGAGCAGCGCCCGGTGATCCATCGGTTCGAACGCAAGCCGCTGGCCCTCCGAGGCCAGCGCCCGCTCCACGGTCCCGACCGGCGTTCCGGCGGCGGCTTCCAGCGTCAGCGCCCCCGGATCGTAGAACGTGATTCCCGTAAGCGAATCCAGCGCCAGCGTCTCGGCCGCCTGAACCGGCCGTCCCAGAGCGCGGCGCGTTCCGCCGCCGCGAATCTCCAGCGGCACCGCGCGTTCCGAGGCGGATCGGACGGTCTCCGCGACCTCCGCCTCCGTCGTGGGCGCCACCGCGGGATTCATCGCCCTACCCGCTCGTTCCGGTCTACGGTCGACGCGTCGGGAAACCCGCGGGTCTCGCGGCGGAAGGGCGCTCGACCCGGCCGCGCAGGGCGAAACCGCCCGTTCGACGGAATGCGCGCCATGCCGAGCCTGCGCGACGCCGGCGCTAGCCGACTGCCGAAGCCGGCTCCGCCCCGCGCCTCGAACGGGAGGCGTCGAGCGGAAAGACCTTGGCCGGATTGAGCCGCCACTCCGGGTCGAAGCAGTCCTTCACGTTCATCTGCACGTCCAGGTCGACCGGCGAGAATTGCGATCGCATCAGTTCGCGCTTCTCGACCCCGACCCCGTGCTCGCCCGACAGGCATCCGCCGGCTTCGACGCAACGGGTCAGGAGGTCCGCGCCGAACGCCTCCGCCCTCTCCAGCTCGCCAGGACGGTTCGCGTCGAACAGGATCAGCGGATGCATGTTGCCGTCGCCGGCATGAAACACGTTCGCGCATTGCAACCCGTATTGCCGGCTGAGTTCCGCGGTCTGCTTCAGCATCGAGGCGAGCTGGCCGACGGGCACCGTGCCGTCGAGACAGATGTAGTCGTTGATGCGTCCCATGGCGCCGAACGCGGCCTTGCGCCCCATCCAGATTTGGGCGGATTCCTCCGCGCCCCGGCTTCTGCGCAACTGCACCGGGTCGAAGGTCCGGGCGATCTCGATCACCCGCGCGAGCTGCTCCTCGATCTCCCGCTCCGAGCCTTCGACCTCCACGATGAGCAGGGCTTCCGTGTCCGGGTAGTCCGCGCCGCAGAAGTCCTTGACCGAGGCGATGCAGAGACGGTCCATGTACTCGATCGCGACCGGAAGCACGCCGGAGCGAATGATCGCCGCCACGCACTCCCCCGCCGTCTCCGGCGCGTCGAACCCGATCAGCACCGGCGAAGCGCCTTCCGGCTTCGGCAGAATGCGAAGCACCGCTTCGGTCACGACTCCCAGCTGGCCCTCGGATCCGCAGACCAGCCCGAGCAGGTCGTAGCCCGGCGAGTCGAGATACGGCCCGCCCAGTTCAACCGTCTCGCCGTCCGCCGTCACCATCGTCACGCCGAGTAGGTTGTTGGTCGTCACGCCGTATTTGAGGCAGTGGGCGCCGCCGGAATTCATGGCGATGTTGCCCGAAATCGCGCAGGCGAGCTGGGAGGAGGGGTCCGGAGCGTAGAAGAACCCCTCGCCCTCGACCGCCCCGGTCACCGACAGGTTGGTGATTCCGGCCTCGACGCGTACATAGCGGTTGTCGGTGTCGACCTCGAGAATCCGGTTGAGCCGCGCGGTGCCGATTATGACCGAGTCGGACGTCGGCAGGGCTCCGCCGGAGAGGGACGTACCGGATCCCCTGGGCACGACCGGCACGCCGAACCGGTGACACGCCTTCATGGCGAGGGCGACCTCTTCATGGGACCGGGGAAGCGCCACCGCGAGCGGAGGGCAGCGGTAGGCCGTCAGGGCGTCGCATTCGTACGCACGGGTCTCCGCCGGATCGGAAATCACGGCGCCCGGAACCGCAGCCTCCAGCGCGGCGACGATCTCCGCCCGCCGCTCCAGAACGAGGGGGTCCGGCTCTGGCATCCCGATTCTCGACATGGGCCTATCCCCTCGCACGTTACACGCGTACGGAAACGCCGGGGCCTCGGCGGGCCTCCCCACGAGGATTCGACGCTTCGGTCGAGGATACCACGCCGTTCCGATCCGGGGAAACCCGGCCGCGCGCTCGGGACTGCGTCAGACGAACCGTCCAGGAGGAGGGGCCGACGCAGGCGCCGACGCTGCCGACCCGCCCTTTCCCCGTATCCTTGCGACGCAGACGAGACGAACCGGTTCGATCGCCGTTCCGCGTCGGGTCGTCCACGGCATGCGCCCCGTCTTGCGGCTTGCGGACGTTGCAGACGGAGCGTCGCGTCGAATCGTTTCAAACGGCGTGAAACGATTACCCTTCGTTGCGAGGTTTTACAGTCGTATCAACGGGATAATCGCTTCACCAGACCGGAGTATCGTTTCACGGCGGCATCGAGCCGGGACGTTCTCCGCCGCCTCGCGGACGATTCCGTCCCAGGCAGGGAGAGTGTCCGCCGAACTGTCGCGCCCGAAGCGAATTCTTCGACCGACCGGCGCGCGCTCACGCGGATCGTGGACAACGGCGGCCCGGAACTTCGGGCTTGGCGCCGGCGCAGGGCCTCCGTCAAGCGCCGCGTAACCTCGGCAGGCAGGCACGCTGCAGCCTGAAGAGACCGGGTCGGTTTGTCCCGGACGAGACCTTCGGCTTACCCCGGTCAGGAACCCCGATCCCGTCTCAGACGCTCCAGTTCCGCAAACGAGGCCTCGGGAGCGCCCTTATCTGCAAATGCACACGTAACAGCTGCCGCATTCGCCTCCCGACATCCGGTCCATGTGCTCTTCCTTGAGTTCCGGCGACGGCGGAAGCACGAAGTTGGCGACTCCGTTCCCGTCCTCGTGGACCTTTACCTCGAAGCTCTCCGGCAAGTCGATGTCGCATTCGTCCTCGACGACCGCCTTGGGGTCGGCGACGAAGCGGGCCCGAAAATCTTCGTCCTCCTCCGCCCGACGCAGCAAGTGGTCCCGGATTTCCTCATACTTCTTCATTTCGCTCTCCTTCACGCGCCATGGCGACGAATCCGTAGTGTGGTAGGAGACGGCAGGCGAGTCAACGAACGCGCAGTCCCAAGCCTGCCTCTCCGCCGCCAGACTTGGCGACGAGCGCAGGCGCCCGGACGCGGAGTCGAGAGCTCGGGCGCCTTCGTCGGCTCGTTCGAAGGTCGGCGGTTCGCGCGCCGGCCCGAGCGGCGGCAACCCCCGGTACACGTCGCCGAACGGCGCGATCCGGGCGCGTACGGCTTCGGCAAGGCTTCGGGAACGCGGCTCGCGTCCGACGGCCTCACGCAGAGCGCGCCGCGCTTCCTCTTCCATGGAGCGGCAATGCGCGGCGGCCCGAACGCGCAACCGCGTCTTCAGATCGTCGTCAGGGCTGCGGGTGGTAACGCTTGCCCCGGTCTCTTCCCGCACTCCTGCGATCGCCGTTTCGGCGACGATAGCGGTACGATCGAGGACGCGTTCCGCTTTGCCGACCGTTCCGTTCCGGCGGATCGCCGCTGCTGCCCCGGTCGCCGCCGGCCGGCTCTGCGCTGCCGGGAGGAACGGTCTGCCTTCAGAGCGGCAACCGAACGGAAGACGAACCGGAGGACGACGTCTTCCGCCTTCGCTCCGAGCATACGGGGGGGTCGTTCCGGCCTCCCGAGCGAACCGGACCGGCCCCGGATGAAGTATCGGATCCTACGGCCCCTTGCGCATGGCCCCAATTCGAACCGGAGGTCCAACGGCGCTATACCGCTTCTTGAGGATGCGCCGTCCCCGGCAGAACCGGACACGATCCGGCGGCTGCGCGCAGACGATACGCAGCGGGCGTCCGGGCAAGGCGTCCGAGCCGGTCGATAGAGGAACACGCCGATGCGATCCCTGCATTTCGGTTCCGCGATGGTGGATACCATCGCTCTCGTCGCCACCGAGGACATCGAGCGCCTGACGCTCACGAACGAGGGGATCTCCTTCCTGATGGTGGAGACGGGACGGAAACTCCCGGCCGAATCCATCACCACCCATATCGGCGGCGGCGCGTGCAATACCGCCGTCTGCCTGCGCCGGCGCGGATGGCAAAGCACGGTCGTCGCGAAGGTCGGGACCGGCCTGAACGCCGCCGCCGTGCGGCAGCACCTCGTACGGTGCGACGTCGAGTCGCAATTGATCGAGTGCGACTCCGCCACCGGCAGCGCCGTCATGGTCGCAAGCCACGACCGGAACGCCTCGATCTTCGTCCATCGGGGCGCCAACGAACTGCTGTCGGTCGCAGACCTTCCCGAATTCGACGGGTTCGACCTGGTATACGTCGCCCCGCTCTCGAGCGGGTCGGCGGACTGCTTCCCCGAAATCGTCCGGCGCGCGAAGGCCGCCGGAGCGCGTACCGCCGCCAACCCGGGAATTCGGCAACTGCAGTCCCGCAGCGAGGCGTTTCTGGGTGCGCTGCCGGACATCGACCTGCTCTCCGTCAACCGCCCGGAAGCGGACGCTCTGGTTCCGGCCCTGATGCGCGAGTCGCCGGGCGCGACAGACTTTCTGCCGCCGTCGGACCCTCCCGCTCTCGTCCGCCGGGGCTTGCGCTCGCAAGGGTGCGAGCTGGGACTCGCCGCCTTCATGCACCGGCTCCGTTTGATCGGCCCAAAGTGGATTTCCCTGACGGACGGGAACGACGGCGCCTATCTCTGCGGCGAGGAGGGCGTTTTCTGGCAGCCGAACGTGCCGACCACGGTTGCGGGCACGGCCGGCGCGGGCGACGCTTTCTGCTCCACCGTCGCCGCCTGCCTGATGGAGGGCATGAGTGCGGAGGATGCCCTCCTCGACGCCGCGTTGAACGCATCCGCCGTCGTCAGCGTGGTCGACACCACTGCCGGACTGCTGAAGCAGGGCGAGACCAAGTTCCGCCGAGCCGCGTATACGGGACCGCGAGCTCGGAGAATCGCCTGAGCCGGCTGGCCGTCCTGAATTCCCAGCGTCCGCAGTCCGGTCACTCGCAGAGGGCGCGTCTGCCGGCAGCGAAGAATTGCGCTCAATGTCCGGGCGTTTGAGTTCCGAACCACGCGATAACGGACTCGGTCCTTCCGTTCCTGGTTGGCTACCCGCTGGCTGGGTCAACTCGAGTATTCGGTTGGCCGCTTGCCGACCCGATGCCGAGAACGCAGAACCTGACGCCCACGGCGGCATCAGCTGGCGCAATTGATCCTCCGAGAGCGAATCCGCCCAGCGAACGGGTGGATAGTAACCGCCGCCTCCCGGAACGCGCCTCGCATGCCTTGGCGGCACTGGCCCAGAGTATTGCGGGTGTCCCCACTTCCGAGGATCGGAATCCACACCCCGCGGTCTCCATGGCATACCGACCGGCGTAGCAACTGCCGAGGCGCATGTAGAGACATTCCAAGCCGCGGACAGCGGAATCTCCAGATGACGACGAGGGACGCTCGCCGCCCTGCAACGGCCGTCCGGCAATGCGCTCGACGGCTGCACGGAGTCAGACCGACTGCCTGGAGGACCGGGCCCGTCAGAGCGCCGGATACCAAGGTTGCGGAATCGATACCGCACAAGACGACACGGTGCGGCAACGCACGGGAGAGAAGGGCCGAGATAGGACGAAATTTGCAGGAAAGTCGTGTGAGTTATATTATCTCTGCGTGAATCGAGATTATGCAAGGTCGAAGCGATGCTCTTGCGCTTCTCCGTGGAGAATCACCGCTCGATCGGCGAGCAACAGGAATTGGTGCTTGCGGCGTCGACGCTGAAGGACCGTTCCGACGGGCTGATACCCTGCTATGCCGCAGTCAGCGGCACGGTGGTTCCCGCTGCCGTAATTTACGGGGCCAACGCGTCCGGGAAGACAAGCGTGATCGACGCGCTATACACAATGAGAAAATGGGTTCTGCGGTCGCAGGACCGGGTGGAACCGAAAGGTGGAATACCCCGGAATGCGTACCGTCTCGATCCAGCTTTCTCCGACAAACCGTCCCGCTTTGGAGTCGATTTCCTTCTTGACGGCGTCCGGTATGTCTACGGATTCGAGGCCACCGATGACGCGTTCACGTCGGAGTGGCTGTACGAAGTCCCTCGATCGCACGGCAGACGACTGTTCGAGCGAGAGGGTCAGCGATTCCATTTCGGACGGCAGCTCAGGGGGCCGAACAAAAGCGTCGCCGTACGCACCGGGTCCAACAGCCTGTTCCTGTGGGCCGCTGCCCAACGCGGCCATCCGCGTCTCTCTCCGATTCATGCGTATTTTCGGGAAATGACCTTCCCTGTGTCGAGTTCCGCAAGACCGCTCGAAATGTCGTCCCGAGTCCTGCGAGATCCGCCGGACCATCGAGTGCTCGCCTTCCTCAAGTCGATCGGTACCGGTATCGTCGGATACCGAAGGAGACGATCAGCGACACCCGAGAAACGAGGCCTTCGACCGGAGGTCCCTGCGGCCCTCGACAGGGCTGCAGGCGTCGCCCTCTCTATGCCGCAGGATCGAGAGGATACGCGTCTGGGAGTCGAACTGGCCCGTCGAGCCAGAAGCGGGGCCCAGGTACGGCTGGATACGGAATCCGAGAGTTCCGGAACCCTTCGCCTTCTCGTCCTCCTGGATCAGGCATTCAGGGCACTGGACTCCGGGCGTCCGATGATTGTCGACGACCTGGACACCCACCTTCACACCTATGTCGTCGAAACGGTACTCGGGCTCTTCTGTTCCCTGGATCGAAATCCCAACGGTGCGCAATTGATCGCCACCACCCACGACACGAACCTGATGAATTCCGCTCTCCTGAGACGCGATCAGATTTGGTTTACGGAGCGGACATCCGACGGGGCCACTGTTCTGTTTCCGCTTACCGACTTTCGAACGCGTAAGGGCGACAACGTCGAATACGGGTACCTGCAGGGTCGATTCGGAGCGGTTCCCGGAAACGGCAACTTATCGACGCTGAGAGACTCGATATGAGTCGTCTCGATCACGGATCAGACACGTCAGGACGCTCCGCCCGAAAGGGTAAGCCGAGTCCCGCCTCGCGTCGTTCTGCGCGAGAAGGATAGCAGAGCCCCACCTCATGTCGACGTTCTTGTAGGGTCTTCGCCTCGTACGAGTCTGTAATGCCGTTCCTCCACGACACGTACCTCATCGCCCAGCCGGGCCAGTTCGAACAGTGCCACACAGCCGTCGCCCATGAACTGCACAGACACCGCGCGGCACGTAAGGTGGGGAAATCTCTGCTCGGAAAAGCGAATGTCCTGCGTCGTCTGCACTACGCTGACCTGATCCGTACCGCCCTTTGCCTGAACCGGAATGACGACACGCTGTCCGTCCTTGTCGATTCCGACATACAGTTCGTCTATTTCAATCTGACCCAACCCCGTTACCGTCGTCCGCAGGTGATTCTGAAGGCTGTAGGTCGTCAGCCCGAGGAAAACGTCGATCAACCGATTGTACCGAACGATCGCAAGGAGCGACTGCTCGTCATTCAACGCATACTCTCGGATCAGCCCCGGCGTGGCATCCGGAATGCGAACCACATCGAGTCCCTCTTGCGGGACTACGCGTGTATTGGCCACAAGCCTGAAGCGATATCGCCCAAACCCGGCGCCTTCGATTATCCACTCGCGATTCCGGACTTGAGTATGACGAATCTTCTCGGGTAGCCTCTTCCTGTATCGATACGCGTATACGACGTCTCCAATATTCTTGACTGGCGGTATACCCAGAGCGGCAGCGCCCTCCGAAAGTTCGTCACGCGAAAACTCGAACTCCGTAAGACCCTCGTCAAAATTTTCGAAAAACACTTTCTCAATGAGCGCGTCATATCGCCGTTGAGAATCAGACATGGGCAACGAATCCACCGATGCGCTCGCGTTCGATATCCTCTTGCTTCCGTTTTTTTACGCCGCTCCTCCGATCTCGGCGCCCGGGCGGCGGCGCGACGCCAAAATACCCCGCCGCGTGAGAACGGTCCAACGAGAGGAGCGACGCATCCCCTAGACGGATCGGCTCTTCCGGTCTGTCGGGAAGACATCCCAACGCCTCGGCAACGCTACCCGCTACGGCTCTCGCTAGCGGCGGGGGAACCGCGTTCCCGATCTGTCGTGCGCCGTGCCACTTCGTGACATGAAAACGAAACCAATCCGGAAAGCCGTGCAGCCTCGCCATTTCGCGCACGGTTATGCACCGATCGAATTTGTAGTGTATCGGTCGAGGACTGGTAAAGGCGCCTCTCGCTCCGTCCGTTCCTGCCCGCAGCGTGTTGGACACGCCTGCTTCGGCGAGCCTATAGAACCTGCTGATCGGCTCCACCGTCCCTGGCTCAGTTTGGCCAAACCGCATATGCGAAATAGCCGTGTGCGCTGTCCTGGCGCTCGACGTCATGACGCCGGAGTCCCAATCTCGTATGTAACCGAGGTGCCACGAATCGTCCGTAAGGCACCGAAGTCGGGCCGCATAGGGTGACGGCTCGCCGTAGTCCCGCGTAGCGACAGCGTCGGACCGTTTAAGCGCCTCGAAGCGATCTGCGTCCGGGAGATCGCCAATGGCGTCCTCACAGCATACCCCGTCGGGCAAGCCTTCGTCGGAGCTTCGCCTTCCTGCAATGTTGGTCGACGGAGTAGGGTACTCCGGTATGGCTTCGCCTTTCCTCGCACCGAGTATGAACAGTCGCTCCCGACTCTGCGGCGTGTCAAAGTGCCCCGCGTTCAGGACTTGCCACGGAAGCCGTACGTCGTAACCGAACTTCGCAAACTCGCCCAGGAACTCGTCCAGGAACATCCGATGTTTGCCGACGGTCAAGCCCTTTACGTTTTCGAACACGAACGCCCGCGCTTGAAGATCGACCACAATACGGACGAATTCGCGAACCAATCGATTGCGGGGGTCGTCCAGCGCGCGCTGCCCGATAAGCGAAAATCCCTGACAAGGGGCGCCGCCGAAGACGCAATCTATGCTGCCTCTCTCGACCCCTGCTGCCGCCAGGATTTCTTCCCCGGACACGCTCTCGATCGCGTTGGGGATCATCGCAGTTTGAGGAAAGTTGTATTTGTGGGTCGCGCAGTGCACAGGGTCCACTTCTACGGCGGCCGCTATATCGAAACCGGCCTGTTCGAAACCCAGGCTCAACCCGCCCACGCCGCAGAACAAGTCTATCCCGATCGGTCTCATCCCCTGCCTTTCGCCCTTCTAATATTCCTTCGACGGAGTAATGACAGTTCTCAGTCTCTGCAATTCGCGACTGATGACGACAGACAAAACTCCCGATTCGCGAGAAGCGGCGTTCGAGACCGGCGGTTGCGCGTTGCGAAGCTGCGAGCGCCTCGCCCGACGCATCAAACGCTCGCCTAGTCTCTCTCGCGTTCCTCGCTCCCTTTTCAGTTAGGTTCGAACAGTCGAGAGTCCACTTGGGCAATCTCGCCTCAATACCGTCATGACCGTTCCGAGACCGGCCGTGAGCGGAGACTGTCCAGCACCTACGCCCTCTCCAGGGAACGCCGACTTCCCGCTCCCCGATCCGACGATGCTGTCTGGCGACTTCCTCACCTCCTCGCTTCCCGGACCGTATCGCGATCCCTCCTTGGGGTCAATCCGGGGGCGCCGATCCGGCCGGCTCCTGGTCATGGGTAGAACTCGCCCTGTCACGATTCAGCCTGGGAACTGGCCTTCTCGGCCTCGCCAAGTCTCGTCTTCCTGCCGGACGAAATCGACTGTACCGGGAAGCCGCCCGAGCATGGGACGGCGTTTGCGCAAAATGAGCCCTCTCAGCGGGGCACCCTCTGTTCGACCCACAGGACCTACGCGACGGCAGAGGCCATTTGGGTGCGCGGTCGCGGACCGCACCGGCCGCAGAGCACGGCCGAAGGGGAACATTCACGTATCTCAGCGGGGCAGAACGCTGAGTTCGGTCGGGGTTCCGCATCTGGATGAGAGCGAACGAGTGCGGACCACGCCGACGCTCCGACTCTCGTTGCGGATGCGCAGCCAGAGCGATCAGCGCTCCATTGACAAGAGATTCGCGACAGACGGGCCGGCCGGACCGAGGGCGCAAGCGAAGACGGTCCGAGCGTCTCCCGCTCCAAGCCGGGGAACGCGACGACCTCGCAAGAGACCGGCTGATTCCCAACGCCGGACCAGTCCCTCGTCCGTCGACGGTCAACCCTGCCGCGACCCTCTTCCCTGCAGAAAGCGGCAACGGAATCTTCGACAGCGGTTCCGTCCTGCATCCGCGAGCGAGCGGCCCTATCATGCTGCAACTGCGCGAGGCGTACGCACTGCTGACTGGCGCCGGACAGGTTCGAGTGTCGCTCGGAGGAAAAAGATTCATGTTTGTCGTCTGTGGGGAGGCGCTCTGGGACCTGTTCGCGACGGAACGGGAAGACGGCCTGACGTTCGAAGCGGTCATCGGCGGATCGCCGCTTAACGTCGCGCTGGGCCTTCGCAGGCTCGAAGTCCCGTCTGCGTTGCTCACAGGCCTCTCGACCGACCGGCTCGGCGAGCGAATTCTCGACGTTCTGAACCGCGAGCGGGTGGACACCAGTCTCCTGGTGAAAATGACCAATCCGACCACCCTGTCGCTGGTCGACGTAGGAAAGGACGGCTCGCCGGCCTACGCGTTCTACGGCGAGGCGGCGGCCGACCGCTCGCTTCGGAGCGAGGATCTGCCGCCCTTGCCGCCGGAGGTCTGGGGCCTGCATGCCGGATCCTATTCCCTGGCCGTAGATCCGGTCGGCTCCAGCCTCCTGGGTCTCATGCGGCGCGAAGCGGGACGCCGCCTGATCACGATCGATCCGAACGTCCGTCTGAACGTCGAGCCGGACGTTTCCGTCTGGTGCGAGCGCATCGAGGATTTCGCGGCAAGCGCGGATCTGGTCAAGGCCAGCGTCGAGGATCTCGAACTGCTCTATCCGGGCGTACCGCACGACCGGACCGTCCGTCGCTGGCTGGATGCAGGCGTCACGCTCGTAGTGCTGACGCAGGGCCTCGAAGGGGCGACGGCGTTCGGGCCGTTCGGCCGGGTCGAGGCAGGAGGCAGGTCGGTCGAAGTGGTCGACTGCGTCGGAGCCGGGGACGCGTTCCAGGCAGCCTTGATCGCCGGGTTGGAGGCACGCGACGCGACAACTTCCGAAGCGTTGCGGTCGCTCGGCGGGGACGAAATGGCGGCCCTGCTGAAATTCTCCAACGCGGCCGCCGCCATCGCCTGCAGCCGGCGCGGCGCAAACCTGCCGACGCACGCGGAAGCGGCGCGATTCGCGCTGGATTCGAACCGACGTCCATCTCGCGTGTAAATCGGATCCGCCGCGCCGCGCCGGACGGCGGCACTCCAACTACGACGCCAGATACCGCCGAATCGCCTCCTCGGAACCGTGCTCCCACACGCACGCCAGCGCCTTGACGAACGCGTGCGCAAAGCGCTCGTTCTCGCCCGTATCGCCGTAAATCTGACGCAGGCCGAGCCACTTCGACGGATCGTCCCGCGCCTGTCGCGCACGCTCGACCAGCGATTCCCACCGTGTATCGTTGGGTTCGATCGTCGCGCCGGCCTCGTCGAACCCGGCGCAATACCGGCACCAGAGCGCCGACGACAGCGCAAGCCCTTCGACCGGACCGCCCGCAGCCAGATTGTCCCGCACGGAAGGAACGACGAACTTCGGCTGCCGGTCGGAGCCGTCCTGGCACAGTCGCCGAACGGTGTCCGCGATGCGCGGATTGGAGAACCGCTCCCGAATTCGGGCCTCGTATGCGACCAGGGATACGCCCGGAACCGCACCGGTAATCGGAACGATCTCGTCCCGCTCGACCCGGGCGAGAAACGCGCCGATCGAGGTGTCCGCCATGGCATCATGGGCGTATTCGATGCCGCGCAAGGCGGCCGGATACGCCATCACCGCATGCCCGCCGTTCAGGATGCGGATCTTCATGTTCTCGAACGGCGTCACGTCCGGCACGAACTGGACGCCGACCCGCTCGAGGTCCGGACGCCCGGCGGAGAAACGGTCCTCGATTACCCATTGCCGAAACGGTTCGCAGAACACCGGCCTCGAATCGTCCACGCCAAGCCGGTCCCGGAGGTCGGTCCGCCGCGCCTCGGTGGTCGCCGGCGTGATCCGGTCGACCATGGCGTTCGGAAATCCCACCCGCTCCGCGATCCAGTCCCCGAGCCCGCGATCCTGACCGGCGGCGATTCCGACCACCGCGGCCCGTGCCGCTTCGCCGTTGTGCGGAACGTTGTCGCAGGACATGACCGTAAAGGGCATCGCTCCCGCCTCGCGGCGGGCCCGAAGCGCGGCGACGACCATCCCGAATACCGTTGCTGGCCAGCCGGGCGCGGCAATGTCGGCAAGGATCTCCGGGTGTTCGGCATCGAATGCGCCCGTCCCGGAATCCTGGTAGTAGCCTCCCTCCGTCACCGTCATGGAAACGATCCGGATTGCGGGGTCCTCGAGCGCTTTCAGAACGGCGACCGGCCCGCCCCCGACCGGCAGGAAACCGGCAAGGGAACCGACGACCCGCACGGATTCCTGCGTTTCGTCCTGTTCGACGAGCGAATAGAGCCACTGCTGCGATTCCAGCCCCTCCCGCATTCGCGCGTCGGCGGGCATGACGCCTGCCCCGAGAACCGCCCAGTCCGTGCTTCCCCCGCAAGCGAGGAGCTCGTCCAGGTAGGCGGCCTGGTGCGCCCGATGGAAGTTCCCCACCCCGAAATGCAGGATGCCCGGGATGAGGGAGGCCCGGTCGTAGGCCGGGACGGAAATTTCGCCGGGCAATTTCGGCAGCGCCGTCTCCGAGAGTCGCATGGTTCAGTTCATCCAGTTGCCGCCGTCGACGTTATAGGTCTGGGCGACGATATAATCCGCGTCCGACGAGGCCAGAAACACTGCCATCCCGGCCAGATCCTCGGGAACGCCCATCCTTCCGTACGGTACCTCGGCGCCAACCCGGCGTTTCTTCTCGCCGATCTCGAGACCCTCGTACTTCGCGAACAGCGCGTCGACCTGCGCCCACATATCCGTGTCCACCACCCCCGGCGCAATGGCGTTCACGTTGATGCCGTGGCGAATGAGGTCCAGCCCGGCCGATTGCGTAAGGCTGATCACGGCCGCCTTGGTCGCGCAATAGGCCCCAACCAGCGCTTCGCCTCGCCTTCCCGCCTGGCTTGCCATGTTGACGATCTTTCCGCCGTGGCCCTGCGCGATCATCTGTCGCGCGGCGGCCTGCAGCGTGAACAGCGTTCCGGCGACGTTGACTTCGAACAGCCGGACGTAGCTCTCTCTCGTAATCTCGACGATCGGCGCGAGGTCGAACACGGCCGCGTTGTTGACGAGGACGTCGAGCTTTCCGCTGTGCGCGACCACGTCGGCGATACACTGATCGACGCTTTCCTGCCGGCTGACGTCCAGCTCCAGCGCGTAGGCGGCGTCCCCGAGGCTTGCCGCGGTCGCCCGGGCCGCCTCCGCATCGATGTCGGCAACCGCCACGGTCGCGCCCTCCTCGACGTAGCGGGCCGCAAACGCCCTGCCAATGCCCGACGCGGCCCCGGTGATTAAGGACGACTTTCCCTGAAGGCGCTTCATCGCACGGCCTCCGCCGGCCCCAAGGTTCTGCACATCGCTCCCTCCTCGTCTTGCGAAGTCCACGCGACCCGGGCGTAAGTGTAGAACTGCACGCCTGAACGCGCACCCCGAAGACCCGAAGTCTCCACGCCAGTGCCGCAGCAGGTCTGCAGAATCACCGCATCCGGAGGCGGGTCAGACCGCCTCAACTACAAACGCGACCCGCCCGAGCCAACTCGATGCAGCGGATTCGGGAACGTTTCGTGCCTAAGCCAAACGTTGCCAGACACCCTCGTCCGGCTCCGCCGATGGGTGCCCCGTCGGCCATCGAGCCACAACAGGGAGGAATTGGCCTGCACAACCGATTCCTGCCGCTTCGCTACGGCCTGAAATCGACGATCGCGTCCACACGACGCCCGCTCCCCAAAATAACATGCGGATCGCGTACAGGCCAAGCTGGTCGGTTGACGAGAGCGGATTTCAACTACTATCCTCTCGTCATGAGATCCGTCGGGCTAAAGCGTCTCAACAATCGGTTGAGCAAGTATGTTCGTCTCGCGGCGTCGGGCGAGACGATTCTCGTAACAGACCGGGACCGCGTGCTGGCGGAGCTCGTCCCACCGAGGGAGATACGGGAACCGGCTCTAGCCGATGCCTCCCTGGACGCCGCGGTGCGATCAGGCGTTCTGGCCGGGCCGGCCCTGTCCGGTAGTGCGCCGCCGCCTAGACCGGAGCCGGTTGCAACGCTGGAAGAGATTCTTGCGGAGCTGGATGAGGATCGGCGTGACCGGTGTTCTATCTCGATACGTCGGTAGCTCTCGCCCACCTCCTCGCTGAGAATCGCCAACCTCCGGATACTCTGTGGGAGAAAGCGCTTGTATCCAGCCGGCTTCTCGAATACGAACTATGGACCCGGCTACACGGCCGTGGCTTGGCGGCGTCCCATGGCGAGGCGGCGCGCTGGCTGGTCAGACGAGTAGCGTTGCTGGAACTCACCCAGCCGGTACTTTCGCGTGCACTGTCCGCCTTTCCTGTGACGCTCCGAACCCTTGATTCCCTGCACCTCGCGTCGTGCTCCTATCTGGCAGATCGCGGTTACCTGATATCCCTCGCGAGCTACGACCGGCGGATGAACACGGCCGCCATTGCTATGGGGATTCCGCTCGTCGAACCGGAAGCAACGTAGGCTGAAAGCTGGCCAGCGGTAGCGTGTTGCCCCTCCACGCGCATCTCCGAATTCGTTGCCGGATGTGTACGCACAAGGCCTGCCGACATCCGCTTGGGAGGGCGACGGCATGAATTCGATACTGCGTCGGCGTGTTCGCGGGTACTTCGGACCGAAGCGCCGTCTCGGGCTTTGAACGCTCGGCCCAATCGATCGGGATGAGGTCAGGCAGGTTTCTCGAACCTGTCGCGAGCAGGGACTTTCGCACCGTCAGTCTGCGCCACGACTAGAATTTCGGTATCGGTCGTCGAGAGTCTGGTTTCGCAACACGCTTCTGCATAGAAAAGAGATGCCGGTATCCAGCGCCGCAACTTGCCACATTCGTCCAAGGGCCGGTTCCCGATCACAGTAGACCTCGCCAACATTCGCGTGACGGCCGTTTCGCGAACGCACGCCATACCGTCGCAGGCGCCAGCCAGTCGTCCCAACTCGGCAGCAATGACGCCCGGATCCAGACGTGGGACGATCGCGTCAGCCGTTCTCTTTGCGCCGACATGTCGGCCCGGATCATTGGGATCGGTTATTTCTCTCGCGTGAATTTGCAGGGGATGCTCCGGCTGCGGTCCCCCGAATTCTCCGGGTACCGGGGACAGCATGAGCGGGAGGCCGGCTTGCTACGGAACGAAGGCGAGCTTCGCCCCGGGTTTCCGTTTCCGTTCGGACCGGATCTCATTCGGGGTCGAAATTCGGACCGACGAGGACAGGGATGCGGTACTGCTCAAAACTCTCTGCCCCCGTGTTCGATAACGGGATCGGTATGCGCAGCCAAGAATCCTGCCAGTCAGGTTGGCCCTTGGACGCCACGCTTCCGGCCAAGCGTCAGGTGCGGACATCCGGTTCCATCCGGCCCGTGCGCTCCCGAATCCCCGCCAGAGTCCCCGCCGCGGCGGCCAGATCGGCGATCGCGGCCTGCGGCTCCATTCCGTGACGAGCCGGATCCGGTTCCGCTCGTTCCAGGTAGACCCGAAGGGTGGCGCCGCCCGTGCCGGTGCCGGACAGCCGATACGCGACGCTCCGACCGCCAGAGAACCGAATTCGGATCCCCTGCCGCTCCGAGACAGCGCCGTCGACCGGGTCAACATAGGCAAAGTCCTCGGCGCCCTCCACGACCAGCCCTTCGATCTCCGTTCCCCGAAGCCGCGGCAGACGCTCCCGGAGCGAGTCCACGAGCGCATCGGCGACGTCCAGATCGACGTTCTCGTAGTCGTGCCTCGTGTGATAGTCGCGCCCGTGGACGCGCCAGTGCTCGCGCAGGATCTCCGCCACGCCGCAGTTGCGTACCGCCAAGACGTTCAACCACAACAGCACCGACCAGAGTCCGTCCTTCTCCCGGACATGATCGGAACCCGCGCTGAAGCTCTCCTCGCCGCAAATCGTCGCGAGACCCGCTTCGAGAAGATTCGCAAAATGCTTCCAGCCGGTCGGCGTCTCGTAGGCCGGTACTCCGAGGCGCTCCGCTACCCGATCGACCGCCCGGCTCGTCGGCATGGATCGCGCGACCCCCTTCAACCCGTCCGCATATCCCGGCGCGACATGGGCGTTCGAGGCCAGCACGGCAAGACTGTCCGAGGGCGATACGTAGCATGCCTTCCCGACGATCATGTGCCGGTCCCCGTCGCCGTCGACCGCCGCGCCCAGGTCCGGCGCCGAATCGGACGACATGAACCGCAGCAAGTCGCCCGCGTGCACGGGGTTCGGATCCGGCGCCACGCCGCCGAAGTCCTCCAGCGGCTCGGTCCGGATCGCCGTGCCTGACCCGGCGCCGAGCCGCTCTTCGAGAATCGCCCGGGCATAGGGGCCCATGACCGCGTTCATCGCGTCGAACCGCATCCGGAAGCCGGACGCGAACAGCCGGCGGATCGCCTCGAAATCGAACAGGCGCTCGAGCAGGTCGGCATAGGCCTCGACCGGATCGACGATCTCCACGGTCGAATCGCCGACGCGGGTCTCGCCGAGCCGGCCCAGTTCGACGTCGCGGGTCTCCGCCGTCCGATATGCCTCGATCCGGCAAGTGCGGTCGTAAATCGCTTCCGTAACCGCGCGCGTCGCCGGTCCGCCGTTCGCCAGGTTGAACTTGACGCCGAAGTCCGCATCGGGACCGCCGGGATTGTGACTTGCGGACAGAATAATGCCGCCGTTCGCGCTCCTACGCCGGATCATGTCGGAAGCCGCGGGGGTCGAGAGCAACCCGTTCCGGCCGACGATCAGCCGGCGGACGCCGTTCGCCGCCGCCATGCGAATGACGGTCTGGCAGGCGCTGCGCCCGAAGAACCGTCCGTCCCCCCCGAGAACCAGCGACTTGCCGGATAGTCCTCCGACGGCGTCGAAGATCGACTGGACGTAGTTCTCCAGATACCCGGGCCGCATGAATATGCGGGTCTTCCGCCGCAGTCCGGACGTGCCGGGATTCTGACCCGGAACGGGCTTCGACGGGACGACGACCGGGATCACGCGTCAGCCGAGCCGCCGCCCCGGCGGAAAAGCGCGCGGCGTCGCAGCCGCTCTCCTACAGGGACCGGGTGCCGATCGGCGCGCTTGTCCGGCCGGCGCGACAGACCGCGGCGGAAGCGGTGCGAGCGCGAGCGGGCCGGGCAGGCGTCAGCGCGGGACATTCCGCCCCGACTTTCTTCCCGCCGGCAACCCCGCCTGCAGCACCAGGGGAACGGCAAGGGTGCATAGCACGAACAACCCGGTCAGGAGTTTCAGGTCGGAGGGCTTGAGACCCAGCGCAAGCGCCACGGCGACCACCTGAAAATACGCCAGCGACCCCACGACCGGCGCCGCGAGCTGGCGGACCAGCGTGCTCCGCCCGACCAACGCCTCGCCGAGGATGGTCGACGCGAGTCCGACGATCAGTACGCCGACGCCCATATTGACGTCGGCATAGGCCTGATGCTGGGCCATGACGGCGCCGCCCAGCGCGCTGAACCCGCCCGCCACGGCGATGCCGGCGACCACGTAGGCATGGGTGGGAATGCCCTGCGCGCGGGCCATGGCCTGGTTGGCGCCCACGCAGCGCAGCGCAATTCCGAGCTCGGTGTTGAGAAACCAGTAGAGGACGACGAGGAACGCCAGCACCAGAGCGAGAACCAGCGCGAACTGGGCGTACGGCGCGCCGCCGTCGGCGTCCAGCGCGAGGGTAAAGATCGAGTCGTTGTCGAACAGCGACGTGTTGGGCTTGCCCATCACCCGGATGTTCACGCTGAACAGCATGGTCAGCACGATGATCCCGGCGAGCAGCGAGGGCACCCGCAGGTACAGGTGAATCAGCGCCGTCGCGGCGCCTGCCGCAAATCCGAACAGGACCGCCGCAGCGAGGCTGACCACCGGACCGTAGCCCGACACCATGAAAGCGGCCGCGATCGCCGCGCCGAACGGAAACGCCCCCTCCGAAGTGAGGTCGGGCAGCCCCAGCATCCGAAACGGGATCATTACCGCAAGCGCCGGAAACGCGAAGATCGCCCCCTGCGCCAGGCTCACCGTGAACAGGTTGAGATAGACGTCGACGAATCCCATCGGGCGCGCTCAGGACAGCAACATCTTGTCGTCGGTGACGCCGAACCGCGCGACGAGGTCGGCGACGGTTAGCTCCGCCTTCACGTCCGCGGCCGCGTCGAGCGCCACCCGGCCCTCGTGCATCATCACCAGCCGGTTCCCGAACCGGAGCGCATGCTGCATGTTGTGGGTCACCATGATGGTGGTGATAGCTTCCCGGGCAACGAGTTCCGCCGTCAGCCGGAGCACGAGATCGGCCGCGCGCGGGTCCAGCGCCGAGATGTGCTCGTCCAGCAGCATCAGCCGCGGCGCGCGGAGCGCCGCCATGATCAGGGCGAGGGACTGGCGCTGTCCGCCGGAGAGGGAATCCACCTTTTCCGACAAGCGTCCTTCCAGTCCGAGACCGAGAACCGAGACCCGCTCGCGAAAGAACTCCCGGTTGCGCCGGTTCAACCCCAGGCGGAATCCCTTCCGTTTGCCCCGCCAGGAGGCGACGGCGAGGTTTTCCTCGATGCTGAGACCCGGAGCCGTGCCGACCGTCGGATCCTGAAACACGCGCGAGATCAGCCGCGCCCGCTTGTGGACCGGCTGGCGCCCGACGTCGCGCCCGTCGATCAGGATCTCTCCCGAATCGATCCCGACCACCCCGGCGATCGCGTTCAGAAGCGTGCTCTTGCCCGCCCCGTTGCTGCCGATGACGACGGCGAAATCGCCGTCGCGTAGCGCGATGTCTATGCCCCTGAGCGCTACCCGCTCGTTTGCGGTGCCGGACGAGAAGACCTTGCTCGCATCGCGGACGCGAACCGACACCGCCCCTTATCCGTGGGCGCCTACATCACGCATCCGCAGTCCTCGAAAGCCTCCGGAATGGGACGGTCCAGATCGTCGAACCCCTTCGCGCTCAAGAACACGCCGTGGTCCTCGGCCGTCGGGCGGTAGATCGGCAACTCGGACGGCTTCGCCCCGTTCAGGATCCGGGCCGCCAGGAGGCCGGCCTGACGGCCGACGTCCCGCCACGAGACCGACACCGCCGCCAGCACGTGGCCGTCCGCTACGCCGACGGGGCCGGAGTTGATGACCGGAATCCCGTTTCGCCTGGCCGACGCCGCGACCGCCGCGAGCGCCGGCTGCAGCATGCTCGACGGAATGAGGTAGATGAAGTCCACCCCCTTCAGCGCCTCGACCCGGTTCGGAATGTCGTTGGTGGTCTCGACGCTGACCGCGCGAAGCGCGATTCCCGCCCGTTCCGCCGCCGCCTCCGCATAGGTGACGTTGACCCGGTCGTTGGCGTCGCCCGGATTGAACAGGATTCCCATCGAGGCGACGTCGCCGAGGATCATCTTCGCCTTGTCGATCACGGTATCCATGTCCTGGAGGTTGGAGGCGCCGACGAACCGGTCGCTTCCCCGCTCCCAGGACTCCACCAGCCCCGCGTCGACCGGATCCGTGACGGGGGCGAACACGATCGGCAGCGACTTGTCGCGGATCGCGCGCCTGGACGCCTGGGTGATCGGAGTGGTCACCGTCAGCAGCACCTCGGGGTCCGACGCCTCCAGCGCCGTGAGTACCTGAGCCGCCAGCGACGGATCGAAATTCGTGTCCTGATAGACGAACTCTACCCCGGCGCCCTCTTCGAATCCCTCGCTCGCCAGACCCTCCTTGAATCCGTCGACGACCGACTGGAGCACCGGATGCGGGCCGAGGCTCGCGATCGCGACCCTCCGGTCTTCCGCCTGGGCCGGGAGAAGGAGGAACGCCGCCAGAACCGGCGCCGCAGCGACGGCCCGAAGAACGCGTATCGGTCGAATCATTTCATGCTCCCTTCTGTCGGATCGGACGGCGCCGACGGAGACGGGACCGCGCCCGGTTCGCTCCGCTACGCGAGTTCCAGCGTCTCGCCCCGTTTGCCTGCCGCACGCCGGACAGAATACCAGATCGAGTCCAGCATTTCGGTACCGGACACGCCGACCGCGGGCTGGCGCTTCTCGATCCGAAGCGTACCGCCCTCCATGTCTCGCGCCTCGACCTCGGCCACCGCGCAGTCCAGCGCCGGGTCGCAGATGAGTCGAGCCTCGCATTCGTCGAGACCGGTCGTGATCAGCGCACAGGTGACCATGGTGTTGACGTTGCGCGGATAGAGACGCGCGATGCCGCGAACCGGTCCCTCGTAGATTGCGGTCTCCCGGTCGATGCCGCCCGGATCGATGCCGCTCGCGGCAAAGTCTATGTTGTCCGGGTGTTTGCGGAAGGTAATCCGAACGCGACTCCATCGTCCCGACCGCGTCGCCAGTTCGTCCCCGCCCGGTAGCGCTCCCCTCGGCAGGAACAGACCGGTTCCGGCACCCTCGGCCGCTGCGACGAGCCGGGCGCGAAGCCCGTCCGAGGCCAGGGCGGTCACCGAAAGCGGCATATAGCTTGCGCGCGCGAGGAACGCCGCGCCGTACCGCTCGGAGACGACGGGATGCGCGCACTCGACGATCAGGTGGGCGCCGCGAGCCGGAGCCTCTTCCAGGTCTTCGAGCGTCAGGGCCGGGTCCAGGCCTGCCAGCGCCTCCGGCCTGCGGTTGTAGACGAACGCGGTCTCGAAGCGTCCGCCGCTCCGTTCGATGCGCTCAACGACGGATCGGCCGATATAGCCGAAGCCCACGACTCCGATCCGAACCGCACTCATCGAATGCCCTCCGGGACGACCGGACCGTATGCCGGCAGGGCACCGACGCGAAACGCTACCCGTCGCGGCGGCCGGAGTATATCGGGACGGACCGTAGCCGGTTCTGAGTACGATGCGACCGGTCGCCGCGCGGTATCGTTCCCGTAAGTGCGGGGCCTCCCCGCGCGTACGAACCCGTCAAGTCCGGTCAGGCAACGTCATGGCGCCTCGCAACCCCTCCCCAGATTCGCTCCAGGCGTCCTGGAAAGTCGTCGATCGAGCCGCCGCGAGACTTCGGGAACGGCATCTCCGTGACCTGTTCGCGGAGGATCCGGATCGATTCCGGAAACTGTCCTTCCGACTCGACGATCTACTGGTCGACTTCTCGCGGGAGCGGCTGGACTCCGAGGCGCTGTCGGACCTCGTCTCCCTCGCCTCAGCCGCCGGCGTCGAAGCGCGGCGCGACGCAATGTTCGACGGCGCCGAGGTCAACGAAACCGAGGGGCGAGCCGCGCTGCACACCGCACTCCGCGCCAACCGGCGAGACGACGCCCCGAGACGCCTGCCCGAAGCGCCGGCCCAAATCCGCCAGTCGCTGGAGCGGTTCCTCGCATTTGCGGAGAGCGTTCGCACGGGCGAGACCCACACCCTCGACGGCAGGACGTTCGCCCATGTCGTCAACCTCGGGACCGGCGGATCGGATCTCGGGCCGGCCATGGCCGTTCAGGCGCTCGCTCCCTGGCACGACGGACCCCGCACGGAGTTCGTCTCCAACGTGGACGGGGCGCATCTGGCGGACGTGCTGAAGCGGCTCGATCCGGAGCGCACGTTGTTCGTCGTGGCGTCCCGGACCTTTACCACGGCGGAAACCCTGACCAACGCCCGCTCCGCGGTCGCCTGGCTTACGGCGAGCCTCGGCGACAGGGCGGCCGGCGCGCACCTGGCGGCGGTCACCGCCAATCCCCGGAAAGCCGCCACCTTAGGGATCGACGGGTCCCGGACGTTCGAGTTCTGGGACTGGGTCGGCGGACGCTATTCCGTCTGGTCGTCCGTCGGCCTGCCTCTCGCCGTCGCCGTCGGCGCCGACCGGTTCCGGGAGTTCCTCGCGGGCGCCCGCGCCATGGACCGGCACTTTTGCGAGGCGCCGCTGAGCCGGAACCTGCCGGTGCTGATGGCGCTGGTCGGGATCTGGCGGCGAAACGCCATGGGCTGGCCGACGGTGGCGCTGGTTCCCTACGACCAGCGGCTGGCGCGCTTGCCGGCCTACGTACAACAGCTCGAGACCGAGTCCAACGGCAAGCGCGTCGGCCTCGACGGCGCCGCGGCGGCGCGACCCACGGCGCCCGTCGTCTGGGGAGAGCCCGGCACCAACGCGCAGCATTCCTTCTTCCAGCTGATTCACCAGGGAACCGACACGATTCCGGTGGATTTTCTTCTGGCGGCCCGGCCCCAGGAGCCGCCCGGCGAGCATCATCCCCAGCTGATCGCAAACGCGCTGGCGCAGTCCGCCGCGCTGGCCTTCGGAAGGACGGAAACGCAGGTCCGGGCGGAGACGGCGGCGGAGGGACACCCGGCAGACAGGGTCGAGCGGCTCGTGCCGCATCGGGTCTTTCCCGGCAACCGGCCCTCGACGACCCTGATCTACCGCCGGCTCGACCCGTCGACGCTCGGCAGGCTCATCGCTCTCTACGAACACAAGGTCTTCGTTCAGGCGGCGATCTGGGGAATCAACGCCTTCGACCAATGGGGCGTCGAACTCGGAAAGTCGCTGGCCGCACGCATCCTGCCTGCGGTCGAGGGCGGAGATCCCGGCTTGGAGCTGGATCCGGCCACGAGCGGGCTGCTCGCGCATCTCTCGGATTTCGGACCGGCGGACGGTTAAATGCGAGCGGCGGCTCGACGAGAGACCTGTCCGCCGGCATTGAGTGCACGGAGCGTTTCCGCCGGCATTGAGTGCACGGAGCGTTCCCGGATCCCTCCGGGCCGGCGGGCGTGGCGGGATTCTGCGCTATAGTCGGCAGCCTTCGCTTCCGCGGCCGCCACGCGCCCGGAATCGCCGCCCAGGCCACCGGCCGGCGCCGGACGCGACCCGGACACACGAGCTGCGGGAACCCCTCGGATGCGTCTCGAACGAAAGACGGCGTTGATCACGGCGGCCGGGGCCGGAATCGGCCTCGCCACCGCACGCAGGTTTGCCGCCGAAGGCGCGAAGGTGACCGCCACCGACATCGACGCGGAGTCGCTCTCGCAACTCTCCGGGGAAGGGATTCCGACGCGCCGGCTGGACGTGACCGACACCCCGTCCGTTCTCGCCCTGGCGGAGGAAATGGGAGCGGTCGACGTGCTGTTCAACTGCGCTGGATACGTCCACCAGGGAACGCTGCTCGACACCGACCCCGAGACTTTCGACCGATCGATCAACCTCAACGTCACGAGCATGTACCGTGTCACGCGGGCCTTCCTTCCCTCCATGCTCGCGGCCGGGGGCGGCAGCGTCATCAACATGGCGTCCGTGGTCTCGTCGGTGGTCGCGGCGCCCAACCGTTTCGTCTACGGAATCACCAAGGCGGCCGTGATCGGGATGACCAAGTCGATCGCTGCGGACTACGCCACGCAGGGCATCCGCTGCAACGCCATCTGTCCGGGAACCGTCGACACGCCGTCGCTGCGGAGCCGGATTCGGGACCTGGGCGGGGACTACGAGGAGGTTCGCGCCCGGTTCGTCGCCCGCCAGGCGGTTCGCCGGCTCGGCGAACCGGAGGAAGTGGCCGCGCTGGCCGTGTATCTCGCCAGCGACGAGAGCGCATTCGTAACCGGCCAGGCCGTCGGGATCGACGGCGGCTGGAGCAATACGTGAGGAAACCCGATGAAACTCCTTCGATACGGACCCCGAGGACAGGAAAAGCCGGCGCTTCTGGATCGCGACGGCGTCCTGCGCGACCTGAGCGCACAGGTGGACGACATCGCCGGCAGCGCCCTGTCGCCGGCGTCCCTGACCCGGCTCGCCACGCTCGATCCCGCCGGGTTGCCCGCCGTCGAGGGTTCGCCCCGCATCGGCCCCTGCGTCGGCCGCGTCGGCAAGATGGTCTGCGTCGGCCTGAACTACGCGGATCACGCGGAGGAGTCGGGCCTGCCGGTGCCGCCCGAGCCGGTCCTGTTCTCCAAGGCGACGAGCGCGATCTCCGGTCCCTTTGACGACGTGATCTTGCCCAGGGGTTCGGTGAAGTCCGACTGGGAAGTCGAACTCGCGATCGTGATCGGCACCGAGGCGCGCTACGTCAGCGAGGCCGACGCGATGGATTACGTGGCCGGATACTGCATCGTCAACGACATCTCTGAGCGGGAGTTCCAGATCGAACGCGCCGGGCAGTGGGTGAAGGGCAAGTCGGCGGACACTTTCGCGCCCATGGGCCCCTGGCTGGTGACCCGGGACGAGATTCCGGACCCGCAAAACCTCTCCATGTGGCTAGAGGTCGACGGCCGACGCTTTCAGGACGGCTCCACCCGGACCATGGTCTTCGGCGTCCGGCACATCGTTCACTACGTCTCGCAATTCATGAGCCTGCAGCCGGGAGACGTGATCCCGACGGGAACGCCGCCCGGCGTCGGCATGGGGCTGAAGCCGCAGCAGTATCTTCGCGCCGGCCAGGTAATGCGGCTCGCGGTCGAGGGTCTCGGCGAACAGCGCCAGCGCGTGGTCGCCTGGAGCTGAGCGGGGCCGAAGCGGCCGGCAAGAACGGACCGGCGTCCCCGTCGGAGGGCCGAAATCGGCATCGGAAGCGTTCTCGCCTGTCTGCGGGCGGGTTCGTCGCCTCCACCGGACCCGGTTGCGCGGTTCGGATTCCGCGTCGGCGAATCGCAGGCGGATCCGGCGCGACCAGGCCGACGGCACTAGAGAGCGGGAGTCACGGGCGGTCCGGTGCTCCCGCGACATGCGGAGAGTTTCCGGTGCTCTCGGCCCTTCGATTTCGGTCGAGGACGAGTGCCTTCCTACCCGGTCCGGCTCGTTGCGACTCCGCGTCCCGTCCGTCGGCGCGCAAGAATTGTTCCCGCAACACCGAGCGGTAGGCGTCGAACCGCGCCCATTTTCCGCACGTCTTGCGGTTTCGTCGCGCGACTATCGCGAGGCCGTGCGATGCGCTTGATCTCGATGTATGGTCGTGTTCGCGTCAGCAAGCGCACGAGCGCGCCGGCAGGATCGCGGCGGCGCTCGCCTTCCCGTCTGGGCAGAAACAGAAGGAGGATGGACGGATGGAGACGGCCTGCATGTTGGGGATCTTTGGGGCGTACGCCGATTTTTGCGGGTATGTCGGGGACACTATCTCTCCGCGACCGGTCCCTGAGTATGTATTCGATGAAGCGATCGAGTTCGTGAATCACTGCAGCGAGAAGGGATACATTCTCGAAGGCAACGCGGAAACAGTGAGGGAAAATTTTCGGAACTTGGCATCGCTAACGCGAGAGTTTCTGGCCTTCGTGGAGTTGACGAACATCGTTGACAACTGCAAGAAAATCCATGCGGCCATTAGTTCTATTCAGGAGATCGAGTTGGAGCTAAACCAATGATCCTCCGACGCATGCCGCGAATCACGAACGACGTCGCGCTCGTCGAGCTTCAGGCGCATTTCGCGGCGTAGCGAGAGGGCGCCATGCGGGGGTTGCTCGGAGCGGCGACGGGTCGGGCTGATTCGGCCGCCGGTCGCCAGGCGTCCATTGCCGGAATGTCGCTTGCCGAATTCGTCGACGACGGTTTCCGCGACGATTTGCCTGTCCGCTCTTGCGTTCTGTACGCCATCCCTGAGTTCCCTCGCCAAGGCGGACCCCGAGACGATCGACATTCCGGATCGCAAGCTCCGAGCCGACGGTTTTCCGTCTCCTGTAACTCGGCGTCCTTGGGCGTTGCTGGCGAAGTTGGTAGCCAGGGCGCTCGGAGCGCTCCCGAACCCTGCGCGGAGGAAGAAACGGGTCGTAGACGACCCCTGACTACGGAGAAAGCGGGCCGTCCATTCGGGTTTCATGTGAAACGGTCGTCATGAGCGCAACGGAAGCCAAGGACTATTCGGACGCGGACGCAAGGCTTGCCGCCGTGGAAAAGCGCATGAATACCCGGCAAGCGGAATACAGGAGCGACGTCGCAGCACTGAGGGCAGACCTGAAGACCGACATCGCGAACCTGGCGAGGGACGACGCAGACCGTCACTCCCGGCTGATCCTCTCCATCGCGACGATGCTGGCAGGAACGATCGCGATTCTCGGAGTTCTGATGCGAATCTGACCCGTGTTGCCGCTGGCGGCGCGAGGGCGACAAGAGCGCTCCCGAAAGCGATTTCAGCCCTGAGGGTGGGTTGGTCGGCAGTCGTCGCACCCACCCGGAAGACCGTAGCGGCCTTTTCGCCGATCCTGCGCCAGACCGAACTTCACCCGGGCATGCCCGCGGTTTTCGCTTGTTTTCGGAGAGTTTGCATCGATACGAGGTGGTGCGCCAATGGAATCGTTCCGCATGGTTCGACGCCGAGCCGGAGAAGCGCCTCGCCAGGAATTGGGAGCCGTGCGAGAAGCGTGAGGGGAGGGTCCGGTGGGTTTGCGCAACCGACTTCGTTGCAGGTCGGTTGGGTGAGAGCGGCCCCCTCTGGCCCGGTCGCGAGGCGATTGGCCCATCTGCTGTAGCCGGGCGAGATGGGTTCCCGACCAGATGCTATAAGGCCTCCCCAGTACAGGATCTGAGGACAACCGTGTGTTCGCGAAATTCTCCGAAGACGCGATTTCGCTGTCCGACCTGGGGGTCGATCCCGGCCGTGTCGTCAAGCATGTGACGGACCTGCGCCGGCCCGTGCTGCTCACCCGTCGCGGGCGCGGCGTGGCCGTGATGCAATCGGTGGCCGACTACGAGGCGGCTTCCGAAGAGCGCGAATTCGTTCGGGCGGTCGTTGCCGGTCTCGTCGACAATGAGGCAAGCCGTGCGCTGTCGATCGAAGACGCCAGAACCCGGCTCGGTCTGAAGTAAACCGAACCGAGATCGCCGATTCCGCGCTGGCCGACCTGGAGTCGAACCGGACCTGGTACGCCGGAATGCACGTGCCCGAGTTGGGCGAGCGCTCGAGCGACGAATTCGTCGCGAGCGTCGAGGCGCTCGCCGTTCGTCCCGACCCGGAGCGTATCGTCCCCGCATCCGAACCGGCCTCGCACCACACCGTGCGCACCGTCCGAGCGAAACGAACCCGCGAGCACCGATGCCGAATCGAGGCGCAGGAGTCCGGTCGACGGCCCGAATCGACGGGGCATCGCGACGAACGCGTACTGTCGTGCGGCGGGCGTCTGTTGACAAGAACCGGAACGCGATAGAGACTGCTTTCTTTCGGGGAACGCCCTTCGTTTCCGGCCCCGCCGGACGCAAGTCCGCCCCACCATCATGACGGGAGACCTCGCATGCTTTCTTCACGCATCGCCCGCCGCGCGCTTCTCGGCGCAGCGGCCGCCACGGGCCTGACCCTCGCCGCCGGCGTCGGGGCGGCCGACACCCTGAAGGTCGCAGCCATCTACACGCTACCGGTCGAGCAGCAGTGGATCAGCCGCATTCACAAGGCGCTGAACGCGGCCGCCGCGCGCGGCGAGATCGAATACACCTTCTCGGAGAACGTCGCCAACACCGACTACGAACGCGTGATGCGGGAATACGCCGAGGCCGGCCAGCAGCTGATCGTCGGCGAAGTCTTCGGCCTCGAACGGGCCGCCCGCAAGGTGGCCGCCGACTACGAGGACACGGCCTTCCTGATGGGTTCCTCCTTCGGTCCGTCCGGCAATAATTTCGCCGTTTTCGACAACTGGATTCACGAACCCAGCTACCTCACCGGCATGATCGCCGGCGCGGCGACCGAGTCGAACGTCATCGGCATGGTCGGCGGATACGCCATTCCGGAAGTGAACCGCCTGATGAACGCCTTCAAGGACGGCGCCCGCGAGATGAACCCGGACGTCCGCTTCCTGGTCAATTTCATCGACAGCTGGTACGACCCGCCGAAGGCGAAGGAAAGCGCGTTCGCCATGATGGACGCGGGCGCCGACATCATGTACGCCGAACGCTTCGGCGTGTCGGACGCGGCCGTCGAGCGCGGCGTGAAGGCGATCGGCAACGTGATCGACACCGCCGGCGACTATCCCGAGACCATCATGGCCTCGGCCCTCTGGCACATGGAACCCACCATCGACCGCGCCATCGCGGCGGTGGCCAACGGCACCTTCGAGGCGGCCGATTACGGCCAGTACAGCTTCATGGTGTACGGCGGCGGCTCCCTGGTCGTGGACGAGAGCCTGGTTCCGGAGGACGTCCTGGCCGCAGTACGCGAGCGCGAGCAAGAGATCCGGGACGGACTGTTCCGCGTGAACGTCAACGACGCCGCGCCCGTTTCCGACGGTTGAACCGACCCGGGGCCGGACCGGCCTCCGGTCCGGGCGCCCCTCGCATGGCGGGCGCCGTGCTCGCCATGCGCGGGATGACAAAGCGATTCGGCCCGCTGGCAGCGGCCGACTCCATCGATCTCGACCTGAATCGAGGCGAAGTGCTGGCGCTCCTCGGCGAGAACGGCGCCGGCAAGACCACGCTCATGAACATGCTGTTCGGCGAATACACTCCGGACGCGGGGGAGGTCCGGGTCCGGGACGAATCGGGCAACGAAACCGTCCTGCCGCCGGGCCAGCCGCAGGCGGCGATCGAAGCGCGGATCGGCATGGTCCACCAGCACTTCACCCTGGCGGAGAACCTCCCCGTTCTCGACAACATCCTTCTCGGAACCGAACGCCTGGCCAGCCTCCGGCTCTCCCGCAAGGGCGCCCGCAAGCGGCTGCAGGGCCTGATGGAGGCTTCGGGCCTGACGGCGCCGCTGGACGCGCGCATCCGCGACCTCTCGGTGGGCGAGCGGCAGCGGGTCGAGATCCTGAAGGCGCTCTACCGGGACGCCCGGATCCTGGTGTTGGACGAGCCCACGGCAGTGCTGACCCCGCAGGAAGCGGACAGCCTGTTCGTCGCGCTCCGCGAACTGGTCGATTCCGGCCTTTCCGTGATCTTCATCTCCCACAAGCTGCGCGAGGTGCTGGCGTTTTCCGATCGCATCGTGGTTCTCCGACACGGCCGCAAGACCGGCGAGATGCCCACGTCGGAAGCGGACGCCAACCGAATCGTCCGGATGATGGTCGGCGAGGAGCATGCCGGCGTCGAACGAACGCCGGGGACGCCGGGCGACCCGGCTCTCGCCCTCGACGGCATCGAAGTCCTTCCTTCCCGTTCCGGCGGCGCGCTCGCCGGGATTTCCTTGACGCTCCGCAGCGGCGAAATCGTCGGGATCGCCGGCGTGGCCGGTAACGGACAGAGCACGCTGGCGCAGGTGATCTCCGGCATTCGGCGGCCCGACGCCGGCAGCATCCGGATCGGCGGCCGCGAAGTCCGCAACCTGACGCCGGCCCGAGCCTTGCGCGAGAACATCGGACGCATCCCCGAAGACCGGCACCGGGACGGCATCGTGCCGGAAATGACGGTGGCCGAAAACCTGGTCATCGAACGGCTCGACTCGCCCGAAGTACAGAACTTCGGCGTGCTGCGCCGGGGCGCCGTCGACGCCCACGCGAGGGCGGCGATCGAGGAACACGACATCCGCGGCCCCGGACCCGACGCCCGCGCGTCGCTGCTCTCCGGCGGCAACATCCAGAAACTGATTCTCGCCCGCGTGCTGGAGGCCGCGCCCGGCATCGTCCTGGCCAACCAGCCGACCCGGGGCCTCGACGTCCGGGCCGCGGGCGAGGTCTCCCGCCGACTGATCGAGGCGCGCGACCGGGGCGCCGGGGTCCTGCTGATCTCCGAGGACCTCGACGAGATCCTGGCGCTCTCGGACCGCATCCTCGTCATGCATGCCGGCCGCATCGCCGAGACCCCGTCGCGCAACCGCGCCGAAATCGGCGCCCTGATGGCGGGTGGCGCGGCCTCATGACCCGCCCGGGATCCGCGCCGTGATCGAAGTCGTTCCCCGCGAGGCGTCGCGCCGGTGGACGACCGCGCTCCTGCCGGTGGCTGCAGGCATCGGCGCGCTGCTCCTGGCCGCCGTTCCGCTCGCCTTCGCCGGCGCCCCGATCCTGGCGGCCTACGCCCAGATGGCGGCGGGCGTCTTCGGCTCGATGTTCACGGTGACGGAGACCCTGACCCGCGCGACGCCGCTGATCTTCACCGGACTGGCGGCCGCGATCGCGTTTCGTGCGCGGCTGTGGAACATCGGCGGCGAGGGCCAGCTCTATCTCGGCGCCCTCGCGGCGGTCTGGATCGGCACCGGCATGATCGACGGGCCTTCCTTCCTGATGATCCCGCTGGTGCTGGCCGCGGGCGCCCTGGCAGGCGCCTTCGGGATGCTGGGGCCGGCCTTCCTCAAGACCCGCTTCGGCGCCGACGAGGTGGTGACCTCGCTACTGCTCAACTTCATCATCCTGATCCTGGTCCAGATGATGCTCGAAGGGCCGTTCCAGGATCCGATGGGACTGGGATGGCCGCAGTCGGAACCCATTCTGGACTCGGCCGCGCTGCCCACGCTGGTGGACCGCATGCGCCTGCACGCCGGCTTCCTCTTGGCGATCGCCGCCGCGCTCGTCGCCCATTTCGTGCTGGCGTATACCGTGTGGGGTTTTCGCATCCGCGCGGTCGGCGACAACGCCGCCGCAGCCCGGCATGCCGGGATCGGGGTGAACCGCACGCTTCTCGGCGTGGCCGTCGCCTCCGGCGCCTGCGCCGGCCTCGCCGGCGTCTCCGAGGTGGCGGGCCTCAAGGGCTACCTGACCTCCGACCTCTCGCCGGGCTTCGGCTACGCCGGGATCGTCGTGGCCATGCTCGCCGGCCTCTCGCCGCTCGGCGTGATCGCCGCGAGCCTGTTCGTGGCCAGCGTGTTCGTCGGCGCCGATTCGATGTCCCGTGCCATGGGCGTGTCCAGCTTCCTGGCCGATCTCACGGTTTCCATGTCGCTGATCTGCATGCTGGTGGCGGGATTCTTCGCCCGCTTCAAGCTGCGCCGACGAAGGCCGCGGGCGCCATGATCGACATTCTGCAGATCTTCCTGAGCGAGAGCTTCTGGGCGGCGAGCCTGCGCATCGCCAGTCCGCTGATCTTCGGCGTTCTCGGCGCGCTTCTCTGCGAGCGGGCCGGCGTGCTCAATCTCGGGATCGAAGGCATCTTCGTGGTCGGCGCCATGACCGGCTGGATGACGGTCTGGCTCGGCGCGCCGCTTGCCGTCGGCGTCATGGCCGCGGCCGCCGCCGGCGCCCTGTTCGGACTCCTGCACGGCGTTTTGACGGTGCCGCTCGGCCTCTCGCAACACGTCTCCGGCCTCGGCATCACGCTGTTCGCCAGTTCGCTGGCGTCCTTCGCCTATCGCACCGCGCTGCCGCAGGTGAGTTCTCCGCCCCGGATCGAACCCTTCCGCGCGCTCGACGTTCCGCTCCTCTCCGACCTTCCCTTCTTCGGCCCGGTGCTCTTTCAGCAGACCGCCCTCACCTGGCTCGCCCTGTTGATGGTCGGCGTCGTCTGGTGGGTGATGGACCGTACCCCGCTCGGCGTGGCGCTCAAGGCGGTCGGGGACAATCCGGACGCGGTGAACGCCCAGGGACTCTCCGTCATCCGCCTTCGCATGGGCGCGGTGGTCGCCGGCTCGGCGCTGATGGCGCTCGGCGGGGCCTTCCTGACCATGTCCGCTTTCGACGCGTTCTTCTTCGGCATGGTGAACGGTCGCGGTTGGATCTGCATCGCCTTGGTGATCTTCGCCAGCTGGCAGCCGGGCAAGGCGCTCCTCGGCGCCCTCTTGTTCGGGATGTTCGACGCCCTCCAGGTCCGGCTCCAGACCGAAGCCGGCGCCTGGATCCCGCCCCAGGTCTTCCTGATGATGCCGTTCGTCCTGTCGATCGCGGCGCTCGTCATCGTCGCCCGGCGCGCCGACTACCCCCGGGCGTTGCTTACGCCATGGTTCAAGGGACAGAGGTGACCCGATGACCGATCTCCTGATCAAGAACGCCACCCTCCCCGACGGGCGCACGGGCCAGGACATCGCCTGCTCCGGAGGGCGCATCACGGCGGTCGAGCCGGGTATCGAGGCGGAGGCGGGCGAAACGCTCGACGCCGGCGGGCGGCTGGTCTCGCCGCCGTTCGTCGATCCCCACTTTCACATGGACGCCACGCTTTCGCTCGGCCGCCCGCGCCTGAACGTCTCGGGAACCCTGCTCGAGGGAATCGCGCTCTGGGGCGAACTCAAGCCCATCCAGACCGTCGAGGAGATCGTCGAGCGGGCGCTTCGCTACTGCGACATCGCCGCCTCGATGGGGATCGGCGCCATCCGGACCCATGTCGACACCTGCGACGACGAACTCAAGGGCGTCGAGGCGCTGCTGGAAGTCCGCCGGAAGATCGCGCCCTATATCGAGCTTCAGCTCGTCGCCTTCCCGCAGGACGGCGTGTTCCGGTCGCCGAACGCATGGGAAAACACCGTACGGGCGCTGGACATGGGCGTCGACGTCGTGGGCGGCATCCCTCACTTCGAGCGCAGCATGGCGGACGGCGCGCGCTCCGTCGCCGCGCTCTGCGAGTTGGCGGCCGAGCGCGGACTTGCGGTCGACATGCACTGCGACGAGACCGACGATCCGCTCTCGCGCCATGTCGAGACGCTCGCGTACGAGACCCGACGGTTGGGCCTGCAGGGCCGGGTGGCCGGCTCCCATCTGACCTCGATGCACTCGATGGACAACTATTACGTCTCGAAGCTCATTCCCCTGATGGTCGAGTCGGGAATGCACGCCATCGCCAATCCGCTGATCAACATCCTGATCCAGGGTCGGCACGACAGCTATCCCAAGCGGCGCGGCCTCACGCGGGTCCGGGAGTTGCGCGACGCCGGCGTCACGGTCGGATTCGGGCAGGACTGCATGATGGATCCCTGGCACAGTCTCGGCAGCGCCGACATGCTCGACGTCGCGTCCATGGGCCTACATGTGGGACAGCTCTCGTCGATGGAGGACATGCGCTGGTGCTTCCGGGCGGTGACGGAGAACTCGGCCCGGATCATGAACCTCGAGGGCTACGGCATCGCGAAGGGATGCGACGCCAATCTGGTGCTTCTGCATGCGAGGGATCCGATCGAAGCCATTCGCATTCGCGCCGCGCGCCTTGCGGTGATCCGAAAGGGGCGGGTCATCGCCCGGACTCCGGCCCCGGTTGCGACGCTTAAACTGGACGGGCGGCCCGACCGGGTCGATCCGTCGCTCGAGCGACAGGGGTAGCGTCCCGGCGAGGTCGGGCATCGACGGAGTCCTTATCGGGCCGACCTGTCGCCGAACGTCCGTCCGGGGCACAGTCCCGGCACGTGCGACGCCCAGTCTTCCTTTTCGATCGCCGCCAGGTTGCGGGGGTTCTCGAGGCGCCAGCGTCGGCATTTCTGGCGCAGGTTCCCGTCCGGGGATACGCCCAGTCTCCTGCGGTACGCATCGGCAATTCGTGCGGTTTGGTGCGGGCCGAAGTCCACGGTCACGGAAACCGGCGCGCCTTCGATGAATGCTCTTGCCCTTGCCCGGCCCTCGGGGTCGAACCGGTCGCGCACCAGCGTGGAGACGAAGCCCTCGACTCGTTACTGCCGCTCTCCGAGACAGCGCGCCGCCTCCCGAAGAGCCGGGGCATCCGACCGCGTGAACGCCACTACGGACCGCCCTTCCGCCGCCTCTTCCGGCGGCTGCCTGCAAAGAGCCCAACGCACGAATACGTCCAGTCCGTTGCCGGCGCCGATCAGATTGGCGACCGCCCGGCACAGGTTTGCGCTGACTCCCTCGCCGATTCGCTCCTCGACGTGTCGAACGTCTCCTTCGCGATCGAGCCGCACGGCCGCCTCTCGTGAACCACGCAGGCCAGACACCAGCATCCGCGTCACCCGCCGCTCGAACGGCTCCGGCCGAGACGGTCCGCCCGGTTCCGATTCGATCGAGGACGGCGCGACCGGAACCGACAGGTCGACCGCGAAGCTGTCGTGTCCGTTCCGACCCCATCCTACGCGGTCGACGAACGAGACCGCCTTTCGGTCGAGATCCGCGCGAAACGCGCTTCGGGGCCGGGATACCGAACAGGCGGCGGCCAGGAGGAGATTGCGCGATTCCTCGAGGAGACCTACTCCAGTGGAGAGCGACATCGGGTTTTCGTCGCCGCCGCTCGGCAAGCGAACGCGAACCAAGTCGAATCCGGCCAGCGACAAGTCCGCGAGCACTGTCGACGAGGGCCGATTCTCCACGCGCCCGACGGAGTCCGCGAGTTGCAGGAGTCTGGTTGCGTAGTCCGCGAATTCGGTCGACGCGGGCACGAGGACGGACTCTCGCTCGTCTTCACGCAGGCACCACGCGTCTCCCTTGCTTCCGCGCAAGGGTCCGAGCCGGTCCCATCCGTAGGCGGACAGATACGCACGAACGTCTTGCGGGCTGACGCCGCGGGCGAGCGCGATGTCCGTGGCTCGAACGTTCATGCAGGCTATATCCGTACGCGCGTCGCCAGCGGCACGATCCGTGACGGGCCGAGCCGGTCTATCGGGCGACGCGACGCCCCGCGCCGGGGAACGATTCGTCGCATCTCGATCTCCGTGCCGTCACCTACAGACGAGCCGACCGATCACGAGCGACGCTGACGTTGACGTCGAGCAGACGGCGCCAAGTCTTCTATCGGTCGTGAAGTTGCCCTGAGAGTCCAGAGTATCGGGGTGCGTGAGCGGTGTCATACCGTCGAGTCGCTCCGGGATCGCGAGGGGTAGAATTTCGGGGATCCGTGCCGGACGGTTCGCGTCAGCCGGAGACGGCGACGGAGCGACAGCGGGACGGCTTGCGCGATACACTCGACATGCGCCGACACCCTGGGTGGAAGGAATTCTCGCCGGCAGCGGCGGTGGGTGAAGCGCATGAAGGGCGTCGCGCCGGACTGTCCAGAGCAGGGACAACCCACAGGAATTTGACGAGCGAGCCGCCGTGCTCGCCTCGTCGTCTGAGGTGAATCATGTATGTCTGGGAACGTCCCGAATGGCCCGGCTTCGCCTGGGACGAAGGAAGGCTCCTGGAGCCGCTGGCGACTGCGCGGCTGAAGCAGGATCGGCTGCTCGGAAGGATGTCCAACCTCAGCCACGAGCTGAAGCTCGAGGCGCAGCTTGAGGCGCTCACGGAAGAAATCGTGAAGAGCTCGGAGATCGAAGGCGAGATCCTTTCCCGCGACAGCGTGCGTTCCTCAGTCGCGCACCGTCTCGGCATCGATGCTCCCGCCGTCCTGCCGGTCGATTGTCGAACGGAAGGCATCGTCGAGATGACTATCGACGCCATGGAGAACTATCGGGATTCGCTCACGTCGGAGAGACTCTTCGGCTGGCAGGCGGCGCTCTTCCCCACCGGGTACGCGGGGATGCACAGGATCAGGACCCGTGCCTGGCGCGACGATACGGAGGGACCGATGCAGGTGGTATCGGGACCGATCGGCCGCCGGCGCGTGCACTTTCAGGCGCCTCCCGCCGAGCGCGTCGACGCCGAAATGGAGAGGTTTCTGGGTTGGTTCGACCGTCGGAACCGGCCCGAGGGACTGCTGCGGGCCGGTCTTGCGCATCTCTGGTTCGTGACCGTCCACCCGTTCGAGGACGGCAACGGCCGAATCGCTCGGGCGATCGCGGATCTAGCGCTGGCGCAATCGGAGGATTCGGGACAGCGCTTCTACAGCATGTCGAGTCAGATCCGACGTAACCGCTCCGACTACTACCGCATGCTCGAGCGCTCGCAGAGGTCCGCTCTCGACGTGACCAACTGGCTGGTATGGTTTATCGGCTGTTTCTCGCGCGCGATCGAGTCCTCGGAGGCGACGTGTGCCCAGGTTCTCCGCAAATCCGAATTCTGGCGACGCCGTTCGCGAGAACCGTTCACCGCGAGACAACATCGAGTACTCAATCGATTCCTGGACGGATTCGAAGGGAAGTTGACCGCCAGGAAGTGGGCAGCGATAGGCAAGTGCTCGATTCCGACTGCACAGCGCGACATCGCCGATTTGGTCGAGCGAAACGTACTTCGACGCAGCCTGGGCGGCATCAGGAACACGAGCTACGACTTGGTTGAGTAGCCGCGCGAGCGTTCACCGAGCGATATTGCGCATCGCCGAGTTGCTGGCGGGAGTGGAACCAGACCCGGCTCCTGATCGTACGCAGCGACGAAAGAACAACCGACCGGAGTCGAGCCGAAAGGCCCTCTCGGCCTGCCCCAAGGCCGCATTCCCGGTCATCCTCGAAAAGGCGGACGCAGGCAAGAATCGGAATATCGCTCGTCCAGTACTTGTACGCTTCATCGTCCGCGCGGAAAGGGTTTATCCCTTCGACGCTTTCGCCTGTCTGCCCCTGGCCGCTTCACCGGAAACGTAAGGGCGAGACGCGTCCGCAAACCGCCGGAAGGTGTCGAGTCGGGATACGCAGAGAAGCTGGAGGGCCTCACGGTAGAGCGTGCGTCCCTCGAGGGTGCTGCAGACGAGAGCCACGGCGAAGCGCTTTCCGACGCGGGCGATCTGCATGCTGTAGATATCTCCCCCAGTTCCGCTGCCTCGAATTGCCCTAGGCCGCCCCAACTCGGCTTCATACTCGGCTCGGAACTGATCTCGAGGCATGCAGCCAACATCGTACATACGACGCAACACGATCGGCGCGCTGACGTTGAACCTGCGGGCCAGTCGTTTCAGCGCGACCCTCCGGTCCTCTCCCGCGCGGCATTCGTCAATGAACGGCTCCAGTGGCACGAGCACCTGTGCGGCGACGCGGCTGCACCATGCCTCGCCCGCATGTGAAGGCTGCACATGAGGTCCGGAATCCCACAACGCCGATTGCCCGAGCCACAAATGCGCCAATCCGTGGACGAGGGTGAACAATTGCGCCGCCTTGGCGTCGGCAGCGTTGACGAACACGAGCGGCGCGCGCTCGTCGACCAGGGCAACTCCCCGAAACTCGGCTGGATCGAGCGCTCGGTGCGTGTTGTTGCCGACGATTCCCGATACCATGACCAACACGCCGAGCGCATCGGCCGCGTCGATCGTGTGGCGAAAGACGTCGAGCCAGTTCGGAAGAGCGCATCGTTCGTCGAGATCGAGACGGAGCGCGGAGCGAATGTCCGCTGCCACGCGCTCCACGTCGCTTGCCGGCGTCGCCGAGCCGACGAACGGAATCGGGTCAAGCCCTTCGAGACATGCGTATTCCCGATACCAGTCCTGGCGACGCTCGCAGAGGTAGACGGCGTCGAGCAAGTCAGGGCTCGGGCGCCCCGGCGCTCCGCCGTCCGCGACCCGGAAGTCGGGGATCGGAACGGGCTCGTCCGGCGGTTCCGGTAGAAACAAATAGCCGACCGGCACACGGACAGTCCTGGCGAACCGATCCAGCTGCTTGAGCGTAGGCCGGATCTCGCCCGCCTCCCACTGAACGTATTTCGGGAACCGGCGGGTCAACGCATCGACATCGATCCCGGCTCTTCGGCGCGCCCAGCGCAACAACGTTGGCCGGATCTGAACCCGCATTATCTCCCCCTCCGGCGGCCGAAATGCCGGGAATCGAAGGCCGACCGCCACTTGCAGTACCGGCGGCCGAAGGAGGTCTCTACACGACGGGCGTGCTTGCGCTCGTCGTCCCGATACCGAATTACGACGAGTGTACCGGTCACAAGGGTCATCACGTGTCTCCGTCTGCCGCCAGCGGTCCCAAACGACGCCTCACCGCGAATGATATCCGCAGCTCGATTCCGAATCGGACCGCTTCGCTTGAGAAGGGATCTCTCGCGGAGCGACGTCTCGAAGCGAGTCCGGGGTCGACCCGCGACCGCTTCACGTCAGGTGGGTGGGGGCGACAGTCGACCCGTCCGCGTGTCGCGCGGGAACCCTTGCGGTCCGGCAGTCGGGGACGTTTCCCCGCCCGGGCACTCGTTGCCCGAAGCGGACTGCGGCGATGCTGTCCTCAGTCGGAAACGCTCGCCCCCTCCCAGCAATGCGCAATCCCGACATCCCTCGCCCGGCGCCACGCCCCGCGAACGGTGTCGAACTCTGCCTGATGCTCCCTTTCCAACCGGACCGGCAGCTCGAGAAACAGCGTATCTCGCACGGAACGGTTGGCCTCGTCAGACAACGCCTCGACCAGCGTTTCGTAGAGCTGGTCGTCCAGCGAAGGCTCCCGGTTCGCCGAGGTGATCAACGGCAGCGAAGGCGCCGGAGGCGTCCACGAGAGCCTTCGCAGTCCGTCCAGATGCGTGTTCCGATCCGCCTCCTGAATTGCCAGCGTCACGCAATCGATGGCGGCAAGATCGGCCCGTCCCTCCGCCACCATCCGCAAGGACTCCGCGTGGGTGCCCGAAACCTTGGCCCGGGAGAAGAACGGCATGGGAAGTCCCTCCATGCCCAGCGCCCAGACGAGCGACGTATGGCCGGAGTGGGAACGGACGCCGTTCACCGCCACCGTCGCGCCGTCGAAGTCCGCCAGCGACTCGCCTGCCGCGTCCGCGCGCGCGACGATCGCGCTGCGATAGGTCTCGCTCTCGCATCCGGGTGCGCTGTAGCACGGTAAGGCAAAGATCCGGCAGACCCGTTCGAGACCGAGCGCCCAGGGCAGGCTGCAAGCCTGGGCAAGGAGCAGATTCGGGTCCCTCCAGACGTCCTCCGCGCTTCGGGAACGCTCCAGCGCGACCGAATCCGGACCGATCAGGCCGCGCTCCCGGAGACGCTCGGACCAAGCGTGCCAGAGCAGGTCGTTCGCGACACGGGCGGAGCCCGTATCGTACATCGGAAGCGATACGATCAAGCGTTCGACTCGGGCGAAGGGACCGTTGCCTGCGCCCCGGCGGCTGACTCAATGCCCGTCGCCCGGCGCAGGAACGGATGCGGAATCGGTTCGCGCCGTCGCAAGAAGAAGCGGCGGAAGACCTCGCGGTAGCCCCGATAGGCGTAACCGCCGTTTTCCTCCAGGATGCGCGACCGGTTCACCCGGAAATACTCCGGCAGGCGGTACCAGGCGAGACTCGGCCGCTCGTGATGCGGCGCGTGAAGGTTGTTGTTCAAGAACAGGAGCTGGAACACGGGCGACGCCTCGATCACGGCGGTCCGGGTCGGCACGGCCTCGCTCGCCCGGTGTTCCGCGTAGGTGCGCAGCATGAGGAGCGAGAATCCCGGATACGCGACCGCGGCCGCATAGAGCACCGGATGGATGCCGCAGACGGCCCAGACCCAGACCAGGACCGGCACGACGCCGGCGACGTGGTGCAGCCAGGCGGACAGCCGTCCGGGTTCGCCCGCGCGCGCCTCCCGCCAGTCGTTGCGGATCAGCCCCCAGGTCCCGAGCGCCGGGCCGAACAGGAAACGGCCGAGCAGCGTCGCGTTGGCTTCGAGCAACAGTCGCAGGGGCCAGGAAAGCGATTCCCAGTCCCGCTCGGCGAGGTACCAGCTCTCCGGATCGTCGAAGGGATCGGTCAGGTTCTCGTTCTTGTGATGCTTCAGGTGGGTGTCCCGAAACCGCCGGTAGGGAATCAGCAGTCCGACGGCCGGATAGACCAGCGCCTCGTTCCACCCCCGGGAGCGCGTCGGATGGCCGTGCAGGGCTTCGTGCTGAAGACTCGAATGCAGGGTGACCAGCGGTATCAGGATCGGGATCGCGATCCAGGGACCGAGCGAATCCCAGTACCAGGTAGCCAGCCCCCACCCGGCGTAGCAACCGGCCAGAACACACCATGTGGGCCACTCGGAGAGCGCGCGACGCTGGGACATCCGAGACGTGATCCTCCCGACCGAACAGGGCAGACGTCGTCCGCCGGAGGCAATTGCACCTGTAGCAGATTCTCCGGGCTGCGGCCCATCGATTCGAATCGGCGGCCGTTCCCCCGATCGGGGAGGCAGGTTCGTTCGACGCCCACACCGCCGTCCGGATCCGCCCGGCGTCGTCCGTTCCGGGAATCCGCAGGCAGGCAGCTGGCCGTGCGCGAATCAGCGGCTCCCTCCAACGCCCCTCTCTGCCAGGATCCTGGCAAGGGCGACCGAAGCGAGCCGTGCGGCCGGCGCGTCGCTCCGGCTGGTGATCGTGACTGGAATTCGGCCGCCGAGCACGACCCCCGCGGCACATACGGAACGAAACCAGATCAGCGTCTTCGCCAGGACGTTGCCAACCTCGACGGTCGGCACCACCAGCGCGTCGGCCAGACCCGCGGGGTCGGGCAGCGACTTGATCCGGGCCGCCTCCGGCGAAATCGCCCCGTCCATCGCCACCGGCCCGAACGCGTCGGCGTCGATCCCGGCCGACCGGGACCACTCGACGAGCTTCCGCGCCAGCACCGTAGCCGGCATGCCGGGCAGAACCTCCTCAGAGGCGGCGAGCAACGCCACCCTCGGGCGCGGCCGTCCGACGGCGGCGAACACGTCTACGAGGGCTTCCAGGATCGACTTTCCGATCTCGACGTCCAGCCGCAGGTTCAGCGCGCCGTCGGAGATCGCGAGCGGGCGATCGAACTCCGGATGGGTCAGGAGCCAGACATGGAGCAGGCGCCCCCCGGTCCGAATGCCGGGCTTCGCCCGGAGCAGGGCGCCGAGGAGAACGTTCGTGTGGATGTGGCCCTTCACGACCATGCCGACCGACGCATCGCCCGCGAGGGACGCGACGGTCTCGCCGACCGCCTCCTCTCCGTCGGCCTCCGTCCGCTCGACCCCGGAGACGTCCCAGCCGATTTCGTCCGCCGCGGCGAGGATCCCGGCGCCCGGTCCCACCAGGACGGGCTCGAGCCAGCCTGCCTCCGTCGCCAGTCGCACCCCTTCGAGGGCATGCGCGACATGCGCTCCCGCGATCAGCGCGCGGGTCGGCGGACCTCCGGCCGCGCGTTCGCCGAGCCATTTGGGAAACTCGATCGGGCGGGTGCTCAACATCGGCGACCTCCAGGACGGCTGAACCGCACCGTAAACGGTTCCGGGCCGGCTTCCCCGGCCGTGCGTGCGCCTCAACGATAACCCAGGACGCGCGTCCGGTTCGAATCCGCGTTCGATTCGGACTATGCTGCGCGTGCCGCAACATACAGGAGGGAGTCCCATGCGCGTCACCGTGGTTCAGATGAACTCGCAGGACGACAAGTCCCGCAATCTCGCCGAGGCGCGACGGCTCGCCGCCGAGGCGGTCGAGGCGGACGGGCCCGACCTGATCGTGTTTCCCGAGATGATGTCTTTCCTCGGCGGGAGCGAAGACGAGCGTCTCGCGGCCGCGGAAGACATCCCCGGCGGCGATACCTGGAAGACCCTGCAGGCCATCGCCAAGGAGCACGGCGTCATGGTCCACGGCGGCAGCTTCTACGAGCGTATCCCCGACACGAGGCAGTCCTACAACACGACGGTGGCTTTCGGGCGGGACGGAACCGAACTGGCCCGCTACCGGAAGATTCATCTCTTCGACATCACCGCGCCGGACGGAACGGAGTACCGGGAGTCGGATACGGTCGGACGGGGAAGCGATCTCGCCGTGTACGAGGCGGAGGGCGTCCGGGTCGGCTGCACCATCTGCTACGACCTGCGATTCGGCGAGTTGTACCGCGGCCTCGCCGGACAGGGAGCGGACCTGATCATGGTTCCTGCCGCCTTCACGCTGCAGACCGGAAAGGACCACTGGGAGATCCTGCTCAGGGCGCGCGCCATCGAGACCCAGACCTACGTCGTCGCCGCCGGACAGACGGGTACGTTTCCAACCCCGGAGGGACCGCGCAGCTGCTGGGGCCATTCCATGATCGTGGACCCGTGGGGGTACGTCGCTGCACAGATCGGCGAAGGTACGGGATTTGCGACGGCAACCGTCGATCCCGGCTACCTGCAAACCGTGCGGCAGCGCATTCCGATGGAGTCGCATCGGGTTCTCGGCCGGTAGGCTCCGCGTCCGCCGGGAAAGGGCACCGATCCGACGCCGGATTCCGCAAGGGTACCGGGGAGTCCGATCGAGCGGCAGGTCCGCACGTTCCGGCCGTCCGCGGGCGGCTTCGGTCCTTGGGCGGAGCGCCGACAAGCGTTCCTCCCTGCCGGCAGCGTCGCCGGACGCAGCCGCAGCGTGTTCCGTATCGAATCCGCGAGCCGCTCGGCAACCCTCGGACTCCACCCGCACGGACGGAGCGAACGCAATGCGCGCACAGATTCTCTCGGACCTTCACCTGGAGTTCGAAGGAAACTCCATTCCTCCCCTTGCGCCGGGAGCGGAGATCGTCCTCTTCGCCGGCGATCTCGCACCGGTCCACGCGCGGCGTATCGGCATGATGGCGCAGCGTTGGGACGACGCCCGGCACGTCCTCTTCGTCCCCGGCAATCACGAGTATTACGGAAGCGAGATCGATCGGGCCCGGCGCACGCTCGCCGAGGACTGCATCGCCCACGGCGTGACGCTCCTCGACCCAGGCGCGGTCACCATAGGAAGCACGCGCTTCGTCGGCGCCACGCTCTGGACCGACTTCCGACTCGACGGCGGCCCGAGCGCCGAGGTCTGGGCGCATCTGGATGTGAGCCGGGGGCTGAACGACTTCCTCGGAGCGATTCGTCACGGGGATTCGCCGTTCACCACACGGGAATCCGCCCGCCGGCATGCTGCGGATCTGGCCTTTATCGAACGAGAACTCGAAGCTGCGCAAGACGCCGGGCAGAACGCGGTCGTCCTCACCCACCATGCGCCCAGTCCGATTTGCGTCCGGCCGCAATTTGCGGGTGACCGGCTGAACGCGGGGTTCGCGTCCGATCTCGACTCCCTGATCCGGCACTACCGGCCGCTGATGTGGATTCACGGCCATATGCACGCGCGCGTCGAGGAAACCGTCGGCCGCACCCGGATCCTGGCCAACCCGGCCGGATACGGAGCCGCCGAACAGGCGGATTTCGACCCGGCGCTGGTCGTCGACCTCCCCGACTGAGTCCGGCGAACCGGACGCGTACCGCGGGAAGCGCTCGCCGTCAGCGCCCGAGCCGAACCGGCGTCCGGGTCGAGAAATACCCCGGAAACGCCCGCACCGCCTCCAGGTCGAGGTCGACGAAGAGAAGGTCTTCCTCCGCGCCCAGGGTGTGAATGAAGCCGGCGGTCGAATCGATCCCTTCCGGCTTGTCGCAGAACCATTCCCAGAGCGCGTCCATGTCCCGCACCGGCGGCGGAACGCAGGCGGTCGAGAACCCGCCGGCCGGCGGAAAGACGGAATCCCGAAACCGGCGGTCGGGCCGGCCGACGTTCACCCCGAACACCGGCACCGAGTATTCCATGTGCCGACCGATCACCGTATGGGGAAAGGCCTCGCTCAGGGCGAACCACAACGCCGGGTTGAAGATCATGTCCGCGTCGCGCCGGCACTGCGCCTCCACGCCGTCGTGGAAGAACGCGAAGTCGGCGCAGATGACGATCCCCATCTTGCCGAGATCCGTCTCGAAAACCGGAAACGCATCCCCCGCAACCACGCCGCGATCGACCTCGACCGCCGTGGGGTAGTTCTTGGTCTGCCGTCCGAGCACCGTTCCCTCGTTCGAGATCAGCGTGCTGGTGTTTTGCCAGCGCGGCGGCTCGCCCTCGGCGAGACCGGCGATGACGTGCAGGTTCCTCTCTCGCGCCGCCGCACGAATCTCCTCGAGTCCCGCGAGCGGATAGAGCTCCGGAAAGCAGGCCAGATCGGCGCCCCCGGACGCGGCCTCCTCCAGGAGTTCCAGGGCGTGCGGGACATCGATCCCCTGCCACTTCTCCTCCCAGTTCGCCGCCCGGGACGTGGCCTGAATTGCCGCGATCCGAATCTCTTGCGCCATCGGCTTCCTCCTCTGCGCTCCCGGCGCCGACTATCGCCGCCGCCGGATCCGGGGGTCGAAAAAGTCCCTGAGCCCGTCGCCCAGGAGATTGAACCCCAGCACCGCAATCATGATCGTCAAACCCGGAAAGATCACCTGGTGGGCGCCGAGTTCCATGAACTGCCGGCCCTTGCCGAGATCCGCCCCCCAGCTCGGATTGGGCGGCTGTACGCCGAGGCCGAGAAAGCTGAGCGCCGCTTCGGTCAGAAGCGCTTCCGACAGCAAGAGCGACGACTCCACCAGAACCGGCGCGGCGATGTTCGGCAGGATGTGGGTCCGCAGGATCCGCGTGTTTCGGGCGCCGAACATCCTGCCGGCGAGGACGAAGTCCCGGGTCTTCACCGAAAGCGTCGGCGCCCGCGCCACCATCGCCACCCGGGGTATGTAGAGCACCGCGATGGTGAGGATCAGGTTCGGCAGGCTCGGTCCGAGATACGCCACCAGCGCGATCGCGAGCAGGATGGCCGGAAGCGCGAACATGACGTCGAACACGCGAAGCGCCGCGCTGTCCGTGAAGCCGCCGAGATAGCCGACCAGCATTCCGAGCGGAAGCCCGACGGCGACCGCGAACAGGACGGACGGAATCGCGACGGCGAGACTGTTCCGGCTGCCGAGCACGACCCGGCTGAACAGGTCCCGTCCCTGGAAGTTGGTTCCGAACGGGTATTCCCAGCTCGGGCTCGCCAGCATGGCCCCGGCGTTCTGGTTGGCTCCGTAGGGCGCGATCGCCGGAGCGAAGACCGCCACGAGGATCAGCGTGCAGACGATGACGAGTCCGATCAACGTGGCGGGGTCCCGGCGCAGGTGCCGCAGAAACCGTCGCCCGGACGAGAGGCGCGATCGCCCGACCCCGACCGGAGGTCCGGCGTTCGTTCCCTGGCGGACTCCTGCCATCAATCGAGCCGGACGCGCGGGTCGACCAGCGCGACCAGCAGATCCGCGATCAGGATCACCAGCGCGACGCCGAGGGAGAGGAACAGCACGGTGCCCTGGATGATCGGGTAGTCGCGATTCTCGATCGCGCTGAGGACCAGCCGCCCCAGTCCCGGAATTGCGAAGACTTCCTCCAGGATCACCGCGCCGCTGACCAGGAAGGCGGACCAGATCCCGATCGCGGTAATGATCGGAATCAACGCGCTCTTGAACGCGTGGACGAAGACGACGACCCGCTCCGACATCCCCTTCGCGCGCGCCGTGCGCACGTAATCCTCCTCCAGCACTTCGAGGACGGAGGACCGGGTGTACCGCAGAATGACGGCGCCGATGCCGAGGCCCAGCGCGAGCGCCGGCCAGAACATCCGCGAGAGGCTCTCCAGGGGGTCTTCCAGCAGGGGAACGTATCCGAGCGTCTGGGTCTTCGGGAAGTAGATCGCGCCGAGCACGACGATGAGGGTGCCGGAGAAGAAACTCGGCGTGGAAATCCCGAGCAGCGCGAACACTCGTGCCACCAGGTCGACCGCGGTTCCCTGGCGCACGGCGCTGAGCACGCCCAGCGGCACGCCGACGAGGATCGCGATCCCCATGGACATGACGCCGAGCTGGAAGGTGATCGGAAACCGGGACAGGATCTGCTCCATCACCGGCCGGCCGTGAATGAACGAGAACCCGAAATCCCCCTGGACGATCCGGCCCAGCCACCAGACGTATTGTTCGAGCAGCGGACGGTCGAGACCGAGTTCGCGCAGCACCCGGAGCCTGGTCTCCTCGTTGTTGGCGGCGGTGACCCCCATCATCTGGGTCACGATGTCGCCGGGAATGATGCGGATGAGGGCGAAGGTCAGAAAGGTGACCCCGAGCACGACGGGGATCAGAAGCAGAAGCCGCCGCAGAACGTACCGGCTCATCGGACCGGACCCTGCCCTACGGCGTCACGGGCGGGGACGCGAAGCGCGGCACGATTCCGTGCGGTCCCCGGATTGCGGCCGATCCCGTGCCGGGCAGTCTCCGGAGATCGACCCGCAAGGGTGCGGCGGAGCCGGGGCCGGCCCGCCGCACCCGATTCGCGCGCGCGGCGCACGGGCCGCGCGTTCAGCGGCGCATGCCGCGCCGGCTCAGCCGATCCGGGTCACGAATCGCCGAGCCACAGATAGCGGACATGGTCGTAGGTGCCGCTCGGCATCGACTGGTAGTCGTTGACGTAATCCCGGACGTATTGCCAGTTCACCGGCTTGGTGTACGGATAGAGCATGTAGACCTGGTCCGCCACTAGATTCTGGACCGCCTTGTAGATCTCGATCCGCTTCTCGAGGTCCAGCTCGACTTTCCCCGCGTCCAGGAGAGCGTCCAGTTCCGCGTCCGCAAACTTGCCGAGATTGATCGGCGAGGTCGAGTAGTAGATCTGGTAGACGTCCGAATGCGGGTCCGGTTGCCAGACCAGCGACACGATCGACAGCTGGTGTTTCACGTTGATGTAGTTGTCCAGCTGCTGGTTGAAATCGGGAATTCGCTCGATCGTGAGGTCGATCCCGATTCGCGCCCACTGCTCCTGCAGGATCTCCGCCGTCTGGACGTCCAGCGGCAGGTTCACCTGCATCGTCAGTTCCAGCCCGTCCGTGTAGCCGGCTTCGGCGAGAAGCGCCTTCGCCCCTTCCGGGTCGTATTCGTGATACGGCAGCGGCGGGTCCGAATCCGCACACCAGCCGTAGGGCACCTTGCCGCAGGAGATCTTCGTTCCGACTTCGCCGAACCCGAAGAGCACCGTGTCGATCACCTCCTGGCGGTCGGTGCCGAGGCTGAGCGCCCGCCGCACCCGCAGGTCGGCCGTGGGCCCTTCGGCGGTGTTGATGCCGAGTCCGGACTCGTTCACCGCCCCGGCCGGCTCGATCAGCCGGGCGCCCTCTACGTCGCGCAGCACCGGTATGAATTTCGGATCCCGCAGAATGACGATGTCGGCGTTGCCCTGCCGGAAGGCCGAGATCTGGGTCTGCGGATCCGGAATCAGGTCGAACACGACGGTTTCCACGCAGGGATATCCCTCTTCCCAGTAGTTCGGGTTCGCCTGCAGCCGCACGTGGGAGTCCGGCACGTACTCGTCGAGCATGAAGGCGCCGGTGCCGGACGCGTTCTCGTTCAGGTTGTTCTCCGGCGTGAAGTCGTAGGGAACGATCGCCGTGTACCAGGCCGTGGAAACGACGCTGAGAATGGGCGCGAAGGGCGAGTCGAAATCCATCCGCACGGAGTGGCTCCCGGTCGCCTCGATCGACTGGATCGATCCCAGCTGGTTCGCCCATGGAGACCCGAAGTCGGGATCCAGGAGCCGCTCGAAGGTGTACACCACGTCCCTCGCTTCGAACTCGCGCCCGTGATGGAACGCGACGCCGCGCCGCAACTCGAAGGAGATCGAGAGATTGTCTTCCGAGACCTCGTAGGCGGTCGCCAGTCCCGGATTCAGGTTGCCGTCCCGGTCCAGGATCAGGAGCGTGTCGTAGATCAGCCCGAAGATCAGGCTCGGCGCGTATTGTGCGTTCGCGCCGGGGGTCAGGTCCGCGGGTTCGGGATCGAAGGGAATCGTGAAGGTCCCGCCCCGTACGGGACAGGCCTCGTCCGCTTGCGCCGGCGCCGCAGCCAGTCCCGCCGCCGCGAGGACGGCGAGCGCGACGGCCGTGCCGGTTCGTCTGAGATCGTTCATCGGGCTTCCTCCGCTTGTAGTCGTCGTTCGTTCGATGCAGCTCCGTTGCCGCTACAATCGACGCAGATTATGCCTCATGGTATCGGTTGCGGCCCCAAGCCGCCAAACAGTCCCTCGGCGGTTCCGCCCGAACTGCGGTTCAGGCGCCCGGCGGCTCCCGACGCGGTGCAGGACCGACCGGGCCGGCGCCAGGGAACGGCCTGACGCCGACGCTCCGACGGACGGCCGATGGATCCGATCCTTTCCGTGCGAAACCTTACGGTCCGCTTCGAGACCGAGGAGGGTCCGAGCGTCGCGGTAAACGAGCTTTCCTACGACCTGCGCGAGGGCGAAATCCTCGGCGTCGTCGGCGAGAGCGGCAGCGGCAAGAGCGTGCATGCGCTCTCGATCATGCGGCTGGTCTCGCCGCCGAACGGCCGGATTGCGGGCGGAGAGATCCGCTATCTCGGACAGGACCTGCTCACGCTTTCCGAACGCCAGATGCGGGACGTCCGGGGCCGGGAGATCGCCATGATCTTCCAGGATCCGGGCTCCTCCCTCCATCCGGTCTTTTCGGTCGGCTTCCAGATTCGCGAAGCGCTGCACCGGCATCAGGACCTTCGCGGCGCCGCCGCGGAACGCCGCGCGGCCGAGCTTCTGGACCGGGTCGGCATCGCGGACGCCGCGGAGCGCCTTCGCGCCTATCCGCACGAACTCTCGGGCGGCATGCGGCAGCGGGTCATGATCGCCATGGCGCTCGCCGGCAACCCCCGGGTGATCGTCGCCGACGAGCCGACCACGGCGCTCGACGTCACCCTCCAGGCCCAGATCGTCGACCTGATCCGGCGGCTGCACCGCGAGCTGGGGCTGACCGTGATCTGGATCTCCCACGATCTCGGCGTCGTCGCCGGTCTCGCGGAAACCGTGAACGTCATGTACGCCGGCCACCTGATGGAACGCGGGCCGGTTGCGAACATCTTCCGCCGTCCGCGACACCCCTACACCCGCGGCCTGCTCGCGTCGATCCCGCGCGCCGACCGGAAGCCGGGAGATCGACTGAACCCCATTCCCGGACGCCCGCCCGATCTCGCGCAGTTGGGACCCGGCTGCCCCTTCGCGCCGCGTTGCGAGCGGGCCGTGGCGCGCTGCGCGGCGGAGACGCCCCCGCTCGAGACGACCGGGAGCGCCGCACACCGGGTCCGCTGCTGGCGGTGGCGGGATCTCGAATCGCGTCGAGAGGAAGCCGGGGCGATCCATGCCTGATTCGGCGAGGCTGCTGGACGTCCGCGGCCTTCGGAAGCACTTTCCGATCCGGCGCGGATTCCTGCTTCCGCAAAAGGTCGGCACCGTCAAGGCGGTCGACGGCGTGAGCTTTCATATCGACGAAGGCGAGACCCTGGCGCTGGTGGGGGAGAGCGGCAGCGGCAAGAGCACCGTCGGACGCACCCTGCTCAGACTCGTCGAGCCGACGAGCGGAGAGATCGCGCTCGAAGGCGCCGACTTCCGCCGTCTCGAGGGCGGCGCGCTGCGCCGTGCGCGGCAGCGCATCCAGATGATCTTTCAGGATCCCTACGCCTCGATCAATCCGCGCCTTTCCGTCCGCCGCGTCGTCGGCGAGCCGCTGGAGATCGCCGGGGAGCTGAGCCGCGCGGAAATCGACCGACGCGCGGGAGAGCTTCTCGAACGGGTCGGTCTCGACGCGCGCATGGGCGACCGGTATCCGCACGAGTTCTCCGGCGGGCAGCGGCAGCGCGTCTGCATCGCCCGCGCCCTCGCGCTCAATCCGCGCCTGATCGTCTGCGACGAGGTGGTCGCCTCGCTCGACGTGTCGATCCAGGCCCAGATCCTCAACTTGCTCAAGGAGTTGCAGGAGAAGTTCCGCTACGCCTATCTCTTCGTCTCCCACGATCTCGGCGTCGTGCGCCATGTGAGCGACCGCGTGGCAGTCCTGTATCTCGGCAAGCTGATGGAGATCGCGGAGGCGGACAGAATCTTCGCGGAACCCCTGCACCCGTATACGGACGCGCTGCTCTCGGCGATTCCGGTTCCGGACCCGGAAGCGGAAGCGAGCCGCCGGCAGATACTCCTCGAGGGCGATGTCCCCAGCGCCGCACGGCCGCCCTCGGGATGCGTGTTTCGGACCCGCTGCCCGAGGGCGCTGCCGAAGTGCGCCGAGACCGTTCCGGAATTCCGCGAGGTGCGGCCGGGGCATTTCGCCGCCTGCCACCGGATCGGCGAGAGCGCCTGACCGACCCGCGGGGACGACTCCCCCTTGCCCCCTGACTCCGAAACAGGACGGTCGAACGATCCGGCCTGAAGGTCAGGCGCGTAGCCCTGCGTCTCCGACCCCGGCCAGCATCTCGACCCGGTCCGGATCGGCGCGCGCGAGCCGACGCTCCGGGCGGCCCGACAGCATGGCCCGAAGATCGTCGCAGACCATCTCTCCGATCAGCCGCCGGCCGTCCCGAACCGCCGCCGCCCGGTGCGGAGAGAGGACGACGTTGTGCGTCGCCCGGAGCGGGTGGTCTTCCGCCAGCGGTTCGCCCGGAAAGACGTCGATCGCAAACCGCAGCCGTCCGCTCGCCGCTTCCGCTTCCAGCGCATCGAAATCCACCAGATGGGCCCGGCTCAGCAGCACCACCAGCGTGTGGTCCGCCATGCCCGCAAACGTGTCGGCGCCGACCTGACCGGCATTCCCGGTCGTCGGAGCGGCGGTCACGAAGACGCAACGCGCCCAGCCGGCGAGCTCGTCGAGCCCGCACAACTCCGCGCCGTGCGACTGCGCCAGCGCTTCGCTCACCCAAGGGTCGTAGGCCCGAACGGTAGCCCGGAACGGGACCAGCAGACGGACGAGTTCCCGAGCGATCTGGCCGAATCCGACGAAGCCGACCCGGGCGCCGAACAGCGAGAAATCCTCCGGAGCGCAGTCGTCCAGCCAGCGCTCCTCGCCGGCGCGGAACGACTCGTGTTCCCGGACCAGCCCGCGTGCGCCGGCCAGCGCCATGGCCAGGCCCATTTCGGCCACCGTCGAGCGAAACCCGGGAGCGCAGGAGAGAACCTCGACCGAACGCGCCCGGCAGGCTTCGTAGTCGATCGTGTCAGGAAAGTTGCCGGCGACCTCGATCACGGCCTGAAGCCTCGCAGCCCTCTCCAGAATCCCGGCGTCGACCCGCGGCGCACCCGAAATCAGCACGGAGGCCCGAGGCAGGGCCTCCTCGAACACGGGGGGCGGAATCGGTTCGTCCATCCCCCAGACGACGTCGAACGCGCCGTGGAGGAATTCCAGGTTCGCTGCAGAGAAGAGTTCCGGGACTTGCCGCCAGTGCGGGTCGAGGATCACGACGGGCTTTGCCACGAATCCTCCGGGAACAGATGCGCCTTGCCGACATCGAATCCGAACGACACCGGTTGCCCTGGAGAGAGGAGGGTGTCTTCCGGCAAGGCGGCGACGACTTCCTCCCCCGAAGTCAGCGACACGTTCACCACCGTCTCGCTCCCGAGCCGTTCGGTCAGCACGACCGCCCCGTGCAGCGTGCCCTCGCCCGATTCGACCTGCCGCAGGTATTGCGGTCGCACGCCGAGGATCGCTTCCTCACCGGCGCTGAAGTCGCGCGACCGGCGAGGCACGGACAGCCGCTCGACTGCCGGATGCGACACGTCGACGGAGTCCTCCGACACTTCGACGACCCGGACGCGGACGAAGTTCATCGCGGGCGCGCCGAGGAACCCGGCGACGAACGGGTTGGCCGGGTTGTGATAGAGGTCCATCGGCGCGCCCGCCTGCATGACTTCGCCGCCCCGCAGCACCACGATCTTGTCGGCCAGGGTCATCGCCTCCACCTGATCGTGGGTCACGTAGATCATCGTGGCGCCGAGCTCGCTGTGCAGCGCGGCGATCTCCTGCCGGGTCGACATCCGCAGCGCGGCATCGAGGTTGGAGAGCGGCTCGTCGAACAGAAACACGGTGGGATCGCGCACGATCGCGCGTCCGATGGCGACGCGCTGGCGCTGACCGCCGGAGAGTTGCGCCGGACGGCGGTCCAGAAGGTCCTCCATCCGCAGGATCCGGGCCGCTTCCGCCACCTTGCGGTCGATCTCGTCCCTCTTTGCGCGGCGGACGGTCAACCCGAAGGCGATGTTCTCCCGCACGGTCATGTGCGGATAGATGGCGTAGGACTGAAACACCATGGCGATGCCGCGCTCCTTCGGCTGGAGCTCGTTGACCACGCGGCCGCCGATCCTCAACTCGCCGCTCGTGATGTCCTCGAGCCCCGCGATCAGCCGCAACAGCGTGGACTTGCCGCAACCGGAGGGGCCGACGAATACGGCGAACTCGCCGTCTCCGATCTCGATGTCGACCCCCTTGATGACCTCCGTCGAGCCGAAGCTCTTGCGGACGTTCGAGAGCGTGATTCCGGCCATTCATCCCTCCAGCGTCAGGGTGCCGTCGGCGCGCCGGTAGACCGGGGCCGGATCCATGATGTAGCCGCCGAACCGGTCAGGCTCCCCGTCCCTGAACCCGAGGATCTTGAGGCCGTCATGGTCGACGATTCGTGCGGCGTATCGCTCCGCTTCCGTATCGAGCGCACCGCCCTCGGCCAGGCGCCACGGGCCCCGAGGGTGGCCGGCGACGAGATAATGCGCACCGCGGCCGAACGAGGTCCGCCGCGAGCGGGCCTGGTGCCGCGGAGACATCGAGAACAGGCAGTACCAGGTGCCGCCGGACTCGAACACCTGCGGAACCTCCAGCTCGCCCCAGCCGCCGACGAATTGCGGCGGCCGAAGCGCCCACGTCTCCAGGTCCGGCGAGACGGCAAATCCGATACAGCCCGCGTCGTTGACGTCCTCCCGGTCCGGGACCCTCGCCGTGAAATACATCAGCCAGCCGTCGCCGCCGGGTTCTCTCATCACCCAGGGGTCGCGCATCGCACGGTCGTGCCAGCGTCCGTTCCATTCCGCTTCGTAGCGCTCGGCGAACTCGCCGGTCAGGTCCAGGCAGAGCCCGTCGCCGACCCGCGCCCAACTGCGAAGGTCGCGGCTGACCGCGTGTCCGATTCGCTGGATCTTGCCGTCCTCGGCGCGACCGACTCCGGTGTAGAAGCAATGCCAGGCGCCGTCGTCGCCCCGCACGGTCGATCCGGTCCAGACGGCGAGATCGTCCCAGGCCGGCTCGGGCGCCGGCGCGAAGGCGGTCCCGGACACGTGCCAGTCGATCAGGTCGCCGCTCACCGCGTGACCGAGCGTCGCGTTCCGATGCCGCAGCTCCGGCCGGCCGAGAGACTTCGGCGCCTGCAGGAACCAGCAGTGCCAGTGCGCCCCGTCATGCAGATACCAACTGTCCCAGACCCAGCGGTCCTCGAGCGCCAGCATGGCTACCCCTTCACCCCGGTCGAGGCGATCGAGGCGATGAACGCCCGCTGCAGGACGAGGTAGAACAGCAACACCGGAACCGTGACGATCGTGAGATAGGCCATGATCTCCCCCCAGGCCGTGTTGAGCTGAAAGAAATACTGCAGGCCTACCATGATCGGCCGGTAGTCTTCCGCCTGGACCACCATGATGGGCCAGATGAACTGGTTGTTGTACATCTCGATGAACTTGAGGATCGCGACCGTCGCGATCACCGGACCCGACAACGGCATGACGACCCGGCGGTACACCTGGAACCAGCTCGCGCCGTCCACCCGCGCGGCTTGCACGAGGTCCCGCGGCAGGTCCTTGAAATACTGCACGAAGAGAAAGATCTCGAGCGCCCGGACGATCCAGGGAACGATCTGAACCTGGTACGAGTTCAGCCAGCCCCAGGTGACCCCCTCCGCGCTCAGCCACGGCAGGTGGTTCACCAGGAGCAGGAGCGGCACGGCGACGGTCTCGAACGGCAGGATGTACGTGGCGACGACGACGCTGAGCGCCACGTTCTTGCCGCGCCAGTCGACGAACACGAAGGCGAAGGCTGCGATCGAGGCGAGAAAGAGGGACAGGATCAGGGTCGTCGCGGTGATGAAGACCGAATTGAAGATGAACAGCCCGATGGGCGCGCGAGCGAATGCGGCACGGTAGTTGTCCAGGCCGATGTCGCCGACCGGCAGGAACGCCCGGAAGGAGGAGGAATCGGACAGGAGCTGCAAGTCCGGCTTCAGCGAGGAGACGACCATGAAGACGATCGGAAACACGAAGACGCAGGCGATGAAGCCCAGAAGCAGGTAGCGGCCTACCAGCCGCAGGAGGCGTTCTTCCCGCGTCATCGCCGGGACCTCGTGAGCCAGCCCTGGATGAGGGAAATGCAGAGAACGAACAGGAACAGGAACACGCTGATCGTCGAGCCGCCGGCGATGTCCTGCTTGCCGTAGCCGCGCTCGACCATCTGGAACACCAGCGACTGCGTGCTGTCGAGAGGCCCTCCTCCCGTCATCACGGCGATCTGCGCGTATAGCGTGAACGCCGCCATGGTGATGACGATCATGATCAGGACGGCGGTGTTGCGAAGTCCGGGCCAGGTCACGTAGCGGAAGGTCTGCCACCGGCTGGCGCCCTCGATCCGGGCCGCCTCGTAGAAGCTGGCGGGAATGGTCTGCAGCCCCGCGAGCCAGATGATCATGTGAAAGCCGACCGTTCCCCAGATCGACATGACCATGATCGACGGCAGTGCGGTCGCGGTGTTCCCGAGCCAGTCCACCGGCGGCACGAGACCCAGGGACAACGCCCCCGTCACCGTGTTCAGAATTCCGTTCTGCCCGTCGTAAATGAAGCGCCAGAGCATCGAGATCACCACCATCGAGATCACCACCGGCGCGAAGTAGATCGTGCGGAACACGTTGATCCCCGGCAGCCTGTGATTGATCAGGAGCGCGAGACCGAGCGCCAGCGCCGCCTGCAGGGGCGCGACGACCGCCACGAAGAGCGTCGTGTTGCGCAGCGCCTTGACGAACACCACGTCAGACGAGAGTACGTAGGTCCGACGGTCCCCGCTGCGATCGACGTGAAACCACTCCCGCATGCGGAAGTACTCCGGATACTCGGCTTCGTTCCGGGTGTAGCCGCGCAGACGGGGAAAGACCGGCTCGCCGTCGCGCATGCGCACCTCGCCGTTCTCGTCCCGCTCGGCCTCGAGGGTGAGGACGGCGAGCCCGAAGAGCCGTTCGTAGTTGCGCGCGCCGACGAATTCCGTCGGGTTCGGCGAGACGAGCCGCTGGTTGGTGAAACTGAAACCGACCGCCATGAAGAACGGCAAGATCAGGAATACCGCGATCAGGAGGAAGGCCGGTCCCGCGAGGAGCCAGCCGGCGCCGGTCTGTCGCGTCAGCGATCGTGCCATGGGCCTTCCTCCCGGGCGCCGGGGCCGCGTCCGGGCGGCCCCGGCCTGCGACTAGTTGCCGTAGCCGCTGTTGGCCTCGATGTCGGCGTCGATCTCGTCCACCGCGGCGTCCAGCGTATCGGCGACGTCCGCACCGTCCGCGATGTCCGCGAGCGCCTTCTCGAACACCTTGGCGACGACCGGATAGCCCGGCGTCACGGGCCGGACCAGCGCCTGCGCCTCGGACAGGCCGAAGAACACCTCCAGCTTGCCTCCGGGCGCGTAATTGGCGGTCATCGCCGCCGCCGAGGGCGTGGACGGGATCAGGCCGATTCCGTCGGAGAAGGCGGCCAGATACTCGTCCTGGATGGCGTGTTCGATGAACGCGGTCGCGCCCTCGACCGCGTCGCAAGTCGCCGAGACGCCAAACTGCCATGAGGCGGCGCCGATGGTCGGGCCGTTCCCGAGGTCGGGCGCGGGCAGGAAGACGACGTCCTCGACTCCGCCGTCGATCGTCGCGACGGCGGCCCAATTGCCGTTCCAGGCGAAGGCGTATTTGCCGTTGATAAAGCCGGAATCGCGGTCCGCCCCGTCCTGGCTGTTGCCGGGCGCGTAGCCGTCGACGAACAGCGATTGCCACCATTCGCCGAACGCGAGCGCCTCGTCGCCGTTCAGCGCGCCTTCCGCGGTCAGGTAGCTCGAGCGGTCGATCATGTCGCCGCCGAAGGACTGCAGGAACGGTCCGAAGGCGTACGGGAACCACTCGCCCTTCCACGCCATGCCGAGGTCGAGCGCGTATTCGAAGTCGCCGCTCGCCTTGGCCGCGTCCAGCGCCGCCATGAATTCGTCCGCGCTCCACGGGTTCTCGAGCGTCGGCGTGCGCAGGCCAAGCGCGTCGAGGGTGGACTGGCGCGCGTAGAGCGCGACCGCCGCGTCCCACAGGCCGATGGCGTACAGGGTGTCGTTCCAGACGCCCCGGGTTCCCGGCAGGAAGTCGGCGATCAGGGCCTGGTCGATCGGCAAGGGCTGGAGATACCCCGCCCAGGCCCAGCGCGGCATCACGGGACCGTCCACGTCGATGACGCAGGGGAGGTTGCCGGCCAGCGCCGCAGCCTCGACCGAGTCGTTGTAGCTGTCTTGCGGGAAGCTCTCCAGCACCACGACATAGTCGCTCTGGCTCTCGTTGAACTCCGCGATGATGCGGTTGACGATGTCTTCCTCGACCTGATTGCCGGCGCCGTGGTACCACATCGACACTTCGGTCTCTGCCGAAGCGGCGCCGGCCAGGAGCGCGGACGCCGCGAAGGCCGCGACGGGTCTTGTCAGTCTCATGAGGGATTCCTCCTGTTCGTTTCTGTCCGCAACTGCGGGTGAACGGCGGTCACCGACGACCGCCAACGGACCGGCCCGGCGATCCGCGCCGGGCCGTCTTGGCGAGGGGCTTTCCCCGCGACCATGTCCAGGATCGTTCGGGCGGCATGCCGCCCCATGGCCAGATACGGCAACTCCACCGTCGTCAGCGGCGGAAGCAGCGTTTCGGCGATCGCGCGGTAGTTGTCGAAACCCGCGATCGAGACGTCTTCGGGAACCCGGCGGCCGCGCGCGCGCAGCAACTCGTAGACGCGAAGCGCCATCTCGTCGTTGCCGCAGCAAAGGACGGTGGGCGGCTCGGCGAGCGAAAGCAGGGCGTCCAGGCTCCGGCGAAGCAGCGAACCGTCGTCGCCGCTCTCGCTCCCGGCGGTGGCGACCAGCGCGTCGTCGAGCGGCAGGCCGGCCTCGCGAAGCGCGTCGCGGTACCCCTCCAGCCGCAACCGGGTAGCGGTCAGCGCGCCGTCGAGGGTCAGGTAGGCGATTCGACGGTGGCCGGCGCGGACCAGTTCCGAGACGAGATCGAACTGGCACCGGCGGTCGTCGGGAAGCACCGATGCGGTCCCCGCCTCGTCGAAACAGTTGACCAGAAGGACGGGGCAATCGGCGGCGCCGGTGTTCAGCGTGACCTGCCGATGGTAGTCGGCGACGTAGACGAGGCCTTCGACGCGGTGCTGCAGGAAGGTTCGGATCAGGCGGGGAACGTTCTCGGGGCGCCCGCCGGTATCGGCGATCATCAGCGTCTTCTCGCTGACGCCGATCCCCTGCTGTATGCCGTGCAGGATGTAGAGGTCCGGAAGCCCGGTCGGCTCCACCGGCTCCAGCTTGTGACTCAACGCGCCGGTGATCAGGCCGACCACCCCGGAGCGGTTGGAACGCATCATGCGCGCCGCGGCGGACGGGACGTAGGCGAGTTCGGCGATCGCGTCCTCGACGGCCTTGCGCCGGCGAACGCCGACCGGTCCCTCGCGGTTCAGGACGCGGCTCACGGTCTTCGGCGAGACGCCGGCGGTTCGCGCGACGTCGTAGATGGTCGCCAATCCGCTCTCCCTGAATTCCGCGCCGAGGGCGCCCCGCTCTTCCGACGTGATGACATCGGTGTCATACCACATTTGCGGAGACGATTCAACGCCCCGGACCGCAACCGGCCCCTTCCCCCGGCTCTCGGCCCCGCGAACGCGCCGAACCGGGCGAGACGCGCGGATCCGGTGCGGCTCGGCAAACGAACGCCCGACGCCCGGAGACACCGTTGCGGGCACGGCGATGAGCCCGGGTTCTCGCGCTTGAACTCGCCGACGCGGGCAATCATGCTGTGTCCCGCAGGCGGAGGCGCCCGCCTCCTGCCGACCGCGCGGCACGGCTCCGGGAGGAACGACACATGCCGATCTCGCCGAAGGGATTCCCCGTTCTGCTCACCTTCGATCTCGACGCCGAGACCATGTGGACCTCCCGCGATCCGGCGAACGCCGGGCGTCCGGTCATTCTCTCGCAAGGCGCATACGGCTGGAAAGTCGGTCTCGGCCGCGTGCTCGCGCTGCTCGCCCGCTATGGCGTTCGGGCGACCTTCTTCGTTCCGGGACTGGTCATCGCCGATCGGCCGCAGGTCGTCGACGCCATTCTCGAAGGCGGCCACGAAATCGCCCATCACAGCTGGTCGCACCGGTGGATCGTCGGCATGACGGAGGAAGAGGAACGGGAGGAGATGGACCGCGGGTTCGAGATCGTTCGAGAGAGAACCGGACAGGCGCCGAGGGGCTACCGGTCGCCCGCGGCAGAGTTCTCGCCAGTCACGCTCTCGCTGCTGAAGGAATACGGCTTCGGCTACTCCTCCAATTTTTTCGACGACGATTCGCCCTACCTGCACCGGATCGACGGCACGCTCAGCGACATCGTCGAGTTCCCCTTCCACTGGGTGCTCGACGACGCGCCGTTCTTCAACTATTCCATCACGCTCCCCGGCCGAACCATGCAGCCCCCCTCGGCGGTCCTGGAGGCCTGGAAGCTGGAATTCGACACGCTCTACGCCGAAGATCGCGCCTTCACGCTCGCCATGCATCCACAGATCATCGGGCGACCCTCCCGCCTGGTCGCGTTGCAGCGTCTGATCGAGCATATCCAGCGCCAGCCGGGCGTCTGGTTCGACCGATGCGACCGGGTGGCGGACGAGCTTCGGCCCGCATTGAGGGCGCGGACGTGACCGGACGCGGACGGCTGGAGGGGCGGCGCATCCTCGTCACCGGCGCCGCCGCCGGGATCGGCCGGGCCTGCGCGCAGCGGTGTCTGGAGGAAGGCGCCGAGGTCGCGCTCACGGACGTCGACGCGACGGCGCTGACCCGAACCGGGATCGAACTCGCGGCGATCGGACCCGCGACGGTCGCCGCGCTCGACGTCGCGAATCGGGAGACGGTCGCGGCACGCGTCGCCGAGGTCGTACACGCGCTGGGCGGACTCGACGGGCTGGTGAACAACGCCGGCGTCGCGATCCACCACGAGCTGGAAACGCTCGACTGGGAGGACTGGGACCGGACCCTCGCCGTCAACCTGACCGGCGCCATGCAGGTTTGCCAGGCTGCGCTCCCGGCCCTTCGCGCCAGCGCAGGCGCCGCGATCGTCAACGTCGCCTCCGGCGCCGGGCTGCGTCCCATACCGCGAAGCCTCGCCTATTGCGCTTCGAAGGCGGGTCTGATCATGGCGAGTCGAGCGCTGGCCGAGGAGCTCGGGCCCGACGGCATCCGCGTAAACGCCGTTTGCCCGGGTCCGACCGACACGGCCATGTTTCGCGACTCGTTCGGCGGCGCCCGGTCGGCGGACGAGGTTCGCGCCCGAAACGCCCTTCGACGCATCGGAGAGACCCGGGAGATTGCTCCCGCCGTCGCGTTCCTGTTGTCGGACGAGGCGTCGTTCGTGACCGGCGCCGCCCTCGCGATCGAGGGCGGGCGCGTCTTCCACTGACGCCTGCGACAGGCGCGCCGGGCATGAACGCGTCTTCCGGGAGGACCGCGCTGGTCACCGGAGCCGCGCACGGAATCGGCCGTGCGATCGCGCTGGCGCTCGCCGACGAGGGTCACCGGATCGCGGTCGTCGACAAGGACGCGGCCGCGCTCCACGAACTGGCCGCGAGCCTCGAAGCCCAAGGCGTTCGGCATCGCGCCGAAATCGGAGACTGCCTCGACGGCGCGTTCGTGGAGGAAGCGTGCGCGAGAATCGAGAGCGATCTCGCTCCCGTCGACGTCCTCGTCAACAACGTCGGACAGAGCGCGCGCGAGCGGGCCGGTCCGTTCCTGGAGTCGCGTCCCGAGACCTGGACGTACGTCGTCGAGATCTCGCTCATGTCGACGCTTCGGCTTACGCGACGGATCGCGCCCGGAATGAAGCGCCGCGGATGGGGCCGCGTGATCAACGTCTCGTCGGACGCCGCCCTCGTCGGCGACGCCGGGCTCGCGGACTACGCGGCGGCGAAGGCGGGTCTTCTGGGCTTTACGAAATCGTTGGCGCGAGAACTGGCCGAGAGCGGCGTCACCGTCAACGCCGTCTGCCCGGGTGCCATTCGCACCCGTGCCCTCGCAAGTCTGCCTGCCGACGTCGCGGAGCGGGTGCGAGACGGCATTCCGATGAAACGGCTGGGCGAACCGGAGGACGTCGCCGCGCTGGCGGCGTTCCTGGCCGGAGAAGGCAGCGGATACGTCACCGGACAGACCTTCCTCGTCGACGGCGGGAGATGGATGCTGTGAGGGACGACCTGACCCGTCTCGGCGTCGCCGAGCTGGCGCGACTGCTTCGCCGGCGGGAGATCTCGCCGGTGGAGTTGACCGAGAGGTTGCTGGAGCGGACCGAATCGCTGCAACCGTCCCTGAACGCCTTCATGTCGGTCGACCGGGAAGCCGCGCTCGAGGCGGCGCGCCGCGCCGAGCGAACGTTCCTCGAAGGACGCCCCGCCGGCCTCATGCACGGAATTCCCTACGCCGCCAAGGATCTCATCGCGACCCGCGACCTGCCGACGACCATGGGGTCGCGCCTGTTCGAGACTCATCGGCCCTACCGCGACGCCGTGTCGGTCTCGCGCTTGCGAAAGGCCGGGGCGATCCTGATCGGCAAGACCACGACCTCGGAGTTCGGCCACAAGCCGTTCACCGACGGACCGCTCTTCGGGCGCACCCTCAATCCGTTCGACCCGGACGTCACCTGCGGCGGATCCAGCGGCGGTTCGGCGGTCGCCGTCGCCACCGGCCAGGTACCGGTCGCGCTGGGAACGGACGGCGGAGGTTCCGTCCGCATTCCGGCCGCATGTTGCGGAATCGTCGGACTGAAGCCGACGCTGGGCGCGGTGCCCCACCTGGACGTCCCGGATCTGTTCGCCGCCAACTCCTATGTCGGCCCCATGGCGCGAACCGTCGAGGACGCCCGGATTCTGTATGACTCCATATGCGGGTTCGACTCGCGCGACCCGTACGGACAGGGACGGCTGCCGGATCGACCGGGTTCCAAACCGATCCGCGAACTCCGCATCGGACGGATCGAGAACGCCGGCAACGCGGCCCTCGATCCCGAATGCCGCGACGCCGCATCGGACGCCGTCTCCGTGCTGGAGCGCGAGGGAGCGCAGGTCGAGCCGGTCGAAGTCGACCTCGCCGGCTTCGAGGAAGCCTTCCTGGTCATTCTCCAGACCGCCCTCAGGAGCCGGCTCCTGGAACACTGGGTGGATCGCAGGGAATTGCTCGACCCGAGCCTCGCCAGGACCGTCGAGCTGGGCGGCCGATTCGACGCCTCGGACCTGCATCGGGCCGGTCGGGAGCGGTCGCGCCGCTTTCGGGAGATCCAGTCCCTGTTCGACCGGTTCGACGTCCTCGCCTCCCCCACCCTGACCGCGCCTCCGCTCTCCGTCGACCAGGACCCGCACGGTCCGGTGACCGTCGGGGGCGAGAGCGCCGGAAGCATACGGGGCGCGTGGTATCCCTATACGTTTCCCTTCAACCTGACCGGACATCCGGCGATATCCGTGCCCTGCGGCCGGACCGCCTCCGGGCTGCCGCTCGGCGTCCAGTTCGTCGCGCCCTGGCACTGCGAAGCGCTGCTGTTCCGGCTGGGAGCGCAGGTCGAAAAAGCCGCGGGTGCCATTGTTCCGCCGACGGAGCCGTGATTTCCGCCGGACCGACCCGAGGCAAGCATGGGGATCATTGGGAGCGACGTTCCACGACGAACGGAGCGCCGGCACGACGTGGGCGTCGCACCGTCCGTGGTCGCGCATGCGGGGTCCTCGTTGATGTTGCCAAACCTGAATTGCGATGCCATAGCTGTCGAGTATCCGTCGAACTCAAGGCGGGAGAGGATCGTGCGCGGCCTCCCCAAACGCATCATGGATCGTGCCGAGGCGCTCTCGGAGGCGAGGCGCGCCGGCACGCAGGTCGGCGAGGGCGTATAGGCGGCGGTATAGCGTGTCCCCGCGCCGCCAGCGCATCAAAATGCGGCCTCTCGACGATCGGACGTCCGGCCGCGCCCATGGCACCGGCGCTGTGTTCGTCTGACATGACGACAAGCAGGTCCGTGGCCTACGTGGCGGTCAACCATGCCGGAAGGCGGTGATCGACGCGGATTGGCGACGGCTATTCGAGGCCGGCTCGGCAGGTTGGCTTGCGGCTGGACGGCTATCCGTTCTATGTTTTCGGCGACCGGGCGGACGGGAGGCGCTTATGGCAATCCTTGCCAAGGTGGCGCACGGCGTGCGCAGCGGTGCGGTGCGGCGGGTGCTCGGCGCACTTTCCGTGCTGGCCACGCTCTCCGCCTGCGCCGGCAGCCTTGCGACGCTCCAGATGCACGCGGAAGAGGGCGACCCGCATGCGCAAGTGGCGCTGGGCATGGCGTATCTCGAGGGAAGTGGCGTGCCGCGCGACGAGGCGAAGGCGGTTGCGCTGGTGCGAGAGGCGGCGAACGCCGGACACGCGGTCGGTCAGATCGCCTTGGGCGCGATGTATTCCGACGGCGAGGGCGTGCCTCAGGACCAGCGAACCGCCGTCGACTGGTACCGCAAGGCGGCAGAGCAAGGCTCGCCTCTCGGGCAGCTTCTTCTCGGCTCGAAATACTACGAGGGTGTGGGCGTAACGAAGGACCCCGCGCGTGCCCTGCAACTCTTTCGCCGGGCGGAAGATGGCTTCCGGTCCGAATTGGCCCGCGACAACAGCGACGAGCCGCGCTGGGGTCTCGCAGGAGCGCAACAGGGGCTGGCGCAGGTCGAATACAGTTACGGCCTTATGCACTACATGGGCGAGGGCGCGACGAAGGACGACGCTCTCGCTTTCGAATGGTACGCCAAGGCAGCGAACCGGGGACATATGCTGGCTCAGTTCAATCTCGCCAGTATGTATCTCAACGGCGAAGGCACGCCCAAGGACGACGTCCGCGCCTATGCCTGGTTTCGGCTCTCGGCTCTTCAGGGCTTCGAGCCTGCGGAACGGAACCGGTCGCTGCTCCGGAAGTCGCTGAACACCAAGGACTATTTTGGGGCCGAGTCGTTGAGCCGCCAGATCCAATTCCGGCTGCCCCGTTTGGGACTGCCACGATAGCCGCGCCTGGTCTTCCACTCGGAGGGGAGGACAGTCTGGCGTAAGCCGGGGTGGCGGTGGTTGGGCATGGCGATTTACGGAAAGTTTCTGGAGGGTGCGCTGGGCTTCGCGCTGGGCGGTGCGCTCGGCGCTGCTGCGGGCGCGCTCGCCGGGCACGGGCTGACGACCGGCGGCGCACGGCGGCGTCCGGGCCGCCGCAACCCGAGCCGGAAGCGGACGCCAGCGCAGTGTTCGCGCTCGGCGTGATCGCGCTCGCGGCCAATGTGGCCAAGGCCGACGGCGAGGTGACGCGGGACGAGCTCCGCGCCTTTTTTCGCCGTGTCTCTCCGTTCGAGGCGGAAAAGCGGCCGAGTTACGTCCCCGTTTGTGGTGTAGGAGTTTGGCATCGGTCGCAAGCTGTGGAGTAGGCCCTGCACCGCGACCGTCCGGAGTCTGGCGGCAGCGGGCGGCTTAGCCCCGACGGAGGCTATCGCGGTTCCTGTTCAGCGTTGGGTTTGAGAGCGCACCGACCCGATAACCACGATGACCGACGACATGATGACACTGCGGGGCTACCGTCCAACCGCGCATCGGCGCCCGGCCCCGGCCTGCGCCGCTCCGCATCGATGCGACCGTCTCGCGTTCTTCGGCAGCTGCCCATTCGGTAGTGAGGCTGCCGCAGCCCTGCGGTCGACGAGACGTGCGTGGGAGTACGGCGGCGGTAGCGGCTCAGTCGTCAATTGCCGCCGCGGCCGGCTATGTCCGGCGCGTCTGCCCGGTCGATACGACCGCGGTTCAACAGCTTGGTCTGGATCATCCACGGCGAAACCGCAAAGCGTTCAGCGGCGTCATTCTGCCTGTCTTCAGAATCGTAGTCACCCGCCAGGATTTCCTCGACCGCTACGAACGGCGCCAGCAGTTCCGCAGCGAACGCACGCTGCACCGTTTGCCGGTAGCTGTACGTCCTCGTAGCGGGAGCGAGCGGTTCGCCGGCCCAGCCCATCGGACCGCCGAGCAAGCGATCGCCGATCAGACGCGCAAGTTCGAACCGCCGCCCGGTTTGCCGTTTCGACCTCAGCGCCAGCCGTGCGCACCCGTCCTCCGGATCGAACAGGAAAGAAATGCCGTCGGTGCGCCGGTCCGTCTCGGCGATCGCTGCCTGCGTCGTGCCGGCGAATTCCGCGAGTTTGCAGTCGGAAACCGGCTGGCCGTCGAGCGCTTCCTGGCGGCGAAGCCGGCGTGCGGCCTCTTCCCCGATGCGCCACGCTCTGACCTCTCCCGCCTGGCGTTCGACGCCGGCTGCGTCCCCCAGAACGGCCGCGTCGCCGACGTCGACGTCGAAACCGCTCGCCTGCGCGGCTTCCGCGATGTCCCGAGCGGAGATCATTCCCTCCGCCGCGCCGCCTTGACGCGCCGCGTCGGCGGCGATTTCACCCAGCGCCTCCGAACCGAGTGCCGAGGCGTCCTCGAGATGGAGGCTGATCGAAGCCTCGTCCGCTTCTCCGGGGTCGTAGCCGAGTTTCGCTTCCAGCCTCCGGAAGCACGCAAGATCGGCTTGCCGCCGTTCGGTTGCGAGATCGCTCCACAGGCAATGGAGATTGGTGTCGCGAATACCCTGCCGTTCCAGCCGGGCCAGAACGTCCTCGACGAACCGGTCGATCCCCTCTTCCAGCTCAGTCGCCGGAATCGTCTGGCGTCCGGCGACGCCCAAGAAACGGAACAGGACATAGCCCGGACGTCCGGACAGTTCGGACTCGATTAAGGCTTGCACCCCGTCCGACCAGATCGCGATGTTGGGCCATTCGTAGCCGTCTCCCACGGTCGTCAACCGATGGGCGAAATCCCAGCGGTTACGGGCTTCGCGATCAGACGGGAGGACGACCTCCCAACGCAACCGCCACCAGTTCCAGACCAGCCATTCGGCGAGAGGGTAGCCGGCGACATGGGGGCCGCGGCGAAGCTCGCCGAGTTCGGCGTCGTCGCCGTGAGTCAGCAGCCGTTGGTTGGCCTTGACTTCGAGCAGGCCGAATGTGGCCCGCTCTTCGACAGAACCCGAAGACAGCGCCTCGCAAGACAGCGAAATCGTCAGTCGATGGGACATCTCGAACGCCACTCTCTGACGACCAGCCGGCGCATGCCGTCGTCGTCCTCCCCCAGGACATACCCGCGATACTCGGAAACGCTCCCGAGCTTGGCCTCGCTGGCGCGCCCCTCCGAATCGACAGCCCAGACATACTTCGGAAATCCGTCCTGTCTGGCAGAGCTGATCCTGCCGCGCTTCAGCCCTTCGCGGAACGGCGCCTGCGCTTCGGCGTGCTTCGGACGCCGGCCGCCGCCGTCGCACAGCGACTTGGGCGGGCGCGGGTTCGCCGACAGATGGAATCCGTAGTCGGCGGCCGACCGCTTGTGGTTAGCGTTGTCGCTGTAGCGCACCCGGTCGACCAGGAGATCCTGTCGGCGCGGGTCGATCTCGCCTCGGGGGGCGAGTCTCCGCTTAGGCCTGTCTTGTTGACGTGCGGGCATCCGGCGTGCTGTGTTCCCACTACGGTGCCCAGACAGTGCAGTCGAGGGGCCGACGCTCCGTTCATACGCATTGTATGTCGTTGGCGTCGGCATTTCAACGATATGTTCTCCCGACCTTCTCTTGCATGTCAACGGCACTTCCTCGTCCATGAGTAACGAGGCCGTGGCGGTATCGCCGGCCGTAGGAGAAGTAAGGCGGTCGAACGGGGTCTGTCCTCTATGCGTCCGGTGCAGTCTCCTGGTAATGAACTCGAGGGCGGAGGCATCGATCCACCGGTTGACGCTGTCGAGGTCGTCGGGCAGGTCCGAGGCGGCGCGGAACCCGCCATGTTCTGTTGCCTGAGTCGTTGAGTTCGCGGGGAGAGCGTCCAGAGGTCGATCAATCGCTTTGGCACTCCGTTTCCACGCTCGCCTCGAATTCCGGTCCCTCGTCGATCCGGACGGCGTTGACGGGGAAGAGCATGGCGCTGCGAAATTCGTCGAGGAATCGTGCAGCTCGGCGGTGATCGCGTATCGCCAGGTCTGGGCGCAGATTCAAGCGGAGACGGGTTCCGAGGCGGCGAATTGCTTCCGGTGGGCCGGCGCGGGCAGAGTTTGACATTCAGGGGGTCGATCAGGACGATCTCGCCAATCCGGGCGGGCCGCTTGCCCCGGGGCAGGCGGCGGGCGTGCGCCACCGGGCGTGAGGGGCCTTTCGGCGCAATGTCCGGGGTCCGGGGCCAGGACGACGATGCCCCGGGGCCATTTCAAGGAGCAGACAGCGCCCGTCGAACCAATTCCCGTTCTCGTTGGATCATTTGAAGAGAGATTCCCATCGGGCCGCCTACCCGCCGCGTTCGTTCTTGCCATTCCTGATAACCGGCAAGGGCATGCAGACGAGCGGAGCCGTCTGCGCCCGCGTGAGAAGCGCCTGCCTCCTTACCTCCCGCGGACTAATCCGGAAATTCAGAGCGGCCGGGCCTTCTCCGACCGCATGGCCCGGTGCCTCGTAGAGGGACTGGATTAGGTCCTAACCGAACGTGGTCATGGTCTCCCCCTTGACGGGGCGGACTGGATCGTCTCGACGGTCTTGCAGTATCGTACGCGGGACCCGCTTCCCCCTGTCTCTTGGGCACACGGCGAAACGGGCGCAGCGCAGGCCTGCGACCCGCGCATGGGGACCGGCGCTCACAGGTCGAAGTAGTCCTCGTCGATTCGCTTGATCTCGTGGCGGACCCATGTTCGCACGCCGATGCCGTGGCGAACCATGAGGCGTGCCAATTCCGCGCCTTCGATCAGGACGATCCGCTTTGGACTCCGCTCGACGTAGCGTTTCGCGGCCTTCGTGAATCCCGCCGTGGTCACGAACACGCCCTTGGTCGTGCCTGCCGCATCGATCGCCCCGGCAAAATTCCGCAGGTCGCCTTCGCCTACGGTGTTGCCCTCCGCGTATTTCTTGGCCTGGACGTAGACTTCGTCGAGCCCGAGCGCGTCCTCGCGGATGGTGCCGTCGATACCTCCGTCGCCGGAGCGGCCGGTCACTCTTCCCCTCTGCGAGTCGCCTCCGCCGTACCCCATCGCAAGCAGCAGATCGACCACTACCTGTTCCAGAAATTCGGGTTCCGACGCCCGCACACGATGCAACACCTCCGCTTCCAGGCTCTCCTGCACTCGGCGAAAGGCGAGATCCAGCGCTTCATCAGGCGTCTCGTACGGCTCGACGGACGTCTCCGGTTTCGCCTCCGGCTCGGGCGACGGGCTTCTCTGTTTCTTCATCCAATCGACGTATGCCGGGTAACTCTGAAGCGTCTTCCGGTCCAGACTTGACGGATTCTCCGAAAGCAGTCGATCGCCGTCCGGGGTCAATTGCCGGACGGCTCGACGGACGCGAACGAGGAGGCCGGCGCGCTCCAGATACAACAAGCTCCAACTCATACGATTCGCGAGAACTGACTGTCCATTGATCGCATGCCTTTTCCGCACGTCCTCCGGCGAAAGGCCCAGCTTCGCAACGACGCGGGAACGAATCTCGGCCACCGACGCTTCGGTTCCGTCGGCCAGTGCCTGGAGCGTGGGAAGCATCAACGTCTGGTAATCGGGAACGGGCACCGCTTCAACTCCTTCGCTACCGTGTCTCGGGGCAGTGCGAAACCGTCGGATCCCAGATTCCGCCGAGAAGGGGTCCAGAAGACGCCTTGGATATCGACCGTCTCTGCCACTCGACGCCTTGAGGTTGCTAACAGAACTTTGCTCAGACCGCAATGCGGCGTTCGGTCGCGCCGCCCCTTTCAAGAAGCTCGGACGCCCTGCGGATCTCACCGCAAGCGAAGCGCCTTCGTGGAATCCGGCAACGCTCGTTCGACCTGTCCATCGCACAGGGTAGTCGGGGCATGTGCCTGGCGAAGGGGCTCGCTCGCAAACAAGTCTCTGATCTCGTGCGACGGTCGGCACACCGCGCGACTCTACCCGCCTCCTGTTTGCGGCGATCGCCGTTCAGGCGCTGCGGTCGAGCGTGAGCGTCCGCATCGGAAACGCTCTGTACATGCCTCTGCGAAGGAATTGCCGGATCACGGCGTTACGTTCCTGACAACCGAACCGAGCGAAGAGACCAGACCCATGCGCGCACTCAAGGCATTCCTGAACCATCACCTGTTCTTCTGGGCCGTTCTGTCGCTGCCCGCGATCCCCATGATCGGCCAGCTTGCGTCGGGCGATCCGGAAGCGATCAGGGACCTGCTACATCCGACCGGAGAATTCGCGGCACGGTTCCTGATTCTCGCCTTGATGATCACGCCGCTCACCCTCCTGCTACGGGGCTGGCGCGGGCCGAGGTGGCTCCTGCGACGGCGGCGCTATATCGGCGTGGCGGCGTTCGGCTACGCTGCAGTGCATCTCGTGGCCTACCTGGTCGATATGGGAGCCGGCGCCTTCGCCGCCGACGAGATCTTCAGCCTTGCCATCTGGACGGCATGGGTCGCGTTCCTGATCTTCATCCCCCTCGCGGTCACGTCCACCGACCGTTGGGTTCGAACCCTGAAGAAACGCTGGAAGACCCTGCACCGCGCCGTCTACGCCGCGGCGGTGCTGACCCTCCTTCATTGGGCCGCCCTGGAGGACTGGGGAGGCGTCGGACCCGCGCTTGTTCACTTTGCGCCGCTTGCGCTTCTGGAAGCGTATCGGATCGTGCGATGGCTTCGACGGACGTCCGGCCAGCCCGCCTGAGAGCCCAAATCATAAGTCCTTGTCACGTCTATGTGTTTGCTGCCACTGAAGAAGTTCTTGCGCTCCGCTCGCGGGCCACTCGACGCATATGAGACCGTGCCGCGGCCAGTTGCACCCATGCGAGAAAAAAATGATTGTCCGCTCGTCGTCCTTGAAGAGCCGTCTGCAGCCTCCCGTCCGGGCGAAGGCTCGTTCGACGACACAGTGTCGGGAGACGACCTCGAACCCCGCGGCGTTCGGTTCCTTCCCGACGGTTTCCGGGAGATCGGGGTGGTCGGGTTTGGCCAAATTTCGCTGCAGCTTCGGCCCCGAAGTACCCCTTGTCGGCAATATCCGCCCTGACTGACGGCGCTTCCGCGAGCGACGCCAGCAGAACCTGGACCGCACCGTCTGGGTCGCGAACGGCTGCAGGACGGCTGCAGGTCGCGACCGACGAACCTTCGACATCGACCGCCGAGCGGCTCTTGCGACCGGCGATTTTCTTGCCCGGTTCATATCCGCGCGGGCCACCGCTCTCCGTCATCCTGGCGCTTTGGCTGTCCAGGATCGCAGCTCGCGGCTCCGGCGAGCGGCCCGCAAGTGTCCGGCAAGGGTCCCGAAGCGCTCCCGGAACCCGCTGCGGCACCCCATCCCTCTTCCCGGCGTAGAAGTAGTTCCGAACCGTCCAGAACGGCGGATAACTCGGCGGAACGATGCGCCGCTGCCACCCCGTCGCGAGAATGTACCGAACCGCGTCGAAAACGCTCTGCAAGTTCGTGGTGCGAAGACGACCTGTCACGCCCTGCTTCGGCAGAAGGGGCTCGACGTTCGCCCACTTGCGGCACGACGGCTCGGCGGGTTGCGCCTGATCATGTCAAGAGGCTGCAAGACAGACTGGGAACACTTGACGTCAGCGAGGGACCGGAGGGCATGAACCGGCCGGGATTCCGCTTGCACGAATTGAAGGGAGCGCTGAAAGACCACTATGCGGTTTCCGTATCCGGAGACTGGCGTGTGACGTTTCGCCTCGAGGACGGTATGGGGGTCGATGCGGACTGTATGAGTCATCCTGGAGGAGGTCGGTCATGAGGATGCACAATCCGCCGCATCCAGGCGGCATCGTACGGCGCCAATGCCCGGAGCCGCTGGGTCTGTCGGTGACGCAGGCGGCAAGGGGTCTGGGCGTCTCGTGTCGAGCTCTCGCGGACTTGATCAACGAGCGCAAGGGAATGTCCGTAGATATGGAAATTCGATTGTCGAAGGGATTCGGTTCTACGCCTGAGACTTGGCTCGGGATGCAGATGTCTTACGACCTCTGGCAAGCGCGAGATCGCGCAGAGGCAATCTCGGTCACGGCGTTTGCGACCGCATGATTCTCCCTATCGACAGTGGCTCCGCGCGTCCGGGCGTCAGTATTTCTGACGTGCGGTCTCGATCAGGTCATGTGGTATCTCCTCGCTTATGTTGTGATTTACTTCTCGGTATACACCACGGATCGGGCCGCTCTGGATCGTTCGGACGAAAAGGACGGGCTCGGAGAGACGGGCAGAAGACCGGGCCCACGCGATGCCGGAATAAGGCGTCTGACGCTGCTCGTACTCGACTGCCGCGAATCGACGTGGCGCCGGTGACCCTGCCGGGCGCGCTTGCGGGTCAACGGCGGCGAACCAGCAACCCGTAGCCCACTTCCAGGATCCCGGCCAGGGTGACCAGGGAAATCCCGATCAGTTCTCGCGGCCCGATGGGCTCGCCCGCCCAGAGCGCGGCGGATACCGTGCCGACCGTCACCTCGGTCATCAACAGAATCCCGACCACCCCGGGAGCCAGCATTCCTGCGCCCCACATCATCGCGAACGCCGTGGGCGTGACGACCAGAACGCTGAATGCGACAAACCACGGCATGACCTCGAGCACGCGCGTCCGGTCCACGCCGCCCGCCGCCTCGCCAAGTCCGAACAAGGCGAGCGCGGCGCCGACGAGGGCGCCCATCCCGACGAACCAGGCCGACAGGGCAAGCGGTTCCCGCGTCCGGCTCGCGTAAACGCGCAGCGTCGCCCAGGCCCAGGCCATTCCCGCCAGAAGCGCCAGGACGTCGCCGATATTGATACGGGCCAGGAAGTCTTCCGAGCCGGCGCCCACCGCGATGCCCAGTCCGGAAAATCCCGTCAGGATGGACGCCACACGTACCCCGGAGATTCGGATGCCGAGGACCAAACGCTCCAGAAGCGTGCTCCAGACGGGCGTCAGATAGAAGAAAATCAGCACCCGGACGACTTCGGTCAGGAGCAGGGCGTCGGTGTAGAGAGCCAGCGCGGCGCCGGCGAGAAACCCGGTTACGGCAGCGTTCGGCGACAGCCGGGGGCGTTCCCGGACCCACGCAAGGCCCACAAGCAACAGAGTCGGCACCGCGTAGAGCAGCGCCGGAATCCAGGCCAGCGGTATTCCGGCGTCCTGCATGGCCCGAAGCGGCAGCCAGTACAGGCCCCAGGCCCCCGCAGCGATCGCGACCAGAAAGGGAGGCCAGACGCCGGCCGGACCGGATCCGTGTGCTGGGGTCATCGACCTGATCCGCCCGCCGCCGAGAACGCCTGTGCAGCGTAGCCGAATCCGCCTCCCGGGACCGCATTTCCGCAAGGCCGACACGACGTACCCCACGCCGGCTCACGCAACACCGGCTCCGCATCGGGAATGCGACCCGAGACGAACGCTCGGACGACGTCGAGACCGCGCTTGACGCAGCCACGCTCCCCGATACGGTCATTCACCGTGCCTGCCTTCGGGGCCGGGACCACGACCCTCGACCGGAATCACGGACCGATACGACAACGGCTCGCGCCGAACTCCAGGCGCAGCAACAACGCGAACTTCCCATGCCACCTGCCGAACCGCTCGTCCTGGACGGACACAACGATCTCCTCTGCCGGCTATGGACCGAAGGCGGGCTTCGTGCCGCACCGACCTTCGTCGAGGGGCGAACCGGAGCGCTCGATCTGAGGAAGGCGCGAGCCGGCGGGTTCGGCGGCGGCTTCTTCGCCGTGTTCGTCTCCCAGCCTTCCGAGGTCGACGTCTCGTACGACGCCATGGACGCCCCTCCCTACGACCTGCCGCTTCCGAACCGGATCCGGCAGCACGGCGCCGTGCAGGCCGCCATGGAGCAGGCGGCCGTGCTCTTCCGGCTGGAACGCATGGGAGCGCTTGCCGTGTGCCGCACGACGGCGGACCTGCGCAGGTCGCTCGCGACGGGAACGATCGCCGCGATTCTCCATCTCGAAGGCGCCGAGGCCATCGACCCCGAGTTGCATGCGCTGGACGTCCTCTACGAAGCCGGTCTTCGGTCGCTCGGCCCGGTCTGGAGCCGGGACACAATCTTCGCCCACGGCGTGCCGTTTCGGTTTCCGTCCACGCCGGACATCGGGGACGGCCTCACCGAACGCGGCTTTCGCCTCGTCCGGCGCTGCAACGAGCTGGGCGTCATGATCGACCTGTCGCACCTCAACGAAGCCGGCTTCTGGGACGTCGCGCGGACCTCCCGGGCGCCGCTCGTCGCCACCCACTCCAACGCGCATGCGATCTGCCCGCATTCGAGAAACCTGACCGACGACCAGTTGACCGCGATCCGGGCGAGCGACGGCATGGTCGGGGTGAACTTCGCGGTGGCGTTCCTCCGGGAGGACGGGCGCATGCTCGCGGACTGCCGGATCTCCCAGGTCCTGCGGCATCTCGACCATCTGATCGACAAACTGGGCGAGGATCGCGTCGGGCTCGGCTCCGACTACGAGGGCGCCGTCGTTCCGAAGGAACTCAAGACCGTGGCCGACCTGCCGAACCTGCGGCGCGCCATGGCGCGGCACGGCTACGGAGAGACGCTGATCCGGAAGATTTGCCACGAAAACTGGCTTCGCGTTCTGGAACGGACCTGGCGCGGCGAAACGGCGCCGACCGCCGGATAGCTCCGACCGTCCGCGCCCGTCGTCCGGTCCGGCATCCGCGAAAGTCGACCGCTCAGCGCAGCCGGAAGAGATGGGTCTCGGGCGGCAGGCAAATCCGGTCCGAGCAGGGCTGTAGCGTCAGCGATACCTGCAGCGGTCCGACCGGCGCCGTCGTCCAGACGGCCCGGATCGTGAAGTTCGACTCGAAGAGCGAGAGCGGCTCGTCCATGAACCCGAGATCGCGCTCCACCGGCTCGGGATAGACAATCTCGGCCCCCGGCGTCCCGGTGGCGATAGACAGCTCGGTCGGGATCAGGTCCGGATGATGCGGCCGGTCCGAGTTGACGTGCCAGCGTTCCGCCAGGTTGACCTCGACCCGAACCACGTCGCCTTCCAGAAACGCCGCCGCCTGCCCGTTCCCCCTGGCTACGGTCCGCGACGTCTCGGTCTCTCCGCCGTCCAGGAGCCCGGCCGCGAGAACGATCCCGGTGCGCGCCTGCGGTTGGCTCCGCGCAGCGCCCGAGAGTTCGTCCCGCAAGGTCGCCGCCCGGGCGGCATGGACCGGGTCTTCGCTGCGAAGCGAGAGCCGCGCCAGGAACTCGAGCGCGGCCGATTCCCCGGACGGAGTCGCGGCGTCGTCCGCGTCGTACACCGGCCCGACCGGACTGCCCGCTTCCGAGAACCGCAAGCGTCCCGTTCCGTCGGCGAACCGCGCCTCCGTCTGCCGGGCGATCTCCGTCGCCCAGTCGCGCCATTCGGGCTTCAGCGTCGCGTCGTGGAGCGCGAGACAGGCCAGCCCCATGCAGGCGTAGTCGGGAAGCTGTCCCTCGCCCTCCGGCCTGCCTTCCGCGTGGAACCGGCGAAGCCCCCCTTCCGGGGTCCAGAGCGCCCGGCGGACGCCGCGTGCGGCGGACTCGGCCGCCGCAATTCGCCGGGAATCGGGCAGACGTACGCCCCCTTCCGCCAGCGCCCGGATCATCATGCCGTTCCACTCGGCGATGACCTTGTCGTCCCGGCGCGGCCTCGGCCGCGCCTCGCGGGCTACGCGAAGCCGCTCCAGGAGCGGATCCAGCGCCGCGAAATCCGCGTCCTCGCCGGGCGCCAGATGCGCCACGGCGCCGCATTCCAGCGTCGGTCGTTCGCCGATCCCGAGTCGCCGCTCCGCGTCGGCGCCGTCCGCTTCTCCGAGCGCCGCCCTGACGGATTGCGGCGACCAGACGTAGAAATAGCCCTCTTCGCGCCGCCCCGACGGGGCCAGGCTGTCGGCGTCCTCGGCGGCGCAGAACGCGCCGGACGCGTCCCCTTCCCGAACGGTCATGTCGCGCGCCACGTAATCGAAGGCGCGGCAGGCGGCGCGGCGGAAGGCCGGCTCGCCGGTCGCCGCATAGGCCTCGACCATGGCGCGGGAGAGAAGCGCCTGGTTGTAGAGCATCTTCTCGAAATGCGGCGTGCGCCAGTTGGCGTCGACCGTGTAGCGGTGAAAGCCGCCGCCCGCATGGTCGTGGATGCCGCCCGCGGCGATGGCCCGGAGCGTACGGAGCCCGACTTCCAGCGACGTCGCGTCCCCGTAGCGGCGCCAATGGTCGAGCAGGAACAGCAGCCACACCTCCTGCGGAAACTGCATGCTGCGGCCGAAGCCGCCGTCGACCACGTTATGCGCCCGCCCGATCGCCTCGGCGGCCGAGCGGTAGGCGGACTCTCCGAGCGGCGCGGCGTCCTCGCGCCGGGCGCCGAGGGCGGCGATGGAATTCGTCAACCGGTCCGCCTGCTTCTCCAGCGCCGCCCTGCTGTCCGGGTCCTGCCAGGCTTCCCGGACGGACGCGAGCAGACGCATGAAGTCCCGGCGCGGAAAGTAGCTTCCGGCGTAGAACGGACGCCCGTCCGGCAGGAGAAAGACCGAGTTCGGCCAGCCGCCGCGGCCGGTCAGCATCTGGGTCGCGATCATGTAGGCGTGATCCAGGTCCGGTCGCGCTTCCCGGTCGAGCTTGACCGCGACGAAAGACGCGTTCAGGAGCGACGCGACCCCCTCGTCGTCGAAGCTCTCCTCCTCCATGACGTGGCACCAGTGGCAGGTCGCGTAGCCGACCGACAGGAAGACCGGCCGGTCCAGCCGTTTCGCGAGATCCAGCGCCGCATCGCCCCAGGGATGCCAGTCGACCGGATTGTGCGCGTGCTGCAGGAGATACGGCGACGCTTCGAGAACGAGTCGGTTGGTGTGGCGGGGCGCGCCGTCGGCGTCGAGGAGGCGGGTGTTCGGCCGATACCCGGCCCCGCGCGCGGCTACGGCGGCCTGCAACTCGGCTTGCAGCTGGAGCGGGCGGTCCGCCCGGATGTCGGATTCGCTCGCCACGGCAGCCCCTCCCGCAAACAGGGTAACGATAGTCGCAGCCAGCCGGCCGCGCAGGAAAGGACGCATGAAGCCGACTCCCGAACGCCGAAGGCGATTCTGCCCGCAAGACGGGGCCCCGCCGCCGGTTGCGGAGAGTATTGCATCCGGGCGCCGATATCGAACGCCGGACGCCGCCACGCTGCCGCCGGCGCGGCGACGGCGACCGAGACGACTCGCAACCGGCGTCCGACCGATTACGTCCGGGCCCCAGTAGCGAACCGAAACGCCCCCGTATCGAAGCCGGCCGGAAGTGGCGCATCCCTCGGGAGCCGGCGCGAACGAAAAGGCCGTTCGAACCCGGATTCCGCGAGCGGCAAGAGGCGGAACGCGCTCCGCCCGGGGATCCGGCTCCGAGCCGGAGTCCGGTCGTCATGGACAAGATCGGCGCGTCCGGTTACGCTGCCCGCACGCTCCAGAAACAGCTCAGGGAAGGAAACCGACAAATGCAACACCATCGACAATTGCGCCGTGCGATCGCCAGCGGAGTCGCCGGCGCGCTAGTCGCCGCGTTCGGCACTGCCGCGAGCGCCGAATGGCAGCCCGACCGCCCGATCAACATCATCGTTCCCTGGTCCGCCGGCGGCTCGACCGATCAGGTGACGCGCGTCGTCGCGCCGCTCCTGGAGGAGGCTCTCGGAACCGAGATCGTCGTCGTAAACCAGCCGGGCGCGTCCGGCTCGATCGGCACCAAGGCGGCGCTCGACGCGCCGCGCGACGGCTACACCTGGACCGCGAACGCCATCGCGAACAACGCCACCTACGCCGTGACCGGGCTGATCGAGAACACCTCGATCGACGATTACGTGATCTACCTCCACGTCGCCAACGTTCCGGTCGTGAGCGTCAACGCGGACGCGCCCTACGCCGATTTCGGCGAGCTTCTCGAAGCCATGAAGACCGAGGCGGTCACGGTGGGCACCGCCGGGGTGAACTCCTCCGGCGGCATGGCGCTGGCGGCGATCAACGAAGCCTCGGGCGCGGACCTCGCCGCCCGCATGGTCACCTATGACGGCGGCAACCCGGCGGTGATCGCCGCGGCGAGCGGCGAGGTGATGGCCACGACGCAGCTTGCGGTCGAGCAGACCGAGATGATCAAGGCCGGCCGCCTGCGGGCGCTCGCCGTCCTCTCGGACCGGGCGCTCGAGGTCGAGGGAATGGATCCGGTTCCGCCGATCACCGACTGGCTGCCGGACATGCCGATCGCGCCCGACTATTTCGGCGTCTTCATTCCGGCCGGCGCGCCGGACGAGGTCTACGCGACCGTCGACGCGGTCTGGCGGGACGTCATTATGAACGCGGACGAGCTCAGGGCCTATGCGGTCGAGCGGGGCGCCGTCTTCGCGCCGAGCTACGGCGCGGAGGCTCGCGCGGTCGCCATGCCGGTCGTGATCATGGAGGCCTGTGCCCGGGTGACGCGCGGCGAGGCCGTGATGCACCCGTCCGAGATCGGAATCGACTGTCCGGAAGAATGAGCCCGTCGGCGCCCGGCCTCGCTCGGGGCCGGGCGCCGCACGCCTGGGCATCGGCGATCCGAACGCGGCACCGAACGCGCGATGAATTGGAGCGGACCCCGCGCTGACAGGATCGCGGCGCTGGTCTTCCTCGCGCTCGGTATCGCCATGCTCGTCGGCGGCTTCCGCATGGACCGCCTCGAGATCCGCCAGATCCACCCCGCCAGCATCCCCGGCCTCGTGCCGATGATCCTCGGCGGCGCGCTCGCGCTCTGCGCGGCGCTTCTCTACGCCGGGGCGAGAACCCGGAACGACGAGAGAGCGGCACCGGAAGACGGCGTCGCCCGGTTCTCGAATTGGCGCGATCTCCTGTTCACCGCCGTCTACAGCACGGTCTACGCGCTGCTCCTCGTCGGAAACATGCCGTTCGCCCTCGCGACCGCGATCTACATCCTGGTCTTCGTCGCGCATTTCACCTGGGCGCCGTCCGCCCCCTGGAGCCGGCGAATCCGCCAATTGGTCCTGGCGGCCGCATACGCCGCGGTCTGCGCCGTTTCGGTCGCCGCGCTCTTCCGCTACGGATTCCTGGTCCGCCTGCCGTAATGGAGCCGCTCGCCGCCCTGATCGGCGCCTTCGGGCCGCTGCTCGCGCCGACGATGCTGTTTCACGTGTTCTGGGCGACGCTGCTCGGGATCCTGGTCGGATCGCTTCCGGGGCTCACCGCGACCATGGGCGTCGCGCTTCTGACGACGCTCACCTACACGCTCGACAGCGACGCCGCGATCCTCGTCCTGATCTGCATGTACGTGGGCGCCATCTACGGCGGGTCGCGGAGCGCCATCCTGCTCAACATCCCCGGCACGCCGGCGAGCGCGGCGACCTCGCTCGACGGCTATCCCCTGGCGCAACAGGGACGCGCTTCCTACGCGATGGCGCTCGCCACCGCCGGCTCCGCCCTCGGCACGATCGTCGGCATCCTGCTCCTCGTCCTGCTCGCTCCTCCGCTGGCCGAAGCGGCGCTGAACTTCGGATCTTTCGAGTTCTTCTGGCTCACCGTGTTCGGGATCGTCATCTCCGGCCAGCTGACCGGCGGAACCCGTCCGCTGAAGGGATACATCGCCGGCCTGCTCGGCCTGATGGTCGCGATGATCGGATCCGAAGGCATCCACGCGCACGTCCGATTCAACCTCGGCTACGACCAGCTCAACGGCGGGATCGGGCTCATACCGGCCATGGTGGGCGCCTTCGGCTTCGCCGAAGTCCTGACCGTGATGTGGCGCGCGAAAGGCCGGCTCGCCTTCTCCACGACGACCGGCGACCGCATCCTGCCGCGCCTCGCCGACCTGCGCCGGTACAAGTTCACCATCGGGCGCTCCGGCGTCATCGGCACGTTGGTCGGAATCATCCCCGGCGTCGGCGAGGACATCGGCGCCTGGGCCTCCTACGCCGCCGCGCGTCGCGTATCGCGGGAGCGGGACCGGTTCGGCAAGGGCTCGACCGAAGGCCTCGTCGCTGCAGAGACCGGCAACAGCGCCGTCGTGCCCGGCGCGCTCATCCCGGCTCTCACGCTGGCGGTGCCGGGATCCGCACCCGCCGCGGTACTGATCGCGGCGCTCTTCATCCACGGAATCCGCCCCGGCCCGATGATCATGTTCGAACAACCGGACTTCATCTATTCGGTCGCGGCCATGCTGTTCCTGGCCACGATCGCGATCCTGGCCCTCGGACTGGCGCTGACCCGGGCCTTCGTGCTGATCCTGCGCGTGCCGCGGGAATATCTGATGCCGCTGGTCTTCGCCCTGTGCGTCATCGGACCCTACGCCCTGACGCAGCGACCCTTCGAAATCCTCGTCATGACCGTCTTCGGACTGGTCGGATTCGTGCTCAGGCAGATGAACTATCCCATGGCGCCGCTGGTGCTCGGGATCATTCTCGGGGCGTTGCTCGACAAGAGCCTGCGCCGGGGCCTCACCCTCTCCGACGGCAGCCTGGAGCCCTTCTTCGCCCGACCGGTCTCGGCCGCGTTCGCCGCGCTGATCCTGATCTCGATCCTGCTCGGCGTCGCGCCGGTGCGCCGCTGGGCAGGCCGGCGGCTGCGGAGGCTCCTCGATCGAATCGGCGCAACCGGAGAGCGGCAGACGTGACGATCGAATCTTTCGTACGGGCCCGAACCGCCGACGGACCCGCGTATCATGCGCGCACTGGCGCACCGGCCGGTGCGACCCGGCAACCGTAGCCGACCCGTCCGGGGCGAGGGGCAACCATGATCCAGCTCAGTCTTTGCAACGAACTCCTGGCGGAGGACGGATTGACGCTTCCCGAACAATGCCGCATCGCGGCGGAACTCGGCTACATGGGGATCGAACTGGCGCCGGGCACCGTGGATCCCGTGCCGCACGAGGTGCCGGATGACCGGTGGCGCGCGATCCGCCTGGCGGTCGAGAACCAGGGTCTTCGCGTGACCGGCCTGCACTGGCTCCTGGCCCCCTATCCGGATCTTTCCGTGACCGACCCGTCCTCGTCCGCAAGGGCCGCGGAAGTCCTGGTCCGGCTGGTTCGAATCGCGGAAACCCTCGGCGCGGAGATCCTGGTGCACGGCTCGCCGAGCTCCCGCCAGCTGCCCGAAGGAGCGGATCCCGCCCGGACGGTCGACCATGTCGCCGAGGTTCTCGCCCCCGTCGCCCAGGCTGCCGAGGACGCCGGCCTGACCTATTGCATCGAACCGCTCTCGCCGGCGGAAACCCCCTTCGTCAACACCGTCGAGGAAGCGCTTCGGCTGGTCCGGCAGGTGGACTCGCCCGCGTTTCGCACGATGCTCGACACCTGCGCGGCCGGCCAGGCGGAAGCCTTGCCCGTGGCCGACCTGATCCGCAAGCACGCGCCGCGCGGCGAACTCGCCCATATCCAGGTCAACGATTCGAACCGGGGCGCTCCCGGCATGGGCGACGATCCCTTTGCGGATATTGCCCGCGCGCTTCGCGAGGTCGGCTGGAGCCGGCCGGTGGCGGTGGAGCCGTTCCGGACCCTCGTCAACGGCACCGTGACCGCCGCGGTCGGCGCCGCCACGATGCGCGCCGCCTGGAGCGCGGCAGGGTGAACGCCCCGCGCTACGCGATCGAGCGGGTCGAGGCGGGCGAGCGCGCCGTGCGACTCGCCCTGCCGTTCCGCTTCGGCGACACGAGGGTGACCGGGACGGCGGAAGCCTATCTCCGCGTCACCGTAGAGGGGCCGAGCGGCGTCTCGACCGGCGTCGCCGCGCAGCTGATGGTGCCGCGATGGTTCGACAAGCGACCGGAGAGGACCAACGAGGACACGGTCGACGACCTCCGCAGGACGGTTCTCGCCGCCATGCGCCTGGCGCCGGGACTCGCGGGGACTGCGCGCAGCGTCTCGCGCGACCTGCGCTCGGCAGTCGAGGCGGACGCGCCGAAGGACCTGCCGCGCCTCGCCGCGGGCTTCGGTCCGGCGCTCGTCGAAATGGCCTTGCTCGACGCCGTCTGTCGGGACCTGAAGCTCGCGTTTTCCGACGCCGCGCGTCGGGACGCGTTCGGACTGGCGGAAGACGCGCCGAACGACATCCCGGCAGGTGCGGTCGCGGATGCTCTCGCGCGTATCGAGCCGCAGAAGCGGATCCGGATCCGCCACACGGTCGGCCACGACTCCCCGCTCGACGCCCGCGACGTCGCCGACCGGCCGCCGGACGGACGGCCGGTGGCGCTCGAGGAGGCGATCGCGCGAGACGGCGTGCAGGCCTTCAAGATCAAGCTCAAGGGCGACGTCGCCGCCGACCTCGACCGGCTCTCGGCCGTCGCCGCCCGGCTCGACCGCGTCGAAGCGCTCCAGGTCACCCTCGACGCCAACGAGCAATACGACCGCGACGGCCTGGCGGAGCTCGTCCGCCGGCTCGCCGAACGCGACGGTCTCGCGCGGTTGCGCCGGGCCGTCCTCTATATCGAGCAGCCCTTCGCCCGCGAGGAGGCGCTCGCCCCGCCCCGCCTGGACGACTTCGGCTTCCCGCTGGTCATCGACGAGAGCGACGACGCGGACGACGCCTTGCCGCGCGCGCTGGACGCGGGCTGGAACGGCGTGTCGGTGAAGAGTTGCAAGGGGGTCCTCCGCGGCCTCCTGAACGCCGCGCGCGTGGCGCATGCCGCAAGCCTGGGGCGGCGCGTCGTCCTGTCGGCCGAGGATCTAACCTGCCAGCCGGGTCTGTCGTGGCAGCAGGACACGCTGGTCGCCGCCACCGTCGGGGCGACGCATGCGGAGCGGAACGGGCATCACTTCGCCGGCGGGTTTCAGGGGGCGCCCGAGGCGGAACGCAGAGCCTACCTGAACGCGCATCCAGACCTGTATTGCGGGACCGCAGCGCATCCGAAGCTTCGGATCGCCGACGGCGTCGTGGCGCTGGATTCGCTCTTCTCGCCGGGCTTCGGATCGGACCCCGGTCCCGACTTCGCCGCCCTGCAACCCATCGGAACGACTGAGGAGACTCCGCAATGAGGCAAACCCGCATCGGCATCGTCATGCACGGCGTGACCGGACGGATGGGCACGAACCAGCACCTGATCCGCTCCGTTCTCGCCATCCGGGACCAGGGCGGCGTGCGGCTCTCGAACGGCGACCGACTGGTCCCCGACCCGATCCTGGTGGGGCGCAACGCCGACAAGATCGAGGCCCTGGCCCGCGCCCACGGGATCGAGCGCTACACGACCGATCTCGACGCCGCGCTCGCCGACCCCGACGACGTCCTGTTCTTCGACGCCGCCTCGACCCAATTGCGCCCGGCGCTCCTGCGCAAGGCGATCGAGGCCGGAAAGCACGTCTATTGCGAGAAGCCGGTCTCGGCCGGACTGGCGGAGGCGGTCGAAATCGCGGGAATCGCCAAGCGGAGCGGCGTCAAGAACGGAATCGTGCACGACAAGCTGGACTTGCCCGGCCTGATCAAGCTCCGCCGCCTCCGGGACGCCGGGTATTTCGGCCGCATCCTCTCCGTGCGGGGCGAGTTCGGCTACTGGGTCTTCGAGGGCGACGTCCTGCCCGCGCAGCGGCCGAGCTGGAACTACCGCGCCGAGGACGGCGGCGGCATCATCTTCGACATGCTCTGCCACTGGCGGTACGTGCTCGACAACGTCGTCGCCCCGGTCCGGGCGGTCAGCTGCCTCGGCGCGACCCACGTCCCCGAACGCCGGGACGAGGAGGGCAAGCCGTATCGGGCGACGGCCGACGACGCGGCATACGCGACCTTCGAGCTCGAAGGCGGCATCGTCGCCCAGATCAATTCGAGCTGGTGCGTGCGCGTGCATCGCGACGATCTGGTGACCTTTCAGGTGGACGGAACCCACGGCTCGGCCGTCGCCGGCCTGCATTCCTGCGTCACCCAGCACCGGATGAACACGCCGAAGCCGGTCTGGAACCCCGACCGGCCGCAGACCCTCGCGTTTCGCGAAGCCTGGGAAGAGGTTCCCGACAACACGGAGTTCGACAACGGATTCAAGGTGCAGTGGGAGGGGTTCCTGCGCCACGTTGCCGAGGATGCGCCCTGGCGCTACACGCTGGAAGAGGGAGCCAAGGGCGTCCAGCTCGCCGAACTCGGAATCCGGAGCTGGAAGGAGCGGCGCTGGCTCGACGTGCCCGAGTTGGAGATCTGAACGATGCCCGGAACGCTCGACCTGCCCGCCCCCGGCGGCGGAAGAAACCGCGTCGTCCTGCACGACGCGTCGGCGCCCGAGCCCGGACGGGACTGGAACCGCGTCGCGTTCGCGGCCGTGCACGTCGTGGCGGATCCGTTCGCCGACGCGGACCCGTGGCTCGACGCCGCGATCGACTGGGACGCGACGCTGGCCTATCGCGAGTATCTCTGGTCGCTGGGGCTCGGCGTGGCGGAGTCGATGGACACCGCGCAGCGCGGCATGGGGCTCGACTGGCCCACCTCGCTCGAACTGATCCGGCGCGCCACGGAAGCGGCCCGGGCCGGCGGCCATCGCATCGCTTCGGGAGCCGGAACCGACCATATCGCGCCCGGCCCCGAGGTCACGCTCGAGGACGTCGTCGCCGCCTACGAAATGCAGTGCGAGGCGGTCGAGGCGGCGGGTTCGCCCGTCATCCTGATGGCGTCGCGGGCGCTCGCGCGGGCCGCGCGGGGGCCGGACGACTACGCCGCGGCCTACGGGCGCGTTCTCGGCGGGCTCGACCGGCCCGCGATCCTGCACTGGCTCGGCGCCATGTTCGATCCGGCGCTCGAAGGCTACTGGGGATCGAGCGACCCCATGGCCGCCATGGAGACCTGCCTGCAGATCGTTCGCGACAACGCGGACAAGGTGGACGGGATCAAGATCTCGCTGCTGGACGCGGAGAAGGAAGTCGTGATGCGCCGACGCCTGCCGGAAGGCGTGCGCATGTATTCCGGCGACGACTTCAACTATCCCGACCTCATCGAGGGCGACGAGAAGGGGTATTCGGACGCGCTCCTCGGGATTTTCGATCCCATCGCCGGCGCCGCCTGCCGGGCGCTGAACGCGCTCGCTTCCGGCGACCGCGCCGCCTACCGCGCCGCCTTCGATCCCACCGTGCCGCTCTCGCGACACGTGTTTCGCGCGCCGACGCGCTTCTACAAGACGGGCGTGGTGTTCATGGCGTATCTGAACGGCCACCAGGACCACTTCACCATGGTCGGCGGACAGGAGAGCGCGCGCTCGACGCTGCATCTCGCCGAGATCGTCCGGCTCGCCGCGGAGGCAGACCTCGTCGTCGACGCGGAGCGCGCCGCAGCGCGGGCCCGCACGGTATTCGAGTCCCGCGGCGTGGAGGTGTGAGATGCCCGACGCACACGAGTTGTCGCTGAACACGGCCACCGTTCGCGAGCAGTGGAACCTGCGCCAATGCGTGGACGGCTGCCTGCGGCACGGCATCGCCGGAATCGCGCCGTGGCGCGACAAGCTGCAGGAAGCCGGCGTCAGGGAAGGCGCGCGCATGATCCGGGATGCCGGTCTTGCGGTGTCCGGCCTGTGCCGCGGAGGATGGTTCACGGCGACGGGGACGCTCGGCGACGAGGTCGTCGACGACAATCGGAGGGCGGTCGACGAGGCCGCGGAGATCGGCGCCGCCTGCCTCGTGATGGTCGTGGGCGGCCTGCCCGACGGCAGCCGCGATCTCGATCTGGCCCGTAGCCTGGTCGCCGACGGGCTGGCGCAAACGGTCGACTACGCGCGCGGCGTCGGCGTCCCGGTCGCCATCGAGCCGCTGCATCCGATGTACGCCGCGGACCGGGCCTGCGTGAACACGCTCGCCCAGGCGCTCGATCTTTGCGACCGGATCGGGGACGGCATCGGAGTCGCGGTGGACGTCTATCACGTCTGGTGGGATCCGGAGCTGGCCCGGCAGATCGAGCGGGCCGGGAAGGAGCGTCTTCTCGCGTTCCACATCTGCGACTGGCTCGTGCCGACCCGGGACCTCCTGACCGACCGCGGCATGATGGGAGACGGCGTGATCGACATTCCCGGGATCCGCGCCATGGTCGAGGCTGCGGGGTTCGCCGGCCTCAACGAGGTCGAGATATTCTCGTCGCTGGACTGGTGGCGCCGCGACGCCGACGAGGTGCTGGCGACCATGGTGGAGCGGGGGAAGACGGCGTCGTAAGCGGGCGTCAACGCTGCTCGAGATTCGACGACTACTCTGCCCCAGGCTTGCGGGGCGCTCGTTGTCGTCGGACTCTGGCGAATCTCGGGAAGGCCGTGGAACCGAATTGACTGTGATTCGCTTCCCAAGGAATGTTCGGTCATCCTCCAAGAGTTCCAATTGTCCACAAGTGTTGATGGCGCACCTGCTATCCTCGGCGATACTCCAACAGTGCCGCCCTGCCGACCATGTCGACGACACGTACGTGCGCCTCTTGCCCGTCCGAATCCGCGAGATGCAGGTCGCTCCCAAAGGTAAACGATGCAGGCTGCGGTTTGGTCCCCCCGTCGATGGCGATGTTATCCGCATATAGAATCGGGTGACCGTTCGGGTCCAAGATGGGATTCAGCCGACCCTGCAAGATAGGCAGGTGTCCAGTCCCCTTCTGAAAGACGGCCGCTCCACCGTCGGGCAGTTGATCCAACTCGACATCTAGCGGGCCGCCGCTCGGTATCCAGCTCCGTGTCCGATGTGCGGCGTACCCTGCGGCCGCCACATAGACGGTCATCGGGTGTCGAGCGGAATGCAGAACCAGCGAGGCGGTTCCGTTTGCGTCGGTCGTACCCGCCTTCCATGTCGTGTTGGGAAACAATGCAAGAACGTCTGCGCCGGCGACTGGCCGACCTGCAGCGCGAACGGTGATAACGCCGTCGATCTGCTCCCAATCGTGTCGGTGCAGTTCTTGCCAGGAAACCAGGTTGTCGGCGCCGAGGCGCTTGTTTGAGTCGCCGCCGTGGACCGCAACTGCCGGGAAGGAACCCGTCGTCGAGGAGAAGTGACCTCGGACGCGTTTCGCACCGTCGAGCAAGCGCGGCGACGCGGTGTGGCTGGACTTGACCTCGACCAGTACCGGCCCAGGCTGGCGTTCGACGACGAGGTCGACCTCCGCCCCGTTCCTGTCCCGATAGAAGGACAGATCCATCGCCAGGCCGCCGTTGGCATTGCGCTTGACGATCTCCGACACCACCCAAGTCTCGAATACCGCGCCGCGAAGCGGATGCGTCAGGAGTTGCTCCGGTGTTCGGATCCCGAGGAGAAAGCACACCAGACCGGTATCGTAGAAGTGCAGCTTCGGCATCTTGACGAGCCGCTTGCGAAGGTTCGAGCGGTACGCCGGCAAGCGGAAGACGAGGAAGCCTGCTTCGAGAATTCCGAGCCAGGACTTCGCTGTCGGCTGCGAGATACCGCAATCCCCGGCAAGCGACGCGTAGTTGACCAACTGCGCCGTCCTCCCTGCGCAAAGGGCCACAAAGCGTTGAAAAGTCGAGAGATCTCCGATGTTTCGGATCAATCGCACGTCGCGTTCGACATACGTTGCGACATAGGATCGGAGCCAGTCCGCCGCATTGAGCTCGCTGTCGAAAATCCTTGGGTATGAACCGGTGAAGAGGGTTTCTTCCAGCGTTTCTGGGTATTGCGGGAAGCGCAAGACCTCTCCACGCGTCAGCGGAAAAAGATTGTACACGGCCGTTCGTCCGGCCAGCGACTGGCTGACCGACTCGAGCAAGGCAAGATTATGAGATCCGGTCAGTATCCAACGGCCCGGCGCGGGATCGTCGTCGATTATGCCCTGGAGGTACGAGAGCAGGTCTGGTACGCGCTGAATCTCGTCGAGAACGGCGCCCCGCGGGAACTGGCCGAGAAAGGCCCGAGGGTCTTCGGTCGCGAAAGCCCGCGTATCCGGGACTTCCAGCGACGCATACGGGTGGTCTGCGAACGTCTTACGACAGAGGGTCGTCTTGCCGCTCTGCCGGGGCCCGGTCAACGTGACGGCCGGCCACGTCCGTGCCGCATGCGTCAACTTCGGGGTTAGGTCACGATCAATCATGTTGGAGAGGATACACATGATTCGATGCCAAATCAATATTCAATTTTGATTTAGCCTAACATACGGATGCCCTCGCCGGCTTTCGACGTGGCACATGGCTTCGCAGGGAATATGACGCCTTCCGTCGTTCCGTAGTTCCGTAGTTCCGTCGAACAGGACTGATATGTGCCGGCGCCTAACTGCATCCGGCCTGCACATGTCACTGGTGCATGGCGCACCGAATCGACCGACGCACCATCGTTCCCACGAAGAAGTGCGAGTTCCGGGCACCCGCGAAACCGTCGACGCTCCCACTGCTTGGCGGCCCACATGCGACTGCGTCCGGCCTCGTCGAAGATACCGTGACTGGGTACCGTCCGCTCTCCGCGGCAGAACGACCGTCTAGCCGATCCGGTTAGGCGCGGCACCGTCCGAAGAAAATCCCGAAGGCGAGCAGGCCTACGATGAACGCATCCGATATCCGGCAGAACCCGGCAGGAGAGCGCGACCTTGGCCCTCGCAAGACTGCCGAGGCGGGTCGCCCGTCCGACGGCGGTGTCCTGGATCGACGTTCCCGAGACCCCAAGCGTCGATGTCGTGCACCTTCCGGGCGGCGAACGCCCGACCCTTCGCGCCGATGCGGGCGATGCGAAACATGCCAGGACCGCTTCCGTCGAAGCTCTGCAGCACAGGTGAGACGGCGTTCTCAGGATCGGCAATTCGACCGACTTCCCGTATGTCGGCAAGGGAACCCATCTGAAGAGGCGTTTACGGGACCTGGCTCTCTTCGGCGCAGGCCGCACGCGGAATCGCAAGAGAGTCGAACGGATCTGGCAGATCGGCGAGAAAGCGACCGCCGAGGTCATCGTCGGGTCCTTCAACCGAGTTTCCCTCGTGGAAGAGCGGAAGGCCGACCTGCCGAACCGGTTCCGGCAGACACGGAGATCACAACCCGCCCGGCGATTGCTACTGACGACGGAAAACCGTACTCCGGGCGCCCTCGGATTCGGTCCAAACAGGCCACAATGGGTTCCGTTCGCAAGGACTCCGAACGGAACGATTCCGCATGCTGCACAGGTTCCCCAACCCGTGCGATACTTGGCCCCCTCCGGCGATAAACCCGGGCATAGGCGATCCTCTCGAGACGCTTGCGAACGCCGTCGACGCAGCGGGCGAACGGACAGGGCGGCGTCTCCCGGCCGCCACGCTCTACCCTGCCCGCGGCGGCTTCCCGGAAGCGGAGCGCACCGCGCCCTGCGGCGCCGTCCCGCCGTCGAGACGCGCAAGACCGTCCAGCGCCACCCGAAACATCCCCGCCTCGCCTTCCGCCAGCTTGTCCGTCGCCAGTTTCTCCTGCGAGATCGCGTCGACCGTGCCGAGACACAGGCTGGCGAAGGCGACGCCGAGCGCACCGGCCGCGGCGAGAAGGGCGGAGGTCTCCATGTCGACCGCGATTACGCCCCGCTCCCGGAGCATGCGCCGGTTGGCCCCGGCTCTCTCGCGGCCTTCGGCGTCGATCCCGAACATGTCCCGGTAAAACGCGTCGAAGGACGCGAACGTCCCGGCCGCGGCCGTGAGCCCGGCGCACCGCGCGACGGAGCGCATCGCGGCGACGAGCCTGGCGTCCGCGCCGAACGGCCCGCCTTCCGCCCGGTAGGAAGGCGACGTGCCCTCGAAGCCGATTCCCGCCTCGCTCACGATCAGGTCCCCCGCCCGCGCCGGAGCGAAGTGCATCGCCGTTCCGATGCGCAAGAACGTCGAGACCCCGAGATCGGCGAGTTCGTGCAGGACGATCGTTGCGATCGGCGCGCCCATGCCGAAGGCGACGACGGAGACGGAGCGGCCTCCGTACCCGCCGGTCGCGGTCCGCAATCCCCGCGACACCGGCAGGAGCCGGGGCTCGTCCAGGAGCGCCGCCAGGCGGTCCACCCGAGCGGGATCTCCGACCAGAATCGCCCGGTCGCCGACCTCCTCCCTCGCGTGACCGAGATACCAGGCGCGCTTCACGATTCCCTCTCCAGCCTCTCCTCCAGCAGGCGGCGGGCACAATCCGCCCCGATCCGCGCCGCTTCCAGCGGGTCGCTCTCGCCGGCCATCTCCGCCGCGACGAATCCCCCGGCGAGACTGTCGCCGGCCCCGGTGGCGTCGCGCACCGGCAGAGCCTCGACGTCGATCCGACCGCAGGTGCCGCCCCGGGACACGCGAACGCCGGCCCGCTCCGTCTCGACGACGGTCGCCTCCGGCCGCGCCGACGCGATCATGTCCCGTTCGGCGCGACTTGCGAAGATCACGTCCGCCCGGGCCGAAAGCGCCGCGCAGGATCGTGGCGTAAAACACTCCGAATCGTTCTTGAGCACCCAGTAGAGCCGCGCTTCGGCGCTGCAGCAGGCCAGAATTTCCCCGATCAGCTGCGGCGGACCCACGGTGACGCAGACATGGCTGGCGCCGGTCAGGGCGGTCCGCTGGGCGTCGCCCAGCGTTTCCCTTCCGGCGAGCGCCGGATCGAACAGGCACGCGCAGGCGCCGTCCGACTGGTAGGCCAGGATCGCGACCGGCGACCGGCCGCCCGCGACGCGCATGACGGCGCCGGCGTCGATTCCTCGCGCCGCGAGGCTCGCCAGATACGCGTCGCCGGCGGCGTCCTCTCCGATCCAGGTCACGGGCGCCACGGACTGGCCGAGCCCGGCGACGGCGAACGCCACGTAGGTCGGACACCCCCCCGGACGAGGCCAGGCGGACGGATCGCGGTACAGGATGCGCGAGGTTCGGTCCCCGGCGATCCCGCCCTTCAGCGCCACCGGGTAGTCGAGGCTAGCGTAGCCCGTTACCGCTACTCTCGGCACGCGAGGATCTCCAGGGCTTCCGACGTTTCGATCACGCGGCCCATGTAGCGGTCGACGTCTTCCAGCGACGCCCTCGCCAGGGCCTCCCGGTTCGAGCCGGTTGCGTCTCGGACGACGCACACTTCGAGACCGTGCGCGAAGGCGTCCTGTGCCGTGGCCCGGACGCAGACGTTGGTCTTCACGCCGCAGATCACTACCCGACCGATCGACTGCTCGGCCAGAAACAACGCGAGATCCGTGGCGAAGAAGGCGCTGTAGCGCCGCTTGACGATCTCGATCTCCCGACCGCTTTCCCCCGGTCCGAACCCCTCGAAGTACCGGGCGTCGAATCCGCCTTCCATGCAGTGGGGCGGCAGCCGACGCTGCTCGTAATCGAGAAAGCCGTTCCGGTGCCGGTCCGCCGTGTGCACGACGAGAGTCCCGGATTCGCGCGCCCGTGCGATCAGGCGGCGGACGTTGTCGAGCAACCCCTCCGGCGGCGCAAAATAGTGCTCTCCCTTCGGGTGCAGGAACGAGTTCTGCATGTCGACGACCAGAAGCGCGGAATTCATGGGCTCGACCTCCGCTCCCGGCTCGCGCGAATCCCTGCGATGCAGAGCGCGACCAGCACCATCAGATAGGGTACCGTCTCGATCAGCTTCGGCGGCAGGCCCTGGGTCTGCAGACGGATCTGCGCCGCGTCGAGGAAGCCGAAGAACAGGCAGACGAACGCGGTCGGCCAGGGACGGTCGCGCCCGAAATAGAACGCCGCGAGGGCGATGAACCCGCGCCCGGCCGTCAAGCCGTCGTTGAACAGCCCGATGGTCGCCAGCGCCAGATGGGCGCCGGCGAGGCCGGAATAGAAGCCGGCGAACACCGTCGTGGCGTCGCGGACGGCCAGGGCCCGCACGCCCAGCGACCGGGCGACGACCTCGGCGCTGCCGACCGCGCGGATGCGCAGGCCGAGAGGCGTCTGGTAGAGCAGCACCGGCAGCGCCAGTACGCTCGCCCAGGCGAACCAGGTGAGCGGGTCGAGGCCCGAGACCAGCGCGCCCAGCACCGGAACGTCCTCAACCAGAGGAATGTCGATCCGGGGCAGGAGTTCGGTTCCCGGGATCCGGACCGTGCCGCTGGTGCCGTATTCCCAGGCGTTGAAGAAGCCGATCGCGCCGAGAACGAACACGTTCAGCCCCAGCCCGGCGACGATCATGTCCGCGCGCAGCCGCGTGACCGCCAGCGAGAACAGGAGCCCGATCGCGCCGCCGAAGATTCCGCCGGCCAGAACGCCGGCCAGCCACGAACCGGCCGCGGCGGACACGATCACCGCCGCGAGCGCTCCGGCCAGCATCTTCGCCTCGAGGCCGATATTGACGATTCCGCCCTCGCGGTTCACCAGGCCGCCGACGGCGGCCAGCAGGATGGGCGTACAGAGGATCATCGACGACGCGAGCACCTGGTCAAGCAGCACGGGACGCCCTCCGCCGCCTCAGGACGATGCGGCCGATCTCCACCACCGCGAAGATCATCACCGTACCTTCGAGCAGGTTCACCAGATCCAGCGGGATGTCCGAGAAGAGCTGGATGGTCGTCCCCGCCGAGGCGAGCGCCCCGAACAGGATCGCGCCGATCAGCACGCCGACGGCGGAGTTCCGCCCGAGCAGCGCCACGGCCATGCCGGTGAACCCGTAGCCGGGCGAGAACCCTTCCGTGTAGCGGTGGATCAGACCGAGCGCGTGCACGCCCCCGCCGAGCCCTCCGACGGCCCCCGAGATCGCCATGACCGCGACGATCACCGACGGCACCGACACGCCGACGCCCCGCGCGAAGCGGGGGTTCAGGCCGATCAGGCGCGATTCGAACGCGGTCGCGGCGTAGCGACACCAGAGCCAGTATCCGGCGACGACCGCGAGCCCGATCAAGAACCCCGAATGCAGCGAGGAGGGCGGCGCCAGCCGGGCCAGTTCCGCCGCCTCGCGGATCAGCGGGGTCGTGTTGTTGCCGGCCTTCTCCGACAGAAGCGGCCCGTTGGCCATGTAGCCGGCGAACCCGAGCGCCACGAAGTTCAGCATCAGGGTCGAGACGACTTCGTCCACTTCCCAGCGCGCCCGCAGGATGCCCGGCACCCAGAGCCAGAAGGCGCCCACGGCAGCCGCCGAGACGAGCGCGAGCGGAGCGAGCGTCGGACCCAGAATCGCCGGAGCGGCGAAGCCGACGAAGGCTGCCGTCAGGCCGCCGAGCACCAGCGCGCCCTCGACGCCGACGTTGAACACCCCGGTCCGGAAGCTGATCGCGGTCGCCACGCCGGTGAACAGGAGCGGCGTCGACGACGCCAGCGTGGCCGCGATCCTGCGCTCGTTGCCGAACGCCTCGTAGGCCATCAATGCGTAGATCTCGATCGGATTTCGCCCGACGACGATCAACACGATCGCGCCGACCGCCATGGCGACCGCAAACGGAAACGAGACCCGAAGAATCTGTTCAGGCAGCCGTTCCACGAAGGCTCTCCGCCCGTCCGGCCGGTTCGGCGCCCGCCTGGGCGCCCGGCGATTGCGACAGCATCAGCCGGCCGAGAATCTCCAGACTCGCCCGGTCGCCGGGGACGCAGTCCACGACGCGTCCGTCGGCGACCACCGAGATCCGGTCCGCCAGCGCAATCAGCTCGTCCAGCTCCTCCGAGACGAGCAACACCGCTCCGCCGCGCTCCCGGTAGTCGCGCAGGAGCTGGTGAACGGCGGCGATTCCCTTGACGTCCACGCCGCGCGTCGGTTGCGAGACGATCATCGCGGCCGGATCGCCGGCCATCTCCCGCGCGAAGACCAGCCGCTGCTGGTTGCCTCCCGACAGGCTGCGCGCCGGATCGCGGACGCTGCCGTAGACGACCTCGAGACTTCGCAGCCGGTCTCGCGCCGCCTGCCGAATCCGGCCGAGGCGCAGCCATCCGCGCCGGCTGAACCGCGCGCTTCGGTGCGCCCCGGCGACGCTGTTATGCTCGATCGGGGCGTCGAGACACAGGCCCTCCTGGGTGCGGTCCGGGCTGACGTAGGCGATCCCGGCCGCCCGCATCCGGCGGTTGCCGCGGCCCGCAACCTCGGCGGCGCCGATCCGGATCGAGCCGCCGGTCGGAACCCTCAGCCCGGCGAGGCATTCGACCAGTTCGTCCTGCCCGTTTCCAGACACCCCGGCGATGCCGTGGATCTCGCCCTGCCGCAGGTCCAGGTCCACCCCGCGGAGTCTCGGGACGCCCCGGCGGTCGCGCGCCGCGAGGTTTCGGACCGCGAGAATCGGCTCGCCGCCCTGGACCCGACAGCGGACGCCCGGCGCGGGCTCCAGGCTCTCGCCCACCATCAATTCCGCCAGTTCCTCCGGGTCGGTTTGGGAAGCGGCGCGGGTCGCGACCACCCGGCCCTTCCGCATTACGGTGACGACGTCCGCGATCGCCATGACCTCCCGGAGCTTGTGGGAGATGAAGACGATCGTCGCGCCGTCGCGCTTGAGGTCCCGCAGGATGCCGAACAGGTCCTCGACCTGGCGCGGCGCGAGAATGGAGGTCGGCTCGTCGAGGATGACAGTCCGGGCGCCGCGGCTCAGCAGCCGGGCGATCTCGACGATCTGGCGGATATGAACGGGCGCCTCCGACGCCGGGAGCGACCAGTCGACGGAAACGCCGGCCTGCCGCGCGAGTCGGTCGCCCGCCGCGCGGGCGCGCTTCCAGTCGACCAGGCAGCGGGCGAGGCGCCCCCTCCGCAGGGGTTCCGCGCCGAGGGCGAAGTTCTCCAGCAGGCTGAGCCCGGGAACCAGCATGAATTCCTGGTGAACCATGCCGATCCCGCGCCGCGCGGCGTCGCGCGCGTCCCGAAGCCGCACGGGCGCGCCGTGGACGAGGACCGATCCCTCGTCCGGTTGCTCCAGCCCCTGGAGAACCCGCATCAGGGTCGACTTGCCGGCGCCGTTCTCCCCGACGACGGCATGAACCCGCCCGGACGCGATCTCCAGCGACACGCCGTCGAGAGCGCAGACCGGCCCGTAGCGCTTGCGAACCCCTCGAACGCCGATTTCCGGCTGCGGGGAAGCGGGATCGCGGTCCTGCATTTCCTCCGGCGCTTCCTCGCGGTTACTCGAAGAAGTCCGGATATCCCGAAGTCAGCGTGTCCCAGACCTCGACGTCGCCGGCGATGATGTCCGCACGCAGCGCTTCGACCCGCTCGATATAGGCGGCCGGGATCAGGTCCCGCGTGTGGTTCATCGGCGACAGGCCGACGCCGTTCTCGACCAGCCCGTAGGGCAGGGTCTCGCCGCCCGGAAAGGCGCCGGCGCCGTAGCGCTTGACGATGTCGTCGACCGCGACGTCCACGCGCTTGATCATGCTGGTCAGCACGTGTCCCGGCGCAAGTCCGTCCTGGTCGGTATCGACGCCGATCGCGTAGCGTCCCGCCGCCCGCGCCGCCTCGATGATTCCGAGGCCGGTTCCGCCGGCGACCTGGTAGACGATGTCGGCGCCCTCCTCGAACATGGCCTGGGCGAGCTGCTGCCCCTTGGCGGGATCGCCGAAGGCGTTGGCGTAGGCCACCTTGACGTCGACGTCAGGGTCGACGGCATGCGCGCCCTGGATGAACCCGACGAGGAACTTGTCGATTCCGACGGATTTCACGCCGCCGATCACGCCGATCACCGGTTCCGGATTGATCCCCGGGATGGACGTGTCGGTCGTCACCTGCGCCGCGAGCGCGCCGGCCAGAAACGAGCCCTCATGCTCGCCGAACAGCACGGAGGCCACGTTGTCGCCCTCGCGCACCTGATTCATGATCACCCAGCCGACGTCCGGATACTCCGTCGCGATCTCCTGCATCGGTTCGCCGTGCACCCATTCCAGGCTGATGACCAGCCCGAACCCGGCGTCGGCCGCACGGCGCATGATCTCCTCGCCCTGCGCGACCACGTCCTTCGATTCGATCACGCGGCCCTCGACGCCGGACGCCTCGAGGCCCGACAGGAATCCCGCATGGGCCGTATCGTTCCAGGATTCGTCGCCCAGTCCGCCCTGCGCGATGATGAGCGCGGCCGGGCTGACCTGCGCCGCGACGCCGAAGCCCGAAGCGGCCGCCAGCGCTACCGCCGCAATCGCGATCGCCGATTGTTTCAGCATGTCCATTCCTCCAGATCGTGGAAACGTTGCCCGTCGTCTATCCAGTATGACCAACCCTCGCGCCTGTCAACGAGCGGCGACGGGACGCACCCGTAGCTCGGGACTTGCGGCGCCGGCAGCGAGACCGTCCGGACGCCTCGCCCCGCTCGTCAGGAGCCCGCCGGCGCGCGGGTCAGCGCACCGAATCCCCGACGAACTCCAGCCGCTCGCACCGCAGGCGATCGGCCAGGTCGTCCAGCTTCGCCCGCAGTCGCGGAGGCACCGGAATCCCCGCCTCCAGCCTCTCCAGCATCCGCTCGTGTTCCGCCTCGCCGGGGATCAGCATGCGCGCCGCGTCGTCCCACATGGGCGAGGCCTTGACGGTCGCGTAGAGGCTGTCCATGCGATCCAGAAACGCGTCCCGTTCGAGGACGACGCACGGGTCGATCGCGATCATCATGTGACATGTGCCGGAGGGCTTGTCCGGCTCCGCGTACATGCTCGCGATCCCGTGCTGGAACGCCCCTCCCGAGAGCACGCCGCAGAGCAGGTCGACCATCAGCGACAGTCCGAACCCCTTGTGTCCGCCGATCGGCAGGAGGAAGCCCTCGAACCCGACGGTCGGGTCGTCCGTCGGACGGCCGTAGCGGTCGGTCGCCCAGCCATGGGGGATGCGTTCGCCCTTCTCCGCCGCCATGAGCAGCTTTCCCCCCGCCACCACCGACATCGAGATGTCGAGGAGGAGCGGAAAGCCGAGCCGCGTCGGCGCGCCGAAGGCGAGCGGATTGTTGCCGGCGATCGGTTTCGAGCCTCCGGGCACGACCAGGTTCGGCCGCGCGGTGGTCATCGAGAGCGCCGCCAGACCCAAGTCGACCGCCTGCTTCACGTAGAGCGCCGCGGCGCCGTAATGGTTGGAGTTCCGCACGACGACGGCGCCGATGCCTCGCTCCGCGGCGAGCTCGACCGCGCGGGCCATGGCCTGATGCCCGACCAGAAACCCCATTCCGGCGCCGCCGTCCACGACCTCGTAGGCGTCCCGCGCGGCGACGGTCTCGATCCGGGGATTGGCCGCGACCGCCTTGCGCGCCAGCCGCTCCGCATAGATCGGAACGCGCAGGATTCCGTGACTGTCGATCCCCCACAAGCTGGTCTGAACCAGGTCCGCCGCGCAGGTCGCGGCGTTTTCCGGCGACATGCCGAGCGCGCCGAAGACGCGCTTCAGGAACCGGTCCAGGTCATCGTGCCGGACGCGCGTCTCGCCTGCCGCAACCATCGTCCCCCCCGTACCCGACCGTCGTCTCCACCCGCAAGGCCCGCTACCCGGCGGGCGCCCGCAAGCGTTCGGAGATTGCGGACAGCGTACTGCGCAACGCCCGGGTCCAGGGCGCCGCTCTTGCGGTCCAGAGACAGGCTTCGGATTCGAGGATCACGCCGCCTTCCGGGATGCGCAGGTGGTTCGCCCGCAACGTCCCGCCGGTCGCCACGACGTCCACGACCAGTTCCGATAGCCCCGCCAGGGGCGCCGCCTCGGTCGGCCCCCGACTCGGCACCAGCTCGAACGGAGCGCTGCATCGCGTCGTCAGAAACCGGCCCGCGAGCCGCCGGAAGCCGGTCGCGACCCGTAGCCGCCGACCGTGCGTGCGAAGGAACGCGAAGGCCACGTCGTCCAGGTCCGCCATCGTCTCCACGTCGATCCAGCATTCCGGGACCGCGACCGCAATCCGTGCCTCGCCGAACCCGAGCGGCAGCGGAGGATCGAGGACGGTATCCGGCTCGACCAGACGTTCGTGCACGAGATCCCGTCCGGTGATTCCGGCATGCGCCTCCCCGCGCGCCAGAAGTCCCGGCACCTGCGCCGCCTCGACGAGCAGGAGCTGCACCGAATCGAACCCTTCGAGGCCGAACGCGTAGCTCCGGCCTCCGCCGAGCGAGCGCACCGGCATTCCCGCGGCCGCCAGGCGCGCGTCCGCTTGCGGACGGAGCCGTCCCTTGGAGGGATATGCGAGCACGAGATTCGGCATCCTACGTTTCTCCGGCGCCCGCCCCGAGCAGCCGTTCGACCCAGACCGCCGCTCCCACCGCCGCGAGGCTGAGCCCCGAATCGCGCGCGAGCCGGTCGTAGCGGCCGCCGCTGGCGACCAGCCGCCCCTCGACCCGGACCTCGAAGACCATCCCGTCGTAATAGCCGACGTCGCCGCCGAGGCGGAGATCGAGCGCCAGGTCCCCAGGTCCGAAGCCCGCCTCGGCGAGTCGGCGCGCACGGGACTCGAGGCGCGCCATGGCGCCGGACAGGACGGAGGAGTCGCGAGCCGCGTCCGCGAGGGTATCCAGGGTCGGAAACAGGCTGCCGCGAAGGCTGAGCAGGGAATCGATCCGTTCCGCCGTCTCTGCCGGGAGCGGCGGCTCGTCCCGCTCGGCCGCGAGTTCGGCCAGCCGCGCCGCGACCTCCCCGGAGCCTCGCCGGCCGACCTGCGGGATGCCGCGCGCGGCGAGGACCCCCTCCAGCGCTTCGGCCGCGCCTTCCGCCGGAGCGAAGGGTTCGAGGCTTTCCCGACGTTCGCCGCCCCGCTCCGCGCGAACGAACCGCTGCAGGAGCGCCCGGAACCGTTCGGGGTGTCCGAGCCGGCGCAAGAGCCGGCTGCGCCGCCGTTCGGAAATCTCGAAGGAGCCGAGGATCGCCGGACCCAGGGCCGCGTCCCCGAGGGTGACCGACGGCCGTCCGCCGACGCTCCGCACAGCCTCGATCGCCCGCGAGAGAACGTCCGAATCGGACTCCGGCGACCCCGCAGCCTCGAACACCTCCAGACCGGCCTGCCGCTCCTCGACCGGCATCCGTCCGTCGCCGCTTCCCGGCAGTCGAAACACCGGCCCCGCATAGACGAAGCGTCCGGGCCGGCCGCCCTTCTCCCGGCGCATGCGGCAAATCGGCACGGTGTAGTCGGGGAGAAGAAACAGCTCCCCGCCATGCGCGTCGCTCACGACGCATGCGCGCCCGCGCAACTCCTCGCCGTAGCGTTCCAGCAATTCGCCCGCCGGCTGCAGGACGGCCGGCTGAAGCCGTTCGGCGCCGGCGCCGCCCAGCGCGCCGAGCACGCGTTCCTGGATGCGCTCGAGATCCCGGAGTTCCGCCTGGGAGCGATCCGCCATCAGTCGGCGTCGGGCGCGTCCGGCAGCTCTCGATCCAGCATTCGCCGCACCGCCGAAACCAGTTCGCTGCGCGGAACCGTCTCCTGTGCCGGGTGCTCGGTCCATTTCTCGCGCGAGCGGATTCCGGAGGCGAGCAGCGATCCCAGGCGAAGGTCCTTCACCTGCACCGTCCCGGCAGCGCGTTCGTCGTCGCCTTCGATGACCGCCACGGGACTTCGCCGGCGGTCGGCATACCGCATCTGCTTGCGCATGCCGCCGACGGACGGAAACGCTTCGGCCGCCAGGCCGGCGGCGCGAAGCTCGCCCGCCGCCCGCTGCGCCGCCCCGGCGTCTCCCATCGCCAGCACCACGACCGGCCCGGCCGCCTCCCCGCTCCGCCCGGAACGGGCCTCCAGCGCCGCGATCAGTCGGTCGACTCCGAGCGAAACGCCGGTTGCGGGAATGTCGTCTCCGCCGAAGCGGCGGATCAGCCCGTCGTAGCGCCCCCCGCCGGCGACGGAGCCGAACTGGCGCGGGCGGCCCTTCTCGTCGCGCACCTCGAAGGTCAGCACCGCTTCGAACACGGGCCCGGTGTAATAGGCGAGACCGCGCACGACCGTCGGGTCCAGGCGCGCGACGGAAGCGCCGCAGGGGAAGGATTCCAGCAGTTCGAGAATCCCTTCCAGCTCCTCGATCCCCTGCCGTCCGCGCTCGGACCCGCCGACCGCCTCGCGGAGGGCCCGCAGGGTCGCGTCCGGATTCTCGTCGCCGCTCCGTACGTACGCCATGACTCGGGACGCCTGGTCCGCAGCCAGCCCCGCACCCCGGGTGAAGTCGCCCGATTCGTCCTGCCGACCCTCGCCGAGCAGTTGCTCCACACCCTCCGGTCCGAGCCGGTCCAGCTTGTCGACGGCCCGAAATACCGCGAGCCGCGCGGAGGCGATCGAGCCGTCCGGGTCGTCCGCCTCCGAGTCCGGCGCGCCGAGGCCCGAGGCGTCGAGGACGCCGTCGAGCAGGAACCGGTTGCCGAGCCGGATTTCGTATTCCTGCCGTCCGATCCCGAGCGATTCGAGGACTGCGGCCAGCGTGGCGCACATCTCCGCGTCCGCGACGCCCACGCCGGCGCCTACCGTGTCGGCGTCGCACTGCCAGAACTCGCGGAACCGGCCCGGCCCGGGCTTCTCGTCCCGCCAGACCGGACCGATCGCGTAGCGCCGAAACGGAAGCGAAAGGGTCTTCCGGCGCTCGGCGACGAATCGGGCGAGCGGCGCCGTCATGTCGTAGCGGAGCGCCAGCGCGTCCCCGTCGCCGTCGCGAAGGCCGAACACGCCGGCCGTCGGACGATCGGAATCGGGCAGAAACGCGCCGATGGCGTCCGCGCGTTCGAGCGCCGGCGTCTCGAGCGGCACGAAGCCGTGCAGTCGATAGACGTCCTCGACCAGGCGCACCGCGTCCCGGCGGCGGGCGATCGGGCCTCCCTCGAGATCCCGGAACCCGCGCGGCAGCGCGGCGTGGGGGAGCGAATCGGAACGGGCAGAGCGCGACGGCATGGGAGGGGATCCGGCGATCGGGACGCTGCCAGCGAGCGTCCGCTCAGATCAGGGCTGCCTTGATGGCGGGGCTGGCGCGCGCGACGTCGATGCGTCCGGGATAGGTCCGCTTCAAGACCGCGACCACCCGCCCCATGTCGCGTATGCCTTCGGCGCCGGTCGCCTCGATCGCGTCGCGAATCGCTTTTTCCACCTCCTCCCCGGTCAGCGGGGTCGGCAGAAACTCGCGGACGACTTCGATCTCCTGGCGCTCCCGCTCCGCCAGCTCGGCCCGGCCGCCCTTCTCGTAGGCGTCGGCGGAATCCCTGCGCTGCTTGATCATGCGCTGCAGGATGGCGGCGATTTCGGCGTCGTTCAGTTCGTCGGAACCCTCTTCGCCGCGCAGCTGGATCTGCCGGTCCTTGACCGCGGTCAGCACGAGCCGCAATGCGCCGCGGCGCACGACGTCCTTGTTGCGGACCGCGTCCTTGAGGGCGGAGTTGATCTGATCGAGCAGCATTTCGGGGAGTCCGGCGCCGAGGGGAAAGTTGCGCGACGATGCGGCCGGAGTATATCAGTGCGGGCAGCCGAAGTCGCGCCCTGCCCGGAGATCTCGACATGCATCCATCCACCGCGTGCCTCGCGCTGGCCGACGGCACCGTGTTCCGCGGCCGGGGGTTCGGCGCCGAAGGCACGGCCGTCGGCGAACTCTGCTTCAACACCGCCATGACCGGCTATCAGGAAATCATGACCGATCCCTCCTATGCCGGACAGATCGTCCTGTTCACCTTTCCGCATATCGGCAACGTCGGCGTCAACCCGGAGGACGACGAGGCCGACGAGCCGGGAGCGGCCGGCATGGTGGTTCGGGAGTTTCCGACCGAGCCGTCGAATTGGCGAAGCGCGGGCAGCCTCGACAACTGGCTGCGGCGGCACGGCAGGATCGGAATCGCGGGAATCGACACGCGGCGTCTGACGCGCCGAATCCGGGAGCGGGGCATGCCGCACGCCGCCCTCTGCCACAACGGCGCGGGCAAGATCGACGTCGACGAGGCGGTCCGCGCGGCCCGCGCCTTCGGGGGCATCCAGGGCGCGGATCTCGCCCGCGACGTGAGCCGGACGGACGGGGGTTCCTTCGGCGACGAGGCCCGATGGTCCTGGGGAGACGGATTCGGCTGCGTCGAGGCGCCCCGGCGGGTCGCGGTGCTGGACTACGGAGCCAAGCGCAACATTCTCCGCTCCCTCGCCGCAGCGGGGTGCAAGGGCGAAGTCTTTCCGGCCGAATCGGATGCCTCCGACGTTCTGGCGGCCGAGCCGGACGGCGTGTTTCTCTCCAACGGCCCGGGCGACCCGGCGGCCACGGGCGAATACGCCGTGCCGATGATTCGGGAGGTGCTGGAGCGCGGGATTCCGGTGTTCGGAATCTGCCTCGGGCACCAGATGCTCGGCCTCGCGCTCGGCGCCGATACGATCAAGATGCCGCACGGGCATCACGGCGCCAACCATCCGGTCAAGGAGCTGAGTTCGGGACGGGTGTCCGTCGTCTCGATGAATCACGGGTTTGCGCTCGACCGGAAGACCCTTCCGGCGACGGTCGAGGAGACTCACCTCTCGCTATTCGACGACTCGAATTGCGGCATCCGGGCGCTGGACCGCCCCGCCTTCTCGGTTCAGTTTCATCCCGAAGCGAGCCCGGGTCCGCAGGACAGCTTCGGATTGTTCGACCGATTCGCCGCCCTGATCGACGGCGCGAAGTCCGCGTCATGAGCGCGGAGGGCGCGGCCGCGCCGGCGGCGACGCTGGAGATTGACGCGGCAAGCGGTATCGGCGTCGTGACCCTGCGCCGCCCGGAACGGCGCAACGCCCTTTCGAACGAAATGCTCGAGACGCTGGACGCCTTGTTCCGGCGGATTCGGGACGATTCGAACGTCCGCGCCGTGGTCGTGGCGGCCGAGGGGTCGGCGTTCTCGGCCGGGCGAGACCTGCGGGATCCCGACCCGTTCGAGGAGAGCGCGCCGCTTCCGCAAGCCCGAAGCCGCGTTCGGCTGGGGGCGCGGGCGATGAACCGGATCCGCAACGTGCCGCAATTGACCGTCGCCGCCGTACAGGGACCGGCAGTCGGCGGCGGTGCGGTGCTGGCACTCGCCTGCGACTTTCGCGTCCTGGGCGAGGACGCTTGGCTGAGCATGCCGGAGGTCGAACTCGGCCTTCCGCTCGGCTGGGACACCCTTCCGCAGCTGGTTGCGCTGGCCGGGCCCGCGCGGGCGAAGTGGATCGCTGCGGGCTGCCGGCGGATCGACGCCGGGCAGGCGCTCGCCTGGGGGTTCTGCGAGGCGGTCGAGCGGGACGCTCGGTCCACGGCCCTCGAACTTGCGACGGAGTTCGCCGGCAAGCCGCGCGTCGCGCAATCGATGGTGAAGGAAGCGGTCAACCGGATCGCCCAGCCCCTGCGATTCCCGGAATCGGAGGCGGATCAGTTGCTGCTCGCGCGCGACGACCCGGAAGGCTCCGAGGCTCGTCGGCGGCAGATCGCGGCGCTGCGAAAACCTTGAAGAAGCCGGGCGGGATTCCGGCTGCGACCGCAGCCCGGCAATGACCGCTCGCACTCTTCGATTCGTCTCCTTCTTCGCCTTGTCGGCGCTGGGCGGTCTGGCCGCCGCCGCTCTGGGGCTGCCGGTTCCCTTCATGCTGGGCGCCGTGCTGGTCTCGGCGGTTCTCGGAGTCTCGTGGCTCGCTCCGGCCCGCGTTCCGGGAAGCGTTTCCGTGACGGCGCGCGTCGCGATCGGCGTCCTGATCGGCGCCTCCATCGAACCCGACCTCCTGCAGCGACTGCCGCAGATCGGCCCCGCCGCGCTCGCGGTTCCGCTTCAGGTCGCGCTTGCGCTCTGGCTCGGAAGCGCCCTTCTGCGCCGGACGACCCGGATGACGCACAGCGAACGGCTTCTCGGATCCCTGCCCGGCGGCTTTGCGACCGTGGTCATGAGCATCGACGCGCTCGGGCACGACGTGCGCCGAATCAGCATGTATCACGCCATCCGGGTGCTGGTGACCCTCCTCTCCTTCCCGCTGCTCCTGGCGTGGGGCCTGGCAGTGGAGAGTCCCGCCGTATCGGCCGACCGAACGGGTCTGGCGGATCTCGATCTGCGCGGCGCGGGCCTCTACCTGTTTCTCTGCGCGGCCGGATGGGCCGTGGACCGCTGGACCCGCCTGCCGGCCGGGACGATCCTGATTCCGCTGGCGCTGGCGGTCGCGGCGAACGCCGCGATCGGACTGCCCGACGTGCCGCGGGAGGCCATCCCGACCGTCCAGGTGGTTCTCGGTTCGCTGATCGGCCTGCGGTTCGCAGACGGCGGCTTTGCGGGCCTTCGCAACTGCCTGTGGACGGGTCTACTTCTCACCGTGGCCGTTCTGGTCCTTTCGCTCGCCTTCGCCGTCGCCGTACACCTTGCGGCCGGCATGCCGCTCGGCGTAGCCGTTCTCGCCTTCGCGCCCGGCGGGCTCCCGGAGATCAGCGTGCTGGCGCTGTCGCTCGGACAGGATCCGGCACTGGTGGTGACGATCCACGCCTGGCGGATGGTGGTCGTGTTGCTGACCCTGCCCTTGCTGCTGCGCTGGATGAAGCGGGAAGACGAGGCGGAACGGACGCGCGAGGGCGGCGGAAGGAATTAGGGGTTGGTGCACGGATTGCGGACGCCGTCGGAAAGTCTCCGTGTCCTGTCCGCAACGGAGACGGTCGCCCGGTCGGGATCCGTCGTTTCCGTCTGCGGACGGACGAAACGGCACCGCCGAGTCGCGGGCGCCAAATCGCGCTTCTCGGTCCGATCGCTGATATTGCGGACGCCCGAACGCGGGAGCCCGTAGGCCTGAAACGAACGGGCCGGCACGGAACCGTGCCACGACTCTCCCAGAAGCGGGACAGCTTCCGGGCCGCGATTCGCGATCCGTCTTGCAGACGAGCCGTATTGTCTGCAGGAGGGTCGGTAGACAGAAGTCTCGGGCCGTACGGACGGAACCGATTCGGCACTCGCCGTCGCACAGCCGGGAGGCCTCCGTTCGCCGCGAAATAGTACCGTCGACCGGTACACCGGGTCGCCGACTCGCCTCGGCGAGCGCACAGGTTCTGTTTGACGGCCTCTCTCGACCACGACCGTCCACGCCCTGTCGTTCGGGTCACGTCGCCGACGTCGCCGGCAATCCCGGTTCGAGATCGCCGTCAGGCGCGTCCGAGCCGATGCTCGGGGCCGCGCTGTGCGCACACTCCGTCCGCACTGTCAAACTCAAACCTGATCCCCGGCCGTGACGCAATAGGGGCGGTCGGCCTCTCGCCATTATTGGCGCCCAGGTCCGCGATATTGTGTCAGACAGGGCAGGCACGGCTTGGAAGCGTCCGTCGGGGGCCACAGCGGAGGGTCTTGCATCGACGATGCGTTTCCGCCGCGATACTGCGCAATGTCCCGGAGTCAGACGGGGGCAGTCATGCACATACGTCAACGGGTAGAGCCGTTCCGGCGGCGAACGGAAGCGACCGGCGAACGCAGCGGGCGGACTTGGAGGGCGACGTCAGCACGATTCTTCCTGCCGTGTGCGTTGGGAGATTGCGACCGTGCGTAGTCTTCGGCAAATGACGTCGGACCTGGAGTCGTGGGCCCGCGAGAAGCCTGAGACCCGAACGGAGAGGCTACGGTTCGCGAGCCATCTGGCTGGGCTTGGCCTGTTTACCTTTTCGTTCGCCGATCCGAATTCTGTAAAGGAATGGCGGCTCGACGATCCGGACCCGATGCCCGCACGCCTCGGCGACTGGATCGAGGAACGCGCCAGGTACGTCCACTCCCCTTGGCGAAAGCCTGCCAAGGCGGGAACGACCTACATGATCCCCAACTGGCTCCTGCGGACCCGAAAGGCGGAGGACTTCAAGAAACTGCCGGGTCTACGCGCCTGGATGCGACATGGCCTTCCTGCCAATACCCGCGTTTCCTTTCCGATGGACTCCCGCCCGGTTCCAATGCGCTGGTTGCGTTACATAATCCTTCGTCGTCAGTCCATGAACGCGCAACGGCGAGAGACAATGCTCGGTCGCGCGAAGTGGATTCTGGATTGCCTCAAGGGTGTCCTGGGATACGACCCGGTTCGGTCGACCTGGCTGGCGGAGATGATCGAGGAGCCTGTAGAGTTCGAACGGCGGGCACTCTCAAGCGTATGGAACTCGTTCGTGAGGGAATTCAACCGTCCGGCGAGCCTCCTGCTTCGGAGGAACCGCCCAAGCCTACAGCTCCAGCTGAGACTCGAAAAGGGTTGTGAAGGAGGAGCGCACCGACGATCCTTTGCGGAGCAGCAGCCTTGGGCAGCCATATCCCTGATATCCTCTCTGACAGACTCCTACACATCTAGCGAGCTCGACGAGATAGATCGAAACCCCGCCAACGGCTTGCTGGTCGCAGCGCGGCATCTTTGCTATTGCCCGTCTTGCGTTAATCCCTGCCCGACGGCGCTCAACTTAGCCAGATACTTGCCTCGACTGCGTCGCGACCCGTCTTTCGACGACATCCTCGGCAAACAAGGAGGCGGTTACCACCCCGTCCCAGATTACTATATCCGTCGCATTCTGATGAGGGCCCATGCCCAGGACGGCAGCGAACTGATTTCCCACATGCGAGACGGTCGGACCGTTGTCCGCAGCCAGATCGCCCTCGCTTACATGCTATGCCGCCATTTCTTGAACAGTAGGGAGGTGACGTATGAGACTTCACTTGACACTGCGGCCTTGCTGGCGCGAATGATGATCCGGGATCGATTCGTCGATCCGGGCCGTCTTCAACCAGATGTCGTGGGTGACGCTCTACTCGCCTTGTCGGCAGACGCGCTGGCGGCGTATGCGGAAGACCGCTCAGACTTGTTACCCGGACGCAGGCGTGAAGACTGGGAGCCACTTCGCAGTCTCGACGCCGGCCTCCGCGCGTTCGTTCGCTTTGTCGGCTCGACGCGCAAGCCGAGGTTGACCACGCGTCAGCTTATCCGGCTCTCTGAACAACGGACGAGGAACCAGACGCCCTTGTTTCAGGTTCCGGAATGGCATGATACGACAATCTGGCCAATTGTCCCGCAACTCTCGGAAACGTGCCGGCGACTGGGGTCAGAGGGAGATGCAATGGTGCCGCTGGCCAGTGTTGTCGACGTGAACGGCGAAGGCCGGACCATGAGGAACTGCCTTAGGCATCAAGAGTCCTACGTCCAGGAACTCGTATTGGGACGTATCGCCATCGTATCCGTCAGGTCCGCGCGAGGCAAACGAGCGACGCTGATGTTGCGGCCCCTCCTTGCGCAACAAGGCGGCGAAAGCCAGATTCAGCGCTGGACGATGTCATCATTTCTGGGGCCCGGCAACTCGAGCCCGCGCCGTTCCTGCCGTCGCCTTGTCAAGCGGCTGGTTGAGGAACTGGACGCGCAATGCCCGATCCGGATCCCCCAGTCGGAAATACGCCGGAGGCTGGACGTTTCCAGTCAACTACGCGCATCTCGCGCAATCAACCGGGACAAAACAGTTGCCGAGGACATTTGGCGCGAATTTTATCTGAGAGCGTTGCCGCGCCGGCTCTCGAAATGGACTCCACGCAAGATTGTGGCCAGCTACTACGAGAGTCCGTAGGCGAAGGGTTGATCTCGCAACACCGTCGCCCGCATGTCAAGTGAAGTCTGCCGGAAATGGAGCGAAGGCAGCAATCAGTGCGACGATGACGAGAAAACTGGCCGAATGCCCTATCCCGGAGCCTATCCCGGAGCCCGGAGCGTGCCCCTCCTGATTTCGTTTGAGCCCGCCGAAGCGCGAGACATTTCCAGGCGCATCGAAATCCACTAACGCCCAAACACGGCAGCTGGCTCAACATGGCCAAAATCGAGATCGGCGTGTTGTCGCGAGAGTGTTTTGTCTCGCCGCATCCTGGATCCGGAAACCTCATCCGGGAACTCGAAGCATGGGGAGCGCGACAATATCGAGAAGAGTCCGCTGTCCATGGAGGTTCACGACCGAAGGCGCTCGGATCAGACTCCGTTCGTTCTATCCCACATCACAATGGTATCGGACCACTAGTCTTGGCGGGCGTACAGTTCTGTGTAACCTACTCTCTCATCCGCGCCCGTCGACGCCCTGTCGTTCGAATTACGTCGTCGACGTCGCCGGAGATCTCGGTTCGAGGTAGCCGTCAAGCGCGTCTGAACTGATGCTCTGGGCCGCGCTGTGCGCACACTCCGTCCGCAGTGTCAAGGTTAAACCCTACCGCCGGTCGTGAAGCAAGAGAGGCGATGGGCCTCTCGCCATTATTGGTTCCCAGCTCCGCGATATGGTGTCGGACAGGGCAGGCACGGCTCGGAAGCGTGCGTCGGGGGCCACAGCGGAAGATCTTGCATCGACGACGCCCTTCCGCCGCGATCCTGCGCAGCGTCCCAAAGTCAGACGGGGGAAGTTATGCACATTCGTCAACGGGTAGAGCCGTTCGGGCAACGCACTGAAGCGACCGGCGAACGTAGCGGGCGGACTTGGAAGGCGATGTCGGCACGATCCTTCCTGCCGTGTCCGTGCGGAGATTGCGACCGTGCGTAGTCTTCGTCAAATGACGTCGGACCTGGAGTCATGGGTCGCCGAGAAGCCTGAGACCCGAACGTGTAGGCTACGGTTCGCGAACCGCTTGGCAGGGCTTGGCCTGCCTAACTCCTGGCTTCCTGATCCGAAGTCGGTACTGGAATTGCGGCTCGACGATCCGGACCCCATTCCCGCACGCCTCGGCGACTGGATCGAGGAACGCACCAGGCACGTGCACTCCCCTTGGCGAAAGCCTTCCAAGGTGGGAACGACCTACATGCTCCCCAATTGGCTACCGCGAATTCAGTCCTGGGGATTCAAACCTCCGTCGTCAATACGCGCCTGGATGCGGCATGGCCTTCCCTCCACTACCCGAGTTACCTATCCGTCGAGCTTCCGTCGGGTTGACCAACTCTGCCTGAAAGACATAGTCCTTCGTCGTCAGTCCGTCAGCGCACAACGGCGAGAATCCATGCTCAATCACGCAGAGTGGATTCTCGACAGCCTCAGAGCGGTCTTGGGATACGATCCGGTCCGGTCGACCTGGCTGGAGCAGATGATTGAGGATACAGTAGAGTTTGAAAGGTGGACTCTCTCAAGCGTATGGAACCCATTCGTGCTGGAATTCAACCGCCCGGCGAGCCTTTTCCTTCGGAAAGACTGCCCAAACCTACGGGACCAACTTAAACTCGAAAGGGGTTGCGACGGAGGAGCGCACCGACGCTCCTTTGCGGAGCAGCAGCCGTGGGCAGCCATCTCCCTTCTGAACAGATCCAGCGCATCTCGCGGGCTCAACGAGATAGACCGCAACCCGGCCAACGGCTTGTTGGCCGCCGCGCGGGAGCTCTGCTGTTTTTCGGGCCGCGCATACTGCCCGAGGTCAGTCACCTTCGCCAGATTCCTACCTCGACGGCGACACGCCCCGTCCTTCGATCACATTCTCGACGAGTGCAATTGCTTTGGCCGCCACAGCATGCGATGCCTTCTCATGGAGGCCCATGTCCAGGACGGCGGCGAACTGATTTCCCACATTCGCGACGGTCCGACCGTTGTCCTCCGCCAAATCACTCGCGCGCACATGCTACGCGACAGTCCCTGGAATTATCGGGACGTCGCAGACGAGACAACATTCGCCACTGCGGCCCTGCTTCTGCGAATGATGGTCCGGGATCGATTCGTCGATCCGGCGCGCCTCGAGCCCAATCTTGCTTTTGGCGCTATGGTCGTCATGTCGGCAGAATCGCTGGCGGCTTACGCGAATTGCGACAGATACTCATTACCCGAGTATGAGACTTTCGGACACACGACGATAGATCGCGGTCTCGACGCCGGCATAAGGGCCTTCGTTCATCTTGTCGGTTCCACGCGCAAGCCGCGGTTGACCACGCGTCAGTTAATTCGGCTCTCGGAACACTGCGAAAGAGAAGGAACGATCTTGTCTCGGAACCGGCAGCTGCAAGACCTGACAGACTGGTCGATTGCCCCGCAGCTCTTGGAGACTTGCGAGCGATTGGGGTCTGAGGACTTGGCAATGGTGCCACTGGCCAAGATTGCCGACTTGGAAGATGAAGGCCGAACAATGAAGCACTGCCTAGCGTACAGCAATTCTTATGTCACCAGACTTTTGGTGGGACAGATTTCAGTCATTTCCGTACGTACCGCCACCGGCGTGCGGGCGACGCTCGTATTGCAGCCCGTCCAGGCCACACGGTACGGCGAAGCGGTGATTCAGAACTGGAGAATTGAGGAATTTCGTGGGTCCCGAAATGCAAGGCCACCCCGTTTCTTCCATCGCCTTGTCGAACGGCTGGTTGAGGAACTGGACGCGCAATGCCCGATACCGATCCCCGAGTCGGTAAGACGACAGCGGCGGAGGGTTGTCGATGCTCTGGGTTCGCCTCTTGAAATCAACCGGGACAAGGGAGTCGCCGACGATAGATGGCGCAGTTTCTATCGTAGAGCGCTACCGCCTCGGTTCTCGAAATTGACGCCGCACAAAATAGTGGCTAGCTACTACCAGAGTCTGGAGGCGCGGCGTTGACCGTCCGAAGCCGTCGCCCGCGCGTCACGCGTCACGCCCTTTGCCTCGCTCTGGCAAACCGAACGGTCGTGCACGCTGGAAGCGAGTCTGTCCGCCGGTCAACAAGATTCTTAGGCGGTTGGATATAGGCAAGAACAACGCCGCACCCATCGCCGCGCGGTTCCGTCAGGATTGATGAAAACCAAATGAAGGCCGCGGTCAGTGCCGATTATCGAGAGGAGACCGGGCGAACGCCGTTATCCCGGAACGTGCCCGTGCGCACTCGCTCCCGCCACTTTGCCGGAATCAACGGCATGCCAGGCTTGAGAGTAATGCCGTACGCCTACGAGTCGATGGCTTTAGCTAAGTTCGTCGCCGACTCGGCCGTCTCTTCGAAGTTCCGTAGGATCGCAGGCAATGACGCAAAGGCGGGGATAGCGATCCGTCCATTGCCATAATTGGCCAGCAGACTCGCGATATCGTGTCGTCCAGGGCAGGCACGGCCTGGTATCGTACACTCAGGACCGCACTGGAGGGTCTTGCCCCGAGGACACGATTCCAGCTCGAACCTGTGCAATGTGCCGAGAACAGAAAGAGGTTTTCATGCACGTACTCCAGCGGGCAGAGCACTTCCGGCGACCGACGAACGCAACCGGCGACTCCAATGGGCCGACCGGCACGACGGCGTCACAACAGGCGCACGTGGCCTGTACATCCGGGGTGATCAACCGTGCTTAGCGCGCGGCAAGCGACGGCCTGCCTGTATTCCTGGGCTTCCGAATCGCCCTCTACACGGAGATGTAGGTTCGTCAAGACAGTCTTGTTGCTCGGGCTTGAACTTCCGCCCTTGAAGTCTCTGAAGGCGAACTTGCCAAAACGAGCCTTAGGCGAACGTCGTTACCCGTACGGCGGCGTGGACCCGGTTCCGGAATACGTTGGAGACTGGATCGAGGAACGAGCCAGGTGGCTTTACGCCCCCCGCCGGGAAGTTGCCGAAAACGGAACAACCTACGCGATCCCGTTCTGGCTGCTGCGGTTCCGCGGGCCGGACAACGATACGCCCAGGGGAATACGAACACGAATTCGCCTAGGTAATATCGCCAGAGCGAGAATTACAAGTCCGTTTACCGCCCGCCCGGTTCCGGAGGATGCACTGCACAACATTATCCTTCGTCGTCAAACTGAGGATGCGAGACGGTGCGAAAACTTGTTCGCCGGAGCGGAGCGGTTGTGGAAAGGCCTCGTCGTAGTCTTGGGATACGGCCCGGCTCGATCGGACTGGCTTCTGAAAGTGATGGTGGATCCGGAAAAGGCCGAGCGGTGGGCTCTATCAAGCGTATGGAATCCGTTCGTCGAGGAATTCGACCGTCCGGCGAGCCCTACCGAGTAGCCATAAGTCTGCTACACAACGAGATTCAGGTGCGTCGACAGCTCGCCGGAATGTCGTGCGTCTCAGCGACCTCCTCTGATCGAATCGGGGTTTGACATCTGACGCTGGACAACGCGGCTTCCGCGTTGTATACCCGGCGCATGACGACCCAATCTCAGATTCAACGCAAGCTGAACTGTGCGGCATCGCAGTCCCGGATTGTGACGCTGGCGTCGGAAGAGCGCTATGTCAGCCGTCGGGCGTTCGGCCGACGCGTCTGCGAGGAGTTCGGTTTTTTCGACGCTCGGGGTGCGCCTCAGTTGGCGGGGTGCTTGAAGGCGCTCCGAACCCTGGAGACGCGTTCGCCGGACCTGGTTCTGCCCTCTCCGCAGCCGGTGTCGGTTCGAGCGGGATGCGCGCTGTTGCCGGAGCCGGTGGCCCCTGCACGGGACGTTCCGAGTCGGGTATCGGAGCTTGCCGGGTTCGAACTCGTCGTCGTTTCGAGCCCGGCGGAGCGCCGGGTGTGGAACACGCTGATGGAGCGGGAGCACCCGCACGGAACGACGATCTTTGCGGGTTGCCAATTGCGCTATCTGGTGCGTTCGGCACACGGCTATCTGGGCGGGGCGGGGTTCTCGTCGGCCGCGTTGCGCCTTGCGGCGCGGGACCGCTGGATGGCTTGGGGAGCGGAGCAGCGCGCGACGCACCTGAACCGGGTTGCGTGCCTGAGCCGCTTTCTGATCCGCCCCGGCGTCGCCTGCCGCAACCTTGCCAGCCATGTTCTGGGCCGCATACTCCGGCGCTTTCCGCGCGACTTCGAGCGGCGCTACCGCTTCCGGCCCTGGCTTGTGGAAACGTTTCTCGAGCCGCACTATAGCGGCGCAAGCCTGCGGGCGGCCAACTTCCTGCGGGTCGGCGAGACTGCGGGCCGGGGTCGGCAGGACCGGACGCACCGGTGCGCGAAGCCGGTCAAGTCGGTCTGGATGTTCGAACTGGACCGACGCTGGCGACGGCGTCTTGCCGTACCGTTCGTCGACGCGACGCCGACGCTGGCCGTCGGCGAGGGCCTCGACGCCGAGGGGTGGGCGGCGCACGAGTTCGGAGGTGCGACGTTGGGAGACAAGCGACTGACGGCGAGACTGGTCAAGAGCGCGCGCCTTCTCGCAGAAGTGCCCGGACGCGCGATCCATGCCCATCCGGCGTGCGACGACGCAGCGGCGAACGGGTTCTATCGCCTGATGGCGCAGCCTTCGGAAACGGGGGTCACCGTGGAGAACATCGTCGCGCCGCACCGCGAACGCAGCATTCGGCGCATGCGCGACCAGAAGGCCGTCCTGGCGATCCAGGACGGTACCGACTTCAACTTCGCGACGCGGCCCCATACCGAGGGGCTGCAACTGATCGGAAAGAACCAGACGCACGCGACGACGATGGGGCTGCATCTTCACGCGACGCTGGCGGTGAGCGCAACCGGACTCCCGCTCGGCGTGCTTCGTCTCGGCTTCGACGACCCCGACGCCAGGGCCGACCCGAACTACAAGAAAACGCAGCGTTGGTTCGACGGATTCCGCGACACCGTCCACGCCGCGCGAGAGGTGACCGGCAAGACGCGGGTCGTCGCGGTGTGCGACCGCGAGGCCGACGTCTTCGAACTGTTCGACGCACAACGCAAGCAAACCCGCGTCGAACTGTTGGTTCGCGCACGCCACGACCGCCTCCTGGACACGAAGAGCAAGACCAAACTCTTCGAAACCGTTCGCGCGGGTCCGCCCGCAGGCGTCCTCAAGGTCGAGGTGGCCGGCCTGACCGAGCGCCCGAAGTCGAGTCGGAAGAAGGCCCGACCCGCGCGCAGCAAGCGGCTCGCAAACTGCGAGTTGCGCCATTGTCGCGTCGTTCTGCCCGCCACCGCGACACAGGCCCGGCCGCTATCGGTCTCCGTAGTACACGTCGTCGAAGTCAACCCCCCCGGCAACGAGAAGCCGGTCGAGTGGTATCTGCTCACCACCCTCCGTCTCGACGATGCCGAAGACGCGGCCGACGTCGTTCGATACTACCTTCAGCGCTGGCGAATCGAAGACTTCTTCCGGGTGCTGAAATCCGGCTGCAAGGCCGAGAACCAACTGTTCCGGTCGGCCGACAGGCTGCAACGCGGCATCGCGATCCACGCCGTCATCGCATGGCGCATCATGCTCATGACCCTGCTCGGTCGGCAAGTGCCCGAATGCAGCGCAGAGCTCATGTTCTCCGAAGCCGAACTCGCCTTCCTTCGAGACTACGCCCGCAGAGCCGACATGCCCGTGCCGCAAAACCTCGGAGACGCAGTGCAGATCGTCGCCCGCCTCGGAGGATGGCGGGGCAGAACGCACGACCCGGAACCGGGAAATCAGATCATGTGGCATGGATACAGTCTGCTTACGCAAGCGACCATGGGCCACGAAATCGGCTTCGAAGCCGGAGTGCGATATGCGGTCAGTCAGATGCAGACACCCGTTGTGTAGCAGACTTATGGCTACTCGGCAGGGCGAGCCTCCTCCTTCGAGAGAATTGCCCAAGCCTCCGGGATCAACTGAAACTGGAGCAGGGTCGGGACGGGGGAAGGCACCGCCGCTCCTTTGCAGAGCAACAGCCCTGGGCCGCCATGTCTCTACTGGAGGGTCCTTACGCAGGTAGCGGACTTCGCGCGGTCGACCGCAACCCGGCCAAGGGCTTGCCGGCCGCCGCGCGGGAGCTGTGCTGTACCTCGCATGGGGACCCCTGTCCGAAGTCGGTCAACTTTGCCAAATACGTAGCTCGACGGCGCCACGACCCGTCTCTCGATCGCATACTCGGCAATCAGTCGTTCGATGACCGCCGCATCCGATCCATTCTGATGTTGGCCCATGCGCAGGACGGCAACGAGCTGATGTCCTTCATTCGAGACGATCCGACCGTCTTCCGCCGGCAGATCGCCCGCGCAAACATGGTACTGACCAACCTGCATAACGATCGGGAGGTGAAGACCGAGACTGCATACGACACTGCGGCCCTGCTCGTGCGAATGATGGTTCGGGATCGCTTTGTCGATCTGGACCGCCTCGAACCCGATCTCTTGGCTGGCGCTCTCATCGCGTTGTCGGCAGACTCTCTGGGGGCGTATGTGAACGACTGCGCTATTCCGATTCTGGAGCATGCGGTTTCCGGATACGCGGAGACGTATCGAGAGCCGGAGTCAGACGGCCGTCTCGACTCGGGCATTCGAGCTTTCGTTCGCTCTGTCGGATCGACACGCAAGCCGCTGCTGACGACGCGTCAGCTGATCTGGTTCTCGGATTGCTGCGCGAGAACCCGAACGCACTGGTTTCAGGTTCAGCAGCGGCAAATCCCGACGTGCTGCCCGATCCTCCCTCAGCTCACGGAAGCGTGCAGGCGTATGAAGCACGACGACGACGCAGTGGTGCCGCTGGCCAGTGTTTCCGACCTGAACGGCGAAGGCAAGGTCATGAACCACTGCCTTTCGAACTACGGCAATTACTACATTTCTCAACTAGTCATGGGAAATATCGCGATCCTGTCCGTCCGGCCTGCGGGAGACAAGCGAGCGACGCTCGTGTTGCGGCCCGTCCTAGCGCACGTAAGCGGAAAATTGGTAATACAGAGATGGAGAACCGGAGAATTTCAGGGGCCCGGCAACGCAAAGCCACGCCGTTCCTGCCGTCGCCTTGTCAAGCGGCTGGTTAAGGAACTGGACGCGCAATGCCCGATCCCGGTCCCAGAGTCGGAGAGACAACGGCGGCAGGGCATAGTCGAAATGCTGTTCCCGACTCGCGACATCAACCTGGACAAGGAAGTCGCAGACGACGCATGGCGAGAATTCTATCTTACGGCGCTGCCGCGCCGGTTCTCCGAAGTAACGCCGCGCGAATTGATGGCCAGCTACTTCGAGAGTCTGGAGTCGAAGGGCTGATCGTCCGACACGATCGCCCGCAGGTCAGGCCCTTCGCCTCCTCCGGGCAATCCGCACAGCGGCGTATGCCGGAAGCGAGTCTGCCCGCCGGACAACGGCGACAGCCGTCGGCGGTCGGATCGAAGCGAGAATGTCGCCGCAACAGTTTCCACGCCAGTCCGTCAAGCCGCCGAGAACGGAGGACGGCAGCCGTGAGTGTCTGTGATAGGGACACGACCGGCCGAGGTCGTGGTGCCAAGAGTGCCTTCCCACCCCCGGTTGTTCGCCTCATGCCGCCGTTATCACTGGCAAACCCGGCTCGATATCGACGCCGTGCGCGGCCGCGCTCACGCATTGGGCCCGGCGGGACGGAAACTCGCTCCGCGCTATCAGCGTTCTGCCAAATCGCCGGAGGTGGCGCGAGAGCGACGACGGGGATCCGTCCTTTGCCATAATCGGGTTGTAGACCCGCGATATCGTGTCGGATAGGGCAAGCACAGCTTGAAATCGTTTATTGCGGGTCGAGCTGGACCGTCATAACCCGAGGACGCGATTCCGCTGCGACCATCTGCAGTGCCCCAAAGGCAGAAGGGGGTCGTCATGCACGTACACCAACGGGCAATGCCGTATTGGCGACCAATGGAGGCGACCGGCGAGTGCTGTTGGCCAGCGCGGGCGGCGGTTTCACCGCGTGTTCTCGCCCCTCGCCCATTTGGAAGGTTCAACCGTGCGTAAACCTAAGCAATTGAAGTCCTGGCTGACTTCCTGGGCTTCCGAACTACTCACCGCACGGTCGCCGAGAGTAAGGTTGGCGGACGAGCTGTTCGGATTTGTCCCTTCGCGCTTGCAGTATCCTGACCTGGGGTTTCTTGAACAGGACTCGGGAGAGCGTCGTAGCCGGAACGGCGGCTTGGACCCGGTTCCCGCAGACATCGGAGACTCGATCGAGCAACAAATCAGGCGGATTCACTTCCCCTGCCGGAGAATTGCAGAAAAGGGAACCACCTACGTGATCCCCACCTGGCTGTTGCGGGTCCGCGGAACGGAAAGAGGTGCGCCTGCTCTCTGGCCCAGCATACGAATTCGGGTTCCCCCGGGTCCTCACGCCAAAGCTCGATTACTAGGACTATCGGCTTCCCGCCGGATTGCAAACCAACGGCTGCACGAAGTCATTCTCCGTCGTCAAGTGCCGAGCGCTCGAAGGCGAGAAAGATTGCTCGGACAGGCGAAGTGGATTCGGGAGAGCCTTGGCGTTGTATTGGGACACGACCCCGTCCGGTCGGCCTGGCTGGCGGAGATGATCGAAGATCCAGTAGAGTTCGAACGGTGGGCTCTCGCAAGCGTATGGAACCCGTTCGTAGCGGAATTCAACCGTCCGGCGAGCCTCCTCCTGCGGAGGAATTCCCCAAGCCTCTGGGACCAACTGAGACTGGAGAAGGGTCGGGATGGTGGATTGCACCGCCGTTCCTTTGCGGAGCAGCAGCCCTGGGCAGCCAAGTCCCTCCTGGACGGGACTCGCGCAGGTCGCAAGCTTCGCAAGATCGATCGCAACCCGGCCAACGGCTTGCCTGCCGCCGCACGGGAGCTGTGCTGCAACCCGGACGACGATGCCTGTCCGAAGTCGGTCAACTTCGCCAGATACCTGGCTCGTCGGCGCCAAGACTCGTCTCTCGACCGCATTCTCGGCAATCAGTCCGGCAAGAACCGCCGGATCCGATGCCTTCTGATGGAAGCGCATGCTCAGGACTTCGGCGAATTGATCTCCCACATTCGAGACGGCCCGACCGTTGTCCGCCGCCAGATCGACCGCGCGATCATGGTATTGGATATCCTCCAGGACCTCGAGGAGGTCCGAACCGAGACTGCATTCGACACTGCCACGCTGCTCGTGCGAACGATGGTCCGGGATCGTCTTCTCGACCCGGCCCGCCTCGAGCCCGATCTATTGGCTCGCGCTCTCGTCGCCTTGTCGGCAAACTCGCTGGCAGCGTTTGCGGAACATTGCCCAGGTATTTTCCTGTCGCCCGAGCGTACGGCTCCCGGCGACCCGGAAACAGACGGCGCTCTCGACGCCGGTATCCGAGCCTTCGTTCGGTTTGTCGGGTCGACACGCAAACCGCAGTTGACCACGCGTCAACTCATCCGGTTCTCGGAGCGCTGTCCGAGGATCCGGACAAGCCTGGTTCAGCTGCCGGAGCGACAAATGCCGAGGAACTGGCCGATCGTACCGCAGCTCGCGGAAACCTGCAGGCGACTGGGTTCCGACGGCGACTCTCTGGTGCCGCTGGCCAGTCTTGGCCATTTGAAGGCTGAAGGCCGAAAAATGGACAACTGCCTTGCAAATGGGAATTGGTATGTCCATAGTCTTGTCAGGGGACAGATCGCAATCGTTTCCGTCCGCGCGCCAGGGGGCAGGCGAGCGACGCTCGAGTTGCGGCCCGACCTGGCGCAGCAAAGCGGCAAATGGGTGATTCGGAACTGGAGAACCGGAGGATTTCGCGGGCCTGGAAATGCGCAGCCAAGCGATGTCTGCCGTCTCCTCGTCAAACGTCTGGTTGACGAACTCGACTCGCAATGCCCGATCCCGATCCCTGAGTCAGAACGAGAGCGGAGGCAGGCAGTTACCAGACTGCAGTACACGTTTCGAGCAATAAACCGGGACAAGACGGTTGCCGAAAACATGTGGCGAGAGTTTTGTCTGAGAGCGCTGCCGCGCCGATTTTCGAAGTTGACGCCACGTGAGTTGATGTCCGGGTTCGCCGAGAGTATCGAGGAGAATGGCTGACCGTACCTCACCGTCTCCCACCTGTCAGGCAATTCGCCTCGCCCGGGAAATCCGGACAGTCGTAGACACCGGAATCAAGCCTGCCTGCCGGACATCGGCTGGAGTTCCCGGCGGCCAGACCGAGGCGAAGGCGTCGCCGCGGCCGTAGCCGCGCCCCTCCCTCAAGACTGCCGGAAACGGAGGAAAAGCGGCAGTCGGTGCCGACGATCGGGAGGAAACCGACCCATCGTCGTTTTCCTGGAGCGTTCCCGTCCATACCCTGATCGTTCGCCTCCGGCCGCCGGCATCACCGGCAAACCCGGCTCCATATCGACGCCGTGCGGCCTCGTTTATGCATCGGGCCCAGCGGGACGGATGCTCGCTCCGCGTCATCGGAGCTCCGGACCGCCGGCGGTCGTGCGAGTGCGAAGACGGAAATCGACTGCCTGCAACAATCGGCGACATGGCCAACTTGCTGTCATGTCGGTCACCACGGGCACGGCCCGGAAGCATTATTGAGGGTGCATTCGATGATCTGTCCCCGACGACGCGTTTCCGTTAGGAGCATGAGCAGTGATGAAAGAGCGGGCGGGGAGAGTCATGCGCACAGACCGAGGGGTGGAGCCGTTTGGGCAACCGCTGAAGCCCATCGGCGGCTGCAACGGGCCGACTCGGGCGGCGTCAGCGAAAATTCTCCTCCAATGCCCGACTGGGAAATGCGACCATGCCTAGTCTCCAGCAAGTTACGTCCGACCTGGTTGCCTGGGCCACCGAAGAACCCCGGACCCGAGTGCCGAGGCTGCAAGTGGCGAATCACCTGGTCGGTCTCGACCTCTCTCCCTATCAGGTTCCGGATCCGAATTCGGGAGAGCGTCAATACCGGTCCGTCGGCACGGACCCGATGCCCGCACACCTCGGAGACTGGATCGAGGAACGAACCAGGCAGGTCCGCTCCCCCTGCCGGGAAGCCGGGGACGAGGGAACGGCCTATGTGATACCCAAGTGGCTCTTGCGGCTCCGGGGATCGAGAGAAATTGCGCCCTGGCCCGGATTGCGCACACGGATTCGCCCGGGACATGTCGCCAAGACCGAAGTCCAGAATCCGTTTACCTCCCGCCTAATTCCGCGCGTTGCGCTGCACGAAATAATCCTCCGTCGTCAGATTGCGAACGCACGACGGCGCAAACGATTGCGCGCCAAGGCGGGGTGGCTTCTGACGTGCCTGAACGAAGCCTTGGGATACGACCCGGTCCGTCCGACCTGGCTACTGAAGATCATTGAAAATCCGGAGGAGTTCGAGCAGTGGGCCCTCTCAGGCGTATGGAATCCGTTCGTAGAGGAATTCGACCGTCCGGCGAGCCTCCTCCTACGAACAGACTGCCCCAGCCTCCGGGACCAACTGAGACTCGAACAAGGTCTTGACGGAGGAACGCACCGCAAGTCGTTTGCGGAGCAGCAGCCCTGGGCGGCCATTTCCCTTCTGAACGAGCCTCACGCAGGTCACAAACTCGGCGAGATCTACCTCAACCCGGCCAACGGCTTCCTGGCCGCCGCTCGTCGGCTGTGCTGCACCCCGGCCGACGGCCCCTGCCGGAAGTCGATCAACTTCGCCAGGCGCCTGGCTCGACACCGTCACGTCCCGTCACTCGATCTCATGCTCGGCAATCAGAGACCCACAAGTCGTCGCTTGCGATCCCTTCTGATGGAGGCCCATACGCAGGACGGCGAACTGCTTTCCCACATTCGAGACGATTCGACCCTTGTCCGTCGCCAGATCGCCCTCGCGAACACGGTGTCGTCCCATCTTCAGGACTACCGATGCGTCAGTAGCGAGACTGCGTACGACACTGCTGCCCTGCTGGTGCGAATGATAATCCGGGATCGGTTTGTCGATACGGATCGTCTCCAACCCGATGTCGTGGGAGACTCTCTCTTCGCCCTGTCGGGAGACACGCTGGCCGCGTATGCGGAACACCGTTCAGATCCGACGCCGGGACATCCGGCTTGTCGATACTCGGCGCTACCTCGCAGCCTCGACGCTGGCATCCGCGCCTTCGTTCGCTTCGTCGGGTCGACGCGCAAACCGCAGTTGACTACGCGTCAACTGATCCGGTTCTCGGAGCACTGCGCGCAGATCCAGACGCATCTGTTTCGGCATCAGCAGCGGCGAATTCCGACGAAGTGGCCGATCGTCCCGCAAGTCGCGGAGGCGTGCCGGCGACTGGCTTCCGACGGTAACGCTCTGGTACCCCTGGCCAGTATCGCAGGCTTAAGAGATGAAGGCCGGACCATGCGAAATTGCCTTGCGGAACGCCGTAGCCACTCTCGGAAGCTCGTCATGGGTGATATCGCCATCGTATCGGTCCGGGTCGCTTGCGGCGACAGGGCGACGCTCGAGCTGCGCCCCGTCATGGAAATCCAGAGCGGCGAAGGGATGATACGCAACTGGGAAATCGGCGAATTTCGGGGACCGGGCAACACTGCGCCCAGCAATGCCTGCCGTCGCATCGTTGGGCGGCTGACGGAAGAACTCGATGCGCAGGGCTCGATCCCGATCCCCGAGACGGAGAGACAACGACAGCGGGAATTGCACGAACTGCTTTTCCCGTCTCAAGAGATCAACCGGGACAAGGATGTTGCCGACGAATTATGGCATGACTTCTATTTGCGCGGGCTGCCGGGCCGGTTTTCGGCTGTAACGCCGCGCATATTGATGGTCAGGTACTACGAGTGTCTCGTGGCGAAGTTCTGACCGTCCCGCAACGTCGCCTGCACTTCAGACCCGTTCCCTCGTTCGGGCAGTCCGGACAGTCGAGCACGCCGGAAGCGGACCTGCCATCCGGACAGCGGCGGGCGTTGTCGGCGTTCGGAGCGAGAAGAGAGCGTCGCCGCAGCCGTCGCCGCGCAGGTCCGTCATGACCGCCCGAATCGTGGGAAGACGACCGTTAGCGCCGATGATCGTGAAGAAGCCGGCCCAAACCGTTTTCCCGAGACGTGCCCTGCCAGTCCCCGATCGTTCGCCTCAAGTCGCAGACATGACCGGCACGACCGCCTCGAGTTCGACGCGGCGCGCATTCCCGCCGATGCGTTGAGCCCGGCGGGACGGAGACTCGCTGCGCGTGATCGGAGTATCGCCGATCCGCTGACCGAGGCGCGAAACCGACGACGGCGACCGGCTTCCTGCGACCGTCGGCGATATGGCCAACTTGATATCGTCTAGGTTTCGGCAGGCATGACCCGGAAGCGTCGTCGGGGTCGAACTCGAGGACTTTTTCCCGACGACGCGTGTTCGTTTCGAGCCTGTGCAATGCCGTGAGAGCGAACGGGGGCAGTCATGCGCGTAGACCATGGGGTGGAACTGTTCGGGCGACCGCCGCAGGCGACCGGCGGTTGCAGCGGACCGACCCGGACGACGGCTTCTGAGCACATGCTCCTACCCTGCCCATCTGAGGAACGCGACCATGCGTAGTCTCCGGCAGATGACGTGCGAACTGGCTTCCTGGGCATCCGAGAATCCCCAAACCCGAATCACGAGGCTGCGGCTCGTAAGCCGCATCGCTGGACTCGACACTTCTGGCTCTCCGATCCCTGATCCCCATTCGGGCGAGCGTTACCGGTACGGCGGCGCGGATCCGATGCCCGCACGCCTCGGCGACTGGATCGAGGAACGAACCAAACGCATTCGCCATCCACGCCGCGCACCCTCCGAAGCGGGAACGAATTACCTGATTCCCGTGTGGCTCTTGCGGTTCCGGTGGACGAAGAATTCCCCAACCCTGGACGGATTACGTACCCGGATACGCCCAGGTCTCGCCGCCAGGGCCCAAGTCTTCGATCCGTCGACCTCCCGCCCGATTCCGCGCCAATGGCTGCATGAGATTATCCTTCGTCGTCAGATCGCGAGCGCAAGTCGGCGAGACTGGATTCGTGAGGAAGGGGCGTGGTTAATGACTTGCCTCAATATGGCCCTCGGATGCGCCGCCGTCCGGTCGACCTGGCTGCTGAGGATGATAGAGGATCCGGCAGAGGTCGAACGGTTGGCTCTCCATCAGGTATGGAATCCGTTCGTACAGGAATTCGAGCGTCCGGCGAGCCTCCTCCTCAGGAGGAACTCTCCGAGCCTCCGGGACCAACTGAAACTGGAACAGGGTCGGGACGGCGGAAAACACCGGCGTGCCTTTGCGGAGCAGCAGCCCTGGGCCGCCATGTCCCTCCTCGACAGGCCTCACGCGGGCCGCAAGCTCCGCGAGATTGACCGCAACCCGGCCGCAGGGTTAATCGCCGCCGCACGGCAGCTGTGCTGTACTCCGGGAAGCGGCGCCTGCCCGAAGTCGATCAACTTCGCCAGATATCTGGCTCGACGGCGACACGACCCGTCTCTCGACCGCATTCTGGCCGATCAGACGATCAGAAACCGCCGAATTCGATCCCTACTGATGGAAGCCCATGCACAGGACGGCGGCGAGCTGATCTCCCACATTCGGGACGGCCCGGCAGTCGTCCGCCGCCAAATCGCCTGCGCGACCAAGGTCATGACCAATCTGCGTGACCATCTGTACGTCAGAACCGAGACTGCATACGACACTGCGGCCCTTCTGGTTCGAATGATGATCCGGGATCGATTTGTCGAACTGGACTCCTTCGATCCCGACCTCGTGGCAGAGGCTCTGATCGCCTTGGCGGCAGACTCGCTGGCGGCACATGCGGAACGTCGCGCAGATTCACTGCCCGAAGGCGCGGTTCCCGGAGACCCGGCGACAGATCGCAGTGTCGACGATGGAATCCGGGCAATCGTTCGTTATTTCGGATCGACCCGCAAACCGCGGCTGACCACGCGTCAATTGATCCGGTTCTCGGAACACTGCCAGCGAACCCGGACGTATCTTTACCGACATCAGGGGCGGCGAGTTCCGACGAACTGGCCGATCGTCCCGCAACTCTCGGAAACGTGCAGGAAACTGGGTTCCGACGACGAAGCTCTGGTGCCCCTGGCGAGTGTTGCCGACCTGAACGCCGAAAGCCGGACCATGGAAAATTGCCTTGCGGACAGTGCGATCCACTACCAGCAGCTTGTCATGGGACGAATCGCCATCGTATCCGTCCGGGCCGCGGGAGGCGACCGAGCGACGCTCGAGCTGCAGCCCGTCCTGGCGCACCTGAAGGGCGAAGCGGCGATTGAGAACTGGAGAGCCGGAGAATTTCGCGGGCCCGGCAACGCAGCACCGAGCCGTGCCTGCCAGCGCATGACCAAACGGCTGGTCAAGCGACTCGACTCGCAGTGCCCGATCCCGATCCCGGAGTCGGAGAGACAACGACTGCTGGAGGTTGTAGGACTATTGTTTCCCCCGTCTCGCGAAATTAACCGGGACAAGGATATCGCCGACGACGTATGGCGCGAGTTCTACCTGAGAGCACTTCCGAGACGGTTATCGAAAGTGACGCCGCGCGAATTGATGGCCAACTACTTTGAGAGTCTGGAGGCAAAGGGCTGACCGTCCTGCACCGTCGACCGCACGTCAGGCCCGTGCCCTACTCCGGGCAATCCGGACAGTCTTACAAGCAGGAATCGCGTCTGCCCTCCATAAAGCGGCAGGAACTGCCGACGGTCGAACCGATTCGAGGGCGTCGCCGGTTGCCGGCACCCCGCCGCTCCGACATTGATTACGGCGAGGGGCGAACGCAGTCGGAGCCGGCGATCACCAAGACTACGGCTCAACCGCCTGGCCCCGCGCGCAGACCCGCCTTCGCGCCGAGCCCCGGATGACCGTGCCGGGCCGCCAAGATCCCGCGCTGTCCCAAATGCTGCCAATTCCTCCCGACACCGAGTGCGTTGCGCATGGTACTCCCGGTCATTCCAGGCCGTCTAACAGGGACGGCTGCGCTCCAGTCGCGTCTGTCGACTGATACCGCACCGGTCTCGTCAGCTTCCGAATCTGCCCCTCTCCCACGCCGCGTTTCAGCCAGGCGTTCACCTGGGAGCGTTTAAGCTCGAGACGTTGCGCAATGTCCTCGGCGTTCGTCGGTGCCACCCGAGTGATCTCCTGCAGCCGGATCAGGAACAGTCGGAAGAAACCCTCGGCGACCGGTTCGGCCGCTTGCTCCGCAGCGGTCTCGCCGACCTCGACCAAGTCCTGCTGCGTCCCTGCCGTTGCGCTGTCCGGCTCCGGCACCCCCGTTTCGGTATCTGTCGCCGCAAGAGATACGCCGTCGGACGCCGGGGTCTCCGGAGATTCGTCTGCGCGGGCCGAGCCGAGATACAAACCCGCGAGCGAAGTCAGGTCGTCGGGAAGCAGGCGCGCTCCCCTACCGAGCAGCGCGGCGTTTCCGGATTCCCCACCCGCGGCAGGCTTAACCCATAGGGGAACCCAGTCGTGTCTGAGATTCTCGATCGCTCCGTGCCAGGTTCCTCCCCGGTCGGGCGTGCTGCACACCACGACGGCCGCATCGGCCAGGCAATAGACGTAGCGGTTCCGGGACATCGCATTCCCGACATTGAACCCTGCCTCCGGGTTGAACGGAGAAATCAACGTCAGATCGCCCGCACGGAGATACGACCGGTATCGTGCGGACATCGCCTTGCGCAACAGGCTGTCCGCCAACACGCCGATCGCGGTTCCCTCGACCCCGAGCGCCCCGCCCATCCCACTCTCGTCCACTCCGCGCGAGCCGCCGGATACGATCGAGAGGCCTTGCCTCGCGGCTGAATCGCCCAAATTCGCAGCGAACTCCAGGTCGTCGCAATCCGCGTTCCGGGAGCCGACGACCGCAAGCCCGCCGCCAGCGAGTAGCTCCCTGCTGCCACAGCCAAAGAGAACCGGGGGCGAAGCCTCGCGCAACCGGCGTTTCAACCTTTGCGGATACTCGAGATCGGCGCGCGTGACGACCCAGAGACCCGCTCGCTCCCATCGTTCCATCGCGAGGCCAAGCGCTCCTCCCCGATCCAGGAGGCGCTCGATCCTGGACTGGGTGACGGATCGATCCCTCCACCCGGCGAGCAGGCCGGTCACGTCGCCCTGTACCAAGGCAGACGGATCGAGATTCCGCCGTCTCAGCCACGCGGCGAAGCGTCCCCACTCCCCGACGGTCAGCGGCTTGGGTCCAGACTTGTCCGGTTTGCCGAGGGAGCCCGTGAGTAGCATCACCGCCTGCGAACGGGAACTCAACGCCATTTCCCGCCTCCATGCTCGCGGACGCCAGTGCCAAACGCCAGACCGGATCGCCTGCGGACTGCCGAAGCGGCCAGGTCACTGCCCTCGACGTCCCGTTGGCTGGACGTCACCCCGAGATTCGCGCCCGGTTTCCCCTGTCGAGATCGAAGCGCCCGAAGCCGGCGTTGACAAGTACGGCCACCGCAAGCGAGAATGCGGACGAACGCTTGGGGAGGAACGTCATGATCCTGATCAGACCGCATCTTTGCGGAATTCTGGGGGCCGTCGCAGTGGCCGCCGTATCGCTGACGCCGCAGGGCGCGTCCGCCGAAGGACAACTGAACGTCTACAATTGGGGCGACTACATCAACCCGGAGGTGCTGACGCGCTTTACCGAGGACACCGGAATCGAGGTCACTCTCGACACCTACGGCACCAACGAGGAGATGCTGGCCAAGATCCAGGCCGGCGCGACCGGTTACGACATCGTGTTCCCGTCGGTTCACATGCGCGACATCATGCAGAAGCTGGACCTGCTGTACGACGCCAAGGTGAATACGCTTCCCGGCTTCGAGAACATCGACCCCGTGTCCAAGCGCTCCAAGGTCGATCCCGAGAGTTCCTACTGCCTTCCCTACGCCTTCGGCGCCGTGGGCATCTTCTTCAACCGCCAGGAGGCCGGCGACATCCGGACCTGGGAGGATTTCTTCGCCCTTCCCGACAAGGGCAAGAAGATCACCATGCTCGACGACCTCCGCGAGACCATCGGCGTCGCTCTGATCATGAACGGCTACTCGGTCAATTCGACGGATTCGGACGAGCTGAAGGCGGCCGAGGCTTGGCTCCTGGAGCGCAAGGACAAGATTTCCGCGTTCTCCTACGACATCGGCCCGCTCGTGCAGGCCGGCGACATCGCCGCCGCCCATTGGTACGTCGGCGCCACGCTGTTCACCATCCAGGAGCCGGAGAAGCTCGGGTTCGTCATTCCCGAGGAGGGCGCCACGATGTATCAGGAGGACATTTGCGTTCTCGCCAGCGCGCCGAACAAGGACAGCGCAATCCGCTTCCTGGAATTCTACATGCAGCCCGAGATCGCCGCCCTCAACACCCTCCAGCAGGTGAACGGCACCGCGAACGTGCCGGCGCGCGATCTCCTGCCGCCCGAGCTCAAGGAGAATCCGAACACGAACCCGCCGCCGGAAGTGATGGCGAAGCTCCAGATTTTCGAGGATCTCGGCAACGATCTGCGCAAGTTCAACCGTGTCTGGACCCGGGTCCGCACCGCCCAGTAGCCGCCCCCGTCCTCATCGCCCGGACACCCTCCCGGCGGAAGGCGCAACGCCTGCCGACGCCGCTGGAGGGACCGTCCCGGTCGCCGAGCTGAATGGCGCGGTCAAGCGCTTCGAGACGCCCGAGGGCGGGTCGCTCACGGCGCTCGACCGCGTATCTCTGGACGTCCGCGCAGGCGAATTCGTAACCCTGCTCGGGCCGTCCGGTTGCGGCAAGACCACGCTCCTGCGCTGCATCAGCGGCTTCGAGGAGCTCGATTCGGGCACGCTGCGCATCGACGGCGTCCCGATGACCGGCGTTCCCGCACACCGCCGCCCGGTGAACACCGTCTTCCAGAGCTACGCCCTCTTTCCCCATCTCAGGGTCGGCGACAACGTCGGATACGGTCTCGACGTCACCGGCGTGTCCCGGCGCGAACGCGACCGGCGGGTGAGCGAAGCGCTCGACCAGGTCGGCCTCGTCGGCTTCGAGCGGCGCAAGCCGGACCAGCTCTCGGGCGGCCAGCGCCAGCGGGTGGCCCTCGCGCGCGCCGTCATCAACCGCCCGAAGCTCCTGTTGCTCGACGAACCGCTTTCCGCGCTCGACCGGAACCTGCGCCAGTCGATGCAACTCGAACTGAAGAACCTCCAGCACGACCTCGGAATCTGCTTCCTGTTCGTGACCCACGACCAGGAGGAGGCGTTGACGATGTCGGACCGGATCGTGGTCCTCAACCAGGGAGGGATCGAGCAGATCGGAACGCCCGAGATTCTCTATTCCACGCCGCGAACCCGGTTCGTCGCCGAATTCATCGGCGACGGGGCGCTCTTCTCCGGAACCGTCGCCGACGCGGACGACCCCCATCTGGTCACGGACGAGGGACTGCGGCTGGCCGTTCGCCGGGGAACGCCGCCGGGGTCGAAGGCGTCGGTGCTGCTCCGGCCCGAAGGTCTCCTGCCGGCGCCCGCGTCCCCCGACCCTGCGCTCGGACGCGTCGAGGCCCGTCTCGAGCAGACCGTCTTCATCGGCGCGACGAAGCAACTGGTCTGCCGGGCGGCCGACGGCACCGTGGTGACCGCATCCCGCCCCGCCGGCGCGGCCGACGACCCGCTCGCCGGTGCGCGGCCCGGGGAGCCGCTCGCCCTCGCCTATCGGCGCGACGACCTGCACCTGATCGAGTCGGAGTCCGATGGCATCCAGGTCTGACCGGCGCCGGCTGTTCGTCCTTCTCTCTCCGGCGAGTCTCTTTCTCGGCACCTGCTTCGTCGGGCCCCTCCTCGTCATGGTCGTCATCAGCTTTCTCGAACCCGGGCTCTACGGCGGGTTCGAATGGAATTTCTATCACTGGAACTACGGACGCATCCTCGGCTGGGCCGACGGCGAATGGGAGGACTTCGACTGGGTCTACGCGGCGATCTTCCTCCGGTCCGCGCGGCTCGCGCTGACCAACGTTTTGATCACCCTGCTCCTGTGCTACCCCGCAGCGCTGTGGGTCAGGGGACTGCCGCCGCGCCGGCGCCTGCTGGTGGTCTTCCTCATCACGCTGCCGTTCTTCGTGAGCCTCGTGGTTCGGCTCTTCGCCTGGGTGCTCATTCTTCGCCCGACCGGGTTTCTCAACGCAAGCCTCATGGGGCTGGGCCTGATCTCCGAGCCGATCGACATCATCTTTACGGAGACTGCCGTCCTGATCGGCATGGCCTACGTCCTGCTTCCGTTCATGTTCCTGCCGATCTACGCCTCGGTGGAGAAGCTGGACCCCTCCCTCGTCGAAGCCTCTTCGGATCTCGGCGCGAGCCCGTGGCAGACCTTCTGGCGGGTCACCGTGCGGCTCTCGCTCCCGGGAATCGCCGCGGGATCCGTACTCGTCTTCATCCCGAGCCTCGGCAACTTCATCGTCCCGGACCTGCTCGGCGGCGCCAAGGTGCTCATGATCGGCAACCTGGTCGAACAGCAGTTTCTCTCGGCCCGGAACTGGCCGTTCGGCTCGGCGCTGTCGGTCATGATCATGCTGGTGATGTTCCTGCTCATTCTGGTCTACCTGCGGCGCATCGCCCGGCTCGAGCGCCAGGCATGAAAGCCGGTCCCTTCAAGCGCCTCCTCGGCGCCTACGGCGTCGCGTTCCTGGCGTTCGTCTACGCGCCGATCGTGATGATCGTCGTCTTCTCGTTCAACGCCAATCCGATCAACATGATGGTCTGGTCCGGGTTCACCTTCGACTGGTACTGGACCATCTTCGGCTATCCGACCGAACTCAACGAGCAGACCCTCTACGTCGAGTCCACCGACCAGCTGCTCGCCGCGGTGCAAAACAGCCTGATCGTCGCCGCCGTCACCACCGGCTTCGCGACCGTGCTCGGCACGATGACGGCGCTGGCGCTCTATCGCTACCGCTTCCGCGCCCAGCGCTTCTACCAGGGCCTTCTCTACATGCCGATGGTGATGCCCGACATCGTCCTCGGAATCGCCCTTCTCGTCTTCTTCGTCAGCATAGGCATGTCGCTCGGCCTGCTCTCGATCATAATCGGGCACTCGACGTTTCTGATCTCCTACGTCTTCGTCGTCGTCAGCGCCCGGCTCGCCGGCATGGACGCGACCCTCGAAGAGGCGTCTGCGGATCTCGGAGCGGGCGAGTGGGTCACCTTCCGGCGCGTCACCCTCCCGCATATCCTGCCGGGCGTCATCGGCGGCGCGCTTCTGGCGTTCATCATCTCCATGGACGATCTCGTCATCACCTATTTCATCGCCGGCGTCGATTCGACCACGCTGCCGGTGTTCATCTACGGCATGCTGCGTCGCGGCGTGAAACCGGAAATCAACGCCATCGCCACGCTCATGCTGATGTTCTCGATTCTCGTCGCATCCGCCGGACTCTGGCTCCGCCGCCGCCAGTGACGGGATCGGGGCGCACGCTGGGCGAACCGAAAGGGAGACATCCAATATGAAGAAACCGAGAGCACGCGATCTTCTCGACGTTCCGGGCGAGACCGGACCCTGCAACGCAATCACCGACGTTCCGGGCATCGAGGTCGGATTCGCCACCCGGATTGAGGAGGACGGTCCCGTGCGCACGGGCGTGACGGCGATCCTGCCGCTCGGACGGCTCGAGGAGCCGCAACCGGTCTGGGCCGGAATCCATGCGTTCAACGGAAACGGAGAGATGACGGGCAGCCACTGGATCCGGGACGGCGGCTACCTCGTCGGGCCGATCTGCATCACCAACACGCACAGCGTCGGCAGGGTCCACCATGCCGCCGTCGCCTGGATGATCCGGACCTACGGCGAAACCTGGCGGCGGGAACATCTCTGGGCCATGCCGGTGGTGGCGGAGACCTACGACGGGGTCCTGAACGACATCAACGGCCAGCACGTCACCGAGGCGGACGCGCTGGCGGCGCTCGACGCCGCGGCACCGGGACCGGTGGCCGAAGGCAACGTCGGCGGCGGGACGGGCATGATCGCCTACGAATTCAAGGGTGGCACCGGAACCGCTTCGCGCCGGCTCATGATCGACGACGGCGGGAGCTTCCATGTCGCCGCACTCGTGCAGGCCAACCACGGCACGCGGCCGTGGTTCACGGTTCTGGGGCGCCGGGTCGGCGAAGCGATGACCGAGGATCGGCTCTTCGATGCGGAGCGGGGATCGATCATCGTCGTTCTCGCCACGGACGTTCCCATGGCGCCCCACCAGCTGACGCGGCTCGCGCGGCGCGCCGCCATCGGGATCGGGCGGGGCGGAACGCCGGGCGGGAACAACTCGGGCGATATTTTCCTCGCCTTCAGCACCGCGAACCGCGGCCCCCTGCCGCAGCTCGCAGGCCCGTGGCGATCCATGACCGCGATCAACGACGAATACACGGATCCCGTCTATCTCGCGGCGGTAGAGGCGATCGAGGAGGCCGTGCTCAACGCGATGCTCGCGGCCGAGGACATGACGACGGTGCACCCCGCAGGCCGGGTCTGCCGGGCGCTCGACGGCGATGCGCTCGTCAAGATCTTGTCGGCGACGCCATGACGGATTTGCGCGGTTTTCGGATCGCGCCGTCATGGCCGAAGAACCTCGCTCCGCCGGCAGACGTCCGGCGATCCGAAACGACTCGGCGACCGGCTCCGGGTCGTTCGCGACGAGGCCGGACTGGAACGGCGGAGAAATTCCTCGCTGCCTTCCTCGCTCTCGCTGACCGTAGACGCAGCGACTCACTGCAGTGAACGAAGCCGGTGCCGCGCCGCAGCACGAACGAACCGACACGGCAAAGGGCCATTCCCGATGCGCATCGCAGCCTCGTATTCGCACCTGAACGGCAAGGAGGTCTTGCTCGACCGCAAGCCGGAACTGTGGAAGGAAATCCGGCGCGGGGTCGAATCGGTCGATGCCAGAACCTTCAGGACCATGGATTCCCGAGGAGGCGCCGACGAGCGGACCGGTGTCTATTCGGCGAACGACATGGGGACCGATCTCGAACGGTCCTTCGCGGCATCCGGATGGGAACCGGTTCGCATCGACTATTGGGTCACGGACAGCGAAGACGTTTCGAAATCGATTCAGGGGCTGGATTCGGCGTCTCAGGAACTCGAAATCAAGGCGTCCGGTCGAGTCCCGATCGGCGCCTGCGACCAAATGGACCTGGTGAAGCGCCGCGTCGCTCTTCAGGTTCAGTTCGGCGATTTCCGACTGGTCGCAAACGACCTGTTCGTGAAGCATCCGGCGTTCCGTCGCTCGGACGTCATCGATCTCGGAATCGAAGTCTTGCCCATGAAGTCTCTGGAATCGCAAATGAACGGCGGCGTCTCCTTCTACGAGCAGGCATTGGCGAATCTGATTCGCGCAGGCCAGGGCACTGCCGCCGTGCCGCTGGTCCTGATAGGCGTGGAGCCTTGACGCCCTGCCGTTCGTTTCGTCGCCCGTCGCCGCGCAAGTTGGTAGGCAGCCGGTCCAGGCATCGTTTCGTCCCGTAGGCCGACCGGCTCCAGGGCGACCGCTTCCAGGGACCGGGATACGACGGAACCCCGGCAATCCTGAGAGAACGTCCGTTCCCCTGAACGCTTGGCCCTATCCGTTCGCGTAACCGCTCTCGGCGCGGTCCGAATTGGACGGAGCGCCGTAGACGGGCGTCGGTATTCCCTCCATCCGCGCCTTGATCTGCAGGGCGACGAACCTGGAGTAGAACCGGGACAGATGCAGGTTGCCGCCATGGATCCAGAGCGCTTCTTGCGCCAGCGGCTTCCAGAGGTTGCGGAGTTCCCCTTCCCAGGGACCGGGGTCGCCGGGAGTTCCCGACCCGTATCCCCAGCAATGCCCGATCCGGGACGCCGTCTCTTCTCCGATCAGATCGGCGACAGTCTGCTGGGCGGTGAGGTATCCCGTGGCGTAGACCACAAGGTCCGCCGGGACCGCCGCGCCGTCCGACAGGCGCACCGCGTCGCTCTCGAAACCGGTCGGCTCGACTCCGCTCCGAACCGCCACGCTTCCTTCGGCGATGAGTTCCGAGCCGCCGACGTCGATGTAGTAGCCGCTGCCGGTTCGAAACGCCTTCATCATCAGCCCGCTGCCGTCCACGCCGGAGTCGAGCCGGAACCCGCGCTCGACCAGACGCCGGAGAAGATCGGCGTCGCGCTCTTCCATCAGCCTCGTGACTTCCTTGTTGCGTTCCGCCATCAGGGCGAGCGGCAGGGACGCGAATTCGAGGTCCGCCCGCTCCGTGGTGATTCCTCTCGCCAGCGCCTCCTCCGAATAAAGCGCCCGGAAGCCCAGATCCATGAGCGTCTCGGAACGCACGACCAGGGTCGAGGATCTCTGGACCATGGTGACTTTGCCGGCGCCGCACTCCCAGAGATCCACGCAGATGTCGTGCGCCGAGGTGTTGGAGCCGATCACCACGCAGCGCTTCCCGGACCACGCCTCGCCGCTCCGGTAGTCGCTGGAATGCATGACCGTGCCGGAGAACCGCTCCGCTCCGTCGATCTCGGGAACCCGCGGCGGCCCGTAGGCGCCCGTCGCGAGCACCAGTTGCCGGGGCCGGAGCGTCGTGCGCTCGCCCTCCCGCTCGACCTCCACCGACCACTCCCCGCAGGCCTCGTCGAAACGGGCGCCGAGACACTCGGTCGAACCCCAATAGTCGAGTTCCATGATCCGGGTATAGGCTTCCAGCCAGTCGCCCATCTTGTCCTTCGGCGTGAACACCGGCCAGTCGTCCGGAAACGGCAGATAGGGCATGTGGTCGTACCAGACCGGGTCGTGGAGGACCAGGGTCCGGTAGCGGCTGCGCCAGGAATCGCCGGGGCGCTGCCGGCGCTCGACGATCAGGGTCGGCACGCCGAGGCGCCGGAGACGGGCGCCGAGCGCGATGCCGCCCTGCCCGCCCCCGACGATCAGCGCGTAGGGTTGTCGCGTCGCTCCGAGCGAGCGGACGTGTCGTTCCCGATCCTCGGCCCAGGTGCTGCGCCCGAACACCGCCCCGTGCGCGACTCCGTTCGGGCGCAAGGAACCGGAAGGCTCCTCGAAACCGCGCAACGAATCCGTCGTCGTCAACAGGGTGTACGCCCTGCCGTCCTTCAGGCGCAGATGACCGGTTCCCCGGGCGACCGGGGTTTCGAAGGAGAGTACGACCTCGATCCATTCCGAGGTCTCCCGCGGCGTTTCCGCCGGTTCGAACCGGATCGGGCGCAAGCGCGCAAGCGTCGCGTCGAGCATGGATTCGATCGCGTCGCGACCGTGCATGGTCTTGACGTTCCAGGTGAACGCCAGAAGGTCCCGCCAGTAGCATTCCTCGCCGAACAGGCTGGCGACGTCTCGCGGATCGCCCTCCTCGAGCGCCTCGTTGAAGCGGTCGATCCAGGCCGCCGCCCGTCTGTCCGTCATGATCGGTCAGGCCCCGTCCGGTTCAGAGTTCGATCACCCGCCCCTCGTGGATCGAGCGGTCTGCCGCCGACACGATCTGCAGGCTCTTGACCGCGTCGTCCATGTGATCGGACAGGTCGACGTCCCGGTCTATGGCGTCGAGCAGAAACCGCTGCTCGCGTTCGCAGAGCTCGTCGTGGTCGGGCTCGTCCGCCATGTCGATCCGTTCGTCGGGTTTCGCCAGATCGGCGTGATGGATCAGGATCTGGTTGGTCTTGGTATGGGCGTTGATGTCGTCCGAACGCACGTCGCCGGCGGTTTCCGCCATCACGATCGAGACCGAGCCCTTCGGCCCGACGACGTCCTTCACGAAGAACGCCGTCTCGCTCATCATCGGTCCCCATCCCGCCTCGTACCAGCCCACCGAGCCGTCGTCGAAGGTCACCTGCAGCATGCCGTAGTTGTTCACCGCCACTTCGTCGGTGAGCTTCGCCCCGATCGCGTGCACGCTCTTCGGGCGCGCCCGCGTCATCTGGCACATGACGTCGACATAGTGGACCCCGCAATCGACGATCGGCGGGAAGCTGTCCATCAGCCGCTTGTGCCAGTCCCAGGTCTCCTCGTTCGACTGCTGGTTGAGGTTCATGCGGAACACCAGGGGCGTCCCGAGTTCGCGCGCGATCTCGATGAACCTGATCCAGGACGGATGCTGGCGGAGGATATAGCCGACGACCAGCTTGCGGCCGGTGCGCCGCGCCGTGGCCACGACCTCCGCGGCCATGTCCACGCTCTCCGCCAGCGGTTTCTCGACGAAGACGTGCGCGCCGGCTTCCATCGCCCGGACGGCGAAGGGACCGTGCGTATCCGGAAGCGTGTTGACGGAGACGACGTCCGGGCCGAGCTCCGCGAGCGCCGTATCGAAATCGGCGTATCTCCGGGCGTCCCGAAGCGCGTCCGGCAGCTCCATCGACGCGATCCGCCGCGCGCAGACGCCGACGACCTCGAAGCCGTCGATCCGCGCATAGGCGAGCGCGTGGCTCATACCCATGTTGCCCAGTCCCGCAACCAGCACCTTCTTCGTCATTTCGGTCTCCTCCCCTTCGAACGATCCGCCCGCGGCCCCGCCGTCACCTTCCGGCGCCGACCCGGCAGCCGTCGTCTCAGAACTCCTCCACGATCAGCTCCTGCGCCATCACCCGATTGCCGGAGGTGAGACCGCAATCGACGGGAATCGCGGCGCCGGTGATCGCGCCCGCTTCCGGCGAGGCCAGAAACGCGACCGCGGCGGCGACCTCTTCCGGTTCCGCGATGCGACCCAGCGGATACCAGCGCTCCAGGCGAGACAATACGGCCGGATCCCGCCGCACGCGCTCGTCCCAGATCGGCGTGCGCACCGTACCCGGCAGGACGGCGTTCACGCGAACGCCGAGCGGCCCGTATTCCTGCGCCAGCGACCGGGTCAGCGAGATCATCCCCGACTTCGCCGCGCTGTAGGCGGGGTCGCCGAGCGCCGAGAGGCCGTTGACGGACGCGATCATGACGATCGCTCCGGACTTCCGTTCCGTCATGTCCGCCAGCACCGCCTTCGAACAATGGAAGGCGCCGTTGAGGTTGCCGGCGAGATGGTCGGCCCAGTCCTCCGTCGAGGTGTCGGCGATCGTCGCACGGCTGCTGAACCCGGCGTTGTTGATCAGGACGTCCGTCGGCCCGAGCCGTTCGCGAAGCGTCGAGAAGGCCCGGGCGACGGCACGGTCGTCGGCGATGTCGACGACGGCGGCAGCGCAGCGCGTGCCGGCGTCGGCCAGCTCTTCGCGGAGCTCCAGCACCGCCCCCCGGCGGTCGACGAGAGCGAGTGCGGCGCCCTCCTTCGCGAAGCGGTCGCAAAGCGCCCGACCGATGCCGCCGGCCGCGCCGGTTATGGCGACGCAGGCCTCGGCCGGTCTCATGACAGCGCCTCGCGCAAGAAGCGCAGATTCCGGGAGCGCAGGAATCCCCAGTTGTAGAAGGAGATTCCCCGGACGCCCTCGCGTTCCAGCAATCGGACTGCCTCGCGAACCTCCTCCCCCGAGTCCAGATCGGGCCACGACGGCCGAAGGATGCCGCACAGCCTTTCGCACCCGCCGAGGCGTCGCCGGACGTCGGCGAGGTCGGCGGCGACCCGGTCGACCGACGCTTCGTAAAAACAGGCCTCGAGGCAGCCGGCGACCTCGGCCAGCGACCGCAAATCGCTTCCCTCGTACCAGGCGCCGGCCGTCGGTCTCGCAACCGAGGGAATGACGGCGAGCGCGACGTCGCTCCGCACGGCCTCCCGGATCTCGCGCACGAGCGAAGTGACGGTGTCGCACCGCATGGCGACGTAGGCGGAGAACGCCCGATCGGTCGCGAGGTCCGCCGCCCAGAACGCTTCCGCCATGTCTTCCGGGTAGTCGACGTCGCCGGCGAGAAAACCCGTTATGTCGTCCGCGACCCGGTCCCGGAGCGCGGTGCCGTCGACCCCGGAGTCCCGGGCGCGCACGATACAGCGGTCGCAAAAACAAAGCCCGAGCAGATTGTCGAGCCACCGGTTGGGCCGGACCATGGCGAACTCGTGGTGATACCCGTGCACCGGAGGAAGGAATCCCGGGGTCTCGAGCGACATCCCGCGAAGCGGATAGCTGTCGCTTACGTCCCCGGCCAGTGCGACCGCGTATTCCCGCGCCTCGGGCGCGGACGGACAGAGGCTGTAGATCAGGCGGTCGCCGAACGCGTTGGAGACGCATGCTTCCGGATGCAGACTGCCCAGCCGGCTGTTGTGCAGCAGCACCAGCCAGGCGTTGACCGCGATGTCGCCCCTCTCGCATGCCTCGCGCAACACGTCGCGTTCCGCCAGAAGGCCGTTCGCACGCGGCGCGAGCGCGCCGTAGCGCGCGGGATCGTGCCGGAAGTAGACGGTTCCGCCTTCGGGAAACGCGATCTTGCCGCGGCCGCGGGGGCGCAGGAACTTTCCGGAGTGGTAGCTCGCGGCCACGGTGACCGTGTCGAGGCCCAGGTCGAGAAACGATTCGACCGCCTCGCTCGTGCCTCGCTCGGCGAGGTCCCAGGCGTAGGCGAAGATCGATCGCCAGGTCATCGCAGCCGGTGCGGCCTTCGGGTCCGGTGCCGGTCGTCATGCGCGGCGGACGCACCGCCGCGCACGACCGGTCGGATCAGATCAGCTCCGCGATCGCCTCGACGTCGACCGCCTCATACGCCTCCGAGAGCGCGAAGCCGGACGCGTCGGCCATCACCCGCTCCATGTCGAAGTCGTTGGCGCCGGGCACGAAGTCGTTGCTGATCACCTCGTCGAGGGCGACGTCGCCCTGGATCTGGCCGATCTCGCGGCCTACGTCGAAGAACAGCTGCCAGCTCGACTCCAGGTGGAAGCCCCAGGCCTGCCGCTCGTCCCAGCGGCCGCCGAACACGCCGCCGAGTTGCATCATCGATTCCGTCGCCACGTCCGGAGACATCTGGCTCTCGAGACCGGGGAATTGCTCCATGACGATCTGGGTCGCCGCACGCGGGTTTTCGCGTCCGAACTCGAGTCCCATCGCCCAGCCGCGCAGGTAGCGCGTGTAGAGGTCGTGCGTCCCCGCATCCTCGAAGTCGCCCTTGCGGATGACGAAGCTGTTGGCCGGAAGCTGCGAGAAGTCCTTTCCGATCAGGTAATCGAAGTCGAGCCCCTGTCCCTTCCACTGGGCGCGGAGACCCTCCCAGGAGAGCGCGGTGTCGCCCTGCCCCTGTGCCAGCGTCGTGCCCCATTGCGGCCAGCCGGCGGCGACGTAGGTGACCTTCGAGATGTCGACGCCGGCCGCCTTGAGCATCGGGTCGCAGATGGACTGCCACCCGGCGCTTCCCAGGAGCACGGTCATGCCTTCGAGCTCGCGGATGTCCGACGGCTTCTCGCCCTTGCGGAAGGCGAAATCGAACACGTCCGAGCCGCCCATGTGAAAGACGGACACGAGCGGTATGCCCTGCGCCAGACCGAGCGAGAACACGCCCGGCGACGGATATCCCATGTCCGCCTGGCCCTGGTCCACCAGCTTCACGGTCGCGGTGGCGTCCGAGGGGCCGGGTTCCAGCGTCGTATCGATGTCGCCGAAGTAGCCGAAACGCTGGCCGACCCAATACGGATAGTCGTCGAGTACCTCGATGGTGCCGCGCGGCGACACCCAGCGTACGGAATCGGCGGCGAAGGCCGGCTTCGCGAGGCCGCCCAGCGCCACGGCGGATACGCCGCCGACGCCCACCTGCAAGAGCCTCCTGCGGCTCAGGGGCAGCGTTTCGTTTCGATTGCTTGTCGTCATGTTGTTGTCTCCCTTTCATCCGGTCGAACCCGGGCGGAGCGCGTCAGGCCTGCCAGCCGGCAAACCGTTTCCCCACCCAGAAGAAGAACGCGTAGAACGATATCCCGATCACCGCGAGCAGCAGAATGATGGCGAAGAACTCCGGCATTCGGACCATCGACGAGTAGTAGGTCAGGCGGCTGCCCAGCCCTGCGGCGCCCCCGACCATTTCGGCCGCGACCGTCGTCAACAGGCCGAAGATCGATCCCACGAGCAGGCCGACGATGATCATCGGCATCGCCATCGGGATGCGAATCTTGGTGAAGATCTGGATGGTGTCGGCGCCGAAGGAGCGCGCCAGCGCGATCTTCGCGAGATCGACCCGCCGGAACCCGGTGGCGGAATTGATCATCACCATCGGACCGCTGGCGAGCGCGACCGCGATGATGCGGGGCTCGCTGCCGAAGCCGAACCGCAGAATGAGGAGCGGCACCAGCGCCAGCATGGGCGTGGTGACCAGGAGAAGGATATACGGCGTGACGATCTTCTCGACGAACGGAAACTGGGTGATCACCGCGGCGAGCACGAAGCCGATCGACGCGCCGATCCCGAATCCGAACGCCAGTTCGTAGAGCGTCACGACGAGATGAGGACCGATGAAGCGCCACTCCGTCACGAGCGCAGTCGCGACCTGGCTCGGCAGGGGAAGGACGTAGGCCGGAACCTCGAAGTGGAGAATCAGCAGCTCGGCGCCGCCGACGATCGCCACGGCGACCAGGAGTATGACGACGATCTCGAAGAGCGTACGCGCCCGCCCGGCGGTCAGGGAGGTGAGTCCGGAAAACCCGGAGACCTCCTCGTTCGCGTCCGGCTTTCGGTTGAATTCCGGAATTCTGTCGCCGAGCGTCTCGCTCATGTCGTCGTCCTGCCTCCTCTCATGCCCGGCCGATCAGATCTCGATCCGCGCCTTGACCTCGAGCACCCGCTCGATGAATCCCGGCGTCGTCATGATGTCGATCGACCGCGGACGCGGAATGTCGATGTCGAAGATTTCGGCGATACGGCCCGGCCGGGTCGACATCACGGCCACGCGGTCCGCCAGAAAGATCGCTTCGGGAATGGAATGGGTCACGAACGCGATCGTCTTTCCGGTCGTCATCCAGATCTGCTGGATCAGGAGATTCATCTCGTCGCGCGTGAAGGCGTCGAGCGCGCCGAAGGGCTCGTCCATGAGCAGCACCGAGGGATCGACGGCGAGACTTCGCACGATCGAGGCGCGCTGCTGCATTCCTCCCGAGAGCTCCCGCGGGAACCGCGAGTCGAACCCGGTCAGTCCGACCTGCTCGAGCAGGCTCTCGATCCTCTCGCGGTCCGGCTTGCGGCGCTTGATCTCGAACGGGAGGCGGATGTTGCCGATGACGTCCCGCCACGGCAGGAGATTGGCGTCCTGGAAGATCATGGCGATCTCGGGATGGGGCCGGTCGACCTTGTCCCGGTCGAGACGGACTTCGCCGGAACTCAGGTCGTGCAGTCCCGCCATGCACCACAGGAGCGTCGTCTTGCCGCAGCCGGACGGGCCGAGTATGCACAGGAACTCGCCGTCCCGGATTTCGAGGTCCACGTTGTCCAGCGCGTGCAAAGGGCCCGATTCGGTCGCGTAGTATTTGGACGCGTCGCGTACCGCCATCTTGACCGGGCGATTTTCGCCGCCCTGGCGGACATCCGTCCGGGTTTCCGCAGCGTTGCTCTGCAGCATCGTTCCTCCCCTTGCGGTCCTGTACCGTAACGGGAGGCATCCCCCGCATCAAGACTCAGGTCAAGACTCAGGTCGCTGCGGCGTCGACCCGTCCGGTGAGCATGCGCCCCGCTCCGGCGCCGGTCGCCTGCCCTTCGGCAAACGCGACCGCGCCGTTGACCAGAACGGCGACGATGCCCTCGGCCGGCAGCCGGGGCTCTTCGTACGTCGCCCGGTCGAGGATCCTCTCCGGGTCGAACAGAACCAGGTCGGCTGCGCAGCCGGCGCGGATCCGACCGCGGTCGGCGAGGCCGAACACGTCTGCCGCAAGCCCGGTCATCTTGTGAATCGCCGTCTCCACGGAGAACAGTCCGGCATCCCGCGCATAGCGGCCTATGACCCGGGGAAACGTGCCCCAGAGCCGCGGGTGCGGGTGGTCGTCATGGGGAAGCCCGTCGGAGCCGACGATCGAGAACGGCGAGGTCAGGACGCGGCGCACGTCCCGCTCCTCCATCTGAAAGTAGATCGCTCCGGCCGGGTCGAGACGGCGTGCGGCCTCGTCGAGGGAAACGCCCCACTCTTCCGCGACGGAGGAGAGCTCGCGCCCGGCCGCCTCCGGGCAGGCGTGCGACCAGGAGATCAGGATCGGATAGTCGTCGGTGACCAGATCGCTGCGCAGATTGGTGGAGCCCGCCGTGTAGGGATAGACGTCGACATGGACCGGGTGCTTGTCGCGGGCTGCGGCAATCCTGGGCAGGGTCTGCCGCGTTCGGCCCCAGTTTGCCGTCCCGGCGCATTTGTGGTGCGAGATCAGCAGGGGAAGGCGGGCGTGCCTCGCCGTTTCGACGGATTCGTCGATGCTCTCGAGTACGCGGTCCGTTTCGTCGCGCATGTGGGTGGCGTAGACGCCGCCGAACCGTGCGGCGGCTTCGCCGACGGCGGCGACCTCCGACCGGTCGGCAGCCTCGTTCGTCGGATAGAACAGCCCGGTGGAGAAGCCGCTCGCCCCCTCTTCCATGCAGCGCGAGAGCAAGGCGCGCATGGACTCGATCTCGCCTGCGTCGGCGCGGCGCGCGACGTCGTCCATGACGGCGAGCCGGAGGGCGGAATGACCGATCAGGACCACGACGTTGACCGACGGATGCGCCCGGCGAAGCGCGTCGGCATAGGCCCTCATGGAGGGGAACCGGTATGCGGACCGGGCGCCGAGGAGGTTCATCGGCGCCGGGGGGCTGCCGTCGCGATCGAAGGTGACGGGAACCAGCGAAATGCCGCAGTTCCCGACCACGACCGTGGTCACTCCCTGGCTGGTCTTCGCCGGCACGTCTGGCTCGTCGAGAACGATCCGGTCGTCGTGGGTGTGGGCGTCGATAAAGCCCGGCGCGATCGCCAGTCCGCCGGCGTCGACCAGGCAGTCGTCCGCCGAGCGGGGCACGTCGCCGGACCGGCCGACGGCGGTCACTCCGCTGTCGTCGAAAGCGATTTCGCCCGAGAACGCCGGACCTCCGGTGCCGTCGAAGATCCGTGCGTTGGAGAGTACGGCGCGCCGCCCCGCCCGTTCCGCGAGGCGCTCGGCGATCGAGGTCGACGATGCCGCTGTCGGATGCACGGATACCTTCCTCCCGATTCGGGATCCGGCGGCATAGCGTGCCAGACTGTCCGATGCCTGTCCATTTGGGAACGGGCGCCGACGACGGTATCGGTCCGGCGTCGCCGGCGACCGTCGTCGGACCGGCGCGGCTCAAAGGGCGTAGCGGCCGGCATACGGGAGTGAAGGTCCACGCCGGCGTCAATCTCCCGAACGTCAAGACGAGCGGCATTTCGCGGCCACCGGCCGCACGAGCTCGCGATCGGACGGTCCGCGACGCCCGTTCTGGCGCCGAACGCGGTCGAGGCTGTGCCGGCTCGCCCGGTTCTCCCCTCGCGGGCCGCGTTGCGGACCGCGCCCGCCGTCTGCGACCGGACCCGCAGCGACCCTCGTTCAGTTCGCGCCTTCCGCCCGGCGATGGCTGGATTCCGGCCGGCGGTCCGATCCGTCGGCCCGGTTTCGCTCTTCGACGCACGAGTCGGACAGTGTGCCTTCGGATCCGTCCGCGACGAGATCCTCCGGCCCGCAGGCGACCCCCAGGCCGACCCTTCCGAAGAGGTCCTGATCGGGGGAGCAGAAGGGGTCGTCATCCGCGTCAGGTCCCGAGCACGTCTCGATCCGGTCTCCGCTCGCCGACGCGTCCGCCGACGGTGCCGCAACTCCCGCGCCGGCAGACGCCCCTTGTCCGCGGTTCGTCCAGTGAATCGACCCCTCGGGATCGGGGCACATGCCCTGAAGCGCGTCGCACGGAAGGAAGTGCGAGACGTCGTCGAGGCAATCGCGGCAATGATCGCCGGTAGCGTCGAGCAGGGGCGGACACCCTGGCGTCGGGCAACGCTCCACATGCGGACGCACAGCGAGAACTCCCCGCCAGCGAAACAAGTCTGCGTCTACCGGGAGATTCGAAGCCAGCCCTGTGGGATTGCGCTCCGCAGCGACGAACGCACCGTCCTTTCCGGCGGTCGCAGCGACGGCAATGCCATAGGTCACCGCAACTCCGGTCAGTGCGACAACTGCCAGAATCGGCGTGAGACAGGTACGTTTCTTCATCGATCCCTCGCCCTCCCGGTTGCGGAATTCGGTGCCGGCCGTTTCAGGACCGGGCCGGCGTGCCGGCGAGCCGTTTCGTCAGTTCTGACCGAAGCGCCCACGGGATGCGCCACGGCTCACCGAGTCCGCACGTTACGAATCCCGACTGCGACGGCCCGATCCCGATCATGATACGCGCAGGCAATTCGGCGACCGCCACAATTGGGCATCGGGCGCCAGAGTCCGATCCAAGCCGAAGCGACCGCAGGGCCGCGCCGAAGCCGGGTCCGACCGAGATCCGCACGCGATCCGGAACCGTTCTCCGGCGGGCCGACAAACCGATCGTTTGCCTCAGTGAGTACCGTCGTTGAGCCGACCGGCTTGCCGGGCGCCTCCGATCGCGAAGTGGCCTGCGTCCCCGTGACCGGCGCCGCCGGCGATATCGGAGACGGAAGCGGGCCCCCGATTCGGTTCGAGGCCGAGAGCCGATCGATCGACGTTCGCTCACGCGCCTGCCGGTCATGCGGAAATCCCGCTCCGGCTGCCGTCCCCCGGACCGCCCTCCGCTACAGCGCCCACTGGGTCGGGGTCAGGCCCAGATCACGTATTGGGTCATGTGAGGTACATTCGGAACGCCGCTGCAGACTCTTTCGCAACTGCCCGGCAGCGCTTCGGGCGGACACTCGATCACCTGACAATCCTTCGGCGGTCGCTCGACGATTCCGTTCGCTGCCAGGAGGATGCCGACCGCGTCGGTAGACAGGCCCTGGACATGCAGGCACGCGCCGGCGTTCCGAAGGGTCTCCGAAGCGGATCGGACTTCGCTCCCCGCTCCGGCGCTACCTGTCAGCAAGAGTCCGCCCAGCAGCGGCACGAGCCATAGCTTCTTCATCGATCTTCTCCCTCTCTGTCGTCGATGCCGGAGTCCGCATGCGACTCCACCATACCAGGCACCGTGCGATCAGGTGGCCAGCATGGCCGCCATACTTCATGCAGGCTGCCGGCCGGGAGCGCGACGGCTCATGCCCTGCAACGCCGCGACGACCGGTCGGCTCCCACGAAAGTCCGCTTCCTGCGCCCAGGCCGCCGAACCGAATCGCCTCAGCCAAGAATAGCAAGAACGAGTACGGTCCATGCCCGTATCCCTCTCTACCGTGCGGACCACAGGTTCCGCCCGAACGCTCGACCGTCGGATTCGTACAGAAGACCGGCAACGCCCTTCGGTGGAATTGACATCGGAATTCGGGACATGTCGCGATGGAATGCCGTCGCTTCCGACAAGAGCTGAATCGCTCGCTCCAGGCACCGTCGATCTTGCCCCGAATTCTAGGCTCTCCCGATCTCGTCTTCGAGGAGCGTCCGCCCGTTCAAGATCAAACCCAACGCGTCCGGAAACGTACAGTCTGAGGCGACCCGGAAATAGTCCTGGCATGCGTCGCACAGGCTGTCCTGCGGGTGGAGCTGTGCCGCGCACTTGATCCGCAGGCAAACTGCCCGCAGGTCTACGATCATCCCGCCGCTCGTTCGGGAGTAGGGGTGTTTGACTACGCTACGGCTATACGAAGCGTCGTACCTGTGGTTCGATTGCGACGCGGCAACGGTTGCCTCATGCCATGTCTCCGGCGTGGCCGAGCGAACCTCCGCTCGTGCCCCGCCGTTCCGATCAGGACAAATCCCGCCAGGACCAGGGCGGCCCGTTTCGTCGTCTGCTTCATCGATCGTCTCCTCGCTATCGCCCAAGCCCAAGCGGCTTCGGCGTCGAGCTCTGTCCCGATCATCTTGACGACGATTTTGATTGTTGCCGCGAGAGTATCGGACACCGAGACACGGCGCAATTCACGCCGACGAAGAGAAGCGGCCCCGGTTTGTTGCGCCATCGCCGCAACCCGTCGAGCGACAGCGAGTACGTCGCGACTGCAGGGCTCGGTTGACGACGAAAAACTGCCCGCGGTCGAACCGCGATCCGGCGACGGCCCGTTCGCCGTACGGACGCTTCCGGCGCCGGCCGACAGGCGGAGAGGCAGGCACTCGATCGCGTTTCCTGGCGCACAGGAGAGCGGTACCCCGAAGATACGCAATACGCTCGACGTTGGCGGACGCGCCGAAAGCACAAACCGCAGAGCAGCCAGAGACGAATTCGCTCCCAACGTCTCGCAGATTCGATCCGTGGGGATTTCGCGACCCACTCCGGATGCGCGGGATCGAGAAGCGGAACGATCCGGGCCAACGTCCGGGAACGACGCAGGTATCTCAGCGCCGCCGGATCCCCTGGAACTCCCCGCCACCGCCCATGCCGCCGTACGGTCTCGACCCGTCGCCGTCCCTCGTCGGCAACGCCCGGCCGGACGGGAACCGATTCCCGATCAGGGACGAAATTCGGCGGACTCCGCGCCCCGTTGTCTAACGCCGAGCGCCTTTCTCTCCATCGGCCGAGAGTCGCGAAGCGCTCGAAAGTCTCCGTTTCAGCGTCCGCCGGGCCGGTACGGCGCGCCCGGAAGGACCGTATCGCCCAGCCGTACGTCGCCGCCCCGAACCAGTCGCCGATGTGCAGACGGGTCCGGGTGAGCGCCCGTGATCACCATGACGAGGGGGCCGGACACCCCCGAGAGCTTGCCCGACAACAGCGCCGCGGCGCCGACCGCGGCTCCGCCCTCGCACACGATCCCGTCCTCGAAGTAGAGACACTGCATTCCGCGGTAGATCTCTCGCTCGCTCACAAGCCGCGTGGCGTCGAGCCATCTGCGGCAGAGTTCGAAGCTGTGCCGGTTCTCCAAACCGATATCGCCGGTGAGCGCGTCCGCCAGGCTCGAACGCTCCTCGACCTCCACGATTCGCCCGGCCTCGATGGACTCGTGCATCGCCGCGCCCTGTTCCATGGACACGCCGACCGCCGCAACTTCCGGCCTCGCCGACTTTGCGGCCAGCGCCACGCCCGCCGCGAGTCCGCCGCCCGAGAGCGGCAGGACGAGGCCGGACACGTCCGGCAATTGGTCGAGGATCTCGAGCCCGACCGTGCCCTGGCCGGCGATCACCCGCAGGTCGTCGAACGGATGGATCTCGTGAAGTCCTTCCTTCGCGACGGCGATCGAACATGCGGTCTGCGCTTCGGCGCTGGTCGCCCCGGCGATTCGCACCTCCGCTCCGAGGGTCGAGATCCGTTCGACCTTGGATGCCGGAACCCGGGAGGACAGGAACACGACCGCGCGAAGGCCGTGCACCCGTGCCGCCCAGGCCACCGCGCGTCCGTGATTGCCGGACGAGCAGCACGCCACTCCGGAAACGCCCGATGGCAGCCGCGCGAGCGCGTTCGCCGCGCCGCGGAGCTTGAACGCGCCGCTCGGCTGCTCGTTCTCGAGTTTGAGCCACACGTCTGCGCCGTGACGGGCGCTGAGGAACGGCGAACGCTTCAGCGGCGAGCGAACGGCAATACCCCGGATCGCCTCCAGAGCCGCGCGAACGTCGTCTCGGTCGAGACTCTCCACCTGCGTCCCCCCCGTCACGCAAGGCGCCGTGCCCCGGTGCCGGGCGACGAACGCCTTCGGTCGAACGGCGTCGCCCCGGATCGCAAGACCCGGCCGATACGCACCCCGTTCTGGTATTAGTGTGGGCGCAGCGCGAGCGTCCCGTCAACGGCGCCCGTTCCGACCGTCCCTGGAGGCACGTCCGATGCGAATTCCTGAAGCGAACGAGCTGCTCGCACAAATCAACCGGTGGGTCGCCGTCGAGAGCAAGACGGACGAAGTCGACGGCGTGAACCGGATGATGGATCTGGCCGAATCCGCCTGCGCGACCGCAGGCATGCTGACCGACCGGATCCCCGGCCGCGAGGGGTTCGCAGACTGCGTTCTGGCCAGACCGCGGGACGACGGCGGCGACGGACCGTGCGTGTTGCTCCTGGCGCATCTGGACACCGTGCATCCCGCCGGAACGCTCGCCCGCAATCCTGTCCGAACCGAGGGCGACCGCGCCTTCGGCCCGGGGATTCTGGACATGAAGGGAGGCGCCTGCCTCGCGGTCGCCGCATGCGGCGCCGCGCTCGCGGACGGCGGCGCCCGACTTCCCGGCCGGATCCTGTTCGTCTCCGACGAGGAGGTCGGAAGCGTGGTGTCCCGCCGGTACATCGAACGGGAGGCGCGACGCGCACGATACGTTCTCGTCGTGGAGCCCGGCCGCCCGAACAACACGATGGTGACGGGTCGGAAGGGCACGATCCGGATGGAACTGGCTGCGCACGGCCGGCCCTCGCATTCGGGCGTCCGCCCGGAAGACGGGCGCAGCGCCATCCGCGAAATGGCGCACCAGATCCTGGAACTGGAGGACTGTACCGACCCTGATCGCGGAATTACGGTGACGACCGGACTTGTCTCCGGGGGAAGCGCGCCGAACGTCGTGCCCGAGCTTTGCCGGGCGACTGTGGACGTTCGCGTCCGGACAGCCCCCGACAGCGAGGAGATGCTCCGCCGGCTGCGGTCGCTTCGCCCTCGCTTTCCCGACGTTCGCCTCGAGATCCGCGCCGAGGAGAACCGGCCCCCGTACGAGAAGAACGATGACGTCGCGTCGCTGTACGAATTTGCCCGCGCGGAGGCGCAGGCGATCGGACTGCCCTGTGGGGAATGCTCGACCGGGGGCGGAAGCGACGGCAACTTCACGGCAGCCATGGGAGTTCCCACGCTGGACGGACTCGGGGTGGAGGGCGACGGCGCCCACACGATGGAGGAACATCTCCGGATTTCCTCGCTGGTCCCGCGTGCGACGATGCTCGCGCGCCTGTGCCGAAACCTGCAATGAGCGGCCCGAACGCGAGACGCGGGCGGACCGCCGCTCGCCCGGAAGTCACGCCCGGCCCGGCAACCGAAGACAGGGGGAGCCTCCGATGACGGTTCGAATCGAGAAATCCGGCACGGTCTGGACCGTAATCCACTCGCGCTACGAAGCCCGAAACGCGATGGATCCGGACAGCGCGGCCGCGCTCCGGGAAGCGTTTCTCTCCTTCGAGCGGGACGAGAGCGCCCGGGTGGCGGTGCTCTGGGGCGAGGGCGGCGCGTTTTGCGCCGGCTGGGACCTGAAACGCGTCTCGGACCTGGACGGGGACGACCCGCTTGCCCCGATCGACTTTCCCGCATCCGGTCCCCCGCCGGTGGCGCCCCTCGGGCCGACCCGGCTGGAGCTCGACAAGCCGGTAATTGCGGCGGTCGCGGGACCGGCCGTCGCCGGCGGCATGGAACTCGCGATGTGGTGCGATTTCCGGGTCATGGAGGAAAGCGCCTATATGGGGGTGTACTGCCGCCGGTGGGGCGTGCCGCTGATCGACGGCGGCACGGTGCGCCTTCCCCGCCTGGTCGGCCAGGGCCGCGCACTGGAGATCATCCTCACCGGACGGAAGGTGCCGGCGGAGGAGTGCGCCCGCATCGGACTCTGCGAATACGTCGTCCCCGACGGCCGGGCGCGCGGCAAGGCGGAGGCGCTCGCGGCGGACATCGCCCGCTTCCCGCCGAACTGCGCACGGGCCGACCGCCGTTCGGCGATTCGCCAGTACGGCCTGCCGATTCGCGACGCGATGCTGAACGAATGGCGAAACGGCAAGCGGGAAGTGAACCGGGAGGGCATCCGCGGGGCCGGCCGTTTTCGGGACGGTCTCGGACGCCACGGCGACACCCGGAAGATCTGAACGCCGGGAACGCCTGTCCCGCAATGATCGCGCCGGTTCTCCGCGCCTGACTCGAACGTTGCGCAGTTCGCAGAAGGCCCGGGTCTACGTCGCGGCGCTCTCGATGGCCGCGTCCGCCCTGTTCGCGGCGCTGGTCCATTCCGGCGTGCACCTTGCGGGCGCGTCCCTTCCCGTCATCGAGGTCGCGTTCTTCCGCTCCGCCTTCGCCCTGTTGTCCGCAGTCCCGGTCCTGCTTCTGTATCCGCCCCGTTCCGTCTTGCGCTCGCAGAATCTCGGTCGGCAGGTCCTCCGCGCGTCCTGCATCACCGTCAGCGTGTTTTTCTGGTTCTACGGCCTCGCCACGGTGCCGCTGGTCGAGGTCGTGTCGCTCAGCTTCCTGGCCGCGATCTTCGTCACCATCGGAGCGGCGCTGTTTCTCGGCGAACGGGTCGACGCGCCGCGTTGGGCGGCGGTTCTGGTCGGGCTCGCCGGCGCGCTCGTGATTCTGCGGCCGGGCTTCGCCGAGGTGTCCGTCGGCATGCTGTCGACGCTCCTCGGAAGCGTGCTCTGGGCTTCCGGACTGCTGATGACCAAGCGTCTGTCCCGCGAGGACGGCAACATGAGCTTCGTCCTCTTCACTGCCGGTTTCGCGACGGCGTTCTTCGCGATACCGACCGCCGTCGTCTGGGTCCCGCCCTCCGGCCCGATGCTGGCCGTCCTGTTCGGAATGGGGCTGTTCACCGCCGTCGGACACTGGTTCATGTCCAACGCGCTCCGCCTCGCCGACGCGTCGGTCAGCATGCCGATCGACTACACGCGCCTGGTGTGGGTCGCGCTGATCGGGTATTTCGTGTTCCACGAACAGCCCGCCGTCCATACGTGGGTCGGCGCCGCCATGATCGTCGGCGCCAGCCTGTTCATCGCCTACCGCGAATCCCGCGCCGGCGCATGAGCGTCGGGATTCCCGCGCTTGCGGCGCCGCGGCCCGTGCGCCACGTCCGCAATTCGCGAGGTTCGGGCGTGTCGACCGGCCGCGCCCGCGAGGGGCCGATCGTCGCTCGCGGAAGCCGCGATCGCCTCCGGTGCGAATTGCCGACCGCGAACGAGCGAGTTACCATCGCGCCTATCCACCCTCACCAGCAATTCAGGGAGAATTCGGTCATGAGTTCAATCCGTATCCGTAGCACGGCGTTGAAATGCGCAGGCGCGGCCGCGCTAGCCGTCGCGGTCGGTTCCGCTCCGGCGATCGCCGACGACGCGTTCTGGGCGGAAGCGGCGGCGCCGTACCAGGGCGCGACCATTCGCGGCGTATCGGAGAGCACGCCGCCGTCGAATTACGCGTCGGAGGTTCTGGCGCCCCGGTTCACCGAGCTCACCGGCATCGAGGTGGAGTTCGAAACCACGTCCTGGGACCAGATGTACACCAAGGCGATCAAGGACATGGAAGCCAACACCGGCATCTACGACTTCGTCTACATCGAGCAGGACATCATCTACTCGTATCTGGCCCGCGACTTTCTGGTGAACGTCTCCGACAGCCTCGAGTCGATGGCGGACCTACGTGCGCCGAACGTCGACTTCGACGACTTCACGACGTTCATCGACTACTTCAAGAACGCCGACGGCGACGTCTTCGGAGTTCCCATGGAGGCGTTCATCAAGGTCTACCTGTATCGGAAAGACCTGTTCGGCGACGAGGGTGCGCAGGCCGCCTTCCAGGACCGGTACGGCTACGCGCTGGCTCCGGCAACCACCTTTGCCCAATGGCGGGACAACGCCGAGTTCTTCACCGGCTGGTGCGCCGAGCAGGACATGGACTGCTGGGGCACGACGGTACAGGCCCATACCGGACACCCGGCTTCGACCTACGAAATGATCGAGTCCATCTTTCCCACGTTCGGTGTCTACAATTGGGGCATCAACATGGAGAACTACAAGGCGACCGTGGCCAACGGCGGCAATCTCGACAGCGACACCGCCAAGGAAGCCCTCTCCTTCTGGATCGGCCTGCTCGAATTCGCCCCGCCGGAAGCCACTTCCAGCACCTGGGACGAAGTCGGCTCGTCGTTCGCCGCGGGCCGCGCGGCGCAGGGCTGGGTCTACGGCGAGAACGCGACCTGGATCGCGCAGGACGAAGACCGGTCGCTGGTCGTCGGCAACGTCGGCGTGGCGCTTCCGCCGACGGCGGACGGCGTGATGGAAGACGCGGACGCCGGCAACGGCTATATCGGGTATTTCGACGGCGGCGCCTTCGGCATTCCGCACTCCTCGAAGAACAAGGAGGCGGCGCTTCTCTGGCTGCAGTTCATCGCGCAGAGCGAGGTGCAGCCGGAATGGGCAGTCGCCGGAGGCCGGATTACCCACAAGTCGACCTACGACTCCCCAGAGGTGCAGGCGGCAGACGCGAACACCGACGGGTATTTCACCCTGATGCGCGAGAGCGGCCGGTTGTTCGCCGGAGCGCCGCCCTATCCGTTCCACGCGGCGGTCCGAGAGGCGATCGATCCGTTCATCCATCAGGCGATCGCCGGACAGATGAGCGTTTCCGACGCCCTCGACCAAGCTGCCGAGGCGGTGGACGCCGAACTGGTCAAGCTGGGATACGCCCAGTAGCGCCCGACGCTCGCCGGGGCGCATCCGCGCCCCGGCCCCTCACGCGGCGCAGGCGACCTGCCTGACGCTCGCCTTCCCCGCACCCCGGAGGGATCGCCGGTTGCACTCCACTCGCACGGCATGGCTGCTGCTCTCGCCCACGCTCCTCATTCTCGCGGTGACCGGGCTGCTGCCGTTCCTTTATGTCCTCTATGTCGGATTCTTCCAGTGGAATCCGCTGGGCGTCTCGGACGAGATGACGTGGATCGGCGGCGACAACTACCGGGAGCTCGTGTTCGACGCCGCGTTTCTGAAGTCGGTCTGGCTCGCCGTCCGCTTCACACTCGCGTCGGTCGCGATCGAGCTGGTCCTCGGATTCGCGCTCGCCCTGACGCTTCTCGACTCCTTCCCGCTCCGATCCTTTTTCCGCACCGTCCATACCCTGCCGCTGATCGTCGCGCCGATCGTCGTGGGCGCGATCTTCAAGCTGCTCATGGTGCCGGGATTCGGGCCGATTCCCCACTTTATGGACCAGTGGTTCGGGCTGGAGTTCAACTACGGGCGATATGCCGGCCAGGCGTTCTGGGCGCTGGTCGTCATGGACGCGTGGCACTGGACGCCGTTCGTCACGCTAACCCTGCTTGCCGGGCTGAGCGCGCTGCCGCGCGAGCCTTTCGAACAGGCGCTCGTCGACGGCGCCAGCAAGGTCCAGATCTTCGTCCAACTGACCGTCCCGCTCCTGATGCCCGTGCTGCTGACGACGCTGTTTCTGCGGCTCATGGACGCGATGCGGATCGTCGACGAAGTGTGGATGCTGACCGGCGGCGGACCGGGGGTCGAGACCCGATTCGCCGGGATTCACATCTGGCGCCAGGTGTTCGCGAGCCAGACCTACGGCTACGGATCCGCCATGTCGCTGCTGCTCCTGTATTTCACCATCGTGGCGTGCTGGCTCCTGTTCGTGACCATCGCCGGACGGCGCAAGGGGGAGGAGCCGAGATGAAACGTTCCTCCCGGACGCTGAAGAAGTTCATGGTGCTCGTTCTATGGGGCATCCTCAGCGTCATGACGCTGCTTCCGGTGTACTGGATCGTCGTCGTCTCGACACGGAGCCGGGTGGAGCTGTTCGGCCGCCCCAACTTCGCCCCGACATTTCTCGAGAAGATCTACTGGAAGAACTACGTAAAGCCTTTCGTCGACGGTCCCCACGGCGACTATCTGCTCAACTCCATCATCGTCGCGACCAGCAACGCCGCGCTCGTGACCTCGCTGGCGGTCATGGCGACCTATGCGCTGTCCCGCTGGCGCCTCGCGGCCTCCGACAACATCTTCTTCTGGACCATCACCAACCGGATGGCGCCGCCGGCGGCGTTCCTGCTGCCGCTGTTCCTCATGTTCACGCAGCTGTTTCGGGTCGGCGACGCCTCGCTGTTCGACACGCGAACCGGCCTGGTCCTGCTCTATTGCGTCTTCAACCTTCCCTTCGCGATCTGGCTGCTCAAGGGTATCGTCGACGGCATCCCGCGAGAGCTCGACGAGGCCGTGCTGCTGGACGGGGGCAACACGTTCACCGTACTCACCCGGGTAATCGTTCCGCTGGCAGCTCCGGGAATCGCCGTCACGGCGCTCCTCAGCTGGGTCTTCGCGTGGAACGAATATCTGTTCGCGGCCACCCTCACCAGCGTCGAAGCCCGCACCGTGACCACCGGGCTGGCCGAGTTCGTAACCGTTACCGGGACCAACTGGGGCGAAATGGCGGCGGTTTCGGTGGTCTCGATGCTTCCCGCCCTGTTGTTCCTGGCGCTGGTTCAGCGCTACATCATCAGCGGCATGACGTTCGGCGCAGTGAAGGGATAGGACCGGTGAAGCCCAGGACGAGGCAAGGGTTCCTGCCGATCCACACCAACTGGTTCGACCGGTTGTTCATTTCCGTCATTCTCTATATCGCCGGGCACCTCCTGTGGATGCGTTTCCTCGAATTCGCGCTCCCGATCTGGATCTGCACGATCCTCTTCGTGGCGCTCGGCGCCTGGATCGTCCGGCGCGGGTAGCCATGCGCGCAAATTGCACCGAAGGATGCCGGCCGTTGCCGATCGGCCGGTACGCCTGCCTACTCCCCGACCGAACGGAAATGCCGTGCCCGCAGCGGACTACGTGATCGTAGGCGCCGGGAGCGCGGGCTGCGCGATGGCCAGCCGGCTGAGCGAGAGCGGCCGCCGCAGCGTTCTCGTCGTCGAAGCCGGCGGTTCCGACCGGGGACCGCTGATCCGGATGCCGGCCGCGCTCTCCTATCCGATGAACATGAAGCGCTACGACTGGCAGTACCGCACCGAACCCGAACCCCGCCTGGCGTCGCGCCGGCTCGCCGCGCCGCGCGGCAAGGTGATCGGCGGCTCTTCCTCCATCAACGGCATGGTGTACGTGCGCGGACATCCGCTCGACTACGACCACTGGGCCGAGGTCGGCGCGCGAGGATGGGCCTTTGCGGACGTGCTGCCGTATTTTCGGCGGCTGGAGTCGAGCCACGGCGGACAAGAAGGCTGGCGGGGACGAGACGGTCCGCTGCATGTGGTCCGGGGATCCCTGTGGTCGCCGCTCTACCGCGCGTTCGTCGAGGCGGGACAGCAGGCGGGATACGGGTTTACGGAGGACTACAACGGCGAGCGCCAGGAGGGTTTCGGCTGGATGGAGATGACCGTCTGGCGGGGATGCCGGTGGTCCGCCGCCAACGCGTATCTGACGCCTGCGCTTCGCCGTCCGAACGTCTCGCTCCTGCGCGGTTTCGCCCGGCGGATCCGAATGGAGGACGGAAGGGCGACCGGCGTCGAAATCGAGCGCGACGGCCGGGTCGAGACCCTATCCGCCGGGCGGGAGGTGATCGTCGCCGCCTCCGCCTTCAACTCGCCGAAGCTGCTGCTGCTGTCCGGAATCGGAGACGGGGATACGCTTCGGGAACTCGGAATCCGCCCCGTCGTTCACCGCCCAGGGGTCGGGCGCAACCTTCAGGACCACCTCGAAGTCTACGTGCAGAACGAGTGCCTCCGACCGGTCACGCTCAACCGGCGCCTCGGGCTACTCGCCCGAGCCCGGATCGGCGCGCGCTGGCTGCTCGCCCGGGACGGGCTGGGAGCGACCAATCATTTCGAGGCGGCCGCGTTCATCCGCTCCCGGGCCGGCGTCGAGTATCCGGACATCCAGTATCACTTCCTGCCGGCGGCCGTGCGCTACGACGGAACCGCCGCCAGCGCAAGGGACGGATTTCAGGTGCATGTCGGACCGATGCGGGCCGCCTCCCGAGGCGAGGTCACGCTGCGCTCGCCGGATCCGGCGGACCCTCCGAGAATCCGGTTCAACTATCTGGCGGAAGAATCCGACCGGCGGGACTTTCGCACCTGTCTCCGGCTGACGCGGGAAATCCTGCGCCAGCCCGCGATGGCCCCCTTCGCCGGAAGGGAGATCCAGCCCGGAGACGACGTCCGGACGGACGACGCGCTCGACGAATTCGTCGCCCGCGAGGCAGAGAGCGCGTACCACCCCTGCGGAACCTGTCGCATGGGCGATCCCTCGGATCCGGCGACCGTGGTCGATCCCGAGTGTCGCGTGGTCGGCGTCGAGGGTCTCAGGGTCGCGGACAGCTCGGTGTTCCCGAGGGTGCCGAACGGCAACCTCAACGGGCCGTCGATCATGGTCGGGGAAAAGGCCAGCGACCACATACTGGGACGCACGCCGTTGTCGCGCGAAAACCTCGTACCCTGGGTGCATCCCCGCTGGCGGGACCGTCAGCGGTAGCGACACGGCCTCGCCGCCGTGCGGGATCGCGGCGGCGCCGGTGCGCGTCGAGCGACCTCTGCCGAGAAAGCGCGAATCGGCATAACTCCGCGCAGGTTCGGTGCGTTTCGTCACGTCCTCCCGGCAAGCGGTGCCGCGTCCGAATTTTCGCCGCCTCGCTCCTGGCGCGACGGAATTCGCAACGATCCTCGACCCGGTGCGTTCAACGAGTCTCGAAACGCCCGCAGCGCGGGCGAGTTTCGGGCAACCTCAGGAGAAGACTTGATCCAGTCGCTTTGCAGCGAGCGCCGCGACGAACCACTCCTGCAGATCCGTCGCACTGGCCTGCCGGATCCGGGCCTCGATTTCGCTCGGCACCGTGGAAAATCGCGTATTCAGCACCATGAGGAGACTCTCGGCACGTAATTCCGCGCGACCCTCCGCGCGACCCTCCGCGCGACCCTCCGCGCGACCCTCCGCGCGACCCTCTGCGCGACCCTCTTCGAACCATCCCTGCGCCATGCTCATACCCATCGTCCTAACCTCCTGCCGTTCGGGTGCGTGGCCTCGTGACCGGGAGCCCCCTGAACTTGCCGGATCTGCGCACAGGCCCGCCACCTCAACTACCGGCACCGCACTCGAGAACTCGACCGAATCCACCAGGCCGCTCGTCGGGTGCGACGGATTCCGCGAGCCGTATCGGCCGCATGGCTTCCCCGAGCGCCGGAACGCCTTCGCCTACGCGTTTCGGACAGCTTCAGGAGAAGACCTGATCCAGTCGGTTTGCGGAGAGCGCCGCTACGAACCATTTCTGCAGCTCGATCGAACCGGCCCGACGGATGCGAGCCTCGACCTCGCTCGGAACCGTGGAAAATCGCGCCTTCAGCACCATAAGCAATTTCTCGGCACGCTCTTCCGTGCGCCCTTCCTCGCGACCTTCCTCGTGCCCTTCCTCGCGACCTTCCGCGCGACCCTCCGCGCGACCCTCTTCGAACCATCCCTGCGCCATGCTCATACCCATCGTCCTAACCTCCTGCCGTTCGGATGCGTGGCCTCGTGCCCCGGAGCCCCCTGAACTTGCCGGATCCGCGTGCACAGGCCCGCCACCTCAATTACCGGCACCGCACTCGAGAACTCGACCGAATCCACCAGACCGCTCGTCGGGTGCGACGGATTCCGCGCGCCGTATCGGCCGTATAGCTTCCCCGAGCGCCGGAACGCCTTCGCCTACGCGTTTCGGGCAACCTCAGGAGAAGACTTGATCCAGTCGCTTTGCAGTGAGCGCCGCTACGAACCATTCCTGCAGATCCGTCGCACTGGCCTGCCGGATCCGGGCCTCGATTTCGCTCGGCACGGTGGAAAATCGCGTATTCAGCACCATGAGGAGACTCTCGGCACGTACTTCCGCGCGACCTTTCGCGCGACCCTCCGCGCGACCCTCCGCGCGACCCTCTTCGAACCATCCCTGCGCCATGCTCATACCCATCGTCCTAACCTCCTGCCGTTCGGGTGCGTGGCCTCGTGACCGGGAGCTCCCTGAACTTGCCGGATCCGCACGCACAGGCCCGCCACCTCAATTACCGGCACCGCACTCGAGAGCTCGACCGAATCCACCAGACCGCTCGTCGGGTGCGACGGATTCCGCGAGCCGTATCGAACGTATGGATTCCCCGAGCGCCGGAACGCCTTCGCCTACGCGTTTCGGGCAACCTCAGGAGAAGACTTGATCCAGTCGCTTTGCAGTGAGCGCCGCGACGAACCATTCCTGCAGATCTGTCGCACTGGCCCGCCGGATGCGTGCCTCGACCTCGCTCGGCACCGTGGAGAATCGCGCCTTCAGCACCATAAGCAGTTTCTCGGCACGCTCTTCCGTGCGGCCTTCCTCGCGCCCTTCCTCGCGCCCTTTCTCGCGACCTTCCTCGCGACCTTCCGCGCGACCTTCCGCGCGACCCTCTTCCAGCCATCCCTGCGCCATGGTCATGCCCATCATTCGAACCTCCGGAATGTGAGACTGCAAAAGCTTTTGCCGTTCGCCTTGGGCGACATTGAGCCGGAGAAAAGCATACTCGATTCCCTTGATTCGGACAACGCTCTCCGGCGGCCGGACCAGAAGATCCTCTATCACCCGTTCCACTTCCGAGAACGATATGTCGGTAACGTGACAGAGGCTCATCACGTTCAGGATCCCTCGAGTACCCGGATCGTCGACAAGTTCGTCGGACGGAATTACCTTGAGATGGTGGACGTTGACGCCAAAGTCCAGCAGCCTGAGTTCGGTTGCAAGGTCTCGCGGAACGTCAACCAGTTCCGAGAACGCTTGGGGAATCGTACAGGTCTCGCTACCGTGAAATAGTACCACCGGAACGATGCCTCGCAGGGAACCGAGTTTCACCTTGTCGTGGGCTTGGCCCCACCGCGCCATCATGTAGCCGAGCAGTTGCAGCGGCGTCCCCAAATAGTTTCGGGACTTGTGCTCGAACAAGGCGTCGATCAACTGAAAGTGCGCCACGATCTTCGATTCGGACCGGAGGCTTATCTCGAAGAACGCGTCGGCAATGATCGATGCCCCTTCGGGCCGGGGGAGTGTCGAATCCAGCAACTTCGGCGGCTCGCCCGACAGCCGGGAAACCAGCGGCGTCGGCAGGAATCGCCGCATCACGGTCATCGCACTCTGCGGATCCCGTACCAGTGCCGCAAGCATCTCGTCATGCGTAGGCGGCGGCATGAAGCGGTCCTCCCTCCCAGCGTCTCCCGCGAACGGAGCCGGACACTATTACGTAGTTTTCCAGGCAATGCAAGCGGCCCAAAAATTTGACGAACCGAAACATGTCCTTCGGGCAAACCAGGGTGCGCCAGACCGTCACATTGCGGACCCGTCGCGACGAAATCGTGCATTCGGCGTCCGAAATGTGGCCCGCCGAATCGACCGCCCCGCTAAATCCATTCGCGAACTGTGAACGGTACGGTCGGGTACGTGGCGCTCGATTCGATTCGCGCGTTTCTCGACGACGTCCGTCGCCGCAGGACGGTCGCCGATTCGCGGACGGGGCGAATCTGACTCGACACATATGTCGACGCTCACTTCCGAACGAGCGGTCAGACTGCGTACTCTTCCCTACCACCTCTTCCATGGCCGAAGGTCAACAGAGCTGCCGACACCCATGAATCCCTCACGAACGCGCCGCTGGCGCGTTTGGGTACCGATCTCTTGACAACGGACAAGACCCTTCGTTACGATTCGAGCAACGAAACGTTTCTGCATCAACCTTTGCTTCCGTCCCCTTTACGAAAATATATAGGGCTAAGTTTTATTTAACGAAGAGCTAACGAAAGGATCCTTTACTTATCATGACGACAGACCCTGAATCCTCGCGGCTCGGGCGAAAGGTTGTCATCTCGACTGCCGGGGAACGGGCGGAAGCGTTCCTGCCCCCGGGCTTGCCGCCGACCCCGGCCGTTCGAATGAGTGCGCTCTACCGGCGACTCGAGAGAGCGAACCACGCGCTCGGACGGCTGGACGGTGTCGCGTCGATTCTGCCCGATACCCCACTGTTCCTCTACATGTACGTGCGGAAAGAGGCGCTGCTCTCTTCGCAAATCGAGGGCACGCAATCGTCCCTGTCCGATCTCCTGCTCTTCGAGAGCGAGGAAGCGCCCGGCGCACCGCTTGACGATGTAGTAGAGGTGTCCAATTATGTCGCCGCCATGAATCATGGCCTGGAGCGAGTGCGAGGGGACTTTCCCGTCTCGCTCAGGCTCATTCGCGAAGTCCACGGCGTATTGCTGTCCAAGGGTAGGGGCAGCACTGCGCAGCCCGGCGAATTCCGGCGATCGCAGAACTGGATCGGAGGCACTCGGCCCGGCAACGCTCGCTTCGTTCCGCCGCCTCCCGATCGCGTCCTGGATCTGATGTCCGACCTGGAAGTCTTCATCCATGACGACAACGACGAGATCCCGTTCCTGATCAAGGCCGGGATGATTCATGTCCAGTTCGAAACGATCCATCCGTTCCTCGACGGAAACGGCCGATTGGGACGGCTCCTGATCACGTTTCTTCTTTGCTCGCAGGGCATCCTGAGGGAACCAATCCTCTACCTCAGCCTCTATCTGAAGTCGCACCGTAGTCAATACTACGAGCTGCTTCAGGGCGTTCGAGAGCGGGGAGACTGGGAAACCTGGCTGGAGTTCTTTCTGGATGGCGTCATCGAGACGTCCCTGCAGGCCGCCGAGGCTGCACAGGAAATCTTGCGATTGTTCGAATCGGATCAGCAGCGAATCGAGAGGCTCGGCCGTGCGGCCGCCTCGGCGCTCCGTGTCCACCAATTGTTCCAGCAGAAGCCGATCGTCGGAATCTCCGTCGCCGCGGAGAGGCTCGGCCTCTCGCCCCCGACGGTCGCCGCGTCGATACGGCGTCTCGATGAGCTCGGCATTGTCCGGGAGATCACGGGAAAGCGGCGCCGCCGTCTGTTCGTGTACGAGGACTATCTGAACGCCCTGAGTCGCGGAACGGAGCCGCTCGGATACCGGCCCCGGTCGCATTGACCGATCCGATGCACGCCTTCGAGGCGAGCGCCCCGGGCGTTCGCAGACTGCCGGAGCGAGACCTTCGTTCCGCCTCGCCCGCCGCGCTCGCCGCCGAACTAGCCTCGATTCCCAACAGATGAAAATGATCTTACACGCTGGGCGGCGAGGGTAAGCGCCTGCCTGCTGCATTGCACTCGAATTCGCCGAGGGGTCATATTGTACGCCATTATTAGACACCGTATGCCACACCCTGTCGCGAGTCGTAGGCCAAGACGCCACTAGCGCGGACGGCTACCGACCCAAGCGACCGAGAGTCGATTTTGGCTACTACATAGTGAGTTACGCGGCAGATGTACCGCCTGAGCCGGGCACAGCTACCAGAGGTTGCAGCGACGCGATTCATATGATATAGTGGCAATGATTATCTAATCGGAGGCTTTCACATGAGTTCGCTCGCCAGCCGTTTCCTTCAGCCGACCAACGCGACGCATCGGCAGTACGAGGCGCTGCGCGCTCACTTCGTCGAGGGGTTGCCCGTCGGCGAGGTCGCGGGCCGCTTCGGATACGCGCCGGGCACCTTCCGCAATCTCTGCACCGCCTTCCGGAAGAACCCCGACCGCCCTTTCTTCGAGGAGCCCAAGCCGGGACGAAAGCCGGAGGCCGCCCTGCCGGGCCGGGCCGACAGGCGACGACGCGCCGTGGAGCTTCGCAAGAAACGGAATCTCTCGGTCGCGGAGATCAGCGAAACCCTCGCGCAAGAGAACATGCCCACCAGCGTCTCCGCCGTGGACCGCATGCTCAAGGAAGCCGGCATCGGGAAGCTGTGGAGAAGAACGCGCGAGCAGCGGGCCAGGACCAAGCCGGAACCGGCGCCGGTCGCGGATCGGCGGGCGCTCAGCTTCGCCCCACGCCGCATCCGCACCCGCTTCGGCGGGTTGTTCCTGTTCGTCCCCGACCTCGTGCGCTGCGACCTGGACCGCATCGTCGAGCAGGCCGGCCTGCCCGGCAGCAGCCGCATTCCGGCCGATTGCGCCGTTCGATCCCTCCTCGCGCTCAAGCTCTGGGGGATCGGGCGCCCGTACCGGATCATGCCCGACGCGCTCGACGAGGGCATCGCCCTGTTCGCCGGCCTGAACGCGATCCCCAAGCGCTCGACCCTGTCCGAGTATTCCTGCCGGGCCGATCCGCGCGTCACGCCCGCGACGATGGACGCATGGCATCACGCCGCGCGAAGCCTCGGCGTCGACATCGGCGGCGGGGACTCCTTCGACCTAGACTTCCATACCATCCCCTATCACGGCGACGACGCGCTCAGCCAGCGCCACTACGTCTCCCGCCGCAGCCGCCGACAGCGCGGCGTGCTCGCCTTCCTCGCTCGCGACGCCGACGCGCGCATCTTCGTCTACTGCAACGCGCGACTGCGGAAGGAAGACCAGAACGACGAAATCCTCCGCTTCGCCGAAGCCTGGCGGCAGCGCACCGGAGCGCTGCCGCGCGAGCTCGTCTTCGACAGCCGTCTGACCACCTACGCCAACCTCGCCAGGCTCGACGAAATGGGCGTCGCCTTCCTCACCCTCCACCGCAGGAGCCGCAAGATGCTCGACGAGCTCGGCGCGCCCGCGCAGCACTGGCGACGCATCACCCTGAACAACGTCGGCCGGATCTATCGAAACCCCCGGATCCTCGAGAAAACCGTCGAACTCAAGGACTACCCCGCCGGACTCCGACAGATCGCCGTCGCCGACCTCGGCCACGAGAAACCCACCATCCTCGTCACCAACCAGAAGCGCGTCTCCGCAACCGCCCTCGTCGACCGATACGCACGGCGAATGGTCATCGAAAACACCATCGCCGACGCCGTCGACTTCTTTCACATGGACGCGCTCTCGGCCGTCGTTCCCCTCAAGGTGCACTTCGACCTGCAGATCACCGTCTTCGCCAACACCCTCTATCGGATCTTCGGCAACCGAATGAAGAACGGCATGCAGGACGCCAAACCCAGAACGATCTTCGAGAAACTCGTCAACTCACCCGCCGAGATCCAGATCGGCAAGGACGACGTCGTCGTAACACTCAGCCGACGAGCGAACAATCCCCTCTTGCTCGAAGCAGGCTACGAGCAGACGGACATCCGCATCCCGTGGCTCGCCGAAAAGCGACTCCGATTCCGCTTCTACTAGCGTGGATGTGTCACACGATTACCTGGAGTTGGGAATCGAGGCTAGACGAGATCGCGACTCGTCCGGCCCACCCCTCCGCCTCGACCGGGTTATCGAGGGCTCGGCATGTGCGGGGAACCGCTACCGACGAAGGGGGGACCGGCGCATTCGCTTGACGGGAGTCGACCGCGCCGATCCGCCAGGCACAGGAACGCCGTCGTCGGCTCCGGACGTCCCGGATCGAGTGCCGCACATTCTCGCGAAAGCTCCGATCCCGCCGCATTTCGAGCCGATATCCCCGGTGTCTGGGCCGCAAGGCCGCGGACTCGCGACGAAGCCGGGTCGACCTGGCCTGACCCGGCAGACCCTGACGAACGCTTCCGGACCGGATTCCGGCTCCCGATCCCTACATTACAATGAAGCCCGGCGGCGCTCCCCGGCATCCGGAGAACCTCGCGCCGACATGCAATCGGGAGGAAGAAACCAGTCATGACCGATACGAGCCACGACCTGACGCACGCCGGAACCAGCACGATCGCCATTCACGCGGGCGAGCGCCCGGATCCGGAGACCCGCGCCTCCAGCCCAAACCTGGTCATGTCCTCGACCTACGCCACCATGAAACCGGTCGGGTTCTCCGCCTACGAAATCGATCGGGACACGCCCTACACCTACACGCGATGGGCAAACCCGACCGTCCGAATGCTGGAAGAGAAGATCGCCCTGCTGGAGGGCGCCGAAGCATGCGCATGCTTCGCCTCCGGCATGGCGGCCGCCAGCGCCATATTCTTCAGCCTGCTCAAGGCCGGCGACCACGTCGTCGTATCCGACATCTGCTACGCCGGGGTGTCGGAACTGGCCAACGACAACCTTCCGGCCCTCGGCATCGAGGTCTCCCGAGTCAATCTCGCCGACGCCGACGCCCTCGCAGCCGCGCTGCGCCCGAACACCCGCCTGGTGCATATGGAAACGCCGGTCAACCCGCTCACCCGGATCACCGACATCGGATCCGTCGCCGCGATCGCCCATGACGCGGGGGCGCTGGTCTCGATCGACAACACCTTTCCGTCGCCGATCGGAAGCCGGCCGCTGACGTTCGGGGCGGATCTCGTCATGCATTCGGCCACCAAATACCTCTGCGGCCACGGCGACGCCATGGGCGGCGCCGTCGCCGCCTCCGGCGACCTCGTGCAGCGGCTCGTGGGTTGCGCGACGGTTCATCTCGGCGGCAATCTGAGCCCGTTCAACGCTTGGCTGATCGCGCGGGGAATCGCGACACTTCCCGTCCGCATGCGCGCCCACCAGGAAAACGCGATCGCCGTGGCGAGGTTCCTCGAGTCCCACCCGGCCGTCGCGCAGGTGAACTATCCCGGCCTTCCGTCGCATCCGCAGCACAATCTCGCGCGCACGCAGATGGAAAACTTCTCCGGCATGCTGTCCTTCCGTATCCGCGGCAGCGAATCCGACGGAACGGCGCTGGCCGAGCGAATGGCCGAAAAGCTGTCGGTAATTCACTACGCAGTATCGCTCGGCCACCACCGCAGCCTCGTCGTATGGATGCCGACCGCCCCGCTGCTCGAGACCTCCTACCGGCTGGATGCGGAGGGCGAAACCGACTACCGACGGTTCGCCGGCGAAGGCGTCTTCCGTCTGTCCGTCGGCCTGGAGGACGCGGAGGACCTCTGTCGGGATCTCGATTCGGTGCTGTAGCCGCCGCCGGCCGCCCCGGGCGTCGCCGAGCCGGGGTCCGCAGGGCTGCCGGAGACGCTTGCGCCGTCCCCGGTCGGATCACGGGAGCGACGAAGGACGGAACGTCGGAAACCAGTCTTCCCGAAGCCGTTCGCCCGCCTGCATACCGTGGCCGGGAAACGGCGGCGAGGTCCTGCCCGGGCGCTCCGCGTAGCGGGCGTCGTCGCCGACCCATCGGAGGGACAGGACCCTGCGGCGGCCGCCGCCGGGGTTTCCGCGCGCGCCGTGCAGCGTGCGATAATGGAACAGCACCGCATCGCCGGGCTCCATGGTCCATTCGAGAATCGTCGATTCCTCCGGATCCCGGTTGGGAGACGGAACCGGAATCCAGTCCTCGTCCGAGTCGTAGAAATCGGAATGGTCCGCCCACCGGACCGGCCGTACCATTCGCTCCCAGCGGTGGGAGCCCGCGACCAGCCGAAGACTCGCCGAACGAACCGGATCGACCGGAATCCACATGCTGACCGTTTGCGAGCCTTCGACGAAGTAATACGGCGCGTCCTGGTGCCAGGGCGTCGGCTTCGGGGTTCCCGACTCCTTCACCAGCACATGGTCGTGGAAGAATTGCGCCCTCTCGGAGCGCATGACCCGCGCCGCCAGTTCCGCCGCCGGGCTGTCGCGAACGACGCGCTCGAATTCGGGGATCCGCGCCCAGTTGCAGTAGTCGTCGAAGAACCGGCCCTCGCCGGCGCCGACGGCGTTCTCCGACGCGTACTCGCCCGGCGACTCCATGTTGCGCGAAATGCCGGCGGCGATTACGTCCACCCAGTCGGCGAACGCCCCCCGCACCAGGACCGCGCCGTCGCGCCAATAGAGATCCACGTCCTCGCGACCGATCATCTCCGCTCGCTCCCGTCTGATTCCCGGGTCGGAACCCCGCGGAGTCTACCCGTCCGTCGACCGGGCGTAAGGCCCCGACCCGCGCGACTCGCCGCGGTCTTCACCGTGCCCACTCGCTCCGGGCCTCCCATCGTCCGCCGACTTCGGCTATCCTGCGGGCCGTTCCGCCATCGTCCAAACGCCATCAGGAGAATTGCCCATGGCTTCCACAAGAATCCTTCCCCTGCTCGCGAGCGCACTGCTCGTCGCCGGACCCGCCTCCGCCCAGGTGGTGAACGTCTACAACTGGTCCGACTACATCGACGAATCCATCCTGGCCGAGTTCGAGGCGGAGACCGGAATCCGGGTCGTCTACGACGTTTACGACTCCAACGAGGTACTCGAGACCAAGCTGCTCGCCGGCGGATCGGGATACGACGTCGTAGTTCCGTCGGCGTCCTTCCTCACTCGCCAGATCGGAGCCGGAATCTTCCAGAAGCTGGACAAGGCGAAGCTGCCCAATCACGGCAATCTCTGGGACGTGATCCAGGCGCGGACCGAGACGTACGATCCCGGCGGGGAGTATTCCGTCAATTACATGTGGGGAACCACGGGTTTCGGCTACAACGTCGGCCAGATCCTGGAACGCATGCCGGACGCGCCGGTGAATTCCTGGGCCATGATCCTCGATCCTGACGTCGTCTCGAAATTCGCCGATTGCGGGGTGCACGTTCTCGACGCGCCGACGGAAATGATCCCCGCCGCGTTGAACTATCTGGGACTCGATCCCAATTCGCAGGATTCGGACGAAATCGGAAGGGCGGCAGACCTGTTGACCTCGATCCGGCCCTACGTGCAGAAGTTCCACTCCTCGGAGTATCTGGATGCGCTCGGAAACGGCGACATCTGCCTCGCCGTCGGCTGGTCCGGCGACGTGTTCATCGCCCGCGACGCCGCGGCCGAGGCCGACGCCGGCAACGAAATCGTCTACGTCATCCCGAACGAGGGCGCACTCATGTGGTTCGACATGATGGCCGTCCCGGCCGACGCGCCGCACCCGGACGAGGCGCATGCCTTCATCGACTACATCCTGCGGCCGGACGTGATCGCCAAGGCGTCGAACTACGTGTTCTACGCCAACGGCAATCTCGCCTCGCAGCCGCTCCTGGACGAGGAGGTCCTCGGCGACCCGGCGATCTATCCGGACGAGGAGACCCTGGCGCGTCTCTTCACGACCACGCCCTATCCGCCGCGCGTCCAACGGACCGTCACCCGCGCCTGGACCCGCGTCAAGACGGGCCAGTAGCGAACCCGGCCCCGGGCGCCGCCGGACGGCGGCGCCCGGGAGCGCAAGCATGACCGACACCGAACGAAGCGCCATTCTGACGCTCGAGAGCGTCCGCAAGAGCTTCGGTTCCACCGTCGCCGTCGACGACGTCTCGCTGGAGATCCGGGAGGGGGAATTCTTCGCCCTGCTCGGACCTTCCGGCTGCGGAAAGACCACGCTCCTGCGCATGCTGGCCGGCTTCGAGACGCCGAGCGACGGACGCATCCTGCTGGACGGCGCCGATATCGCGAGAACGCCGCCCCACCGGCGCCCGATCAACATGATGTTCCAGTCCTACGCGCTGTTTCCGCATATGAGCGTGGAACGGAACGTCGGCTTCGGGCTGCGCCAGGAACGGGTGCCGAGAGCGGAGATTCGGGAGCGGGTCGGCCGCGTCCTCGACCTGGTGCAGCTGGGGCCGTTCGGCAACCGAAAGCCGCACCAGCTCTCCGGCGGCCAGAGACAGCGGGCGGCCCTCGCGCGGGCGCTGGTCAAGGAGCCGCGAATTCTGCTGCTCGACGAGCCGCTGGCCGCGCTCGACAAGAAGCTCCGCCAGGAGACGCAGATCGAACTGGTGAACCTGCAGGAGTCGCTCGGGATCACCTTCGTGGTGGTCACGCACGACCAGGAAGAGGCGATGACGGTCGCCGACCGGATCGCCGTGATGGATCACGGACGGGTGGCGCAGGTCGCGTCGCCGAGCGAGATCTACGAGGCGCCGGCAAGCCGATACGTCGCCGACTTCATCGGCGAGGCGAACCTGCTGGAGGGGCGGGTCGAGTCGCAGGCGGACGGACTCGTCCGCTTCCGCTGGGGGCCGGACGCCGTCTCGTGCCGGCATGACGGCGCCCTCGCCGTCGGCGCCGACGCATGCCTCGCGCTGCGACCGGAAAAAATACGCGTGCGGTTGCTGGACGGCGACCCCCCCGCCGGCGCCAACGCTTTCGAGGCCGAAGTGGAGGACATCCTCTACGTCGGCAATCTCTCCACCTATCGGATGCTGCTTCCCGACGGGCGCAAGCTGGTCGCGCAGGCGGCGAACGAGAACCGTCTCGTCGACCGCGGCATCACCTGGGAAGACCGGGTATGGGCCTATTGGGCGGAGGACGCCGGAGTGTTGCTGACTTGTTGAAGCTCGATACCGCGGCCCTCGGACGCCGCGCGGTCATCGCGATTCCGTATCTCTGGCTTCTGGCCCTGTTCCTCGTCCCCTTCGTCATCGTCCTGAAGATCTCCCTCTCCGACGTCGCCATGGCGCGTCCGCCCTACGTTCCGGTCTTCGACTGGTCCGGCGGCATCGACGCGATCCTGTCCGCCGTTCGGGCGCTCGATCTGGAGAACTACGCCTGGCTCCTGGAGGACGATCTCTACTGGAAATCGTATCTCTCCAGCCTGCGCATCGCCGCCTTCTCCACCGCTCTCGCGCTCCTGGTCGCCTTTCCGCTCGCCTACGGCATGGCGCGGGCGCCGCGCCGGCACCGCCCCACGCTTCTCATGCTGCTGATCCTGCCCTTCTGGACCAGCTTCCTGATCCGCGTCTACGCCTGGATCGGAATCCTGAAGAAGGAGGGCCTGCTGAATTTCCTGCTCGCGAGTCTCGGCGTCATCGACGACCCGCTGATCATCCACAACACCAACGTCGCGGTCTATATCGGAATCGTCTACTCGTACCTGCCGTTCATGGCCCTGCCCATCTACGCTTCGCTCGAGCGCCTCGACAACGACCTCCTGGAGGCGGCCGCCGACCTCGGCGCGACGCCCGTCGCCGCGTTCTGGCAGGTCACCCTGCCGCTCGCCTTGCCCGGCGTCGTGGCCGGATGCTTTCTGGTCTTCATTCCCGCCGTCGGCGAGTTCGTCATTCCCGACCTTCTGGGCGGCTCCGAGACGCTGATGATCGGAAAGACCCTCTGGGTCGAGTTCTTCGCCAACCGCGACTGGCCGGTGGCTTCGGCGGTGGCGGTGCTCCTGCTGCTTCTGCTGGTGATTCCCATCGTGCTCTTCCAGCGCCACCAGGAACGGACCGGGAGCGCCTGACCGTGGGCCGGCGGTTCAGCGCGTTCAACGCGGTCTCGCTGGTGATCGGATTCGCGTTCCTCTACCTCCCGATCCTGCTGCTGGTCGCCTTCAGCTTCAACGAGTCGCGACTCGTCGTGGTCTGGACCGGGTTCTCGACGCGCTGGTACGGCGAGCTGTTCCAGAACCAGGGGTACATCAACGCCGCCTGGGTCACCGTCCGGGTCGCGCTGGTCTCCGCCACCCTGGCGACAGTGTTGGGCACGCTCGCGGCCGTGGCCCTCACCCGGGGCGGCCGGTTCCGGGGACGCACGCTCTTCTCCGGCATGATCTACGCGCCGCTGGTCATGCCCGAGGTCATCACCGGACTCTCGCTTCTCCTGCTCTTCGTCGCCATCGGTTTCGACCGCGGATTCTGGACCGTGACCGCCGCGCACGTGACCTTCTCCATGTGCTACGCCGCCGTCGTGGTGATCTCGCGGCTTATCACCTTCGACCGGTCGCTCGAGGAAGCCGCGCGGGATCTCGGTTGTCCACCCTGGCGGGCCTTCCTCGCGGTGACCCTTCCGGTGATCGCGCCGGCCGTCGTCGCCGCCTGGCTCCTGTCCTTCACCCTGTCGCTGGACGACCTGGTGATCGCCAGCTTCACGACCGGCCCGGGCGCGACCACGTTGCCGATGAAGGTGTATTCCGCCATCCGGCTCGGCGTCACGCCGGAGATCAACGCCCTCTGTACGCTTCTGGTCGGCGCGGTCGCGCTCGGCGTGGTCGCCGCCTCGCTCACGATGCGGCGGCTGGAAGCGCAGCGGAGAGCCGGCCCGGCGCAATGAGGGAGGCGAGGGAGGCGGCGATCGGGGAATGCGCCCGGTTCCTCGAACGGAATCCCGACGTCGAGCAGGTCGAACTGCTGCTTGTCGACTCCAACGGCATTCCGCGCGGAAAGTGGCTTCCCGCCCCTGCGCTTGCGTCGGTCGCCAGCTCCGGCCTGCGGCTGCCCGTCTCCGTGCTCGGCGAGACCACCGCCCTCTCCAGCCCCGGCGGCCCGGATTCCGGATTGTTGCCGTCCGATCCGGACGGTGTCTGCTTTCCGGTTCCAGGTACGCTCTCCCGAGTGCCCTGGCGCGGGCGCCCGGCCGCGCAGCTTCTCGTGCGGATGAGCGCCGAGGACGGCGAATCGCCGCATCCCTTCGATTCGCGCGGAATTCTGGAACGCGCGCAGCGGAACCTCGCCCGACGAGGACTCTTCCCGGTCGCGGCGGTCGAGCTCGAGTTCTCGCTGTTCCGCAAGACGGATCGGCCGGGAGCGCCCCCGCAGCCGCTTGCGCGCTTCGACCGAAGCCGCCTCTACGAGATCGACGCGCTGGAGGAGATCGCGCCGTTTCTCGAACGCGTGCGCGAGGTCGCGGACGTCCAGCGCGTACCTCTTGCCGGCACGATCGCGGAAATGGCGCCGGGGCAGCTCGAGATCAACCTGTCGCACGTCCCGGACGCCTGCCGGGCGGCAGACCATGCCGTCCTGCTGCGCCGAATCGTGAAGCGCGTCGCGCATGCGCACGGCATGGACGCGACCTTCATGGCCAAGCCGTCCGGCGCTGCGCCGGGCAACGGATGTCACGTCCATGTGAGCCTGCAGTCGGAAGCGGGCAAGAACCGCTTCGACGAACCGGGCGCCGCGCCCGGAGCCGCCGGACCGACGCTTCGCCGCGCCGTCGCCGGACTGATCGAGACGGCGTCGGACGCGCAGCTCGCGTTCGCGCCCAACGCCAACTCGTTTCGTCGATTCGCACCGGGTCACTTCGCGCCGGTTCAGGCCGCCTGGGGATACGACCATCGCATGGCGGCGGTCCGGGTTCCCGCCGCGCACGGTCCCGCCGCCCGGTTCGAGCACCGGATCGCGGGCGCCGACGCGCAGCCCTATCTGGTCCTCGCGGCGATCCTCGGCGGCGTCGGCGAAGGGCTGGATCGGGACATGGAGCCGCCCGAGCCGCTCCGGTGCGACGAGCGTTCCACGTCGGACGCGCAGCTCTCCGAATCCTGGCGCGAAGCGACGAATCGATTCGCCGAATCGGGCTTCGTGACGCGCGTGTTCGGAGATGCCTTCCAGAGGCTCTACGCCAGCATGAAGCGGCTCGAGCGGAGCGAGTTCATGAAGGACGTCCCCGACGTCGAACTCAAGGCCTATTTTCTGCGCGCATGACGGCGGCTCGGCGCAAGCGATGCGGCGGAGCCGCGGCGGCGCCCCGGATCCGGCTTCGGGGAGCGGAATCCGAAACTCTTGCGCCGGCGGCCGCGCGTTCGCAATACGCGTCCGTCTCGACTATCCTGCCGCGTGGCATCTGCCGATGCGGGGCGTCCTGGCCACGACATGGAGGATCCGGATGACCGCATGCCCAGAATCGGTCCGCTACGCTCTCGCATGCGCCCGCGGGACGGCGCGGGCGCGGCCCGGATTCCCCACGGCTCGGAGCGCCACGACATGAACGCAGACAGGAAGGGCTTCTCCCTTACGCTCGGAGTCGAGGAAGAACTCTTCCTGGTCGATCCCGAGACCCGCGACCTGATGGTCTCTCCCGACGAGGCGATCTTCCGGGATTGCGAAGCCGATCGCGGACCGCACAAGGTCGTGCGGGAGCTGCTCCGCGCCCAGGTCGAGACCAATACCAGAGTGTGCGGTTCGGTCGCCGAAGTCCGCACGGCGCTCCAGGAGACCCGGCGAGTCGTCGTCCGCGCGGCGGAACGCCACGGCGCGCGGGCGATGGCCGCTTCCACGCACCCGTTCGCCGCCTGGCGAGCCCAGGCGATCACGCCGCGTCAGCGCTACCAGCGGTTCGTCGTAACCTTCCAGGAGGGGGTCCGCCGTTTCGTGATCGGCGGCATGCACGTCCATGTGGGGTTCGGCGACCCGGACACCCGCGTCCGGGTGATGACGGCGCTCCGTCGATACCTGCCGCTGCTTCACGCCCTCTCGACCTCTTCGCCGTTCAACGCCGGCCACGACACCGGATTCAAGTCCTATCGGCTGAGCCTGGTCGGCGGCCTGCCCCGCACCGGCATGCCGGGTGCGCTGGCGAGCTGGGACGAATTCGAACGGTTGCTGAGCGAATACCAGCGCATGCAGTTCCTCGAGGACGGCAGCGAGCTGTGGTGGGACATCCGTCCCTCGCACGCCTATCCCACCGTGGAGATGCGGATTTGCGACGTGTGCACCCGGGTCGAGGACGCGGTCTGCATCGTCGCGCTCTTCGCGTGCCTGGTTCGCTGGCTGGAGGACCGGTGTCGGGAAGACGCTCTGCCGCCCGAGCCGCTTACGGAGTTGATCGCCGAGGACCGCTGGATCGCCCAGCGCTACGGCGTGTTCGCGTTTCTCGGGGACGGGTCGACCGGCGCGGGGCGCGTCGACATCGAAGACTATCTCGACCGGCTGCTCGAGAACCTCGCCGAAACCGCGTCGGCTCTCGACTGCGAGGCCGAACTGCTCCACGCCCGCGAGATCATCCGGCGGGGAACCAGCGCCGATCGGCAGATCGATCTGTACCGCCTGCGCCGCCTGGAAGGGGATTCGGAGCAGGAAGCGTTGCGCAAGGTGGTCGACATGCTGCTCGCCGACACGCGGGAGGGAATCGGCGACGCGGAGGCGTGACGCTCGATGCCGCCGGCGTTCCGGGGCCGCTTCGCGTCCCCGGCCTCACGCCGTTCGGCTGTGCTCGATGCCCCACCGCTCGAGACACGCCAGGATGGCCTCCGCGTGCACCCCCACGCCGGCATTGAAGAATTGGTGTTCGACCTGGCCGGAGGGCGTACCCGGCGCGCGCGGCGCAAACCCCAGCGGATACTGCCGCGTATGCGACTGCACCGCCCATACGACCCCTTCTGCATCGAAGATCGGACCGCCGCTCTGGCCGCGAAGTCCGGGCGAGGACGTCTCGATGAACTTGCCGATGGTGTCCGATTCGCCCATCGGCGCCGGCGCGTGCAGAACCCGGGTAAACAGTCCGTCAAGCGGGAACAGCGGCAGCGGAACCGAACCGCGCGGCAGCACGAAGGCGTTCTCCTTCTCGTCGTAGACCGGAACGATCTCGTGAAACGCGAATCCGAGCCTGCACAGGCTTCGCCCGGGACGGTAGTCCGGCCCCGGGGTCTTGAACACCGGGTAGTTGCGGACGAGGGCGGGATCGAAGGGCGCGAGCCGTCCTGCCGCCAGGTCCGAGGTCGTGTCCAGCTGCACGTCCTGGATCTGCACCCCGTCCTTTCCCCACCAGACCGAGTTGTTCTCGGTCGAATCGAGCCGGGGACGGTTCAGGTGATGCAGCTTGGACTTCCGATGCGTCTCGTGCGACGTCGCGTCTCTCTCGAGGTCCCGGATTTCCCGCCGGTAGGTTCGCCAGGCGACGATCGACTCCCGCTGCTGCTGGATAAGCTGAAGAATGTGCGCCGAGGTCAGGATCCAGCCGTGCCGATTGACCACGATCGCGGTGCCGATCGCGCTGGAGCACTTTCCGTTCCCCGCCCGACTCGAGACCACGATCGGAATGACGAAGTTTCGCGCGATCGCATAGGCCTTGCTGAACATGGAGACTCCCGGAATCAAGAACGTCGGCGAACGGGCCGGCAGCGAGACGGTATAATCCGCCTCCGCTTTCCGGTCGATCGGCGCTTGCCGTCCGCTCGCGTCGCGGGCGAGGCAGCCGACCGTGACAGGCGGCGCGAACCCCGGACGACGAATCGGTCGCGGACGGCAATCCGGGTATAAACATACCCACTTGCTCCGGGTCGGGCTTGCCCTCCGGGACCGGCCGCAGACCCTGTCGCCATGGCCGCTCCCGTCTCCCGACGACCGAGGTCCGGCACCCCTACGCCCTTCCCCCGGGGCTTCCGTCGCCGCAGCCAGGGGGCCGGAGGAGCAGCATGCCTGGCATGACGCGCGAGTCGTTCTCCTTCCGGACGGAACACGCGGCGTTTCGCGAACGGTTCGATCCCGTCCTGGAAGCGCTCCTGCCGGTGCCGGACGCGCCCGAAGGCCGCGTCGTCGAAGCCATGCGGCACGCGACGCTCGGCGGCGGCAAGCGTCTGCGTCCGTTCGTCCTGAGCGAGGCGGCGCGGATGTTCGGCGTCGACGAGGAGTCCCGCCTGCGGGCCGGCGCGGCGGTCGAGTTGTTGCACGCATACTCGCTGGTTCACGACGACCTTCCGGTCATGGACGACGACGACCTCCGGCGCGGGCGGCCCACCTGCCACGTGGCCTTCGACGAGGCGACCGCCCTGCTCGCCGGCGACGCGCTGCAGGCGCTCGCCTTCGAGGTGCTGGCCTCCCCTCGCACCCACCCGGACGCGGCGGCCCGCTGTGCGCTGGTGCACGGTCTCGCGCGGGCGGCCGGCAGCGGCGGCATGGTCGGCGGCCAGACGATCGACATGCTGCAAGGCCGGGCGACCGCACTGGGAGTGCGGTTCCGTCTCGCGAGAATGAAAACCGGGGCCCTCCTCGCCTTTGCGGCGGAGGCGGGCGCCGTCCTCGGCCGGGCCGGGACGACGGCAAGGCGCGACTTGCGGCAATTCGGCTCCTGTCTGGGGCTGTTGTTTCAAATCGTGGACGACCTTCTGGACGAGGAAGGCGCCGAAGCGCGGGTCGGCAAGCGGCTCCGCAAGGACGCGGAAGCGGGAAAGCCGACCCTGGTCTCGGTCCTCGGAGCCGAAGGCGCCCGAAACGAGGCTAGACGGGCCTACGAGGACGCTCTCGGCGCGCTGGAGACCTTCGGTCCCGAGGCGGACGGTCTGCGAGCGACCGCAACCTTCGTCCTGCATCGGGACCGGTAGAAAGGGGGAGGCGAATTCGGTGCCCCGCACGTCCCGCCGGGGCGGACCGGGATCAGCCGCATCCCTCCATCGCCGCCTGGACGTAGCTGTCGTTGACCACGGGGGAATAGTCATCGAGCGCCTGTCCGATGCGCCCCTGCTCCAGGAGAAACTCGGAGGTGAATTTCAGCGCACGGGCGGCGCCGCCCTTCGAGCCCCCTCCAAGCCAGCGCGAGGACGCTTGCACGTCGAGCGGAAGATACGCGTAAAGGTCCAGCACGGCCCGTACGTCGCCGTCGTCGCCCCCGACCAGCGACGCGATCTTCCGCGCGTTGGCGGTCCCCGGATCGAACGCCTCGGGATCGGTGCGATACGCTTCGTCCGCTTCGGCAATGACCTGCACGAACCGGCACATGAACGCCGGGTTATCGGCGGCGAAGTCCCGGAGCGCGACCATGCCGTCGAAGGTCGCCCGCCCCCAGCCGGAGAGCTCCCCGGACGTGATCAGTACGCGGCCGCTTTGCTTGAGCTTTCCCAGCGCCGGGTCCCAGACGAACGCGGCGTCGATTTCCTCCCGGCCCCAGGCGGACTCGATACTCGGCGGCTGCATGTCGACGAGAGCGACTTCGTCCGGATGAATCCCGAATTGTTCGAGCGCGAACAGCGAGTGGAAATGCGTCGTCGACCCGAACGGCACGCCGAGGCGCTTGCCCCGCAAGTCCTGCGGCGCCTCGATTCCGCTGCCCGCGCGCACGACCAGCGCTTCGGCCGCGCCGATGTCGGACGCGATCCAGAACAGCTCGATTTCGAGACCTTCGCTTGCGCCCCCGGAGATCGGGCTCGAACCCAGGAGAGCGACATGAATGTCTCCGGCTTCCAGCGCCTCCACCACCTTGGCGCCGGAATCGAACCGCTTCCAGTTGATCCGGTATCCGGTGGCAGCCTCCAGGAGCCCGTCGGCGATGGCGACCTTCCAGGGGTTGTACAACCGTTGATACCCGACGGTCGCCTCGGAGGAATGCGCGGGAGCGCCGATCGCCGCGGCCAGGAGAACGGCCGCCGCCGCAACGATTCGCGATCTGTACTGGCGAAACAAACCCGTTCCCCGAATCCTTGCGGAACCGCCGCCTGCGGGACCCCCTGCGCCTATCCTAGACCGTTGCGCACGCCGGTCAATTCCTTTCCGGCCGTGCGTAACTCCGGCACCGTCGTCGCGATTCGCGCCGTCGGACGTTCCGCTATCGGCGTTTGCGAGGAGGCGCGCGACATCGGCGGAACGGATCGGAGGAGCGGGGCTCTTCCAGGCGGTCGCTCGTCGCGCCGTGCGCGCAGGAAATGCGGCTCTCGTCCCCGTTTCCGCTCCTGTTGCCGTTCCTCGGGTCGGGACTGGCCGGATTGTTCGCGAAGAGAGCCGAAGGTCGCCGGCAGTTTTTTTTCCGTGCCGTCGGGAGAGTCGCTCCGGCGGCGGAGTTGCCTCACGTTCGATCGGGGAATTGGCGGTCGCGTGGGCGAGTCGCGATAGCGCGTGGGGTCGTTCGGCTATCGGCGCCGGCGTCGCAGATTCGAAGGGATCGGCATCGGAACGCGACGGGAGCGAACCTGCATCTGCGATCGGCGAACGGCGAGGCAGCACCCGGCGCGCCGAACCGGAGAACACGGCTGTCGCAGCAGTACCGGCGGTCCGGTCTATCGGTCCAACCGGCTCTCGCGAAACGCCGCCGCATTCAGGGGCTTGCGTCCCGAGGACCCCGCGGACTCGGGAGGGACCTGACGGCTGTCCGGTCCCCCCCCCCTGTTGCGCGCCGCCGATTCCCGAAAGGCGAGCTGGCGTTGCAGCGGCGTCAATAGCGCAACTGCAGGTTCAGTCCGATGCGAGTGTCGGGTTCCCCGCCTGCGCGGTGACCGGCCGTGAGATCTGCGTCGATGCCGTCCCTCGCAAAGCCCACTCCCGCACGGTAGCGCTGCGCGTTCGAGTCTTCGACGATCGACATGTCGGCAAAGGGCGTCAAGAGCCCGCCGGCGGCCTCGAAGCCGTAGGCGGTGCGAGCGGTCAGCGACAGGCGTTCCGGCGCGTCGCCGCCGCCCTCCGCGTCGAACAGCCGTTCGCGCGTCAGGGCGCCAATCCCTTGCTTCCCCCATGCCGGGCCGACCGACAGCGACAGGCCGCGACCGTCGGCCGCCGGCGCGAGCCGCGCTTCCAGGCTCGCCCCCATCTCGCGCTTGCCGTCTTCGGAGTGCAGCGCCAGCCAGTGTCCGCTGGCGTCCAGGCCGAAGCGCGAGCCCGGCGAAGTCAGACGCACGCCGCCCGAAACCTCGACGCCGGTTCCCGTCACGCCGTCGCCGCCGTCCTGGCGCAACGCCAGCGCTCCGTGCGGCCGGAACAGCCAGCCGGAGCCGGAGGCGAGTTCGACGCCGTCATGTTCGGCTTCCAAACCGCCGCGCAGGCTCCAGCTCCCCGCCGTCAGCCCGCCGACCGACGAGGTCGAGGAAGAACCGTCGGTCTCGATCTCGGCCAGGCTCGCGCCGGCCAGAGCCGACAGGGAAGCGGCGCCCATGCGCGCAAGGGGCATGCGGCCGCTCACCGAACCCGCCAGAAGCGACAGGTCCTCCTTCTCTTCCGTGCCGTCGAACTTCCTGTGTTCGACCTCGCCCGTTCCCGCGCCCAGTACCAGCTGCAGGGTTCCGCCGTTACCCGTCGCCACCTGAAAATACGGCCACAGCGCCGTCACCGACGTATCGAGACGGCCCTGGAACTCTTCCAGCCGGTAGTCCGCCTCGCTGTCGCCCCGAGACACCGCCAGCCCGGCCGTCAACCGCGGGTTCATCCGCGCGTCCACGCCCAGCCAACCCGTCCGCTGCTTGCCGTCCCAGCTGTCGCCGTTCATGCGGCCCTCGAAGGAGCGCCAGTCGCCCCGGCCCCAGACCGTCCAGTTCCGGCCGCCCGCGCCCGCCTCCGCGCCCGCGAGCGGGAGGGCGAACGCGCTGCCCCGAAGCAGCGCTTCCCGATCGACCGCGTAGGACGCATCGCCGCTCCGGCGCCCGGCCTGGTCGCTCGCCACACGTGGCGCAGTTTCGAGCGCAGGAGCAGTCGGAAGTCCGAACGCCCCGGTCTCGGGCGAGAGGCTCGCTCCGCCCAATTGCCGGCCCGCGAGCGTCAGGGCCCGCGTCCCCGGCGCCGCGTCCAGGCGCTGCCCGAGCGTCTCTGCGGCGCCGGACAGCGTCGCCTGCGCTACGGCGGCCAGCGTCGGCTCCAGAAGCTGCCGCTCCTCCTCCGCCGCCGGGCCCGCCTCGGGCGTGACCGTCACGATGTCCGACTCCGCGCCGTCGCCGGCTTCGCTCACGGCGCGGATTCGGAAGCTGTAGGCGGTATCGCCTTTCAGACCGCGCACCGTATGACTCCGCGTCGCCGCGCCGCTTCCAGGGATGTCGGTCCACGCAACGCCCGCGAAGGCGTTCGGATCCGACGTCGCGCCCTCGCGCTTCTGATACTGCCACTTCTCGATGCCGGCATCCGCCGGGTCGAGAGTCCACGACAGCGTCACCCGCCTGGGGCCCGCCGCCGCGCTTAACGTCGCCGCCGCCGGGCCCGACAAAGTCGTGGCCGTTATGACGTTCGATTCCGTACCGTCGCCTCCATAGCCGACGGCGCGAATGCGGAAGCTGTAGGCGGTAGCGCTCTCGAGGCCACGCACCGTGTGGCTCCGGGTCGACTTGTCGCTCTCTGGAACCGTTTTCCACGCAACGCTCGCGAAGTCGGCCGGATCCGAGATCGCGCCCGCAAGCTGCTGGTACTCCCAGCTCTCGATGCTGTCGTCCGCGTCGAGCGTCCATGACAACGTCACCTGCCTCGGTTCCCCCGTCGCGGTCAGCGTCGCCGCCGCCGGCGGCCCGGCCGGGGTCGCAAACTTCTCCTCGCTCACCGGGCCGAATACGTCGCCGGCCGCCACGGCACGGAGGCGGTAGCCGTAGCGCGTGCCGTTCGTGAGCGACGAGCGCGCGAACGACGTGATGTCCTTCGCGATGCGGTCGATGCCGCCGAAATCGGTCCAGGCAGCGGGCCAGTCGGCGTCGCCGATTTTTTCCTGGTACTGCCATTTGGCGATACCGGCTTCGTCGGACGACTGGTCGTCCCATCTCAGCGTAATCGTTGCGTTGCCGGGCTCCAGCCGGAAATTCTGCGGCTGGCCGGGCGCCGCGTTGGGCGTCGCCGAATCCGACGCGTCGGACTCCGGACCCTCGCCGCCCACCGTCACCGCGCGAACCTTGAAGGTGTAGGCGGTGCCGTTCGTCAGCCCCTTGACGACGTACGTCGTGGTTGTCGCGTCGCTCTCCGACATATCCACCCAGGTACCGTCGCCGTTCTGCTCGTACTGATACTTCTGGATATCCGCATTGCCGGGGTCGGTCCAGATCAGCGTGACCTGCGTATTCCCCGCCTCTGCCGTCGGCTTGGCCGGCTTTGCCGGGGGAGCGGCCGGCCTGGCGGACTTCGCGTCGCTCTCCGCGCCGACCACGCCGGCGCTGGTCCTGCCGCGAACCTGGAATTCGTGCTTCTTGGCGTTGGCGAGCCCGGTGACGGTGTGCTCCCTGGTATCCTTGTGGCTGCCCGCGATATCCGTCCAGGCGCCCCATACGACGGCGTCGCCGACCTTCTGCCGGTATTGCCAATTCGCGACTACGGGGTCGTTCGCCGTGTAGGTCCAGGCCAGTTTGACCGTCCGGTCGCCCGGCTCCAGGTCCCCCAACGCGGGCTTGGCGGGCGCCAAGTCCGGCGTGGTCCCCGGCGCCCTATGGTCGTCGTGAGACTGGGTGCCTACGTGGACCGCAGTGACCGTGCGCATCATGAAGTAGTAGGTATCGCCGTTCTCAAGGCCGGTAACCGAGTATTCCCTGGTGGTCAAGGGGTTGCCCGGAACAGTCACCCAGTCACCCCAACTGTTCCGGTCGTCCTTGCTCTGCCGATACTGATACTCTGAGACGACGTCGTTGTGGACATTTGGAGGCTTGTCCCATTGGAGGGTGACACTGTTTTCGCCTGGCGTCAGCGAGAAATTCCGGGGCGCTTCGGGGCTTTGGTGCGGCGTGGCGGACAGTGACTCGGCCGCCTCGCCGGGCGAGCCACCGGCGCTGACAGCGCGAAGCTCGTAGCCGTAAGGCGTGTTGTTCGCGCGACTTGAGAGAACGTGCTCCCGGTCCGAGTTCGGATCGTCGTTCGAGACCGGAATATCGACCCAGCCGCCGTAGTCGCCCCAAGAGATCGTGATCGGGGTGCCGTCGGCGCCGTCGCCCGAGTAGGTGCCCGTCCGTTGCCGATACTGAAACTTTCCGATGCCGCCGCGCACGTCATCGTCCGACTGGTCGTCCCAGGTCAGCGTGACCCTCCGGTCGCCCGGCGTCGCCGCGAATCCCTGCGGCTGTCCGGGGCCCTCATGCGGCGTGGCCGTCACCTCAGCGGACTCTTTGCTAGCGTAGCAGGTATTCGTATTCCTGAGTGCGCGCACCTGGAACGCATATGTCGTGTCGTTGGTCAGGCCGGTGACGAGGTGGCTGGTGGTGGATGCGCTGCTGGAATCGATATCCCCCCAGGCCCCGTAGCGCCCCTCGCCCTCCTTTTGCCTGATCTGATATTTTAGGATGTCGGAGTCGTTCGGGTTTGCCCACTCCAACGCTACTTGTGCGTCGCCTTCAACTGCTTTCAATCCGGTGGGCGTGGCTGGAGATGTCGTGGCACTTGCAGACCTGAAAACCACCTTTTCGTCGCCCATCGTTACTGTGATAAAGAAGTTGTCGTCCTGCATTACGCTGGACAACGTGCCGCTGACGCTGGCGGCCGACGCGTTGCTGGGTACAGTGTATGCGGTATTCGCGCTGTTCAGCCAGGAATTATTGAGCCCCAACTTCTTTTGGCCTGGGCGAATTTGAAGAAAGAAGGCCGATCTGAGACTACTAAACGTATCGTCCCTCCACGACGTCCCGTTCTTAAAACTACAACCCCCCTCGATTCCGGTCGACGGGATGTCAAATTCTTGTATGGTTACTGCGTTACTTCGATAGTCAAGCTGAAACCTGATGGAGCCGTCGGGTTTGTTCATAATTATCCGCCCATTGCCCGCGGAAGTTCCGATGCTGGCCTTGGAAAAGTCTGAAAGATCCAAACTTCCCGACGGAGTGATGGTGGTGTTCGAGCCGTCATCGGAGAAGGTGAAGGTCAGCGTTCCCGCCCCGGCCGCCGGTATACCTCCGATCAGGACAGCCGCGCCGAGCAGCAGCGCCGCACCGGGGCCGGCGAAACGCCGTTCGAACCCTCCTCCGGCTCTCCAGCCGCGACAGACCCTCACAAGGAGCGAAGAGGTCGACAGCGAACCTTGTGACAGAAACGGACCGATCGCCCACTCTACGGGCGCCCGCAGGGCGGCGAAGGCGGAACCGCCGGCGCGACGGTGCGGGCGAACGGTTGTCATGGTCATGGCGCGAAACCCCCCATCTTCGAAGTCGTGTAGGCGACCGAAGAGTAGCGCGGGCAGAACTGGGTTGCAAGCACTAGCGCAAGTACCTAGTGGTCTGACTGCGACGAATTGATGGATTCTGTCGGAGGGCTTTGGAGGGTTTCTGCGTTTCCGGGAGGTTGACGGGGGGGCTCAGGATCTGGTATGTGTCTGCGGACCAATCACAACAAGCGCTTGGCGGTCGGGCGCTCTGCGGGGCGTCGGATCGGACGGGCGTGAGCAGAGCAGTCGAGGTCCGGCCATGGAATAGGTAGGCAGGAAGTACTATCGGATCAGCCTCTCGGAGGAGGAGCGCAAGGAGTTGACCGCCTTGATGAAGGGCAAGGCGTCGGCGCACAAGCGTCGTCGCGAGCACATACTCCTGCTCGCGGACGAGGGTCGGGACGATGGCGGGAAGAAGGATTCGGAGATCGCGTCGGCGTTGCTCATCGGCCGCGCGACGGTGGAGCGGGTTCGGAAGCAATGTGTGCTGGAGGGCTTTGCGGCGACGCTGGAGCGTTGCAAGCAGATCAACCGCAAGCCGCGCAAGCTGGACGGTGCCGGGGAGGCCCGGTCGGTGGAGGAGGCGTGCCCCTGGGGCTACGTCCTCCGTGCGCCCCAGCAGGCGAAGCCCTTGGCATGAGTTCAAGCTCATGCACACGCAGGTCACCCGGGCGATCGATCCCGACTCGCGCATCCGGCAGATGCCGGAAAACTGGAACGCAATCCGCCAAGGCCTGCAGGAACCGGCGCGATAGCGAGCGCGCCAGATCGAGAGCTACTTCGAAGCCAGTCCAACAAGTTAGCGCTTATGGGAGGCCCGCTCTGTACCTGCGCTGCGTCGTTGCCGAGCGTTGCGGCTGCCCTCGGGTTCGGGGACGGCGCGAACCGGCGCTGCGCCGGAGTTTCGACGTGCTTCGGTTCCGCTGTCGCGGCCTGCGGCGCTGTCCGGCCGGTCCGCTTCCGGCCGAACGGGTGCGCGGAGCCTCGGACGCGTCGCGAAGGCCGACCCGGGCTCGAGCCCAGGCAACGTCTCGGTGCGTCGCGTCGTGAGATCCCGGATGCGGCCGACCGGCACACGCGAACCGGCGCATCCGCGGGCCTTCCCGGGTCCGCCCCCGGCGTGTCCCCGCCTCGAGTGCGCCGCGACCGAATCGCCGAATCGTACCGCACAGCGCCGGTTGCGGAATCGGCCGGCCGGCCGTCGCAGCGACTGCGTTCGCGATGCGAGAGCGCAGGTTTTCGTCTTCTCTGCCGCGAGTGCGAATCGCCGGCAGCCCGCGCCCGGCGGACCGCGACGAGACCCTGCTGCGCCGGAACGCCCTTGGGAGGTCCCGCGGCGGAAACTGATGTAAACGTTTTCAGCCATTGGGAATCTTCCGGCTCGGGGCATGCGAACGGGCGCAGAATTTCCGGGGCGCAGCGCTCCCGCGACGCCCGTCCCGCACGGCCGCGCGCAGGCGAAACGGTCGGTCCCGGACCGGTTGGCGAACGAAAATTGTCCGCTACTATGTCGTTGGCTCCCGTCGATTTTCCTGCCTTGGCGGACGAAATCGGGGAACCGGTCCCATTATCGTTTCAGAGTGCCGGGAGGCCCCCCAATGACTCGAATGACGCCGTCGGAAGCCATCGTCGAGGTGCTGGTCCGACAGGGAGTGACCGACGTGTTCGGTATCGTCGGCTCCGCCTACATGGATGCGCTCGACCTGTTCCCCTCGGCCGGGATCCGATTCATCTCGGTCGCGCACGAGCAGGGCGCGGCGCATATGGCGGACGGATTCGCGCGCGTGTCCGGCAAGACCGGGATGTGCATCGCCCAGAACGGCCCGGGCGTCACCAATTTCGTCACCGGCGTCGCCGCGGCGTACTGGGCGCATACGCCGATGGTCGTGTTCACGCCCGAGACCGGATCCAACACCATGGGGCTGGGCGGGTTCCAGGAAACCGAGCAGCTGCCTCTGTTCGAGAAGATCACCAAATACCAGGCGCACGTGTCCGGCCAGGGGCGGGTCGCCGAGCTGCTCTCCCGGTGTTTCGACTACGCGCGGCTCGAACGGGGCCCCACCCAGTTCAACATGCCGCGCGACCTGTTCTACGGCGAGGCCGACTACGACATTCCCGAACCGGCGTCGATCGAACTCGCGCCGGGCGGTCCGAACAGCCTCGCCGAGGCCGCGGACGTCCTCAGCGGCGCGCGGTTTCCCGCCATCGTATCCGGCGGCGGCATCGTCATGTCGGACGGTGTCGCCGACGTCGTGGCGCTGGCCGAGCATCTCGGCGCGCCGGTGATCAACACCTATCTTCACAACGACAGCTTTCCGTCCGACCATCCGCTTTGGGCCGGCCCGATCGGCTACCAGGGCTCGAAGGCCGCGATGAAGCTGCTTTCCCAGGCCGACGTCGTCCTCTGTCTCGGCACGCGCCTCGGCCCGTTCGGAACGCTGCCGCAGCACGGGATCGACTACTGGCCGGCGAACGCGAAGATCGTGCAGGTCGACCGCGATCCCCGGAAAATCGGCTTGGTGAAGAAGGCCAGCGTCGGAATCTGCGGCGACGCAGCGGCCGCCGCGCGCGACATCCTGCACCGCCTCCAGACCGGCAATCGCGAGATCGCCTGCCACGGCAACCGCGACGAGCGGGAGCGGGAGATCCGGTCCCGGAAACGGGAGTGGGAAGACGAACTCGACCGGTGGGGACAGGTCGACGGGTCGCCGGTGGCGCCGCGCCGGCTCCTGCGCGAACTCGAGAAGGCGCTGCCGGAGGACGCGGCCGTGTCCACCGACATCGGCAACATCTGCTCGGTGGCGAATTCCTACCTGCGCTTCAAGGGCGAGGGCCGGTTCCTCGCCGCCATGTCGTTCGGCAATTGCGGCTACGCCTTCCCGGTCGCCATGGGCGCCAAGGTGGCCCAGCCGGACCGGCCGGCGATCGCGTATGTCGGCGACGGAGCCTGGGGCATGAGCCTCCAGGAGACGCTGACGGCGGTGCGCGAGAACATTCCCGCGGTTGCGGTCGTGTTCAACAACGGCCAGTGGGGCGCAGAGAAGAAGAACCAGGTGGACTTCTACGCGGACCGATTCCTCGGAACCAACCTAGAGAACCCCTCCTTCGCCGGCATCGCCGAAGCGATGGGCGCGAAGGGCATCCGGGTCTCGCAACCGGACGAGATCGGAGACGCGCTGCGGACGGCGGTCGACTGCGGCCGACCGGCGGTCGTGGAGATCATGGCGACCCAGGAGCTGGGCGATCCGTTCCGGCGGGACGCGCTTAAAAAGCCGCACCGACTCCTCGAGAAATACGCTCACACCAACGTCGACTGAGGCGTCCGGAACGGAGCGTCGGATGGCCGAACCCCGCGTCGAACTCTCGCCTCCGGTCTCGGACGAGGTTCGGCGCACGACCTGCTACATGTGTGCCTGCCGCTGCGGAGTCGACGTGCATCTCCGCGGCGGCCAGGTGCGCTACCTCGAAGGCAACCGCAACCACCCGGTCAACCGCGGCGTCCTGTGCGCCAAGGGTTCGGCCGGAATGCTGCACCTCACGTCCCCGGCCCGGCTCCGGTCGCCGCTTCGCCGCAAGCCGGGAAGCGAGCGGGGAGAGAGCGCCTTCGAGCCGATCGGCTGGGACGAAGCGCTCGGAACCGCCGCCGACTGGCTCGGGGAAATCCGGTCGCAGGACCCGAATCGACTCGCATTCTTCACCGGCCGCGACCAGAGCCAGGCGCTGACCGGCTGGTGGGCGCAGCAGTTCGGCACCGTCAACCACGCCGCCCATGGCGGGTTCTGTTCCGTCAACATGGCGGCGGGCGGCATCTACACGATCGGCGGATCTTTCTGGGAGTTCGGCGCTCCGGACTGGGAGCGGAGCCGGCTACTGCTCCTGTTCGGCGTGGCCGAGGATCACGACTCCAATCCGATCAAGCTCGGACTGAGCGAAATGCGCCGCCGCGGCGCGCGCATCGTGTCGGTAAACCCGGTCCGAACCGGATATTCCGCCGTCGCGGACACTTGGCTCGGAATCACGCCGGGGACCGACGGCCTGCTCGCCATGTCGCTGGCGCACGAACTGCTGCGCACGGGAAACGTGGACGCGGAGGCGCTTCGAACCCGGACCAACGCCGCCTGGCTGGTCCGCGAGGGGCCCGGCGCCGAGGCGGGCCTGTTCGCGCGTTCCGACGACGGCCGTCCGCTCGTGCTCGACGGCCCCACCGGCCGGCTCGTCCCGTTCGATTCTCCCGATTGCGCCCCGGCGCTCGGCGGCGAGGCCGTCCTGGCCGACGGCACCCGCGCCCGGAGCGCGTTCGCGCTGCTGGCGGAGCGAATTCTGGATCCGCGCCATTCGCCGGATCGGGCGGCCGGTCCGACCGGCATTTCCGCGGCCGCCGTTCGCGGCCTCGCCGCAGAGATCGCCCGCGTCGCGTTCGAGGAGGCCGAAACCGTCCGCGCCCCTTGGACCGACTGGCTCGGACGCCGCCACGAGACCGTCGTCGCGCGCCCGGTCGCCGTCCACGCCATGCGCGGAATCTCGGCCCACGCCAACGGGTTCCAGACCTGCCGCACGCTGCACCTCCTGCAGATGCTGCTCGGCTCGATCGACTGTCCGGGAGGCACCCGGTTCAAGCCGCCCTATCCCAAGCCGCCGGAAGCCCATCCGAGACCCGCCGCGCCCGGCAAGCCGGGGGACCCTCTCGGCGGGCCTCCGCTCGGATATCCGCTGGGCCCCGAACACCTTCTGGTGGACGACGCCGGCGAAGCGCTGCGCCTCGACAAGGCGTTCTCCTGGGAAGCGCCGCTCGCCGCCCACGGGATGATGCACATGGCGATTCCGAACGCCGCGGCCGGCGATCCCTATCCCGTCGGCGCGCTGTTCCTCTACATGGCCAACATGGCCTGGAACTCCGCCATGAATCCCCCGGACGCGATCAAGGCGCTGACTGCGCGCGACGGGAACGGCGAGTACCGCATTCCCCGGGTCATCGTGGCCGACGCCTTCGCCTCCGAGACCGTCGCATACGCCGATCTGGTGCTTCCGGACACCACCTATCTCGAGCGGCACGACTGCATCTCGCTGCTCGACCGCCCGATCGGCGAACCCGACCAGGTCGCGGACGCGATCCGCCATCCCGTCGTCCCCCCCGACCGAGACGTGCGTCCGTTCCAGGACGTCCTGATCGAGCTCGGCGCCCGGATCGGGCTGCCGGGATTCGTCGACGAGGACGGCAACCCGCGCTGGAGCGGCTACGCGGAATACATGACGACGCACGAGCGCCGGCCCGGCGTCGGGCCGCTGGCCGGCTGGCGCGGCGCGGACGGCGCCGACTCGGGGCGCGGCCAGCCCAATCCGGGACAGATCGAGCGCTACGTCGAGGCCGGCGGATTCTGGAGCGCCGAAGTGCCGGAGGAGGCGCGCTTCTTCAAGCACGTCAATGCGGCCTACCAGAAATGGGCGGTCGACATGGGCTTCTACGACTCGCCGCAGCCGTTCCTCCTGCAGATCTATTCGGAACCGCTGCGCAAGTTTCAGCTCGCCGCGGAGGGGCACGGCGAGCGGAGACCGCCGGAACGGCTGGCCGCCCGCATTCGGGAGAACTTCGACCCGCTGCCGGGCTGGACTCCGGTGCCGGCGCCCGACGCCGGCTCGTATCCGCTGCACGCGATCACCCAGCGTCCGATGGCGATGTACCACTCCTGGGGGTCGCAAAATCCGTGGCTTCGCCAGATCCACGCGGAGAACGTCCTCTACGTGCCGGGCGACGTGTGCGACGCCGCCGGGATCGAGGACGGCGACGCGGTCTGGCTGGAGTCGCCGCATGCCCGCATCTGCGTATACGCGCGCCGAATGGAAGCGGTCAACTGCGCGACCGTCTGGACCTGGAACGCCATCGGCAAGCGGGCCGGCGCCTGGTCGCTGCCCAAGGACGCGCCGGAAGCGACGCGCGGATTCCTGCTCAACCACCTGATCTCGGAATTGCTGCCCGCCCGGGCCGACGGACATCGCTGGTCCAATTCGGATCCCGTCACCGGCCAGGCGGCCTGGTACGATCTCCGGGTCTCGATCCGCAAGGCGGCGCCGGGCGAGGCGCCGCCGGCGCCCGCCTTCGAACCGCTGCCCGCCCCTCCCGGTCTCGAGCCGCCGCCCGGGATCCTGCGCTACGGCGAGGAGAAACGCCGATGACCTCTCTCCCCGAATCCACCGGCCGCAAACTCGGGCTCGTCATCGACCTCGACACCTGCGTCGGATGCCAGGCCTGCGTCGTCAACTGCAAGGCGTGGAACAGCGGCGGCTACGGGGCGCCGCTCGCCGACACCGAACCGTACGGTGCGGACCCCTCCGGCGCCTGGCTGAACCGGGTCCACGCCTTCGAGACGGGAAGCGGCGCGGACGCCGCCGTCGTTCACTTTCCGAAAAGCTGCCTGCACTGCGAGGACGCTCCCTGCGTGACGGTCTGCCCGACCGGCGCGTCCTTCAAGCGCGCCGAGGACGGCATCGTGCTGGTCGACGAATCCCGCTGCATGGGATGCGGCCTCTGCGCCTGGGCCTGCCCCTACGGCGCGCGCGAAATGGACCCGGCCGAAGGCGTGATGAAGAAGTGCACGCTCTGCGTCGACCGGATCTACAACGAGAACCTGCCGGAGGAGGACCGCGAGCCGGCATGCGTGCGCGCATGTCCCGCCCGGGCACGGCATTTCGGCGACCTCGGCGACCCGGACTCCGACGTCTCGCGCCTGGCGGCGGAGCGAGGCGGGTTCGACCTCATGCCCGAGCAGGAGACCCGCCCCGTCAACCGGTATCTCCCGCCGGGCGAGCGTAGCGGCGCCGCGCGGCTGGAGGAAGCGCCGGCGAATCTCGCGGCGCTCGCGGACCCGACCCCGTCGGGCGTGCTGGGCTGGCTCGACCGTACGCTCTCCAGGCTCGGATAGCGCCCCATGCACCCGGCACGATCGCTCGTGTTCTTCACCACGCTGTCCGGCGCAGGTCTCGGCCTCGCGTTCTGGATCGGCGTCGGCGCGCTCGGCCACACGCCCGGAGCGCTGGCCGCTGCCGCGTGCCTGTCCGTCCTGCTCGCCGGCATCGGTCTCGTCTCGTCCGTGTTCCACCTTCGCAGACCGGCGCGCGCCCGTTTCGCCCTCTCCCAGTGGCGGTCCTCGTGGCTCTCGCGGGAGGGGCTCCTGGCGCCGGGCGCCCTCGGCCTGCTGGCGGCTGACGCGGCGTGGTTCTGGTGGTCCGGCGAGCGTCTCGCTGCCCTCGGATGGCTGACGGCCGCCTGCAGCGCGTTCGCGGTATTCGCCACCGCGATGATCTACGCCCAGATCAAGGCGGTGCCGGCGTGGAACACCTGGCTCACCCCGGCCGTCTACCTTCTGTTCGCCGTAGCCGGCGGCGCATTGCTGGCGGCCGCATTCGCGGCGGCTTCCGGGGAGGAAACCGACAGCCTGCTGCTCGCCGCCGTCCCGCTCCAGGTCGTCGCATGGGCGGCGAAGATTCAGTACTGGTACCGATCCGCCGCCGTCGGGACGGGTTCCTCCAGCGTGGCCTCCGCGACCGGACTCGGCGGCGGGAAGCCCGTCCGCCTGATCGAGCCGCCGCATACCGGATCGAATTACCTGCTCCGCGAAATGGGTTACGTGGTTGCGCGGCGCCACGCGGGCCGGCTGCGGGTCTTCGCGCTGGCCTTCGGCGTTAGCGCGTTCGCCGTCCCGATCGTCTGGGAATTGGCGGGGCATCCCGAGTTCCTCGCGGCGCCGCTTCTCGCCGCCGCCTGCCTCTTGCACCTCCTCGGGGTCGCCCTCTCGCGCTGGCTGTTCTACGCCGAGGCGACCCACGCGGTAACGCTCTATTACGGAGTCCGTGCCCCGAGCGGATCCTGACGGAGGCGCGTCAGCCCGGCGCGCGGCGTTTGCCCCGTCGATCCCCCTCCGCAGAGAGGCCGAGCCCGCTTGCGAACCGGGACTCGTCCCCGCTCAGGAGCGCCGGCATTCCCTCCGCCACCCGCTCCAGCAACTCGTCCCGCCACGCCGCGTCTTCGGCGTCGAAGTTCCCGAGGACGTGCCCGGTCACCCGGTTCGCATCCCCGGGGTGGCCGACGCCGATCCGGACGCGCCGGAAGGAATCGCCGACATGGGCCCGGACGGAGCGCAGGCCGTTGTGCCCGGCGATTCCGCCCCCGATCTTGACCCGGACCTTCCCGGGCGCGAGGTCGATTTCGTCGTGAATGACGATGAGGTCGTCCGTCGACATCCGGTGATAACGGAGCGCCGCGCCCACGGACCGGCCCGAATGGTTCATGTAGGTTTGCGGCTTGAGCAGCATCACGCTCGTGCCGTCGACGCGGCCGGTCGCCGCCAGTCCTCCGTGGCGCGAGCGAAACGGCCCGATTCCGTGACGCTCGGCGATGGCGTCGACCGCCATGAAACCGACGTTGTGCCGATTGCGCGCATGCGTGGGGCCCGGGTTGCCGAGCCCGGCAATCAGCTTCATCGGCCTCGGTTCCGGGCGGGAGAAGATCTCCAAAAGGCGGCGGATCAGTCTTGCGCCTCCTCCTCCTCTTCGTCCTCGACCTCCAGGGCCGCCTCGGCGGCCGCCTCTTCCTGTTCGGCGCGCGCGGCCGCCGCGATCGCGGACGGTGCGGCAACGGTCGCGACAGAGAAGTCGCGGTCGGAAATGGTCAGCGCGGCACCCTCCGGAAGCGGGATCGCGGAGATATGCACGACGTCGCCGATGTCGAGCCCGGTCAGATCGGCGACGAGCTCCTCCGGAATGTCGCGCGCCCGGACCCGGAGTTCGACTTCGTGACGCACCACGTTGAGCACGCCGCCCCGGCGAATGCCCGGCGACTCGTCCTCGTTCACGAAGGCGACCGGAACGAACAGCGTGATCACGGACTGCGGCGAAATCCGCATGAAATCGACATGGATCGGAATGTCCCGCACGACGTCGTACTGCACGTCGCGGGGAATGGCGCGGATCTGCGCGCCGTCCAGTTCCAGGTCGATCAGGTTGGAGAAGAACCGTCCCCGGCGGATCGACCGCTGAAGGTCGCTCCCGAGAAGCTGGACGCTCAAAGGCTGTTCGTCGCCTCCGTATACGATGCCGGGAACGTATCCCTCCCGGCGGATGGCGCGCGAGGCGCCCTTTCCGGTCGCGTTCCGGACTTGAAGCGGCAATGCCGACGACTCGGCCATGGCGGGCGCCTTTCGGATGATTGCGGGTTCTGAAGATCGGATCGGGCCACGCGGCGCGACGGCCCGTCGTCGACAGGGTAGCAGAACTGGACCCGGATGAAAACCGCCGCTTCGGCGACCGAATCCGGGCGAGACGTTCGGCGACGGCGCGCGTGCCGGAGCGTTCCCTACGCGTCCTCGCCGATCAGGAACACGTGAACCGAAACCGGGCCGTGCGCGCCCAGGTTCAGTCGCTGTTCGATGTCGGCCGACCTCGACGGGCCGGTGACGAAGTTGACGGTCCGGGGATCGAGTTCCGCCTCGCGGATTCGCGCCCACACCTCCTCGAAATTCCCGACCACGTCGCGCTCGAAGAGCGCAACCAGATGGTGATCGCCGGCGAAGGTGAGCGTCACCGGATTCTCGGGCCCGGACAGGAACGCGAGGCTGCCGGTCTCGGCGACGCCGGCGACGGCGCGCGACAGGGCGACCGGCTCGTCGAGCCGCGCCGCGCCGACCGAGACCTCGAGGCCGCGCCAGTCCAGGTCGGCGAAGCGGGGATCCCCGCCCATGCGGACGGACGCGGGAAGGTTGCGGTCGCGCAGGGCTTCCGCGACGGCGCCGGGAAGCGCCGACAGGGACGCGACCGACTCCACCGTGCACTGGACGCCGGCCGCCTTCTCGGCAAACCGTTCGATCCGGGACCGTTCGCCGAGTTCCGGCACCGGTCCGTAGGGTCGCCGGGCCGCCGTGCGGCGGGCCACTTCGGCCCTTCCCGCCTCGTCCTCCGGTCCGCCGGCCGTCCGTCGCGCTTCGCGAAGCCGCGCCAGGACGCGCTCGCGAGCGCTCATTCGGCCGACCTACCGACTTGCGACAGGAAGCGCCCGCCCTCGGGCGCCGGAAAGTCGCGATGCGCGGTCCAGCCCCCGGCCAGGGGAAGCGTCCGAAGCGCGCCCTTCCGGCCCGCCAGCATTCGAAGTCCGGCGACCGCAAGCCGGGCGACCGGGCCGTAGAGCGCCGGGCGCCTCGCCAGCCACGCCCAGCCGGCGATCGCCATGCGTTGCCTCGCGGGCGTGATCCGCTCCGACCACGCGCGCTCCCGCCAGGTCCGCATCATCTTCGGCAGCGGGATGCGCATCGGGCACACCTCTTCGCATCGGCCGCAGAACGTGGAGGCGTTCGGCAAGTGTGCGGCGTTCCGCAAACCGTGAAACGCCGGACTGACCACGGCTCCGATCGGGCCCGGATACACGGTTCCGTACGCGTGACCGCCCACGGACTGGTAGACGGGACAGTGATTGAGGCAGGCGCCGCAACGAATGCACCGAAGCGCCTCGCGGAACCCCTCGGTCAACATGCGCGAGCGACCGTTGTCGAGAAGAACGATATGGCACTCCTCCGGACCGTCCGGGTCTTCCGCCCTTCGGGGCCCGCGGGCGAAGGTCGTGTAGACCGCCATTTCCTGGCCCGTTGCGGAACGGGCGAGAATCCGGATCTGCGCCGTGGCCGCCTCGCGGTCTGGAACGACCTTCTCGATGCCCGCGATCACCACGTGGACCCGGGCGAGCGACTGGGTCAGGTCTCCGTTCCCCTCGTTGGTCACGAGCCCCGTCTCGCCGGTCTCCGCCACCAGAAAATTGGCCCCGGTGATGCCAACCTCCGCGGCGAAATACTTGCCCCTGAGCTGCGCGCGGGCTTCCGCCTGAAGGTCCGACGGCTCCGGCAGCGGCCGGTCCGGGTCCAGCTCTGTATGGTGGCGCCGGAAACTCTCCTCGACCTGCTTGCGCGACACGTGGATGGCGGGCGCGATGATGTGGCTCGGCGGCTCGCGCCGCAGCTGGATGATGTATTCGCCGAGGTCCGTCTCGACCGGCTCCAGACCCTCCGCCTCCAGCGCTTCGTTCAGGCCGATCTCCTCGCCCACCATGGACTTTCCCTTGGTGACGGAGGAGGCTCCGGCGCGACGGCAGATTCCGAGAATGACCTGTCGCGCCTCTTCCGGCGTCTCGGCCCAGTGCACCTCGCTGCCCGCCGCCTTCGCCTGGCTCTCGAATTTCTCGAGATACAGGTCCAGCCGGGCCAGCGTATGGTCCTTCATTTCCCGCGCCGCGTCGCGGATCGAGTCGAACTCCGGCAGGGCGCGCCGCGCCTCCGCGCGCTTGCCGACGAATCCGCCCGGCACCCGCTTCAGGACGTCCTGAAGTTCCGCGTCCCCGAGGGACCGCCGCGCGTTCTCGGGAAACCGGCTGGCGTCGGCGAGGTTCATCGGCCGCCCTCCCCGATCGCCGGCCGGTCCGCCATTCCGGCCAGAACCTCGGCGACGTGCCGCACCCGGACGCGGGCGCCCCGCCGGCGCAGCTTGCCCGCCATGTTCATCAGACAGCCGAGGTCGCCGGCCAGAAGGAGCTCCGCTCCGGTCTCCCCGATCCGGTCGACCTTGTCCTCCACCATCCGATTGGAGATCTCGGGATACTTGACGCAGAACGTTCCGCCGAACCCGCAGCAGGAGTCGCCGTCGGGCAACGGGCGCAGCTCCAGCCCGTCCACCGAAGCCAGAAGCGCCCGCGGCTGTTCCCGCACGCCCATCGACCGGAGACCGGAACACGAATCGTGATAGGTCGCCACGCAGGGCAGCCGCACGTCCACGGACCGAACCCCCATCACGTCCACCAGGAACTCGACCAGTTCGTGACACCGCGCGCCGAAGCGCTCGGCGCGCCCGGCCCACTCCGGATCCTCCGCCAGAAGCGCCGGATAGTCCTTGCGCAGCGTGGCCGCGCAGGACCCGGAAGGCGCGACCACGTAGTCGAACCCCTCGAACGCCTCGACGACCGAACGCGCAAATCCGGACGCGCCGCGCCGGTCTCCGGCGTTGTAGGCCGGCTGCCCGCAGCAGGTCTGCAGCTTCGGAACGTCGACGCGGCACCCCGCCGCCTCCAGAAGACGCAGCGCCGCAAACCCGACGGTGGGCCGGAAGAGGTCCACCAGACAGGTCGCGAAGAGGCCGACCCGGGGGCCGGCGTTTTCCGTTGACTCCATACGGACTCCTTACCCCCCGCGACCGAACGGCGCAACGACCGGCGTCGGGCGGAACGCCGGAAGCGACGTCAGAACCGGTCCCGCATCGCGTACCAGGCCAGCGCCAGCATCAGGACCGCCTCGCCGGCGCGGGCCCCGCCCGGCAAGCGGGGAACCGGCAGCGACGCCATCAGGTCGAAGGCTTCCGGACGGTCGAGAACGGCTTCCGCCGCAGCCTCTCCCGCCCAATTGGCCAGGGCGACCCCGTGCCCCGAGTAGCCGCCGACCGCCAGAACCCGCGCGCCGCAACGGCGGAACAGCGGAACCCGATTGCGGGTGATCGCCAGCGTTCCGCCCCACGCATAGTCGATGCCGACGTCGGAGAGATCCGGGAAGACCGACAGCATACGCTTGCGGACGAACGCCTTGAGGTCGGACGGAAACCGGGTTCGCCATCCCTCTCCCCCGCCGAACAGCAGCCGCCGGTCGTGCGACAGACGGAAGTAGTTCACCACGAACCGCGAATCGGCGACCGCGACGTCGTCCCGAATGACTCTCCGCGCCCGCTCCGGGCCGAGCGGCTCGGTCGCGAGAACGAAATTGTTGATCGGAAGGATGCGGTCGGCGATCTCCGGAGCCAGCCCGTCGAGGTAGCCGTTGCAGGCGAGGATCAGGCGATCGGCCCGGACGGCGCCGCCCTCCACGGAGACCGCCACGCCCCGGGACGTCTCGCTGAAGCGGGTGACGCGCGAGTTCTCGAAGATGCGGGCCCCGGCGGCCTCTGCCGCCCGTGCGAGTCCGAGCGCGAGCCGGAGGGGGTGGAGATGCCCGGCGCCGAGATCGAGCGCCGCGCCCCAGTAGCCGGTCGCGCCCAGCATGTGCCGCAATTCCTCGCGGTCCACGAACCGCGCATCGGGATAGTCGCAGGCCTCGTTCAGATGCGCGACGTCTTCCCGCAACCCTCGCAGGAAACGCCGCCGATGAACGGGATACAGTACGCCGGGCCGCAGGTAGCACTCGATGCCGTGGCGACGAATGCGCTCCCGAACGAGCGCCTTGGCGTCCTCGCCGACTTGCCAGAGTCGCCGTGCCCGCTCGCGGCCGAACCGCTTCTCGAGCGTGCGCTGGCCCACGCGCTGGCCGGAGCCGAGCTGGCCGCCGTTGCGGCCGGAGGCGCCCCATCCGACGCGGTTCGCCTCCAGCACCGCCACTCGAAGGCCGACCTCCGCCATACGGAGCGCGGCCGAGATTCCGGTAAACCCCGCCCCGACCACGCACACGTCCGCGCGGACCTCGCCGGCGAGCGGAGGACGCGGCGCCTCGGGGTCTGCGGTAGCCGCGTACCAGGACGGCGCGTGCCGACCCGGCGTATCGTTCCGCGTCAGGAACCGCCTCGAACGCATGAGACGGGTTCAGAGAAGCCCTTCCTGCCGCAGCGCGGCAGCCGTCTGGTCGAGCGAACGCCAGGCGCGTTCCGCCAACTCGTCCAGTTCCGCTTCGGAGACGACCAGGGGCGGCGCGGCGACCATGGTGTCGCGAACCGCGCGCATGACGAGGCCGTTCTCAACGCACGCCTCGCGGCAGATCCGGCCCGCCCGTCCCGGCTCGCCCGGAAACGGGGACCGCGCGTTTCGGTCCGGCGTGAGTTCGACGGCGGCGAGAAGGCCGAAGCTCCGCGCTTCGCCGACGAGCGGGTGGTCGGCGAGGCCCTGCCATCGCTCGCGGAACGCCGGAACGACCTCCCGCTCCGCCCGCTCGACGACCCCCTCGTCGCGCAGGATGCGAAGGTTCTCGATCGCCGCCGCGCAACAGACGGGATGCCCGGAATAGGTATGTCCGTGGGCGAACTCGCCCCCGCCGGCGGAGATGACGTCGGCGACCCGGTCCGAGACCAGCACGCCGCCGATCGGCAGGTATCCCGAACTGAGCCCCTTCGCGACCGTCATCATGTCCGGCTGCAGGTCGAAGGCCTGGGTTCCGAACCACTTGCCCGTTCGCCCGAAGCCGCAAATGACCTCGTCCACGATCAGCAGGACGTCGCGTTCGCGGCAGATCCGCTGGATTTCGGGCCAGTAGGTTTCCGGCGGAATGACGACGCCGCCGGCGCCCTGCACCGGCTCTCCGATGAACGCCGCCACGCGCTCGGGGCCGGCCGAGTCGATCAGGCGCTCCACCGCCCTCGCGCGCTCGAGTCCGAACTCTCCGGGATCGGACTGGCTCCCCTCGCCGTACCAATAGGGCTGCGGCGCATGCAGCACCGCGCCGAAACTGTCGCCGCCCTGGCGATGCATGGCCTCCATGCCGCCGATCCCGGCGCCGGCCACCGTCGTGCCGTGATAGGCGTTCTCCCGGGAGACGATCAGCCTGCGCTCGGGCTGGCCGAGGGTGTTCCAGTAATGGCGGGCGATGCGGTAGGCCGAGTCGACCGCCTCCGAGCCGGAGGAGGTGAAGAACGCGCGGTCGAACCCATCCGGGGCGATCTCGCTCAACCGCTGCGCGAGTTCGATCGCCGGCGGCGTCGTGGTGTGGAACAGGGTGTTGTAATACGGCAGTTCGTTCATCTGCCGGGCGGCGGCCTCGGCGATCTCCGGGCGGCCGTAGCCGATATTGACGCACCAGAGTCCCGACATCGCGTCCAGGCAGCGGCGGCCTTCCGTGTCCGTGACGTACACGCCGTCGCCCCGGGCGACGATCCGTACGCCTTCGGAGTGCAGTTCTTTCGTATCCGTGAACGGATGAAGATGATGCTGCGCGTCGAGGGCCTGCAGCGCCTCGGTCGACAGTTGCATTTCCAGACTCCTCCTTGCTCCGAGATCGGGAACGCTTCGCAGGCCCGACAATAGCGAGTGCCGTGCAGAATGGCTTCCGTTGCGGGTCGAAACCGGTCTCGGGCGTTCGCACGAACCGCACTGCGCAATACTCCGTCTGTCGGCCGTCGCGTACCTGATCGCTCTCCATGCAGCGAGAGCGGTCCAAGCCCCCGAGTTCCGGGTTGTAGGGGGCCGACCGAGTCTCTCGTTCAAGTGCGCGTCGTGCGCCTGACTCTCCGGCGAACGGATCCCGCGGCTGTGCCGGTACGGGCGCTACCGTTCCGGGCTCGGAGGATCGCTTTCCCCGGTCTCCCGCGCAACGGTCGCCGCCGTCAATTCGGTCAGCGAAACCCGCTGCCGTCCGTCGGCGTCGAAGTTCCCCGGGTCGAGCCATTCGGCCTGGGCCTGTCGCAACGCCGGCCAGCTACGGTCCAGAACGGAAAACCACGCCGTATCCCGATTGCGTCCCTTGTAGTGTGTCGCCTGCCGAAACGTGCCCTCGTAGACGAAACCCAGCCGGCGCGCCGCACGTCGCGAGTCGGCGTTCAGCGCGTCGCATTTCCATTCGTAGCGGCGGTAGCCGAGCTCGTCGAACGCGCGCCGCATCATCAGGTGCATCGCCTCCGTCGCTGCCGGCGTCCGCTGCAGCGCCGGACCGTAACAGATCCAGCCGACCTCGATCGTCCCTTGCGCGGGCTTGACCCGAAGATAGCTGGCGACGCCGAGCGCCGGCCCTCCGTCGGCCGGCAGGACGGCGAAGAACTGCGGATCGTCTCCCCGCTCGACGCTCCGGGCCCATTCGCAAACCTCCGACGCGTTCTCGAACGGCCCGAACGGCATATAGGTGAAGATGCGTCCCTCGCGGTCCGCGCTCCAGGACCCGAAGAGATCCACGCCATGGCGCGCTGCGTCCAGCGGCTCCAGCCGCACCCGGGCGCCGTCCATCGATCGCCGGGGCGGCGGCGCGGCTCCGCTCCAGCCGACCGGCAGCGGCTCCCCGATCGGCAAACCGAGCGGACTCCTGCGGACTGAGGACCGGCTCATGCGGACCGCCTCCCGACCCTGCGTCGAGAACGCGGTCTGCGCGCGGGGCTACCGGACAGTCTCGAACGGCCCGCGAATTCGGCGCCCATACTCAAGGCCTCAGTTCCGTGCGGTACGGAAACGCGTCGCGAACCGCGTCCTGCGAGAGCGGCAATTGCAAGTATCGGCCCTCCTGCCACAGGGGCCACTGGTCCAGCATCGTGGAACTGTTCAGCCAGCCGTCCTGTCCGCCCAGGAGCACGAAGAAGTTCGCATCCGGATCGCGCATGTCCGAAACATGGCGGGCGTTGGCGCCGTAGCCGACCGAATGCCTCTCGCCGGTCCGATCGTGCGAGGTCTTCATCAACGTATCGGTGCTGCCGCCGACGCCGTATTCCCCGAAGCGGTACCGACGACCGATCACGGGCGCGTTCGCCAGCGGATGCGCGAGGCTCAACCGATGCATCGCCCCCCAGTTCTCGAAGCGGTCCAGCCCCGCGACGGCCGCGTCGAGGCCGGCCGCCAGCGAATCCCGGAGAACGGATTCTTCCGCCCGCTCCATGTCCTCGAGAAGAAACTGCGAGAGTCTGCCGCCGGCGAACCTGGCCCCGTCCTCCTCGCCGTATCGAGCGGCGTAGAAGGCGCGAACGAAAGCGGTTCGGAACTGCTCGAAGCTCACCGCCTCGACCGACGCCGCCCGATAGTGGCCGTCCCAGTCCCGCAGGCGCTGCAAAACCCGCTGCCCTTCCGGCGTGTCGGCGCCCACGCCGAAACGGTCCAGGAGCGGGAGAAGCGCGTCGCGCAGTCGCACCGACGAAATCATGAACACGTCGCGCTGCCAGGCCTTCAGGTCCTCGACCGAAGCCGGCCCGCTCTCGATCAGCTGCGTCATCCGCTCAACCCGGTCGCCGGGCGAAAAGAACCAGCCGACAGTCTGCCCCGGGCCGGCGGGCCGATCGTTGGCCGAAACCACGAAGCCGCGCTCGGGATTCAGGCTGTGCGGAAGGTCGGAGGCGCCGAGAATCTTCCGCCACGCCTCGTCGGACGCGGCCGGATCGACCACCAGGTCCGCCGGAGGCGCCTTGCGCTCCGGCACGCGAACCGCCATGACCTTGCCGATATTGCCGTCCCGGTCGGCATAGAGCATGTTCTGACCCGGCACGGCGAAGTCCCGGAACGCGGCCCGGAACTCGTCGAAGTTTCGGGCGCGGGAGACGGCGAGCATGGCGCCGATCTCGTCGCTGGACTGGTGTCCGATCCAGCGCAACGCGGCCGGCGGCAGGCCCAGTCCGGCGAGGAACGGCAAGTCGGAGACGACCGGCCCGTAGGGGCTCTCCCGTACGACCGCTTCGTCGTCGATCCACCAGCGAACGCCGATCCGCTCGCGGCGTTCGGCGAACCGGTCCTCGTCCAGCGAACCGACGTCGACGAGGTCGCTCATCGCGGCCCGCATGTGGGTTCCGCCCCAGGCGATATGCGGAGTCCGGCCGATCGCGAATGCAGGGACGCCGGGGCCCATCAGCCCCACGACGTGGTAGGAGGGGGACTTCAGACCGGCAATCAGCCAGAAATTGGGCACGATGATGCCGAGATGGGGGTCGTTCGCGATCAGTGCGCCCCCGGTATCGGTGCGCGACGCGGCCAGCGCCATGCTGTTGCTGCCGTATCGAGCGTGGTTGCCCAGGACTCGCTCGACGTCCGCGCTCGGTCCGTCTCCCGCCGTTTCGGGAGTCGGGCCCGTTCCGTGCGCAACGAGCCGCGACCACAGTTCCGGCCAGTCGGGCCGGTCGCGCAGGGGAAGCAGCCCGGCCCAAACCATCCAGTTCACGTCGGTGCCCGCCAGACGGCCGATGGCGACGACGTCCTCCGCCCGCCAGGGCTCGCGCCCGAGTCCCGCCACCCGGAACTCGTGCGGAAGCTCCCGCATTCCGTCCTGGTAGCGGTTCAAGCCGTCGACGAATCTCTGCAGCCAGCGGCGCGCGGTCGGATCCATCCGCTCCACGATCTCTTCCGCGGCGCGATCGAAGGCCAGCGTTCGGAGGCCGCGGTCCACGTCCGCCGCGATCGGACCGGCGATTTCCGAGAGCCGGCCGCGGGCGATCATCCGCGCCATCGCGATCTGGCCGAGGCGGAGATGGGCGTGAACCAGGCCGAGCACGAACGCCGCGTCGTCGTCCGTCTCCGCCTCGACGAAGGGAACGTGATGCGCATTCCAGCGGACGACCGCCGGGCGGTCCAGCGACAGACCGGTCGAGGGAAACTCCGCCAGCCGCGCCTTCAGCGTCGACGGCTTCGGCAGGGGCGTCAGCAACGAGCAGCCGGCCGTCGCCGCGGCCGCGAACAGGAGACCGATTCGAGACATGAGACGGGCCATTCTGGACCTCTTCTCCGGGTCGGCCCGGACCGGCGTTCCATCCGCCTCCGCATCCGCTTCGACGGCGTCCCGGGTTCTTGGCGCACCGGCTCCGCCGGGGCCGGCAGCACCGGAGACGGGCGCGAGAGGTATACCACGAAACGGCTCAAAGTACCGGCCCCGAACCCTGTCGTCGATCGCACGACACCGGCCCTGACGCGCCTTCGCTCCCGTGTCCGTCCCGTCGCGGAGGTCGCGCCCGCCCCCAGTCGGTTCGCGACCGTTCGGCGGGCGGACTCGGCGGACGCGACCGCCGCGAACGGCAGCGAGGAGAGCGCGCGCCGAGCGTCCTTCCGTCGCTCGATCGAGAACGCCGCAGCGAATCGACTTGCCTCTTGACCATCCTGATTGAATACTGTATTAGTGCACTATGACAGTAATTCCCACGGCAACCCATGAGGCGAACATGGTTACCCTGACCGGCTTGAACTTCGGCTACCGCAAGCGCCGCGTCGTCGAGGGACTGAACCTCGACCTCCGGCCCGGAGCCGTCTACGGACTGCTCGGCCTGAACGGCGCCGGCAAGTCGACGCTCCTGCGGCTACTCGCAGGACTTCTCTTCCCGCGTTCGGGGACAATCCGCGCGTTCGGGCACGACCCCTCGAGGCGGGATCCGGAATTCCTCGCAGACGTCTTCATGCTGTCCGAGAACGCGCACTTGCCCGACATGGCCGACCGCGAATACGTGCTCCAGCGGGCCCCGTTCTACCCCGCCTTCGACGCCGGCCTGCTCGAGCGCCTGCTCGGCGAGCTGGACGTCCCGCGCGACGAGAGTCTGGCGAAGCTGTCCCTCGGCGAGCGAAAGAAGTTCCAGGTCGCCTTCGGTCTCGCATGCGGAACGTCCCTGCTCCTCCTGGACGAACCGACCAACGGGATGGACATTCCGTCCAGGGGACTGTTCCGACGGCTGCTCGCGGAGACTCTTCGCGAGGATCGGATCGTGGTGGTCTCCACCCACCAGGCCAGGGACCTCGAGGCGATCGTCGACCGGATTCTCGTCCTGCATGACGGCGGGATCCTCTACGACCAGGGAGTGGCGGAAGCGTCCGCCTGTCTCCGCTTCGCCCGCCAGGCGACGCCGCCGGACCCCGAATCCGGGAGCTTGTTGTATTCGGAACCCGCGATCGGCGGATACGCCTGCGTCTGGGCCGACCCGAACGCCGGCGACGGCCCGATGGACCTGGAGCTCCTCTTCAAGGCGGCGATCGCCGAACCGGACGCGTTCGCCCGACTCTCCCGAAAGGAATAGCGCCCATGCAAACCGCACTCTCGAGCCGCAGGTTGTACCTCCTCCTCCGGATGGACCTGCGGAACAACCGCCGTACCCTCGCCCTGTTTTCCGCCACCCTGGCCGGCATCCTTCTGCTGCTATCGCTGGCGAATCGCGGCCCGTTTGCGGAATCGGACGTCTACCGGGACGCGTTCGGCGTCACGCTGTTCGTCTGGGGCATCGGATACGCGACCGGTCGGGCCTTCCGGAACCTCCACGACCCGAACCGGAAAGAGGCGTATCTGCTCCTGCCCGCTTCGGCCCTGGAGAAAGCGCTGGCCGGTCTGCTTTGGGTCGCCGCCGGCCAGGTTCTCCATTTGCTGGCGCTCTTTACCGTTCTCTCCCTGGCGATCGAGCTGTCGGTCCTGGCCTGGACCGGGTACAGGCATCCGTTCTTCGATCCGACGGAGGCGGACGTGTGGCGAACCGTCGTCGCATTCGTCGTCGTGCAGTCGCCGTACGTTCTCGGCGCCGTCTGGTTTCGGCGCCTTCCCTTCCTGAAGACGACGCTGATCCTGGTCGTCGCGCTCCTTGCGCTGGTCCTGGCGCCGGTCGCCCTTCTTCACGTCTCCTTCGACGGGTTCGGATGGCATCACTGGGAGCTCGTCGACGCGGTCGAAATGCTGATCCTGGATCACGGAACGGCGCTGCAGGTACTTCTGTTCGCCGCGCTGGCGCTCGTTCCGCCCGCGCTCTGGACGATCGCCTGGATGCGGCTGCAGGAGGCACAGGCAGACGATGGAGTTTGACAACCCGAAAGGGATCTACCTGCAAATCGCGGAGCAGGTCCGCGAGCGGATTCTGCTCGGCGAATGGACGACGGGCGAGCGAATTCCGTCCGTTCGGGAAATGGCGGTGGAGATGGGCGTCAATCCGAACACCGTCGCCCGGAGCTATCAGTCGCTGGTGGACCGGGGGCTGATCGCGAGCCGGCGGGGCCAGGGTTTCCATGTGACCGAAAACGCGAGCGCGCTCGCGTTGGCGGAGATGCGGCGGGAGTTTCTCGAGGTCGAACTTCCGCAGATCGCGCAACGGATGCGGATTCTCGGGATCGGCGCCGACGAGATTGCGGCGCGTCTCGCCGAAGGCGGCGAGCCGGAAGGCGACGCGAGCGAAGCGTCCTGACCGTCCGTCGGCGGCGGGACGCCGCGACAGCCCCGCACGCCATGACCGAGGGTAGGCCGCAGCCCGGACGCGGCCTACCGTGTCCTGCGACGCTTCGCTACTTCACGACGGGTCGCGCGGGAGCAGGACGAAGCGTTCGTAGAAACGCCCGGCGAACCAGCCGAGCATGGCCCAGAACACCAGGCTCGTCGCCAGCGACGCGGCGACGAACCGGGCCGCGAGTTCCGGGGGCACCGTTCCGCCGACGAACTCCGGCTGGGGAGCGCCCGCGACATGCGGAAGCGCCAGCAGCGCGACCCCGGCGGCATGAAACGCCAGGCGGCGACGGAAAACCAGAAGCCAAAGTCCGGCCGCCGTCGACGCGGCCGCGAACGCCCACCAGGCCTGCCGGGCGCCGATCTCCGCGGTCACGGAACCCGGCGCCTCCGGCGGCAGTCCCAGGGCCGGCGCGACGGCGAACACGGCAAATCCCGCGAGGCCCCAGACGACGCCGCTTCGGGCGTCGACCCTGCTCCGGCTCAACCCGAACGCCGCCACCAGCAGCGCCGCGAACGCGACCCCGCCGACGAGGTTCGAGAGCAGGGTGTAGAAGCTGCGCTCGATGCCGTCCTCGGGCGCCCATGCGCCTCCGCCGTCGGATCCGCCGCCCGCTCCCGACCCGTCGTCATGCACGAGCCGGAGCGCGACGCCGGCGCTCCCGTCGGCCCGGAACGAGGCCTTCGACGGCGCGACAGCGGCATGGGAAGACGACTCGTGCGCCTCCGCCAGCAGAATCAGCGGCGCAGTCGTAAACGCCTGCACGACGGTGATCAAGCCGCCGGCCAGGATCCCCGAGGCCAGCGCTGCGGCCAGCAAACGCGCGAACATGGCGGCTTCCCGTCAGTGACAGGGAAAGCCGAATGCGTGGCGTCCGTCGTGCGCGGCGTTGTGGAGCAAGTCCGGCTGTGCGAACCCGACACCGTATAGAAGCAGAACGCCCAGCACGGCCAGCGCCGCCAGCGGCAGAAGCTGCGCGGCCGTCTGTGCCGGGGCGAGTGCGGCGAGAACCCGGTCGGACATTTCACCCTCCGTGAGTACCGATCCTTCAATGGCGGATGCGCGATCGATTCGCACCCTCGAAAGTGGCTGGTCTCCTGGCTTGCGGGTCGTCGTCGGGCATCCGGCCTTCCCGGACGGACCAGTGGCACTCGAGAGAGCCCGACTCGCCGCTCACAGTTGCGGGGGCAGCCAGGGATCCGGGCCCCCGGAATGGGTCGGCCCTCCCCTGTTCCCATTTCGTCCCCGGTCCGGTGCCGGACCGTTCGGGGAACCACCGGCGCGACTATGTGGTATGCGCACGGGCGTGTCAATCGGCTCCCGGCGATTCGGCCCCGCTTCGGCGACGCGACGGAACGGCCGGAACTGCCGATCGCGTGCGGTGCCGAATCCATCCACGGTATACTGCGCACATACGGCCGACCCTGGGCGCAGCGGGCCGGGATTCCCGTACGGCATGGAGGCGATCGTGGCTCAATTCTCGAAGGTTCTGGTCGCCAATCGCGGCGAGATCGCGATTCGGGTGCTCCGTGCCGCCAACGAGATGGGCAAGTCCACCGTCGCGGTGTTCGCCGAGGAAGACAAGCTCTCGCTGCACCGGTTCAAGGCCGACGAGTCGTATCGCATCGGCGAAGGGCGGGGACCGGTCACGGCCTATCTCGACATCGACGCCATTCTGAGGGTCGCCACGGATACCGGCGCGGACGCGATCCATCCGGGATACGGATTCCTCTCCGAATCGCCCGAGTTTGCGGCGGCGTGCGAGGGTAACGGAATCGCCTTCGTCGGCCCTGCGGCCAAGACGCTCCGGCTGCTCGGCGACAAGGTCTCCGCCCGGAACGTCGCGGAACGCGCCGGCGTGCCCACGGTGCCGGCCACCGGGCCCCTTCCGGCCGACGTCGAGAAGGCCCTGTCGCTCGCCCGGAGCGTGGGCTTCCCCGCCATGCTCAAGGCAAGCTGGGGCGGAGGCGGCCGCGGCATGCGCGTGGTGGAGAATCCGGTCGAGTTCCCGGACCTTCTGCGCGCCGCCCGCCGGGAGGCGCTCGCGGCCTTCGGCAAGGACGACGTCTTCCTGGAGCGGCTGATTCGACGCGCACGCCATGTCGAGGTCCAGATCCTGGCCGATTCCGACGGCCGGGTCGTCCATCTGTTCGAGCGGGATTGTTCCGTGCAACGGCGCAACCAGAAGCTGGTTGAGTGCGCGCCGGCGCCCTATCTCGACTCGGCGGCGCGCGACAAGCTGTGCGGATACGCCACCGCGCTGGCGCGCGAAGCCGGCTACCGCAACGCCGGCACGGTCGAGTTCCTGTACGAACCGGACACGGGCCGTTTCCACTTCATCGAGGTCAACCCCCGGATCCAGGTCGAGCACACGGTGACCGAGATGATCACCGGCGTCGACCTGGTTCGCGCCCAGATCGCGATCGCCGAGGGCGGCTCCATCGGGAACGAGGCCGAGGACGCCTGCCCGACCCAGGACCGACTCGCGATCCGGGGCCACGCCATCCAGTGCCGGATCACCACGGAGGATCCGCACGATCATTTCATCCCCGACTACGGACGCATGACCGCGTATCGGGGCGCGACCGGCTTCGGGATTCGCCTCGACGGAGGAACCGCCTATTCGGGAGCGGTCATCACCCGCCATTACGACTCGCTCCTCGAGAAGGTGACGGCCTGGGCGCCGAACCGGGATTCGGCGATCTCGCGCCTGGTTCGGGCGCTGCGCGAATTCCGCATCCGGGGCGTCGCCACCAACCTCGCCTTCCTCCAGCGCGTGGTCGGCCACGAGGCGTTCCGCTCCGGCGAGATCACGACCCGGTTCATCGACGAGCATCCGGAACTGCTCGACTTTCCTCGGCCGCGGGACCGCGCGACGCGCCTCCTGCGGCACATCGCCCAGGTGACCGTCAACGGACATCCCGGAGTACGCGGACGACCCAAGCCGCGCGCCGCCGGCCGCCCGCCGCAACCGCCCGCATTCCGGCCGGGACGGCCGCCGAGCGAGGTCAGGTTGCTCCTGGACGAAAAGGGACCGGAGGCCGTCGCCGAGTGGATGCGAAACCAGCAGAAACTCCTGATTACCGACACCACCATGCGGGACGGCCCGCAGTCCCTTCTCGCTACCCGCATCCGCAGCCACGACCTCCTGCGGGTCGCGGACGCCTACGACAACCTGTTGCCGGACCTGTTCTCGGTGGAGTGCTGGGGCGGCGCGACCTTCGACGTGGCGATGCGGTTCCTCGACGAGTGCCCCTGGGAGCGGCTCGAAGACCTTCGCAGCCGAATGCCGAACCACCTGTTGCAGATGCTGCTTCGCGCCTCGAACGCCGTGGGCTACACCAACTACCCGGACAACGTCATCGTCGAATTCGTCAAGCGGTCGGCCCTGTCCGGCATCGACCTGTTCCGCGTCTTCGATCCACTCAACTGGGTCGAGAACATGAGGGTCGCGATCGCCGCCGTACGGCAGACCGGGAAAATCTGCGAGGGCGCCATCTGCTATACCGGCGACCTTTATGACGAGGCTCGGAGCAAGTACAACCTGCCGTATTACCTCGACATCGCGAAGAGCCTGACCGAGGCCGGGGTGCATATTCTCTGCATCAAGGACATGGCCGGCCTTCTCCGCCCGGCCGCCGCGCAAGAGCTGGTCCGCGCGCTCCGGGAAGAGACCGGGCTGCCGGTTCACCTGCATACCCACGACACGAGCGGAATCTCGGCTGCGACCGTCCTCGCGGCGTCGGAGGCGGGCGTCGACGCCGTCGATCTCGCGATGGACTCCTTTTCCGGCCTTACCTCGCAGCCGCCGCTCGGTTCCGTCGTCGAGGCGCTGCGCGGCCGCGATCGGGACACGGAACTCGATCCGGCCCTGCTGCGCTCGTTCTCCGACTACTGGGAAAGCGTGCGGAACCAGTACGCCGCCTTCGAGGCGGATCTCCGCGCTCCCGCCTCCGAAGTCTACCTGCACGAGATGCCCGGCGGACAGTTCACCAATCTCCGCGCCCAGGCGGACGCTCTCGGGCTCCTGGAGAGATGGCACGAAGTCTCGGCCGCCTATGCGGAGGTCAACCGGATGTTCGGCGACATCGTCAAGGTCACGCCCACGTCCAAGGTGGTCGGGGACCTCGCTCTGATGATGGTGGCGAGCGGCCTGTCGCGCGCCGACGTCGAGGATCCGGACGTCGAGGTCGCCTTTCCGGAATCGGTCATCGGGTTGTTCCGGGGCGAGCTGGGCCAGCCGCCGGGCGGATTTCCGGAAGCGCTGTCCCGGAAGATCCTCCGCGGGCGCGAGCCGATCGTCGGCCGACCGGGGGCGGCCATGGCGCCGGCGGATTTCGGGGCGGTGCGCAAGGAGGCCGAGAACGCGGTCGAGCGCCGGGTTTCCGAGAAGGAACTCCTCTCCTACGTCCTGTATCCGAAAGTCTTCACGGAGTATGCCGAGCGCCGGAGCCGGTTCGGTCCGGTAGCGGTGCTTCCGACGCCGACGTATTTCTACGGTCTGGAGCCGGGAGCGGAGATTTCCGTGGAGCTGGAGCGGGGCATGACCCTGGTCATTCGTTGTCTCGCCGTCGGCGAGACCGACGAGGACGGGTCGGTGCGCGTCTTCTACGAACTGAACGGCCAGCCCCGCAGCGTCCGCGTCAAGAACGAAGCCGTGGCCGAAACGGTTCCGAAGCGCCGGCGCGCCGATCCTTCCGATCCCCTGCATCTTTCGGCGCCGATGCCGGGCGTGATCGCATCCGTCGCGGTGTCCCCCGGCCAGCGCGTCGTCGCCGGCGATCTGCTCCTGACCGTCGAGGCCATGAAAATGGAGGCCGCGCTCAACGCGGAGCGCGACGGGGTCGTCGCGGCGCTTCACGTGTCCGCCGGCCAGCAGGTCGACGCGAAGGATCTGCTGCTGGAATACGCCGGAGACTGACCGGTTGCCTCGAACGGATCTCGCGTCGATCCGGCTGGAGGACGAGGCGGACACCCGCCGTCTCGGCCGCGTGCTGGCGGGCGGCCTCGTCCCCGGCGACACGGTACTCCTCGAGGGTGCGCTCGGAGCCGGCAAGACCGTTCTCGCCCGTTCGATCCTGCGTTCGCTCGCCGGCGACGCCGAGCTGACGGTTCCCAGCCCGACCTATACCCTCGCGCAGACCTACGAGCTTCCGCTCGGGACGGCGCATCACTTCGACTTCTTCCGGCTGGAGAATCCGTCGGAATGCGACGAACTCGGTCTCGACGACGTGTTCGGCACCGATCTGGCGCTGATCGAATGGCCGGAGCGGCTCGGACGCCGACTTCCGTCCGACTGGATCCGGTTGCGCCTGAAAACCGCCGGACGGACAGGCGCGAGAACGGCGGAGCTGACCGTGGACGGCCCCGAGGAGTTGCGCTGCCGGGTCGGGGCCGCGATCGGGCCGCTGCTTCGCGAGGCGGCATGACGCCGGAGCGGCAAGAGGCGATTCGCAGTTTCCTCTCCCGGGCGGGATGGGAAGGGCGGCCGTTCGCGCCGCTGGCGGGCGACGCCTCGCCGAGGCGGTACTACCGGCTCGGGGCGCCGTCGGACGCTCCTGCCCGGCGCGCGGTTCTGATGGACGACGAGCAGGGCGGGCGGGCGGCAGTCGGACGGTTCGCCGCGCTTTCGGAGCACCTCGGCACGCTCGGCTTTCGCGCCCCGGACGTGCTGGCGGCCGACCTCGATCGGGGACTGCTGCTGATCGGGGATCTCGGCGACGACCTGCTGACTCCGCTCCTGGCGCGCGCGCCCGCGCTCGAGCGGCCCTGCTACGAAGCGGCGATCGACGTGCTGGCGGAGCTCGGCCGGCATCCGCCCCCGGCGTCGGTTCGCCACGGCGGCGAGACCCACCGGATCCGTCCCTACGATCTGGCCCCGCTGCTGGACGAGGCTTCGCTGGTCGTCGACTGGTGGATTCCGGGCGCAGGCCGAGAGGCCGACGAAGACGCGGTCGCGGAATTCCGGCAGGTTCTGACGGAGGCGCTGGAGCGGGTCGCTTCGTGCCGGGACGTGCTCGTCCTCCGCGACTTCCACGCCGACAACCTGATCTGGCTGGGTCGGGAGGAGACTCGCGCTTGCCGGCGCATCGGCCTTCTCGACTTCCAGGACGCCCTCGCCGGACATCCCGCCTACGACCTCGTCTCCCTGCTGGAAGACGCCCGAAGGGACACTTCGCCCGCCCTGCGATCGGACATGCTCGAACGATACCTGCGGAACGCCGGACTGAAGCCGGACCGGCATGCGGAGTTCCGCGCCGCCTGTGCCGCGCTCGGCGCCCAGCGCAACCTCAAGATTATCGGCATCTTCGCCCGCCTCTGTATCCGGGACGGCAAACCGACCTATCTCGACTTCACGCCGCGAGTCTGGAATCACCTCCTTTCGGATCTGGCGCACCCCGCATTGCGGCGCCTCGGCGGCTGGGTTCGGCGACACGTGCCCGCCCCGACCCTGGACGTCCGGTCGAAGGTGCGGGCGAGGTGCGGCCCGGGATGAGCCCGCCTCCCTGTACGGCGCTCGTGCTCGCCGCCGGGCTCGGGACGCGAATGGGATCCCTGGTCGACCGAATCCCCAAGCCGCTGCTCCCGGTTTCCGGGCGCACCCTTCTCGACCGCGCGATCGACCGCGCGCTCGAGGCCGGCATGAAGAGGATCGTGGTGAACGTCCACGCTCACGCGGACCGGATCCGGGCGCATCTGGCCCGCCGCGGCGACGTTGCGTCGTCGATATCGATCGAGCGTCAGCTTCTGGAGACCGGCGGCGGCGCGCGGAAGGCGTTGCCGTTGATCGGGGGCGATGCCTTCCTCGCGCTCAACCCGGACGCCGTGTGGACGGGCGACGCGCCGCTGGACCCTCTGTTGCGCGCCTGGGCAGCGTCCGGCGACGAACTGGACGCGGCGCTGCTTCTCAGGCCTCTGTCGCGATGCGTAACCCCGGCCCGTCGCGGCGACTTCCTTCTCGGTCCGGGCGGCGCCCTCCTGCGCGCGAAGGGAGAGCCGGACGCGCTGCTCTACACCGGAGCGCAGATCGTGCGGAGCGACGCGCTGCGAGAGGCGCCGGCCGGCGCCTGGTCGTTCAACGTATGGTGGGACGGCGTCGCTTGCGGGCGGATTTGCGGCGTCCCTTCCGAAGCGGGGGCGTGGATCGACGTCGGAACGCCCGCAGGCCTCGAGGAGGCGAACCGGCGCCTGCCTCCGGCCTGAAGGCCGTCCGGTCTCTTCGACTTCCTCGCAAGGTCGAGCGCCGGCCCAGGATCCGGCCCGACTCGCGACCCCGGATCCGCCGCAAGATCATGCGTCTGCGCCGCCTCGCTCGGACGGGCCGCGGGTCGGGCTCCGGCGATTCGCTCGCACGCCGGGCGCGAAGGTCGAACGCTGCGTTTCCGCCCCGAGCGGCACCGATTCGCCGAAGCGAACGCGAATCGGATTCTATTCCGCGTACGACTGTAGATTTTTCGAACCGCGCGGGAAATTTGCGCGCCAGTTCGAATTTTCGACGACGCGGCAAGGAGTTACGGGACCGGAGCCGGCTCCGTATGACCCGAGGGTTGACAAGCCTACGACAGCACGATATTCCTATCTGCTGGGGGTTTAGTACCAAACTTTTCGCTAGTTGGATCCAAACCCCGAAATTGGAGGAAACCATGGCAAAAACCGTATTCCGGGCCGAAATGGACAAGTGGCCCGAAGACCAGGCCATCAAGACGCATAACCGGTGGCATCCGGACATCCCGATCGTCGAGAACTTCAAGCCCGGCGACGAGTTTCGGGTCGAGTGCTACGACTGGACCGGCGGACAGATCCACAACGACGAGTCGGCGAACGACATTCGGGACGTCGACCTGTCGAAGGTGCACTATCTGAGCGGACCGTTCGGAGTGGAGGGCGCCGAGCCGGGAGACCTGCTCGTGGTCGATATCAACGATATCGGCTGGCTCGAGGACTCGCAGTGGGGGTTCACCGGGATTTTCGCGCTGGAAAACGGCGGCGGGTTCCTGGACCGGCATTTCCCGGAAGCGAGGAAGGCCTGCTGGGACTTCCACGGGATCTACACCTCGTCGCGTCACATCCCCGGCGTTCGCTTTCCCGGTCTGATTCATCCCGGGCTGATCGGAACGCTGCCGGACGCGCCGCTTCTCAAGCGGTGGAACGATCGCGAGTCTGCGCTCTTCAACACCGACCCCGACCGGGTGCCCCCGCTTTGCACGCTCCCGGACGGCCTCGCCGGCACCACGACCGCCCTCATGGGCCAGATGACCGGCGACGCGGGACGCGCTGCGGGCCTGGAAGGGGCTCGAACCGTTCCGGGGCGCGAGCACGGAGGCAACTGCGACATCAAGAACCTCTCCCGCGGTTCGACCTGCTACTTCCCGGTCTTCATGCCGGGCGGCGGTCTGTCGATGGGCGACATTCACTGGTCGCAGGGCGACGGAGAAATCACCTTCTGCGGCGCGATCGAGATGGCCGGCTGGATCGACATCGGCGTCGACATCATCAAGGGCGGCGTCGAGAAATACGGGATCACCAACCCCGTGTTCAAGCCCAGCCCGATCGAGCCGCACTACTCCGAGTACCTGATCTTCGAAGGCGTGTGCGTCGACGAGCATGACGGCTCGCAGAAGTATCTCGATGCGACGGTCGCGTATCGGCGCGCCTGTCTGAACGCCGTCGAGTATCTGAAGAAATTCGGCTACACGGGCGAGCAGGCCTACATGATCCTGGGCACGGCGCCGGTCGAGGGCCGGGTCAGCGGAATCGTCGATATCCCGAACGCGTGCTGCACGCTTGCAGTTCCGACCGAGATCTTCGATTTCGACATTCGGCCGAACGCCTCCGGACCCACCGTGGAGGTGAGCGGCGTAGACGTCACGGCTTGCAGCTGAGCGACGCATCGCGGCGGCGGAACCGGGCCGGTTTCGCCGCCGCCTCCGTTCACCGGTGCGCTACCGGTGAGCCAAGCCCGGCCGAAGACATCCCATCCTCTACCGGGTACCGGCAACCGGTGCGCCCCGAACTGGCATTCGTGCATCAAGGGGAATCGGAATAATGTTGTTGGGATTCGCTCTGCTCTACGTGGGGTCCGTTCTTTTCCTGAACGGACTCTGGCTCATGGGCAAGATCGGCGATCGCGAAATCGCGATCATCAATATCTTCGTCGGCATCACGACGGCGGCGGTGGCCGCCTTCATGGCGTTCGGACCGGGCGCGGACGCGGCGTCCATACGGGGAGCCGCGCTGACGCTGCTCTTCACGTTCACCTATCTGTGGGTGGCCTATAACCGCTTCCAGGACGTCGACGGACGGGGGCTCGGCTGGTACAGCCTGTTCGTGTCCATTACGGTCGTACCGGTGGCGCTCATTACGTGGAGCGAAGCCACCACGCTCTGGGGATACTGGTTCGGCGCCTGCTGGGCGGCGTGGGCCGTCTTGTGGTTCATGTTCTTCCTGCTTCTGGCGATGAACAAGCCCATCGGTCACGTGACCGGCGCGGTTACGTGCATTCAGGGCATTCTGACCGGGTGGCTGCCCGGGTACCTGCTGCTGGAAGGCGTCTTGGCCTGAACACCGTGCCGTCCGGCTCCGGCCGGGCGGCGCCCCTTCTGCGCACGGCTTACGAAACCGGGAGATCGTCAGGATGCCGATGTACGAATACGGTTGCGAGGCGTGCGGGAGCTTCGTCGAGTTGCAGCGAATGAGCCTCGCCGACGAACCGATGCCCTGCCCCGATTGCGGCGTGCCTGCGGCGCGGATCGTCTGCGCTCCGTTCATCGCCAACATGGACCCCCACAACCGGATCGCCCATCAGCGAAACGAGAAAAGCGCGGACGAGCCCAAGGTCGTCTCCGGCAAGCCGCCCGGCGGAAAGGGCCACAGCCACAGCCACGGGCACAACCCTCGGCAGCGCGGGCTCGGCGGCGGTCTGCAGCACGGACACGGCCGACCCTGGGCGCTCGGTCATTAGGCGGACGCGGCACGGGAGCCGATCTCCTGCGCCGGCCTCGCCGAACGGACGTCGCTGCGTCCTCAATCCCCCGCATTCGTCTCGTCCTGCCCGGCTGGACCGCTTCGCGCCACGGCGGCCGGCACTGCGCTCGCCGTCCGCCAGGGCGATCCGCAACGCCTCTGGACGACCGGCAAGCGGCCGGCCATCATGAAGCCGCCCGGACGGCTCCGGCATACGGTCTCGACCCGCGCGACGGTACTCCATGGCGTATTTCTGGGTAGCGCTCGGCAGCGCCCTCGGCGGCGTGGGGCGCTACTGGTGCAACAACGCGATTCTCGGCCTGCTGGGGACGGCCTTCCCGTGGGGCACGATCGCCGTCAACGTCGTCGGATCCTTCGCGATCGGGTTTCTGGCCACGCTGGACCCGTTCCCTTCCCGGTCGTGGCTGCCGGGACCGGAGGCCCGCGCGTTCCTCATGGTCGGCGTGTGCGGCGGCTACACGACCTTCTCCGCCTTCAGCCTGCAGACGCTGGATCAGCTGCGCAGCGGCCAATGGCCAGAAGCGCTCGGAAACGTCGGCCTGTCCGTCGTCTTGTGCCTGGTATCGGTCTGGCTCGGACACTTGCTCTGCGCCTCTCTCGTTCCGTCCCGCCCGGGTTGATCCCGGAGACGGACCGGAACCCGGCGAACCGCACCGGGCGACCTCTCGATCGGCGCTTCCCGCGCGTCATTGTCGGTTCCCCGCTCAGGTTCGTATCAGCAACCCCAGAACTACGACGCATGCCGCCAGCATCGCCGCGAACGCGAGGACGGACAGAGTTTGGCGGTCCGCTTCCTGTTTGGCCGTCTCTGCCACGTAGGCGCTCAGCTCCGCGAACTCGGCTCTCAGATACGCGAACTCGGCCCTCAATTCGTCAGCGCCGCCCACCCAGTCCATGGCCTGCCCTGAAATCACGCGCTCGTCCCCGGCGGCACGAGAGGCCACCATCTTCGCGCTGTCGCTGCGTTCCGTCGCGCTCATGGGAACAGTCTACCCGAGACCGGCTGACCGTCGCACGTTCGCGCCGGGCAGTGCGACGCATGCGTATGCGGACCGGTTGTCGCCTCCAGTCTCCCGGATCCGGGCTTCGTTGACCTGGAGTAATTCCCTGATCGCCCGTCGTTCGGCGTCGCACGACATACGCCGGGATTTCGCGTTCCACCGGTCTCGCGGACCGCCAACCACCCGGAATCGCACACATGAGGGCCGGCGAACGGGCAACCGAGTCGAAGTTTCCGCTTCGGCCCCTCCGCTTGACAACGCGCGGCCGACAACATAGTATCATTATTTGAACTGTAGTATTATAATATGGACCTATGAATCCGGTCTCGCATTTGCGCGGAATTCTCCCGGTTCTGCCCACCCCGTACACGGAAGACGGCGGCGTCGACCTGTGCGCGTTTCGTCGCGTGACGAGGTTTGCGCTGTCGGCCGGGGCCGCCGGAATCGTCTATCCGGGCTTCGCGAGCGAAGCGGAAACGCTCGACGCCAACGAGCGGGCCGCCTGCCTGCGCGCCGCTGTCGAGGAGATTACCGGTCGCGTCCCGCTCGTCGCCGGCGCCAGCGCCCAGACGGAAGCGGACGTCCTCGACCACTGCCGCATCGCCGACGCGCTGAAGATCGGCTGGGTCATGATCCAGCCGCCGAAACGCATGGGGTCCGATGCCGCTCTCGTCGCCCGGCTTCTGCGAAGCGTCTCGGCCGCGTTTCCGGACTTGCGAATCGTCGTCCAGAACGCCCCCGCTCCCCGCGGTTCGGATCTGGACCCGGACACGCTTCTCTCCGTCGCGAGCGCGGTCGACGCGGTCGACTACGTAAAGGAGGAGTCCATCCCCGCCGGCCCGGCGATCAGCCGGCTGGTGCGAGACGCGGTGCGACCCGGCCGCCTTCGCGGCATGATCGGCGGCGGAGGCGCGCGGTTCGTCCTGGACGAGTACCGCCGGGGCGCCTGCGCGGCGATGCCGGCGGCGGAACTCGTCGACCTTCACGTCGCCCTCGACCGGGCGTGGCGCGACGGCAGACCGGAGGAGGCGCGGGACCTCTACGTCCGCACCCTCCCCCTTCTGGTGCTGCAGACCGCCTACCGGATGCGGCTCACCAAGCACGTCTTGACGCGACGCGGCATCCTGCGAAATTCCCGAGTGCGGGTCTCCCTGCCCGAGCTGGACTGCCCGGCGGTCCGGGATATCGACGCGGAGATCGAACGTCTCGGACTGAACGACGCGCCCGAGACAGCGGCGGGACGCGCGGCATGAGCGACCCCGTTCGAACCATCGAGGCCTTCTCCTTGACGACCGAACGGGACACGCCCTATCTCGGCGCCCTCAGACCCGGCGAAGAGCCGAACGAGAGGGGCTATTTCGTACGAAAGGGAAACCGCACCGTGTACCCGGTCTTCGACCGGAGCGTACTGCTTCGGATCGAGACGCGAGCCGGCACGGTCGGCTGGGGCGAGACCTACGGCATCGTCGCGCCCGGCGCAGTCGGCGAAATCGTAAACGACCTTCTCTCCGGCTTCGTCGTCGGCCGCGATCCCTCGGATCCAGCGGCCGTCCGCGACGATCTCTACGACCTCATGCGGGTTCGCGGGCATACCGGCGGATTCCTCGGCGACGCCCTCGCCGCCGTCGACATCGCTCTCTGGGACGTCGCCGGACGGCAAGCGGGCCGGTCGGTTGCGGATCTCCTCGGCGGGTCCGTCCGGCACAGGATCCCGGCCTACGTATCGGGTCTGCCGGAGGCCCGCCTCGAAGACCGCGTCCGGCTGGCGCAGGAATGGCAGGGCTGCGGATTCGATTCGTTCAAGTTCGCCGAGCCGGTGGCGGACGACGGCGCGAGAGCGGAGATCGCGACCCTGCGGGAAGCGCTCGGCCCGGACGCGCGAATCGCCGTGGACATGCACTGGGCGCATACCCCCGAAGCCGCGCTCGCGCTCCTGCGATCGATGTCGGAATTCGATCCGTGGTTCGCCGAGGCGCCGGTCGCGACCGAGGACGTCGCGGGACTGGCGAAAGTCGCGGAAGCGTCCCCCGTTCCGATCGCGGTGGGCGAGGAATGGAGCACGGCGCACGACATGCGGCAACGGATCGACCGTTGCGCGATCGGCATCGTGCAGCCCGAGATGGCCCATACCGGCGTCACGGAGTTCGCCCGGATCGGCGCGCTGGCCGCGGAGCGCGGCATCGAGGCGATTCCGCACGCGACGGTGGGCGCGGGCGTCTTTCTCGCCGCCAGCCTGCAGGCGAGCGAGACGCTGCAAGCCCTCGTCGCGCACGAATTCCAGCACTCGATCTTCGAGCCGAACCGCCGTCTCGTCGACGGCGAAACGGACTGTGCGGAGGGCGCCTACGTTCCGCCCGCCGGTCCCGGACTCGGCGTCGAACCGTCGGAGGAGGCCAGAAGCCTCCTCGAGAAGCTGTAGCAAGACAGAACGAGAAGGAGGAGAACCATGAAATCCGTAGCCCGAACGGCCGTGCTGGCCGCGATGTCCGCCGGGATCCTGTCCCTGGCGGCGCTTCCCGCGAGCGCGCAGACGCTCAAATTCATTTCCTGGCAGGTCGACGAGGACGGCACCGGAAATTGGTGGCGGGAAGCCATCGACCGGTTCGAGTCGGAGAACCCCGGCGTGACCGTCGAGTTCACCAAGGTCGACCGCGGCAGCTACGCAGACACGATGACCACGCTGTTCGCCGGCGGCCAACCGCCGCAAATCGTTCACCTGGCGTCGTTCGAATACCAGAACTTCGCCGAGAACGGCTGGATGGAGAACCTGGATCCCTGGCTGGAGAGAGACGGGATCGACATGACCGGCTGGGCCGGGCAGGGAACCTGCCGCTGGAACGGGGAGACCGCCTGCGTCATGCTGCTCTATTTCGGCTTCATGATGGCGTACAACACGGAGATCCTCGCGTCCGAGGGACTGTCGGTTCCGACCACCTACGAGGAGTTCCTGGCCGCGGCGCGGCAGACTACCAAGGACCTGAACGGAGACGGCATCGTCGACCAGTTCGGCACGGGACACGAAACCAAGGGCGGCGCCGGTCAATACCTGACCGAGATGCTGAACTACCTCCTCGACGCCGGCGCCTACTGGACCGACACGGACGGCAACGTGACGATCGACACCCCCGCGATGGTCGAGGGTCTCACGCGCTGGAGAACGGTCATCGAGGAAGGGCTGACGCCCATCGACCTGTCCGCGGGAGAGATCCGGACGCTGTTTGCGGACGGCAAGATCGCGCTCCGGCTCGACGGTCCCTGGCTGTACAGCACCATGAAGCGGGGCGCGGCCTTCGACAAGCTCGCCGTCGCCGTACCCGCCATGACGCCGCCGCTCGGCGGTTCGTCGAACGTGCTCGGCATGGCGAGCGAGATCCCGGACGAGGAGAAGGCGCTGGTCTGGGAATTCATGAAGATCGTCATGTCGCCGGAGTTCCAGCGCAAATACGCGACGGTCGCCAACAACACGCCGCCGAGTCCGACCGCCGACGTGAGCGGCGTCGAGGAAACGGTGCCGCATTTCGGGATCATCGTCGAGACGCAGAAAGCCGCGGCCGCAGCCGGCGTCGACCGCATTCCGACCGGACTCGAGGTCCAGTACGGCGAGTTCGGCAAGATGGTGCAGGAAGAGGTCCAGCGCATGCTGATCGAGGATCTGGACCCGGCCGACGTCGTGAAGACCATGCAGGCCCGGGCGGAAGCGATCCAGCAGGGCTGATCCGCACGCCGCGAACGCCGGCCCGCAGGGGCCGGCGTTCCTCCGCGACCGAGACCGACGAGCCCGCCCGATGGCCCGGACGAGGTTTCTCGACCTCGCGCGCCCGAGCCGGCAGCATATCCTCGGCTACGTCCTTCTCGCGCCGGCCGTCGTACTCGTCGCGCTGATCATTCTCTACCCTCTTCTCGTTTCGATCGACCTGTCGTTCCAGGAGGTCAAGCTCCCGCGCATCGGAGCCAGCCGAAAACCGTTCTCGACGGCCAATTACGTAAAGCTGTTCCACTCGGCCGAGTTCTGGATGACCTGCTGGGTCACCCTGAAACTGGTCGTCGCGGTTACCGCGGGCAGCTTCGTCGTCGGTCTCTCGACGGCGCTCCTGGTGAACAACCGGTTTCCCGGCCGCACCCTGGCCCGACTCGCCATGGCGCTGCCCTGGGCGGTCCCGGAAGTGATCGCCGTGGTGATCTTCGCGTGGATCTTCGACAGCTCGTTCGGCCTGATGAGCTGGCTATTGCTGGAACTCGGGCTGACCGACGGCCTGATAGCCTGGATCTCGACCCCGGGTCCCGCCTTCTGGGCGCTGACGGTCACCATGATCTGGAAGGGTTTTCCCTTCGTGTCCATCATGACGCTGGCCGGGCTGCAGTCCATCCCGCCGGACTTCTATTCGGCGGCGAAGGTGGACGGAGCCAACGCGCTGCAGCGGTTCCGGTGGATCACGATTCCGTGCCTGACGCCGGTACTCGGCGTGACGGCGGTTCTCGTCGTCCTCTGGGTGTTCCGGGACTTTTCCATCATCAAGACCCTGACCGACGGCGGACCGGTGAAGAGCACCCAGACGCTCTCCATCATGACCTACGACCAGGCGTTCGGCTTCTTCAAGTTCGGCTACGCCTCCGCGGTCGGCGTGGTCACCCTGGTCATCTGCGTCGTCGCCAGCCTCGCCCTGCTCGGCCGGGGCGCGCGGGCGATCTACTAGGCGACGGCGATGCGGCGCACCCGGTCGCAATGGGTCCTTCTGTATCTCGCGGTGGTCGGGTCCATCGCGATCGTTCTGTTTCCGGTCTACTGGCTGTTCGTCACCGCGCTCTCCACCACGGACGAGCTAATTCGACTGCCCCCGACAATCTGGCCGGAATTTCCGCAGTGGCAGGTGTTCTCGAAGGTCTGGGACGAGCGCCCGATTCCGTCCTGGCTCTGGAACTCGACCCTGGCCGCCTGCGGTTCCGTCGCGTTGTCGATGTTCGCCTCCGTCCTCGCCGGATACGGCCTGTCGAGGTTTTCCGTGCGGGGCGGCCATTCGCTCGGCATTTTCATCCTGACCGCCAAGATGCTGCCGGCGACCCTGCTGGTCATTCCCCTGTTCGCCATCTTCCGCAGCGTCGGGATGATCGGCAGCCTGTGGACGCTGGTCATCGCCCATTCCACGCTGATCGTGCCGTTCACCACCTGGATGCTGAAGGGCTACTTCGACACCATCCCGCGAGAACTCGAACAGGCCGCGATGGTGGACGGATGCTCGCCGTTGGGCGCGATGATCCGAGTCATACTGCCGGTGTCCGCGCCCGGGCTGGCCGCGACGGCGCTCTACGCTTTCGTCCTGTCCTGGTCGGACTACGCATACGCACGGACGTTTCTGGTCAGCGCCCAGGACAACTGGACCGCGAATCTCGGGATCACCACCATGCGGGGCGAGTACACGACCGCCTGGAACGAGATCTCGGCCGTGGCGATCTTCGTCGCCGTTCCGATCCTGCTGATCTACCTGTTCCTGGAACGCTACCTGGTAGGCGGCCTGACGGCAGGTTCGGAGAAGTAGTCCATGGCGTCGATCCGCATCCGCGATGTCTCGAAGTCCTACGGCGAAGGCAACGTCGTGGACTCGTTCTCGGTGGACATCGCCGACGGGGAATTCCTCGTGCTGGTCGGACCGTCCGGCTGCGGCAAGTCCACCATGCTGAAGATCCTGGCCGGGCTCGAACCCGCGTCGCAAGGCAGCGTGTATCTCGGCGAGCGCGACGTGACCGACATGGCCCCCGCCGACCGCGACGTCGCCATGGTGTTTCAGAATTACGCCCTGTATCCCCATCTCTCGGTTCGGAAGAACATCGGCTTCGGCCTGCGGATGCGCGGCTTGAAGCAGGCGGACATCGACCGGCGGGTCGCGGAAGCCGCGCGAATCCTGGGCGTGGAGGCGTTTCTCGACCGACGCCCGCGCGACCTGTCGGGCGGCCAGCGACAGCGCGTGGCGCTGGGCCGGGCCATCGTGCGGGAGCCGCAGGCATTCCTGATGGACGAGCCGCTCTCCAATCTCGACGCGAAGCTCCGGGTGCACATGCGCGCGGAGATCGGCGCCCTTCACAAGCGGCTGGGCGTGACCACCGTCTACGTAACCCACGACCAGATCGAGGCGATGACGCTGGCGGACCGGGTGGTGATCATGCGCGACGGAAAGATCCAGCAGATCGCCTCGCCCGACGGAGTCTTCCGGTATCCGTCGAATCTCTTCGTCGCGAGCTTCATCGGCTCTCCCGGAATGAACCTGCTGCTGGCGTCGGTCGCGACTCGGGAAGGCGATTCCCGGATCGAGCTCTTCGGCCGGCAGGTCGAGACCGGCCGTCGCCTGGAGGCCTCCGCCGCCCGAGTGGTGGTCGGACTCCGGCCCGAACACCTCGCTCTCGGCGAAGGTCCGGCGAGTTTCCGCGTTCGCCCGTCCAGGATCGAGAGCCTCGGCTCGGAAAAGTACCTCTACTTCGACAGCCGGACGGACGAAGTCGTCCGACAGGCGGATACGGACGAGGAACGCGCGAAGGGCATGGTCGCACGCGTGAGCCACACGGGGCCGCTTGCGGAGGATACGGAGGTAACCCTGTCCTTCGATCCGGAGAATCTCTATTTTTTCGACGCCGGTACCGGCGACGCGCTGGACTGAGCGATGTGCGTTCTGGTCACGGGCAGCGCCGGGCGGGTCGGACGGGAGGTCGCGAACGCGCTCCTCGCGCAAGGCCGTCGCGTACGGGGGTTCGACGTTCGGGGTTCGGGACGAAGCGGCGACGGGTATAGCGAGCGTGTCGGATCGCTGGAGGACGCGGACGCCGTCTCCGCTGCGACGCGCGGTGCGGACGCCGTCGTCCATCTCGGCGCGCTCATGTCCTGGTCGCCCGACGACTGGCCCCGGATGTGGCGGACCAACGTCGAGGGAACCCGGAACGCGCTCGACGCGGCGGTGCGTGCCGGAGTCCGGCGCTTCGTGTTCGCGAGTTCGGGAGAGGTCTATCCGGAGAACGCGCCGGTCTCTCTTCCGATCACGGAGGATCACCCGCTTCGCGCCAACTCGCCCTACGGGCTGACGAAGGTCCTCGGCGAGGAGCTGGTCCGGTATCGGCAGAGGACCGGCGCAATGGAAACCGTCGTCCTCCGTTTCTCGCATATCCAGGACGCGAGCGAGCTGCTCGACGAAGAGAGCTTCTTTTCCGGGCCGAGGTTCTTCCTCGAGCCGAGAATCCGTCAACAGGAACGACTGGGCAACCATGCCCTCGCCCGACTGTTCCGGGACGCCAACCCGGGAACCCCGGCCCATATCCTGACGAGAGACCCGTCCGGCCGCCCGGTCCGCATGCATATCGCCGACACGCGCGACATCGCGCGCGGCGTGCTCCTTGCGCTCGCAAGAGCGGAGGCAGCCGGCGAGACGTTCAATCTCGGAACCCAGGCTCCCGTCGATTTCGGCTGGCTGGTTCCCCGGATGTCCGAGATCACCGGGTATCCCGTCGTCGCCGTCGAGACTCCGGGGCCCGGCGTCGACTACCACACGTCGACGGAGAAAATCCGTTCGCGGCTCGGCTTCGAGACTCGCTGGTCCATTCGGGAGATGCTGGAGGAAGCGGCCCAGTCGCGAACCCAGCGTACCCGACGCGGAGCCACGCGATGACCGACGGGATCGGGATTCCTCCCGGTACCGCCGCCCTGTCCAAGGGCCTGAAGCTCCTGGACATCGTCGCCGACGCACGCGAGCCCATGCGGTTCTCGGAGCTGCAGCGCGCGTCCGCCCTGCCCAAGCCGACCTTCGCGCGCATCCTTCGCACGCTGATCGCGTTCGGGCTGGTCCTGCCGGACCGGGCACGGGGCACGTACGGACTGGGGCCCCGGTTTCTCGAACTGTCGCATCGCGTCTGGGAAACGTTCGACATCGAGCGGGCCACGGCGCCGGAACTGGACCGGCTGTCGCAAGAGCTCGGCGAGACCGTCGTTCTCTGCCGCCAGGACGGCGACCGCCTGCAATACCTGGACCAGCGCGCCGACGACGGACTGGGCGTCCGGATCGACACGGGGCGACGAGCGACCCTGCACAGCACGGCGGCGGGCAAAGCGCTTCTGGCGTTCCAGGATCCGGCCTACACGCGCGCGCTCCTCGACCGGGTCACGCTCACCCGGCATACCGAACGGACCCTGTGCGAGCCGCAGGCCCTCATGGCCGACCTGGCGATCACCCGCGCCCGCGGTTACGCCGTCTCCTGCGAGGAGCGCCTGCCGGGCGTGAACTCCGTCGCCGTGGCCATTCTCGGACCGGACGGATTGCCGATCGGGGCGCTCGCCGCGCTTGCGCCCTCGTTCCGCATGGACAGCGCCGCCCTGCATCCGGTGGGACGCGAACTGATCGCCGCAGCGCGGCGCATCACCGGCTCGTCCGGCGCGATCGCCATCAACTCCCTGCCCCGGCCGTGGCCGCATCGACCCCGGGACGACTGCGGACTGGAATGCGTCCTTCCCTGGGGCAGCCAGCTCGGCGAAGCGCCGGTCTGGCATGCGGAGCGCCAGGCGCTCTACTGGGTCGACATCCTTCAGCCGGCCGTGCATCGGTTCGATCCGGCGACCGGTCGCAACGAAACGAGGGAATTTCGAAAGCTGGTCAGCGCCGTGTTGCCCGCCGAGGGCGGGTCGCTCTTCGTCGCCACCCAGGACGGAATCGAGGAACTCGACTTCGAGAGCGGGCGCCTGACCCCGTTCGTCCATCCGGAGCAGGGTCTCGCGGGCAACCGCCTCAACGACGCGAAGGTCGGGCCGGGCGGCGCCGTCTGGGTCGGGTCCATGCGCATGGACGCGAGCCGTCCGAGCGGATGTCTCTACCGGATCACCGGCGACGGGTGCGTAACGAGGATGGAGGGCGGGATCGCCGTATCGAACGGACTGGACTGGAGCCCCGACAACCGGACGTTCTACTTCGTCGATACCGTACCCGGTCTCATCTACGCCTATGACTGCCTGCCCGGGACGGGCATTCTGGAGAATCGCAGGGTCTTCGCGTCAGTACCCGAGGAGAAAGGCCGTCCGGACGGATTGACGGTGGACCGCGCCGGGGGCGTCTGGTGCGCCGTCTGGGACGGGTGGCGGGTCAACCGCTACGCTCCGGACGGAACGCTGGATCGCGTAATCGAGTTGCCGGTTCCACGGCCGACCAGCGTCGCGTTCGGGGGGTCGGACCTGGACACGCTGTACGTCACCAGCGCCCGGACGCGCCTGCCCGCGACCACGCTGTCGGAAGCGCCGCTCTCGGGCGGGATCTTCGCCTGCAAACCGGGAGAATCCGGACTACCTCCGAGACTGTTTCGAAGAACCGGACCGCAGTGAAGCCGGGACTCCGCCCCGCGGCCGCCCCTGGCAAGCGGGGTATCGCCGATCGGCGCCCCCCCCGCGCTTTCGATTCGTTCCGTTCGACACGGAGCGGGGCCGGTTCCAAGGCCGTCCGCATCCTTCGTCCGGTCGCCGGCGCTTGCGTCGACTGTCGATGGCTGCGAGGAAGCGCGGCACGTCGGCGACAGGGCGCGGTTTGCCGGGGTCTGTTGCGTGTCGGAAGGTCGTCGTGCGGCGTCCGCTGGCGGCACCGCTTTCCTTCCCCATCCCGTTCTCTATTGCCGTTCGTTGAGGCGCGACGATCCGGGTTCGTCACGAGGTTTGACGAGGAGTGCCGTCCGTCGTCCCGGGCGCTGGCGGGCGAGGGCTCCTGGCGGAGGAGCGGACGGCGCTTCGCCGTGGCTCCTGCGAGTGCGCGGGCGTACGCCTCTGTGGCGAGCGTACGCGGAGTCGTTAGTCGTTGTCGGGCTATCGGCTCCGGCGTTGCAGTCTCGAAGGGTTTGGAGTCGGGACCGAAGCGAGCGCTGCGGCATCGGCATTCGGCAACAGGGTCGGTTCCGACGCCGCAGATCGCCAACCGGTCTCGAAGACACCACACCTGCCGCAGTCGGAGGCAGTCTTGTCGACTCCGGGTCCGGACCGCCCTCGCGGGGCGGCACTATGTTTCGTGTGTGTCGGCCACATCCGGCTTCGCTGCGATACAGGGAACGTCGGCCGAGACTCCCTCGCTCCGTCTCAGCCGCCGGGGAAGAACCGGCTCGGGGCGGGTGACCGAGGGCGAGTCGCTCTCGCCCGCGTAAACGACGGCATCCGGCGCTCCGCGCTCCCCGGAATCGCCCGCAACCTCGCGAAGGCCGCGAACGGGGCGGCCGGACGGACCTGTCGTATCGACGCATCGTCGAGAACCGGGCGAGCTGCCCCCTGCTCTGCCTGCCGACGATTCCCGCGAGTTCGGTCAAGTACGACTTCGGCCGGCTGCCGCCCTGCACGCTGCCGTTCGGCCGGTCGTTCCCGCTGGGGGCGGAACCGGCGAGAATCCTGCACCCGCGCGACCTCGACTACGTCCGGGCAGAGCGCCCCCCTGGATCGGCCGCCACGCGGTCACGGTTCCGCCACGCGTTGCCCGGCGCGACGGCGACGTCCCCCGCCTTCCCGCCGTTCATCCCGAGCGACCGCATCGTCACCCTGGCATCCCCGGATTCGAGGCGAACCCCGGCGCCGCTCCGACCCACGAGCCCGACGCCCGGGAAACGGAGAACCCGCACTTGCGCCCGCATGAGGGATCACCGCCTGCGCGCCGCTCCTCACGTCGTCGTCTTCGAGGTATGTCCGATTTCGTCGATTCCCGGACGACACCGCTCGATCGAGCGGATCCGGACGCCCGGCGGCATGGCCGACCCGTCCGGCAGCGTCGTCCCCTTCCCCCGAGGATCCCTACTCCGAAGCGGCGCGGTTCGACACCCTCCGGGAACTCGAGCCCGTCAGGGGCCGGTCGCCGGCCGAGGTTGGGGTGCGGGGTCAAGCCGGCAAGGCCGGCCTGACCCCGCCGTCAGTCAGTAGCGCAGCCGCAGATCCAGCCCGATGCGGGTGTCTGCCTCTGCGCCTTCGCGGTGCCCGGCCGTCAAAGCGGCGTTGACGCCGCTCCGTGCGTAGTCGATGCCCGTCCGGTAGCGCTGCGCGCTCGACTCGCCGCTGTACTCCAGATCGGCGAAGGGCGTCAGCAACCCGCCGACCGCCGCGAAACCGTATCCGGCGCGCAAGGTAAGCGACAGGCGCTGCGGCGTGTCCTCCGGACGCTCCCGTTCGAACAGCCGTTCGCGCGTCAGCTCGCCGTGCCGCTGCCCCAATGTCGGGCCAAACGAGAGCGACAGACCGCGCCCGTCGGCTTCCGGACTGAGCCGCGCTTCCACGCTCGCGCCCCATTCCTGCGTATCGTTCTGGGAGTGCAGCGCCAGCCAGTGGCCGGACGCGTCGAGGCCAAAGCGCGAATCCGGCGCCGACAACCGCACGCCGCCGGAAACCTCCATGCCGGCGCCCGACACCCCGTCGCCGCCGTCCTGGCGAAGCGCAACCGCGCCGCGCGGCCGAACCAGCCAATCGGACTCGGCCGAGAACTCGACCCCGTCACGCTCGGCTTCCAGGCCGCCCCGCAACTGCCAGCGCTTCGCCGTCAGACCGCCGATCGACGTCGTCGACGCACCGTCCGTCTCGATTTGCGCTAGGGACGCGCCGCCGATTACCGACACGGAGACGCTGCCGCTTCGCGCAACCGGCAGGCGACCGCTCACCGAACCCGCCAGGAGCGACAGATCCGCCTTTTCCGTATCGCCGCGCGATGTCCGGTGCTCCGCATCGCCCGTGCCTGCGCCCAATACCACACGCCAAGTGGCACCGTTATCGTCCGTCACTTGCACATAGGGCCACAACGCCGTGAGCGAGGTCTCCAGACGGCCCCCGGCCTGGTCCAACCGGTACTCCGCGTCGCTTTCCCCCTGCGAGAGCGCCAGGCCCGCCGTCAGACGCGGGCCGCGGCGCGTGTCCACGCCCAGCCAGGCCGTCCGTTGCGCGCCGTCCCAACTGCCGCCGTCGTTGCGACCCTCGAATTGCCGCCAGTCGCCGCGGCCCCAAAGCGTCCAGCCGGGACCGTCCGTCTCCCCGCCGGACGCCGCCAGCGGAAGGGCGAAGGCGCTGTCGCGCAACAGGGAGGATCTGTCCACCGAATAGCTGGCCGCCGTCAGCCGATCGTCCCGGCGGTCCAGCCGGTTCCACAGATCGTCGTCAACCGCCGACGCCGCGCCGCCAACCTGACGACCGGCCAGCGTTAAGGCCGACCCACCCGGCGTCGCATCGAAGCGATATCCGATAACGTCGACCGCGCTGGAGAGCGTAGCCTGCGCCGATGCCGCCAGCATGTCCGTCAACGACCGCCGCTCCTTCTCGGCGGCCGTCACCTCGATGGTGAACGTGAGCGTCGCTGCGTCACCGTCCGAGTCCTCCGCCTTCCAGCTATACTCGACCGCCGGCCCAATCGTCGTCGGCGTACCGGTAATCTGCCGCGCGGAAGCGTCGAAGCTCAGCCCGTCGGGAAAACTGTCGGGCGTGAGCGTATAAGTCAGCGTCCCGTCTCCGCCTGTCGCATCGGGAAGTTGCAGCGCCTCGATCGCCTCGTTCGTCCGATAAACCTGATCGGCGACGGTCTTGTCGCCGAAGCTCGGCATCAGGTCCTCATCCACCGTGATCGAGAAGGTCAGCGTATCTACATCACCGTCTGCGTCGGTCACCGTGTACGTGTAGTTCGCAGCCTGCTGCGGCTCCGTCGGCGTTCCCGTTATTGTTCGCGCCGCGGCGTCGAAACTCAGACCGGCCGGAAGATCCGGCGAAATCGAGTAGATCAAGTCCGGGTTGCCGCCCGTGGCCACGGGCAACGAAACCGCTTGCACGGTCGCGTTCTCTTTCAATCCCTGGTCGGCAATGGACGCGTTGGCGTCGAAGCTCGGCGCCGTGTCCGCCGACACCCTGATCGTGAAGGTCAAGTCCGCAGTGTCGCCTTGCTCGTCCGTCACCCTGTAGGTTATGAGAATCCCGGTCGAATCCAGCCTATCCGGCATGCCGGTAATCTGCCGCGTGGAGGCGTCGAAGTTCAGCCCGGAGAGAAGACCGTTCGGGAGCGAATAGGTGAGTGTCCCGTTGCCGCCTGTGGCCTCGGGCAGTTGCAGCGTGCGGATAGCCTTGTTTTGCGCAAAATCCTGGTCGGCAATGGTTTTGTCGCCAAAGCTTGGAGTCGTATTTGCCTCCACCGTTATCGAGAAGGTCAGCGTCGTCTCGTCACCGTCGATGTCCACCGCCTTGTAGGTGTAGGTGGTCGAGTCCTTCAGCTCCGTCGGCGTGCCGGAAATCTGCCGCAGCGCGGCGTCGAAGCTCAGCCCGGCGGAAAGCTCGGGAGTGATCGAATAGGTCAGCGTCCCGTTGCCGCCCGTGGCCGCGGGAAGTTGCTGCACCCCAAGCAGTATATTCTCGGTAAGAACCAGATCTGCAAAGGTCGAGGTGCCGAAGTCGGGCTCCGTGTCCGCCTCCACCGTGACCGAGAATGTCTCCGTCGCTTCGTCATTGTCCGCGTCGGTCACCTTGTACGTGTAAATCGTACGCGACTTGAGCTCCGTCGGCGTTCCCGTAATTTTTCGCGTCGCAGCGTCGAAACTCAGACCCTCGGGAAGGGCCGGCGTAAGCGTGTAGACAAACTCCGGGTTGCCGGTCTCGGACTCGGGCAGTTGCAGCGCTTCGATCTCCACGTCTTTCACCCAGAGTTGGGTGCCGACGGTCTGGTTGCCGAAGCCTGGGCGCGTGTCCGTCTCCACCGTGGCGCCGAAGGTCAGCGTCCCTTCGTCGCCGTCCGTGTCCTTCGCCGTGAACGTGTAGGTCGTCGCCTCGGACTGTGTCGCCGCGGTCGGCGTGCCGGAAATCTGCAGCGTGGTGTCGTCGAAGCTCAACCCGTCGGGAAGGGGAGGCGCGAGCGTATAGGTCAGCGTCCCGTTGCCGCCCGTGGCCTCGGGCAGTTGCAGCAGGCGGATGGGTCGGTTTTGCGCCCAGCTTTGGTCGGCGACGGACTTGTCGAAGTACGGACGCTCTGTCACGCCGATCTTGAAGGTCAGCGAGGCTTCGTCGCCGTGCTCGTCCGTAGCCTTCAAGGTATAGACGGCCGAGGTCGACGTCGCCGTCGGCGTACCGGAAATCGTCCGCGTAGCGGTGTCGAAGCTCAGCCCGGCGGGAAGTGCGGGGGAAAGCGCGTAGGTCGGCGTCTGGTCGCTGTTGCTCCTGGCGGCGGCTGCGGGAAGTTCCAGCCCGTCCACGGCCTGGTTCAGCGCGAAGTCCTGGTCGGCAAAGGTCGCGCCCCCGAAAGTCAACTTGAGCGTAATCGTCGTGACGTCGGAATCGTGCCATCTAATATTACTCGCTGCAGGGCAGCCGCCCAAAGCATCCGGACTACGTGAGCGCATACTCATCTTTACGTCTACCTGATCCTCATCTGGCGGATTCTCGATCGTGTGACTCACCGATCCCGTAGGGGGATTTGAAATATCGCCAGTCTCCTGATGTACCTCATGACTGGAGGTGAACTCGTTCACCGACGCCGGCTTCAGAAACACTTTCCATTCGTTGTACCAACAGCGATAATTCGCACGTACGCGAATGTCCCCGTCTTCCTCGAGGTTAATTCTCACGTTGGTGGGATACGCCTCGGCGCTCGTCGCAATGACGAGGGCGGCAACCGACGCCAAAGCGCTTGCGAACAGCCCCCGGAACCGCAACCGAGCCGCCGGAGCGCCTGTCGAACGCTCGGAAGTCGGAGGGGTAGGTCTCGACCGGCATACCGGCACTGCCCCGATCAACCACCCGAAAGCGGCACGGAGAGAGAGGACGCCCGACGCGCGGGCAAGGAGGCCGGCCAATACGGGGCCATCCGTCCGCCGGTGCGGGAGAGAGGCTGTCGACGTCATGATACCAATCCCTTCTCTAGCGGCGAATCGTTTCGCGCTCGAACCATAGATGCGTACGGAATTGCTGTCAAGAATCTCAAGATCGCCAGGACCGTCGGTCTAATCGCCAGTTCGGCGCCCAGCGGCCGATTCGCCGGCCTCCAGGTGCGAATCCAGGCCTACCGCCACGACTTCGACTCCATTTCGGCCCCGCGGGCTGTTGGCGCACCCGATTCGGGCTGCCGTGAGGTTCCGGCGGGCCGGCTCGGGCCTCCGGCACCCGGAAACGAGCCGGCGGAGCCGATCGGCGGCCATGGTTTGCCTACGGCACGGCGTTGCCGGCGCGTTCGCGACGAAGCTGTGGGGTCAGACTGAGGTTCGATGCGCTCGAGCGCCGATCGCGGCACTTCGGTTCCGGCTTCGCACAGGCGGAGAACGCGTCGCCTGCTGCGCCGAGGCACGAAGACGGCATGAACCGGCAAGACCGCCTGGAAGCGCTTCCAGCTCGCATGTTCGAGCTCGGTGTCCTGCAGCGCCCAGCGCGCAACCAGCCGGCGAAGGTTGGCGCTGAGGACCGTCGCCTGCCGCCAGGCTGGGTTGCTGCCGACGCGTCCGCAGGGCATGCGTCCCCCCGCGAGCCCGTTCTTCAGGTCGTCGTGGACCCGCTCGCCGTAGCCGCGTCGGAGTTTCGCGAACTCCGCCAGTTCCTGGGCCGATTTCGACGCCGGCTCCTGTCCGTCGGCCCGCCAGCCGCCCGGCGCCGGAGAGTCAATCGCCAGCACCCGCGTACGATACGCCGGCCGTGCGCAGCCGGGATCTCGTCCTCGCCAACGCCGTTTTCGTTCCCCGACTCCCGCCGGTGCGCGACATAGCGAACGACGTCGGCGCCCTTGTTGGTGCCGTCCGCGTCGGAAACGGAGTTCGCTTCGGCGACCGCCTCGCCCTCCAACTCCTCGTCCTCCCACGCCGGATCGCCGCCGTCTTCCGGATCCGTGCGCTTCGGACGCACCAGCGGTCGCCTGTCCTCCTCCGTTACCTTCGCCGCAGCAGCCTGCAATTCCTGCGCGTGAGTCGCCGAGATCGCGAACATGATCGCGCCGAGACGTTCCACGCCGTCCGTCCGGGACTTGGGACGATCGAAGAACCGGATCGCGTGCTTGCCGTGCCCGGCCGCATCGCTGCGAAGCCGCAATCGTTCCTCCGACGCCGGAATAACGTCCACCGCCGCGGCGAGTGCCCGCCGGTTGTCCTCCTTGGCCGGATCGTTGCCGTCGCGCATCTCCGTGGAAGCCACCGTCCCGATCTCCAAGACGTCGACGGTCAGCGGCAGATCCCCGCGCTCCCCGAGGTGCGTGCCCTTCGCCGAACGGTAGGCCGGCAGCAACTCCCACTTAAGCAGCGGGACGATCGTCGCATCCATGTCCAGCGCCACCTGCGACACGCCCGCCTCCTCGATGCCGATCGACGTCAAGCGCCGGATCGCAGCCTGGAACGGAGCCTGCGACGCCAACGGGGCCGGGACGTACGCCTCTCCCCTCGACCTGCGCCCACGCCCGCGCCGCCGCCCCGTCGCGATGCCGACCCAACCGCTTCTCGACCGCCGACTCCGAAGGAACCGTCGGCTTCCGGCCCTTCCGTTGCCGACGCACCAGTTTGCGGCGCAAGCGACCGACGATACGCGCATCCTGCGCCCGAACCGACTCGCAAGGCCCCGGACCCGCCTCCAGTCCCGGATGCCGACTCGAACCCCGGCAGGTTCGACGCGCACGGCGACAAGTTCGTCTGACCCTCCGTCCGACCCTGCTTGCCGAACACGCCCGAAGGAAGATCGCACAATGCGCCGCTGCGCTTCAGGTCCCGGAGTCACAGTTCGACGCCGCCGTACGACGTCGCACCGTCGACCGACGGACAAGCCTTGATCAGCCCCCGGTCGCCGTCGGATGGAGCGTCTCGTTCACCCGTTCCGCAAGAATGCGATTCGCTCGAAATCATCGTCACACGTCGCAAGTCACGTACAATTCGGCAACCGAAACAGTTTGACCGAGTGTCCGGAAGAGTCGACGGGCGGCGCGATTCCGTTGCGAAACCGGGAGAGGCCCGGAGCGGGGCGGGCCGCCGTATGGGAGTCCAGGCAGGTTGACGCGGATCGGACGACATGGCGCCCGTCGCGGAACAGGGAACGAGGCCGACCCGTCCGTCGCTCGCCTCCAGTCCGCATGCCCGCCGTGCCAAGGGGAACCGCCCGAATTTTCGTCCCCGGCGCACGGAGGCAGCGTCCGAGTCGGTCCGCGCCTGATAGCTCGAGCCGAAGCGGCGTGGAATTGCGGCGAGCAGGCGCCCGAGTCCTGCGTTCGGGAACGTGAGACCTGCGGCAACGCCGACATTGTTGGCGTCCGACGATCGGAACGGGCTGTGCGCTCCCTGCGCCGCCGGCGCCGGGCGGCCGGATCGTCCGAGCCGCGGAGTATGGGGAAGATCTCGACGGTTCTCCGGGACTCCGATCAGGGCCGGCGCGTCTTGCGGGTGGCGGCAACCGCGCAACGAACGCGATCGTTCGCACGGTTCGGTTGCGGTCCGTGCCGCGTCAGCGGGCGGTCCGCATCGGCCAAGCGTCCTTCGGCGACTGCGACCGTCGAGGTCGGACGTTGTGGCGCAGCGCGGTGGGATCGGGTACAGACTGGCCCTGCCCGGAGGTAGAGCCGGCTGATCGGGGCCGATCGGCGTCGATGGCGAGCCCCGGTCTCCATGGCGACACGGAACGAGGTGCGGATGTCCGGCGTCAGCCCCCAAACCGGATCTGGCGGAAGACGGGGCGCCCGGCGCCGGCCGCGCATCGCCGTCGCCGGGTTTCAGCACGAGACCAACACCTTCACGCCCCTGTATGCGTCGCTTCGGGACTTCGAGCGCGAGGACGGATGGCCGGGCCTCACGGAAGCCGCAGACGTCGTCGACACCTTCTCGGGCACCAACATTCCTATCGGCGGCTTCGTCGACGCGATGCGGAACCGGGCGGAACTCTTGCCCGTGCTCTGGGCGAGCGCGGAGCCGTCCAACCGGGTCTCGGACGCGGCATTCGAGTCGATTTCCGGCCGGATCGTCCAGGGATTTACGGACCGCATGCCGCTCGACGGAATCTACCTCGACCTCCACGGCGCGATGGTCACGGAGAGCCACGAGGACGGCGAAGGGGAGCTGCTTCGACGAATTCGAGCGCGTCTCGGTCCCGAGATTCCGCTCGCCGCAAGCCTCGACCTTCACGCCAACGTCACGCCCGAGACGGTCGAACTGGCCGACGTTCTCACCGTCTTCCGGACCTATCCCCACCTCGACATGGCCGCCGCCGGCGAACGCGCAGGCGCCCTCCTTCTGGAGACGATCGAGAGAAGGAAGAGGCCTCACCGCGCGTTTCGGAAATTGCCGTTCCTGGTCCCCCTGCACGCGCAGTGCACCGACTGCGAACCGTCGCGTTCCCTCTACGCCAACCTTCCGGCCGACGGCACGCTCGCCTCCGGAACCGCGGACGTCGCGTTCGGCTTCCCGGCTGCGGACGTTCGCATGTGCGGGCCGTCGATCCTTGCCGCATCCTTCGCCGCCGACGACGCCGAAAGCATGGCGGACGCCCTGCAACGGCAATTCCTCGACGCGCGAAACCGCTTCCCGGTCCGCCTCGAATCCCCCGAACGGGCGGTGCGGGTTGCCATGGACCGCGGCCGTCCGGGTCGACCGGTCGTACTGGCCGACGTGCAGGACAACTCGGGCGCCGGAGGCACGTCGGACTCCACGGGGCTGCTCGCCGAGCTCGTGAAGGCCGGCGCGAAGGACGCGGCGTTGGCTGCCCTCTGCGATCCCGAAGCCGCTCGCGCAGCCCACCAGGCCGGCGTCGGCGGCCGGATTCGCCTCCAGCTGGGCGGAAAACACGGCGGGCCGGAGAACCCGGGCCTCTCGGGCGAGTTCCGCGTCGCGGCCCTCTCGGACGGCGCGTTCGACTTCCGGGGCGAAATGATGCGGGGAATTCGGGCGAAGCTCGGCCCGACTGCGGCCCTGACATGCGGCGACGCCGACGTTCGGGTCGTGGTGACCGGCGAACGGATTCAATGCCTCGACCGGGCGGTCTTTTCCCATGTCGGCATCCGGCCGGAAGCCATGGCGGTGGTCGCGGTCAAGAGCACGGTTCACTTTCGGGCCGATTTCGCGCCCTTTGCCGAAGCCATCGTTCCGGTCGAGGCGCCGGGATACAACCCGTGCCGGCTGCAGAACGTCCCGTACCGGCGGCTTCGGAGCGGCGTAGAGCTGCTGTAGCCTGGAATCCGACCCGCAGGCGCCCCGCAGTATGACGAAGCCGCGAACGCCGGCTGCCGGAAGGGCGGCGCCGTACCGCCGACGATCAGGCGGTCCGCGCCCGCGCCCCGCAGCGATTCGGCGGAAGCGCCCGACCCCGGCAGTCCCTCCCCTCGGTGCGGAAGCGCCGCGGCGCCGGGATCAGGCCTGCGGGCTCCGCTCGGGTTCGTCGTCGAGCAGATGCGCCGCTTCGGGACTCCAGCGAGCGGTCACCCGGTCGCCGACCCGGAGCGGGGCGTTCCGGTATCGCTCGTCGGAGACGTAGGCGACGAACTCGTCCTCGACGCCGACCGCACGGATCGTCACCTTGTAATAGGTGCCCTGGTATTCGACGGTGCCGACGTCGCCCAGGACCGAATTCTCCCCCGGGGTCTCGCCGGGATGCGCCGTCACGTGATCGCGACGCACGGAGAAGCGGATCTCGTCGCCGCGCTCCGCCCCCCGCGAAAACGGAATCCGGTAGCGGCCGGCGACCCCGCCTTCCAGTTCCGCCTCGCCGTCGGAGACGGAGAGAAGCCGCCCCGAGAGCACGTTCTGTCCACCGAGGAACCGGGCGACGTATGCCGTTCGCGGCCTCGCATACACGTCTTCCGCGGTATCCGACTGCTCGATCTCGCCGAGATTCATCACCACCACCTGGTCCGCCACCGCGATGGCCTCCATCTGCGTATGCGTGACATGAACGAAGGTGATGCCGATCTCCTGCTGGATGCGCCGCAACTCGCTCCGCATCTGCAGGCGCAGGAACTCGTCGAGCGCGGAGAGCGGCTCGTCGAGCAGCAGGACCTGCGGATTGGTGATTAGCGCCCTGGCGAGCGCGACCCGCTGCTGCTGGCCGCCGGAGAGCTGGGCCGGCATCCGGTCCGCAAGCTCGGAGAGTTGCACCTTCTCGAGCAGTTCGTCGGCCTTGCGGCTGCGCTCCGCCTTCGGAATTCGCCGCATCTTCAGGTTGAACGCCACGTTGTCGCGCACGGAGAGATGAGGAAAGAGCGCGTAGGACTGGAACATCAGCGCCGTGCCCCGTTCCGCCGGAGCCCGGCCTTCCGTGTCCTGCCCGCCGATCGTGATCCGCCCCTCGGTCGGGGTCTCGTGGCCCGCGACCATGCGCAGGATGGTGGTCTTGCCGCAGCCCGACGGCCCGAGCAAGCAGCAATACGAGCCGGACGGAATGACGAGATCCACGTCGCGCACGGCCGTCAGGCCGCCGAACCGCTTCGTGACCCCGTGAAGGACGACCTCTCCGTTACCCGCCATGCGATCCGCTCCTTCTCGTACCGATCGTCATCGCCCGATCTGCCGCTTTCGCTTGCGCTGGATGTACCAGATCGAACCCAGCGCCAGCGCGATGGCCGAGAACGAAATGACCGTAGTGACCGTACCGAGCGCGTAGAGCGCCGGCGAGGTCACGTTGGTGGTCATGGTCCAGATCTCGATCGGCAGCGTGTTCCGGCTTCCGACCGTCAGCCAGCTGCGCGGAAACTCGTCGTAGGACAGGGTGAACCCGAACAGCGCCACCGCGATGATGCCCGGAAACACGATCGGCAGCACCACGTGGGTCAGCGTCTGCCACGCGTTCGCGCCGAGATCCCGCGCCGCTTCCTCGTATTCGGGATTGAGGCGGCTGAGCACGGCGAACATGATCAGGAGACCGAAGGGCAGGGTCCAGCTCAGATGTGCCCCGAAGGCCGATCCCCACCAGGTCGCCTTCAGGCCGAGAACCCGGTTGAACGTGACCAGGATTCCGATGCTGAGCACCAGGCCCGGCACGATCAGGCTGATCAAGGCGGAGTAGAAGACGCTCGCGGAGCCGAGGAACCGCTTGCGAAACGCCAGTCCCGCAGCGACCGAGATCGCCACAGTCGCAACCAGATTGAGGAGGGCGAGCGGCAGCGAACGCGAGAACGCGCCGCCGATGTCGCCGGTTCTCGCCTGACCGAACAGGGCTTCGAACCAGTTCAGCGACACGCCCCGGAGCGGAAACACCAGCCCGCCCGTCGGACCCTGGAACGAGAGGACGTAGATCGAGATCATCGGCCCGTAGAGGAACACCACGAACAGGCCGAACAGCGTGGCCAGGACGTAGAAGGTCCAGGGGCGCTTTCCGTGCGACGTTTCCATGGCGCTACCTCGACAATTCCTTGCGCACGTCCACGAGTCGCATGATCCCGCCGGCGAAGACGAGCACGATGATCAGCAGGATGACCGAGTTGGCCGAGGCGCGGGGATAATTCAGGAATTGCAGGTCGTTGAAGACGCCGAAGGTCACCGACCCCGAGAGCCCGCCGCTCATCACCGACACGACGAAGAAGTCGCCCATGACCAGGGTCACGACGAAGACCGCGCCGAGCGCGATCCCGGATTTCGAGAGCGGCAGGACGACGTTCCAGATCACGCCCCAGCGCGTGGCGCCGCCGTTGACCGCCGCCTCCAGCAGCATCTTGTCGATCCGCGCCATGGAGTTGAAGATCGGCACGATCATGAACAGCGTGTAGAGATGGACGTAGGCCACGACCACCGCGAAGTCGGAGAACAGCAGCCATTCCACCGGCTCGTCGACGATCCCGATACCCATCAGGCCCTGGTTGACGAGGCCGTATTTGCCGAGAATGGGCTTCCACGAGATCATCCGGATGATGTTGGAGGTCCAGAACGGCACGGTGCAGAGCAGGAACAGCCCGATGGCCACCAGCAGGCTGCGAACGTGGAAGACCAGGAAATACGCGATCCAGAACCCGAGCACCAGCGTGACGGCGAGGGTGATGACGGTGAACTTGATGGTCGAGAGATAGAGTTTCCAGTTGACCTTGTTGGTCAGCACGTCCGCGTAATTCGCCAGGGTGAAGTCCGGGACGATGCCGACGAGATGCTGGTAGCGGTACACGCTCACCACCAGCACGAGCGCGAGCGGCACGATGACGAAGGCGAACAGGATCGCCGCGAGCGGCGCGACCTGCAGGTAGGGTACGGTCTTGCGCCAGTTCATTTCCCGAGCCGAACTCCCGTGCAGGCGGCCGTCGCGACGAGGCCGGGCCGCGGGCGGCGCATACCGCCCGGCCCGACCTCGCTCGCGTTACCGATCCGCGTCGTCAGGCCGCGTTGAACTCGTTCCACTTGGAGAACAGGTACGGGGCCTCTTCCATGAGGTTGTTCCACACGGCTACGTTCGCGAAACGCTCCTCGTAGGAGCCGCCGTCCCGCATGTCGCCGGCGACGTTGGTCTTCTGGCCGGTCGGGCTGGTTATGTCGCCGGTCGCCGCCTTGCCTTCGTAGAAGAACCCCCACTCGTTGTCCGTGAGGAACGGCCGGGCGGTCTCGGGAACCGAGATGTAGTAGCCCTGCTTGGCGATGAAGCCGCCGACCCAGCCGGAGACGTACCAGTTCAGGTACTCGTAGGCCGCGTCGAGCTTGAGCCCGTCGAGGTGGGCCATCAGCGCCAGTCCGTTGCCCCATCCCCGGTACCCTTCCCGGAGCGGCTGGTAGGTGCAGTTCACCCCCTGGGTGCGGACCGCCGTCACGGCCGGCGACCACATCGACTGGATGACCACCTCGCCCGACGCCATCAGGTTCACCGATTCGTCGAAGGTGTTCCACAGCGCCCGCCAGTGGCCGTCGTTCTTGAGCTCGATGAGCTTGTCGATGGTGACGTCGAGCTCTTCCCGCGTCGGGTTGCCCTTGTCGCCGTAGGTGACCTCGCCCGACGCCTCGAGCGCCATGATCGCGTCCATGATTCCGATCGTCGGAATGTTCTGGATCGCGGCCTTGCCGGAGAAATCGGAACTGAAGAGATCGCCCCAGCTGTCGACGTTCCGGCCGACCAGATCCGGCCGAATCCCGAGGGTGTCCGCGTTGTACACGCCGGGCATGAAGGTCGCCCAGTCGCGGACGCCGTCCGCAAATCCGGTGGCGTCGACGCTGTCGCGATACATGATCTCGAACGGGGAGTCGCCCTGGCGCGAGACTTCCTTGCCGCCGAATTGCCCCGTGGTGTAGAGCGTCGTCATCTTGTCCCAGAGGCCGATCCGGCTGGTGTCCACCGCCTGGGTGACGCCCTGCGGCACGTAGACCTTGGTCTGCCAGATCTCGGTGTCGGCGACGTCGATGGCCTCGGGGTCCTGCACCATGCGGTTGGTCATGCCGGCATGGTCGGTCACGGACATCTCGACGGTGAACCCGAGATCCTCCGTCGCCTGGCGCCCGATGTCGATCAGGGTCGAATACGACATCCCGGTGTGGTTGATGGTGATGTCCTTGAGGTTCTGGGCCCAGACGGTCGGAAATCCCGTCACCGCGCCGGCGCCGGCGACCGCGGCGGCGCCCTTCAGGACGTCGCGCCGCGTGGCGGTCGACTCGCTTCGGGGCAGCGACTTGTCTTCTGCTTTCATGGTGTCGAATCCTTCTTTCTGATCTGCGGAACCGGCGTGCGGTTCGCTGCCCGCATTCCGCTCCGCCCTTCGAGGCGGGCCTCTCTCCGGCCGGTCGTTCGGTCGCCGGCCGACGACCCGCGCATTCCCGCTCGTCTCGCGCCGTACCGGGTCTCCGAGATTGCGCAACGGAACCATACGGTTTCCGAACGCCTTCCTTACCCGTAGCATATCCGCGCAGGTCCGTTGCGCAAACCGTCCGCTTCGGCGGAATACGTTTCCGTCCGCCCCGCCCGATCCAGAAACGCCGTCAGGGACGCCAGAAGCCGCTCGCGGGGCAGACCGCGGGTGATGAACACGATCCGCGAGCGACGGTCGTCGTCGGGCCAGCGTTCCAAGTGAAGGGGGGGATGCATGACGTGCTGCACGCCGTGCACCGCGACCGGCGTCCGGGAATCCAGCGCGTTGAGAATGCCCTTCACCCTGAGCACGCGCTCGCCGTGGGCGTGCAGGAGCGCGGTCAGCCAGATTCCGAACGCCGTCCAGTCCGTCGGACGGTCCCAGGTCAGGCAGAAGGAGCAGATGCCATGGGTGTGGCCGTGCGGCGCGGTCCCTTCCCGCGCCTCCCATTCCGCGATCCAGCGCCGTACCTCGTCCAGTCGGTGATCCGCCTCGCCGAGATCCCGCTGGAAGAGCGACGGCGTGTCGAATCCGGCCCCGACGCCGCGCTGCACGGACGCGGTCGGATTCATCCGTCCGATCCGCTCGCAAAGAGCGTCGACGTCCGCCTCGGCGGCCAGGTCGCATTTGGTGATCAGGATCCGGTCCGCGACCAGCGCCTGCTTGACCGATTCCGGCTGCCGGTCGAGTTGTCCGGAGCCGTTCAGCGCGTCGACGGTGCAAACGAGATTGCCGATCCGGAAATGGCTGCGGATGACCGGCTCGGCGAGCAGCGTCGAGACGATGGGCGCCGGGTCCGCAAGACCGGTGGTCTCGACCACGATCCGCCGGAAGGACGGAATCTCGCCGCGGTCGGCCCGGTCCTGGAGGTCGCGAATGGCGAACTTCAGATCGGAGCGGATGGTGCAGCAAACGCAACCGCTCTCCAGAAGGAGCACGCCCTCCTCGATCTCTTCCAGCAGGAGGTGATCGAGGCCGATCTCGCCGAATTCGTTGACGATGACGGCCGAGTCCGACATCGCCGGATGCTGCAGCGCCTCGCGGAGCAGGGTCGTCTTGCCGCTGCCGAGGAACCCGGTGACGACGTTGACCGGGATCATGGGGCGGCGACGTCTCCGGCCAGGGCCGCCAGATACCCTTCGTCCAGCGGGTCGAGCGGCGCCCCGCGCAACCGTTCCACCGCAGTCCAGACGGCCTGGATGTCGTCCACGATCTCGCTGCGTCCGGTGGCGGACGCGATCACGTAGCTGGACGCGGCCCAGTCCGACACCCGGATCCGGAACGGCGCGAGCAGCGCGTTGACCAGCCGGACGCGTTCCTGGCGCTCCCGGCGAACGGTGGGCGGCGCGCCGGAGGTGAACGCGTCTCGGTGGGCGGAAAGCTCGGTCCAGTGCGTGATGCCGAGCGTTCCGCACAGGCTGCACATGGCGTCCGGCGCCGGGCTGCGGGGGCGCGGCGTTCTAGGCCGGGTTGCGCGGGCACCGACGCGCGAAGTCGTCGGCGATCGAGTCGAAGGTGCCGAACGTCACGCCGGGATGGCGAATCATGTGATCGTAGAGCCGCTCCAGCATCAGGAGCACGTGCGGCTTGCCGGACACGTCCGGGTGGATGGTCAGGGTGAACACCGCATAGTCCATCTCGCGATACACCCAGTCGAACTGGTCGCGCCACACCTCTTCGAGATGACGCGGGCTGACGAACCCGTGGCTGTTCGGGGCGGCCTTGATGAACATCATCGGCGGCAGGTCGTCGAGCGTCCAGGAGGCGGGAATCTCGATCAGGTCCGTCTCGACGCCGCGCACGAGCGGCTGCATCCATTCGTCGGCCCGCTTCGAGTAGTCGATCTTGGTCCAGCTGTCGCCCACGCGCACGTAGTACGGCGTGAAATCGTTGTGCATCAGCGAATGGTCGTATTTGATGCCCTTCTTCAGCAGCAATTCGTTCGAGACGGGCGAGAACTCCCACCAGGGCGCCACGTAGCCCGTCGGCCGGCGCCCGCAGAGGTTCTCGATCAGCTCGATCGATCGGTCCATGACGGCCTCTTCCTGCTCCTGAGTCATCGCGATGGGGTTCTCGTGGCTGTAGCCGTGCATCCCGATCTCGTGCCCCGCCTCGGCGACCGCCGCCATCTGTTCGGGGAAAGTCTCGATGGAATGCCCGGGGACGAACCAGGTCGTCCGGATTCCGAAGCGGTCGAACAGCTTCAGCAGCCGGAGCGATCCGACCTCGCCGGAGAACATCCCCCGCGAGATGTCGCACGGGCTGTCCTCGCCCCCGTACGAGCCGAGCCAGCCGCCGACCGCGTCCACGTCGACGCCGAACGCGCACCTGATATCCTTCGCCATCTCGAATCCTCCTTACCCTGCCCGCGGACAGCCAACGCCGAGGCTCCGTCCCGACGGCTCCTCGCGACTCCATAAGACTATCGGAAAGCGAATCCGTCAATCGCCGGCAGGCGCCGTCTCGCCGGGCGGCGCGGCCGGCCCGCAGGGCGGCGGGATTCGACGGCAAAGCCGAACCGCCGCTCCCCTGCGCGAACGGGCTCGAAGAAAGCCACGGAATCGCGCGTTCCCGCGCGGGACGCGAAGGGGTCCGGACCCGCCCCGAACGGGATTCCCCGGTCAGGCTCTGCCGGACGCGTTCGCCGGCGGCGGCAGGCGCCGAGCCCCGAACTGTCGGGAGGGTCGCCCGCGCGGCCGGGATCGCGCCGGCCTCCGGAGATCGGGTTCGCGCAAGGACGCGCGCGACCGTGACGGCGCTGCGTGCCGCCGCGGCCGATCCGGACTCGGCTCCGTGAGAGGGTGTCCTCGACTCGACCCGGAAGCGACGGCGCCGGGTACGGTCTCGCGATCGGGGCGGATTACGAGTCCATCTTCTCCCAGTTCTCGCCCGGCTGCATCAGTCCGATCGCGCTGCCGTCGGGAGCCAGGAGAACGGCCAGGATGCCCGCTCCGGGAACCTCCCACGGCTCGCGGCAAGGCGTTGCCCCGTTTTCGACCGCGGCCTTGAAGGTCGCCTGGGCGTCCTCGACGGCGATATAGCTGAACCAGTGGGACGGGGCCCCTTCCGGCGACTCCGTTTGCTTGATGTCCAGCATCCCGGCGACCGGACGCCCGCCGGCCATGAAGACGGTGTAGGTTCCGCCCCCCGGCATTTCGGAATCCATCGCCGTCCAGCCGTGAACGGCGGTGTAATACCGCTTCGCCGCCTCCATATCCGTCGAGATGAGCTCGTTCCAGATGATCGCTCCCGTTGCCGGCATGTTCCGCCTCCCCGTCTGTTGCTGGACTTCCGTGCGGGCATGATAGCAGGGCAGTCCGTCGCGAGCCGATTCGAACCCCCAACCGCCGCCGCGCCGCGTTCCGACGAAGTGCGGACGACCGCGGGCGCCTCCCGGCAAGCGATCCTCCGGGCGTCTGGCCCGACGGGCAACCGGCCAGGCCCGGCGGGTCTGGTGCCAGACCGGCACGCCGGCGTCGTCTGCCGGGTCTTTCCCTACCGTTGCCGGGATCGCCCCCCGTGCCGTGGTTCCGACGCTGCCCCTGCGAGACCCGGGCCCGTGCGGGAACTCGTCGAACGGTGATACGCTGCCGTCGCGCCGTCGAACCGGGGAGCGGAATCATGACCTCTCGAATGCGGGTGATCGAAGGCGACATCACGAAACTCGAAGTCGACGCGATCGTGAACGCCGCGAACGCCGAGCTGGTCGGCGGCGCCGGCGTGAACGGCGCCGTCCACCGGGCCGCCGGGCCGGAGTTGCTGGAAGAGTGCCGAAGTCTGGGAGGCTGCCCCACGGGCGACGCCCGCATCACGCGGGGATACCGGCTTCCGGCGAAGTTCGTGATCCATACGGTTGGACCGGTCTGGCGGGGCGGCGAGCGAGACGAAGACCGCCTGCTCGCGCGCTGCTACCGCCGAAGCCTGGAACTTGCGGCGGAGCGCGGCCTGCGAAGCGTCGCCTTTCCGGCGATCTCGACCGGCGTGTTCGGTTTCCCGCCGGAGAGGGCGGCCCCGATCGCCGTCGGCGAGGTCGCAAGCGTTCTGGCGACGCAGGAGCGGATCGAAAAGGTCGTGTTCTGCTGTTTCGGGGCCGAATCCGCTTCCCTGCACCGGGCCGCCGTCGAGGCCCTGTGAACGTCTCCGCGTCCCGCCCGGCCCGGCCCCGGATCGCGCGGCCGCCTCGCCGGATCGAGCGTAGCCGCATTGTGCAGGATTTGCCCTCCGGTATCCGACAGCTACGATGAGTCGTCGACCCGGTCGGCACGACGAAAACAATCAATCGGGGGAGAGAACGATGCAGAAGATTGCCAGAGGCGAGGTGACGCGATACGCGTTCGACTGGCGGGACGAACCCGTCCTGCACGTCAAGCAGGACGAGACCGTCGAGATCGAGACCGACGATGCGTTGAGCGGCCTGATCGAGGACGACAGCGACAATCCGACCGTGCACGATTTCGACAGCGAGCACGTGCGCAAGCTGCAGTCGGTCTCGCCGCCGACCTACAACCCGGTCGTCGGGCCGATCCACGTCGAGGGCTGCGGCAAGGGCGACCTGCTTGCGGTGCACATCGAATCCATCGATCCGTGGCGCTACGGATTTTCCGGGATTCTGCCCGGCATCGGCCCGCTCGGGGATACCCGCGCCTGGCCGGAATGCGCCGAACCCCACGTGCAGGTGATCGAGCACCTTCCCGGCCCGAGCGGATTTACGCGGGACGGGAAGGGCAAGTATTCCGACCGGCTCACCTGGGACCTGATGCCGTTTTGCGGCACGCTCGCGACCGCGCCGGAGCGCGAAGTGGTGACGTCGCTTCTCGGACAGGGACCGTTCGGCGGCAATCTCGATTGCCGCGAGATCCGCGCGGGCCATACGATCTATCTGAATTCCTATCACGAGGGCGGCCTGCTCTATATCGGCGACGCCCACGGCGGGCAGGGCGATACCGAGTTCACCGGCATCGCCGACGAGACGAGGGCCACCGTTCGCCTGCACTGCTCGGTGGTCAAGGACAAGCGGATCCGGCATTTGCGGATCGACAAGCCGGACAGCATCGTCGCCGTCGGCACTAACCTGCCCATGGAACACGCGGTCTACGACGCCTGCTGGAACATGATGGAGTGGCTGCGGGACGACTACGGCGTCTCGCTGAAGGACATGTATATCCGGATGTCCTGCGACCCGGCTTTCCGGATCCGGACCTATCAGATGGTGCGGGCGGTGACCCTGCAGCATGTGGTCGGGGCCGAATATCCGAAGCACCGACTGACTCCGGCGTTCTGAAACGACAAGTATAGAGAAGGGAGGAACCCATGGATCTCGGATTGAAGGGAAAGACCGCGATCGTGACCGCGTCGAGCCTCGGGCTCGGGCGCGCGATCGCCGCCGAGCTCGCCCAGGAAGGAGCCAACGTCGCCATATGCGCCCGCCGTGCGGAACCGCTCGAGGAGGCGCGCGCAGCCATCGCGGGCACGGGCGGGGAGGTACTGGCGATCCAGGCCGACATGACCCGGTCCGACGACATCGACCGCCTCGTCGCCGACACCGTCGGGCGATTCGGGGGCGTCGACATTCTGGTCAACAACGCCGGGGACGCGGAGGTCGGACGCACGCTCGACGACCCGGACGAGACCTGGATGCAGACCTACGACATCAATCTCTGGAGCTGCGTCCGCGCGACCCGCGCGGCGGCGCCGCACCTGCGCAAGAGCGACGGCGGCAACGTCGTCAACGTCGCGTCGGTAAGCGGACATTCGGGACTGGGCGGAATGGCGGACTACAACTCCGCCAAGGCGGCGATGCTCGCCCTCACCAAGACCTGGGCGCAGGATCTCGCCCCGGACGGAATCCGGGTCAACGCGGTCAATCCGGCACTGATTCACACCCCGCTTTGGGAGCGGATCGCCGAGAAGAACTTCGTCGGCCAGGTGGGCGACTCGGTCGACGAGGTGTTCGACAACCTGTCCGGCCAGTTCTTGCTGCTCGGTCGCTACGGGCGTCCCGAAGAGGTCGCCGCCGTGGTCGCCTTCCTCGCTTCCGCCCGCGCGAGCTTCGTGACCGGCGCGTGCTGGAGCGTGGACGGGGGATTCACGAAGTTCCTGACTTGATCCGCGGCGTCCTGCCTGGTGCCGGTCCGAATGCCCGCGCCAGGCGGGACATATCGGTTCGCGAGCGTCGAAGCCGTCGAGAGCGGGTCTCGGTGACCGCACGCGCATTCCTGGTCCGTCGCGAAGTGACGGCGGAGCGGTTCTGGGCGTTCGCGACGAGGCGCCCCCTGCGCCCCGCGCGCGACCCGAACTTTGGCCTTGACGCGCGCAACGCCGAGACACGCGGGTGCCGCACTGTGCGCTCTCTCGAGGCGGAGCCCGAACGCCGGACAAGTCGTGCCAGACGATGCCGTCCGAAACGGAGCGTCGCATGCGCTTCGAAGTCACGCCGAATCACGGTAATACGGAACTTCGAACCAGGACGAAAGGGAGGCGCCCCGCGAAACCCCAGCTGCCGAAGCCGAACGGGCGTCTGATCAGACAAGAGAGGAAACGCCAAGGACTGACCCGAAGGGCGCTGGTCCGGAGAATGGACCGCATCGACTCCGACGGCGAATCCGCGGACCTTCGGTCGTACTTCATCGCGGAGGAAACGATTCGCAGGATCGAAGGCAACTGGATAGTCGAGCGTTCCCCCGACGAAGCCCCAGCAACGGAAAGGCTTCGCAGGATCTAGCGCAACGATTTGGTCCCCAGCGCGAGGACTCTTCTGACGATAGCGCAAGCGCCTGGCGTACCGCCGATGCAGTTTTGGCCGGAAGACCGGCAAAGGGCGTCTATCGCCGAATGGGACGAGTCGGGGGCAGGAAGTTCGGACAACTGAACGGTCGACTGCTTCACGGCGCTGCCGACACGCGGCCCATCTGCGGAGGAGGCGATTCGCCGGCCCGCCGGAAGCTCGAACGAGGCGGCCCGCGCGTTCGTGTCGGAGTGCCTGGTTCCGGTTCGATCTCCTCCGAGTCGGCCTTGGAGACCGTAGCCCCGCTTCCGACGGCAAGAGGTTCCTGTACGTCGACTTCCGGCCCGACCTCCTGGAGAGGGATCGGCGTCGATTCGGCTGAGCGAAGCGGGACGCCACGAATCGGCGAGGAACGGTCGGACGAGCGGACTTACCGGTCGCATCGGCCGGATCGACAGTCGATCCGGCCGGGGCGTTCACGGGTCCGAACGGGCAGCGGACACCAGACTCGACACCAACCCGCGCCCGGGTCGACGCGGTCCGTCCGGCTCTCGTCCACACGCCGTTGCGGGACCGGATCGCCGGAAAGATCCTCGTCGGCCGGATCGGCGACACGGTGAGCCACGCGTTCGACGACCCTTTCGGCCGTCTCCTGCCGCTCGATCGCTACGGGCGTCCGGAACAACAGGTCGCGGCCGTAGACGCCTTTCTCGCCTCCGCCCGCGCGAGTTTCGCGACCGGCTCGTGCTGGAGCGTGGACGAGGGATTCGCGAGGTTCCTGACTCGATCCGCAGCGCACGGCCCGGTGCCGTCCCAAGTGCCCATGCAATGCAGGACGTATCGGTTCGCGGTCGTCGACTCTTGTCGAAACAGGAACCGGACGACCGTAGAGCTTTCCTGGCCGGCGACGGACAGACTGCAGAGCGGTTCCGTTCGTGGGAGACGAGTCTCTCCGGCGCTCGGCTCGCGCGCAACCGGAACGACGTTCGCGAGCCGGGCGAAGCCGAGTCGCGCTGGCGCCGGTCTGCCCAAACCCTTCGGGTGGAGCCGCCCGACATGTCATGCGAGACATGACCGTGCGAAACAGGGCGTCGCATGCGCTTGGAGGACACGCCGAATCGCTGTATGGCTAAGTCTCGAGCCAGATCGAGGAGGACGTGAACCGTGTCATTGCCGAAACCGGACGGACGCCTCATCCGAAAAGAGAGAAAGCGCCAGGGACTGACCAGGGAAGCGCTGGTCGGGAAAATGAAGCAGATCAGCCCCGCCGAGGAAACCGCGGGCCGTGGGCCGTATGCCGACGCGGTGGCGACGCTTCGCAGGATCGAGCGCAACGAAATGGTCCCCGACGCGAGAATTCTTCTGTTGATTTCGCTGGCGCTTGACGTACCGCAGGTGCAATTCTATCCCGAGGACGAACGGGAGGCGTATCTCGCCGAAAGGGAAGAGTCGGCTGACGAGAGCGCGGCCCCAAGCGCGAAGACTCTGCAGTTGATCGCGCGAGCGCTTGCCATACAGCCGATGCGCCCCTCGCCCGAAGACTGGCAGGAGGCGTTCCTCCCCGACCGGGACGAGTCGGCTGACGAGAGTGCAGATGCCGACTCGCTTGTTGCGGCGATTCGTCGATGGAGGGCGGAGAATCAGGCACTGTCGTCAGGGAACGAGGCACCGTCGTCAACGGTCGAATACGTGTACAGGTGGAGTGCGTTTCACGACACGCTGAAAGAGTCGATCAAAGAGCGTTCGGACATCGAGGAGAAAGCCTTCCGAATCATTGCGCGAGTGCTCGCAAAACGGCCAGCATGATCGGTGACGAGGACAATCTTGAGGCGTCTACCGCCGTCATGGAAAATTCGAGGGCAGGCGGTTCGGACAACTGACAGGAGCGTCTCGCGCCGCGTTGGCCACGCCGTCTGTCAGCATAGGCGTCCATCCGCCGAGTGCCCGGAATCTCGAACTAGTCGGCTTTGGAGATCGGAGCCCCGCATCCGACGGCAGGAGTAATCTCCACACCGACGCCTCGCCCGCCCTCCGGGGAAGGAGTTCCTGTCGACTCCGTTATGGCCGCCGGACTCGAGGTAGCCAGGAGGAACAGGCGAGCGAATTGACGTGTCGTTCGGTGCGGCCAGGTCCGAGGCCGATCAGGCCAGGAAGTACCGGAGGCCGAGCCGACGGCTGCCTCAGAACAGGACGCACCTGCATCCGGGTCTGCCCGGTCTGTCCTGCGCCGATCCGAACCCCGCTCTGAAGCGGATCGCCGGCACGATCTTCGCCGTCCTGGTCGGCGGTGCGTGAACCAGGCGTTCGACGACCCGTCCGGACCGCTCCTGCAGCTCGGTCGCGCCGGAGTCTCGAAGAGGCCTGTACCGCGGTCGCCCTCCGCGTCTCGGCCCGCGCGAGTCTCGTGACCGGCGCGTGCCGGCGCGCGAACGGAAAACTTGCGAAGCCCTTCGCCCGAACGGATGACCGGGCGCCGCCCGGTCGGCCGGCGGCGACGCCGACGGCCTGCTGTCGGGCCGGCTGCCCCCTCAGGCGAGATTGCGGAGCGGCAAGTCGTTTCGCTCCTCCCGGAACACGACGGCCGGCAGCGGCTCGAGCCCGCGGATCAGATCCGAGGCCTTCTCGCCGATCATCGCGACCGCCGCGTTGGTGTTGGACGAAATCAGCGACGGCATGACGGCGCTGTCGCAGACCCGCAACCCCTCGAGGCCCCGCACCCTGAGCGTCGGGTCCACCACGGCCGTCTCGTCCGTCCCCATGCGGCAGGTGCCGACCGGGTGGTGATCGACCTTGGCGACCCGGCAGGCGTATTCGAACAATTCCTGCCGCGTGGCGACAGCGTCCCCCGGCAGCGCCTCCCGGCGGACGAAGGGCCGAAGCGCCGGCTGGCGGAGGATCTCGCGCGCCATCTCCAGCCCCCGGAGCGACCGCTCGCAATCCGCCGGCTCGGCCCAGTAATTCGGGTCGATCAGCGGCGCGGCCTTGGGATCGGCGGAGGCCAAGCGAACGGTTCCGCGGGAATCCGGCCGCATCAGGGCGCTGTTGAGCGTGATCCCGCAGCCCTCGACCGACGCGATGCCCTTCTCGATGCCGGAGCCCTGCCCGAAATGGAACTGCATGTCCGGCGACCGGGCCGAATCGTCGGCGTACCAGAACGCGCCGGTCTCGAACAACGAGGACGTCACGGGTCCGGTCCGGAAGAGCCGGTATTGCAGCCCGGCGAGAACGACCCGGTCGAAACGCTGGACCCGGTCGTAGCTGTGCGGGCCGGTGCATTCCGCGATCGCGCAGAGATCGAGGTGGTCCTGCAGATTCTCCCCGACACCCGGCAGGTCGTGCACGACCTCGATCCCGAGGGCGCGGAGCCGGTCGGCGGCGCCGATCCCGGAGAGCAGGAGGAGTCGCGGCGATCCGATCGCGCCGGACGCGACCAGGACCTCGCGGCGCGCGCGAAAGGATTGCCGTGCGCCGCCCCGCTCGGCCTCCACGCCGACGGCGCGGCCGCGCTCCACCAGGATCCGCGTGGTGACCGTCTCGTCCAGAACGGTCAGGTTGGGCCGCCGCTCCGCCGGGCGCAGGTATCCGGTCGCCGCGGAGGACCTGCGCGCGTCGCGTTGCGTCAACTGGTAGAAACCGACCCCGGCCTGCACCCGGCCGTTGAAGTCGGGATTGTACGGAATGCCGTATTCCTGCGCCGCGCGAATGAAGGCGTCGCAAACGGGAAGCGCGCCCCGGGGCATCGACACCCCGATCGGGCCGCCGCTGCCGTGGTAGTCGTCCGCGAAACGCTCGTTGTGCTCGCACCGCTTGAAATACGGCAGAATCTCCCGGTAGCTCCAGCCCTCGCAACCGAACTCGTCGGACCACGCGTCGTAGTCCTTCCGGTTGCCGCGCGTGTACACTTGGGCGTTGATCGTGCTGCCGCCGCCGATCACCTTCGCCTGGGTGTACCAGAGCTCCCTGCCGTTCATGTGCTTCTGCGGAACGGTGGACCAGCCCCAGCTGGCGATCCCCTTGGTCATCCGCGCGAATCCCGCGGGCCAGTGAAACAGGACGCTCCGATCCTGCCCGCCCGCCTCCAGCACGAGCACCGTCGTGTCCGGATCCTCGCTCAACCGGCTGGCCAGGACGCAGCCGGCCGTTCCCGCGCCGACGATTACGTAGTCGAACTCCGAACCCCGGTCCGCCATCGCCCCGCCATCCCCGCTTCTCCGGCGGCGGAGTGTCAGTCATGCGGAGAACCGTGTCAACACGCGGTGCCCGTCCTCGCCCGCGCGGCAACCCCGTGCCGCACCCGGTCCGCTTCGGCTCAGTAGAGCCGCAATCGCTGTCCGATTCCGAGCCGCGCCGCCTTCTCGCGCATCGCCTGGCCGAGCGCGATGTCCGAGAGCGCCATGCCGCGATGCCAGAACAGGATCGTTTCCGAATCCGACTCCCGCCCCGGCTTCGAGCCCGCGACGATTTCCCCGAGCTCGGCATGCAGGGTGTCCCGGGTCAGATACCCCAGATCCACATGGCGCCGCAGCGCGCCGAGCGGGCCGTTCCCGGCCTGGGTCCAGTCGTCCATGACGATCTTGTCCATGATCGACGTGAGATCGTCTTCGAGCGCGCTCTTGGTGCCGTAGGGAACCACCAGCGTGCCGGCGGAAATCCACTCCGTCCGCAACAGCGGCTCGGGCTCGGCGAGGCGCGAGGCCTCGACCACGATGTCCGCCCCCTCGACGCAACTTCGCCAGTCCTCCGTGACCCGGACGGGCCTTCCGAGATCCTCCTCCAGCTGCGCCGCGAAGGCGTTGCGGCTCTCCGGACGGCGGGAATGGACCCGGATTTCCTCGAAATCGAACAGCCGGTTCAAGAGGCGGACGTTCCAGTAGGAAGAGCCCCGCGCGCCGATATGTCCGAGGATGCGGGAGTCGCGCCGGGCGAGACGCTTCGCGCCGACCGCGGTCACCGCTCCGGTGCGCATGTCGGTGATCCCCGAGGCCTCGATCAGCGCCACCGGGGCGCCGGAGCGCGGGTCGAACAGCGTCAGCACCGCGTATTCCGAGGGGCGTCCCTCACGGTAATTGTCGTAGAAGTCGCCCACCGTCTTCACGCCGGCCACGTTCAGGTCGGCGCCGAGCCAGCCCCGCAGCACGTTGAAATGCCCCTCGACGCCCGCCCTCGGGTGGAGATGCGTCCGGTCGCCGTTGACCGTCTCGCCCCTTCCCTGCAGGGCGAGGGAACGCTCGACCGCGTCGAGGATCTCCTCGTCGTCCAGCGCCAGCGCGCGAACGTCCTCCCGGTTCAGGAACTCCACGTAGACCGGCGGACCGCCGGCCGGCGCCGATGCCTCAGCCATAGAGCCACTCCCCTCCCAGCGCGAACAGCGCTTCCGTGGCCAGCAGCGCCAGGATCCCGACGCGCAACCACCAGTTCCGGTGCCGCAGGAAGAGCCAGACAGCCGCCGCGCTCGCCAGGGCGAATTCGACCGGCGCGACGACGCCGGCGCCGTAGCGCTTGTCCCAGTACGACCAGGGACTCTCGAAGATCCAGTCGGAGAACGGCCAGAACGGCGGATGCCCGTCGTCGACGTGGAGCGGAACGTCGCTCAGGACATGCAGCAGGGCGGCCAGAGCGAAGACCAGAAGCCACGGGCGCCGCAACCATGCGCCGACGGCGGCGAGAACGGCGAACAACACCAGCGAGTTCGAGATCGCGAACACTTCCTGCCAGAACGGCGAGTAATAGTCTTCCCGAAAGATCTGCTGGCCGGTGCGGCCCACCACCCAGCCCTGCCACGCCACCATGACGAACATGCTGAGGTCCGGAAACAGGCTGCCGGCGACCGCCGCCGCGTTGCGCACCGGCATGTTCCGGCGCCCGAGCAGGGCCGCGCCGATCAGGAGATGCGCCTGGGTGTTCACGGAGAGCCGTCCGCCGTCGCCGAATCCGCCGCCTGTAGCGCCTCCGGGAGAACGTCCCGCAGGGCTGCGCGCTCGGCGCCGGTTCCGACGGTGATCCGGATACACCGGTCGAGCGGCGGCGCGCCTGGCATGCGCACGAACACGCCCCGCTTCTCGAGCTCCGTCAGCAGCGCACGCGCGCGGCGCGGGCCGCCCACGTCGACGGCGACGAAATTCGCCGCCGAGGGGATCGCGGCGAGGCCCAGCTCCCGCGCCATCCGGTAGTATTCCCTGCGCCCCGCATCCACCCGTCGCACGACCGACGCCAGAAACGCCTCGTCTTGCAGCGACGCCAGCGCGCCCGCCTGCGCGATCCGGTTGACGCCGAAATGGTTGCGGATCTTGTTCATCCCCTCGATCAGGCTCCGGTGGCCGACGCAATAGCCGATGCGCGCCCCGGCCATTCCGTGCGCCTTGGAAAACGTCCGCATCCGCAGGATCCGGGGGTCGGACGGATCCATCGGCCAATCCGCCTCCGGCGGCGCGAAATCGAGATAGGCCTCGTCCAGGACGAGGACCGCACCCTTCGGCATGTCGCCCAGCACGGACCGGACTCGCCCGGCGTCGTGCCAGGTGCCCATCGGATTGTCGGGATTGGCCAGATAGACCAGCGTGGCCCTCGAGTCCCGCGCGCGTTCGAGCAGCGCGTAGGGATCCTCGCGATCCTCCCGGTAGGGGACGGCCTCCAGCCGCGCCCCGTATCCGGCCACGTGATAGGCGAAGGTGGGATACGCGCCGCGGGACGTCACCACCGCCGAGCCCGGCTCGCTCAGCATGCGAACGGCGACGCCGAGCAGGGCGTCGATCCCCTCGCCGACGCACAGCTCGTCCATGGCGACCCGGTGGCGCGCGGCGAGCGCGGCGCGCAAGTCGTGGGATTCCGGATCGCCGTACCAGGCGGCCCGCCGTATCGCGTCGGACATCGCCTGCGCGGCGTTCGGCGAGACGCCGAAGGCGCTCTCGTTGGCTCCGACGCGAACCCGGAAGGCCGATCCGGTCCGACGCTCGATCGCTTCCGGCCCCACGAACGGCGTCGTCGCCGGCAGGCCGCGTACGATCGGGTTGAAGAAGGGCAAGTCGGCTCGCTCCCCGTCCTGCGCCGCACGGCTTCGCGGCCCGAAGCAGGCTACGGAAACCGCGCGCTCGCATCAAGACGGCCGCGCGGGGCCGCGCTCAGTCGTGTTGCTCGGCGTACTCCTCCTGGAGCGACCGGCTGTACGACGCCAGGGCGTCCGAGCGATGCGCGACGCCGAGCAACTCTCCCCCGCCCCCGACCACCGGGAGGAAGTCGATCCCGCGCTCCACCGTACGTTCGAGAACGGTGGCCAGATTGTCGTCCGGCGCGACCGCGATCCCGGCATGCAGGAGTTCCCGGCACTTCGCCTCCTCGTCCGCGCCCGACGGCGCGTCCATGATCCGGGCCACCGGGGTGCGGCGAAGCGCGTAGTCGTGCCGCCCGCCGGAGAGGGGTATTCCGGCACGCTCCAGCTGTTCGTAGAAGAAGCTTCGCCGCAGATGCCGCTGCGCGAGCACCGTCGCGACCGACACCGCCGCCATCACAGCCAGCGCCGTCCGGTAGTCGCCGGTCAACTCGAACACGATCAGGGTCGTGGAGATGGGCGCGCCCAGCATCACGGCCGACAGCGCGCCCATTCCGGCCAGCGCGAAGAGGCCGATGTCGGGCAGCACGGCCCAGTGCAGGTGGAAGACGAGCACGTCGCCGAAGGCCGCCCCGAGCAACGCGCCGAGCATGAGCGAAGGGGAGAACAGGCCGCCGCCGAATCGCCCGGCGACCGATACCGCAACCGCCAGGATCTTGGCTGCCACGATCAGGAGCGCCGCGCCGGCCGCGTAGCTGCCGTACAGCGCCGTGTTTGTGGCCGAGTAACCCACGCCGACGATCTCCGGGACGGCGAGGCCGAGCGTGCCCAGCGCGAGGCCGGCGATCGCCGGACGAAGGAAGAGCGGCAGGCGGAGCCGGGACTGCGCCCGGTCGCCGATGCGGTCGGCGGCGAAGATGATCCGCGAGAGAACGACCGCGACGAAGGCCGCGAGCGCGCCCAGCACCGCGAACAGCGGCAGTTGCCAGAGCGTGGCCATTTCCTGCGCCGGAACGGCGAAGGCCGGAAAGTCGCCGACCAGGGACCGGTTGACGAGGGTGCCGCATACGCTGGCGACCACGATCGGCGCGAAGGCGCGGATGGAATACGCGCCGAGCACCACTTCCAGCGCGAACAGCGTGCCGGCGATCGGGGCGTTGAACAGCGCCGACACGCCGGCCGCCGCCGCACAGCCGAGCAGGGTGCGCGCATGTCCCGCGCCCAGTCGAAGCGCTTGCGAGACGGCGCTGGAGACGGTGGCGCCGAGGTGGACGACGGGTCCCTCCCGACCCGTGCTCGCGCCGCCGCCGAGCGAGACGACGGCGACGACCGCGGTCACCAGCCCCTCCCGCAGGTTGACCCGGCCGCGATCGAGATCGCGGGCTCGGATCACGTCCGCGATGCCGAGCGGCCGTCCGCCGGCAATTCCGAACTGGATCAGGAGTCCGACGACCAGCCCGGCCCCGGCGGGAACGGCAAAGAACAACCACCAGGGCGCGGTCGCGAGCCGCATGACGATGGTCGAGTCGTCCGCCCCGTAGGCGAAGGTCTGGACCCAGTCGAGCGCGTCCCGGAACGCGACGGAGGCAAGTCCGACCGCGCATCCGACGACGACGGCGAGCAGCCAGACATAGGGCGCCCCGAGCCGGTTCGCCTTTCGTCGCGCCAGGTGAGCGGCGCCGATCGCGCGGCGGCGGAGCGCACGCCCGGGCGGCACCCGCCCTACCCCGACATGACCGTCGCAAACCGAAGGAAGCGAGCGGAACCCTTCTTCCGGCGCTCCGGGACGCCGCAGCCCCCCGGTTCGCGCTTCCTGTCGCCGCTCCGGGAAGGCTCCATGGCGTTCGAGCGCGTCAAGGAGGCCGATCCCTCGAATCGGCGCCCGCGCGAACGCCTTGCGGGCGAGGACGGTTCAGGATTCGGACGACCCGGGCAGGCCGAACGCCTCCGACTCCGCGATCACGTCTTCCTTCGACCTGCCCAGGAAGCCGGCTGCCTGGTCGGCCGAGATCCGCCCCTCGGCGAACGCCTTCCATACGTTGCGCACGAACCCGCCCCGCTCCTTCGCGTCTCCGGCCGCCCCCGGCTCCGGTTCGTTGTATTGCCAGGAGCGGACGGTGTCGGCGATCGCGCGGTCGAAGTCGCTTCGGCGAAGAATTCCGGTCTCCCTGAGACGCCGGATCAGGACCGTCGCCGGAACGCCGTAATGCGCCTTGAGATCCAGGATCTCGCGCCGGGAAATCCAGGTCCGGCGGGATCCGACCAGACCGCGAAGGTCGTCGGCCGGCACGAGAAACGCGCCGCCGAAACGACGCCACGCCCGCCTGGAGGCGATCCGGTTCTCTTTCGGCCACGCGACGAGTCGCCGTCCGAGCTCGCTGGCCAATACCATCCGCTTGTGTTCCAGGCAGGTTCTCGCGGTCAGGAGCACCGCCGTGACCGAGCCGCCGGGTTCCCGGAGCACGGCGCGGTATGCGGATCCGCCGAACAATTCCGGAAGGTCGCCGTCCACGACATGGATTCCGTGGACCTCCATCAGATCCCGCACGCTGTTCACGGCCCCGGAGCCGACCTGCCAGGTCGAACGGAGCGCGTCGGCAAACGCGTCGATTTCGCTGAGCCGGGTCGCGTCCGCCTTTTCCAGCGGGGCGAAGGGATCGGTCGGCCGGGTCGGCTCGACCGCGAGCCGGTACTCGATCCCCTGCAACAGCAGGAACTCGAGCGCGCCGATCTCCTGCTTCAGCACCCGCGGCCAGGTGCCGACGTCCTCGGCCTGCATGAACGCGACCGCCCCGTTGGTGAGGAACTCCTCCGGCACCTGCAGATTGCTCTGCAGGCTGCGGAATACCGGCTCCGACGGCTTCATCGCGCCGGTCTCGTATTTTCCGATCGCCTGGATGCTGACCTTCGGATCGAGACGGGCCGCAAGGCCGCGCATCGAGAGGCCGAGGCGCTGGCGGGACAGCCTGAGGCGCGTGGCGTAGGGAACGGCGAAAGCTCGCAGGCTGTCGCCGCCGACCCGGCGGCTTCGCCCACTGCGGGTTACCGTATCTGAGGTTTCGAAATTGATATCGGTCATGGTTACAACACAAACATTTCCTGAAGGGTTTTCAATACCTTGTTCAGCGTCGCAGGGGAAAGGATCCCGACGCGCGAAACGAGATGGATGCGGTCGACGACGGCGATCTGGTCGAGCACGACCAAACCGCGCCGGTGCTGGAAGGTGCAGTGCACCCGGAACGGGTAATTCTTGCCGACCGAGGTCAGCGGCGCGACGAGGACGGTCTTGAGATGCTTGTTCAGCTCGTCCGGCGACACGACCAGGCAATGCCGGTCGTCCCGCCTGCGCCGCCGCAACCAGTCGTCCTTGAGCGCATGCGTCTGCAGGAGCCAGACTTCGCCCCGAACCGGGAAGCCCGCGCCCGGACCCGATACGGCCCCGATGCGGGTCGGCCCGAATTCCAGCGATCGCTGCGAAACGATCATCCCCAGGTCCAATCGGAACGGTCTTCGCGAACCGGAGGCGGGGGATCGACGGGTTCGTCGAAAGCCGACCCGGCCAGGTCCCGCGCCGCGTCGGCCCACCCCTCCCGGGGCGCCGCTGCGGGTTCGATCAGTATCCCCGTGTCGACGACCCTGAGCGTGACGTTCTCGGTCAGGCACGCTTCCTCGATCATGACCTTGGGAATTCGGACGCCGCGCGAATTTCCGATCCGAATCAGTTTTCCGTTCATTGGCGCAACCCGAATCGAATTCCGTCCGGCGCCGCGGGATCGACGGCGCGACGTTATTACATAGTGCTTACATTCCGAACGTGCAACCCCTGCCGAAGCGGGAAATCGGGCCGTCGAGTGCCGATCCGAGGGCGAGGGGAGAGACGGCCGGTCCGGCGGTGCGTCGCCGCACCGCGATTCCATCTCCACGATTTCTCGGTACATACGCACGCCGAAACTACATCGAAACCGGAATTTCCCGTACCAATACAGGCATTGGCGGACATCAATTATACCAATAGTTTCGGGCCGATACTACGCCTTCGCTCCGACCCGCTTTCCTTGCAGACAACGGGATCTGTCGAGACTCTCGCTCCGATTCGACGGCGGTCAGGGCATCCGCCGAGATCGGGCGAATCGGCCTCCCGAGCTTCGTCCGCGCCCGGCGACGCCCGCGCGCTCGGATCGCTCCCGGTGTACCTCGGCCGCCGTGACCGGGCCGGGTCGCGCGGGCAACCCGCCGATCCCCGGACCGACCGACCCTGCGTCGCGTATAGGCTCCCGACCGCAGACATCGTGCGAGCCTGCCGGCCGACCCCTCGAGCGCCGCGTCGCACGGGCCGATTCGCCGTCGACGCACTACGCTTTCTTCCACCCCGCAGGGCGCCGCGTCGATCCGGGAAATACACCCTGCGCCGCTCCTCGCCGGACCGGACGACCGCCGTCGGCGCTGAGGAACGCCCGGACGCCATTCGGTCTCACCCGCGCATTCGGGCTCCGTGCGGGTCGAAGAGAGGCTCCGTTCGCAACGCCGCGGTGCATTTCCTGTCGACGATTTCGATCGACCAGCCTTCCTCGACCTCGGCCAGTTCCTTCGGCACGTAGCCGAGCGCGACGGAGCAGCCGGAAGCGTGTGCGTAGCCTCCCGAGGTCACCCGACCTACGATGCGCCCGCCGCGCCAGATCGGCTCGTCGCCGAGCACGTCCGTGTCCTCCGCCTCCACCACGAAGGTACGGAGCCGGACCGTGCCGCCCCGCTCCCGCTCCTCGTTCGCCGCCGCCCGGCCGACGAAATCCGCATTCTTGTTCCAGGCCACGAACCGGTCGAGTCCGGTCTCCGCCGGTCCGTATACCGGCCGGTACTCGGTCGCCCAGGAACCGAATCCCTTCTCGAGACGCAATCCGTTCAGGGCCCGGCCTCCGAAATGCCGGATTCCGTATTCGGCGCCCGCCTCCAGGACGCTCCGGTAGAGGGTCCGCTGATACTCCGCCGGACACCAGATCTCGTAGCCGAGATCGCCGGTGTAGCTCACCCGGCCGACGCGGCACCGGACCATGCCGAGGTCGAGGACGCGGATGTCCATGAACCGGAACTCGTCGTTCGGAAGGTCGACGCCGGCGAGGCGCTCCAGCACGGCCCGGGAGGACGGACCGGCCAGCGCCAGTCCGGTATAGGCGAGGCCCCAGGCATGCAGATGCGCCCCGGCGCCCGACGGGTCCTGATCGCGGAACCAGCGCATGTGGTAGTTCTCCGCCGCGCCGGACCCGACGACGAAGTACCGTTCCTGCCCGAGATTCGCCGTCGTGAAGTCTCCGATGACCCGTCCCCTCGGATCGAGCATCGGCGTCAGCGTCATGCGCCCCTCGTTCGGCATCCGCCCGGCCAGCACCCGGTCGAGCCACCCGCGGGCGCCGTCGCCGATCACCTCGTATTTGGCGAAGCCGGAAATCTCGGCGAGGCCGACCCCCTCCCGCACGGCGCGGCACTCGGCGCCCACATGGTCGAAGTCGGTCGACCGGCGGAAGGAGAAGACGTCCTCGACCCCCTCCGGCGCGTACCAGAGCGGCGTCTCGACGCCGGCCGCCTCCCCCATGACCGCGCCCGCCTCCCGCAGCAGGTCGTAGATCGGCGTCGTGCGCAGCGGACGCCCCGCCGGCAGCTCCTCGTTCGGATACCGGATCCGGAACCGGCGCGAGTAGTTCTCCCGAACCTTGGCGTTGGTGTAGGCCATCCCGGCCCAGTCGCCGTAGCGGGCGACGTCCATCCCCCAGACGTCCTCCCCCGGATCCCCGTCCAGGATCCAGTTGGCGAGAGCCCAGCCGACCCCGCCGCCCTGCGAGAACCCCGCCATCACGCCGGCCGCGACCCAGTAGCCCGGAAGTCCGCGCACGGGGCCGACCAGCGGATTGCCGTCCGGCGCGAAGGTGAAGGGGCCGTTGATCATCTCCCGGATGCCGACCTCGGCGAACGGCGGAAAGTGCCGGAAGGCGACTTCCAGCGAAGGCATGATCCGGTCCAGGTCCGGCGGCAGCAATTCCGGCCCGAAGTCCCAGGGGGTCTCTCGTTCGGCCCACGGGACGCAGGCGCGCTCGTAGGTGCCGAGCAGCATGCCGTCCCGCTCCTGGCGCATGTACATCTCGCCCGAGAAGTCGGTCGCGTGAATGATCTCCCGGCCGGTTCGCGCCTGGTGCTCGACCACCTCCGGCATGGTGTCGGTCAGGATGTAGTGATGCTCCATGGCGAGCACCGGCAGTTCGAGCCCCGCCATGCGTCCGACTTCGCGCGCCCACAGGCCGCCGGCGTTGACCACGTGACGCGCGTTCACGGTGCCGTGTTCGGTGACCACGTCCCAGCCGCCGTCGGCGCGCGGCACCGTCTCGACCACCCGGTTGCGCAAGACCGTCGAGGCGCCGAGGACCTGTGCCGCCTTGGCGTAGGCGCGGGTGACGCCCGACGGGTCGACATGCGAGGTCAGCGGGTCGTGGAGCGCCCCGACGAAATGCGACGGGTCCATGATCGGAAGCAGTTCCCGCGCTTCCTCGAGGTCGATGATGCGCTGGTCCGCCCCGTGAAACCGGCCCCGCGCGGCCAGCATCCGCAACCAGTCGAGGCGATCCTCGGTACCCGCGAGCAGGACGGCGCCGGTGCGGTGCACGCCGCAACTCTGCCCCGACAGCCGTTCGATCTCCTCCATCACCTCGATGGTGTATTTCTGCAGGCCGGCGACGTTCGGGTCGCCGTTCAGCATGTGCATGCCGCCGGCCGCGTGCCACGAGGAGCCGCAGGTCAGCTCGTCGCGTTCGATCAGGAGCGCGTCCCGGCACCCCTTCTTCGCGAGATGGAAGAGGACGGAACACCCCACCACCCCGCCGCCGACGACGACGACTTCCGCGTGAGACTGCATGGACGGCTCCCCCGGTTGACGGCGCGCGCGCCGCCCGGCTCAGAAATCGGTCGGCGCGCCGCCTTCCTCCTCGCGCCGGGCGACGAACGCTTCCAGCTCCTCGCGAATCCCCGGATCGAGCGGCGGCGGCTCGAACTCCCGCAGGATCTTCTTCCAGATGGCGTTGGCGCGCCGGGTCGCGTCGACGGCGCCGTCCTCCTGCCAGGTCTCGAAGTTGCGCCAGTCGCTCAGGAACGGCGCATGAAACGCGGTCTCGTAGCGGGCCTGGGTGTGGGCGCATCCGAAGAAATGCCCGCCCGGGCCGACCTCGCGCACCGCCTCGACGCCGAGCGCGTCCTCGCTGAGGTCCACGGGGTCGAGATAGGCCATGATCCAGTTGAGAAGCTCCGTGTCGATCACGTATTTCTCGTAGCTGGCCGAGAGGCCGCCTTCGAGCCAGCCGGCGCTGTGGAAGACCACGTTCACCCCGCCGGTGATCACCCCCCAGAGCGCGAACACGGATTCCCACACGCTCTGCGCGTCGGGCCAGTTGGCGGCGTTCACGTTCGACGCCCGGTAAGGCAAGCCGTAGAAGCGGGCCATCTGGCCCCCGATCTGGGCGCCGCGCATGTATTCCGGCGTACCGAACGCGGGCGCGCCCGACTTCATGTCGACGTTGGAGACGAACCCGCCGTAGACGCAGCGCGAACCCGGCGCGAGCAGCTGGCATACGGCGATCGCCGCGAGGGCCTCCGCGGACTGCTGCGCCGCGGCGCCGGCGACGGTGATCGGCGCCATGGCGCCCGACAGCGTGAACGGCGTGACGATCACGCCCTGGCCGCGCTCGGCGCAGCGCATCGCGCCGTCCATCATCGGCCCGTCGATCTTCATCGGCGAGTTGGTGTTGATGTTGGTGAACATGCGCGCCACGTCCGAAAACGCGTCCTCCGAGACCCCCGAGCCGATGCGGACCATCTCCATCACGTCGTCGACCCGTTCGCGGCCGAGGCTGTAGGCGTGGGTGATCTTGTCGGAGAGCAGCAGCTTGTCCATATGCGCGTGCAAGTGGCGCACCGCCGGATGCAGGTCGATCGGCTCGACCGGATAGCCGCCGATGAGGTGGATGCAGTCCATATACTGTCCGAGCCGGATGAGATTCCGGTAGTCGTCCCGGTTTCCGGTGCGCCGGCCGCGGTCGATGTCCTGCACGTTCGGCGCGCTTCCGACCGGCGAGAACGTGATGTGGCGTCCGCCGATGGTGACGCGCCGGTCCGGGTTGCGCGGCTCGATATCGAAACTGGAGGGGGCGTGGGCGATCGCCGACATGACGATGTCGCGTCCGATCCGGACGTGCTTGCTGTCGAAATCCACGATCGCGCCGGCGTCCCGGAGCAGCGCGAGGGCCTCGTCGTGATGGATCTCCAGCCCCACGTCCTCGAGCATCCGCATGGCGCCGTCGTGAATTCGCCGGATTCCCTCCTCGTCCAGCGGTTCGATCCACTGGTCCGGATAGACCGGCTGGCTCCACGGACGCTGGACGATGACCGGCGCCGCCTGCCGGGGGTTTCCGCGACGGCCGCCCTGCCGGCGACGGGCGCGTGGCTGTGTCGGCAACGACTCCTCCTGTTCGCACTCCGCCGCACCTTCGCAGATTGCGCCGGGAATACAAGGGGGCGATTCTCCCCGGACCGCCGTTCGGCCGCGGGCCGCGGCAACCGTGTACGGCTCCCCGGTCCCGAATCCGCCTCGCCCGCCCGGACCGGGCGGAAGGCGCGCGTTCCCGACCGGCCCCCCGACCCGACCCGGGCGCCCCGCGGGGCCGCTCCCGGGAGCGGTCGACGCCTGCCGTTTCGACCTGCGGGCTGCTATAAGCCGGACGCACGCCGAACCGCGGCCGCCGCAGCCCCCGTCGCATGGAATTTGCGTCAATGAAGCCAGCCATTTCGGTCCAGGGCGTCACCAAGACCTACGCCACCGGCTTCCGGGCGCTGAACAGGATCGACCTCGACATCCGGGACGGCGAGATTCTCGCCCTGCTCGGGCCGAACGGCGCCGGCAAGACGACCCTGATCTCCATCGTCTGCGGGATCGTCACGGCCTCCGGCGGCCGCGTGCTCGTGGGCGGCCACGACATCGTCCGCAACTACCGGGAAGCCCGCCGGCTGGTCGGCCTGGTTCCCCAGGAGATGCCGACCGACACCTTCGAGACCCCGCTGGCGAACCTCCGCTACTCGCGCGGCCTGTTCGGCCGGCCGCCCGACCCGGCCCTGATCGAGGAAACGTTGCGCAAGCTCAGCCTGTGGGACAAGCGGAACGAGAAGATCATGTCGCTCTCCGGCGGAATGAAGCGGCGCCTGCTGATCGCCAAGGCGCTCAGCCACGAACCGCGTATCCTGTTCCTCGACGAACCGACGGCCGGCGTCGACGTCGAGTTGCGCAAGGACCTCTGGCAGTTGCTCCGCGAGCTGAAGGCGGCCGGTACGACGATCATCCTGACCACCCACTACATCGAGGAAGCGGAACTGATGGCCGACCGCATCGCCGTCATCAATCACGGCGACCTCATCGTGATCGAGGACAAGTCCGCACTGATGCGGAAGCTCGGCCGCAAGCAGCTGAGCGTCCGGCTTTCCGTGCCGATGGACGCGATCCCGGACAGCCTGTCGGGGTTCGAGGGACTGGCGCTCGCGAACGACGGCAACGAGCTCGTCTACACCTACAGCACCCAGGGAGACAGCACGGGAATCACCGGCCTGCTTCGATCCATTCGCGAGGCGGGCATCTGGTTCCGGGACCTCTCTACCCGCCAGAGTTCGCTGGAGGACATCTTCGTGGAGCTGTTGCGGGAGAAGGAAGCGTGAACCTCCACGGGATCTGGGCCATCTACTGCTACGAGATGGCTCGCACGCGGCGCTCCTGGATGCAGAGCGTGCTGTCGCCGGTGGTCTCGACGACGCTCTACTTCGTGGTGTTCGGAAGCGCCATCGGCTCCCGCATCCAGGAGATCGACGGCGTGTCTTACGGCGCCTTCATCGTGCCGGGACTGCTGATGCTCACGCTGATGATGCAGAGCCTCTCCAACGCCAGCTTCGCCATCTATTTTCCGAAATTCATCGGAACCATCTTCGAGCTTCTGTCCGCGCCGGTCTCCTCCTTCGAGATCGTCATCGGATATGTCGGCGCCGCCACCACCAAGTCTCTCATCCTCGGGACGATCATCCTTCTCACCGCCTGGTGCTTCGTGCCGGTCAGGATCGAGCACCCGGTCGTGATGCTCCTCTTCCTGCTCCTGACCGCCGTGACCTTCAGCCTGTTCGGATTCCTGATCGGCATCTGGGCGGAGAATTTCGAGCAGCTGCAGGTGATTCCCCTTCTGGTGGTGACCCCCATGGTGTTTCTCGGCGGCAGCTTCTATTCCATCGAAATGCTGCCGGAGTTCTGGCGCACCGTCACGCTGTTCAACCCGGTGCTCTACCTGATCAGCGGATTCCGCTGGAGCTTCTACTCCTCCGCCGACGTGGACGTCTGGGTCAGCCTCGGCGCCATACTGTTCTTCCTCGGCCTGTGCCTGACCGCGACCTGGTGGATCTTCCGCACCGGATACAAGCTGAAGTCCTGATGCGCCGGGCTCGCGTCCCCGGTACGATCCGGCACCGGGCACGCGCCGTTCGCGGTTCGCGCGTTCCGTGCGGACCGTTCGCACTCGCCTTGCAGGCGCGGACCCGATCGACACGGGGAGCGCATCGTGACCGACCCCGCGCCCGCATTCCGGAGACGCCTCCAGGTCCGGTGGCATGTCGGCTCGCTGCTCTGGCTTCCCGCCCCGTTCCTGCTCGTCACCCTGCCGTTGTCCGCCTACGACTTTACGGAATACCACGCGTGGCGATACGTCGCCGCGTCGCTCTTGCTCACGGGACCGGCCGGCCTGCCCCTCGCCCGCGTCTGCCGCCGAATCTGGCGCATGGGACCTCGATATCGGCGCCGCGCCTGGCTGACGTTCGCCAGTCTCGTTCCGGTCTCGCTCGCCGCCGGCGCATTCGGCGCGTTCTTCGCCGCGACGTTCAGTTTCGCGCTGAGCGGCGGATTCGGCGTCATACCCGTCGCCCTTCCGATCGGCTTCGCGATCCTGGCCCCGGCTGCGGCCGTTCCGGCCCTGTTCGTCGCGGGAATCCTGGCGAGGAGGAAACGCGCGGAAGAGGCGCTCGACGGAGACGGGAGAGGCCCGCACGACGCTTCGACAGGCGCATGACCGGCACGACGCACGCCGCCGCCGGCCGGACTCGCACATCGGTCGAAGGGTCGGACCCGCGCCGCAGGGAGCGCCGAACGCAGGGCAGGGATCCCGCAATCCGCGGTCCGGCGCCGGCCCTTCCGAGCCGGCGCTTCGGCCCCGGGTTCGACCGTGCCGACCGCATTGCGACGAACGGAGCCCCATGACGGCCGAGCGTCGACGGAGACGGCTCTTCGAGCGGATCCGGTTCTACGCCGGCGCAACGCTCTGGCTTCCTGCCGGGCTGCTCCTGCAGGCTCTGGTCCGGTTCGACTTCCGGCTCGGCAATCCGGCGGACTTTCTCGCCCACGCGCATCAGTTGCTCGTCGTCGCCCCGTTCGGCCTGCCTCTCGCGCTCGCCTGCCGCTGGCTCTGGCGCAAGGGGTATCGGCGCTCCGCATGGGCGGCGTTTGCGGCGCTCGTCCCGCCGTCGGCGCTGGCCGCCCTGTTGGGCGGACTGCTCGGGCCGCTCGGGATTGCGGTCTTCGCGTCGATACCGGCCGTTCCCGTTCTGCTCGCGGCGGCGCTGCTTCGAAGACGAGGGCGATCGCCGCCCGGCGGGACCGATCCGCTTCGGCATGGCGAATGAGGTCTCCGGATTCGTCGGCGACCGCACGGCCGACACGGCTCCGCAAACGCTCCCGGATCGTACGGTGCGCTTCCCGCTCCGGCGCCCCGGCTTGCGCGCTGAGGCCCCGGCAGGCGTTGCCAGAATCTTTCGCTACGATATGCGCATCCGTGCCGGTCCGTCGCAATGGGTTCCTGGCGATGCCTCTCCCCGAATCTATCGAATTCAAGATGCCCGCCTGGTTGTTGTTCTACCCATGCGCATTCTTGTGGCTTCCTCCCGTATTCCTGTTGGCGGTGGTGATCGGCCTGGGTGATTGGTTCGTGATTATTATGGCTTACGACGCAGGACAGACCATCGTCCAACTTTCCAAGTTGGCCGCCCCCAGCGCCCCGTTCGGCCTGCCTCTCGCGCTCGCCTGCCGCTGGATCTGGCGCAAGGGGTATCGGCGCTCGGCCTGGGCAACGTTTGCGCTGCTCGTCCTGCCGTCGGCGTGTACCGCCCAGGAGATACCGGTCACGTGGCTAGAGCCGTTCTTCTCTGCGGCCGGCGCGTCTTTGCTGGCCGTTCCCGTTCTTGTCGCGGCGGCGCTTCTCAAGAGAAAAGCGCAAGAGCCAGAACCGCCGGACGGGACGGACCTTGGGCTAAAGGCCGAGTGAGGTTGCCGGATACTTCGGCGACCGCATAACCGGGACGGCTCCGCCGCCGCTCCCGGGCCGTCCGGCGCGCTTCCCGCTCCGGCGCCGCGGCCCGCGCGCTCGAACCCGGCAAGCCCGACCCGGAATCGCACACTACGGGGCGTATGTGTCCGTCCGGTCCGTCGCAACGGGCGCCTCGCGATGTCTCTGGCGCCCAGACCCTCTCGAGACCTCCCTACAGCTCTTCTGCGCGGGAGCGCTGTCTTGACTTCCGTACGAGCTCCTGTTTCAGGCGCCGTTCGAGTTCGGCTTTATCCGGTTCGACGCGGACGCGTTGTACGCCTGTCTTGCCGCGACGCTCGCTGCCGCCGCGGCGGGCCTGCCGACGGCGCTCGGCGGACGCTGCGAAGACGCCGCGAATTGAAGCGCCCCCGCAGACGCCCGGAGCGGCGAAGATCCCCGACGGTCCCCGACCGGGCCCCCTGGGAACGACGACGGCGCCCGCCCGATTCCGTCCGATGCGCTCCGCTCGGTTCGCAAAGCGTTCCCGAACCCCGGTCTGAATTCCCAGCGGACTTGATGACGTGACGCTCTGTCTCGGAACGTCTCCGAGGGCAATCTCGCATGGCACGGGTCGCAGTCCGGAACGGACCTCTCCCATGCGCGTGAGAGCTTCGGGCCGGAACGCGGACTCTTCGCCGCAGGACGACGGCTCTTCAGAATCGGATCAGAATTCCCAGAATGGCTACCGCCCCTCCCACAAGCGCGGCAGTGGCCAGCAGTTGCCGAAAGCTCCGCTCCGCATTCTCTTTCTCAGAACGAGCGATCGCTTTCTCCAGCCCCGCAAATTGGCTTCCAAAGTCTGCCTTCAGGTGCGCAAAATCAGCCTTCAGATGTGCAACGTCGGTCTTGTATTCTGCTTGCTTGGTCTCCATGCGTTCCTCCAATGAGGAAAGCTTCGCGGCCAAGTCCGCATCGTCCCTGTATTCGGTTCCACTCATGGCAAGCACTAGCACAGAAGGCGGCTGTCCGCGCGACAGAGGCCGCACAGTCTCTGCCGGACGCGGCCGGCCTCGGGATCGCCGCTGCGGACCGCGCCGGCGCATCCGCAGTCATTGCCGCTACGCAGCGAAGGACGCTCCGCTCCGCGTTATGTCCCGTATCCGTCCCCGCGAACGACCGCCCTTCTACGGCCGCGGCCGAAATTACCTCGCATCCGGTGAGCGGGAGCGCTTCCCCGCCGCCGCGGCCCGTGCCGGGTCGAACGACCGGACCTTCGCCCGGGCCCGGGCCCGGGCCCAAAAAGGGGTATACGGAGACGTTGTCCGCGCTCGCCGGCGCAAACCGGATCTACCGGGCGGCCGGCATGGACGGCTCGACGCTCCGCCGCTCGCTGGAGAGTTTCGAGGCGGACAACGACACGGTCGGATCCGTCCGCCGAGCGGCGCGGAGCATCGAGGTCTCCAGGGGCACGCTTTCCCCGGAGACGATTCGCGAAGACTGCCGGGACGGGCCTGGGCACTTCCCGGACCACGACCGGAGCCGGGGCAGCATGCAGTCGGATCGTTTCTACCTGGCCCTGGCCGACCGGCGCACCCCACTGGAACGGCGCCGTTCGGAGGACACGGACCTGTGCACGAGCGCGCCCGCCAGCGAACCCGGGAATTGCGCTCGGCTCCGCACCCGGACCGCGTCCCGCCGGAGATCGACGCGGAGACCCGCAAGCGCTTCCCGGCCCGGCTGCCGTATATCCGTGCCCGAACCGGAGAACCCGAATCGCGGCGACCGACCCTTCGGAACCTTACGCAGCCTGTATAATCGGGCGTTTCGTTCGCCGTCGAGGGCGCCGGAACGCAGTCGAGGAACGCATAGGAGGGAGAGGACTTCGATGCCGCAATCTCCGAACGCGCAGCGTTCCTCCCGAACCGACGACGCGAGGTTTCCGTACGGGTTTCGCCCGGCCGGCAGGATTCTCGAACCCATGCTGCAGGCGAATTTCGCGCCGCAGGTTCTTGCCGTGATTCGCATTCGCCGCGAGTGGGCCAGGATCGTGGACGGCGACCTGGCGAATCACTGCCGGCCGCTACATCTCCGGCATGACGGGCGGGGCGCCGTGCTCCACGTGCACGCGGACAACGCCTGGTCCACCGAGTTCCTGCACCGGGAGAAAGAGATTCTGGAGCGAATCCGCACTTCCTGCGGCACCGGCTCCGTCGACCGGATTCGGATCACCCAGGTGGGATACGACGACCGGCGCAAGACAATGCGGCGCGGGTCGGCGCGGCCTCCCGCTCGCCGCACGGCCGGTCCGGCGCCGGCGAATCGGGCCGTCTCGCCCCGCTCCGCCCGACAACTGGCGACGGTGAGAAACCCCGACCTTCGCGCCGCGCTCGAACAGCTTCACGCCGCCGTCCGGGGACCGGACCGGACACGGACATCGCATCTACGGAGGACCTCAACGTGAGACATGCCGCCATACGCCGCACCGCCGCCGCCGCTCTCCTGATCTCGCTGCTGGCGGGACCCGCCGCCCTCGGCCAGGACACGAGCGAAGACGGCAGCCCGCCGCTCGAGGATCGGGGCTACGCGCTCGAGGACGTCGTGCTCGGCTCGGACGACGCGCCGCTCACGATGATCGAGTATTACTCCCCGACCTGCCCCCATTGCGGCGCCTTCCACGTCAATACCTTCCCGCAGGTGAAGTCGGAATACATCGACACCGGCAAGGTCCGCTACATCGCCCGTGAGGTGTATTTCGACCAGGTCGGCCTGCTTGCCGGCCGCGTCGCACGCTGCGGCGGCCCCGGTCCGTATTACGACCTCGTCGACGTCATTCTGGGTTCGCAGGAACAATGGGGCCGGGACAGCGACCCGGCCACGGCGCTGGTGGAGACCGTTCTCAAGACCGGGTTTCCGACCGCCAGACTGAAGGAATGCGTGCTGGACCGGGAGTACGGCATCCGCCTCGTCGACGACGCGATGGCGAACGCGGAAATCGACGAGATCCAGTCTACCCCGACCTTCCTGATCGGAAACGAGGTCGTCAACGGGGCCGTGGGGTTCGAACGTATCGCCGAGGTCATCGAGGGCGAGTTGCCGTAGGGCGGAGGGGCTGCCCCGACCGGGGGGCCGCAAACCGATCGCGATACGGCAGCGGAGCGAAGATCCGTCGATTTCACGCGCCGTACGACGGTCTCCAGTTCGATTCGGAACCGGCTCCCTGCGTCCAACCGGGCTGTCCCGGCCTGACCGCGAAGCGACAGACGGAGAGGATCCGAGCCTCCAGGACGGCACGCAGGCCGCTGCGGCCTCGGTGACGCAACCGCATGTCCAGCCCGATGCGAGTCCGGGGACCCCCGGTTTCGCGACGGACTGCGACAGCACGCCGGCGCAGTGCCAGGCGACGGTCTCAAGCGGTTCCGAGCGCTTGACACGCCCCCGAAATTCGACCACATATAGCGAATTGGGAAACCTCCCCCACAATGATGAGGGTAAGTCGTTGCGCCTTCAGGAAATCCGGCTGCGCGGGTTCAAGTCCTTCGCGGACCCCGCCGATCTGGTCATCGGATCCGGAATCACCGGAATCGTCGGGCCCAACGGCTGCGGCAAGTCCAACATCGTCGAGGCGATCCTCTGGGCCATGGGCGAAAGCGCGCCGACCTCGATACGAACCTCCGAAATGGATCAGGTGATCTTCGCCGGCGGCGCCCGGCGCCCGGCGCGCAACACCGCCGAAGTCTCGCTGATCGTGGCGCCCCGCGCCGACCCGGACGAACCCGCCGTCCCCATGAACGGCGGCGATCGCCCCGCGAACGGGGAAGACATCGAGATCACCCGGCGCATCGCCCGCAAGTCCGGCTCCGTCTATCGGATCAACGGACGGGAAGTGCGGGCCCGGGACGTGCACACGCTGTTCGGAGACGCCGGCGGCGGCGCGCGCTCCTGCACGATCGTCCGCCAGAACCGGGCCGGCGAGCTCGTGAACGCGAGGCCGGTCGACCGCCGGCAGCTCCTCGAAGACGCGGCCGGGGTATCCGGCCTGCACCAGCGCCGCCACGAAGTGGAACTCCGGATCAACGCCACCGTGCGCAACCTCGAAACGGTCGACGAACAGCTCGCTTCCCTCGACCGCCAAATCGCCGGACTGAAGCGCGAGTCGCGGCGCGTGGCCCGCTATCGGAAGATCGCCGAGAGCCTCCGTCATGCGGAGATCCTGCTCGCCTTCAGCCGATGGCGCCAGGCAAGCGCCGACGAGGTCCGAATCGCCGGAGAACTCGCCGCGGCAACGACGGAAGCCGCACGCGCGCTCGCCGCCTCGACCTCGGCCGGCACGGCGCAGCAGGAGCGGAACGAAGGCCTCTTGCCGCTGCGCGGAGCGCAACAGGAGGCCGCGGCCGCACTGACGCGAATCGAGAACGAGGAAGCGGGCCTGGCGTCGCGAATCGAGGCGGCGGACCGCGACGCCCGAAGCCACCGTAACCGCATCGAACAACTGCGGTCCGATCTAAAGCGCGAACAGCAGCTGGCCGCGGATGCCGTGGACACGCTGGCGAGGCTGTCCGAAGCGGCGGAACCCGACGAGGACGCCGGCGTTCTCCAGACCAGGCTCGACGAAGCGAGAGCGCATGCCGCAGCCGTCCAGGCGCCGCTCGCGGAAGCGGAGAAGGCGCTCGACGAGCTGAACCGCGCCTCGGCGAGCCTGACCGCACAGCGCCGGCAACTCGAGGCGCGAAGGTCGGACGCCGACGCCGCGCTGGACCGGGCCGCCGGCGAATTCCGGTCTGCCGACAGCGGCATCGCCGCGGCGCAGGAAGAGCGCGAACGCGCGGACGAGGCAGCCGCGGCTGCCGAGCGGGTGCGCGAATCGTCTCGTCGGGAAGTCGAGGAGGCCGCCGCCGCCGCCCGGAGCCGGGAGGAATCCCACGCCCGGGCCGAGCGCGCGGAGCGCGACGCCCGTTCGGCGCTGTCCGAAGCCTCGCGGCGGCTTGCCGCCCTCCAGGCCGAATACGCTGCGCTGGAGGGCGTGCTGGCGCTTCCCGGCGGAAGCGGACAGCCCGTCCTGTCCCGGATCAAGGCCAGTCCGGGGGTCGAGACCGCGCTGGGCGCGTTGCTCGGCGACTGGCTGCAACTGCCGGAGACCGACGCGGCGACGCCGGCCAGCGGCTGGGTCCGCCTGGACGCGCCTCCCGACGCGGCCGCGCTTCCCGAGGAGGCCCGGCCGCTGTCGGATCTGGTGGAAGCGCCCCCTGCGCTGCAAGCCCGCCTGCGGCACACCGGGCTGGTCGAGAGCGGCCGGGGAGGCGCATTGCAGCGCAGCCTTCGTCCCGGTCAGACTCTCGTCAGCGAGACGGGCGAGATCTGGCGTTGGGACGGGCTCCATGTCGCCGCCGACGAGGCCGGCAACGAAGCCGCGCGGAAGGTCGCCGCCCGAACCCGCATCGGCCTGTTGCAGACCGAGATCGACGCGGCGGAAGGGCTGGCGGAAGATGCCGAATCGGCGCTCGCCGACCGAAGTCTCGCGCTGGAGTCGGAGGCGGCCGCGTCCCGCGAGGCGAGAGACGCGCTGCGGCGGGCGGAAGCGGCGACGGCCGATCGCGACCATGCCGTCACCCGCGCGCAGAACCGGATCGAGCGGGCGGAAGAGAGGCTCGGCGGCCTTCGGGCCGCCCGGGACAAGGCGGTCGCCGCCATGCGGGACGTCGAAGGAAGAATTGACGCCCTCGACGACGAGTCGGCGAACGCGCCGCCGGCCGATTCGCTGGACGACCGGATCGCCGAAGCCCGCGCGCACGTCGCGGGCCTGCGCGCGGACGCTCTGGAGCGGTCGGCGGAAGCCGAGCGGCTGCGGAGCGCGCTGGACACGCTCGAGCGGGAACGGGAACGGCGCCGGGTCGAGCGAACCCGATGGGACGAGCGCCGGGCGGCCGCGCTCGAGCGGTGCGGCGACGTGGAGAAGAGAATCGCGCGCGCCGAAGCGGACCTCCAGCGTGCGTCGCGCGAGGGGCCGGCGCTGGTCGAACGGCGGAGACGGCTTGCGTCGCTGCTCGACTCCGCGCGAAAGGAGAAGGACCGGACGGACGACGCGCTGGCCGGCGCCGAGCGGGCGTTGCAGTCGGCGACCCGGGAAGCGCGAGAGGCGGAAAGCCGGCTGGCGGCGGCGCGCGAAACCTGCGCCCGGCTGGAAGAGCGCGCGACCAACGCCGAGACGCGGAGCGGCGAAGCCGCGGCGGAGCTGCGCCAGGCGGCCGGATGCGAACCGGAAGACGCGGCCGAGCGGCACGGTCTGGAGACGGATTCCGTCGCCGTGCCGGAGGACCACGAGCGACGCATCGAGGCGTTTCGCCGGGAGCGAGACCGGATCGGCCCGGTCAACCTGCGGGTCGAGTCCGATTTGCAGGAGCTCGAGGAGTCGCGACAGGGCATCGGCGCCGAGCGCGACGACCTGACCGCGGCGCTCGGCAAGTTCGACGAGGCGATCCGGACCATCAATTCGGAGGGCCGGCAGCGGCTTCGGGACGCGTTCGACGAGGTCGACCGGAATTTTCGCGAGATGTTCGAGTCGCTCTTCGGCGCCGGAGCCTCGGCGTCCCTCGCGCTGATCGATTCCGAGGATCCGTTCGAGGCGGGAGTCGAGATCTACGCGCAGCCGCCGGGAAAGCGCCTGTTGTCGCTGAGCCAGATGTCCGGCGGCGAGAAGGCGCTCACCGCCCTGGCGCTGATCTTTGCCCTGTTCCTGACCAATCCGGCACCGGTATGCGTGCTGGACGAGGTGGACGCGCCGCTCGACGACGCCAACGTACAGCGCTTCTGCGACATGCTCGAAGAGGTCGCGGCGCGCACCGACACCAACTTCGTGGTGATCACCCACCATGCCATCACCATCTCCCGGATGGACCGCCTGTACGGCGTTACGATGGCCGAACAGGGCGTGAGCCAGCTGGTCTCGGTCGACTACGGCGAGTCCTCCCTTCGGCTCATCGCCTGAATCGCGCCGGCCGACCCGCGGAGACCGCCCCCGGGCGAGGTCGCTGTCCCTCCAGGCGGCAAGGCTCTCCCCAATGGAATCGGAACCCCTCAACGAACTCCCCGTGCACCGGCTGTCCGCGCTGATCGCCTCCGGCTCCGTCACTTCGGAAGCGATCGTCCGGGCTTGCCTCGACAGAATCGAACGGCGCGAACCGATCGTGCGGGCATGGACCTGGTTGGACGCCGACATGGCCCTGGAGTCGGCGCGCGAGCGCGACGGGGAAGTCCGCCGAAGCCCGCTCCACGGCATTCCCGTCGGCGTCAAGGACATCATCGACACCTCCGACATGCCGACCGGATACGGAACGCCGATTCACGACGGATTCCGGCCGAACGCGGACGCGGCCGTCGTGGCGCTGCTCCGCGACGCCGGCGCGGTCGTCCTCGGCAAGACCCGCACCACGGAACTCGCCACCTTCCACCCCACCGTCACGACCAATCCCCACGATCCGACGCGCACGCCCGGCGGCTCCTCCTCCGGGTCCGCCGCGGCCGTCGCCGACCGGATGGTCCCGGCCGCGCTCGGAACCCAGACCTACGGCTCCGTGATCCGGCCCGCAGCCTTTTGCGGCGTCGTGGGACTGAAGCCGGACCGGGGAACCGTGCCGCGCGCCGGCGTCAAGATGCAGTCGGATACGCTGGACACCGTCGGCTGTTTCTGCCGTTCCGCGCTGGACCTGCCGATCCTGCTCGCCGGCATGAGCGGCGACCCGCCCGGGGACTACGCGGACGCCATGTCCGGCGCACCCAGAATCGCCGTGTGCCGGGGCCCGGGCCTGGACGGTACGGAGGCGGTCGCGCTCGCCGCCCTCGAGCGGGCGGCCGACCGCTTTCGGGACGGCGGCGCCCAAGTCGAGGAATTGCCGACGCCGGCGCCGTTCGAGGAGGCATGGGCGGCCCAAACCCCGATCGCGCGCTTCGAGATGGCCCGCTCCTTCGCGGCGGAAGCCCGGACCGGCCGGGATCGGCTCTCCGCCGCGCTTCGCGACGGAATCGAGGAAGGGTGGCAGGTTTCGCGAAGCCGCTACCGTGCGGCCCTGGCGACGGCCGGGCTGGCGCGCGCCCGCCTCCGCGACTTGCTCCAGGTTTTCGACGCGCTGCTGACGCCGGCGCATCCCGGAGAGGCGCCGGCCGGGCTCGACTCCACCGGCGATCCCCGGTTCAACCGCTTCTGGACGCTCGCCGGCTCTCCATGCGCTACCCTTCCCTGCATGCGGGGGCCGAATCGGCTTCCGGTCGGCATTCAGCTGGTCGGCCCGCCGGAGAACGATCGCCGATTGCTTCAGGTCGCGATCTGGGCCGAGAGCCGGCTCGGCGGCGTCGACTGACCGCCCCGCGGCGCGATCGCGGAAGGAGGGTCGGGCAACGCTCGGGCGGAGCCCTCTCCTCGCTCGGACCGTTGGCGCGCCGCGGCCGGCGACGCCGCGCCTGCGGGCCGGGCGCCCCCTGGTGTAGCCGGCAGGTCCGGGTCGGAGAGTCGGACGGAAAGCGAAGGTCGCTTCGCGGGTCGAGCGGCAGTCAGTACGCTGAGAGGCGAATCGCATGCACGGAATTCTGGAACGATGCGAATTGAAGGGGCTTCGGATGACCGAGCAGCGGCGGATCATCGCCGACGTGCTGGAGACCTCCGAGGACCACCCGGACGCGATCACCGTTCTCCGTCGCGCGCAACGCGCCGAGCCCGGGATTTCCATCGCCACCGTGTACCGTACGCTGCGTCTCTTCGAGGAGACCGGGATTCTCGAGCGGCACGACTTCCGGGACGGCCGGACCCGCTACGAGGACGCGGAGCGCGACCATCACGACCACCTGATCGACATGCGAACCGGCGAGGTCATCGAGTTCGCCAACGAGGAGATCGAGACCCTGCAGAAGCGGATCGCCGCGAGTCTCGGATACAGGATCGTGGCGCACCGGCTGGAACTCTACGGCGTTCGAATCGACGACCCCGAGGAGTCCGACTGAACGCCTCCTTGTCGAACGGGCAGGCGCCGGCTTATCCTGCCGGCGCCCACCGAAGCGATGCAGGAAGAATCCGCCATGTCGACCATTTCCCGAACGCACGCGAGAGAGATACTCGACAGCCGCGGCAACCCGACCGTCGAGGCGGAGGTCCGGCTGACCGACGGCTCCGGCGGCCGTGCGGCGGTGCCCTCCGGCGCCTCCACCGGAATGCACGAGGCCGTGGAGCGGCGGGACGGCGGCGCCCGCTACGGCGGCAAGGGGGTCGAGGGAGCGGTCCGGGCGGTGCGAGACGAGATCGCCGCGGCCGTTGAGGGCCTGGACGCCACCGACCAGCGCGCGGTCGACCGCGCCATGATCGATCTCGACGGGACCCCCGACAAGAGCCGGCTCGGGGCGAACGCAATTCTCGCGGTCTCCTTCGCCGCCGCGCGGGCCGGCGCGCAGTCCCGCGGAATCCCGCTGTGGCGTCACCTGGCGACGGACGCCGAGCCGCGGTTGCCGGTGCCGATGATGAACCTCCTGAACGGGGGCGCCCATGCCGACAACGCGGTAGACCTCCAGGAATTCATGATCCTTCCCGCCGGCGCGCCGAGCTTTCGTGAGTCGCTTCGCTACGGCGCCGAGGTCATGCACGCGCTCCGGGCGCGACTGAAGCGCCTCGGGCTCTCGACCGGGCTCGGCGACGAGGGCGGATTCGCGCCGGAGCTCGCCGGCAGCCGGGAAGCGATCGACCATCTCGCCGCCGCCGTCGAGGCGGCGGGATACAGGCTCGGCGAAGACGTCTTTCTGGGCATCGACGCGGCGGCGACGGAACTCGTAGAGGACGGCCTCTATCGCTTCCGGGGCGAGGGCGCGACACGCACCGCCGAAGAGACGGCGGAGTATTTTCGCGCCCTGATCGACGACTACCCGATCCTGTCCGTCGAGGACGCCCTCGGCGAGGACGACTGGGACGGCTGGACGGCGCTTACCCGATCCGTCGGCGAACGCTGCCAACTGGTCGGCGACGATCTCTTCGTGACCAACACGGAGCGCATCCGGCTGGGAGTCGCCCGGTCCGCCGGCAACGCGGTCCTGATCAAGCCGAACCAGATCGGAACGCTGACCGAGACCTTCGAGGCGATCGAGACCGCGACGCAGGCGGGCTTCGCCTGCGTGATCTCGCACCGTTCCGGGGAGACGGAGGACGACTTCATCGCCGATATCGCCGTCGCCTCCGGCGTCGGTCAGATCAAGACGGGCTCGCTCGCGCGTTCCGAGCGGCTCGCAAAATACAACCGGTTGCTGCGGATCGAGGAACAACTGGGCGAGGCGGCCGTCTATCCCGGCATCGACGCCTTCGCCCACGCTCGCGCGCCCGGCTGAGCCATGCGGTCGGACCGGATCGTCCACGTCGTCGGTTGCCACGCGGAAGGCGAAGTCGGCGACGTCATCGTCGGCGGCGTGGCGCCGCCGCCGGGCGAGACCCTCTGGCAGCAATCGAGGTTCGTCGCCGAGGACGGCGCGCTGCGCAGCTTCGTGCTGAACGAGCCGAGGGGCGGCGTCTTTCGGCACGTCAACCTGCTCGTTCCCCCGAAGCGCCCGGACGCCGACATGGGGTTCGTCGTCATGGAACCCGAGGACACGCCGCCCATGTCGGGCTCGAACGCCATTTGCGTGGCGACCGTGCTGCTCGAGACCGGCATTCTCCCCATGCGCGAACCCGAGACCGCGCTTCGCCTCGAGGCGCCGGGGGGACTGGTCGTTGCGCATGCGGCCTGTCGCGACGGACGGGTGGAGTCGGTCCGCATCCACAACGTCGCCTCGTTCGCCGACCGGCTCGACGCGTCCCTCGAAGTCGAGGGAATCGGCACGCTCCGGGTCGACACCGCATACGGCGGCGACAGTTTCGTCATCGTCGACGCCGACGCGCTCGGATTTTCGCTCACTCCCGACGAAGCGCGGGATCTCGCCGCCTGCGGCGTCCGCGTCACGCGCGCCGCCAACGAGCAACTGGGCTTCGCCCATCCCGAAAACCGGGAATGGAATCACGTCTCCTTCTGCCAGTTCGCCGCGCCGCTCACCCGTGCGGACGGCGTGGCGACCGGACGTAACGCCGTCGCGATCCGACCGGGCAAGATCGACCGAAGCCCGACCGGAACCGGTTGTTCGGCCCGGATGGCCGTACTGCACGCGAAGGGCGCGCTCGAGATCGGCGAGCGCTTTCGCGGCGTGTCGATCCTCGACTCCGCGTTCGACTGCCGGATCGAGGCAGCCGCCAGCGTGGGCGGGCGTCCCGCGATCCTGCCGTCGGTATCGGGGCGCGCCTGGTTGACCGGAACCTCTCAACTGATGCTGGACCGACGCGACCCCTGGCCGTCCGGTTACCGAATCGGCGACACGTGGCCGGCCGAGCCGGCGCCGGACCCTTCGTAGACCGGGACAGCGGCAACGGCGCGACCGGAGAGCGCTACGGCAGACGGGGCGCGCTTCGTGCGCCGTCGCCGTCGCCGACTCCGGTCGATTTGCGCATCCGGTCCGTTTCCGTAGAATCGGCCCCGCTGCGCCCGGCGGATCGGGCGCGGTTGCGCGAACCGAAACGGGATCGGGTGAAAGTCGTGAGACGCGTGTTGATCTGGGTGTCCTTTCTTGCGCCCGTGCTTCCGGCGTCCCTAGCGATCGGCTATTTCGTTCATGCGGCGATCTGGGGCGGCGACGGGTATCTCGTTCTCCAGGAACGGGAGATGGAAGTCGCGATTCTCGAAAAGAGCCTGGCGGAGGTGCGCGCGCGACGCCAGGAACTAGAGGATCGGACCATGCGCCTCAGTCGCCATTCCATCGACCTCGACCTCCTGGACGAGCGGGCCCGCGCGGAACTCGGTTACGCCCGCGCGGACGAGTTGATTCTGATCTCCCCCGGAACCGCGGACTACTGATCCCGGAGGCCGAGCCGAACCCGGTTCGCTTCCTGCGGGATTCGCTTGCGAGCGCCGGACGGACAGAGTAGAACCCGGCGTTCGGCAGAGAAAGGACTGGACCTTGGCGGCACCCAGGAAGAAGCGCTCCGCATCGGCGCAAGAGGCGGACCCCGAACCGCCTGCGGCACCGACGGAACTTGACGCGGGCGGCATCGACCTTCTCGCGCAGTACCGTTCCATGCTGATGATCCGGCGCTTCGAGGAAAAGGCCGGACAGCTCTACGGAATGGGGTTGATCGGCGGCTTCTGCCACCTCTATATCGGCCAGGAATCCGTCGTCGTCGGAATGCAGGCCGCGATCGGGGAAGGCGACTCCGTCATCACCACCTACCGGGACCACGGCCACATGCTCGCCTGCGGCATGGACCCGCGCGGGGTCATGGCCGAGTTGACCGGACGGGTCGGGGGCTACTCCCGCGGCAAGGGCGGCTCCATGCACATGTTCAGCGCCGAAGTCGGGTTCTACGGCGGGCACGGCATCGTCGGCGCCTCCGCCCCGCTCGGAACCGGGCTCGCCTTCGCGGCGAAGTATCGCGGAACCGACCGCGTCTGCCTGACCTATTTCGGCGACGGCGCGGCGAACCAGGGTCAGGTGTTCGAGAGTTTCAATATCGCGTCCGTGTGGACGCTCCCGGTGGTGTACGTGATCGAGAACAACCAGTACGCAATGGGAACCGCAGTCCGGCGCGCTTCGTCCACCCAGGATCTCTACACGCGCGGAACCGCCTTCGGAATCCGGGGCGAGCTGGTCGACGGAATGGACGTGGTGGCCGTGCAGCGGGCGGGCGAGCGCGCAGTCGAGCATTGCCGCGCCGGCGACGGGCCGTACATCCTGGAGATGAAGACCTATCGCTATCGCGGGCACTCGATGTCCGATCCGGCCAAGTACCGCACGCGGGAAGAGGTCAAGAAAGTGCGGGAAGAGCAGGATCCCATCGACCGGTGCCGGGACCGTATCGTCGACGCCGGCATCGCCGACGAGTCGGCGTTCCGGGAGATCGACAAGGAAGTTCGCGCCGTCGTGAACGACGCGGCCGAATTCGCCCAGACCAGCCCGGAACCGGAGCCGGAAGCGCTCTGGACGGACATCGTCCTCTGACTTCAGGAGTTCCGCCATGCCCGTTCCGGTACTGATGCCCGCCTTGTCGCCGACCATGGAGGAAGGAAGCCTCGCCCGGTGGCTGGTGGAGGAAGGCGCGCAGGTTCGCTCCGGCGACGTGATCGCCGAAATCGAGACCGACAAGGCGACGATGGAAGTCGAAGCCGTCGACGACGGCGTGGTCGGCCGCATTCTGGTCCCGTCCGGGACAGAGGGGGTGAAGGTCAACACCCGCATCGCGATGCTGCTCGCGGACGGCGAGGACGCCGCGTCGCTCGAGGGCGACGAGCCGGCGCAGCCTGAGCCGCCCGCCGCAGCCGCCGCGCCGGCGCCGTCGAGTGCGGCTCCGCCGTCCCGTCCGGAAGCGGCGGCGCCCCGCAAGGTCCAGGGGCCGGACGCGGAGTCCCTGCCCTCGGCTCCGAAGACCGTGCGGGAGGCGCTCCGCGACGCCATGGCGGAAGCGATGCGCGCGGACGACTCGGTCTTCGTGATGGGCGAGGAGGTCGCCGAATACCAGGGCGCCTACAAGGTCACCCAGGGCCTCCTGGAGGAATTCGGCGCCCGTCGGGTCATCGACACGCCCATCACCGAATACGGATTCACCGGGCTCGGCGTCGGCGCCGCCTTTGCGGGGCTGCGCCCGATTGTCGAGTTCATGACCTTCAACTTCGCCCTGCAAGCGGTCGACCACATTATCAACTCTGCCGCCAAGACCTTGTACATGTCCGGCGGACAGATGGGATGCCCGATCGTGTTTCGCGGACCGAACGGCGCCGCCGCACGCGTCGCCGCGCAACACAGCCAGGACTTTGCGACCCTCTATGCGCAGATTCCCGGGCTCAGGGTCGTCCAGCCCTACACCGCCTCCGACGCCAAGGGACTTCTCCGCTCCGCCATCGAGGATCCGAACCCGGTGGTGTTCCTGGAGAACGAGATCCTGTACGGAGCGACGTTCGACGTGCCGGTGGCGGAGGACTGGCGCGTTCCGCTCGGGGAGGCGCGAATCGCCCGCGCCGGCAGCGACGTGACGCTGGTCTCCTTCGGCATCGGCATGCGCTACGCGGAAGAGGCCGCCGGCGTGTTGGCTGCGGAACACGGGCTGGAAGCGGAGATCGTCGATCTTCGCACGCTGCGTCCCATGGACACCGAGTCGGTGGTCTCCTCGGTCCGGAAGACGAACCGCTGCGTCACCGTGGAAGAGGGCTGGCCCGTGTGCTCGATCGGATCCGAAATCGCCGCCACGCTGATGAGCGAGGCGTTCGACCACCTCGACGCGCCCGTCTTGCGGGTCACCGGTCGGGACGTGCCCATGCCCTACGCCGCCAATCTCGAGAAGCTCGCGCTGCCCAACGTCGCCGAAGTGGTGTCCGCGGCTCGTGCGGTTTGCTACCGCGACTGAGGATCCGTCGTGACCGTTTCCATTCTGATGCCCGCCCTCTCTCCGACCATGGAGGAGGGAACGCTTTCGCGTTGGCTGATCGCGGAGGGCGCCGAGGTACGTTCCGGCGACGTGGTGGCCGAGATCGAGACGGACAAGGCGACCATGGAAGTGGAAGCGGTCGACGAAGGCGTGCTCGGCCGCATTCTGGTGGCCGAGGGAACCGAAGGCGTACGGGTAAACACGCCGATCGCGATCCTGCTGGAGGAAGGCGAGGATCCGGAAGCCGCGGCGGCGCCGGCAGCGGCGGAACCGGCCGGAGCGGTCGACGACGAACCGAAGCCGGCTGCGTCCGCCCCGCCCGAACCGGCTGCGGCGCGGGAACCGCCGGCCGCTCCCGCCCAGACCGCCTCCCGGTCGGAGACGCGGATTTTTTCGTCTCCGCTGGCGCGCAGGATGGCAAAGGCGGCGAACCTCGATCTCGCGTCCCTTTCCGGAACCGGACCGCACGGTAGAATCGTCAAGCGCGACGTCGAGAAAGCGTTGTCGAGCGCCGCGCGGGAGGCGCCCGCTCCCGCGCTACCCGTATCGGCCGGGGCGGACGCGGTGAAGGCGCTCTACGGCGGCGAGACCTACGAGGAGATTCCGCTCGACGCGATGCGGCGCATCATCGCCGCGCGACTGACGGAAGCCAAGCAGACGATTCCGCACTTCTATCTCACGGTCGACGTGGAGGTCGACGCGCTGCTCGCCGCCCGCAGCCGTGCCAACGCGTCCCTTGCCGACAGCGGCGTCAAGCTCTCCGTCAACGACTACTGCATCAAGGCCGCGGCGCTGGCGCTGCGGGACGTTCCCGACTGCAACGTGGCTTTCGCCTCGGACCGGATTCTCCGCTTCAACGTCGTCGACGTGGCCGTCGCGGTCGCCATAGAGGGCGGGTTGTTCACGCCGGTTCTGCGACGCGCAGACACGAAACCGATCGCCGCGCTCTCGAGGGAGATGAAGGAACTCGCGTCGCGCGCGCGGGAGCGGAAACTCGCGCCCGAGGAGTATCAGGGCGGAGCGATGGCGATCTCGAATCTGGGGATGTTCGGGATACGGAATTTCGACGCGGTGATCAATCCGCCGCACGGATCGATCCTGGCGCTCGGCGCCGGCGAGCGCCGCCCGGTGGCGCGGGACGACGGACTGGCCGTCGCGACGCTGATGACCGCGACGTTGTCCGTCGACCATCGGGCCATCGACGGAGCCTTGGGAGCGCGTTTTCTGGCGGCGTTCCGCCGCTACGTCGAAGATCCGGCCATGATGGCGGTCTGACCCGCAACGACCCCGGCGCCTCGCCGGAAGCCCAAGACTCCGCAGTTGGGACGGATCCGGAGACTGTCGACAACTCGCCGGCGATCCGGGACCGAGCGGTCGGGCGTCGTCCGCGCAGGCACCTCCAAGGGCACCTTGCTTGTCCTTGCCATGTTCTCGGCGAGGGTCGACCCTCGCAACGCCTACTGTGCGCGTCAACGTCCCGGAAAGGGGTTCACGTCAGCAACGAGCGAACGCAGCCCCATTCCGCCGGGCAGCGGCTGGCATACGATCCGCGCGGCGACTGCAACACGACTTCCGAAAGACCAGCAAGCCAGCACGTCTCGTGCGCCGGGACGCTGTCGAGATTTTAGGCTTGTTGCCTTGGTGTGATCGGTGGTCTACAGTGGCGACGAGCAGTCACGGTTCAAGGCATGGCCAACGACTTGGATCCTTTCGGGCAACACCAATTGGATAATTAAGCGGTTCCGGTCGTCTTGGTCGACTTGAGTCATCGTTGCGATGCCACAGCCATTAACTGGAGTGAGGCATGACCGTAGTTCGCCAGTATCCCGACCCCACCAAGTACAATCGTCAAGCGAAAATGCCGTACTTGCTCCGTTTGGAGGACTTCGGACTCGTCATGCAGGACGTCTACGATTTCTTCTTCGATGTGAACACGTACCTGTCAAACAGTGGACAAAAGCGATTGGACGACATGCTGCGACCGGCGGCGATGTCGGGACTGCTCTCGGACATGATTACTGCAAGCATGGCGCGTCATTCACGCGTGCTCGTCGAAAACCGCTACCATAACGGCCACCCGGACCTGGTCGTCAATGGCATCTATCCCGATAATGCGGCAAAGTCCGGAGTAGAAGGCGTCGAGGTCAAGAGTACTCGCAAGGCAGGAGGTGCGGTCGATACGCATGGCGCACGCGAACAACACATGTGCGTATTCGTCTATACAGTGGACAGCACGACGGAGCCTGCGGCAGCCCGCGCTCCAATGAAATTCACCGAAGTATACCTTGGACACGTCACCGTTGACGACTTTCGGCGAAACCCTCGTGGCGAACTCGGTACGCGAACCGCTACCCTTGACAGACACGGCATTCAAAAGCTCCGCAGGAACTGGATATATCTGGACACTTGATCTTCTCCAGCCTTGGCAACGCTTTCCTTGCGAGTTCAATGTATTCGGCCGACACTTCGACTCCGACGCTCTTGTATCCGAGGTGATTGGCTGCTGCCAGCGTAGATCCCGATCCCGCGAAGGGATCAAGGATGACTCCTTCCTCCATCGGCAATGCGGCGCGCACCAACTGGCGGAGAAACGCTTGCGGCTTCAGCGACGGGTGCGGCGCCAGACGCCGTTCGGACGACCGGGTGGGGTGAGACCTGATCACGTCACCGAAGGGCTTGTGCTCAGACAGCCGACGCAAGCCGCCAGTTCCCCATTTTCGAAGGTTGTCCTGCACTCTCCCTTCGATCGGCTTACGGAACAAGAGCCAGGGCTCGGCCATGGAGCGCGGCATCACGGTTACGTTCTCAAACTCTTTGTGGGCGTTTTTCGGACGGTCTCCGCCACGCATAGTCATGACGAGCCTGAAAATCATTCCGCGACTCTCCAGGCCGGCTTCCGCAAGTCCGGATGCAACGATATGTGTGACGAGTGGGTTCGAGGCCACAAAGACATGCGCACCGGGAACAATAACGCGGAGTACGCTCCGCCCGAACCGTCGGAAGAATTCGCGCATGAAGATCAAGTCTGCCGAAGCCAGCGTCGTGAAGCGTGGAAGCGGTGACCGCCGGTGACCATCGAACGACGGCGGTAGCCGCCAAACACCGCCCCTCCCGGATCGCAGCTTGCGCTGTTCGACCTCAGAGTACTCGACCAAGCCATAGGGCGGATCGGTGACGACCGCGTGGAAGCTTTGCTCCTCCTGACGCTCAAGCCAGTGAAAGCAGTCGTCCTGATAGAGCGCCGCCCGACCTCGAAGAAAGACAGGAGCGCTCTGAGGTCCGGAACGCTTGGCCACGCGCTCCCCGGCAGAGACTGGCCCCGCCCTGAGTCGATATCGGCCGTGTCCTGTCCTCTCAAACATGTCCGGGCGTAGCCTGAGGTAGGACCGCACGGACGATGCCGGAACTTCACCGATTCGTGTTTCGACATACCGCCTGATTTCGGATACGCTCACCTCTCCACGGGCTGAGCCCAGACAAGCGACAACCGCGTCGCGCACAATACCCGGAGAGTGTTTCGGTAAGCTGGTCATGAAGATTCTCCGGCACGTCTGACACCCCTATAGACGTCCCGACGTCTATTCGCAAGCCGACCAGTCTATCCTCGTGTCGCGAGAGCGGTTCCGTCAACTGATAGCACTTGAAGGTTACGACCACTCCCTGCGTCTGAGGTGAGGAGCGGCCTAGAAATCACGACCGGGTTTCGTCCCGCCGAGGTCCGTACGCAGAGTTCGGTTCGCTTGCTCCGTCGGATAGAGTGCTCCGGGGAGCTGCCGAGGCGGCGGGCGGAAGGCGAATCCTGTCGCGCCCCATCGAATCCCTCGAGTCACCTCGAGAGACTCGCTGCCGCTTCCCGACTCACGATATTAGAGTGGAAAGGCTGATGTCTCGACCAAGACTTGGTGATCGTCCGGTGTGGGGAGTGCGCGGGCCCAAAGTGGGAGCGCACCGGAAGCCATCGGATCGGGATTTCCCGGTAGTGCTCGCTTCCACGCTTCATGTTTCGCACACTGATCGTGATGTGGTCGAGCCCGTCATCCGTGAGGCGGACCCCAAGAATCCACGATGCACCGGCTCCGGTGCGGCACAGCGCCGGGGCGAAGGTTCGTTCCGTCGGCAGTGGAGCGCGGTAGTCGCGATGACAAGGCGTGTCCACTCCTCGACGGTGAGACGCATCCGGCCCCGGCCGCCGAAGGAACAGGAATTCGCACTGCTGGAACCGGGGCATGTCGCCTGGCGCAGCGTCTTGCGCAGCGTAGCGGCACAGACCTGGGGCGAGTAAGCCTGCTAGTCTTCGGGCAGCGACCTCCGTCGCCGGACGCATCAGGCCGAACCACCCTGCGAATGCCTTCGTACAGACACTCAGCGAAAGCATGGCAACGACTCCGGCCCCGTGTTATCCTGCATGCCATGAATTGAATAGAGGGCTGAGATTATTGGCACTGTGCCGTCAAGCCTGCCGAATGTGAGCAACCAATGGAGACCGAACGCGCAGAGTACAAGATCGAGCTGACGCAGCTGAAGGAGGACTTGGGCGGCCGAATGAAGGGGCTGGAGAAATCTATCGCTCGTGCGGAATGCAGTATGGTGACAGCGATCATTCGTGCGGAGAGGGAGAGCGCCGCATGGGACAACCTGCAACTGCTGGCCACCGCAGCGCTTCTGGCGGGTGCGGTGACCTTTCTGGGAGTTCTGATTCGACTCTGAAACGCCGTCCCCGTTCCTCCGTTCCTCAGCCCCGCCTGAAGTCCGACTCGCTCGAGACGCATGTCTTGCGGTGACGGTATGCCCTTCACGTCGCACCGGACCGATCCGCGTAGAAGACACAGGCGATCTTCCGCTGCCGAGAGCCCTCCGCTGCCAGGAATCGCAGGATTCGACATCTCGGCGCCGCGCTCGCGCGACCGACGCCCGCCTTGACGTCGGGGACGCAGCGTAGATCGCGTTCATGGCAAGATCGGCATCTCCGGCCGCTGCGTCGATCCGCCGGAGTGGAGCGTCGGAGGGATCGAATCCGAATCGCCAAGAATTTCGGCGCCGGCGGATCGTCCCCCATGACCAATTCGCGAGACACGCCTCGCGAGACACGCCCGGCTGGCGACAACTGCGGAGCTGCGCGACTGACGTGTGGTATCGCCAGCCGGCTCTACGAACCCCGCCATCGTCGGTTGCGGTTGTGTAACGGACAGGCTGGTAGAGTCCCTTGATCGACCATTCGGCGGGCGTACGCGGTTGCGCGACCCGACGACGCCCGTTCTCGCCCGCGAGAAATTGAACCGCCGAGAATTCGGAGCCTCGCGAGCGCCGGTTGTTGACGCAATTTCGCTGAACGTAGCGGCCGTGCGGCTCGGCGACTCGCGGGTCTCCCTGGGCGATCGCCACGCAACCGTCCGACGGCTCGAGGGGCGTCGCTCCTCTCTTCCCGGCCACGGCAGCCAATGAGAGTTCGCCGGCTCGGGATCGGAACTCGACCCTCGTATCGTCGACTTGCGAATGGATCGCATCACCTGTCCGCGTTCGAGGAATTGACGCACAACGCCTCCCGGAAGCGCGTTCCGCAGGACCTCGGTCACACACGCGCTCGATCGGGAGGAGGTTACCCGGGCGTCCGCGCCGCCTGCGGCGACCTGAATCCGCACCGGATTCCGGTGCGTCGCCGAGAGCCCCCTCTTTCGGGAACCGGCAAGAACGTGCGAGTTTCCCGGACCGAAACTGCCGCCTAGTTCTCGAGGCGCACCAGCACTCAGTCTCTCGTTCACCGCAGACGTTCGGGAATCTCCCGAGCCGACCTATGCCCTTGCGGACAGTAATTTCGATACCGCTCCCCGAGAGCCAGTGACGCGAAGGAGGATCTCGCGGCCTCAAGCGGTCGCGGAGAGGTGGAAAAGCGGTATAATGGCGCGCGGTCTGAAAATTCCGGCTTCTTCGAACGGAGCCTTCCGGTTCCCGGTCAGCCGCGAATCGACGGTTGCCTCGAATCGCGCATGATCCTGTCGATGCCGGTCCCGGAAGCCGCAACCGAGGCTGCGTTTGGCGGCAGGTTCGGAGAAAGGCGGAACGCAATATGACTGGACTGGAAATTCGCGAAAACTCGTATCTGCGGCCGCTGGCCGACTTGATCGCGTCGGTCGACCGGCCGGGATCCTACTGCTTCGAGAGCCGGATTACCTGCCCGCCGCCCCTGTTGACCGTATCGGGGGTAGGCGTCGTGCCGTTTCCGATCCCGAAGGCGACGCTGGACGCGCTGATCGACCATGCGGAGCGCGCGCCCTTCGGCCGGGGCGAAGAGACGGTTCTCGACCGATCCGTACGGGACACCTGGCAGATCGCGCCTCAGGACGTGTCTCTCGGCGGCAAGGGCTGGCCCGATACCTTCGAGAGGATTCTCGCCGACTCGTGCGAGGGTCTCGGATGCCCGCCCGGAAGCCTGTCGGCCGAACTGCACAAGTTCCTGATCTACGAGAAGGAGGGCTTCTTTGCGCCGCACCGCGACACCGAGAAATCGGACGGAATGGTCGCGACGCTGGTGATCTCCTTGCCGGTTGCGCGCAGGGGCGGCGAACTCCTGGTTCGTCATCGCGGTTCGGAGACCCGGATCGACCTGCGCGTAGAGGATCCGTCGGAACTGTCCTGCGCCGCGTTCTACGCCGATTGCGAGCACGAAGTCCGGCCGGTAACCGACGGCCATCGGGTTTCGCTGGTGTTCAACCTCATCCGGTCGTCGCAGAACGTTCCGATAACGGCTCCCGACCATTCCCGGACGACGGATCGGATTGCGGACTGGCTTACGACTCACGAGGAAGCGCTGCGTTTGCGCGACCGGCTCGATCCGGCGACCGATTCGGCCGAGTCTCGACGGAATCGAATCCAGCACGGCAACGAAGGGGAACCGGAAGGGATCGCAATACCGGACAAGTTGATCTGGGTCCTGGAACACGGTTACAGCGAAGCGGGCCTGTCGTTCGACGCGCTGAAGAATATCGACGAGGCCGTGGCATCGACCCTGTGCAATGCGGCGGACCGGGCAGGCTTCGTGATCCTGGCGTCAGTACTGCAGATCGATCAGTTCAGTTCGCCGGACTACTACTATTCGGACGGCGAACCCGGGTTCGACGAGGAACAGATATTCGAGGAGAGCCGCTACCTGAAGGGTTGGGTAGCGAGCGACGGGACGGCCCCTGAGATCGGCACCCTTTCCGCTACCGTGAATGAGATCGTTCCCGCAAGCCATCTCTGGGGCCTGGACTACGACGAGCAAGAATTCGATCCGCCCACCGGCAACGACGGGGGAACGGTCGAGCGACGCTATCGGCTGGGTGCGCTCGTCCTGTGGCCCAGGGAGCGCGCGATCGACGTCCTCGCCGCAACGAGCCTGGGTGCTGCGGTAGGCTTTCTCGGGACACTGCACGCGTTCGCAGACCGTGAGTTCGCGTTTCGACAGGCAGAGCGGCTGCTCGATCTGTGGCTGCGCTTCGACTCCCGCGCTCTGAGATTCGACATGCACAAGCCGACAGAGAAATTCGTCGAAGAATTGCTGCGCATCGATCCTGCCGGCCTTCTGAAGCGATTCGTGGAAGAATTCGTGGTGCCGAATTACGATCCCGGCATCAACCGCAAGTTTGGCGAGGCACTCGTCGCCCTGGGCGCATCGACTGCGGGCGGCCTGCTCGAGACCGTGGTCGAGACCTCGTTTCGGCGAGAACGAAACGAGGTCATCGTCCTTCTCTCCGATATCGACCGCGCCACCGGAGGCTCTGACGGTGCGGAATGGAACGAATCCCTTGCAAATTGTTTCCGGCTAATCCTGAAGGCGGACAAGGCGCTCGAGGACGACGACGTTCCGAAGTCGCCGGGCGGAGAGGCGTTGACCGGCGAAAGCGTGACCGCCTTGTTGTTCCTGGCCAGGCGGCTGAACCTGCCGTCCCTCAACGACGAATGGGCCGAGTCTGTCTCGTCCGAGGGCGGAGGCGGGTCGCCGCTGGATCCCTGTCGTGCGTTACCCGAAGCCTTGGAGGCGACCGAGGGCAAGACCCCTGAACTGGGACGGTTGCGCGGGTCGCTCCGATCTCACGCCGCCGAACGACTGCTCGACCGGAGCGAGTTTCCGCCAGAGGAACCGTCCGACTGGCGGATCGATGCGCGGGTCAGAGTCGTCACCCAGTCGAAACGGGAAGGCGACGGCACGAACCGAAGTTGGACCCTGACGAGGTGCTGCAAGGAGTTACAGGCATTTTGCGACGATCCGAACGCGAACGAGAAGGAGTTTCCGGCTCCCGCGGACACTCGGTGGCACCTGGAACGCCTGATCAAGCACGACAATCTGGACATCCAGTGTCACACCTTGCGGAAAGGAAGCCCGCATCGGCTGGTTTGCCGAAAGAACCGCAACTCCTACGGGCGCCGCCTGGCGGAGTATGCCGCGGACATCGACTGCATGAAGCGGCTTCTCGGGCAGGAGGCTGCGCCGGACGCCGACCGAAACCAGCGAATCCGGCTGCGGGAAGCGGTGGCGAGAGGCGAGGCCCACGAGAAAGCGTTGCGCCAGGCCAAATAGCCGGCGGGATCGGCCGCAATGTCGTTGCGCCGGCTGGCGGCCGTGAGAGGCAGACAGATTCGAGACGCCGCCCCGCGCACCGGACGGCGCTCCCTGCGCCGACGAACCGTTCCCCGGACGGCGACGCGATCCTGCGGGGACGGCGCCGAACTGCAGCCGACGTCCGCATCCGGGCCGAACCCGCTTGCGCGTTCCGGCTGCGCGGCCTCACGGAGCGCCGACCGAACGCTCGGGCCTGCCGCTCCCAATCCCGCGGAGGACCTGCCGAACCTCTCCGACCCGTGCGGTCCGGCCGGGACTGCCCGGCGATCGCCTGGCAAGAGGCGACGCGTCAGATTCCGCAAGGCGGTTGCGACGATCCCGACGTCTGCGCGCCCCCTCGCCCATCGACTTGCCCATCGCGGAGCGTCGGCAGACGCAGGAGGCGAACGTCCGCGACGGCTCCGGCTTCCTGCTGCTGCAACTCGGGAACTGTCCCGGGCCGGCGCCGTCAGATGTTCTCCCCGAGGAATCGCAACTCGTCCAGCGGAATCCGGTGGTCCATTCGGGTAGCCGGGCTCGAACCGCCGGCGTCGCCCACGATTCGCGCGGGAACCCCGGCAACCGTCGTATTCGGCGGCACCGGATGCAACACGACGGATCCGGCCCCCACCCGGCTCGAATCGCCGACCCGGATGTTGCCGAGAATGGAAGCTCCGGCCCCGATCAGCACGTCGTTGCCGATCTTCGGATGCCGGTCGCCGGTCTCCTTGCCGCTCCCGCCCAGCGTGACGCCGTGCAGCATCGAGACCCCGTCTCCGACTGCGGCCGTCTCGCCGATCACGATCCCCGTGCCGTGATCCAGCATGATTCCCCGGCCCAGCTTCGCTGCCGGATGGATGTCCAGGGCAAACACTTCCGCGACGCGCATCTGGACGAAGAGCGCCAGTTCCTGCCGGCCTGCGTGCCAAAGCGCGTGCGCCGCCCGCGCGGCCTGCGTGGCCAGAAACCCCTTGAAATACAGGAGAGGCTGCAGGTAGCTCCGGCAGGCGGGATCTCGCTCGCGTACCGCGACCAGGTCGGCGCGGGCGCCGGCGCCGATGTCGTCCGAAAGGTTCATGGCCATGGCGAACACGTCCCGAAGGGCGATGGCGCTCATCTCCGGCCCCGCGAGCTTGTACGCCATCCGGTAGGCCAGAGCGCATTCCAGCGTCGGCTGGTCGATAACCGCAGTCGAAACGAGGCCCGACATGACCGGTTCGCGCGCCAGAAGTTCCCGCGCGTCGGACCGGAGGCCGTCCCAGAGCGAGTCCGGGGCGCCCGCTCCCGGAAGCGTCGAACGTTGGGCCATGCCGCCACCCCCGGACCTGTCGATACGGCCGACAATTATAGGCGGCTTGCCCCAGTGCCGCATTGCGACAATTCGAATGTCGCCCCCCCCCAGACACCCGGCGAACTCGACGCGCCCGGGTTTCCGCATGTCCGCGACCGTTCCGCCGGACTTCCCCGCGAATCGCCTCTGCACGGCCAAGCGGCGCGGCTCTTCCGCAGGGAGCCGATGCAACTACCATGGGATCGTCTTCCTGTTCGTCCGCGCCTGCCGCAAGGAATCCCGACGCATGAATCTCAGTCACGGTCGCCGCCTGACCTCCATCCCCGGACCGTCGATCATGCCGGATCGCGTCCTCCGCGCCATGCACAGGGCGATGCCGAACATCTACGAAGGCGAACTCGTGGACGTGAGCGAGTCGGTGTTCCGGGACCTGCCCGCAATCGCGAAGACGGACGGCCACGCCTTCGTGGCGATCGCGAACGGACACGGCGCCTGGGAAATGGCGCTCGCCAACACGCTCTCCGCCGGCGACCGGGTGCTTGTCCTGGAGTCCGGCCGGTTCGCGATAGGCTGGGGCGAGCAGGCGGAGACGCTCGGCGCCAGGGTCGAGACGCTTCCCTGCGACCCGCGAGATCCGGTCGACCCGAACGCGGTCGAAGACCGGCTTCGACGGGATTCCGCCGGGGAGATCAGGGCGATCCTCGTCGTGCAGGTGGATACCGCTTCCGGCGTGTGGAACGACGTCGCCGCGATCCGGCAGGCGATCGACGCGGCAAACCACCCCGCGCTCTTCATGGTCGACGCCATCGCCTCGCTCGGATGCGTGCCCTTCGAAATGGACGCATGGGGCGTGGACGTCACCGTCGGCGGCAGTCAGAAGGGCCTGATGGTCCCGCCCGGACTCGGCTTTGTCTGGGCCAATTCCAGGGCCATGGACGCCCACCGGACGGCCGGAATGCGAACGCCGTACTGGGACTGGACGCCCCGTGCCGAAGGCGGTGCGCATTATCTCCGCTATTGCGGCACCCCGCCGATCCAGCACGTCTACGCAATGCGCGAAGCGCTGGACATGATCTTCGAGGAGGGCCTGGAAAATATCTGGAGGCGGCACAGGGCGTTCGCGGACGCCGTGCGGGCGGCCGTCGACGCCTGGTCGACGCCGGAAGGCCTGTCGTTCAACGTCCGCAATCCCCGCCACCGCTCCGACTCGACGACGACGATCCGGACCGGAACCGTCGACGCGGAGAGACTGCGGGAGATTTGCGAGCGGGACGCGGGGCTGACCCTCGGAGTCGGACTCGGCGAAGCGATCGGCAGCGCGTTCCGCATCGGCCACATGGGGCACCTGAACCCGCCGACCGTTCTGGGAACCCTCGCGACCGTCGAGGCGGCCTTGCAAGCGATGGAGGCGCCGGTCGGCGCAGGCGGCGTGTCGGCCGCGACGCGCGTGATCGGCGAGGCGCTGGCAGCCGGCAGCGAGTCGTCAGCCCGATAGCCCGTCCTCGATTACCGGCGACGGTGCCAGCCGCCCGGCGAGCGGGTCTGCGATTCCGAGATCCGTAAGCCGGGGGCCGGGATTGCAGGCCAGCGACGCCCCGACCAGCGCCTTGAACACCCGGTTCGGGGGCTTCCAGTCGACCACGCCGTCCATGGCACGCCGGACGGAGGCGAACCCGGCGGCGACCTCCGACAGCGGCGCCTCGGAGACCAGCCCCGCCACGGGCAGGGGGAGAAGGGCGAGGACCGCGCCCTGTTGCACGGCCGCCATGCCGCCTCCGGCGCCGAGAACGGCGTTCGCCGCCGCCGCCATTTCGGCCGGCGTGCTCCCGAACACCGTCAGATTGTGACTGTCGTGGCTGACCGTCGTGGCGAAGGCCCCGTTCCACCGGCCCCACCCGGTCAGAAACCCGAGCCGGACCTCCGGCGGAGCCTGGCCGTGGCGATGGATCGCCGCCATGCGCAGCGCGTCCGCCGGCGGCGACACGACGCCTTCGCGAACCGCCATCCGTCGCTCGCCCCAGCGGGTGAACCGCGGCTCCTCGATTACCGCGACCCGCGCGACCGGGCCGCGGGCGGCGACTTCGAACCGTTCCGATATCAATTCGGGCAGCCGCGCCGACGCCGCCAGAGACGGCACGGGCTTCGCGCCGCCAAAGTCGGGCACACGACCGCCGAGAAACACCTGCGCCGCCTCGAACCCGACCAGATCGCGGAAGAGAACCAGATCCGCACGGCATCCGGGCGCGACCCGGCCGAGGTCGCGCCGGCCGAGCCGGAAGGCGGCGTTGAGCGTCGCCGCCTGCAGTGCCCGAATCCCCGGAAGGCCGCACCGGACCAGCGCTCGCAACACCGCGTCCAGGCCGCCCGACTCGTCGAGGTCGTCGGGGAAGACGTCGTCCGTGCACAGCGTCACGGTCGGAGGAAACTGCGCCAGCCCGCCGAGCGCCTCGACGAATTCCGGCAAGAGATGGGGATGGGAGCCGCGGATCTCCAGCGTCAGGCCGGCGCGGAGCTTCTCCAGGAGGTCGCTCGCGGAGGTGAGTTCGTGGTCCGAGGCGACGCCGGAAGCCGCGTAGGCTTGCAGACGGCGCCCCGTCAGCCCGCGCGCATGACCGAAGACCGGCTTCCCGGACCGGAGCCCGGCCTGGACGATCTCCCGCATCCGCGGCTGGCGCCCGACGACGCCGGCCATGTCCATCACCTCCGCCAGACCGCAGATCTCCTCGCGCCCGAGCAGCGCCTCGATCGTCGCTCCCCCGAAGTCCGCCCCCGCCGTTTCGTATCCGGGCGCCGACGGGACGCAGGAGGGCGCCAGCACGAGTATGCGCATCGGCGTCGCGGCCGACGCCGCCAGCGCGTATTCCATGCCGGCAAGCCCCGCGACGTTGGCGAATTCGTGCGGGTCCCACACCGCGGTCGAGACGCCGCGCGGCACCGCGGCGGCGGCGTAGGTCGCCGGCGTCACCATCGAGCTCTCGATATGCATATGCGCGTCGATCAGCCCCGGCGCGACGGTCAGGCCGGTCGCGTCCAGCGTCTCCGCCGCGTCGCGCCGGTTTGCGGGCGCGTGGACGGAGGCGATCAACGGGCCGACTACGCCGACGTCTGCGCGGCGGATTTCGCCGAGCGCCGGATCCGCGACCGATCCCCCGGCGATCAAGAGGTCGAAGGACGCGTCTCCCCGCGCGGCCGCGACGGCCCGGTCGCGCAACTGCGGACAACTCAGGTCGGCAGGCTCGATCATCCCGCCTCCTGGAGGGCAGAGAGACACAGGCGCTTCACCTTCGCGGCGTCCAGCGAGGCGACCGTCTCCGCGTTTGCGTCTTCGACGCGACCGGTCTCGACGGTCGTCTGTCCCCGCTTCTCGCGATAGAACTCCGCCACCTCCACCCGCGCGGGAGCCATGCGAAACCATTCCGGGCGCAAGACCGCCGCCGCCGCGACCGGATCGTAGAGCGCCATCGAGTCGCGACCGCGCCGCCGGGCGACGTCCACGTAGCCGCCGAGGAGATCGGCGAGAAGGCCGGACGCGCCGCCGGCGCGCGAGCGAAGCGCCGCCACGTCGTCCTCGTCGACCTCCACCTGGCGGCAGGCGTCCAGGTCGACCATCCTGAGCGGCGCCCCGTGCGCGAGCAGGACGGAAAGCGCCTCCGGGTCCGCAAAGGCGTTGAACTCGGCCCACTCGGTGTGATTGCCGCGCGCGATCCCGCCGCCCATCCACGTAATCCGCCCGATCCGCGCCGCCAGGTCCTCGCGCGTCAGCAAGAGGAGAGCGAGATTGGTCAGCGGACCCAGCGCGAGAAACTCGGCGTCTTCCTCCCCCTCGAGCCATTCGGCCATCGCGTCCACGGCATATTCGCGGACGACGTCCGGGGCCTCGGGAAGCGTACGGCCCCGGCTTCGCATTCCGGTCGGCCCCAAGATCCGTTCCGCCGTATGGACGCCGCCGAACAGGGCCCGTTGCGCGCCCGCATAAACCGGAACGCTCCATCCGAACGCGGCGCTGGCGCCGGACGCGTTCTTCCGCGCCTGCTCCATTCGCGCGACGCCGAAGCAGAGGGACATGCCTGCGACCTCCGCCTCCCGCATGACCATGAGCACGGCGAACAGGTCGTCCGCCCCCATGTCGGTGTCGACCCAAATCGCCATCAGCCGGCGCTCCCGAGGCGGACGGCGGCGTCGCGGGGGAGGTCGAACGCGACCGTCTCCCCCGGCGTCCGGGGAGGATCCGCGGCCGGAACGTCCGCCTTGATCGCGCCGAACTCGCTGTCGATCACGTATTCGCGGCGCTCGCCGGCGAAGGACGCCCCTCGTATGCGCCCGGAATGCGGACCCGTGCCCAGCCGCACCCCGCCGGGCCGCCAGGCCAGCGCCGTACCGTCGGGCTCGGGCAGAATGGTCTCGAACCCGACGAAATCCGCGACGAACCGGGTCTCGGGACGGGAATAGATCTCCTCCGGCGTCCCGACCTGTTCGATCCGGCCGTCCCGCATCACCACGATCCGGTCGGCCAGCGCCAGCGCCTCCGACTGGTCGTGCGTGACGAACACCATGGTGACGCCGGTCTCGCGCTGCACCCGCTGCAGCTCGACGCGCATCTCGAGGCGCAATCGGGCGTCCAGGTTCGAGAGCGGCTCGTCGAGAAGCAGCAGCTTCGGCTCCATGACCAGCGACCGCGCCAGCGCGAGCCGCTGCTGCTGGCCGCCGGAGAGCTCCGCGGGGGCGCGTCCGGCGAACTCCTCGAGGCCGACGGTGGCCAACCCCGAGCGGACGCGGTCGGCGAGATCCGGAGCGCGGCGCAGCCGCAGGCCGAAGGCGACGTTCTCGAACACGGTCAGGTGGGGAAACAGGGCGTAGGACTGGAACACCAGCCCGACGCCGCGCCGCGAAGGCGGCACCCGCGTCACGTCGCGCCCGTCGAGGCGGACGGTTCCCGAGCGCGGCGCCAGAAGGCCGGCGACCGCCCGCATGGTGGTGCTCTTCCCGCAGCCGGAGGGGCCCAGGAGGGCGACGAGCTCCCCCTTGCGAATGCCGAGCGTCAGCGCCTCGACCGCGACGGTCTTGCCGTAGGCGAGCGTCAGCGCGTTCAGGGCGACGTAGTCAGACATAGCGCGAGAATCCGAGAAACCGCTCCGCCGCGAACACGATGGCGACGGACAGGAAGGCGAGCAGGGCGGAAAGCGCGGCGATCGAGGGATCGTAGTTGATCTCCATGTAGGCGATCATGTCGATGGGCAGGGTGCGGACCCCGGGGCCGGACAGGAACAGCGACACCGGCACCTGGTTGAAGCTGGTGATGAAGCCGAGGATGAACGCGGCCAGCACGCCGCCCCGGATATTGGGCAGCACCACCCGCGCGAACGCCCCGGCGCGGGTGCAGCCGAGGAGCATGGCGGCTTCCTCGATGTCCGTGCGGAGGTTTTCCATCGACGCCGCGACGACGCGCACCGCATAGGGCAGGACCAGGGCGGAATGGGCGAGAAACAGCGCCGTCAGGACCGTCACGCCGGTCGGGATCACCAGGTAGCGCAGCAGGGCCAGCCCGACGATGATGCCTGGGACGACGATCGGGGAGGAAAGCAGCAGGCGGACGGTCTCGCCGCCGGGCACGCGGTATCGCGTCAGGCCGTAGGCCGCGGGCACGCCGAGGGCCAGCGCCGCCAGGGTGCCGAAGACCGCGAGGAACATCGACACCCCGAAGCTCATCCGGAAGCTCTCGATCTCGAACACCTTCACCACCCACTTGAAGGAGAACCCCTGCGGCGGAAAGGCGAGGTTGTTTCCGGCCGAGAGCGCCGCCGCGATGATGATCAGGAACGGCCCGATCAGGAAGGCGAGGGTCAGGCCGAGGATCGTCCAGCTGGCGAGACGGCGGTTCATCGCCTCGCCCTCGCTTCCGCCATGCGTTTCAGCAGGACGTTGGCGGAGAAGCTCATCACGATCAGGATCATGGCGATGACCGAAGCGGAGACGTAGTCGTTCGCGACCGTGACGCGCTGATAGAGAAGCGTCTCCAGCATCAAGACCTTGGCGCCGCCGAGAATCGCCGGCGTGATGTAGGCCGTCAGCGAGCCGGTGAAGACGAGCGTGCCGCCGATCACCAGCCCCTCGCGGGTCAGCGGCAGCACGACGCGCCAGAACACCTGAAACCAGTTCGCGCCGAGGATTCGGGCCGCCTCGACCGCGTCCCTCGGCATGTTCTCCATCGCGGAGACCAGCGAGACGATCATCAGCGGCATGAACAGCTGCAGGAGACCGATGAACACGGCCGTCTCGGTAAAGAGAATCCGGATCGGGGCGTCGGTCAGCCCGACGGCCATCAGCGCCTCGTTGACGAATCCGGTCCGGCCGAGGATCACCAGCCAGGCGTAGGTCCGGGCCACCGGCGAGATCATCAGCGGCAGCACGACGAGCCCGAAGATCCGGCCCCGGTGCCGCCGCGGCAGCCCGGTGATGGCGAAGGCGGCGGCGTAGCCGACGACGGCCGAGGCCAGGGTCACCAACGCGCCGAGCTTGAGCGTGCGGACGGTGACCGTTCGGTTCTGGGGCCTCGAGAAGAACTCCACGTAGCCGGCCAGCGACCATTCGCCGCCGGTTCGAAACGCCTCCGAGAGAAGGATGCCGACCGGCAGGACGAAGAGCGCCGCGGCGAAGACCGCCGCGGGCAGCGTCAGCGCCAGACCTTCGGCCCGGCTCTCGAACATCGGTCAGTCGACGACCGCCGAGTTCCAGTGCTCGATCCAGGCCTCGCGCCGGTCGACGATGACGTCGGCCGGAACCAGATCCAGCGTCGCGACCATGTCGGCACCGTAGGTGAGATTGGCGGCGACGTCCTCCGACACCTCGACCTCCGCGTTGGCCGGGCTGTCGATCAGCGCCTCCGCGAGGCGGGTCTGCACCTCGGTCGAGAGCCAGTAGTCCATGAATTCCAGCGCGAGATCCTCGTTGCCGTTGCCCGCGGTCATGATCATGACGTTCATGCCGCCGGTCTGGCCCTCGGCCGGGGTCGCCCACGCCATCGGAAGTCCGTTGTTCCGGATCCGCCCCCAGGCGAAGCGGCCGAGCGGCGCCGCCCAGACCTCCTCCTGCTGGATCAGCTGCGCGAGCTGGGAGGAGCGGACGTAGAACGTCACGATGTCGTCGGCCGACTCGCCCACCCGGTCGATCGGCGTCCGGAGCGAGTAGTCGGCGTCGCCGAGCGCCTTGCCGAGCATGTAGAGCGACGGCCCCGCCTGCGTGGTGTCGATGTTCGGCAGCGCCACGTTGCCGGCGAGTTCGGGCGACAGGAGGTCGGCCCAGCTGTCGATCTCGACCTTGTCGGAGCGGTAGACGATCGACGTGGCGTAGAACGTGTAGCCGATCCCGTAATGGTCGCCGATCGGGTCCTTGGCGATGTCGTACAGCTTTTCGTGGTTCGACAGACGGCTGACGTCGATGGGTTGCAGCAGGCCCTTTCGTGCCGCGCTCAACGCGTCGTGGGTCGAAATGACCGCCATGTCGATCACCGGATCGTCCCGGTTGGCCTCGATCTTGGCCAGGCGCTCGACCGAATTTCCGGTCTCGACCACGATGCTGCAGCCGCAGATTTCCTCGAACGGGTCGTAGACCAGTTCCTTGAACTCGTCCTGAGAGAACGAGTAGACCGAAATCGTCAGCGTCCGCTCCTCCGCGAGCGCGGCGCTCGCGACGCCGAGCGCCGCCGCGCCGAGCGCCATCGGTTTCCAGTTCATTTCGCAACCTCCTTTCCTGTTGCCGGGCCCTTCCCGAAACGCCCCAACCGGGGGTTCGGAAACGACCGTGCGTTGCTCGCTCCCACACTACCCGATCGCTCGCGCCGCCGCGTACCCGCGTCGGCGGAGGCGCAGGACGGACCGCGGCGCTGCCGCTATCCTCGGCCCCGAAGTTCCGGTCTCCGTCCGGCGAAAGGAAGGTGCCCCCGCGATGCCGCGCCTCCGCGAAGCCCCGCGATCGCTCCCGGCGCAATGACGGGCACGGACGGCTGTACCTGCCCGCAGCCGGGCGACTCGCCCGCCTGCGGACGCGCCTTCCCGGCGACGCGGACGCGAACCGCCGCGCCCGGCGCACGCGACTCCGGTCTGCGGCGCCTTCCCGGGCCTGACCGATCGAGACTGGGGACGGGCGGTTCGACGAGCCGGCCTTGCGCGTCGGCCCTGCCGCGCCCGTGACATGAGGAATTCGCGCGAGCGCCGGGCCCCTCGCCCGCAAATCGTCGTCGCCATGCTGTGCATCGCCGCGGCGGCGCTGCTCTCCTCGCTGATGCAGTCCGGCGTCCGCCTCGCCGGAGCGGAACTGGGACCGGTACAGATCGTCTTCGTCCGCACTGCCGTCACCAGCGTCGTGCTCTTGCCCCTGCTGCTTCTGCCGGCCAACCGGACCGCCTGGCGCTCGCGCAGACCCGGCCTCGAATTGCTGCGCGGATGCGTCGCGACCTTCGCCATCACGCTCTGGTTCTACGCGATCACGACCATTCCCCTGGCCCAGGCGGTGACGCTGAGCTTCACGATGTCGATCTTCGTGACCGTCGGCGCGGCGGTCATTCTCCGGGAGCCGGTCGGGGCGCGTCGATGGAGCGCCGTGGCGGCCGGCGTCCTGGGGGCCCTGATCATCGTGCGACCGGGCATGCTGCCGGTCTCCTGGGGCGCGCTCGCCGTGCTCCTCTCCAGCGCCCTCTGGGCGGCGAATCTCCTCATGACCAAGCGCCTGTCCGGCTTCGACAGCAATCTCACCATCGTGCTGTGGATGTCGGTCGTCGTCACCCTGGCGCTGAGCGTGCCCGCGTTGACGAACTGGGTGCAGCCGTCGCCGAGGGTGGCGGCGATCGCCGTCGGCATCGGCCTGCTCTCCGCGCTGATCGGACTGCTGATCGCCAACGGGGTTCGCCACGCCGACGTTTCGGCCACGCAGCCGATCGGGCTCACCCGCCTAGTCTGGGCGGCGCTGTTCGGCTACCTGCTGTTCGACGAAGTGCCGGACCTCTACACCTGGCTCGGCGCCGCGGTGATCCTGGGATCCAGCCTCTACATTTCCTATCGCGAAGCCCGGGTGGGCCGGACGCGGCGCGCCGAGGCCCGACGGGTGCACCGGCATCCGCCGTCGCCCGGCGCCGCGTAGCGGACCGGACGGCGCGCCCCGCCTCCGCGACAGACCGGGGGCGTCGGCACCCGCAAACCGGTATAAGCTGCCTGTATCAGGCAAGACCCCGCCGGGCGCCGACGGAGCCCGCGCAACCGAACGAAAGAGGGAGACCAGTCATGACCCGGATACCGCTCGTCGCAGCGATTCTCGCCGCTGCCGCCGCCTTCGGCGCAGCCGGCGGCGCGGCCGCGCAGGAGTTCACCTTCAAGCTGCACCACTTTCTCAGCGCGGCGGCCCCCGCGCACACGCAAATGCTCGAACCCTGGGCCCGGGCGGTCGAGGAGAACTCCGGCGGCCGCGTCCGGATCGAGATCTTTCCCTCGATGACGCTCGGCGGCCGCCCGCCGGAGCTGATCCAGCAGGCGCGCGACGGCGTGGTCGACATCGTCTGGACGGTGAACGGATACACGCCTGGCCTCTTCCCCCGCACGGAGGTGTTCGAGTTGCCGACCGTCTACAGGAACGACCCCGTAGCGGCGAATCTCGCGCTCTTCGACATGTTCGAGAGCGATTTGAGAGAGGAATACGCCGGCGTCGAAGTGATGTTTCTCCATGTCCACGCCGGGCAGGCGATGCACATGCGCGACGCCGAGATCCGCTCTCCGGCCGACCTCGCGGGCAAGAAGATGCGCATCCCGACCCGGACCGGCGCGTGGATCATCGAGGCGCTCGGCGCCGTGCCGGTCGCGATGCCGGTGCCGGAGCTGCCGCCGGCGCTGCAGAAGGGCGTGGTCGACGGCGCGTTCATCCCCTGGGAGATCATCCCGCCGCTGAAGATTCAGGAGCAGACGCAGTACCAGATCGAAGGCGCCGACATGGAGCGTTTCGGCACCACGACCTTCCAGGTCTCCATGAACCAGGCGCGGTGGGACAGCCTGCCCGCAGACGTCCAGCAGGCGTTCCGGGACGCGTCGGGACGCGACTGGTGGGCCCGGGTCGGCGAGGTCTGGCGCGCCACGGACGACTTCGGCATCGAATTCGCGGTCAAGGCCGGCAACACGCATATCACGCTGAGCGAGGAAGAGACCCAGGCTTTCCGCGACGCGCTGTCGAGCGTAGTCGACCGATGGATCGAGGAAGTCGAAGTCAAGGGGATCGACGGCGCCGGTCTCGTCGAGACCGCGCGCGACCTGATCGCCGAGAACGCCATGTAGCGACCTTCGAACGGCTGGCCGCGTCGTCGCGGCCAGCCCGTCCCGCCCGGCGACGGGCAGGCGCGAAGAGCGGGGACAGGTTCGCCGTCGCGCTACCGATCGGCGAACATCGCGTCCTGTCGCCGGCGCAATGCGGCGATGTTCGAATCCTCCAGGATCGCGACGTTCGACCGGGTGATCCGTTCTCCGCGCGAGACCGGCGCGGTCACCGTCGCACCGGACAGGAGCCCGCAAGGAACGCACGCGGCGTCGCGCGCCTCGCGACAAGTCATGATCCAGGCGCGGTAGGCGTCCTCGCCGACGTTGCCGAGCTTCTCTCCCGGCTGGAGGCTTCGCTTGGCGACGGCGCACACTTCCGCCACCGGTCGCGGAAGCGGAGTCATGTCCGCGGTGCCGTAGAGAACCGCGCGGGCGCAGGACAGCGGAACTTCGAGCGAAGTCAGGTGGTAGGGGCGGACGAGCGCAAAATAAGGCCCCTCGCCCATCTTCAGGTCCTCCATCCGTTCGCGGATTCGCGGATGCCCCATCTCCGCGACCACGAAGACGCCGGGCGCCAGACCCTCGCCGACGGAGAAGTCGACGCGCCCCGGTCCCGAGAGGACGCCGCCGTCGCTGCGCGGCACCAGCACCCGGGCGAGCTCCGACGCCGACGCCGCGGGCCCGTGCATGCCGGGCCGGTCGGGAACGAGCCCGGTCGCGTTGGCGATCGCGGCCATCTCCACCATCGTCTTCGAGCCGTCGACGAACTCCACCAGCATGCGGACGTTCATGTTCCGGCGAGCCGCTTCCTCGACGTAGTCGCCCGGCACCGCGTCCGGGTTCAGCGGGTTGTTCTTCCCCTTGCCGGCGGCGACCACCGCATGCCCCATGGCGGACACGAACTCGATCAGTTCCATGCAGGCCGACGGTTCGTCGCCGGCGCCCAGGGTGTAGACGACGCCCAGCCGATCGGCTTCGGCCTTCAGATAGGCCCCGACCGTGACGTCGGCCTCGACGTTCATCATGACCAGATGCTTGCCGCGCTCCATCGCGGCGAGGCCGATCGTCGCGCCGGCCTCCGGGATGCCGGTGGCGTCGACGACGACGTCGACCAGACCGCTCTCGAGGATCGCCCCGGCGTCCGGCGCGACGGCGACCAGCCCGCGTTCGACGGCCGCGCTCAAGGCGTCCGCCGTCGCGGCGTCGACCGAGTGCCCCGGCTCCAGCCGCGCGGTCTCCACCGCCCGGTGCGCGGCCGACGGATCCAGATCGGCGATCGCGGATACCTCGATGCCGTCCATGTGGGCGGTCGCGGAGACGATGTCGGTCCCCATCTCTCCGGCGCCGACCAGCCCGATCCGGATCGGCTCGCCCGATTCTTGCCGTCGCTTCAGATCCCGCGCCAGTCCCGCGAGAGCCACGTTGCTGCCCATGAGAAGCGCTCCTTTCGCTTGCCCGGGGAGAGCGGACTCCCGTTCCCGCGATCGGGGAAGATCTCCGGTCGGGGCCGTCGACGGCCCTGCGCGTCGCGACAATACCGTAACCGCGTCGCGGGCCGGGCCGCGCGCCTCTCCGACGCTCGAGGAAGCGTCAGCCGAACTCCGCCATCCATCGCTCCAGCCGCCGGGCCGCCACCGTCAGCGGATAGATGATGGCGATGAAGAGCACCGCGATGGAGGTGTAGGCCTCGATGGGGTTGAAGTAGGCCGCGGAAATGACCCGTGCGCTGTGCAGGAGCTCGAAATAGGCGATGATCGACGCGATCGCGGTCGACTTCAGGATCTCGATGGCCCGGTTGGTGAAGGCCGGCAGCATTCGCCGGATCGCCTGCGGCAGGACCACGCGCCTCGCGGTCTGCCAATAGGACATGCCGATCGCCTGGCAACCCTCCCACTGGCCGCGCGCGATGCTCTGGATGCCGCCGCGGAAGATCTCGGCGCAATAGGCGGCGCCGTTCAGCGAGATCCCGGCCGCCGCCGCCCAGTAGGGCGTGAGCTTGATGCCGGTGAACAGCGGAAAGGCGAAGAAGAACCAGATGATCTGCACCAGCACCGGCGTATTGCGGAAGAACTCGACGAAGGCGGTCGCCGGCCAGTAGAGCAGCGGATTCCGGGAATAGCGGGCGCTTCCCACGAACAGGCCGAGCGCCGCCGCGATCAGGATGCAAACGACGCCCAGCTGCAGCATGCCGAGCACGCCGCGCAAGAGCGTCGGCCAATTGTCCAGGATGCTCTGGAAGTCCCAGTTCACGGCTCGCGCCTATCCGCGCCCGGCCTCGCCGGAGCGCGCCATATGCTTCTCGACCCGCGCAGCGATCTGGCTGAAGACGAAGATGACGGAGAAGTAGACCAGCGCGACGACGGTGTAGATCTCCAGCGGACGGTATGTCTCCTGCACCAGGTGGTTGGCCTGAAACATCAAGTCGGCGTAGGCGACGGTGGACACCAGCGTCGTGGCCTTGAGCAGTTCGACCCCGCGCTCGAAAAACGCCGGCATCATGCGCTTGACCGCAATGGGCAGGACGATCCTGCGCATCCGGTCGAAGGCGTTCATCGCGAGCGCCTTGGACGCCTCGATCAGGCCGGTCTCGACCGAGACGATGCCGCCGCGGAAGACTTCGGCGAAGAAGGCGGCGGACGCGACCGCGAGGGTGGAGACCGACGCCTGATAGGAGTCGATTCGCAAGTTCAGAATCAGCGGCGCGGCGAAGAAAACCCAGAACAGAACGACGATCGGGGGCGTCGCGCGCAGGATCTCGATGACCGTGCCGGCGGGCCAGGAGACCAGCCGGAACCGCGACAGGCGCAGGAGCGCGAAGAGCAGTCCGATGGGCACCCCGAGGAGGACGGCCAGAACGAACACCTTGAAGGTGTTGATCAGCCCTACGCCCAGCAACTCCCAGTTCGCCCAGACGGGCGAGAAGTCCCAGTCCATCGAACCGCCGGCCGGATCCGCTGGAGGGACCCCGCGCCCGAGGGGCGCGGGGTCGTCGGCGAGCGGTTACCAGTTCTCGCGCTGGACCGAGGGAACCGTAGCCGGATCGATCCCCCGGAATGCGAGGAAGTCCTCGTACCACTGGGTGACGGTTCCGGTGGCGTAGTAGTAGCTCGCGGCCAGGTCCATCCAGTCGCGGAACGACTTGTCGGCGAAGCGCTGGATGCCGATCTGGCTCTGCGCCACCCGCGTGGGTTGCGGGATGACGATCCGGCCGCGGCCGATGCGGGTCTGCAGCATCGTCAGCGCCGGCCCGAACAGGGACGCCGCCGTCGCGCGCCCCGACTGGAACGCGGCGACGGATTCCGGATTGTTCGGGAAGGCGAGAATCTCGGCGTTGGGCGCGGAGCGCCGGGCATAGGTCTCCATGACCGAGCCCTGCGGCACGGCGATCGAGATCTCGGGCTTGTTCAGGTCCTCCCAGGACGTCACGTGGTCCATGTCGTCGTCGACCAGGACGGCCTGCGCGTGGTAGACGAGCGCGCTGATCGTGAAGTCGACGGCGAGGCCGCGCTGCGGCGTCCCGTCGAGCACGGGGACGTAATCCACCGTGTCCGACTGCAACGCGGCGATCAGCGACGGAAACGCCATTTCGTGGATTTCCAGCTCCACGCCGAGCGCTTCGGCGAGGGCGTTGCCCAGGCTGACGCTGAACCCCTTCCACTCGTTGTTCGGCGCGTCGAAGAACACCCAGGGCTCGGCCAGGGCGACGCCCATCCGGAGGCGACCGGAATCCCGAATCCGCTGCAGCGAGGAGCCGGACTCGGCCTGCGCGGCCGCGACGCCCGGCGACATGGCAGTCGCGGCGGCCGCGCCCGCCGCCGCCAGCGTGGTTCCGGCCGCTCCGGCGAAGAACTTCCGGCGAGAGACTTGTTCGTTCATGGGCCTACTCCTGTTGGCAATCGTATCCTCCATGGGTCGAATAGGATACAATTAAGTTCCGGTTGTCAATTCCCGCGCTTCCCGACGCGACCCGCGCCCCGACCGCCTCTACAACACGCTCCTGCGCGCCAGGCGTTCGAGGCGTCGCGTTCGCTCCGGATCCTCGTAGCGCGCGAGCGAGAGATCCCGCGCGAAGGCGGGAGCCTCGGCGCCCGACACGAGGCAGGCGAGAATTGACGCCGCCCCGCAGGCCGCCATGGTTCCGAAGCCGGACATCGCCCCGATCGCGTGACTTCCGTCCGGGCCGGCAGGGCCGACGATCGGCCAGTTTTCCCGCGTCATGGTGTAGTAGCCGCCGTAATGGCTCGCGGCGCCGGGCGAGACTCCGCGCAAGGCGCGAAGGGCCGGATGAAGCCGCGCCGCGCCGCGCAGCACGATCTCGGGAAACCGGAAGTCCAGCGGCGGCGACTCCTGCGGCTCGGCCGGAGCGTCGTTATACGCCCAGCCGAGCTTGACCCGCCGCGACCCGGCCCCGCCTTCGGGCCTGCAGTGAATGCCGCCCGGCATCGGTTCGGCGAGCCAGGCATGCTCCTCCTCGCTCCGCAGCAGCTCCCTCTCCTCCGCGCCCCAGTCGATCGTCTGACCGTCGAGATCGACGCAGAACGGGAGATCGCGCGCGATCGCGCCGTCCGCGTCGCAAAACGCGAGTTTCTGCTGGATCACGTTCTCCACCGGCAACCGGTATCCCACCATGGCGCCGATCTCGTTGACGAACGGGCCGGCGGCGTTGACCAGCAGGGGCGACCGGACGCGGGCGGGCCCCTCCGCCGTCGAGACCGAGAGCCGGAATCCGCCCCGGCAGAGGTCGATCCCCCGGACCCGGCCGCGCATCGTCCGAAGGCCGCGCTCGCGAGCCTGCGCGAGCATGACGCTTCCGAGGCGGTGTCCGTCCACGTCCCCCGCGCGGCGGATGTGGATCGCATTGCGAAGCGCGGGGTCCAGGCCGGGAAACGCCTTCCGGATCGACGCCCGACCGGAGAGCACGTCGACGCCCGAAGGCGCCGCCTCCCATCCCGCCCGGCTCGCGGGTACGTAGGAGCGCGAGCCCGGTCCCTCGTGAAACCGGATCGATGCGGGATCCGAGCCGGCGTATCCGGCCTGCAATTCCCGGATCAGGCCGTCGACGTCGTCGCTCCGCGTCGCCAGCAGGTAGCCGCGGCGGGTCATCTCGAACCCCCCGCCCGAATCCCGGTGAAGCGCCTCCATCTGCGAAATGCTGCAATCCGTCAGGGCCGTCATGACCGGATGCGGCCACCAGTTCCGGTAATTGTCGCCCGAGCTCGCGGAGGTGAACGACATCGGCGCCCGGCAGTCGATCGATACGACCCGCTTCACCCCCGCCAGCTGCGAGAGCTTCCAGGCAGCCGCGATGCCGACGATCCCGGCTCCGACTACGGCGACGTCCGCGTCATCCATCCCCCGTCCCGCTCCTTCTCCCCCGGAAGACGCCGCCGCCGTCCGCGAACGCTCCGACGAAGCGCGGGACGCGACTCCAATCGGCGCCGCTACGCCTGCCCCGCGCCCCGGACCCCGACAGCCGCAACGCTACCGCTCGCGAGCGAATCCCAGCCGGCGCACCTCCTCCAGGAACTGCGCCGCGAGTTCGCCCGTGCATGCCTCCGCGTTCCGGCCCGCGGCGGACGGCGCCGCCTGCTCGGTCAGGCTTCGAATTCGCATGTCCCAGGGCATGTCGGAGGGCTGGTCGAGCCGCGCCGCGCGACGACGCGCCGCAACCCGCGCGACGGGTTCCCGCGCCGGCCCGCCCGGGCGGCAAACGACCTCGATCGGATCGCTCCGCGCGGTGGCGAACCGCTGGATCCGGTGCGGAACCCTCGCGCTTCGAACCGCGAGCACCGCCGCATGCCGCGCACGCCAGCGGGACCGCCGTCCGTCTCCGAGCCGGGTGGCGACCTGCCATCCGCCGGCGTCCGCCTCGCATGCGAGCGTATCGGCGAATACGGGCCACCCGAGCGCGTCGGCCAGACGGTACGGAACCTGGCCGGATCCCCGACCCTGCTGCGCCTCCGTGCCCGTCAGAACCAGCCCGGCGCCGACCTCGCGCGCCAGGGCGGCCAGCGCGCCGACCGCGTCGTCCGTCCGGACCAGGACGATGCGCGACTGGCCGAAGCCGGCAAACGCGCGCAGATCCTCCGCACCGGCTTCGCGTCCCGCATGCGCGATCGTTACGTCCCGCCCCAGCGAGAGCGCCAGGGAAAGCGCCGAGGCTTCCTCGCCGGAGCGGTAGACGTTGCCCGTGGTCGGATGCCGGGGCAGGGTCACCGCGACCAGAACCGGCTTCATTGTCCCCGCTCCAGGCGCTCCAGCACGGCGCGCATGAACGCTTCCGCGTCCGCCACGTAGTTCGTCTCCGCGCGCAGCGCCATCGGGCAGGACGGATCCGTGTTGACCGACAACACGTGCCGACACTCCGCAATCCCCTCGAGGTGTTGCACCGCGCCCGATATCCCGAGCGCGAGGTAGAGTTCCGCATCGATCGCCGTGCCGCTGGCCCCGATCTGCCGGTCGCGCTCGAGCCGGCCCGTATCCGCCAGCGCCCGGCTGGCGCCGACCGAGGCGCCGAGGGCGTCCGCGAAGCGCCGGAAGAGGCCGACGTCCCGGACGCCCGCCCCGGCCGCCGCCACGAAGCGAGCCTCGCTCAGGTGCGTCTCGTCGGGCGACGGATTCCACGTCTCCAGGCGCTCGACGTCCGGGCGGGCGGCGCGCAAGTCGTCGCGGATGCGCAGCCGAACGCGGCGCGGCACCCTCGACTTCGGGGCCGGCCCGCAAAACCGGCGGTCGACGAGAGCGAGGTCCCAACCTTCGACGGCCTCTTCCGCTCCGGGGATCCGCGTCGCGGAGCGGGCCGCGCCTCCCGCGAACGCGACCACGCGCACCGCAGCGCGCAAGCCGCGCTCCGCCGCCAGACGGCGGCCGGCGTCCGAGAGCGTCGCGCGGTCTTCGACCAGTAACGTGGCGGCCGGCGCCACCGCCTCGCGGAGCGCTCCGATCGAATCCGCTCCCGCCTGCAGCACATGGGTAAGTCCGAGCGGCGGGAGCTCTCCGGACGGGGGCATTCGCTCGAACGCGCCGAGAACCGGCCGGCCGTCCGCGACCTGTGCCGCCGCGCTCGCCGCGGCCAGATCGGAGAGCCTTCGCCCGGAAAGGAAGAGAAGCACCGAACCGCGAACCGGACCGGGATCGCCCAGGGCGTCGCCGGCGGGAACCCGGGCGGCCGGCATGCGGCGGTCGGGATCCGCGCGAAACGGATCGATCCGCCGGACCGCTACCATTCGTCGCCCCGCACGGCCCGGAGCAGGATTTCGGCGATATCCTCCACCTCCGCGCCTCCCGCGGCCCCTTCGAGCATCGTCGTGCAATTGGGGCACGCCACGGCGACCCGACGCGCTCCGGTCTCGGCCGCGTCGCGCATGCGCAACTCGGGTATCCGGATCCGTCCGGGCACGTCCGCGATCGGGGCCCCGCCGCCGCCGCCGCAACAGCGCGAGCGTTCGCGGCTTCGCTTCATCTCGACGGTCTCTTCCAGACAGCGTGCGAGCACCTGCCGGGGCGCGTCGAACTCGCCGCCGTAGCGGCCGAGATAGCACGGATCGTGGTAGGTCGCCGTGCCGGGGAGCTTCCGCGCGACGCGAAGGCGGCCCCGATCCAGCCATTCCTGCAGCAACCGGCTGTGATGGCGGACCCGATAGCGTCCGCCGAAGGCCGGGTATTCCTTGCCGAGCGTGTGAAAGACGTGCGGATCGACGGTCGCGATGCAGTCGAACCGGTAGCGAGAGAGCGTGGCGACGTTCGCCTTCGCGAGGCGCTGGAAGGTCGCCTCGTCGCCCAGCCTGCGGGCGAGATCGCCGCAATCCCGCTCCTCCTCGCCGAGGACCGCGACGTCGACTTCGGCAATGCGCATGAGTTCCGCGAAGGCACGAAGCGTGCGCCGCCCCCGCGTCTCGAACCCCGCCTCGCCGACCCAGAGAAGGACGTCCGCAGCGCCGGTGTCCCGGATGCGCCGGATTCCGAGCCCCGCAGTCCAGTCGCACCGGCGCGCCGGATCCTGCCCGCTCGGCGTATCGGAGCGCCGGTAGCGCTCGAGCGTCTCGGCCCCCTTGCCGGGCAACGCGCCCTTGCCCAGAACCTGCCCGCGGCGAAGATCCACGATCGCGTCGACGTGTTCGATCATCATCGGGCATGCCTCGACGCAAGCGCGGCAGGTCGTACACGACCACAAGGTCTCCTCCGCGACCTGTCCGGGAACCAGCGCGGCATCCCGTGCGCTCGACCGCGGTTCCGATCCGGGATGGCCCTGTCCGGCATACCCGCCCGCCATCCGGGCGAGTCCGGAGGCGACGTTCAGGTCCCGAACGAAGGCTTTGGGATTGAGCGGTTGCCCGGCGTCGAACGCGGGACAGACCGCCTCGCATCGGCCGCATTCCACGCATGCGTCGAAGTTGAGCAGCCGGGTCCAGTCCCAGTCGGTCGCGCGCTCGACGCCCAGGACCGGGGACGCGAGATCCAGCGGCAAGAGCGCCGAGTCCGGCCCCGAGTCCGCCGCAGACCGCCCCGGCCGCGGCGAAAATCCGAGGCTGAGCGCACCCGCCACGGCATGGCGCATGGGCGAGAACCACGCGGCGCCCGCCACGAGCTCGCCGAGCCCGACGACGAGCAGAATCGCCGCCGCCCAGGAACCGCCGGGGGAGGCGAACCAGAGCGTCAAGCCCAGCGCCGCGATCCCGCATGCGGCGCCGAAGCGGACCCATTCCCCGCCGGAGCGGCGGCCGGAGTCGTCGGCGACGCGAAACCGGCGTCGGAAGAGCGCCATGCCGGCGCCGGCCAGCATGGCCAGCGACGCCGCCAGCCCGAGCCCGCGGACCGGGGCGCCGGCGGCGAGAAACGCGTCGGCGCACAGGAGGAGAAACCCGGCCACGAAACCGCCGGCGACCGTCATGTGCATGACGGCGGCGTATCGGTCCCGCGAAACCCGGCGGTGGACGTCGACCAGATAGGCGCGCGGAATGCGCGCGAGGGACGGCAGGAACGCCACGCGCCGCCGGGCGCCCCGCCGGTAGAGCGCGACGCGTCGCGCGACGCCCGCGGCGAGCAGCGCAAGCGCGACCAGCAGAAAACCGCGAAGCAGGAGCAGCGGCTCCATCGAGCGCCTACAGGTCCTTCAGGAGGCGAAGAGCGTCGTGGATCGCCGCGTGAACGTTCCGCTGGCTCACGGCGTCCCCGATCCGAAAGAGATCGAACCGCCCGTCCGGATTGGCGCGCCGCTCCTGCGGCCGGCGCTCGCGGAGCGCGGCGTAGTCCAGCTCTCCCCGATTGCGCGACCGGTCCTTGAGCGCGAAGAACAGCTCCGCGACCGGCAGCGTTCCGTATTCGGCGACGACCCGGTCGACGACGCGTTCCTCTTCCTCCAGCGAATATTCGTGGCGCAGCACGGCGACCAGCCGGTTCCCCTCGGGGTAGACGCGCACCAGCCGCTGCGAGGTGGCGACGAGGGCGCCGGCGCTGTGGAGGTTGGCGAGATGCCGGGCGATATTGGTCCCGCCGAGTTCCGCGCCGGCCGTCCGGTGCGGCGTCACGTACTCGACCCGGTCGCCGAGCGTCGCGTGAATCTCCGCCGCCGCCAGCGCCGGATGTCCGCCCCAGTCGTCGTATACGAGCACGCTTCCGGACGGCTCGGGCGTCTTCTCGTGCGTCTCCCAGGCCGTGGACAGGTGAACGGCGCCGGGAATGTCCCGGACGAACGGCCTGCCGCCGGTCGCGATCACGACGAGATCGGGATCGAGTTCCGCGACGTCCCCTGCGGAAGCCTCCCGGCCGGTTCGAACGTCGACGCCGAACTTGCGCAGTCGCGACTCCAGCCAGACGGGGATCTGGCCGAGCGGCTTGCGCCAAGCGGCGCGCGAGGCGAGCAGGATCTGGCCTCCCAGCCGCTCCTGCGCCTCGAACAGGACGACGTCGTGCCCGCGTTCGGCGCATACCCGCGCAGCCTCCAGCCCGCCGGGCCCGCCGCCCACGATCGCGGCCCGCTTCCGCTTCGAGGCGCGCCGGAGCCTGTGCGGCAGCTGTGTCTCGCGACCGGTCGCCGCGTTTTGTATGCAAAGCGCGTCGCCGCCGACGTAGATGCGGTCGATGCAATAGTTGGCGCCGACGCAGAGCCGGATGTCGTCCGCCTTGCCGTCGCGCAGCTTGTTCACGAAATGCGGGTCCGCCATCAGGGCGCGGTTGACGCCGACGAAATCGACATGTCCGCCGGCGACGGCCCGCGCGGCGGTTTGCGGATCGGCGATCTTCTGCGCCATCAGGACCGGCAGGTCCACCGCGGCGCGGATCGCGCTCGGCAAGTACAGGTAGGGGGCGGAACGGAACGACATGTTCGGAATGGCGAGGAACCCCGAAATCAGGTCGCCGGCGCGAACGCCGATCACGTTGAGATAGTCGATCAGCCCGGTCTCGGCCAGGCCGACCGCCGCGTCGAGGCATTGCCGTTGGTCCATGCCCCCTTCGACGAATTCGTCCCCGGCCAGGCGCACGCCGACGACGAACCCGGCCGGCGTGGCGTCGCGGATCGCCCGGAGCACCTCCCGCACCATGCGAAGGCGCGCCTCGGGCGAGCCGCCGTAGGGTTCCTCGAGCGCGTTGGTGTCCGGGGACAGGAACGCGTTGAGCAGCTGCCCGCCCTGAACCATCACCTCGACGCCGTCGAGGCCGCCGCGGGCGCAGCGGGAAGCGGCGTTCGCGTAGTCGTCCCGGATCATGTCGATCTCGTACGGCTCGACGAGCTTCGGGGCCGACCGGTGCTCCGCCTCCCGCCAGGGTCCCGGCGCCAGCGGCGCCATCCAGTTGCCGCCGTCGAAGCGGCAGCGCCGGCCGGGATGCGAGAGCTGGACCATCGTATGGGCGCCATGGCGGTGAATTCGCTCCGAGAGCCGGCTCAGCGGTTCGATCGCGCCGTCGTCCGAGAGGTCGAGCTGTCCGAAGGACGGAGGCCAGCTGGCGGACACCATCGCGGAGCCGCCGAACATGACCATCGCGGCGCCGCCGGCCGCCCTCTCCTCGAGATAGGCCCGGTAGCGCTCCAGCGGACGGCCGCCGACGCCGTAGGCGGGCTCGTGGGCGGTGGAGACGAACCGGTTCTTGAGCGTGAGGCTGCCGATCGTGCCGGGCGTGAAGAGGATGTCGGTCGCGGCCATGAGGGTTGCCGTGGAACTAGAAATTGAACTCCGTGAAGCGCTGCAGGAACTCGCGGGTCCGCTCCAGCTGCGGGTTGCGAAGCACCTCGTCGGGCGTGCCCCGTTCGTGAATCACGCCGTCGTGCAGGAACAGGACGTCGGTGGCGAAGTGGTAGGCGAAGCCGACCTCGTGGGTGACCAGCAGCATCGTCATGCCCTCGTCTCCGATCTGCCGGATCACGTGCAGGACTTCGCCGACCAGCTCCGGGTCGAGGGCGGACGTGGGCTCGTCGAGAAGCAGGACGTCCGGCTGCATCGCCAGCGCGCGGGCGATGGCGACCCGCTGCTGCTGGCCGCCGGAGAGTCGCGCCGGGTAGACGTCCGTCTTGTCGGAGAGGCCGACCCGGCGCAGGAGGTCCTCCGCCCGCGCCCGCGCCTCGCGCCTCGGCAGCTTGAGGACGGTCAGCGGGCCTTCCATGACGTTCTCGACGGCCGTCATGTGCGGGAACAGGTTGAAGAGCTGAAACACCATTCCCACCTTGGCCCGGAGACGCACGAGTTCGGCGTTGGAGTAGCGCACGCCGCGCGGGGTCTCCCGGCCGAGCGGCTTGCCCTTGTAGGTCATGCGGCCGGCCGTCGGGGTCTCCATGTGGTTGATGCAGCGCAGCAGGGTCGATTTGCCGGAACCCGAGGAGCCGAGGATCGCGATTCGCTGGCCGATCCGTACGTCGATGTCGATCCCCTTGAGAACTTCGAGCGATCCGAACGACTTGCGCAGCCCCTCGACGGTCAGGATCTCTCCGCTCACGGGGTTCGCTCCGGCTCCGGTTCGAGGAAGCGGTTCGCGTCCGCGTATTCCCCGCAGAGCTTCCGGTACGCGCCGCGGATCGCTCGCACGGTCTCGTCGTCGCTCCCCAGCCGGCGACCGTCGACCTCCGCGACCGGCGTCTGGCCGCCGGTGGTGCCGGTCACGAACGCCCCGTCGGCGGAATACACGTCGTAGAGCGAAAAGTTCCGTTGCCGGACGGGGATTCCGAGATCGCGGCACAGGTCGAGGGTCTTCGCGCGGGTGATGCCGTTCATGCAGTAGTCGCCGGTCGAGGTCCATACCTCGCCGTCCCGGATCAGGAAAAAATTCACCGAGTTGCAGGTGCTGACGAATCCGTTGACGTCGAGCATCAGCGCCTCGTCCGCGCCGGACTGCATGGCGGCCAGCATGGCGAGGATGCAGTTCAGCTTGGAGAGCGAGTTCAGTTTCGGATCCTGGGTGTCCGGCAGACCGCGGCGCACGTGCACGGATACGAGGCGGACCGGCCGGATCGACGCGTCGTCCTTCTCGTCCTTGTGTTCGGGAATGATCACCAGGGTGGGGCCGCGGGTGCAGAGCCGGGGATCCTGGTCGCAGACGATCCGCGTTCCGCGCGAGAGGATCATGCGCATGTGCACGTTGTGGACCATGCCGTTGGCGCGCGCCACGCTTTCGAGCGCGTCGACGAACCGGGCGCGCGGCCAGGGAATCTCGAGACCGATGCAGGCGGCGCCGGCGTACAGCCGGTCGAGATGCTCCTCGACGAAGAGGAGCGAACCGCGGTGCAGCCGAATTCCCTCCCACACCCCGTCACCCAGCATGAACCCGCTGTCGTAGACGGATACGGTCGCCCGGTCCCGGTGCACCAGGGAGCCGTTCACGTACACCAGGTTGTCGAGGTTTCGGGGGTCCGGCGCCAGCTTCCCGTCGCGTCCGATATCCGCGAGAAGCGCCGTCAACCGGGTTCCCCCAGAAAGGTCCCGGCCACGGCCCAGTCGGACGGCTCGACGTCGACGAACACCACATGCACCGATTCCGGCGCGCAGTCGCAATGCTCCGCCATGGCGTCGGTGATCGCGTCCGCGACCGCCTGCTTCTGTTCCTGGCTGCGCCCGGCTGAGAGTTCCACTCGGATCATGGGCATGGGTTCGCCTCCCTGTGCGTTTTCGGCACGCTTCGACCCCGGACGTCCCCGGGAAGCGCGACGTCCCCGTCGGCCCGGACGCCTCCCGAGACCGGCGGCTCCGCAAGACGCTCCCTTGGTCGAAGACTGTTGTCTGCCGGTATATCGGTCGACCGCCCGTTCCGCAACGATGCGGCGCCGACGGAACGCGAAGGAATTGCGGCGTGCGCCCGCGCGGCCGGTAAGGGCGCCGCGACCGAAGCGCGACCGAGGTCGAACACCGCTCCGGCGACGGCCCGATTCGGGCGCACGGCAGCCAGCTGCCCGACGCGGGCGAATCGGACTCCGAATCGCTCTGCCGCGCGGCGTCGCACCGGGTGACGCAGCTCCCGGGACGATTCCGGCGGCCCGTCAGCTGCGTTCTGCGGGTTATTTTTCGGACTTCTTCGCGGAGGAAATTCGTTCGGCGAAAAAGTTATCTCGACAGCCGAAAACATGCATCGGTTATCCATACACCGGCTCTCTTGTGCCCCTTTGGGTCCAGCCGAGAACAATGTCGGCATCAGTATTCCGACACGTTTTCCCTCTCGCCGAGCCGGCAATTTGCATTCGCCGAAGAACCGCTTCACGGTTGCCCGGTTCGGCAGCCGAAGCCGCCCGGAAGGAGACGCGATACATGGACGCGCTGGCGCACGACACGTTGTTCAAGACCCTGGTCGAGAACCGCCAGAGTTCCGACAGTCTGCTTCGGCGCTACCTGCCCCCGAAGCTCGTGGCCCGGATGACCGACCGGCGGCCGAAGCCGCTGCAGGCGAGGCTGATCCGGGTCGAAGGATCGCCGCTCGAACTCGACGCGCTCTTCGAGATCACGATTGCCGACGAAGTGGCGATCGGGGTCCACATGTGGTTGATTGACGCACTGCTGGAGCACAAATCGTGGAACGACCGGTCCGCTCCGCTACAGCTGCTTCGCTACATGTCGGAACGGTGGGCGTTCGTCGCCCAGGAAGACGGTCTCGGTTCCCTGCGCCCGATCGTTCCCGTGATTATCTTTCACGGCAGCGAAACCTGCACGATCCCGGAATCCTTCCTGTCGCTGTTCCGGCTGCCGGACGGTCTGGCGTCGGAACTGAAGCTGCTGGACTTCGGTATCACCGTGCATCATCTCTCCCAAATTGAGACCCCTCGCCTGGCCGACGACAGCGCAACCCGCAGCGTCCTGACCGCCATGAAGCTGCGCCACGTTGACGACCTGCCGTTCGACGTGGTCGAGGAAATGATACTGGGCCTGCTGGACCGTCCGGCCGACAGCCTTGTCAGGAGGGTCGGGTTGCAGTACATTGGGAGCGTACTCAGCATCAGCGAGACTACGAGGCAAAAACTGCTGGACTCGCGAGACTTGGAGGTAAGGACTGTGGGCATGACGATGGCGGAGGCGTGGCGCGAGGAAGGCCGCGAGGAAGCTCGCAAGGAAGCTCTCAAGGAAGCTCGCAAGGAAGCCCGCGGGGAAGCCCGCCGGGAAACTCTTTGCGAGACTCTCCGTGAATTGTTGATCCATCGTTTCGGTCCCGTAGAAAACGACGTCGACGCGCGGATACGGCGGGCGAGCGAGGCCGAATTGAAGCGATGGATTCTCGCAGCGTCAGAGGCAGGACGGCCCGAGGAGCTGTTCGGTCCCAACGGCTCACACTGAAATGGCGCACGAAAGGCACGGCGCGCCTTCGCTTGCCGCCGGTCGAACCTGTATGGCCGTCGTCACTCCGTTCCGGAGGTGTGTGCCGTGGGCATGACGATGGCGGAGGCGTGGCGCGAGGAAGGCCGCGAGGAAGCCCGCGGGGAAGCCCGCCGGGAGACTCTTTGCGAGACTCTCCGTGAATTGTTGATCCATCGTTTCGGTCCCGTAGAAAACGACGTCGACGCGCGGATACGGCGGGCGAGCGAGGCCGAATTGAAGCGATGGATTCTCGCAGCGTCAGAGGCAGGACAGCCCGGGGAGCTGTTCGGTCCCGACGGCTCGCACTAAGTTGACGGACGAGAAACACGGCGCGCCTTCGCTTGCCGCCGGTCGAACCTGTATGGCCGTCGTCACCCCGTTCCGGAGTTGTGTGCCGTGGGCATGACGATGGCGGAGGCGTGGCGCGAGGAAGGCCGCGAGGAAGCCCGCGGGGAAGCCCGCCGGGAGACTCTTTGCGAGACTCTCCGTGAATTGTTGAACTATCGTTTCGGTCCCGTAGGAAGCGACGTCTACGCGCGGATGCGGCGGGCGAACGAGGCCGAGTTGAAGCGATGGATTCTCGCAGCGTCAGAGGCAGTGCGGCTTGAGGATGTCTTCGCGCCCGACGGCTCGCGCTGAAACGGCGCACGAGATGCACGGTGCGCCTTCGCTCGCCGCCGGTCGAACCTGTATGGCCGTCGTCACTCCGTTCCGGAGGCGTGCGCCGTGTGCATGACGATGGCGGCGGCGTGGCGCAGGGAAGGCCGAAGGGAGGCCCTTTGCGGGACTCTCCGTGAACTGTTGAACCATCGTTTCGGTCCCGTCGGAAGCGACCTCGACGCGCGGATCCGGAAGGCGAGCGAGGCCGAGTTGATGCAATGGATCGTCGCGGCGACCGACGCGGTACGGATCGAGGACGCGTTCGTTTCCGCCGGATCGAACTGAGCCGGCACCGGACGCGCAGTGCGCTACCGCGCCGTCGACCGCCAGTTCGAGGGAATGTCGACGTCTGGTCAATTCGGAAGGAGTGAACAATGGGCCGAACGATGGCGGAGGGATGGTTCGAGGAAGGCTACCGCGAGGGATACCGCGAGGGATACCGCGAGGGGTACCGCGAGGGTTTCGAAATAGCCAAACGCGAGGCGGGTGCCGATCGGACCGACTTGGCAAATAGACTCCTCGCGCTATTGAGGAAGCGACACTCGTCGGTAGCGCGTGACGTAGTGACCCGGATTCGCGAGGCGAGCGAGGACGATCTGATCGAGTGGATTGTCTCGACGCGACTGGCCGGGCCGAAGGAGAAAACAGTCGATCCCGATACGGTTCACTGAACGGGGGGCGTTCGAGCACGGCGCGTCCGGACCGCCGTATCGGCTACCGGCGGGGCCTTCGCCCTTCGGCGCAGGATTTCGTTCGAGAACAATTGGTCGACGCCCGTCACACGCACCGCAATTCCGGTGCCGGACAGGGCCTGGACGCCGTGCCGGACGCGAACCGGGCAGCACGGGAACGCTTGACCCTGCGTCGCAGCGAGATCGAACGTCGTCGGATCGAGCCGACCGCACGCAACGTCGCGTCGTTGCCGCGGAAAGCTCCGGCCGTACGGTCGACGGTCCCCTCGAGGGCCGGCACGGTTCCGCATATCGTCGCTCGCGATCGCTTACGGCCTTGCCGACCGCGAAGAGGACTTCCTCGAACCGCCCGACCCGGGCCGCGCCGCGCCGCGCCGCGCGATCTCCGCTATGCGACCGAGCCGCGCAAGCCGCGCCGCATGTGCGCTTCCAGGCGCCGGGTGAGGATCGACATCGGCCAGGCGAGTATGAAGTAGATCACGCCGGCGAGAAGGAACGCGTGCATCGGCAGGAACGACATCATGGCGAGATCCTTCGCCCGCAAGGTAAGTTCCGGGGTCGAGATCAGCGAGCAGATCGACGTGTCCTTGAGCAGGATGATGAGCATGTTCAACATGGGCGGCAGGATGATCCGCACCGCCTGCGGCAGAATGACGTAGCGAAAGCACACCAGGGGCGTCATGCCGACCGCGAGCGCCGCCTCCCGCTGGCCCCGATGTATGGCGAGGATGCCGGCGCGAAACACTTCTGCGATATAGCCGGCGGCGCACAGGCCGAGCCCCACGAACCCGGCGACGAACGCGTCCAGGACGATCCCGAGGGGCACCAGGCCGAAATAGATCAGGAACAGGATGGCGAGGGCGGGAACGCCCCGCGCCACCTCGATATAGACGATGCAGGCGCCGCGCACGACGCGGTAGGGACTGATCTTGCCCAGCGCCAGCAGCAGGCCGACGGCGACGGCCAGCAGGAACGAGCAGACCGTCAGCAACACGGTGTTCCAGGTCGCTTCGGCGATCTGGGGCCACCAGTCCGCCCAGTGTTCGGCGTAGGTCGCCAGGAACGCGGTCATTGCCAGGCCCGCTGTCGAGCCTCGAACCGGTCGACGAGCCGCGCGAGCGGAAAGCTCAGACAGAAGTAGAGCGCCGCGGCGAGGATATACACCAGCGTGGTCTCGAAGGTCGAGGTGACGAGATTGCGCGCATAGAACATGATCTCGGGTGCGGCGATCGCGGACACCACCGCCGTGTCCTTCAACAGCGCAATGGAATAGTTCCCGAGCGGCGGCAGGGTGATCCGCCATGTCTGGGGCAGAATGACGTAGCGCAGACTGGCCCACGGCGTCATTCCGGCCGCCAGCGCCGCTTCGCGCTGTCCGTGATGGACGGCCCCGAGCCCGGCACGGAACACTTCGGTGAGGACAGCGCCGCCGTTCAGGGCGAGGCCGATGATGGCCGCCGGGAAGGACGCGATCTTGACGCCCATATAGGCGAGGCCGAAATAGATCAGGAACAACTGCGCCAGCACCGGCGTATTCCGGAACACCTCGACATAGGCGAGTATCAAGAGGTTGAGCAGACGGAATCCGAGACGCTGCACCAGCGCCAGGGTCAGTCCGATGACGATCGCCGCGATCAGCGCCGCCAGCGTGATCTGGATCGTCGTCGCCGCTCCCAGGAGCAGCGGACCGCCGAGGTCCAGCGTCTTGCGGAACAGGGCCTCGATTTCCATTCGCGGCGCGGTCAGTGCGTGACGATCTGTCGCAGGAACGCGCGCAGCCGCTCGTGCCGGGGAGCGTCGAGCACCTCCTGCGGCGGGCCCTCCTCGACGACGACGCCGTCGCTCATGAAGATCACGTGGTCCGCGACCTCGCGGGCGAACCGGATCTCGTGGGTCACCAGAACCATCGAGCGCCCCTCGTCGGCCAGCTCGTGAATCACCTTCAGGACTTCGCCGATCAGTTCCGGATCCAGCGCCGACGTCGGCTCGTCAAAGAGCAGCAGCTTCGGCTCCTGCGCAAGCGCGCGGGCGATCGCCACCCGCTGCTGCTGTCCGCCGGACAGACGCTCGGGATACTCGTCAGCCTTGTGCGACATGTGCACCTTGTCGAGCATGGCGTCCGCCAGTTCGACTGCCTCGCTCCGGCTCATCCCGCGCACCTTCGTCGGCCCGAGCGCCACGTTGTCGCGGGCGTTCAGATGCGGCCAGAGATAGAAGCCCTGGAATACCATGCCGATATGGGCGCGCTGCTGCGCCAGTTCCCTGTCGCTCATGAGCGCGTAAGATTCGCCGGACCCCTTTCGCCCCACCGGCTCGCCGTCCAGATAGACGGTGCCCGAGGTCGGGGTCTCGAGATAGTTGATGCAGCGCAGGAGCGTAGACTTGCCGCATCCGCTCGGGCCGACGACGGCGGTCTTCTGACCCCGCTCCAGCTCCATGTCGACGCCGTTCAGAACCTGCAGGTCCCCGAACCGCTTGTGCAACCCCGCCACGCGCAAGAGGGGCTCCGCCATGCCTCCCTCCCCGAACGGGCGAACGGACGGATGCGCTTCGGGCGGCGCCCGCGCGAGGCGGCCGCCCGAAAACCGTAACCTGCGCGCTTCAGCCGCAGTTGTCCGGCGGCGTCGGCTGCACCCAGTCGTCTGGCCTGTCGACGCCGGCGCGCAGGTTGCGCGATCCGGGATCGAACCAGGACGGATCGCCGAGGCCGTATTTCTTTGCGGTCTCGATGTTCAGGCAGGTCGCCCACATTTCCGCGATCTGTTCGTTCACCGCCTCGAGCAGCGCCGGCGCCTCCTGGGAGAGGCCGAACACCACGTTGTACTTGCTCGTCAGCAGGGAGTATTTCGGGTCGTAGCCCTGCTGGATGGCGACCGCGTGGATATCCCAGTCGGGATTGCGCGAGATCGCGTACTGAATGAGCGGCGGATCGGCGAACAGGGCCTCGATGCGCCCGGCCAGCAGGTCGCGAATCGCGGCGTCGCTGGTGTCGTAGAGCCTGAGCGTCGCCCCCTCGATCAGCTTCAGCTGGTCGATCCACCCGAAGCCCTGGATCGTCGCGATGGTGCGCCCCTCGAGTTCCTCGACCGTGCTCCAGTTAGTGGACTTCTTCTGGGTGATGTTGGCGCCGCCGTAGTAGATCGGATCCGAGATGTTGATCACCTTGATGCGCTGGTCGTTCCAACCCATCATGCCGTGCATGATGTCGACGCGGCGCGCCTTCACCGAGGCGATTTCCGCCGCCCACTCCATCAACTCCGGCTGTACGGTCAGGCCGAGCCGGTCCGCCATCCAGTGCATGAGCTCGCCGTCGAGACCGATCAGGCGGTCGTTCTCCCAGCCGGTGCCCGGCATGTCGCCGTTGAACGCGACGATCAGCGTGCCGGGCTCGATCAATTCGAGGTCCTGCGCCTCGGAAACCGTAGCCGCGCCGCCGGCGAACGCCAGCATGGCCGCCAGCGCGACGGGTCGCATCGTCTCAGTCCGCATCATTCGTTCGTCCTCCACTTCAGATGGTCGCAAATCCCGACGCCGAACGCCGGACCTGGCCCGTTTCTACTGACGCGGTCCGGGATTCGCAACGACCGGCTCGCGCTCCTCGACGCGCCGGGCCGACCGACGGAGGGGGGCGGACTTCGCGCCGAACAGGCTCCGCCGGACCGATCGCGGGACGTCGACCGCGCGACACCGGTCGGAGACCGAATCCGGATTCCCTCGAGCGCAAGCGGCGCTCCCCGGATCGATGCGACGCTCTCCATGGAACGACCGCGGAACCGCTACGGGACCCGTACCGGCTCAAGGTTCGCTTCCAGGAAAGCGCGATCGCTCCGTTCGTTCGCATGCGACCCGAATTCCCCGAATCGCGAGAACCGCCGGGAGTGCGGCGCAGCCGGCGCGGCAAGGGCGACGCCTGGCTCGCCGACCGGTCGGCAGAGTCGGAGACGCCGGCAGTTGCGCCTCGCCGACAGCAGGAAGCGGTCGCTCGACCGCTGCGCTTCCCCGTCCGGCGCGCCGGTGCGGCGCGCGTCCGGCTGTACCGGGACGGGCGTGGGCGGAGGGACAACCCGCTATGCTTTCTGTCGGACACCGTGGGACTTGGCGTTCGGCGCACGATCCTGCGTCCGCTGGCGAAATCCGCGTCGCCCGCCCCCGGGTCGGAGCGTCGAGCCGGCACGAGAAACGGGTCGGAGCGGAACACGGGCATGCCGAGCGCAAAGGACGTATCGATGGAGCGGGAGTTCAACACTACCGGTCCGGTGATTTCGGCGGAGCATTACGCGCTGCCGCCGCTCGGACGAATTGATTTCGAGCATGTGTCAGATCTGATTCGGAGGAATAAGTGTTTCGTCCTGCATGCGCCGAGGCAGACGGGCAAGACGTCGGTACTCCTCGCGTTACGGGACATGCTGAACCGGGACGGTTCGGTTCGTTGCGTATACGTGAATGTCGAACTGGCGCAGTCCGCGCGCGGGGATATCAATGAGGGTATACGAGCAATCCTCGGCGCCCTCGCGTCCCAGGCGCAAGTATCGCTCAAGGATTCATACCCGCGAGAGGTCTGGCGTGACGTGTTGAAGGAGTTCGGCGGGCATGCGGCGTTTCACCAACTCCTGATCGAGTGGGCGCAGCAGAGCGACAAGCCGCTGGTTCTCTTGATCGACGAGATCGACTCCCTGGTCGGCGATACGCTGATTTCGGTTCTACGGCAGCTGCGCGCCGGCTATCACATGCGCCCGGCGGCGTTTCCGGCGAGCGTGATTCTGTGCGGCTTGCGCGACGTACGAGATTACCGGATCAAATCGGAAGAATCGGGCGAATCCGTCACCGGCGGCAGCGCCTTCAACATCAAGGCAGAGTCGCTGCGGCTCGGCGACTTCGGGAAGGACGAAATTCGAACGCTTCTCGGCCAGCACACGGCGGACACCGGACAGTCCTTCACCGAAGCCGCGATCGCCGCGATCTGGCGCGAGACCCGCGGTCAGCCCTGGCTGGTCAACGCGCTGGCGCATCAGGCCTGCTTCAAGGACGAGGCCGGCCGGGACCGGTCCCGGCCGATCGACGAAGACGCGGTCATGGAGGCGCGCGAGGAACTCGTCCTGTCGCGCCAGACCCATCTGCACCAGTTGGCGGAACGGCTCAAGGAGGCGCGCGTACGGCGTGTCGTCCAGCCGATCCTGAGCGGAGAGACCGACCTGGAGTCTCAGCAGGACGACGTGGAATACGTTCGGTATCTCGGCCTCGTTTCCCGCAACGGACATCACGAAATCGCCAACCCCATATACCGGGAGGTCATTCCTCGGGAACTGATGTACGCGCGGGAGCGCACGATCGTGCAGCGCACCGAGTGGTATGTCGGGGAGGACGGCGGACTGGACGTAGACGGGTTGCTGAACGCTTTCCAGCGCTTCTTCCGGGAGAACTCGGAGTCCTGGATCGAGCGTTTCGAGTATCGCGAGGCCGGACCGCAGCTGCTCCTGCAGGCGTTCCTGCAGCGGGTCGTGAACGGCGGAGGTCGGATCGAGCGCGAATACGGCCTCGGACGCGGCCGGACGGATCTCCTGATTCACTGGCCGCCGGGCAGGTTTTCGGGTCGGGAAGAGCCGGGTGCGGCAGCGCACCGCTACGTGATCGAATGCAAGATCGCCCATTCCGGCGTCGAGGCCGCCATTCGCGCGGGGCTGCCGCAAACGCTGGAGTATATGGACCGCTGCGACGGCGAGTCAGGACATCTCGTCGTCTTCGACCGCGACCCGAAGAAGTCCTGGGAGAGCAGGATCTTTCGTCGCGAGGAGTCTCTCGACGGAAGGACCGTGACCGTGTGGGGCATGTAGACGCGTCCCTCGCCACGGTCCGCTCCGGCTCGACGGGCCTGTTGCGGTCGCACGGTTCCGACCCGGCTCGGCCGAGTCGCGACAGATAGCGCCGCTCGTTCGGAACGATCGGTGTCCGGCAGGCGACGAAGAGCGTCGGTTCTCTCGCTCCGTGGGATCGCGTTTCAGCGACGCGTCGACCTCGGCAGAGGGCAGCGACCAGGCGCAAGGGCGCGATCGCTGCATCCCCGACACGGATCCTGCCAACTGCGCCGAGCGGAATCCTCGCTCGCCGCCGCCGCGAAGAGAACGACCGTCCGAGCCGGTCGGCCAGCCTGGAACCGGACGCGGGCCTCCTGACGCTACGAAGGAAATCAGGTTCCGTTACGGAGAATTCGGCCCCGCCGCCTGGCGCAGCACGGAGAACCGCCGACTCTCGCAGCCCCGCAAGACCGTACCTCGACGCCGCAATCCCGCACCATTTCCCATCCGCCGACTGCGGACTCGAACCACGACGTCGCATGCTCGAACCGGCGCACAGCCCGCCCCGCCCGCAACCCGCGCCCGAGTCGCGGAGCCGGCGGATTACCGGTCGAACGTCCCGGTCCGCATCCTTCCGCGAAGCAGTTTCTGGGTCGCACGGACATGTCGCTCCAGGAGCGCCACGGCGCCGTCCGCATCGCCGAGGCGGCAGGTCTCCAGCAACGCGTAGTGTTCCCGCTGCGGCGCCTCCTTGCCGGCCGCGCTGGTGATCGCGATCCGCGCAAACCGGTTGAAGTGAAAATGGTTTTCGCAGATCAGACCCATCAGCCGTTCGCATTCGCACGGCGCGCACAGCGCCTCGTGAAACCGGGCGTTCATGTCGGACCAGGAATCCACGTCGCTCGCCTCGTCGTAGATCCGCAGAATCTCCTGCGCGGCGTCGAGTTCTTCCTCGATCATGCGCGGAACCGCCAGCCGCAGCGCATGCGTCTCCAGCGCGATTCGGACCTCGAGCATTTCCAGCACGTCTTCCGGCGAGACGCCGGACACCACCGCGCCGCGATGGACGGTGTAGTCGACCAGCCCCTCGGCACGCAGCGTGCCCAGGGCCTCGCGCACGGGAATGCGGCTCCAGCCGTAGCGGGCGGCCAGTTCGTCCTGGCGCAATGCGGTGCCGGGCAGCAACGCCCCTTCGAGAATCTCCGTACGGAGGCGTTCGGCCACCCGATCCGCGGCCGAGAGAGTCTTGCGCTTGCCGTCCATGTCCGCGCCGTCCCCCGGGCGCCTCGCCGACGCTACCACGCGGTTTCGTCGGGACGCCGGCGCCAGAACCGGGTCTCCCGCTCGTAGGCGAACGCGATCGAGAGCAGCCGCGCTTCGCCGAAGGCCGGTCCGGCGAGGTCGATCGCCAGCGGCAGGCCCTCCCGGCTCGGTCCGCAGGGAAGCGCGAGCGCCGGAAGTCCGGTCACGTTGAAGGGGCGCATGAACTGGCTGCGGGTCTGGGTCAGCGCCCGGGCGAAACTGCCGCCGAATTTCGTGGCCGGAACCGCCTGGCCGGGCACGACCAGCGCGTCGACCTCTTCGAAGACCGCGGCGAACTCCCGCGCCATCCGCGCCCGCAGCCGGTGCGCCCGCAACACGTCGTCGGCCGACACCAGGGCTCCCGCCATGGCGTGGGTGCGAAACCAGTCGCCGTACCGTTCGGGCGCCGCCCGGATCGCGTCGGCGTGAAGCGCCCAGGTCTCGGCGATCAGCGTGGTGTAGATCGCGTCGTTCCAGTGCAAGTTCGGAAGCTCGACGTCGATCAACCGGGCGCCGGACGCCCGAAGCGTCTCCAGCGCCTCCTCGCAGGACTTGCGCACGTCGCTTCGCAGATCGTCCCGGTCCCAGAAGTACTTCCGGGGCACGCCGATTTTCCGTCCCGCGAGCGAAGCCCCGAGTTCCGCGGTCATCGTCCCGCGCCACCGGGAGCCGAGGCAGCCTTCCAGCGCCAGGGCGGCGTCCCGGGCCGTACGGGCGAGGACGCCGACCGTGTCCAGCGACCAGCTGTAGGAGAGCACGCGTTCGTCCGGGATCAGGCCGTAGCTGGGCTTGATCCCGACGAGGTTGCAGTTTCCGGCCGGCATTCGGATCGACCCGGCGCTGTCGGTGCCGAGGCTGAACGGAACCATGCCGGACGCGACCGCGGCCGCGGAGCCGGAACTGGACCCGCCCGGAATGCGCTCCGTGTCCCAGGGGTTGCGCCCGGTCGCCCATTCGCCGTCCCGCGTCGCGAGCCCCGCGCCGTATTCGTGCATGCGGGCCGAGCCGAGCAGAACGGCGCCGGCCCTGCGCAGCGAGTCCACGACGGTCGCGTCCCGCTCGGCGACCACGGACGAGCGACCGGCGGCTCCGGCCCGCCAGGGCGTCCCGGCTATGGCGATCGCGTCCTTGACCAGATACGGGATCCCGCAAAGCGGCCCCGCCGACGATCCCCGCTTGAGCGCGGCGTCCGCCCGGTCGGCCTCCGCCAGGGCTTCCGGCTCCAGGAGGGTCATCGCCGCCGAGAGGCGCGAGTCGAAGCGCCGGATCCGATCGAGACAGGCGAGCGTCAGCTCCCGTGCAGACAACCGGCCCGAGGCGAGCAGTCCGGAGAGTTCCGATACGCTCTTCCAGTGAAGGGGATCCGACGTCTCCGGCGCTGCGGGAATCTCGGACCCCCTCGCGGGAGCGGGAGGAGTAGGAGGCTGGAACGGCCGCTCGCTATCGTCGAACGGTTGCCTTCGCATCGCCGTGCGCCGGGCGTAATTCTCCGACCACAGGTCGAAGAGCAGCGCCCGCTCCCGTTCGTTCGGCGCAAGTCCGGCCGCGGCGACCTCCCGGTCGAATTCCGCGCTCAGATCCATGTCCGCCTCCGTCGCTCCGCTCCGGCTCCGACCGGGAGCGGCGGGCTTCGCCTGCCGAACCTGCGGGTCATCGCAAGGCGTCCAGCAGCATGTCCGCCAGCCGCTCGCCGACGGCGATGCAGGCCGCGTTGGTGTTCCCCGAGAGCAGGGTCGGCATGACCGACGCGTCCGCCACGCGCAGCCCTCGAACGCCCCGAACCTGCAACTCGGGGTTCACCACCGCATCCGGGTCCGTGCCCATGCGGCACGTGCCGCAAGGGTGGTAGATGGTCGTGCCGACCTCGGCCGCCCAGTCGAGCCATTCCGCATCGCTCTCCACGTCGCGCCCGGGCAGGGCTTCCTCGTCCAGAAACGGCGCCAGCGCCGGCTGCGCCGCGATCCTTCGCGACAGGCGGAGCGCCGCGACGAGCGTCCTTCGGTCGCGCTCCGCATCCAGGTAGTTGGCCGAAATCCGCGGAAGGTCGAGCGGGTCGGCGGAGCGAAGACGCACCTCCCCCCGGCTCTCGGGACGCAAGACGCAGACCGTCGCGGTGAAGGCCGAGAACCGGTCCAGTCCGACGGCGGGTTCGGCGGCGCTGGCCGGCATGACGTGAAACTGGACGTCCGGCGTGTCGGAGTCCGGCATCGCCCGCGCGAAGACGCCGACCTGGGCCGCGCCCACCGTGAGCGCTCCGCGCATGGCGAAGGCGTATTCGAGCGCCATGCGGAGCTTTCCGAGCGGGCTCGCGAGCGCGTCGTTAAGGGTGACCGGGCGGCTCGCGCGAAACACGGTCTTCACCTGCAGGTGATCCTGCAGGTTGGCTCCGACGCCGGAGAGAGCGACGACCGGCTCGACGCCGACGGACTTCAGCGCCGCGGGATCTCCGATCCCCGACAACTCGAGCAGCTGCGGGGAGGCGATCGCCCCGGCGCAGAGAACGACTTCCCGCCGGGCGCGCAGGGTCCGTCTCCGGCCCGCAGCCAGCACCTCGACGCCGCAGGCCCGTAAATCCCGCATCCGGATCCGAAGCGCCCGGGTGGAGGTAAGGACGTCGAGCGACCGGCGACGCCGCGCCGGACGGAGATAGGCGCGTGCGGCGGAGCAGCGGCGTCCGCGCCGTATCGTGAGCTGGTAGGTGCCGACGCCTTCCTGTTCGGTACCGTTGAAGTTGGCGTTCCGCGGGATGCCGGCCTCTACGGCCGCCCGGACATAGGCCTCCATCACCGGATTGCGATAACGCAGCTCGCGCACCGCGAGCGGTCCCGTCCGCCCCATTCCGGCCCCCTGCGGACCGCGGTATCCCTCGATCCGCCGAAAGACCGGCTCCATGTCCGCCCAGCCCCAGCCCACGGCGCCCATGCGGCTCCACCGTTCGTAATCCGCCCGCTGGCCGCGCATGTAAACGAGGCCGTTGATGGAACTGCATCCTCCGACCACCTTGCCCCGCGGCCAGGGATTTCGCCGCCCGGCGAGACCCGCCTCGGGTTCCGTCTCGTATCCCCAGTTGAGCGCCGGCCGAAAGGCCGTGCGGTAATAGCCGGCCGGGACGGAAATCCAGGGGTCGCGATCCCATCCGCCCGCCTCGACCAGCGCCACTCTGAGATCCGCGCGTTCGCTCAGCCTGCCGGCCAGCGCACAGCCGGCGGATCCGGCCCCGACGATTACGACGTCGTATTCAGGGGAATCGGTCATGCATCGGCCGGCATTGTATCCATCGGCGCACGATCTTATACATGGTCGGCGGGAAAGGGTATCGCGGATCGGAGCGTTGCGGTGCGGCTAGGATTCGTCGGAACCGGGGAATTGTCGACTGCCCTGATCCGGGGGCTGGTCCGGTGCCGGGGCGACCGGATCTCGGTGCTGGTGTCGCCGCGGTCCCGTCAGCGCAGCGTGGCGCTGGCGGTGGACCTCGCGCAGGTGGAGCTCGCCGCCTCGAACCAGGCCGCGGTCGACGGATCCGACTTCGTGTTCGTCGCGGTGCTGCCGCAGCAGGCGGACGACGTCCTCGACGGCCTCGCCTTCCGGCCCTCGCACACGGTGGTGAGCCTCGTCGCCGGTCTCGACTTTCCGCGTCTTAGGGAGGCCGTGGCGCCCGCGTCCAGGGTCCACCGCATGGTGGTGCTGCCCACCGTCGCCCGCCGCGCCGGACCCGTGCTCCACTATCCCGAATCGGACGAACTCGACGGCCTGTTCGCCGGCATGGGAACCCCGGTCCGGCCCCGCAATCCGGCGGAACTCGCCGCGTTCGGATATGCCGGCGGCCTCATGTCGTCGTTCTTCCGGATGGCGCGCTCCGCCGCGGCCTGGATGGAAGCGGAGGGCGTGCCGCCGGAGGCCGCGCGAGATTATCTCTTCTCCATGTTCGCGGCGTTGTCCGAAACCGGGCTGGAGACCCCCGTCGACGCCTTGCCGGAGTTGACTGCCCGGTTCGAGACGCCCGGCGGCATCAACGAGCGGTGCCGCGGGTTCCTCGAGTCGGAGGATTGGTTCTCCGTCTACGCGCGGGGGCTGGACGCCATGAAGGACCATCTCGCCCGCCTGGCCGAAGCCGAAACGACCGGCCCCGAGTAGACGCCGGGACCGGACGGGAGGGGGCGCTCAACCGCGCGGCACCAGCGCCAGAAGGTCGAGTCCCAGCTGGCGAAACACGTCGATATGGTCGACCATGACCCAGTTCTCGCTCAGCTTTCCGTCCCGGACCTTCCAGAAGTCGGAGAACCGCATCCGCATCTTCCGCCCCGTCGCCGGAAAACCCAGATACGGCCCCGAATGCGTCCCGTACAGGTATCCGGTGGCCGCGACCCAGGTGTCGTCCGCGAACTCGATGTCGTTGACCGCGCGATAGTCTGGAAACGCGGTGTAGAAAGGGATCATGACCTCGGTCTTGAAGGCTTCGAGCCCGTGCACGTCGCCGAAGCCGGGCGGTCCGTGCCAGATCATGTCCGGATGCCAGTACAGGTCGTGCGCGTCGAGGTCCTGGCGGTTGAGCGCGTCGTACATGTCGCGAACCAGCTGGACGTTCCGTTTCGCTCCCATGGCGTCTACCCCTTTGTGGCGCCGGCGGTCATGCCGGCGACGATCTGCTTCTGGAACAGATAGACCAGAATTACGATGGGGACGGTCACCGACACCGCCCCGGCGATTCCGTGCATCAGCCGCGCGACGCTCTGGTTCTGCCCCATGTAGTTGCCCAGCGCCGCCGTCATGGTCGCCATGTCGCCGTTCATCAGCTGGCTCGAGATGATGAAGTCGTTGTAGGCGAGCAGGAAGCTGAACAGCCCCGCGGTGACGATCCCCGGCCACATGACCGGGACGATCACCCGACGGAACGCGCCCCACCTCGAACAGCCGTCCACCATCGCCGCCTCGTCGAGGTCGGACGGGATCGACAGGAAGAACGCCCGCAGCATCCAGATGGTGAAGGGCTGGTTCACAGCCACGAGAACGACGATCAGGGTCTCGTACCGACTCCAGATCCCCAGCCCGTAGAAGGCGGGCCGGTAGGCGGTCAGCAGGACGACGTGAGGCATGGCCCGGAACACGAGCGCCGCGATCAGGAGCCAGAAGCCGAGCGATCCGCGGTAGCGCGCCAGCGCGTAACCGGCCAGGCAGCCGATGGTCAGCGAGACCGCAACCGTCGCGGCGGTGACCACGCCGGTGTTGACCGCAAACTGCCAGAACGCGTCCTCGACCCACACGTGCCGGAAGTTCTCGAAGGTGAACTCGGCGAACAGCTTCGGCGGCGTCGAGAAGGCGTCCACCGGCTTTCGGAGGGAGATCAGGAACATCCAGAGAAACGGAAACGCGGCGATCGCGATCCAGACCGACATCCCGCCCGTGAACACGATCCGGCCGGCGGTAGAGAGCGGGCGTTTCATCGGGGCGACCGGTGCTCGCGGTAGGTGCGCAGCAGGACGGGAGCGAGGAGAAGGGTGATTCCCGCGACCGTGAAGAGGGCGTAGGCGGCGGCCTTGTGCGTGTTGTCCTCGTAGGACAGCGTGTGCCAGGTCAGATACTGCACCGAATTGGCGAAGACGGCCGAGCCGAAGACCAGGATGGGCTCGAACACGCGGTAGCTGTCCATCATGTGAATGAGGGTGATCACGGCCAGAAGCGGCGCGAGATGCGGGATCACGACGTAGCGGAGCCGCTGCCACGCGTTCGCCCCGTCCAGCACGGCGGATTCGAGCGGCTCGCGCGGCACGGTCTGCAGGCCGGCGAACAGGATGATGAACGCGAACGGGGTTGCGAACCAGGTTCCGTAGGCGATCAACACCGCGCGGATGGTGATCTGGTCGGCCAGAAAGTAGAAGCGTCCGGCGCCGAGCGCCTGCAGGATCGCCGGAATCACCGCCCCGTCCAGGAAAAGCCAGTAGATCGCCAAGGACGAGACGACCGGGGTGACGATCATGGGCAGGATCGAGACGAAGATCACCGTGCCCCGGAGACGGCTCCACACGCGGTCGACGCCCAGCGCCAGGGCCAGGCCGAAGACCAGCACCATCGGCGTGGTCGCGAAGGTGTAGAGCAGGGTGAACTCGAGCGCCGACCAGAACGGCACGTCGCTGATCTCCCGGTAGAGATGCCCCGCGAGTTCCCGGACGGACGACACCGGCCGGACCGCGGACACCGATTCCGCCAGGCCGTCGACCTGCACCGCGTTGCGGAGGTTCCGGGCGCCGACGAACTCCCAGACCTGGATCGGGTTGCCCTCCGCATCCATGACCGGCTGCGGCACCACCCGGCGGACCTCGCGTTTCAGGCCGCCGAAGAGCGGCACCTCGGAGACCACCTCCCGGAGCTCGGTCTTCACGTGCGACTGGTGCAGCGCCAGATACGCGACGCCGGCGAGCGGCAACGCGATCAGGAGCAGCATCGAGATCAGCGACGGCGCGACGAACAGGAGGAAGGCGCGTCGTTTCATGTCGACCGCAAATCGGGATGCGGGACGGGCCGCCCCCGGGGAACGGGGGCGGCCGTTCGGCCTACTGGCTCACGAAGCCCTGTTCGACGGCCGCGGCGCGATAGGCGGCGGCCGCGTCGGCCAGCGACTGTTCCGCGCTCTCCTTGCCGACGACGAAGTCGCCGATGTTCTCGCCCAGCGCGCTGTGCGCCAGCGACGCCTGCGGATTCATCGGATACGGCGGCGCGCCGCCCATCACCGTCTCCGTGATCGCGCTGGTGTAGTCGGTCGGAACGTAGTTCGACCGGATCCACAGCGTCGTGTCGTTGTTGGCGGCCACCGTCTCCTCCGCCAGCGCGTGCATGAGCACCTGGAAGGTCAGGTCGGGGTCGCCGTCGAGGTTGCGCGGAATCACGTAGCCGTCCCACCAGAAGGTCGAGGAGGGCGGACCGCCCGCCTGCATCGCAGGCGCCGGCGCGTAACCCATCTTTCCGACGACCGTGCTCTCGTCCGGATTGTCCATGGTCGCCGCCTGGTCGCCCCAGAGAATCGCCATGACCGCGTCGCCCTGCTGCAGCTGGCGCTTCACGTCGCCGAAATCCATCGACATGGCGTTCGGCGACATGTACCGGAACAGCGCGCCGAGCGTCTCCAGCGCCTCGACCGCTTCCGGAGACTCGAAGGCGGCCTCGGAGGTCATCGGATCGAACAGCTGTCCGCCGTTGCCGAGCAGCAGGTTCACGTATTCGTTCGCCAGCTCCCAGCTGTTGCCGAAGGCGGCGCCGAACGGGTGCTCGTAGCCGGCCGCCTGCAATGCGGCCGCCGTATCCAGCAATTCGTCGAAGGTCTGCGGCACCGCGAGTCCGTGCTCCTCGAACACGTCCGTGCGATAGAAGAGATGCTGGGCGTTGACCATGAACGCCACCGCCATGATTTCGTCGCCGAACCGGATCAGCATCTGGTCCTCGATGTTGTATCGGTCGCGGTATTTCTCCACGAGGTCGTTGAGCGGCATCAGCTGCCCGCGCGCCTGCAACAGGGTGATCGAGCTGTTGGCCACGGCGGCCGCGTCGAAGGGCGAGGTCTCGGCCGCGAAGGCCTGCTCGGTCTCCTGCCTGTGTTCCGTGGTCAGCTTGGCGTCCACCGACACGCTGTCGCTGTCGCACTCCTTCATCGTTTCGGCCAGCAATTCGAGCGTCTCGAAAAAATTCGAGATCACGTCGACTTCTCCCGAGCCGTCGATCTCGCAGGTCGCCCAGGCTCCCGTCGGAACGGTCGCGAAGACGACGGCTGCCGCTGCGTTTCGTAGTTTCATCCCATCCACTCCCTTCCTGTTTCGTCCGCCGCCGGGCGGTTCCGGCAACGCCGGGCCTATCCCAGCAATTGCATGAGAATTCCGAATTCGTTGAACACCGTCCATTCCTTCTGGACCCGGTCGTCCTCGATCAGCCACTGGGTTATGCCCCAGATGTGAGTCTCCCGTCCGGTCGGCTCGCCGTACGGGCCGTTGCCCCGATGCGCCCCCACGGCACCCCAGCGGATCGAGACCAGGTAGCCGTCCTCCGGGTTGCCCATCCAGTAGAGGTCCTCGATCGCCAGCGCGAGGTTCGGAAACATCGCGATCATCGACAGGACGTGGCTGCGCAGCTGTCCGACGCCCCGGTAGACCCGGCCGGTCGATCCCTCGAAGACGACGGACGGCGCGTAGAGCCGGTCCATCGCGCTGAAGTCGCGCCGGTTCCAGACGGTGTCGAAGGCGGCGTGCACGAATTCCCGGACGTCGTCCGCGCGCTCGGGGATCGGGCGGCGCGGCGGCTTGTTCTGCCCCGTCATCCGGCGCGGCTCGCCGCCGGCGAAGTTGGGCGCGACCGGCCCGTCGGCCCGCTCCGCCGCGAAGCGTCGCGCGGCGGCGGCCACGTCGAGGCCGAGCTGGCGCAGCATCCCGCCGAGGTCGTAGGCCACGTGTTCGTCGTAGATCTCGTTGTCCCGCGAGACGCAATTCGCCACGCAAAGGAGCCGCACCGGACGGCCGGTCGGGGCGCCGAAGCGGCTGTAGCCGGTGTTGGTGCCGAGGATCATCGTGCGGTGCGAGGTATGGAAGCCGACCGCTTCGTCGCCGGCCCAGATCACCTCGTCGGCGACCAGGCGGATGTCCGGAAACGCGTTGTTCGTGTGCACCGTGTCCGCGACGATCTTGTCGCGTCCGTATTGCAGCCCGAAATCGTCCCACACCCGGCAGTCGTGGCTGTAGGTGTCGTAGATGTAGCCGATGTCCTTCTCTTCCCAGATCCGGTGCGTGATCCGGACGATGTAGTCGACGATGTTCCGGTATTGCGGCTCGAAGCCCTTCATCGGCTGCGTCGCGACGTGCTCCGGCGCAGCGGCGAGGAACGCGTCGGTTCCCCCGCGGCGGTAGGCTTCCAGCGAAACGGCGTAGCCGTCGGGCATGTGCGCGTCGTCGAGCGGGTCGAAGCGCAGACGCGTCGAAACCCGCGCCGTCGCCGGCGCGCCCCGGGCGCCGGCCGCGTCCGGCTGCCGTCCCTCCGATCCTTCCATGTCCCAGGCTCCGATTCGGCTTCCCTTTCCTGCGTTCCCGACAGCGTACGGCGACCTTCGCCCTGCCGCAATCGCCGGCCCGACGACCGAACGCGATTCGACCGGCCCGCGAGGCGCGTCCGGCGACGCGCGCAGGCGATCCGCGACGAACGGGACCGGCGGTGCGCTCCGCCCCCGGTGTGATACCCTCGGCGTCCCCGGCAGGCCGCCGGCCCTTCCCCGTCCGACGTCGCGCAAGCGAGGTGCCGCATGTCCAGCCTCCAGAACGGCAAGAATCGCGTTCTCGCCTTCCATCGGGGACTCGACGAGGCGCCGGACGACGCGATCGCCGACGCCATGGCGCTGCACGTCGACGGCGACTACCGCTGGCGGGGCATGCATCCGTTCGACGAATTGTCCGGCGCCGAAGCGGTCGCGAACTCGTTCTGGCTGCCGCTCAGGAGGGCGTTCCGGCGCATCCAGCGGCGCCCGCAGATCTTCTTCGCCGGGCGGAACGTCCTTCGCGAGGACGGGTCGGAGTGGGTCTGCAGCATGGGCAACCTGCTCGGCTTGTTCGACGAACCGTGGCTCGGCATCCCGCCGACCCGGAAGACGGCCTTCCTGCGCTACGCCGAGTTCGATCGCGTGCAAGACGACGCCGTCGCCGAGACGGTCCTGTTCTTCGACGTCATGGGCGTGATGATGCAGGCCGGGTTGCGCTGCGTTCCGGAGAGCACCGGCGCATGGGTCGTCGATCCCGGGCCCCGGACTCAGGACGGCCTGCTTCTCGGGCCGCAGCCGGAAGCGGAGGGCCGGGCGACCATGGCGCTGATCTCCCGGATGATCGACAGGCTGGTATCGGCCGGCGTGCGGACCACGGCGGCGGACCTGCTTGAGGACTGGCACGACGACATGCTGTGGTGGGGACCGGCGGGAATCGGCGCTTCCTACACGCACGAACGGTATCTCGAACAGCATGCGGGCCCGTTCGAGGACGGGCTGGAATTCGTGCGGTTCCACGGCCACGAAACGGAGTTCGCCGAGGGCGCCTACGGCGGATTCTTCGGCTGGCCCAGCATCACCATGCGCCCGACCGGCGGCTATATGGGGCTGACCACGGCCGGCGAACGGAGCGGCGAGATGCGAATCGTCGACCTCTATCGCCGGGACGGCGACAAGCTCGCCGAGAACTGGATTTTCATCGACAATTTGCGGTTTCTGAAGCAGCTCGGCTTCGATCTTCTGGCCCGCATCCGGAACGAGACCTGACGTCCTCTCCGGTCTGACCCGGTCTCCCGGGGCGCCGCCTCAGGTTCTCGGAAACTCCCGCATCCTCTCCAGCACGTCGACGCCCTGCAGCGCCAGAAAGTGCAGGAGATCGATGAAGATCCAGTTTTCCGCCAGACGGTCTCCCTCGCGACGGTAGACGTCCACCACGCGCATCTCGAGCCCCCGCTCCGAGGCCGGCATGCCGAGAAACCCGCCGCCGTTCTTCATGGTCAGGTTCGGCCACCCGAACCAGCCGGCGTAATTTCCTTCCGCAATCCGGGCGACGTGGCCGAGAAACCGGATGTCTTCGAGGGTCGAGCGGAACGGATGCTGATGCTGGGCGCCGTAGCGCTCGAAGGTGTAGCTCGCGCCGATGCCGGCCGGGCCGAACCAGATCATGTCCTCGTGCCAGGTGTTGGCGAGTTCGACGGGCGACGACTCCAACCTCGACGCCGTAAGCTCCCGCGCCATGCGGTTGACCAGTTCCAGGGTCTTCTCCGACTCGGACGGGTCCGACGGACCGTATAGCAACCCGTCATGGGTTCGCGGCCCGGGGGTGAGGAAGAAGGCGCCCGTCTGCGGCGGGAGCGGGTTCAGCCCCGCCTGCATCATCACGGAGAGGAGGTCCACGAAGAGCGCGGTCTCGCATATGCGCCCGCCGGCCACATGGTGGAACTCGGCGTAGCGCAGAAAGGCCATCTTCCGGGTCGGCGGAATGCCGAGCCACGGCCGGTCGAACAGGCCCATCAGGTGGCCCATGCTGCACACCCACGCGCCCTCGTCCCGTCCGGCGTCGTTCCGCCCCGCGAAGAACGCGTCCGGCCGGCGCTGGACGCAGCCGAACGCCGCCCGGAACGGGCGCCAGAAGACCTCCGCCACCGCCGCGGCGCCGGTCTGCACGTGAAAGGGATGCATGCCCCGCCACAGCAAGCCGTCCGCGGTATGGGCGCGAATCGCCGACTCGATCTCGTCGGCGCCGGCCTCGTCCAGCGCCCGGTAGTAGTCGAGCACCCGTCCCTTCTCGGACGCGAACCCGTTCGCGGAGCCGGTTTCGAAATCGCCCATCGCGTCGCTCGCTCTTCCTCGGACCGTCAGAACCGCTCGATCAGGCGGCGAAAATACTCCCGCTCCGCCTCCGGCCGGGTCCGTTCCGCCGATCGTCGGCGGATCTCTTCGAACAACTCCCGGGCACGGTGAAAGGAGCGCCGGTCCGGCAACCCGACGTCGCCCGGCGAGTTCCGCATGCCGGACAGCCACGACATTCCGTCGCCGAAGCCAGGGCCGAACGGGCCGCCCGGCGCCGGCGTCACGCCGCCCGGAGACTCCTCGCCCTGGCCGATCATCGCCATCGCCGCGCCCCGGAGCGCCGAGAGCGCCTCCCGCTGGGCGCCCAGGGCCGAGGCCGAATCGCCTTCGCCGAGCGCGCCGGCCGCCCGGCCCATGGCCCCGCCGGCTTCGTCGAGGCGGCCGGCAAGCCCCTCGGCCGTCGAACCCTCCCCGGCCAAACCGGCGATCCGCTCGCGAAACTCCTGCAATCGGCGGCGCAGCGCTTCCTGGTCGAGGGAAAGGCTGGAGCCGCCCGGACCCGCCCCGGGGCGGCTGCCGACGCCCGCCTGTCCCGGTTGCCCTTCCCCGGCAGGCCCCGCGTTTCGGCCGAGACGCATGGTCTGGTCGGCGATTCCCGTCTGATCCCGAATCATCCGGCCGAGTTCCGAGAGAACCGGATTCGTCGCGCCCGACGGTCCGGCTTCGAGGTTCTCGAGCAACGAGCGCAACTGCGCCAGCTCCCGCCGCGCCATTTCTTCCGATCCCAGCTGCGCCGCGTCGCCGATCGATCGCAGCGCGTCGTCCAGCGCTTCGGCGGTGACCTGCCGCTGGCGCGGATCGAGAGCGGGCGGAGGCGCTTCCCGCCCCTGCATCGATTCGGCGAGCGCGCTCAGATAGGCGGCCACCGCCGCGCGGAGTTCCGCCAGCAAACGGTTCAACTCGGCCGTGCCCGCTCCGCGCTCCAGGGCCTCCTCCACCTCGCGAAGACGCTCGCGAAGCGCCTCCAGCGCGTCCGGCAAGGCGCCCTCGTCCAGCCTTCGCGCCGCGCGCCAGAGCAGCGTCGCCACCTGTTCGATCCCCTCCTCCGTGACGGCGCGCGACATCATGGAGTCGAGCCGGGCGGCGGATACGCGCGCGGCGAGATACGGGACCGGATCGTCGAAGTAGTCCGCCGGATGGCGGATCGCCGCCTCGATCACGGCGCGCGCAAAGTCGACCTCGCCGAGGTCTCCCGACAGGGAAAGGTCGCGGCGCTGTTCCGCGAGGGCTCTCGCCATCGGATCGTCGAACGCGTGGGCGGGCAGGCTGAACGGAAGCGCCGCGCTCTGCCCTCGCTGGCCGATATGGTCCTCCACGCGAAGCGAGACGGTCACCTCCGCCCCGGCCCAGGGATGCGACAGCAGGTCTCGGATGACGAACTCCTCGCCACCCTCCGCCGAGCGGATCTCGGCCGCCGACGGAAGCGTCAGCGGAAACTCGATCGGCGCCCGCGGGGGCCCCTCCCCGTATGCGGCGCCTCCGACGGGGAGAATCACCGCCCAGGCGCGATCCGCGCCGTAATCGTCCCGGATCCCGTAGGAAAACGTGACCGCGCCGGTCCGCGTGGCCTCGGGCGGCGAGCGAAACTCGATCGAGGGCGCCCGGTCCGCGAGGACGCGAAACTCCCAAGCCCGAAGCACGCGTCCCTGCAGCTCGATCTCCGCCCGGCCCTCGAGGATCTCCCGGTCTACCGTACGGTAGGAATCCGCTTCCGCCCGTTCGAACGTCTCGCGCAGGACGGCCGAACCGGGGGGCGCTTCCGCCGATCCTCCGTCCGCGGGCCGGAAGGTCAGGACCGGCGCTTCCGCCGCGTCATGTACCCATGCGTGCAATCGGGCGCCGGCCGGAAGCTCGATCGTCCCGGCCCCGTCGACGCCCTCGGGGAGATAGACCGGCGCGCGGCCGGTATAGGCCGGCGGCTCGGCCCACGCTTCGACATGGGTCACTCGCGCAGCCTGCTGCGGATCCGGGTTCCAGCGGGGTTCCATGGCCTCCGCCAGCCGCCCGCTCCAGTCCCCCCAGGACGCGAGGCCGGCGGCGAACAGGAGCAACGGCGCCGCATACCGCAACGCCAAGGGGTCCTGGACGGAGAGGCGGAGATCGGGTCCCGCCGGACGGATCCCGGCCGCTGCGCGGACGGCCCGCTCGCGATGCAGCGACCACAGCCGCTCCGCCGCCGGATCCCCGCGACCGAGTGCGGGCCGGTCCTCGAGCGTGGCGGCCGGATGCAGCGTCTGACCCGCGTCGAAGCGCCGCACCGCGTCCCGCCGCACCGGTGGGGCGAAGCGGAGCGACCCCAGGACGGCGAGCCCGACCGCACCGGCCAGGGCCGCAACCAGCGCCGCCGCATGCAGCCAGCCGGGCAGCGCCGGGAGAATGCCCGACAACAGGACCGCGAGAGCTAGGGAGACGCCCGCCGTCAGGGGCCAGAAGGCCCGCACGACGCGCTCGACGGCGATCGCGCCCCACGCCAGCCGGAGCCGCCGGCGCAAGCGCCGCTCGACCGGGGCGGAGGACTGTGCCGCAAGCGGTGCGGGCGCCCCTTCCTGCCGAACGCGAATCCAGGGGTCCATTCGCCGCCTCTAGGCCACCACGGCCGCCCGAAGCGCCGCGACGTTTCGGCGGTAGTCGGCTTCCGTGCCGCCCCGAAACACGGACGTTCCGGCGACGAAGACGTCGGCCCCCGCCGCCGCGGCGCGCGCTCCGGTTTCCGGGGTTATGCCGCCGTCGACCTCGATTCGCACCGGCCGGTCGCCGATTCGCCGCCGAATCCGGGAAATCTTGTCGAGGGTGGACTCGATGAAGGACTGCCCGCCGAATCCGGGATTCACCGTCATGACCAGCACGAGATCGACCCGATCCAGGACTTCGAAGACCGCCTCCGCCGGCGTCGCGGGATTGAGCGCCGCGCCGGCCTGGCGGCCGAGCGCCCGGATCGCCTGCAGCGACCGGTCCAGATGGGGTCCGGCTTCGACATGCACCGTGAGCACGTCGGCTCCGGCCTCCGCGAAGGCTTCGAGCATCGGGTCGGCCGGCGAAATCATCAGGTGGACGTCCAGCGGCAGGGCCGTGCGGCGCCGCACCGCGCCGACCAGATCCGGCCCCATGGTCAGGTTGGGCACGAAGTGCCCGTCCATGACGTCCAGATGGAACCAGTCCGCGCCGGCCCTGTCCACGGCCTCCACCTCCTCGCCGAGGCGGGCAAAATCCGCCGAGAGCAAGGACGGCGCAACGATCGGATCCGCCAAACCCGCCTCCCGCTTCCGATTCCGACTTGCTCCGCGCAGGATACCGCCAAACGCCGGCTCGGTCCGCCGGAGTCAGCGCCGCCGCGCGGCGTGCCGCTCGAGCGCCGCGATTCCGGGGAGCGTCCGCCCCTCGATCCGTTCCAGGAACGCCCCGCCCGCGGTCGAGACGTAGCTGAACCCGTCCGCTGCGCCGGCCGCGTTGAGCGCCGCCACCGTGTCGCCGCCGCCGGCGACGGTGGTCAATTCCCCGGCCCGGGTCCGCTCGGCCGCAAATCGGGCGACGGCGCGCGTTCCGGCGTCGAACGGCCGGGTCTCGAACGCCCCGAGCGGTCCGTTCCACAGGAGGGTCTTCGCGGTCGAGAGACGAGCGCAAATCGCCTCGGTCGTCGCCGGACCGACGTCGAGGATCATCGCCCCGTCGGGGACCGCTTCGACCGGAACCGTCCGGTGCGGCGCGTCCGTCGCCAGGCGTTCGGCCACCGTCGCGTCCCGCGGCAGGAGAAGCTCGCATCCCGACTCGCGGCAACGCTCGGCGATTCGTCGCGCGGTGCCGTGTTCGCCGGGCTCCTGGCGCGACGCGCCGACCGCCTGCCCGCCGGCGGCGAGGAAGGTGTTCGCCATGGCGCCTCCGACGATCAACGCGTCCATGCGCCCGGCGAGATTCTCCAGCACCGCGATCTTGCCGGAGATCTTCGCCCCGCCGACCAGGGCCGCGGTCGGGCGCGCCGGTCGCTCCAGCACCCCGCTGAGCGCCGCCACCTCCGCCAGAAGCGACGGCCCGGCGCAAGTCTCGACGAGTCCCGCGACGGCATGGATCGAGGCATGCGCGCGGTGGCAGCAGGAGAAGGCGTCGTTGACGTAAAGGTCGCCGTGGCGGGCCAGCGATCGGGCGAACTCCGCGTCGTCGGCTTCCTCGCCCGGACGAAAGCGCAGGTTTTCGAGTAGCGCGCAGGCGCCGGGTTCGAGCGACGCCGTTTCGGCCCATGCGTCCGGCCCGACGCAATCGGGGACGAACCGAACCGGAACCGTCAGGATCTCCGCCAGCGCTTCGGCCACCGGCCGCAGCGACAACGCCGGATCGCCGCCGGGTTTCGGGCGCCCGAGGTGGCTCATGACGATCACGGCGGCGCCCGCCTCCAGGAGCCTCCGGGCGGTGGGCGCAAACCGCTCGATCCGGGTCGCGTCCGCGACGGCGCCGTCGCGCAGCGGCACGTTCAGGTCGGCCCTCACCAGCGCGCGCCGCCCATGGAGGCGCACGTCGTCCAGCGAAACGATCAAGAGTCCTTCTCCAGCCAGTCCGGCACGCGTTCGCGGGCAAGCATTTCCGCGTAAGTCGGCCGGGCCCGCGTCAAGGCGACCCGGTCGCCCGACACCATGACCTCCGCGGCCCGGGGCCGCAGATTGTATTCGGAAGCCATGGAAGCCGAATACGCCCCGGCGCCCAGAAACGCGATCAGGTCGCCCCGCTCGAGCGGCGGAAGCGGCCGCGCCCGCGCAAAGGTATCGCCCGATTCGCAGATCGGTCCAACGACGTCCGTTTCGATCGCGGGGCCGACGCGATTCGATGTCCGCACCGGCACGATCCGGTGATAGGCGCCGTAGAGCGCGGGGCGGATCAGATCGTTCATCCCTGCGTCGACGACCGCAATCCGCCGCCCGCCCGATTCCTTGCTCCAGAGAACGCGCGCCAGCAGAACGCCGGCCTCGGCCGCGATCAGCCGCCCGGGTTCCGCCACGATCCGCGCGCCGCAGCCGGCGAACGTCGAGCGGACCAGCGCTCCGTACTCCTCCGGCGAGGGCGGGACGGTGCCGTCCCCGTAGGCGATCCCGACGCCTCCGCCGATATCGACGCGCTCGACGGTGCAGCCCGAGGCGCGAAGCGACGCGACCAGTTCGGCCAGGCGCCGGAACGCCGTCTCGAAGGGCGCGAGTCGCGGCAACTGGCTTCCGATATGCATGGCGACTCCGACCATGCGAAGGCCCCCCAGGTCCGACGCCTGCGCATACAGCCGCGGAACGGCCTCGACGGGAATGCCGAACTTGTCGCCGGCCCGGCCGGTCGTGATCTTGCCGTGCGCGCCCGCGTCGACATCGGGATTGACCCGCAGCGCGGCCGGAACCCTGCGCCCCGCCCGCCGGGCCACGGAGTCCAGCGCGAACAGTTCCTCCGCGGACTCGACGTTGATCTGTCCGATCCCTGCCGACACGGCGAATTCCAGCTCGCCGACCGACTTGCCCGGACCCTCGAACACGATGCGCTCGGGCGGAATGCCGGCCGTCAGGGCAAACCGGAGCTCTCCCTCGGAGACGACGTCCGCGCCGGCGCCCAGCCGGGCGAGTACCCGGAGAACGGCGAGCGACGGGTTGGCCTTGGGCGCGAAGCAGATTTCGTGGTCCAGCCCGTGCAGCGCACCGGACAGGAGCCGGTATCGACATCGGACGACCGCCTCCGACATGCAGTAGAGCGGCGTCCCGAACGAGGCCGCCAGATCCTCGGTCGAGACGTCCTCCGCGTGCAGGACGCCGTCGCGACAGGCGAACGCCTCCATCGAAGCGAGACTCAGTACGGAACCTGCGACGAGAACGCCGCCGGCCGCTCCAGTTCGCCCATGCGTCCGCAGGACGCCGCCGCGAGCGTAGCCGCGAACACGATTCCGAGCATCATCCAGCGCATGAGTCCAGCTCCTTTCTCCAGTATGCGATCCGTTCGCGAACCCGTGCAGGCGCGGCGCCCCCGAAGCTGGTCCGGCTCCCGACGGAAGCCCGCACCGACAGCGTCGCACGCGCGTCCTCGGTCGCTCCGGGCACCACGGCGCGGATGGATTCCAGCGACAGGTCGGCGAGCGCGACGCCCTGCCTCTCGGCCCGTCGCACGAGGGCGCCCACCGCGTGATGCGCCTCCCGAAACGGCATGCCGAGCGCCCGGACCAGCCAGTCGGCCAGGTCCGTGGCGGTCGAGGCGCCGCCCCCTGCAGCCGCTTCAAGCCGTGTCGCGTCGGGTTCCATGTCCCGCACCATTCCGGCCGTGGCGGCCACGGCCAGGGCGACGGCGTCCACGGCGTCGAACACCGGTTCCTTGTCTTCCTGCATGTCCTTCGAGTAGGCGAGCGGCAGGCCCTTCATGACGGTCAGGAGGCCGATCAGGGCCCCCATGACGCGCCCGGTCTTGGCCCGGACCAGCTCGGCCGCGTCCGGGTTGCGCTTTTGCGGCATGATCGAGGAGCCGGTGGTGAACGCGTCCGAGAGCTTCACGAAGGCGAAGCCGGAGCTGGCCCAGATCACCGTCTCCTCGGCGAAGCGGGACAGGTGGACCGAGAGAATGGCAAGCGCCGACAGGGTCTCAAGGGCAAAGTCGCGGTCCGACACCGCATCCAGCGAGTTCGCGCAAGGAGCGCGGAACCCGAGTTCCTCCGCCACCCCCTCGCGGTCCACGGGAAAGGACGTGCCGGCGAGCGCGGCGGCGCCGAGCGGGCATTCGTTCAGCCGCTCGCGCGCGTCCCGGATTCGTCCCCGGTCCCGGGCCAGCATCTCGACGTATGCCAGCATGTGCAGCCCCCAGGTGACCGGCTGCGCGACCTGGAGATGGGTGAAACCGGGCATGGGCATGTCGGCGCCGGCCTCCGCCTGGTCCAGGAACGCGGCCTGCAGGTCGCGGAGGGCCGCATCGAGCGCGTCCAGCCGCTCCCGGACCCAAAGCCGAAAATCCGTCGCGACCTGGTCGTTCCGGGACCGCGCCGTGTGCAGGCGCCCGGCGGGTTCGCCGATCAGCTCCGCAAGGCGGCTCTCGACGTTCATGTGGACGTCCTCGAGTTCGCGAGAAAACTCGAATCGCCCCGATTCGATCTCCTCGCCGATCTGCGTGAGGCCCTCCAGAATCGCCCGCTCGTCGTCCTCGGAGACGATGCCCTGTCGGGCGAGCATGCGGACGTGCGCCCGGGACGCGCGGAGGTCTTCGGCGGCGAGGCGGCGGTCGAAGTCCACGGACGCGTTGATCGCCGCCATGATTTCGGCCGGTCCCCCCGCAAACCGTCCTCCCCACAGCGGATTGGCGGCGCTAGATTCAGAGTCAGCCATTCGCTTCTCCCGACGTTCCTGGAGCGGAAAGCATGCAGCCGCGTCGGCCGCCTGCCGAATCGTTCCCGGGCGACATGCTACCGGCGAAGCGCGGCGCCGGGCGAATCCGTATCGTCCGCCCCGAACGACCGGCAACGGGCCGCCCGAAGCCGACCGAGCCCTGGAGACGTTCGATGCCCAGAATGACCGTGACTTGCGTCCGTGCCCTGGCCGCGGCCCTGCTCGCAGCCGCCGCTACGACTGCCGCGGCGCATCACACCGACGATCCCGTCCGGGAACTCTCGCTTGCGATGGGCGCCGCGCCCGCCCAGCCGGGGGCCGCCCTTGTCGGCGCGCATCCGTCCGGCCGGTTCGCACATGCGCATGCGGTCCGGGAACCGAACGTCGCCTGGAACCCTTCCGGCTGGCGCTCTCCCTCGCCAAGCGCGGTCGCGCGGCCGGACCCCGGGATCCGGACCGGAATCGGCGCCGGCGCGCTCCTTGCGCAAGCGGACGTCGCCGCCCTCCCGTCCGGGTTGACCGTCGGGACGGAGGAAGGGCTTCGCGAGCGGGGAGCGTTCCCCGCGCCGGAGGAGTATCTCGAAGAACTGCGCGCGCTTTCCGCCGAGGCGATTCCGCTCCTGTCCGTATACGGCGCGCCGAAGCCGCTTCCCGACGGCCTCGTCCTGATTCACCCGACCCTCGGCGAGACGGGATTCGATGCGTTTGCCGACAGGTTGCGCCTGGTGAACTTCTGGGCGACGTGGTGCCCGCCGTGCCGTCACGAAATGCCCGACCTGGACGCGTTGAACGAGACCCTCGGCGGAGACGACTTCGCCGTGCTCGCCGTCAATCTCGACCGGAACGGTCTGGAGCGGGCCAGAGAATTTTACGAGGAAGAGAGTATCGAAACGCTGGAAATCCTGGTCGATCCCAGGAGTCGGGCGTCGGGCGAGCTGGGCGTCGTCAGCTTGCCGACCTCGATCGTGATCACCCCGACCGGGCACGAGGTCGCCAGGATCGCCGGAGTGGCGGACTGGGACTCGGAGGAAACGGTCGAGTATTTCAGGCAGGCGATCAAACTGACCGGCCCCGTATCCGGCCCGCCCGCCGGCGTGACGTCCACGCTCCAACCCATGTAGACCTGCACGGGATCGCACGTGCCGAAACGGGACGCGACCGGCTACCGTACCGAGCGGGTCATCCTTCTCAGCACGTCGTCGCGGTCGACGAAATGATGCTTCAATGCCGCGAGCACGTGGATTGCCACCACCAGCATGAGCAGTCTCGACGCCATTCCGTGAAACCGGCCGAACCGGTCGGCGAGTTCCTCCGAGCCGGGCTGGAACGGATCCGGAAGCTCGAACAGTCCGAAGACCTCGTTCTGGATGCCGAACAGCTCCTGGGCGTTTGACGCGGAGGCGTAGAGCCAGCCCGAGACCGGCATCGCGATCATGAGCGCATAGAGCAGGAAGTGCGAGACGCGGGAAGCGACGCGCTGCCACCGGGGCATGCCGGGCGGCGGCAGCGGCGCCCGGCTGACGCATCGCCACGCGATCCGGATCACGCCGAGCGCGAACGCGACGAATCCCCAGGACTTGTGAAGCTGGACGAGCTCGAAGGCCTCGTAGACGTCCGTGACAAAGGTGCCGATGTAGTTGCCGAGGCCGAGGACCCAGAGGATAACGGCGGCGGTGACCCAGTGAAGGAACCGCGAGAGGCCGTTCCAGCCTCCGCTTCGCGCAGCCAGAGGCTTGTCGGGCATTCTACGGCTCTGCCGTCCGCCCCGCCCCCGGGGTCAAGACTCAGACCGGACTGATTTCCAGCGAGATCCAAACGTCGAGTTCGGCCCCGATCGCCGGCGCCCCGAAGTCGACGCCGAAACGGGTCCGGTCCAGGATTCCGGTCGCCTCGAATCCGATCACTTCCTTGCCTCGAAACTCGCCCCGGCGTATCAGCTTGACGACGAAGACGGCCTCGTTGCGGCCTCCGAGCATTTCCACGACTCCGTACAGGCGGGCCAACCACTCGCCGTCTACTGTCTCGCCGGCCGGCTCGATCCCGGTCGAGGTGAACACGATCTCGGGATAGGCTCCGACGTCGAGAAAGTCGTCGCTGCGCACGTGATCGTCGCGCCGCTCCCAGTTCGAGTCCAGACTGGCCGCGTCGATGACGAACCGGACCGAGTTCTCGTCCGAATAGAGATCGTCCGGGTCGAGCCAGATTTCGGCGTCGAAATTCCGAAACTGGAAGAGCGTATCCGAGAACCCGAGATGGGAGACCTTGAAGGTCACGGCCGCATGACTCGGATCGATCCGGTACTGCTTCACCTGGGCGTCTGCCGGCGCCGCGGCGAGGGCGAAGGCGACGGCAGCGGCAATCGTGCACGCACGCGCGAAACTCATGAGTCTTCCTCCCGTTTTCTTTTTCGAGGTCAACGAGTCGGAACCGGCTCGTCGCCGCGATAGTCGTAGAAGCCCCGTTTCGTTTTCCGGCCCAGCCAGCCCGCCTCGACGTATTTCACCAGGAGCGGGCAGGGGCGGTATTTGGTGTCGGAGAGCCCGTCATGGAGCGTGTTCATGATGGCGAGGCAGGTGTCCAGGCCGATGAAATCCGCGAGCTGGAAGGGCCCCATCGGATGGTTGGCGCCCAGACGGAGCGCCTTGTCGATGCCCTCGACCGACCCGACCCCCTCGTAGAGGATGTAGACGGCCTCGTTGATCATCGGCAACAGGACCCGGTTGACGATGAACGCGGGAAAGTCCTCGGCGGTGGTCGCGGTCTTGCCGAGGCGCTCCACGACGCCGCGCATCGCCTGGAAAGTGCTCTCGTCGGTCGCGATGCCGCGAATGAGCTCCACCAGCTGCATGACCGGCGCCGGGTTCATGAAGTGCATGCCCATGAAGCGTTCCGGACGGTCCGTGGCGGACGCGAGGCGCGTGATCGAAATGGTGGAGGTGTTCGTGGTGAAGACCGCCTCGGGCCCGGCGATGCTGCCGAGCCGGCAGAAGAGGTCCCGCTTGACCTCCTCGTCTTCCACCACGGACTCGACGATTAGGTCGCAATCCGAGAGCGCCTCGAGGTCGGTCCCCGGGCTGATGCGCTCGAACGCCTCCGACCGACTGGCGGAATCGATGACCTCCCGACCCACCTGCCGGTCCAGATTGCCCGATATCGCGTCGAGACCCCGTTCCAGGCTCTCGGCATCCCGGTCCCACAGTCGAACGTCGAATCCGGCCAGCGCGAAGACGTGCGCGATGCCGTTGCCCATCTCGCCGGCGCCGACGATCCCGACCCGCTTGAATTCCATGCTGTCCGCACCCGGAATGGCCTGTCGTTCGCGCTCCGGGGCGCGAACGGTGGATGTTGCAACGCACCATATCAAGCGCCCCGAAGCCGTTCAACCGCCGCCGCCCCGATTCCGGTTGACGGACCGGCGTGCCGAGGCCGGATCTCTCCCTCTCACGCGAAGGGGCGCCGAGGAGGCAAGCCGCGGCGCGAAGGACGATCGGATTCCGCGCTGCGGCGCACGGCTCGGGCCGGGAACGCCCGACGCACGACATTCGAAGGCACGACGCACGAAACGCCGTCCGCTCCATGCGGCTCGGCCGGAGTTTCCGCGCTTGCCGAAGAGGCGCCCGGCTCCGTACGGGTACTGCTTCATGCCGAAGAAGGGTGGGCCGAGGTCGGCATTACGGACGCGCGCAAATTCCGTTGCAGGGAACACGGCCATTCCCGCCGCCTCGGGCAAGCCAAGCCGGCGCCCGTCGAATTCGGAAACGATGCGCGCCGCGAATACGGCCTTCGCCCGCTTCAGATCGGCGTCCCGATCGCCGATACCGCGGAAGACGTTACCGCTTCCCGCCTCCGGTTCGAATTCGTCTTCCCTCGCAACGGCTCCTTCCGCATCCCTACCGGTCCCGACCTGCGAGGATCGATCTCCGCCGTCGTCGTCCGAATCCCCTTCGCCGCCCGCTTCCGGCATCCGGGATCCGACGGGCGACCCGTAGTCCGCTCAGGCAAACGCGACCGACCGGACGTCCGACCTGGACTTCGGCACGGTCGTTCGCTTCGTACGCACGCGTTCAACCCTCGTATCGCGCCGACGGACATCCTCGGACGCCGAGCCCGGTAATCGCGAACAGACCGCCTGCGTCCGGCTGGCGGCGCTCGGCGTCGTCCGAGAGTCCGATCCCGATGGAGGTGAGATACAGGACGTCCAGCATCCGTCCGCCGAAGGCGGGCTTGCTCGGTCGCTCGACGGGGAGGTCGACCGTACGGTCCAGCCGCCCGTCCGGCGCGATCCGGTAGAGCTGCCAGCCGTCCACCCCCGCCATCCAGTAACAGCCGTCCGCATCGACCGTGCCGCCGTCGGGTCGGCCCGCGACCGCCCGCGTATCGAAGAAGGGACGCTTCGGGCCGGGGACTCCGTCGTCGAGGTCGTAGGCGCAGGACCAGACCGTGCGAACCGCCGGATTGCTGTCCGAGAAGTAGAGCGTCCGTCCGTCGGGCGAGAACGCGAACCCGTTCGGGGTGTACAGGTCTCCCATCCACGCGGAGACCTGCCGGTCGGCGTCGAGACGGTAGAAGCGGCCCGCCGCTTCCGGCGCGCCGCCGTCCTTCATGGTTCCGGCCCAGAACCGGCCCCTGGCGTCCGTGCCGCCGTCGTTGAACCGATTCTCCGGACGGTCCGGTTCGGGGTCGAGGAGACGGCGCCGCTCGCCCGTTTCCGGATCGAACAGCCAGAACCCGGACTTGGCCGCTACGACGAGACCGCCGGACTCCCTCGGCGCGACGCATCCGACGGGCTCGCCGAATTCCCAGGTCTCGTTGCGCCCCTCTGCCGGATCGAAGCGGTGGACGAGGCCGTCCGGAATGTCGACCCACCACAAGCGCTCCGACCGGTCGTCCCAGACCGGACCCTCTCCGATGCGGCTGCGGCTCCGCAGCACGCATTCGACGTTCGCCTTCGCCATGCCTCCCGTCCTCCCCGCTGTCGTTCCGGCCCGGCGCCGGTCGCCGGCGCAATTGTCATATGACTTCTCGGATTGAGCATAGAGGCTAGACGATTGCTCGTATCAATCCGTTGACGTGTCATGTGACATCGGTTACCGTTCCCGGAACTTCTATCACCCAATCCTACAATTCCGGAGGACGGTTACATGATCAACTTCGAATCTGCCCGGCGTCCCCTTCGCCTGGCGGCGACGGCAGCCTGCGCAATGCTGCTCCCCGCCGCCGGTTGGGCGTATCAGGAGGCGCCGAGCCTCGCCGAACGGGTTTCCGCCGGCGCGCTGCCGCCGGTGGAGGAGCGGCTGCCGGCCGAACCCGAGGTCGTGGAGCCGATCGACTCGATCGGCGTCTACGGCGGCAAGATTCGCCGGGTTCTCGGCGGATCGAACGACCACAATTCGATTCTCCGCTTCGTCAGCCCGCAGGGCCTGACCCGGTGGAAGCCGGATTTCTCGGCCGTCGTCCCGAACGTGGCCGAGAGCTGGACCGTAAACGACGCCGGAACCGAGTTCACCTTCCGCCTGCGCGAAGGCATGAAGTGGTCCGACGGTCACCCCTTCACCGCCGACGACGTCATGTTCTTCGTCGAGGACCTGCTGGCGAACGAGGAGTTCTATCCCAACCCGCCGGCCCGCTTCGTGGTCAACGGCGAGGCGATGACCGCCGAGAAGGTCGACGACACGACCGTCGTGCTCAAATTCGCGGCGCCCTACGGGACCTTCCTGACGGAACTCGCGACGCCGCTGGCGCAGGAGCCGGTGCTCTGGGCCAAGCACTACTGCCAGCAATTCCATCCCCGCTACAACCCGAACGTCCAGGAGCTCGTCGACGCGACCGAGGCGGTGGAGAACTGGGCCGGCCTGTTCCGGCTGCGCTGCGGCGAGGTGGAAGCGCCCAATCGCTGGGCCAACGAGGATCGTCCGACGCTCGACCCGTGGGTCGTCGTCGGCGACGGCTACACGGCCGGCGCGACGCAGGTCGTGATGGAGCGCAACCCCTATTTCTGGCAGGTGGACACGGCCGGCAACCAGCTTCCCTACGTCGACACGGTCGAGATGGGCGTGGCCCAGGACAACCAGACCCTGATCCTCGAGGCGGTGGCCGGCAACATCGACATGCAGCGCCGGCGGATCTCCAACCTGTCCAACAAGCCGATCTTCTCGGAAGCGGCGGAGCGCGCCGGGTTCAAGCTGTACGAACTCGACAGCTCGGACTCCAACGCGATGGTGATCCACTTCAACCACACCCACAAGGATCCGGTCATGCGCGGCCTCCTGCGCGACAAGAACGTGCGGATCGCGCTGTCGCTGGCGATCGACCGGGACGAGATCATCGACATCGTCTATCAGGGAGTCGGCGAACCCTGGCAGATCGGCCCCCGCCCGAGCCACGTCCTCTATAACGAGCAGCTGGGCCGGCAACACACGGAATACGATCCCGACCGCGCCAACGAGCTCCTGGACGCCGCCGGTCTCGACCGGCGCGACGAGGACGGATATCGCCTGCTTCCCGACGGCCGCCGGTTCGCCTTCAACGTGAACTACACCGGCATCGAGCGCCCGGACTGGGGCGACGCGCTCGAGATCGTCAAGGAGCAGTGGACGGAGATCGGCGTGGAGCTGAACGCGACGTCGGTCGAGCGTTCCATCTACTACTCCCGCGGCGAGGCCAACCTGCACGACTTCATGGTCTGGGGCGCGCCCGGCGGACTGGACCCGACGCTGAGTCCCCGGGACGTCGTGGCGGTCCACCCGCAGGCGAGCTGGTACGGGATTCCGTGGGCGCGGTGGTACCTGTCCGGCGGCGCGGACGGCGAGGAGCCGACCGATTCGATGAAGCGGCGCTTCGAGCTCTACGACCGGTTCAAGAAGGAGCCCGACCAGGAACGGGCGCAGGACCTGTTCCGCCAGATTCACCAGCTGGCGGCGGACGAGTTCGAGATCGTGGGCGTGAGTCTCTCGTCCAACGAGATCGGCGTCGTGAACGTGAATCTCCGGAACGTGCCGGAGATCATGCCGTCGTCCTGGATGTACCCGGATCCGGGGCCTACCCTTCCGCAGACGTACTACTACGCGGAGTAGGCTGACGGGCGCGGCGCCGGCTTCTCCTCCCGCCGGCGCCGCAACCCGTCGTCCCGGGGGAACGGAACCATGCTCTGGCGCTTCGTCCTCAAACGAATCCTGTGGATGGTTCCGTTCCTCTTCTTCGTGTCCGTCGTCGCGTTCTTCCTGATTCAGGCGCCGCCCGGCGACTACCTGACCACCTACATCGCCCGGCTCGGAGAATCGAACGAGATCCTCGACCAGGCGTCCATCGACAATCTCCGCCAGCGCTTCGGGCTCGACCGGCCGCTGTACGTCCAGTATTTCAAGTGGGTCGGCAACCTGCTGCAGGGCGACTTCGGCATGTCGTTCGAATGGCGCCAGCCGGTCAGCGACCTGGTGTGGGAGCGCATGGGACTGACGTTCGTCCTCTCCTTCGCGACCCTGCTCTTCACCTGGGCCGTCGCGTTCCCGATCGGCGTCTATTCGGCCGTACGCAAGTATTCGATCGGCGATTACTGCGCGACCGTCGTCGGCTTCGTCGGCCTCGCAACGCCGAACTTCCTGCTCGCACTGATCCTGATGTATTTCGGGGTGGTCTATTTCGGCACCGACGTCGGCGGCCTGTTCTCCAGCGAATACAAGAACGCTCCCTGGTCGTGGGGCAAGGTGCTGGATCTGGCGTCGCATCTCTGGTTGCCGGTCATCGTGCTGGGGACTTCGGCGACGGCGAGCCTGATCCGGATCATGCGCGCGAATCTCCTCGACGAGCTGAACCAGCCCTATGTCGACACGGCAAGGGCGAAGGGCCTCTCGGAGTTCTGGCTTCTGGTGAAGTATCCCGTCCGCGTCGCGCTGAACCCGTTCGTCTCCACCATCGGCTGGGTCCTGCCGAATCTCGTCTCGGGCGCCGTGGTGACCGCGGTCGTCCTGAGCCTGCCGACGGCCGGCCCGCTCATGCTGCAGGCGCTCCTGTCGCAGGACATGTACCTCGCCGGCGCCTTCGTGCTGCTGCTCTCCTCCCTGACGGTGATCGGAATGCTCCTGTCGGACATTCTCCTGGTCCTGCTGGATCCGCGCGTCCGGTATGAATAGCGTGCCCGAAGCGCGAGCCGTCGCGGCGTCGGCGACGGCCACGGACAGGATCGCCGTCGCGTCGCAATGGCAGCTCATGTGGTGGGCCTTCCGGCGCCACCGGCTCGCCGTCGTCGGATTCTGGATCATCGCGCTCCTCTACCTCGTCAGCCTGTTCGCCGAGATCGTCGCCCCCGCGAACCCGACCAAGCAGTCGAGACGGGCAGTGTTCCATCCGCCGCAGATGATCCATCTCCTCGACCGGACCGAAGGCGGCCTCCGCATCCGGCCCTTCGTCTACCGGATGGACAGGAAGCGCGACCCGGACACGCTGGCGATCAGCTACGTGCCGTCGGGCGAGAAGATCTATCTGACCCTGTTCGGCGAGGGCGAGGAATACGAGCTCTGGGGACTCTGGACCCTGAACCGCCATCTCCTCGCGACGGAACGGCCGCGGGACAAGTTCTATCTCTTCGGCGCCGACCGGTTGGGACGGGACATGTTCAGCCGCGTCGTCTACGGAACCCGCATCTCGATGTCCATCGGACTCGTCGGCGTCGCCATCAGCCTGGTTCTCGGCGTCACGCTGGGAGGAATCTCGGGATACTACGGCGGTCGCGCGGACGTCGTGATCCAGCGGCTGATCGAGTTCATCCTCAGCCTGCCGACCATTCCCATCTGGCTGGCGCTGGCGGCGTCGCTGCCCCCGTCCTGGCCGATCTACCAGCAGTATTTCGTGATCACGCTCATCGTCAGCCTGGTCGGTTGGACCGAATTGGGCCGGGTCGTCCGCGGACGGTTCCTGGCCATGAAACGCGAGGACTTCGTCGTCGCGGCCCGGCTCGACGGCGCGTCGGAAGCGCGGATCATCTTCCGGCACATGCTGCCGTCGCTCACCTCGCACATCATCGCGTCGCTGACGCTGGCGGTCCCGCTGATGATCCTGGCCGAAACCGGTCTCAGCTTTCTCGGCCTCGGACTGCAGCCGCCCGCCATCAGCTGGGGCGTCCTGCTGAAGGAGGCGCAGAACATCCTGACGATCAGCCAGGCTCCGTGGCTGTTCATTCCCGGCGGATTCGTCGTCGTCGCCCTGCTCTCGTTCAACTTCCTCGGCGACGGCATGCGAGACGCCGCGGATCCGTACGAGCACTGACCGCCCGTGGACCTGCTCCGGACATGAACGCCCCGAGCCGCACAGACCGCCCCGCGCATCGGGACGCCGCCCGCCCGTCGCCGGACGCGACCCGGGATCGCGAGAGCGCGCCCCGATGAGCGAGCCCCTCCTCAGGATCGAATCGCTCTCGGTCGGCTTCCCGCTGCGCAAGGGCCTGTCGCAAGTGCTGCACGAGGTCGGGTTCGAGATCCGGCGCGGCACGACGACCTGCGTGGTCGGCGAGAGCGGCTCGGGAAAGTCTGTGACCGCCCGCGCCATCCTCAACATGGTTCCGCGCCCCGGCTCCATCCTGGGCGGACGGGTGCTGTTCGATCCCGACGGAACCGGCGCGGAGGATCTCGCGAGGCTCGACCCGAAGGGACGCCGGATCCGCCGCATTCGCGGCGGGCGGATCAGCATGATCTTCCAGGAGCCGCTCAGTTCGCTCTCGCCCGTGCACACGATCGGCAACCAGATCGTCGAGGCCGTCCGGCTGCATCGCGACGTGAACCGGAGAGAGGCAAGGCGCATCGCGGCCGAAGCGCTCGAACAGGTGGAGATTCCGAACCCGGCGGAGTCGCTCGACCGCTATCCGTTCGAGTACTCGGGCGGCATGCGGCAGCGGGCCATGATCGCGATGGCGCTCAGCAGCCATCCGGATCTCCTGATCGCCGACGAGCCGACCACCGCGCTCGACGTCACCACCCAGGCGGAGATCCTCGACCTGATCGCCTCCCTGCAGCGCCGGCTGAACATGGCGGTCATGTTCATCACGCACGACATGGGCGTCGTCGCCGAGATCGCCGACGACGTCGTGGTGATGGAACGCGGGCGCGTGGTGGAGAGAGGCGGCGTCGAAGAGATCTTCCGCAGCCCGACGCAGGACTATACCCGCAGGCTCCTCGGCGCCGTGCGGCGCCTGGAGACGCGAGCGAAGCGCCCGGCCAGACCGCCGGAGGATCCCGAAGAGGTGCTCCGGGTCGAGGAACTCCGGAAGCACTTCGTCTCCGGGGGCGGGCTGTTCGGCAAGGCGGCGCGTGCGGTCAAGGCGGTGGACGGCGTGAGCTTCTCGCTCCGCGAGGGCGAGGCGCTGGGCATCGTGGGCGAGAGCGGCTCCGGAAAGACGACGGTCGGCCGCTGCATTCTCCGGGCGATCGAACCCACCTCGGGCAAGGTCTGGTACCGAGACGCGGACATCCTCGCCGCGTCGCCTCCGGCGCTGCGCGCCGTACGCCGGCAGGTACGCATGATCTTCCAGGATCCGTACGCCTCGCTGAACCCGCGGATGACGGTCAAGCAGATCGTCGCGGAGCCGATGCTGGTCAACGCGGACCGTTCGCTCGGCGACGTCGGCGAGCGGGTCGCGGAGCTGCTGTCGGCGGTCGGCCTCGATCCGGACATGATGGAGCGCTATCCGCACGCCTTCTCCGGCGGCCAGCGGCAACGCATCGTGGTCGCGCGCGCGATCGCGCTGACGCCGAGGATCGTCATCGCCGACGAACCGACCTCGGCGCTGGACGTTTCCATCCGGATCCAGATTCTGGACCTGCTCCTGCGGCTGCAATCCGAAATGGGCCTGGGCTTCGTGTTCATCAGTCACGACATCTCGGTGATCCGCTACTTCTGCGACCGCGTCGCGGTCATGTATCGCGGCAGAATCGTCGAAATCGGCGACACCGAAAGGGTCATCACGGATCCGCGGCATCCGTACACGAAGGCGCTCCTGTCCTCGGTTCCGGTCACCGATCCGTCTCTCCGCGGCACGCGGACCCGGCACCGATACGACCCGGAGGCGGCATGAGCGCCCGAATTCGGCGACCGCCGGCGCGGGTCGGGCTCCCGGGCGGCCGAGACGCGTCCCGGCGCGACCGCCCCGCATGCGCGAGCCGGTCTCCGGCGGCGCGCGCGGGGCGGCGCGGCGAAAGAGAAGCGAGGCGAACATGAAAATCGAGACCGTAACCGCGACGCGCTTTCGCCATGTCGTCCACACGCAGGACGACAGCGACGGGCACGCGCATCCCGGGCCGCCGCGAGACACGGTATCGGCCGTCCTGACCGTCACCGCCGACGACGGGACGGAAGGCAGGGTCGTCGCCGACCCGGGAGACGTCGAGGAGGCGCTACTCGAGCGATTCCTGCGACCGGCGCTCGTCGGCCGGGATCCGATACGCGTCGAACGGCTCTGGCGGGACATGTACAAGCGGCAGCGCGGCAGCCGCATGAAGTTCTCCGACCGGACGCTCGCGGCGGCGGACCTCGCGCTCTGGGACCTCGTCGGCAAGTGCTGCGGGCAGCCGGTCTACAAGTTGCTCGGAGGGTACCGGGACCGGATTCCGGCCTACGGGTCGACGATGTGCGGCGACGACGTTCCGGGGGGGCTGGCGACGCCGGAGGACTACGCCCGGTTCGCGGAATGGCTGGTCGGAACCCGCGGCTACCGGGCGGTCAAGCTCCATACCTGGATGCCGCCGATTCCGGGCGCCCCGGACGTCAAGCTGGACTACGCCGCCTGCGCCGCGGTTCGCGAGGCGGTCGGCCCGGACGTGCCGCTGATGCTGGATCCGAACCACTGGTATTCGCGGACCGACGCCCTCTGGCTTTGCCGGCGGCTCGAAGAGCTCGAATTCTTCTGGATCGAGGAAATGATGGAGGAGGCGTCGCTGTCGTCCTACCGGTGGCTGACCGCGCACACGCCCAAACTCAACGTGCTTGGGCCGGAATCCATGGCCGGCAAGCACTGGACGCGCGCGGAATGGGCGGCCGGGGGAGCGTGCGACATGCTTCGCACGGGCGTCTGGGACGTCGGCGGCATCACGCCGGCGATCAAGACGGCGCATCTGGCCGACGGATTCCAGATGAGCTGCGAGCTTCACGGCGGCGACGCCGGCAACCTGGCCGTCGCCGCGGCCGTCCACAACACCCACTTCCACGAGCGGGGTCTGCTCCATCCGGCGCTCGACTACGAGCGGCCGCGCGACTACGAGAACCGGATCGACGACGAGATGGACGCCGACGGCATGGTGCTGTGCCGAAGCGACCCGGGCCTCGGACAGGATCTGAACATGGACTACATCGAGGCGAACCGTGTCTGAAGCGACGACGAACAGGACGCCGGCCGCAGCCGCCGGCTCGACCCGCACCGAATCCGGCCCTTCGGCTTCGGACCGAATCGCCCGTTCGGGCGGCGCGGCGAACCCGGAACCGGCAGCGGGGGCAGGAGCGCCCGTCAGGCGCGGCAACCTGGTCGCCGTGCTGGCGGAGGCGCTGCGGGCCCGCATCCTGCGGGGCGATTACCCGGCCGGAACCCGTCTCCCGAGCGCGGCGCGGCTCTGCGACGAGCACGGCGTCAGCCGGACGGTGGTGCGGGAGGCCATCGCCGCGCTCCGCGCCGACGGCCTCGTGCTGACCCGGCAAGGCTCGGGCGCCTTCGTGGTCGAGCTTCCGGTCGCGGACACGCGGGAGGGCTGGATTCGCATCGACCCGCAAACCCACTCCGAGATTCTCGAATGCCTCGAGTTGCGCATCGCCATCGAGGTCGAGGCGGCCGGCATGGCCGCATCGCGGGGAAGTCCCGCGCAGGTCGTGCAGATCGCCGAATGCCTGCACGAGATGAAGAACCGGGCCGACCGTCGGGAGCGGGTCGCCGACGCCGACTTCGCGTTTCACGTCTCGATCGCGACGGCCGCCAACAACCGGCACTTCGTCAATTTCCTCCTCAGCCTCGGAACCGCCGCAATTCCCCGCGCCCGCGTACAGCAGGACGGCTTGCCGGAATCCGCGCTCCCCCGCGAGAGCCTCCTGATGGCCGAGCACGCGAAGGTGGTGGAGGCGATCTCGGCCGGCGACGCCGACGGCGCACGCCTCGCCATGCGCATCCACCTCGCCAACGCGCTCGCGCGCTACCAGTCGATCTTCGCCGAAAGCCGCAGCTACGCCTGAGCGCCGGCGCGGCCCGTCCCACGCACAACCAGAAGGATCCGCGCCGCCATGCAATTCAGCCCGGAGGAGCTCCGGATCAGACTCGGACAGGGTCTGCTCTCGTTCCCGGTCTCTCACTTCCTGCCCGACCGGTCGCCGTCCCTGGACAGCTATTCCCGGCATGTCGAGCGGCTCTCCCGCTACCCGGCCGCGGGCCTGTTCGCGGCCGGGGGCACCGGCGAGTTCTTCTCGCTCACGCCGGACGAGGTCCGGGACTTCGTCGCGGCCGCCAAGGCGGCGGCCGGCGACGTGCCGATCGTCGGAGGCTGCGGCTACGGAACGGCGATGGCGGTGGAGATCGCCCGCTCGTTGGAGACGGCCGGGGCGGACGGATTGCTGCTTCTGCCGCATTACCTGATCGACGCCTCCCAGGAGGGTCTCGAAGCCCATGTGCAGGCCGTATGCGGGGCCGTGGACATCGGCGTCATCGTCTACAACCGCGCCAACTCGATCCTCCGCGCCGACACGATCGGCCGCCTGCTCGACCGCTGTCCGAACCTGATCGGGTTCAAGGACGGCAGCGGTACGGTCGACGTCGTGCGCGAGGTCGCGCTGCGGTTCGGCGACCGGCTCGTCTGCATCGGCGGCATGCCGACCCACGAGCTCTTCGCCGAAGCCTATCTCGGCGCCGGCGCAGCGACCTATTCCTCGGCGGTGTTCAATTTCGTGCCGGACCTCGCCGTCCGGTTCCACCAGGCGCTTCATGCCGGCGACCGCGCGACGGTCGAAGGGCTGCTCCGCGGGTTCTTCCTGCCGTGGGCGGAACTTCGCGACCGCAAGCCCGGCTATGCGGTCTCGGCGGTGAAGGCCGGCGTGCGCCTGGCCGGGCATCCGGCCGGCCCGGTTCGCCCGCCCCTGACGGATCTCTCGGCATCGGAAGAGGACTTCCTGCTCGACCTGATCGACCGGTCGGAGGCGCTGTGAGGTGAAGCTCGGCACGCAGTTCCAGGCCAGAGACGACGACGACTACCGGGTCATGGCGCAGCTGGGGGTGACCCATGTCTGCGCCGACCCGCCGGGCGATCCGCACCGGTGGACGCTGGACGACCTCCGGCGTCTGCAGGACAAGCTGGGCGGATTCGGGATCGAGCTGGACATGGTCCAGCTGCCGCTCTCCTCGCGTCCGATCGAGGAGAGCCGGAGTCCCGACATCCTGCTCGCCGGCCCGAACCGCGACTGGCAGATCGATTCGATCTGTTCGCTGATCGAGCGGCTGTCGCAGGCGGGCGTTCCGGCGGCCAAATACAACCTCAACCTCATCGGCATCCCGCGAACGGAAGACGAGCCCGGTCGGGGCGGATCCCGGAACGCCGCCTTCCGCTGGTCGCGGGCGGACCGGGACGCGCCGCCGGGCGTCGCGGGCGAACTGGGCGAAGCGGAAAACTGGGAGCGGATCGACTACTTCCTCGCGCGCGTGGTCCCGGTCGCCGAAGCGAGCCGCGTCCGCCTCGCCTGCCATCCGCACGACCCGTACACTCCGCCCGGCTACCGCGGCGTCACGCGCGTACTCGGAACGGTCGAGGGCCTGAAGAGGTTCGTCCTGATGCGCGAGAACCCGTATCACGGGCTGAATTTCTGCCAGGGAACCGTCGGCGAGACGCTCGAGGATCCGGCGACGGAGATCTTCGACGTCATCCGGTGGTTCGGCGACCGGAACAAGCTCTTCAACGTTCATTTCCGAAACATTCGCGGGCGAAGGCTCTCCTTCATGGAGACGTTTCCGGACGAGGGCGACATGGACATGTGGAAGTCGATCAAGACCTATGCCGAGACGGGCTACCGCCACATGCTGATGCCGGATCACGTCCCGGTCGTCTCCGGCGCGGATCCGGAGAACACCGCCTTCGCCTTCGTGTACGGATACCTCCGGGCGCAGCTGGAGGCGCTGCAAGGCGAGGGCTATCTGGCGTAAGCCGAGAATCCCGTTGCGACGGGGTCGCTACGCGGGATCGGGCCGAGTACGGACACGCAGTTCAGACCGGCGACGCCTCCGGTCCCTCGCGCCCGGGACGGTGGTATTCGAGCTCGACAGGCGCCAGCGGCGGACGCCCGAGCACGGCATCCGCAATCTTCTCGGCCATCATGACGACCGGGGCGTTCAGATTGCCCGAGACAATTTCGGGCATGATCGAAGCGTCGACCACGCGCAGCGACTCGAGACCGTGGACGAGTCCCTCGGTCGAGACCACGCTGTCTTCGCCGCCGCCCATGCGACAGGTGCAGCAGGGATGGTAGTTCGTGCCCGCCGTCCGGCGAAGCCAGCCCAGAATCTCCTCGTCGCTTCGAATGCGCTCGCCCGGCGAGACTTCGGCGCCGCGCAATTCGTCCCACGCCGGCTGCGCGATCGTCTCCCGGGTGAGGCGGACCGCATCCACCGCTTCGCGACGATCGGACTCCGCTTCCAGGTAGTTGAACAGGAAGGCGGGATGCGCCTTCGGGTCCTTCGACGTCAGAAAGACGCGGCCCTCGCTCTTCGGCCGCATCAGGCTCAGAATGTACTGAAAACCGTTCTCCAGCCGGACGCTGCCGTGCTGGAGCTCCCCGAGCAGGGGCAGAAACTCGTGCTGGACGTTCGGTATGCCGAGCTCCGGCGCGGTCCGGAAAAAGGCCCCGGTCTCGAAGTAGTTGGTAGCGCCGATACCGGTGCGGAACAGGCTCCATTGCATCCCGATCCAGAGCCGCCCGACCCGGCTCAAACGTCTCGCGATCGAGACCTCCTTCCTTGCGCGATATTGCACGGGCACGGCGACGTGATCGTTGAGATGCCGGCCGACGGCAGGCAGATGCGCGACCGGGGCGATGTCGTGCGTGCGCAGCAGGTCCGCATCGCCCACGCCGGAGAGCATCAGCAGATGGGGACTGTTGATGGCGCCGCCGCACAGGATCACCTCCGATTCCGCCTCGACGCTCTCCTCCACGCCGTTCCGGAGACAGGCGACCCCCACCGCGCGAAGTCCCTCGAAGCGTATCCCGGTGACCAGGGTCCCGGTCCAGACCTCCAGCGCCGCCCGGCCGGCGTGAGGATCCAGGTAGGCTCTCGAAGCGCTCCAGCGCACGCCTCCGTGCACGTTCCGCTGGGTGACGTGGCATCCTTCCTGGCGATACGCGTTGTGATCCTCCGTAAATCCTAGGCCGAACTGGCCGGCGGCGGCCAGGAAAGCGTGGTACAGGGGGTTCTCCGCCCGGCATGTCTCGATCCGCATCGGCCCGGAGTCGCCCCGGAATTCGTTCCCGCCCTTGTCGAACGTCTCCGAGCGCCGGAAGTAGGGCAACACGTCGGCGAAGCTCCAGCCTTCGCACCCGGACGCCGCCCAGTTGTCGTAGTCGCCCGGATTCCCCCGCACCCAGTTCATTCCGTTGATGGAGGACGACCCGCCGAGCACCCGGCCCCGCGCCTCGTAGATCCGCCGCCCGTCCAGGCCCGGCTCCGGCTCCGTGTGGTAGTGCCAGTTGAAGCGGTCGTCGTTCAGGGGTACGCCGAGCGCGGCCGGCATCCGAAGGAAGATACTGTCGTCCCTGGGGCCGGCCTCGATCAGCAGGATCCGGTGCCGTCCGCTCTCCGCCAGGCGACCGGCCATCGTCGCGCCGGCCGAGCCGGAACCGACGACCACGTAGTCGTAGCTTCGCACGCTACTGCGCCGGACCGAACGAAGTCGCGGCCTGCGAGAATGCGCGTCGCCCTGGCGCCCAGGTCTCGCCGGCGAGCGGCTCAGCCGGTCGCATGGTCCGCGCTCCGGGCGGGCGGCGTCCCGACCGGGATCTCGTTCGGCCAGCTGTCGCCGAGCCGATAGCCGGTCGGGAAGGGGTCCGTCGGGTCGAGAACGTATTGATGGAATGCGGTAATCCAGGCGCGTCCCGTGACGGACGTCCGGATCGCGGGGGTGCCGCCGACGCGGAGCGTTTCCAGGATCTCGCCGACGAACTTCGTACCGATGACGGACTCGTGCACGAAGGTCTCGCCGAGGCCCAGTTCCCCTCTCGCATGCATGACCGCCAGGCGCGCGCTGGTCCCCGTGCCGCAGGGAGACCGGTCGAGCCGGCCCGGAGAGACGACCACCCCGTTGCGCGCGCTCTTTCCGCCCCGGATCTCCCGCACCGGTCCGGCCCAGAGCGTCTGGTTGATGGTGTGAATCCCGGGATTCTCGGGATGAATCGCCGGAATCTGCGCGGCGGCGGCCGACTTGATCCGCTCGCCGACGTCCGACAGCTCCCGCGCTTCCGACGGCTCGATGCCGAAACCCAGCGCCGCCGCGTCGACCAGCACGTAAATCATGCCGCCGTAGCTCACGTCGACCGACAGGGTTCCGAGCCCCTCGACCTCGATCGGCCGATCCAGGCAAAAGACGAAGGACGGAACGTTGGTGAGGCGGACGCTCTCGCACTTGCCGTCCCGGCATCCGGCCTCGACCCGGATCAGTCCGCCGGGCGCTTCCAGCGCCAGCTCGGTGACCGGCTCTTTCATCGGCAGCATGCCGGTCTCCAGGAGCACCGTAACCGTGCAGATCGTGTTCGTCCCGGACATGGGCGGATAGGACGCCGGCTCGATGATGACGAATCCCGCATCCGCGTCCGCCCGGGTAGACGGCAGCACGAGGTTGACGCACTGCGTGACCTTTCCTCTCGGCTCGTGCAGGAGAAACTGTCTCAACTCGTCCGCCTCGGTCTCGAGGAAACGGGCCTTCTCGAACATGGTCGCGCCGGGGACGTCGAGGACGCCGCCGACGATCACCTCGTTGGCCTCGCCCTCGGCATGGGCTCCCACGACGTGGATCATCCTGGAGAGACGCATCGTATCCGACCCCTGGACGCCCGCGGCGTCCGCCCGATGCGGCCCGCGAACGCGGGCGGTATTGTAATCAATTACATTTTCGCCGCAATCGAGCGCACGGGAGGCGCGCTCCGCGGACGTGCGCCACAGGCTCTCAGGCGGACGTGCGGCACCTGGCGGTCGACTCGCGAACGACCAGACTGGTCCGCAGCTTGTAGCCGTCCGGCGGGCGCCCTCTCCCGAGCGCGGCGAGGAGCGATTCCGCGGCGAGGCGCCCCATTTCGTCGGCGGGTACCGACACGGTCGTCAGCGGCGGATCGAGAAAGCGGGCGAAATCCTGGTCGTCGTGGCCGGCGACGGAGAGCCTCTCCGGCACGGAGATTCCCATGCGCCGGCACTCCGCCAGCACCCCGATCGCCAGCAGGTCGCTGTTGCAAACGATCGCCGTGGTGTCCGGCCGGTCCCGCAGGATCCGCCGCGTCGCTTCGGCGCCCTGCTCGATCACGTATTGCGTCTCCACGACGAGCGGCGCCGACGAGACCAGGCCATGGTCCTCCATGCACTGCCGGAACGCCGCGATTCGAGCCTGCTGGCGATCGTTTCCCTCGATCGGGCCCGTGATCATGGCCAGGTTCCGGTGCCCGAGAGAGATCAGGTACTCCGTCATGCGGCGGGCCGCCTCGAAGTTGTCGAATCCGACGAACGGAACGCGGGAATCCGCTCGGTACGAATAGGTCGATACGATCGGGATCTGCTTCAGCTCCGACAGGCCGAAGAGATCGTCGTCGTCGACGACGCCGACGAGGAGGAGCGCTTCCGCGCCGCGGTCGATCAGGGAGGTCGCGACCGCTCCCACCTCGGCGTTGTCGAAACCCGAGGTGGCGACGAACAGGCTGAATCCCGAGTCGCGCAGAGCCTGCTGGAGCGCGTTGATCATCTGGGCGAAAATCGCGTAATCGAGGGTCGGAATGACCGCGCCCACGATGTGGGACCGCTGCGAGCGGAGCGCCCTGGCCGCCGGATTGGGCCGGTAGTCAAGCGCTTTCGCCGCGTGCAGTACCCGCCGTCGCGAATCCTCCCGAACGACGTCCGGATAATTGTAGGTTCGCGACACGGTGGCGACCGATACCCCTGCGGCGCTGGCGACGTCCTTGGCCCGCGCTTTCGGCTTCGCCGCGTTCACGATCGCCACCGTTTCGTTCCCCCGAGTCTGCCGGAACTCCGTCCGTCCGCCGCCAGGCCGTGCCGACCGGGAAACCCGTTTGACAATCCGGCACGAACGTCAGATAATGTAATCGAATACATTCTGTCAACTCGGGGCACGAAGCCGAAGCCGCGATCGGCCTCGCAGACGGCGCTCACCAGGAGGCCCACTTGGCGCATCGGCGCTCCCGCATCGCTCACGCGACCGAGAGAGAAGGCGCGGCCGGCGCTCGCCGCGCGCACGCGCCCGACTCCGTCCCTCGCCTGCGGGAGAAGAGAGCCGTCGGCAACGACAGGATTCGGCGAGGCGGGCCTCCCGGCCCACCGCCGCCGCATTCGCCCCGGAACCCTACGCGGAACGCAGGACGCGTTCCGACCGCATGCGAGCGCGATCGCCGTGACGGGCCGAAGGCTGCCCTGCCGAAACTCGAACCCGTCAGACCGGGCGTTCCGCCGCGACGCGAAGGGCCGGAGGACCGGCTGAACGCCGAGCCGCCGGCTCCGTTCGCGAACGATCCGATCCGAAACTAAAAGGAGGAAAGCGATGACCCAGAACCCGTCCAATCACGGCATGACGGCCCTCGACCGCCGCCGGTTCCTGCAATACGGGGCCGTGGCCGGAGCCGGGCTGGCAGGACTGCGGTTCGCCCCGGCGCACGCGGCGACCGACAGCCTCAACGTGCTGAACATGAACGTCGCCTGGTCCGACGCGTTGACGACCACGGTTTCCGACGCCTACAAGGCAGCGGCGAACATCGAGATTCTCGGCGATTCGAACCCCTACGAGGCTTTCTACGAGAAGATGCTGATCGAGCTGAGCCAGGGGTCCGACACCTTCGATCTCTTCGCGACCGACGTTCTGTGGATCCGGCAGCCGATGGACAACGGATGGGCGTTGCCGCTCGACGACATCCAGGCCGCGAACCCGGACCTGCCGGACGTCCAGTACGGCAATTTCACCGACGGCTCGCTCAGCTACATCCGATATCAGGACAAGCGTTGGGGCCTGCCGCTGGTGCAGACGACGCCGGTCTTCGTCTACCGCAAGGACCTGCTGGAGCAGGCCGGCATCGACAAGGTCCCGACCACGTGGGACGAGTATCGCGAAGCCGCCAGGACGCTCCATTCGGAGGACGTGGCCGGCTGCACCCTGCTCCTGGGCGGACAGGACGCGGCCATGAGCGGCGACTGGGGGTCCCGGCTGATGAGCGCGGCGCCGCACGATCCGTGGGACGACGGCGTGTTCAACAACGACAACGAGCCCGTGTTCAACGTGGAGAATCGCGGCGAGCAGGCGATCGAGCGCTTGAAGGAGGTGCTCGAATTCTGCCCGGCCGGCGTGGCCAGCTTCGACTATCCGGAGGGCTCGTCGCTGATGCAGTCGGGCGGCGCGGCGATGATGGTGACCTGGTCGGACGTGATCGTCGGCGTCGAGGACGGCCCCCACCGCGGCAAGTTCGGCTACTCCGTCGCGCCGATCGAGAACGTCGAGCAGGCGATGATCGGCGGCTGGTCCCTGTTGGTAAACCGGGCGTCGAACAACCTCGAGGACGTGTACAGGTTCATGGCCTGGATGTCCGAGGGCCGGGCCTACGAGCTGTTCCGGGAAGGGGGCGAGTCCTCTCTCTGCCTCAAGTCTGACATCGCCCGGGACGACATCACCGACCACGTTCCGATGATCCAGGCCTTCAAGGACATGGACGTGCGGGGCACCCGCCCGATCTCGGTGCCGCCCTATCGCCTGACTAACGCGGTCGAGGTCCAGCGGGTCATCTACGAGGAAATCGTAGCCGGCGTGCTGGGCGACAAGACCCCGAAGGAAGCGATGACGGCCGCGGAGAACCGTGCGGTCGCGGCCATCAAGGGCTAACCTGACCCGTATTCGTTTCGGGCTGCGGCCGGCATCCGACGATGCCGGCCGCAGCCGTTCGCGTCGGTCGGCCGTATCGCCGACGAGAGGGGTTGTCTTGACGTGGCCACTGCGCACGACGGTTTGACGCCGACAGGCGCCGCGGCAGGCGGCGACGCCGGGAGGGCCAGACGGCAGGCGCGCTTGGTACCCTGGATCCTGCTCTCGCCGGCTCTCGCGATCCTGACCGTCGTCGGCTTCTATCCCCTGGTTCATTCGCTCTACGTCAGCATGACGGGCTATCGCCCGACCCAGCCGTCCAAGGATCAGGGGTTTCTCTTCCTGGACAACTACGCGACCGGACTCGGCACCGGGCAGTTCTGGGAGTCCGTCGGCCTGACCTGCGCGTTCACGGCCTCGAGCGTACTCGTATCCTTTCTTCTCGGTCTCGGTCTCGCCCTTCTCTTCAACGTCGACCGACCGGGATTCGCCGTCTTCAGGGGGCTGCTGCTCTTGCCCATGCTGGTGACGCCGATCGCCGTCGGCATCGTCTGGCGGGTCATGATGGCCCCGGATTTCGGGGTCCTGAACCAGCTGCTGGAAATGGCGGGCCTGCCCGAAGGCGCCTGGATCGGGTCTACCTCCACCGCCTTGATGTCCGTGATCCTGGTCGACGTATGGCAGTGGACCCCGTTCATGTTCGTCATCATATTCGCCGGCGTTCGCGCCCTTCCGCGAAGCCCCTTCGAGTCCGCCGCGATCGACGGCGCCGGGCCGGTTACCACCTTCTGGAACGTCACCTTGCCCATGCTTCGACCGGTCATCGTCATCGCGATCCTGCTCCGGATGATCGACGCCGTTCGCACCTACGACACGGTCTACATCATGACGCGCGGCGGGCCGAACCTGGCCACGGACCTGGTCAGCGTCTACCTGCAGCGCATCAACTTTCAGTTCTTCGATCTCGGATTCGGCTCCGCCCTGTCCTGGATCGTCCTCGTTCTCGTGTTGCTCGCGGTGCTGGCGCTGGTCAGCTGGGGGAAGGGCATCTTGCAGGACCAGGACGGCTGATCGAGGTTGCCATGACCGACCCGGACGACCGAGAGGCAGAAGGAGCGGCGCCGCGAAGGACGGAGGCGACCCGCTTCCGGGATACCCGGACCGGTTATCGGGCGGTCTCGGCCCTTCGCTCCGCGGCCGCCTATGCCCTCGTGGGCCTCGCGTCGCTCTTCTTCCTGTTCCCGGTCTACTGGATGGCGGCTTCGTCGATCAAGGCGGATCCGGACGTGGCGTCGAAGACGCCGGTGTGGGTATTCTCGCCGACCACGAAGAATTTCGCCGAACTGTTCACCAAACTGAACGCGCTGGACGCGCTGATCAACAGCGCGGTCATCGTCGGACTGGCGACCTCCGTCGCGATGGTGTGCGGCACCATGGCCGCCTACGCCCTCGCCCGCTTCCCCGTGAAGGGCAAGAACCTGATCGCCTTCGAGATTCTCTCGGTACGCATGCTGCCCCCGATCGTGACCGTCATTCCGTTCTTCATCCTGGCGCGGCTCCTCGGACTCTTCGACACCCATATCCTGCTCGTCGCGATCTATACCCTCAGCGGCCTGCCGTTCGTGGTCTGGGTCATGCGGGCGTTCATCAACGACGTTCCCGCTTCGATCGAGGAAGCCGCCCTGGTCGACGGCTGCAGCCGCTACCAGAGCTTCGTCTTCGTGACGCTGCCGCTGCTGTTGCCGGGCCTCGCCGCAACGATCGTGATCGTGTTCATGTTCGCCTGGAACGAGTACCTGTTCGCCAGCCTGCTCACGTCGACCAAGGCCAAGACCCTGCCCGTAATCGCCTCCATGGCGATCAAGCCCAAGGCGATCTCCTGGGGTCTCGCCTGCGCCGCCGGGGTGCTCATGTCCGTTCCCGTCGTGATCCTGGTCATGTTCATGCAGCGTTACCTGGTGCGCGGGCTGACGTTCGGCGCGATCAAGGGGTAGCCGGAGGCCGAGATGAGTATCGAGATCGAAGGCCTCGTAAAGAAGTTCGGCACCACGACGGCGGTCAACGGCGTGTCGCTGACCGTCGAGGACGGCGAACTCTTCGTATTGCTCGGACCCTCGGGGTGCGGCAAGACGACCACGTTGCGCATGATCGCCGGTCTGGAACTTCCGACCGAGGGACGGATCGCGATCGGGGGCCGCGAGGTGACCTACCTGGAACCCCGCCACCGGGACATCGCCATGGCCTTCCAGGACTACGGTCTGTATCCGCACATGACGGTTCGGCAGAATATCGGCTTTCCGCTGAAGGTCCGCGGCGTCGAACCCGCCGACCGCGACCGCAGGATCGAGGAAACGGCCGACACGCTGGGCATCCGCGCGCTCCTGGACCGCAAGCCGCGCCAGATCAGCGGCGGCGAGCGCCAACGGGTTTCCCTCGCACGCGCCCTCGTGCGCGAGCCGTCGGTGTTCCTGATGGACGAGCCGCTGTCGAACCTCGACGCCAGGCTCCGCGCCATCATGCGGACGGAGATCCGGACGCTGGTCACGAGGCTGGGCATCACGACCGTCTACGTCACCCACGACCAGGTCGAGGCCATGGCCATCGCCGACCGTATCGGGATCATGAACGCGGGAGACATGATTCAGGTCGGCCGCCCCCTGGAAATCTACGACCGGCCGACCGACCGCTTCGTCGCCGAATTCGTCGGCTCGCCGCCGATGAACCTGATCGAGGCGGAGTGGGCGGCGGACGGTCGGCTGATCTGCGGACTGGAGCGTCTGGCGGCTTCCGTGCCCGAGGCGGAGAGGCAGCGTCTCGGCGGAAGGCTCGCGCCGGGAGGGCGCGTTACCGTCGGCATCCGTCCGGAGCACCTGGCGATCGACCCGGGGACCGACGCGACCGGCGACGGCGCTACCGTCGAACTGATCGAGCCGCTCGGCCAGCAGACGAACGTCTATCTGAACACGGCGGTCGGCAAGGTGATCTCGGTCGTCGACCGAAGCGACCTGCGGGTCGGCGACAGCGTGCGTCTCCGCGCCGACCCGGCTTTCCTTCGCCTGTTCGCGGAGTAGCCGCTCGGCGCGCCGCGCAAGGGAAGACCCGATCGAACGAGCACTTGGAGGATGACATCAATGACCGATCTGAAGGGCATCTGCGTCCCGGTCTGCACGCCGTTTACCGCCGACGGCTCGACTCTCGACGAGGCGGCGTTGAAGGCCCACCTCGACTCCATGCTGGAGGCCGGAGTACATGTCGTAGCGGTGTGCGGCGGCACAGGCGAGTTTCCCTTCCTGTCGGAAGCCGAGAAGCGCCGCATCGCGGAAATTTCCGCCCGACATGTCGACGGCCGCTGCAAACTGATCGTGCAGACTTCCGCCATTCGAACCGAGGACGCCGTCGAAGCGTCGAAACATGCGGCGGGGTGCGGGGCCGACGCCCTTCTCGTCCTGCCCCCGTATTTCGAGGGACCGGGAGCCGACGGCGTGCGCTGGCATTACGAACGTGTCGCCGCCGCAGTCGACGCCACGATCATGGTCTACAACATCCCGCAATATTCCGGTTTCGACATCACGCCCGAGATATTCGCGGACCTGCGGCAGATCGACGGCATACGCTACATCAAGGACAGCATGTCAGACATGGGACGCCTGGAGCGACTGGCACGAAGCGGAGCGAGAGTCTTCAACGGATGCGACTACCTGAACCTCTACGGCCTCATCGCCGGCTGCGTCGGCTGTTTCACCGGCGCGGGCAACGCCATGGCCTCGGAATACGTGCGACTCTACGGACTCGTCCAGGACGGGAATCTGGCGGAAGCGCTGGCGCTGTGGCAGCGAATGCAGCCGTTGAACCTTCTCCACTGGACCCTGCCCTTCAATCCGGTCGCCAAGGCGGCCAGCAACGTTTCCGGCCGCCCGGTGGGCGAGTGCCGGCGGCCGGTCCTGCCTCTGTCCGATGCGGAACTGGCTGCCGTGAGAGAGGCCATGTCGCCGCTTGGATACCGATAGGCGCGCGGGAGTTCGGATTCCCCAGGCGCCGGGCGCGACGCCGCCGATCGAGTCTCGTTCGGCGAGCGGTTCGTTCCGCCAACCTGTTCACGGCCCGCAAGCCGGGCACGCGACGGAACTCGCGCTCGTTTCCGGTAACCGCCGTCAGGCCGACCGCGCACGCATGCGCCGCGATCCGGAGGTCGTTCTGCCCGATCGTCTCGCCGGCCGACTCGAGCCGGGTCGGAATCCGCCGGTAGCGGACCGCGATATTCTCGGGGAGGTTCGTCAGAGCGTCGATAGAGCCGAGGAGCGCGTTCGTCCTCGTCACGAGCCTTGGCGACGCCCGTCCGGCGAGCCCGCAGTATGCCTCGCAGGCTACGTCGACGCTGTTGCGGACGGTTGCCTCGCCCAGCTCGGCGATGGCTCGCGCGATCGCGCCCGACGGGCTTCGCGCAAGCTCCGCCAGGACATTCGTATCGAGCGGGTATCGTACTCTCACGGCCGACGGCTTTCCGTCTCGTTGCTGAACGGGTCTTCGTCGAGCGTAGCCAGGGTTTCGTCCACATCGGGAAGCGCGTCGTCCGGTCCGAGGGGCGTCATTGCCGCGAGAGTCCGAAGCGGCGACTTGCGGGTCGCGGCTTCCAGGATCAGCCTGCCGCCGACCCTGCGGATGATGGCCTCCCGGCCCGGCAACTCGAACTCCCTCGGGATTCGAACCGCCTGGTTCCGTCCCTTGCGAAAAAGCTTGACTCGTCGAACCTGCGTCACCGGACCTACTCCTGTCGTTGGCCTCTGACGAAACGTAGGCCAAACGGAGACGTGACGCGACCGGCCCGCTGCACGAACGTCGATCAGGAGACCGTATCCGGCGCGTCAGCCTGTCGCATCTTGTCCCCGGAGTTGCTGCTGCGGTTCGCAACGGGAATACGACGGAGCGATCCGTCTGCATGGCCCTGTGCAACGGTGGCGTGACCGACCGACCCGTGGCGAGAATTCCGTCACGGCGCGAGACTTCGCCCGTGGCCCGCAACCTTCGGCATGATCCGCACGCGTCGAGGGCCCAAACCGGAGACTGCCGCGGTTCCGGTTGGCGGACGGTTCGACTGTCAGTTCGCCGAGGCCGCTCTTTCCGTCTCGTGTCGGCTGACCCGGACCGTTACGCGCAGACCGTCGTCCAAAGCGACGACGATCCTCATCATATGGTCGAGCGTGAACGGGCCGAGATCGGCATTCCGGATTCGCGAGAAGTCCGCTGCAGCGAGGCCGGTCATACCCGCCGCCTTGCGCACACTGGATGGCCTTGACCTGTTTCAGATCGGCGTCGGAATCGCCAAAATCGCGAAACACATTGCCGCTCCCCTCCACCAGTTCGAAATCGTCGCTCATCGCAATCGCTCCTTCCTCAATTTCTGAGGCGCGACCGGCCTGCGTCGATCCCGGTTACATGGACGACGCGCCAAGCGTCAGTGCGGAACCGTGCGGCGATTTCCGTCACGCCGGAGCCGATACCCTCGAGCGACTTGGCGATGTCCGCCTTGTCGCCCTCGGCTGCGATCGGGAGAGCCGCCCAGACGCGGTCCCGGAAGGTTTTCGGGCCTACGACACGTCACGCCGCTCGACCCGATTCGCCCGGACGACGAGCCGGCCCCAAACCGAACAAGCCACGGAAACTCGGACGGCCGATCCGGCTGCGGCGCGATCGGACACGACCACGCGCCTTGCACGAAACGCTACGGAACCGACGTCCGCCGACGCCCGCTCCGGCTCCGCGACGCGGAGAAGCCCCAGTGCACCCCGATCCCGGCGGGGCGGCGCCGGCTGCGTTCAGGCCGGCAGCCGCTCCAGCGCCCCGGCCAACTCCGGAACGGCGTCGAACAGGTCGGCGACCAGCCCATAATCGGAGACTTGGAAGATCGGCGCTTCGGGATCCTTGTTGATCGCGACGATCACCTTCGAATCCTTCATGCCGGCGAGATGCTGGATCGCCCCGGAAATCCCCACCGCGATGTAGAGGTCCGGCGCCACCACCTTGCCGGTCTGTCCGACCTGCATGTCGTTCGGGGCGTAGCCCGCGTCGACGGCCGCGCGCGACGCGCCGACCGCGGCCTTCAGCCGGTCGGCGATCGGATCGAGCAGGGCGAAATTCTCGCCGGCCCCCATTCCGCGCCCGCCGGAAATCACCACGCGCGCGGAGGTGAGCTCCGGCCGGTCGCTCGACTGGGACTCCTCCCCGACATAGCGCGACAGGCCGCTTCCCGGTCCGACGTCGACCCGCTCGATCGGCGCCGGGCCGCCGCTTCCGGCCGCATCGAAGGTCGTCGCCCGGACGGTGACCACCTTCGTGTCCTCGGAGGAGCGAACGGTCTGGATCGCGTTGCCGGCGTAGATCGGCCGCTCGAAGGTGTCCGGCGACACCACCCGCGTTATGTCCGACAGGATCATCGCGTCCAGGAGCCCAGCGACGCGCGCCATCACGTTCTTGCCGTTGGCCGTGGCCGGCGCGACGAGATGCCCGTAGTCCCCGGAGAGCGAGACGATCAGATCCGCGAGCGGCTCGGCCATGGCGTTGGCCAACGCGTCCGAATCCGCGCAAAGAACCTTCGACACCCCTTCCAGAGCCGCGGCTTCCCGGGCGACGCCTTCGCAGCCGGAGCCGGCGCAGAGCACCGTCACCTCGCCGCCCATCTCCCGCGCGGCCGTCAGCGACCGGGCCGTCGCCTCGTTCAGCGCCGAGCCGTCATGCTCGGCAAAGAGCAGCGCACCCATCTCAGATCACCCCCGCTTCGTTCCGGAGCTTGTCGACCAGTTCGTCGACGCTGCCGACCAGCACGCCCGCCTTCCGCTCCGGCGGCTCCTCGACCTTGAGCACGGTCAAACGCGGAGAGACGTCCACCCCGAGTTCCTCCGGCGTACGTACCGCCAGCGGCTTGCGCTTGGCGCCGATGATGTTCGGCAAGGTGGGATAGCGCGGCTCGTTGAGGCGCAAGTCCACGCTGATCACGGCGGGAAGGTCCAGTTCGACCTGCTGCAGGCCTCCGTCCACTTCCCGGGTCACCCGCGCCTTGCCGTCCTCGATTTCGACCCGAGACGCGAACGTCGCCTGCCCCCAGCCGAGCAGCGCGGCCAGCATCTGCCCGGTCGCGTTGCAGTCGTTGTCGATCGCCTGCTTGCCGAGGATGACGAGGGGGGCCTCTTCCTCGCCGACGATCTTCGCCAGGAGCTTCGCCACCGCAAGCGGTTCGATATCCGTCTCGGGGTCGTCGGCCGCCTCGACCAGGACCGCCCGCTCGGCGCCCATGGCGAGGGCTACGCGCAGGGTTTCCTGCGCCTTCGTCACCCCGACGCTCACCGCGACGACCTCGGTCGCCACGCCGGCTTCCCGCAGTCGAATCGCCTGCTCGACGGCGATCTCGTCGAACGGGTTCATCGACATCTTGACGTTCGCGAGATCGACCCCGGTCCGGTCGGACTTGACCCGGACCTTGACGTTGTAGTCGATCACGCGCTTTACGGGCACGATCACTTTCATGTGCCGCCTCCGGACCGAATGATTGGGTGGAATCGCGTCGGCGGGAACGGCGTTCGGGCCGACGCCACACTATCGCGAACGGACGCCCGCCCGTCAAGACGCCGCCGACGTTTTGTCCGCGCGTTCCGGAGCGTCGACTCCGCAGCCGGCGCACCGAAGAATCCGGCCTTCGATCACCGTGGCGACACGCCTGGACGCCCTCTCGCTCCGATCGCGAAGAGGGGCATGTCGCGGGCGCCGCTCGCGGCCTTCGCCGCCCCGTTTCGGGACTCGTCGCGGAATCCTTGCCCGAGCGACCGCTCGGAGAAGGCGCACAAGGCGCCCGCCCCGCGCAGGGCCGCCCGAGGCGGAGGAATCCGTTCACCGCAGCCGCCCGCGGCGCTACACTTCCCCGCCGTCTCCATCAGCCCGGAGGGGCCTCGACATGCCACCCAATCTCCCCGAAGAGGCGGACGTCGTCGTGATCGGCGGCGGCATCATCGGCCTTTCCGTGGCCTGGCACCTGTGCCGGCGCGGCGTCGGAAGCGTCGTCGTGCTGGAGCGGGACCGGATCTCCTCCGGCACCACCTGGCATGCGGCCGGCCTCGTCGGCTCGGTTCGCCCGAGCGAGACCCTTCACCGCCTCATTCACCGGATCCACGACTTCGTCGACGAGATCGAGAGGGCGAGCGGACTGAAGACCGGCTTCCGCAAGGTCGGCTCGCTCTGGATTGCGGACGACGCGGAGCGCTGGTCGGAGATCCGCCGGCTGCACGACCAGACGCGCGCCTGGGGGCCGGAGACGCATCTGCTCGCGCCGGCGGAAGTCGGAGAGAAGTTTCCGCTCATCGACACGGGCGGCCTGATCGGCGGCATGTTCGCGCCCGGCGAGGGATGGATATCCCCCGTCGACTTCGCCCAGGCGATCGCGCGCGCCGCACAAAAGCGGGGCGCACGGGTGGTCGAACATGCGCCGGTCGACGGGATCCAGGTCGAAGGCGGCCAGGTTCGGGGCGTTTCCGTCGCAGGACATCGCATTCGGACCTCCCGCGTCGCCAATTGCGCCGGGCTCTGGGGGCGCCGGATCGGCAAGCTCGCCGGCGCCGACGTCCCGCTGCAGGCGGTGGAGCACTACTACGCCGTCACCGTCAAGGACGACGCGATTCCCCGCGACCTTCCGGTGCTGCGCGACCAGAGCGCCGGCGCCTATATCAAGGAGGACGCAGGCTCGATTCTCGTCGGCGCCTTCGAGAAGCGGGCGCGACCGATCGACCCGGACACGCTTCCGTCCGATTTTTCGTTCGGGGAACTGGAGGGCGACCTGGAAGGGCAGTTCCTCCCGATCTACGAGGCGGCGTCGCGGCGGCTGCCGATACTCGAACGGCTGGGCATCCGCAAGTTCTTCTGCGGACCGGAGAGTTTCACTCCCGACGGGCGCGTCCAGATCGGACCGGACGACCGGGTCCGGGGATTCTGGAATTGCTGCGGCTGCAACTCGCAGGGCATCCAGTCGAGCGCCGGATTCGGCTCCGCACTCGCCGACTGGATGGTCGACGACCTGCCGCCCTGCGATCTCAGCGCACTGGACGTGCGGCGCAACGAGCCGATGGCCAATACCCGGACCTACGTCTGGGAGCGTTCGGTCGAGACCCTCGGCCTGCTCTACGACCATCACTTCCCGTATCGCCAGCTCGCGACCGCCCGGGGCGTGCGGCGCAGCCCGCTGCACGAACACCTTCGCGCCCGAAGGGCGTGCTTCGGCGAAGTCGCCGGCATCGAACGGGCGAACTGGTTCGCCCCGCAGGACATGGAGCCGGAATACCGCTACAGCTTCGGGAGGCCGAACTGGCTCGACGCCTCGGGCGCCGAACATCGGGCGTTCCGCGAGGGGGTCGGCCTGATCGATCTCTCCAGCTTCGCCGTTTTCGACGTCCGCGGACCCGACGCTTGCCGCACGCTGCAGCGCGTCTGCACCGCCGACGTGGACCGGGAGCCCGGACGGGTCGTCTACACCCATTGGCTCAACGACGCCGGCGGCGTCGAGGCCGATCTCACCGTGCTGCGGCTCGGGGCCGAGTCCTTTCGCGTGATCACCGGGGCCGGCGTCCGGCGTCGCGACTATCACTGGCTGGAGAGGCGTCTCGAACCCGGGGGCGGCGCCTGGCTCGCGGACGTCTCGGCCGGCCACGCCATCCTCGGCGCGTTCGGACCGGATGCGGCCGCACTTCTCGAGCGAGCCACGGGCGCCGACTTCTCGGATGCCGCGCTGCCGAGGAGCCGCGTCAAGTCCGTGGAGATCGGCGCGGCGCCGGCGACCGTCTGCCGGGTCAGTTTCGCCGGCGGCCCCGGATTCGAGCTGCACGTCTCCGCGGACGTCGCTGCGTACGTCTTCGAGCGCATCGAGGAAGCCGGAGAGTCCTTCGGCCTGCGGCTTTGCGGAATGCACGCGCTCGACTCCTGTCGAATCGAACGCGGGCTCGTCCATTACGGTCACGAGGTGAGCCCGGAAGAGACGCCGTTCCATGCGGGCCTCGGATTCGTCTGCGACTTCGAGAAGAGGAGCGGATTCTTCGGCAGGGAAGCGATCCTCCGCATTCGGGAGAGAGGGGTCGATAGCCTGGACCGGCGTCTCGTCAGCGTGGCGCTCGCCGACCCGAAACCCATGCTGTTCGGACACGAGCCGATCCTGCGAAACGGCGAGCCGGTCGGATACGTATCCTCCGGCGCCTACGGCCACACGCTCGGCGCTTCCGTGGGCCTCGGCTGGCTCCGGAACGCGGCGGGGGTTTCGGAAGAATGGGTCGCCGAGGGGCGGTACCAAGTGCTGGTGGAGGGCGAGACGGCGGAGGCGCGAGCGGCGCTTCGGCCGTTCGTGCTCCGCGACGGAACGCCGAGGACGGCGACATGAAGCTCCTGGAACCCGGTGCGCGCTTCGCGGAGGCGATTTCCGAAGCGGCGATTCCGATCGTCGCGATCGCTCCGAACGACGAGGAAGCTCTCGAACGGCTCCCGTACGAAGTGTCGGAAGCGGCGCGGAACGCCGGATGGACGCCGGAACATCGCGCACCCTTCGCGGTCCGGGACAGAGACGGCACGCTGGCCGCGCTGCTCTTTCCGGTCGAAGCGCGCAGTTGGCCGGAAGCCGGCCCGGCGTTTCCGTTCGGCGCCCTTCCTTCGCTCCTCGGCGACCGGTTCCCGACGGGGCGAAGCGGTCCGGTCGCCTGGCGGATCGAGGATCTGGACTGCCCCCGGGAGCGCGAGGCCGCGGCGCTCGGATGGCTGCTCGGCAGCTACGGCTACGCCCCCGGCAAACCGGCCGCCGAACTGGTCTGCCCGGACGGGGTCGACCCCGAGCGCACCGCCGCGATCGCAGACGCGGTCTGCCTAGCGAGACGGCTGGTCTCGACGCCCGCCAACGAGCTCGGTCCCACCGCCCTCGCCGAAGCCGCCGGCGCCCTGGCGGCAAGGCACGACGCGGAATTCCTCTGTATCGACGACGAGGACGTCCTTCGCCGGGAGTGGCCGCTGGTTCATGCGGTCGGCCGGTCCGCACGGGACGGGCCGCGAGTCGCGGATCTCCGCTGGGGAGACCCGGACCGTCCGCGCGTCACCCTGGTCGGGAAGGGGGTCACCTTCGACACCGGCGGCGTCAACCTGAAGCCGGCGCACGGCATGCGATCCATGAAGAAGGACATGGGCGGTGCGGCGGCCGCGCTGGCGCTCGCGCATATGGTAATGGCGCGGGCGCTCCCGGTCCGTCTTCGCGTCCTCCTTCCCATAGCGGAAAACGCGGTTTCGGACCGTTCCATGCGGCCCGGCGACGTCTATGCCGGTCGAGCGGGCGTCTCCGTGGAAATCGGCAACACGGACGCGGAAGGCAGATTGCTGCTCGCCGACGCGCTGGACGCCGCGGCATCCGAGAAGCCGGAGTTTCTGGCCGACTTCGCCACCCTGACCGGCGCCGCGCGGGTCGCGCTCGGCCAGGAGCTTCCGCCGCTCTACACGGACGACGACGCGCTTGCGGCGGAGCTGGTCGACGCGGGACTTCGGTGCCGGGACCCGCTCTGGCGCCTGCCCCTCTGGCGGCCCTACGACGCGGGCCTGCGCTCGGAGGTGGCGGACCTGTCGAGCACCGGCAGCGTCGCCGGCGCAGGCTCCGTCACCGCGGCGCTCTTCCTCCGGCGGTTCGTCCCCGAAGGGATTCGCTGGGCGCATGTCGACCTCTTCGCATGGAACGCCGCGGCGTCGCCCGGCAAACCCGTCGGCGGCGAATGCCAGGCGGCGCGCGCATTCTTCGAAGTGCTCGAGTCGCGGTATGCCGCGTCCTGACGCGCGGAAAGCCGGCCCGGACATCTTGCGCCGGAGCGTGCCCGCCGCCGGACTGTTTCGGGTCAGGTTCGGGTCCGCGCCGCTGCGTTCGGGTCCGGGGCCGGAGTGGCCGCTGCAGACGGAGTTGCTTCGCGGCGAGCGGTTCCGTATTGCCGCCCAGGTCGACGACTGGGTGCTGGGCACCGCCCTGCGAGACGGCTACGAGGGATACGTTCCCGCGGGGACGCTGGCCTTGGCGCTGGGCGTGCCGGCGACGCACCGCGTATCCCGGCGCGCCACGCTGCTCTACCGGGAGCCGGACGCGACCGCCGAGACCGCGGGAATCGCATGGCTCGGAAGCCTGCTCACGGCGTACGGCACCGCAAGCGAACGAAACTTTTTTAAGACTGGGCAGGATCTATGGGTGCCGGGTTGCCACCTCGCCCCCGTCGGCTGCGCGGAACCGGATCCGGCCGGGGTGGCCGAGCGGCTCGTCGGCGTTCCGTATTGCTATGGCGGGCGCACCGGGGCCGGCATGGACTGTTCCGCGCTCGTCCAGCTCGCGCTGCAGGCGGCCGGGGTCGACGCGCCGAGGGATTCCGGCCCGCAACAGCGGACCCTGGGCACGCCGGTTCCGGAGAGCGAGACTCGCAAGCGCAACGACCTCGCGTTCTGGGACGGGCATGTCGGGATCCTTCTCGGGCCCGACACGCTTCTGCACGCCAACGCGTTTCACATGGCGGTCGCGATCGAGCCCTTCGAGGAGGCGCGGAAACGGCTGGAGGACAAGCGCGTCGCATGGCGGGGCATTCGGAGAATCGACGCGATCCGGGCGCGAAGCGGAGGGTGACGCCAGCGCGGATTCCGGTTCGGCGAACGGAATGCCGGGGGAACGGGACGGAGGTCGTACGGCCGAGCGTTGCCGTCGCCCGGCACCGAGTCGGACTCCCTGGATGCCGGCCGCGTTGCGAGATCGCGTCGGAGACCGCCAGACCGGCGACGCGGCAGCATGCGGGATTAGCTACGTCTGCGGCGCCTGCGCAGCGATCGCGAGGACTTCGCGTCTATCGAGCGTTCGCGTCCTCCGCGAGCCGCGGTTCCGGCACGCGCAAACGCCATCTGGTCGCGACGATCTGCCCGCCCCGACCGGGATCGAGATCCGCATAACCGCCGGTCAGACGCCGCTGGCAAAGGGGAACCAGACCGGAGCCGCCGGGCATAGGCTCGGCCAGGAACCCGAGCCGCTTGAAGACGGCGCCGTTGCCGAGACGCGCTGCGTATTCGACGAGTTTGTCGTCGTCGCGGTCGTCGCGTCGCAGATAGGCGGAGAGGCAGTCGGCCACATGCTGGACGCCGCCGCCGATCGCCGGATCGTCGAGCATGTCCACGATCGTACGATGCACGTCGGAGACGGGAACGCGCGTCTGACGGCGCCAGACGTAGCATATGCCGAAGATCTTGCGCTGGTCGACACGCTTCAGCGAAAAGATCGCGCCATGTCGCTCCTGGCGTTTCCGCCGCACCGACCGTGCGGTCATCACGACGACGTCCCGGAAGACCTGTTCTGTCAGGCCCCAGTGTTCGGCCGCCGTGCGGCCTCCGACATAGGCCGGGGCGAAGAGAGCGGGAACGAGCACCCACGGGTCGTCGAGGACGTGTTTCAACCCCAGGGTATCGATAGATGCGGCGACATAGGCACCGCGACCCACTCGTCTCAGCCACCCCTGTTCGGCCCAGCGAGACAAACGCTGGGCCGCTCTGGCGCGGTCGAGCCGGAGAGCGGTCACGACGTCGTCGACCCGAATTACGTCGCCGGCCGCGGACAACACCCGGACGAGCTGCGCGCGTCCTCTCGGGAGGCGGGTCATGCGTTCGTTCATAATCCTTATATCGTATAATTTGCGAATTACTGCACTGCGGACAACCGGCACGAGAAATTGGCAAGTCGCTTGTGCTTCGTACAAGTCGCGAATTGCCGCATACAAGACAGGGGACGGTACATGCCGCCTGGCGGAGCGCCCGGGGCCGGGTTCGGCATCCCGATCGTCCGGCAGACGGTCGGCCCACCGTATCCGTTCCGGCGAGCGCGGATCCGCCGGGGACCGTCGCTCGATACCCGGTCGAAGCGCGAACGCGCGCGTCGCCTCCTTCGCCGTTCCCGAAGCGAGTCCTTCGCCCCCGGCCCTCGCCGTCCTCGCGGTCGGACCCGAACGAATCCGCGCAGTCGACGCCGTGTGACCGATCGCCGACCGGGGTCGCGCCTTGTGAGCATGGGGCGCTCCGCCGGAGGGCGCCGAAACGCGGCTTGACTTTGGTGGAACGTTCCACTAAACCTCTGCGCCCGGTTGGCCCGCCGATGCGGATGCCCGGTTTGCCGGGGCGACCCGGGAACGGGCGCCGGCGGCCGGGAATCCCGGTATGCGCGGCAATTCAACCGGACGCGCGGCATGGCGGACGGACGGCGAGACTCCTCCGAGGACCCGAGACCGACCGCCGATGCGCCGCGCGTTCCCGCATCGCCCCGGTCTGCGGCAATTTCTCGCGGCCGTCGTCCGCTCTGTCGCCCCTCCTGGCGCTCTCCGATGCGGAGGTCGCCGGGCGGCGTTGCGGCACGACGACGGCGGCGCGTTCGGAACCGCCGGAAGACCGGACCCGGTCGCCGAACGGGGAGTCGGCATCGGACGGGGCAACGCAAGCAAGGAAGGAGAGACAGATGAAACGCTTGGGAAGGAAATCCGCGGTCACGGCGGCCGCGTTTGCGGCTTCGACCGCACTGGCCGCGAACGCGGCCGCGCAGGAGGTGGAAGTCCTGCACTGGTGGACCTCGGGCGGCGAGGCGGCCGCGCTGAACGTGCTGAAGGACGACCTGACGGCGCAGGGAATCGGCTGGCAGGACATGCCGGTCGCCGGCGGCGGCGGCGGACAGGCGATGACCGTGCTCCGCGCGCGGGTGACGGCCGGCAATCCGCCCACCGCCGTGCAGATGCTCGGCTTCGACATTCTCGACTGGGCCGAGCAGGGCGCGCTCGCGGACCTCAACGACGTCGCGGCCGCCGAGGGCTGGGACGCCGTGGTGCCCGAAGCGCTGCAGTTCTTCGCGAAATACGACGGCAAGTGGATTTCGGCGCCGGTCAACGTCCACTCGACCAACTGGGTCTGGGCCAACAAGGCCATCCTCGACGACCTGTCGATCGCGGTTCCGACCACTTGGGACGAGTTTGTCGCGGCGATGCAGGCGGTTCAGGACGCGGGGCTGGTGGCGCTCGCGCATGGGGGAGAGGCCTGGCAGGAAGCGACCGTGTTCGACGGCGTGGCGATGTCCGCCGGCGGGCCGGAGTTCTACAAGGCGGCGTTCGTCGACCTGGACCCCGACGCGCTGGGCTCGGACGCCATGCTCGAGACGTTCGAGCGCATGGCGACGCTTCGGAGCTTCGTGGACGAGAACTTCTCCGGACGAGACTGGAATCTCGCTTCGGCCATGGTCGTCAACGGCGAGGCGGCGTTCCAGATCATGGGCGACTGGGCGAAGGGCGAGTTCCTGAACGCCGGCAAGGTTCCGGGCGAGGACTTCCTCTGCTTCCGCGTCCCGGGCTCCGGCGGCACGGTCACCTTCAACTCCGACCAGTTCGCCATGTTCGCCGTCTCCGGCGACGCAGCCGCCAGCCAGGCGGTTCTGGCGAGCGCCATCATGTCGCCGTCCTTCCAGTCCGCGTTCAACGTGGTCAAGGGCTCCGTCCCGGCGCGCACCGACGTCTCGGACGAGGCTTTCGACGCATGCGGCAAGCAGGGAATGGCCGATCTGGCCGAAGCGTCGGAGAACGGTACGCTGTTCGGCTCCATGGCGCACGGACACGCCAACCGCGCTTCCGTGAAGAACGCGATGTACGACGTGATCACCGCGCATTTCAACGGCGAATACGATTCCGAGACCGCGGTCGAGGAGATGGTCACGGCAGTCGAAATCGCCATGTAAGCGGTTTCGCTACCCTTCGCGAACGCGATATCTTCGGCAGGGCGGCCGCGCCGCCCTGCCGCTCGTCCCGGAAGGGGAGAACCGAAGCTGATGCCTGCCGCCGCCGGCACGGACCTGAGAACCCGCCTTCAGGACTGGGTTCCGAAACTCGTCCTGTCGCCCTCGGTGGCGGCGATGGTCGTGTTCGTATACGGCTTCATCTTCTACACTTTCTACCTGTCCTTCACCAACAGCCGCATTCTCCCCGCCTACGACTGGGTCGGGCTGCAGAACTACGACCGGCTCTTTCGCCTCAGCCACTGGGAGACGGCGCTGATCAATCTGGGCGTGTTCGCCGCGCTCTACATCCTGTTCTGCACCGTCATCGGCCTCGCCCTGGCGATCTTCCTCGACCAGAAGATCCGCGGCGAGGGCATCCTTCGCCCGATCTACCTCTATCCGATGGCGCTCTCGTTCATCGTCACGGGGACCGCCTGGAAGTGGTTTCTCGACCCCGGAATCGGGATCGAGGCGACCATGCATCTCTGGGGCTGGGAGAGTTTCCGATTCGACTGGATCAAGAACCGCGATTACGCCATTTACACCGTCGTGATCGCCGCCGTATGGCAGACCTCCGGGTTCGTCATGGCGATGTTCCTGGCCGGACTTCGAGGGATCGACGACGAGATCCTGAAAGCCGCGCAGATCGACGGCGCGTCCAACTGGAACCTGTATCGCCGGATCGTCGTTCCGCAGCTCCGTCCGGCGTTTCTCTCGGCGTTCGTCATCCTGAGCCACCTCGCGATCAAGTCCTACGACCTGGTCATCGCGCTGACGGGCGGCGGACCCGGCCGGGCCACCGAACTGCCCGCCACCTTCATGTATTCCTACACCTTCACGCGTAACCAGATGGGCATCGGCGCCGCTTCGGCGACCGTGATGCTGATGACCATCGCCGCGATCATGATTCCCTATCTCTATTCCGAACTGCGGGAGAAGAGGTCATGAGCGCCGCGCCGGCAGACAACCCGGTGTCGACCGGACGGGTCGGGCGGACCCTGATCCTCGTGGTACTGCTGGTGTTCGCGCTCTTCTATCTCCTGCCGCTCTTCGTCATGCTGGCCAATTCCCTCAAACCGCTCTCGGAGATCACCGGCGGCGGCATGATGGCGCTGCCGGACACCTGGACGCTCGAGCCGTGGCTCGCCGCATGGTCGACGGCCCAGGTCGGGGTGGACCCCACGGGGCTGCGCCCGTATTTCTGGAACTCGATCAAGATGGTGGTGCCGGCCGTCGCGATTTCGACGCTTCTCGGCGCGCTGAACGGCTACATCCTGACCAAGTGGCGCTTTCGCGGCGACACGCTCCTGTTCGCGTTCCTGCTCTTCGCCTGTTTCATCCCGTTCCAGATCGTGCTCATTCCGATGGCCCGGATCCTCGGGCTCGCCGGACTGGCCGGCACCACCGCCGGTCTGGTGCTGGTGCACGTCGTCTACGGGTTGGGATTCACCACGCTGTTCTTCCGCAACTACTACGCCGCTTTTCCGACCGAACTCGTGCGCGCGGCGCAGATCGACGGCGCCGGCTTTTTCCGCATCTTCTGGCGCATTCTCCTGCCGTCGTCGGGTCCCATCGTCGTGGTCTCCGTGATCTGGCAGTTCACCAACATCTGGAACGACTTCCTGTTCGGGGCGTCCTTCGCCGACCAGGACAGCCAGCCGATGACGGTTGCGCTCAACAACCTCGTGCAGAGCTCGACCGGGGTGAAGGAATACAACGTCCACTTCGCCGGCGCGATTCTGGCGGCCGCGCCGACGCTGCTGGTCTATATCTTCGCCGGGCGCTACTTCGTGCGCGGCCTGATGGCGGGATCCGTAAAGGGCTGACGCAATGGGATTTCTCGACCTGGTCAACGTATCCAAGTCCTTCGGAGCGACCGACATCCTCCACGAGGTGAGCCTTTCCGCCGAAGAGGGCGAATTCCTCGTGCTCGTCGGCCCTTCGGGATGCGGGAAGTCCACGCTGCTCAACATGATCTCCGGCCTGGAGTCGATCTCCTCCGGCGAGGTCTTCATCAAGGGCCGCTCCGTGAACGGAGTACATCCCTCCCGGCGAAACATCGCGATGGTGTTTCAGTCCTACGCGCTCTATCCCAACATGACCGCGGGCCAGAACATCACCTTCGGCCTGGAGATGCACGGCGTTCCGAAACCGGAACGGGAACGCGCGCTCGCCGAGGTTGCGCGGCTCCTGCAAATCGAGACCCTGCTGAACCGAAAGCCGCGGCAACTCTCCGGCGGCCAGCGGCAGCGCGTCGCCATGGGCCGGGCGCTGGTTCGCAAGCCGGACGTGTTCCTGTTCGACGAGCCGCTCTCGAACCTGGACGCGAAGCTCAGGGTCGACATGCGCACGGAAATCAAGCGTCTGCACCAGGAGCTGGGCACCACCATCGTCTACGTGACCCACGACCAGATCGAGGCCATGACGCTCTCGACCCGGATCGCGGTCATGAACGAGGGGCGCGTGCAGCAGCACGGAACGCCCAAGCAGATCTACGAGCGACCCGCCAACCTGTTCGTCGCGGGATTCATGGGCTCGCCCTCGATGAATCTCCTGCCGGCGCGAATCCGGGAGAGCGACGGCAAGGCGCTGGCGGAGGTCCGCGACGCCGCGGGCGAGCCGGCGACGCTGGAGTTCTCCGACGCAGCGACCGGTCTCCGCCGGCATGCCGGCAGGGACGTCGTCCTCGGCCTGCGCCCGGAAGCCGTCACGGACCCCGACGGCGCGGACCGCAAGTCCCGATGCGTACGCAGCTTCCGAAACGCCGTGTCCGTGATCGAGCCCGCCGGATCGGACACCTTCGTCTCCACGGTCGTCTCCGGCCGGAACTGTATCGCCCGCATGCGAGCGGACGTCGAACCCCGTCCGGGCGAGGCGTTCGAGTTTGCCGTCAACATGGAAAAGGCCGTGGTGTTCGACCCCGAGACCGGCGCACGCATCGACGCGTGACGGTCCCCCGGCACGCCATGCCAGGTCCTTCGCCCGCAGATTGCGGCGCCGCCGGAGGCGTGCGGGCTCTCGCGCGCTCGGGCGTCCGTCCCGCCGGATCGGCCCGGCGATCCCTGCGGAGCGGGGAGTCCTTTCGGGCGCCGGCCGGAGGGGAGGAGCGACGGGACCGCATGCGATGACTCGGCACGCCACGATTCTCGACGTCGCGCGGGCCGCGAGCGTGTCGAAGTCGACCGTCTCCCTGGTGCTCCGGGGCAGCCCGAGGATCAGCGCCGCGACCGCCGAGCGCGTCCGGGCGGCCATTCGCTCCACCGGTTACGTCTACAACCGCGCCGCCGCCCGACTTCGCAGTCCCGGAGCCGGCATGATCGGTCTCGTGATCAACGACCTCCAGAACCCGTTCTTCACCCAGTTCGCCGCGTCGATGCAGGGAGCGCTCTCGAGTCGCGGCTACGCGACCGTCGTCTCGAACGCCAGCGAGGACGCGTCGCAGCAGGACCAGGCCATAGTCTCGATGATCGAGCACCGCGTGTCGGCGCTCGTCGTCTCGCCCGCCTACGGGGACACCGGACCGACCTTCGACCGCATCGCGCGCGCCGGCGTTCCCGCCGTCCAGGTGGTGCGTCAGGTCGACGACCGCACCGACCTGTTTCCCTTCGCGTCCTTCGACTACCGGGGAGCCGCACGACGCGCGACGCGGCATCTCTACGAGGTCGGCGCCGGATCCGTCGCGTTCGTCGGCGGCGTCGACAGCCGACGCGTCACCCACGAGCGGATGTCCGGCTACGCGCAGGCGGTCGCCGCGCACAGGGACGCCCCGAGGTTCTTTCCCGGAGAGGCGACCCGCCGCTTCGGCAGGGAGGCCGCGCGAAAGATCGTCGGGGCGGACCCGCCGATCGACGCGGCGCTCTGTTTCAACGACCTCATCGCGCTCGGAATGTGCGCCGGCCTCGCCGAGATGGGCGTCACGGTCGGGAGGGAGTTTCGGATCGCCGGAATCGACGACCTGGCCGAGAGCGCGGAGTGCTGGCCGGGCCTGACCTCGGTGCGATGCGATACCGCCTCCTTCGGACACCATGTCGCGCGGGTCCTGCTTCGCTGGCTCCGAAGCGGCGAGCGGCCGCAGCCGGAGTACCGCGCCCGCACCCGGCTAATCCCGCGCGTCTCCACCTGCGGATGCGCGAAGGCCGGTCGTCGCGCGGCCGGGACGCAGGCCGAACCGGTGCCGGCGGCGCCCGCTTGATCCAGTCCACCCGTTGCGGCTACGGTCGGGCGCGCGCGTCCGCCGAGGGAGGCGATGCGGCGACATCTGGTAGCGTTGGCGCCCAGGGAGACTCGGAATGCTGAACCGGCCCCGAACCGCAGCGGTCGCCCTGGCCTTCGCGGCCGCGTTCTGGATCTGTCAGACCGCTTCCCCGCCGGCGATCGCGCAGGTCGGGTCCAAACCGCCCGCATCGAGAGACAGGAACATGGTCGATATCGACGCTTTCCCGGCATGGCTGGAGACTTTCAAGGCGACGGCCGTCAAACAGGGGGTCGAGCCGGAGGTCGCGGAACGGGCTTTCGCCGACGTCAGCTTCAACCCGCGCGTCGTCCAACTCGAATCCTATCAGCCGGAGTTCGTCCGGCCGGTCTGGGAGTTCCTCGACGACGCGACCTCGGGCTACCGGATTACCGTGGGCCTGCGCAAGATGCGCGAGCACGCCGAGCTGTTTCGGGAACTCGAGGAACGATTCGGCGTACCGGCCGAAATCGTCGCGGCCATCTGGGGCCTCGAATCGGGCTACGGCTCCAATCTCGGCGGCTTCAACGTGATCGAGTCCCTTGCGACCGTCGCGTTCGGCGGACGACGCAAGAGTTTTGCCCGCAGGCAGCTGCTCGCGGCGCTCGAAGTCCTCGAAGAGGCGACCCCGGGAGCCAGGGAACTGCAGGGATCCTGGGCGGGAGCGCTCGGACATACCCAGTTCATCCCGACGACGTTCCTCGCATACGCGATCGACTACGACGGCGACGGCTACCGGGATTTCTGGTCGAAGGATCCTGCCGACGCCCTGGGTTCCGCCGCGAGCTACCTGGTCGAGGCCGGCTGGCAGAAGGGCATGCCGGTCTTCATGGAAGTCACGCTCCCGGCGGATTTCGACTATCGCGACGCCGAACTGAAGCGGACGCGTCCGTACGGCGCCTGGCGGGAAGACGGCGTGCGTCTGGCCTCCGGCGAGCCGCTCCCCGACGACGTGCCGCAGGACGCCAAGGTCAGCGCGTTCACGCCAGCCGGCCACCGGGGACCGGCGTTCCTGGCGTTCGAGAACGTGCACGCGTTGCTCCTCTACAACCGCGCGAACAGCTACGTGCTGGGCGTCTGGCTGCTCAGCGAGCAGCTGGCGCGCCGACCGGAACTCCGGGGCGCATGGCCCGTGGACGACGGCGCGTTGCGGGTCGGAGAAGTCGCGGAACTCCAGCGCCTCCTCACCGTTCTCGGCCACGACACGCAGGGAGCGGACGGCATCGTCGGACCCAGAACCCGGGCCGCCGTTCGAGCGTTCCAGGAGTCCCGACAACAGGTGCCGGACGGACACATCAATCCGGCGCTGATCGAGTCGGCCCGGAGCGCGGCGGGAAGCGGCGAATAGGGGAAGCGAACCCGGCCGGTCACCCGGCAAGCGTTCGCAGCGCGGGCCGGGTCAACCGAACCCGGCTCGCGTCAGCCGAACCCGGCTACAGGACAGCGGGGAATACGCCCGAGAAATCCGGGCGACGCCGACTCCGGCCTCGTCGTTCGTTTCGCGCCCCAGGAGCGCGCGTCGGTCGCGGGCCGCCGTTTCCCGCTCGAGACCCGGTCAGTCCGGATCGAACACTTCCACCCGGTACTCGACCCACATCGTCTCGCCGCGCGCGAGCCGCTTCATGCCGGCGATGCCGTCCCACCGGGTATCGTGCGTGGCGTTGGTGACGTGGGTCTGCGGCTCTGCACAGATCGCCTGGAGCTCCCGGTTCACGTAGACGTGCAGATGCGGCGCGTCCGACCCCAGATGCACCATCGCCGGCAGATGCGGCAGGCGCAGGGTCGCCCAGCCCGACCAGCCGGCAAAGCATTGGTCCAGCCCGTCGTCCGATTCCGGTCCCAATCTGCACAATGTGTCTTGCAGCCTCTCGTAGCGCTGCGGGTAGAGCGCATCGTCGGCGACGAAGCGTCCCTCCGCCCGGAATTCGAGGCACGCGTCCGTTCCGGGCATGTAGAACCAGGGATGAAATCCCACGCCGGCGAGAATCCAGTCGGCCGACTCGTTTCGGAAGCCGACCCGGTGCACGACTCCCTCGTCGTCGGAAACCGAAATCTCCTGAATGCCCCGACCCAGTTCGACGCCGGCCCCGGTCGCGATCCGGCAGGTCCATCGGCAGCTCTGGGCCGTGCCGCCGTCTTCCGCCGACCAGGCCGTATCGCAGCCCAGGCCGTGGATGGCGCAGCGTTCCGAGGGCCAGTTCATCTCCACCTCGACCGGACCCGCACTGGTCCGCATCGCCATCGGCAGGAGACGGTTGCAAAACGGCAGCATGGCGAAATTGCCGTAGAGCGGAATGCGGCCCCGGTCGGCGTCCCGCTCGGGGCGCGGCCGGAACAGGTCGTATTCCGCACCGGACCCGCGCCACTTCAGCCATTCCACCCGTCCGCCGTTCTCCGGATCGACCCCGACCGAGTAGCGGTCCGACTTCACGACATGGATCATCGCCTCCCGCTCCCCGCTATCGGCCGTTTCGCTTCGCCCGGCATCCGGTCCCCGGAGCGGCAATCTCCCCGGTCGTCCAGGGCCGCTCGCGTCGCAGGCATTCTCGGTTCTCTCAGCGATCGAGGATCACGTCGAAACCGCCCCAGACGATCCGGGTGGTGTCGAACGGCATCGGAAGCGCCTCCGGGGCCAGACGGGGATCTTCCATCATCTTCTGCATCCCCTCGTCGCACGCTTCCTTCGACGGCCACTCGACCCAGCCCAGACAGACCGTTTCGTTCGCGCGCCGCTTTACCGCCATCGGAAAGGACGTGATCTTTCCCTCCGGGACGTTGTCGCCCCAGCACTCCACATACCGGGTCGCGCCGAGTTCCATGACGACTTCCGCCGCGGTCTCGACGTGCTTGACATAGGCTTCCCGGTTCTCGTTCGGCACCGCCGCCACAAATCCGAATACGTAGCTCATGTCCGTCCCCTTCCCTCGGTCTCGCCCGCCGCTGCGGGGAGACGGCTCGATATCGTTCTCGGGCGCGCCGCGCCGCGGATTCGGGACGCGGGCACCGGGCCGCATCGTCGGAAGGCCGGTCCCCGCGAGTTCGCATGCAGGCGCGAGATTGGCGTACGCTCCTCGGAACCCCGTCCGAACCTCGTCGGCTCCCGCTCTCGCGCCCACGCCGCCCAAGCGACCATCCTGCAAGCGCGCCGCGTCCGTTGCAAGTCAAGCGCCTTTCTTCGACTCGCCGCGAAACGCGGCCTCCAGCGCAGCCAGATCGAGCCTCTTCATCTGCATCATCGCATCGAACACCCTGGCCGAGGCGTCGCGGTCGGTCGAGGCCAGCATCGCCGGGAGGGCCTTCGGAACCACCTGCCAGGAAAGGCCGAAGCGGTCCGTCAGCCAGCCGCAGGGCTGTTCGCTTCCGCCCCCGTCGATCAGCGCGTCCCAGAGCCGGTCGGTGTCGGCCTGATTCTCGGTCAGGACAGAAATCGACGCGGCCGGGGTCAGCTCGTAATGCGGGCCTCCGTTCAGGGCCTGATACGGCACCCCGGCCAGGGTGAAGTCGACGATCAGCGCCGGCCCGTCCGGGTCCGGTCGATGGATCGCGTCAATTCGGCTGTCCGGGAACAGGGACACGTACAGCTTTGCGGCGTTCTCGCCCTGGTCGTCGAACCACAGGCAGGTGCGTATGGAATCGGGCCGGATCATTCGACATCGCTCCTTCTCGTTCGGGAATCAGTGTGGGATCCCGCAGGACAGGGTATCTGGTTCCGTCCGTTTGGCCACCGGGGACGCCGGATCTTCTGCGCTGGTATCCGAATCATCCGGAAACGCCGCGTCTTCGGACATCGCGACAGCGCAGACGCGCGAACTGTATGCGTCACTTGGTATTGCCGTCGGTCTCGCGAGCGCCGCCCGGCACCGGGCTATGGCACTTCCGACCCACTCCGTGCGCCCACCTCGCCGGTATGGCCATCACCGAAACGCCGCGACGATGCGATTAGCTGCAATGGCGGACGATACTCCACTCCCCCGCGGACGACGATTCAGGCAAGCGTCAGCTGCAACGAGCAGGAGACTGTGCGGACCTCGAACCTGACAGGAAGACCAACGGCGGCCCGATCCCGATAGCGTGCTCGACCGTATGCGACTGCGCCGGCACTCCTGGAGGGTTTGGATGCCCGAGCGTTGCGTGAGACGGTTGGACCCGCTAGAAGTACGGGATGCGTAACGATCTCGGTCGATTGCGCCGAGCGCGGAGAATCACGGCACTGCGGCCGAAGAGCCCGGAGTCGGAAACGGCTGCGATCCGAGGGCGAGAGGAGTCGGGCTCGGCCGATCTTGACCGTGCGCAGTACGAACTTGACGATGACGAACCCGTCATTCGCTTGCGCCAGCGGAAGACATCCTGTGCCGCAGGCTTCGCGGCACGCGTTCGTCGGAACCCGAGTTGAGCGAAACGGTCTCCATACGCGTTCCGTACCGCCATCGAGGTTCTGCGGGGTCTGGCGTGATAGCGGCTGAACTCGAACCCAGTCTGCGCGAGTTGTCGGAAATCCAGCGCAAGGCTGTGGAGTGGAGCGACGGCGCGTTGCTGGTTCTGGCCGGCCCAGGCTCCGGCAAGACTCGCGTTCTGACATGCCGGGCCGCGCGCCTTCTGGAACGATCGCGGAACGAGCGTTTCCGCATTCTCGCGCTGACCTTCACAAACAAGGCCGCTCACGAAATATCGAGCCGCGTGAGCGCGCTGGTACCCGGCCTGGACGAACGGGCAGAAATCCAAACCTTTCACAGTTTCTGTGCACAGGTGCTGCGCCAGCATGGAGCGCATCTCGGGATCAAGCCCGACTTCGCGATTTACTCTCTTGCGTCTGATCGGCAGGCGGTTCTGGAGGATGCGATCAGGCGCGAGAAGGCTCACTTCGATTCCGAAGACCTACGGCTGTTGCCGATTATCGACCTCCTTAAGGCACGACTGGTGGAACCCAAGGAAGCGGAGACGTGGGCAACCAGGAGGCGCGTGGCGACGCAAGATGAAGCAAGCCGACTGGCTCGAACGTATCGCCTTTACGAGCGTGAGCTGCGTCGCTCCAACGCATTGGACTTCCATTCACTCATTCTCGAGGTATATCGACTCTTTCAGTATCCCGTAATGGCCCACCATTATCAGACCGTGTACCGTTACTGGCTCATCGACGAGTTCCAGGATACCAACCATGCCCAGTATGCGCTCCTACGACGCATGGCGGGAGATACGTTTCGGCAAGTGTTCGCTGTCGCCGACGACGACCAGACGATCTATGAATGGAACGGCGCAAGCGTTCGTCGGATCGGGGATCTGGTTGAAGAGTTCGATTGCGAAGTGGTGCAACTTCCTACCAACTATCGCTGTCCTCCGCCGATTGTCGCGGCGGCAAATCGTCTTCTCGTCTACAACGCACGGCGGGCTGGAACCAAGCGCCCTGCCGAGCCAGAGTGGCACGATCGTACCCATTACGTCCCGCCCATCGAGTGTCGCGTATTCGATACCGACGAGAAGGAGGTGGCCGGCATTGCTTCCGAAATTGCAGACTTGACCGAAACCGAGCGACGCCAGACGCTCGTTCTGGCCAGAACTCGAGCGCTACTGAGCGCCATTCATGCGTCTTTGAGAGAAGTGCGAGTCGCCGCGACGATCTTGACAAGACGTGACGAGTTCGAATCTCCGGAAATGAAGTGGCTTGTCGCCTGCCTGAAGCAGATCGGTCGGCCGCTCGACCGACGCAACATGGACTCTTTGGTCGAGGCGTTTAATAATTTCGCATCAACGCAATTGGACTTCGACGATCTAACTACTCGCTCTGCCGCGCTGGATGTCGCGTGTTTGTCGGTCTGGATCGATGCCGCGAAAGCGGCCAATCCGCCGCCACCAGCGGCGGAGCTTGTTGACGCCATTGCCGAACTCGCCGCCGGCGAGACGAGAATCGACATGACGATCTCGACCGTTCTCAGCCTATTTGAGCGCGACGATCCTGACGATCGCCTGAAAGACGACATCAGTGCGTGGCGCAGGCTATTGGGGGAAATCCGATCGATGATCGGCCCCGTATCGCGTGATCGGCTGTTGCAGGAATTGGAACTTCGCTCCAAGGAACCTGCTCCGGCTCCGGGGTCGGTGACCCTCGCCACCTTTCACGGAGCGAAGGGGCTGGAGTTCGACTGTGTCTACGTCATTGGGCTGGCCGAGGAGATTCTCCCCTCCTGGCACAGCATGAGACGTGGGGACTCCAGTGCTGCGCTGGAGGAGGAGCGCCGGGGCTGCTTCGTTGCAGTAACGCGCACAAGAAACCGCCTGATCCTGTCGCGCGCACGGCGGTACAAGGGATGGGAGCGGGACCCGTCCCGCTTCTTGGTGGAAATGGGCGTATCGTGCGACGAACGCGGCAATGAACAGCGCGAAGTGAGTCGTAAGTGAACGAGGGGAGCCGAGGGCCCGTTCAGAACCGATGCTCCGAGGAGTCAGGCGGAGGAACGAGCGGCTTGACGGTATGGGTGCCCTCAGCGGCCTTGGCTCGGCTACTCGCCGGCCCGCTTGTGCGAGTGTGCCAGGCATGCGATCGGATAAGCCGGTTTGCTCAGCCGGACTTCCGACAATCCGCAACCCAGTACCGTCGACAGGCCGGCAGCGAGCTACCCCGATCATGGCTTCCTGATCGAACGGGAAGACGTCGATACTCTGTCGTGGCATGTGTTCTACCCGGCGAAATTCCTTGGTATCGTCAATTGCGACACGGTGCGAAACGACCGTGCCTGCGCAGCGACCATGCTTCCGAGCAGCCCGATTTCTGCGAAGTGCGCCGAGGAGGAGTGAGAAGATGAGCTGGAAGTTGCCGGAGCCGGCGGCTCCGAGGAGGATGCCGAGTCCCGCCCGTCCCCGGAAGAGTTCGCCCATTCCGATTAGGACCCAGAAGCTCATCAGGAGGATGGAGCGCGAACTGGCGCGTGACAATGCCGTCACGGACCTGAAGGGCCTCAAGAATGCGATGGAGTGAATCTCTCGTTTCCGTCGCAGTCCCGGTTACCGCGGGCGACACGGTAGCGACGGCCACGGTCCGCAGACCCGATGCGCTACAGTCGGTCCGATTCGCGAGGTGCCGAGCATTCGAGATCGCAATTTCGGCCCACGAATTGACGAGACGAAATCCTTCGCCGCCGGCTCCACCTCGGAGATTGCCCTGCGTTCGCCACGCGCGAATCAATGGAATCGTTCGCTGCTGCCGGCGTAGTGCAGTGCGTAGAGGAGTGCCCGCCCCCCACCACGACGAGAACTGGCGGAAACATGCAGACCGTTCGGGTGTGGTGAGGCGTCTCGCGCCGTGGCCGGTGAGACAGCGGCACGCGCGGACGGCGGCCATACGCCGCTATTGCGAGCCGAACTCGACGACGGCGCCTTCCAACACGCAATCGCGCCAGCGCGACGGCGTGTTTGCGGGTTGAGAATCGGGTAGATCGCTCGAAGCACAAGGCCGTGGGAACGCAGGCGAGCAACGCCGCGCCAGCGTGGCGTTCCCGGCCCTGTCGATCCATGGAGGGGTCTTCTGGTTGTCGGACAAGGCTACGGGTCCGACGTGGAGGGAATCGTCATCAGCCTGCCCGACTACCCGGCTGTTCGTCGATCATGCCCGTCTCTCTTCCGTCGCCGCCGCCGAAAAGACCGGCAACGCGCAGAGCTCCGGCTGCGCGAAACGTCCGACGTCCCGCCGGGCCGCCCTACCAGGATGTAGCCGGAACCCGGGCAGTGGCATGCGCCCCGATGTATCCGCCCCTTCGGGTGGCGGACGAAGACGCGTTCCGCCGGTGCAGCAGGAGCGAGCGTCTCCAGCGACGATTCGCTCCCCGAACGACCGCGAATCGAACCCCGCCCTGACACGCCCTTGGCAACCGCTGCAAAACTCGCGGCCAGCAAAATCAAATTCACAGATGGGGTCTGTGTCATCCTTCCTCCGACAGGGCCAGCGTCCGGATGCTTACTCGGAAACGGTATCGAATGCGGGACGGAAGAGAGATCGGCTTCGCTTGGCGAAGCGCGCCACGTAGCGATCCGGCGAACCGGATCGGAACCGAACGGCCCGTTGCAGCCCACCCCGTCCCGCTACTCCGGTTCTTCGAGCCGTCCGGCCCCCCTGCATCGACGCCGCAGGGCGTAATTCCAGGAATCATGGAGGGAAGAAATGAACCACAACAGTAACGCGTTCCGGGCGACCCGCCCGCGAACCGGCGGCATCTCGCGCCGTTCGATGCTGCAGGGCTCCGCCGCCGCGGCGACCGTGTCGCTTGCGGCACCCTATCTCGCCCGCGCCGCCAACCCGATCGAGATCGTTCACTGGAGTTGGCTCGCGGCCTCCGACGGAGAGGTCTGGGCACAGATGATCGACAACTTCAACGAGGCGCACGCCGACAAGGGCGTACAGATTCGGATGGAACTGGTGCCCGAGGAGCAGTACGTCACCAAGGTGCTGGCCGCCACGGCGACGGGCCGCGCGCCGGACTTCGGCTGGGGTACCGCCGGCAAGGGCGCGGCGCTCGCCCGGGACGGCGTGACCGTGCCGCTCGACGACCTGATCGCCTCCTCCGGCCTCGATCTCGCCGACTTCTCGGATCTCTCGGTGACCGCTTCCCGCTATCCCAAATACGACAACGCGATGTTCATGATCCCGATGGACCTGATGAGCCTGCAGCCGGAGATCAACCTCGACCACGTGGCCGAGGCGGGACTCGACCCCGATTCGCCGCCGGCGACGGGCGAGGAACTGATCGAATGGGGCAAGGCGATGACCCACCGGGACGGTGACACGGTCACCCGCTCCGGCATCCTGATGACCGGTTCGGGCGTCCAGCCCACGGTGACCTGGGGAATCGTCGCGGAGCAGATGGGATTCCGGCGGGCGAGCGACGACCTCGCAGAGGCGGCGGTGAACCCCGAAGCCGGCATCGCGGCCATGGAGTGGGTGCTCGCGCTGTTCGACGACCACAAGGTGTCGACCCGGGACGTCACCGACCGCTACAAGGCGTTCGGCACCGGCGGCGGCTCGATCTTCTGGACCGGTCCCTGGACGCTGAACGGTTACGTCGGACAGGGCCTGAACTTCATGACGTCGAATTTCCCGAATATCGGCGGCGAGCTGAAGACCTACTTCGAGATGGGCGGGCTCGAGCTCTACAAGCAGGGCGACCCGGACCGCTACAAGGCCACCATGGACGCGGTGAAGTGGATTTCGGACAACAGCTTCCTGTGGACCACGGTCGGACGCGGCGCGTCGCCGCGGCAGTCGATTCTCGACCGGCCCGACTACCGCACGGCCGGCCACCCATGGAGCGTTCGCGGCGCGTTCGTCGAGGGAATGGCCTTCGCGACCATTCCGGAGATCCCCGTAGTCGCGGGTCCGGAGTTCACCATCTATTCCGGCGGCAACTATCTCGCGCGGACGCTCGAGGGCGTATGGGCCGGAACCAAGACCCCGGACGAGGCCATGGCGGAACTCCAGGAGCGCTGGCAGGAAGGCCTGGACAAGGGTTGATCCGAGAGCCCCGGCGGGCGCGCCTCCCGCACCGGACGCGCGCCCGTCTCTCCGGAGGCGCCACTTGGCGAGCACCGCTGACGCGATCCGTGGCGTGACGGCCCCGGAAGACCTGCCCGGCGAGCGACGGCCGATCGACTGGGTCGGCTACGCGTTCGTGGCCTGCTTCGCCGTCCCATTCCTGGTCTTCAACGTCGCTCCGGTCCTGTTCGGCGCGTATGTCGCGTTCACCGAATGGAGCATCATCGGGCAGCCCGAGTGGATCGGCTGGGAGAACTACCGCGACGGACTCGAAGACGAGTGGGTCTGGGTCGCCTTTAGAAACGTCCTCTTCTACGCGCTGATCATCGTCCCCGGCGTCACCGTGCTCGGTCTCCTGTTCGCCCTCTTCGTCAACAAGTCGTATCCGCTCTCGGGCCTGGCGCGCACGCTGTTCTTCGCCCCCAACGTGGTCTCCGCCACGGTGATCGGACTGGTGTGGGTCTACCTGCTCGACACCCAGTACGGCCTGCTCAACAACCTGCTCGGCTTCGTCGGCGTCAGCGCCGTTCCCTGGCTCACCTCGAGCGACTGGGCGCTCGTCGGCGTGTCCATGGCCTCGATCTGGTGGGACCTCGGCCTCGCCTTCGTGCTCCTCCTCGCGGGACTGCAGGACATCCCCCGCGACCAGATCGAAGCCGCGACGGTCGACGGAGCCGGTCCGTTCAACCGGCTGCGCTTCGTCGTGCTGCCCAGCCTCCGGCCGGTGCTCTCGATGGTGATCACGCTGCAGCTCATCTCCACCATGCGGATCTTCAGCCAGGTCTACGTCATGACCAACGGCGGCCCGGCCGGCGCCTCCTCCTCGCCGATCCATTACATCTACACGGTCGCGATCGTCCGAAACCTCTACGGATACGCCTCGGCCCTGGCCATCTTGCTGTTCCTCGTAATTCTCTGCGCGACCGTCCTGCAACGGTTCGCCGTGCGGGAGCAGATCTGATGCGCGCCTGGTTCGAGCGGCGCGGAATGAGCCGCGGCGACGCGCTGCTCTGGATATTCGGCATGGCGGTCGCCCTGGCCTGGTTCTCTCCGTTCCTCTGGATGGTCTCGACGTCCTTCAAGTATCCGTCCGACGTGCTCACCCAGACCATCGAATGGATTCCGCGCAGGTTCACGCTCGACAATTACGTCCGGGTGTTCGAGTACCCGGTGGTCCGCTGGACGGTCAACAGCCTCGTGCAGGCGGTCGTCTCCACCGGCGTCTGCGTATTCTTCGGCGCCATGGCGGGCTTCGCCCTCGCCCAGTTCCGCTTCCCCGGCCGCGCGACCATCTTCCTGGTGTTTCTCGCCTCCATCATGATGCCGGTCGAGGTCTCGGTCATCCCGATGCTGCTCGCCTTCATCAAGGTGGGTTGGGCCAGCACCTACCAGGCCCTGATCCTGCCGACCATCGCCAACGTGTTTTCGGTCTACATCTTCCGGCAGTTCTTCCTCTCCTTCCCGCGGGAACTGGTCGAGGCGGCGCGGCTGGACGGGGCCGGCGCGTTCCGGCTGTTCTGGCTGGTCGCGCTCCCCCTCGCCCGGGCGCCGCTGATCGCAGCGGGCGTAATCATATTCACGCTGAACTGGAACAACTTCCTCTGGCCGCTCCTGGTGGTGTTCGACGAGAGCATGAAGACGCTTCCCGTCGGCATCGCGGCGTTCGCGCCCGTGGTCGGAACCCATACGCAGCTGGAGGGCTATTCCGTGGCGATGGCGGGAGTAACCGTGTTGTCTGTGCCGAGCCTCGTGCTGTTCTTCGTGCTGCAGAAATACTTCATCCAGGGAATCTCCCAGGGGAGTCTGAGCCAGTGACCGAAGGATTCGCGCTCCGGGGCCGAGGCCGCCGACTCGCGCCAGGCGCGACCCGCCTTGCGCAAACGCTCTCTCTACCCGCGACGAAGCGACGCCGGAGTCCGCGCCCGCCGGAAGACAGGGCGCAGTCGACCCGCCCGCGCACACGGATGCGCTTCGCCGGATCGGGCAGGGCCGCTCCGCCAGCGGGATTCCGGACGCGGGACGCGGCGCATCCCGGCCGCACGCGACCAGAACGGGAAGGAGTGTGACCATGAGCAGCATTCGGATACTCGGACATCACGAGATTTGCCGACACCCCGAGCATTGCATGAACCAGATCGCCGCGCGAACGCTCTCGAACGGCGAGATCGCCGCGGTCTTCAACGAGGAGCGCTACCCGTTTCACCACGACAGCGGGCAGACCCTGTTCACCCGCTCGGCCGACGGCGGAAAGACCTGGTCGAAGCCCTCCGTCGTGCTTCCCTGGTCGGAGACCATGGGCAACTGGGACTGCGGGATCTGCGAGTTGCTGGACGGTACGCTCCTGGTCAATTTCACCGTCACCGCGTTCTTCAAGCGCGGCGTGAAGCCCGAACAACCCTCCTGGGCCTCGAAGCCCTGGACCCGGGAATGGGGCGACTGGACCTGGGCCTACCGGACCCAGGGCTGGCTCGGCACCTTCGTGGTCCGCTCCGTCGACGGCGGACGGAGCTGGAGCGAGCCGACGCCCTGCAACGTGCGACCGCTGAAGCACGGCGGCTGCCGGCTCGGCTGCTGGCAGCTGCCCTCCGGCGCGATCCTGATGGGGCTCTACGGTCGAATTCGGGGATACGGGGAGGAGGGCGAAGGCGAGTCCACCCGCTCGGCGCTGATCCGGTCCGACGACGGGGGCGTACACTGGGAGTATTACTCGACGCTCGCCTACGACCCGGCCTCGATCGTCGACTACGAGGAGCCGGCGCTCCTCCGGCTTAAGGACGGTCGCCTCGTCTGCTTCATGCGCACCCACGTGAACCCGAGCGGCGACGCGAAGAACATGGTCATGACCGTGTCCGAAGACGACGGCTTCTCCTGGACGCCGCCCAAATGGACGAACGTCTGGGGGTATCCGGCGGACCTGGTCACGTTGGCCGACGGTCGCCATCTCATGGTCTACGGCTACCGGCGTCCGCCCTACGGCGTGCGCGGCATCGTCTCCGAGAACGGACTCGACTGGGACGTCGCCGACGAGTTCGTAATCCGCGAGGGCGGCGTGCCGGACAGGTCCGATCGGCAGAAGCCGGCCTCAAGCCTCGGGGCCGAGGCGGCCGGGCACGGTTCGGGGGCGATCCGCCCCGAGAACCCCGGCGTATACCAGCACATCGGCTATCCGACGGCAGTCCAGGCGCCGGACGGCGCGGCGGTGTGCTGCTATCACGAATGGAACGACGATCCGTTCCCGCTGCAGGTCGTGCGGGCCACGCGATTCGAGGTGGCGTAGGTGCAGGAGATCGCGGACGGACCCGGCCGGCTGGGCAGGTTCCGGAATCCGAGTTCGGGAAGCGAAGCATGAGCCAGGTTGAACTCAGAGGCGTCCGAAAGTCCTTCGACCAGACCGACGTGATCCACGGCATCGACCTCACGATCGAGTCCGGAGAATTGCTGGTCTTCGTCGGCCCCTCGGGGTGCGGCAAATCCACTCTTCTGCGACTGATCTGCGGACTGGAGCATCTGAGCGGCGGCGACGTGCGGATCGGCGGGGATTCCATGCGCGGCGTCAACCCGGCGAACCGGGAAGTGGCGATGGTGTTCCAGTCCTACGCCCTCTATCCGCACATGAACGTTCGCGACAACATGGGCTTCGCCCTGCGCATGGCCGGCATGAAGAGGGCCGAGCGCGATCGGCGCGTCGAGGAAGCCGCCCGAATTCTCCGGCTGGAGGAGTTTCTCGACCGGCGGCCGAAACAGCTCTCCGGCGGGCAGCGGCAGCGGGTGGCGATCGGACGGGCCATCGTCCGGAACCCGCGCGTGTTCCTGTTCGACGAGCCGCTCAGCAACCTGGACGCGGAGCTTCGGGTGCGGATGCGACTCGAGATCTGCAGCCTGCACCAGCAACTCGGCGCCACGATGGTCTACGTGACCCACGACCAGATCGAGGCGATGACCATGGCCGACCGGATCGCCGTCCTGCGCGACGGCCGAATCGAGCAGGTCGGCACGCCGGAGGAGCTGTATGAACACCCGCAGAACCTGTTCGTGGCCGGCTTCATCGGCTCGCCCCGGATGAACCTCCTGTCGGGCAGGGTCGACGCCGCAGACGAGAACGGGCTCGCCGTGGCCCTCGACGGCGTCGACGGTCGCGCCCTGCGGCTTCCGCCGGCGATCCGACCGGTTGCGCCGGGCGATCCGGTCACCGTCGGCATTCGCCCCGAGCATCTCGGAGCGGAGTCGCACGGCGAATTCGCGATCGAGTTCGACGTGGGGTTCCGGGAGAATCTGGGCGGAACGACGCTTCTCCATGCGGCAGGCCACCCGGCCGGCGCGATCGTGGTCGAGAGCCGGTCCGGTGCGCCGCCGGGCGCGAAACGGCACCGGGCCGTCGTTCCGGCAGAGCGGGTTCACCTGTTCGGCGAAGACGGCGCGTCGCTACTTCGACCCGGCTCGTCCTGAAGCCGCTCAGGCCGCGGGCGCCGCTCAGGCCTGCCAGTACTCGTCGGGCGGCGGCCCCCAGTCGTGCAACGCGCAGCAATAGACCGCCGTCTCGTCGAACGGATACCGCGCCTCGATCTCCGGCGTCAGCGTCACGCCGATCCCCGGCGCCGTCGGCCGCAGGAGCCGGCCGCCGACGATCCGCCCCTGGTCGGCAATCATCTCGTCGGCGAGGGGAAAGGCCAGCATGGGATACTCCACCAGCGACCCCCCGGCGGCAAAGGCCGCGTGGTAGCTCGCCATGATCGCGACCGCCCCGCCCCAGGCGTGAACCACCGTATCGACGCCGCATGCGCGCGCACCCTCGAAGACCTCCGTCACCGCTCCGATGCCGCCGATCACGGACGCGTCGGGCTGAACGAAGTCGAACGCGCCGGCTCTCGCACGGTCGAGCAATTCCCGCGGCGTGGTGACGGTCTCGCCGCCGCAGACCGGGACGTCGGTCCGCTTTCGCAGCTCGGCGAACGCCGCCGGATCGTCCGGTCCGAGCGCCTCTTCGAGAAACCGAATGCGCCGGTCCGTCCGCGCATGGACCGCCTCGACGAAGGCCAGGGCGTCCTCGACCGGCTGCGGCGGGTCGGCGAGATTCTGGCACATGTCGACGCCGACGCCGATGCCGCGCGCCGCCGCAGTCTCCAGCACCCAGGCGGTCCGCCGAACGTCGCCCTTCACCGAGCGGATCTTGTAGAGGTCGATTCCCATCGAGGACAGGAGATCCAGCTCCCGCTCGAACTGCTCGACGGAGTCGCAGCATCCCCCGCTTCCGTAGACCGCGACGGAGTCGCCGAAGTCCGAGCCGAGCGTCTCGTATACGGGAACGCCGAGGCTCTTCGCCCGGGCGTCCTGCAGGGCGATCTCGAACGCGCTGATGGCGTGGCGGGCCGCCCCCTGCATCGACCAGTAGTCGCACACGCTCCGCAGATCCCGTATCCGGCGCTCGACGTCGAATCCGTCCCGGCCGATCACGTGCGGCGCGCAGAGATCGACGATCGCCTCGAACACCCGCGGCGCGAAGACGGCAAGGTATCCCTCGCCCAGACCCCGGACGCCGTTCTCGAGAACGATCTCGACCATCCCGACCGTACGCTTCGGACCGTTCGGAAAGCACTCCTTGATCTCGGGATCGTCCGCGTCCGCGTAGGGCGAGCTGAGCAGGATGCAGCGCGCATCGGCGACTGCGCTCATCAATAGCCCCGCGAAAGGTCGACCGGGTTGTCCGGCGCTTCGCCCCTGCGGTAACGGCCGAGATTGACCTCGAATAAGTCGATCTTGCGATCGCACTCGCTGTCGCTTCCGCCTCCGGTGTGCTGGGTCAGGAGAACGTTGGGCGCATCCCAAAGCGGACTGTCGGCGGGAAGGGGCTCGACGAGGGTGACGTCGATCAGGGCGCCGGAGACGCGCCCGTCCGACAACGCCTCGACGAGCGCCGCCTCGTCGACCAGCGAGCCCCGGCCGAGATTGGCGAAGACGGCACCGGGTTTGAGGAGGGACAATCGACGGCGGTCGAACGCCTGGCGCGTGTTCTCGGTCTCCGGCGCGACGCAGGCGACGATATCCGCATCTGCCAGCGCCCGATCCAGCGCCTCGTCGGTCCAGTCGCTGGCGAACGGCACGATCTCGCAGCCGAACGGACGGAGCAGCTCGGCCAGCCGCCGGTTGATGGCGCCGTATCCGAACAGCACCACGCGGCGCCCCGTGAGGAGCCGCAGCCTGGGACGGTAAGCGGGACCCACCCACTCCTTGCGCCGCTGCAGGACGAACAGGCGGTCGATCCCCCGGTAGAGCGCCAGGATGCCGGCGAGACAGGACTCGGCTACCGGGTTTGCGAAGAACCCGCGCAGGTTGGAAATGCGCACCCCAGACCGTTCGATGTCTGGGCGCAGGTAGGCGTCGATGCCGGTGGAATCGAGCTGCAGCCAGCGCAGCGCGGAGGACGCGGCCACCCAGTCCGGGGGAACGCTGCCCAGCGCGACTTCCGACGCCAGAAACCGCGCGTCGGGCGGGCCGTCGAGGGACGCGGGCTCCGCGAAATGCACCCGGTCGCCGGCGGCGATCCTCTCCAGCCGGGACCGCTGCGCGGAATCGACCCCGATACAGACGAACAGTTCCATCGAATCCCCCAGCCTCCCAATTGTCCCGTGTCTGCTGGCCACGTCCCCGGCGGGGCGCGAGGAGGCTTCAGTCGCCGATCCTCGGCACGCCGGCCGACCGCATCATGGCGAGCGCCGCGTCCCGGTACCGCGCCCGTACGTCTCGGGTCGGGGGCCGGCAGCGGCTCGACGGCAGCCCGACCAGTTCCATGCAGAGCTTGTCGAGATATCCGTCGCCCGAAGTGTACTCGCTCTCGATGCGGACCCATAGCTTGTAGAAGGGCATGGCCTCCTCGACGAGCATGCGCGCGATTTCGGGGTAATTCCCGTCATGCACCTCCCGCATGAGCTTGACGCCCCATTCGGGCCAGAAATTGCAATTGTGCACCTCGAAGGCGCGCGCCCCGAGGGCCGGCATGGCGCTCATGGCGAAGAGGAGATTGTTGTCGATCACGGTGAACCGGTCGCCGAAGTGCCGGGTCACGTCCTCGAATTCCATGGCGTCGGTCCGGGGGGCGGCCCACTTCAGGCCGACGACGTTGGGAATGCGGGCGAGCCGCTCGACCATGCGGAAGGAGATCCCTGCGCTGGTCCAGAAGGTGTTGTAGACGATAATCCCGAGACCGGGCGCGGCGGACGCGGCGGCGCACACGAACGCCTCGAAGTCGCCCTCCGTATGCGCGAAGTAATACGGGCAGGAGACCTGGATATACTGCGCGCCGACCCGTTCCGCCGCGCGGGCGAGCCGTTCGAGCTCCAGCGTGCTGGTCGATTGCGCCCCCATGGCCAGGGGAACGCGCCCCGCGACCTCGTCTACGGCGATTTCGGCGACCCGGACGCGCTCGTCCAGCGTCATGGTGGAAAAGTCACCCGCGGCGCCGGCCACGAGGAAGGTCGAATTGCGGGCGTCCAGGCCGTGGTCCAGCAGGAAGCGGATATGCGTTCGGAGCGCCGGCTCGGCGAGGGGAAACTCCGGCTCGTCCCGAAACGGCGTCGGAAGGGTCACGTAGCAGCCGGCCAGTTCGGCCTTGAGGCGTTCTGCGTCCATCGCCGGTTCCCCGTATCCGGGAGCGCGCCCGAGCCGCCGCCTCGGGGCCGCGCTCCGCCCGGCCCGAACGGTCGCGATCCGCGCCGACGGGCTGATTGTACGCCACTATTCCCCGCTTCGAGCGGCGTTTCTTGACGCAAATCGCCGCGAACTGTACTTTGCAGGCCAAGTCCGCCGACCTTGACGGAGTTCCCCGGGTTGCGATCGCCCACGCCGGACTGCGTCCGCTTCAATCTCGTCCTCCAGGCGGAGTTTCCGCCGAACGCCATGATTCTGGCCAGCGAGGCGCTGCGCATCGCCAACCAGAACACGGGCCAGCGCATGTTCGACTGGCGGCTGGTCTCGGAGGACGGCCGTCCGGTACGCGCCAGCAACGGCATGGAGTTCGAATGCGACTGCTCCGTCGACCGGATGCCCGACGCGGAGGTCTGTCTCCTGTTCGAGGGCAACCTGCCGACGCAACTGAACTCGAACCGTCTCCTCCGCGCCATTCGGGGCGCCGACCGCCGGGGCGCGACCGTCGGCGGAATCGACACCGGCGCCTTCGCCCTTGCGGAAGCCGGCGTCGCGCCGGTCGGCGACGGATCCGCGACGGTGCTGCACTGGGAGGCCGCGCCGACGTTCCTAGAACGCTTTCCGACAGCCGAGGTCCGTAACCAGATCTTCCTGTTTCAGGGACGGCGGGCGCATTGCGCCGGCGGCGTCGCGACGCTCGACATGGTCCTCGCCCTGATCGCCGAGTTCAAGGGAGAAGCGCTCGCCAACGAGATCGCGGACGCGCTGGTCCATACCCGTCGTCCTGCGGAGACGCCGCAACGCGGCTCCGGCCAGACGGGCTCCGCGAGCGACGCCGCCGTGCGAAGGCTGGTTCGATTGATGGAACAAAACCTCGAGACGCCGCTCGTCCTGTCGGAACTGGCGCGGAAGACGGGGGTTTCCCGACGAACGCTCGCGCGCCTCAGCCACCGCGCGTTCGGACTGTCGCCGATGCGTCTCTACCTGGCGCTGCGCCTGCAGGCGGCGCGAAACTTCCTGTTCTACGACGAGTTCTCGATTACGGAGGTGGCCATGGCCTGCGGGTTCTCCCAGGCCGCCGTGTTCTCGCGGGCGTTTCGCAGCCGATTCGGCCAGTCTCCGCGCGCGTTCCGGGCCGAGGTTCGCGCCAGCCAGAATCTGGCCCTCCGCCCCGAGCTGCACCGGCTGGCGCCGGACCGGAATACGACCCCTACGGTCGAATCCGGCCGCCGGTTGCCGGGTGCGCCACGCCCGGCGCTCGAGGTCCGGCGAAGGGAGAACGACACGGGGCCGCCGGAAGGCGTTGCGAGAGCCGACTGAGCAGTCGGCATTTCGTTGCCGCGAATCGTCTTGCCGCTCCTCCGATGCGGAGTCCGTAGAGGCTCGGCGGAAATGCGCCCTCTCCCGGCGCCGTGTCGTGCCGGACCGGCCGGGTCGCAGGCAAGCGTTGCGAATCGGTCGGTGCGACCGGCGCGGGTCGGGCCCAGTCGACCGGGAGGGACCTGGCATCCGAGACCGTTTCGGCACGGTTCGATCAGGCAATTCAGCCCCGAAGCCGTATACCGTCCTCCCTCGACGCAATGCGCGAGGAGCGAACGGAGAAGCGAGGAGCAGACTATCCGCAACGCACGGGTCGATTCGGGAATCGAACGCCGAGGAGGAGCAGAGGAGAACGAGCGGTCAATCCGGAAATTTCGATGCGGTTCCGGCGCTGGCGCCAGCGCGTTCCCTCACAGGAGCTTAAACAGGGTAACTGCCAAGCCGGCCAGACCGATCATCACGCTGACGAGAAACAACGTCGTGCGGACCAACCACTTCAGGATCGTAGCCTGCACCGCTTCGCCTGAAGCCCGGATTTCCACCCGCACACGCGCGAATTCTACCTTTGTCTGCTCGCGATGAGCTGCGATCTCCCGGCGCAACTCAGCAAACTCTGTCTTCGTCTCTTCGCGAAAAGCCTCGAGCTCTTGCAGCAATTTCTCGAAAGGGTCCGCGTTTTCCTGCCGTACGCGCTTGAACTCTACCAGCACTTCCCCGCGAAGCGGCCTTCGTTCAAAGTCCTTCCTCAACTCGTCGACTCTGGCCCCGACAGCCTGGACGCTTACAACTACAGCGGCTTGCTCCTTGGCCAAGGTCTCGGCCTGCACAAGGGAAAAGCCGCCGTCTTCGAGGCGCTTTGCGAAGCCAATAGGGTCGAATGCGGGCGTGTGGTTCATGGCGCCATCATAGCCTCCGGATGGCGCGCTGCAAGGAGGTATCGTCGAATCACAGACTCGCCCATCCGCGACCGGAATTACCGATTGCGTGCGACCCATTGGCCGCGATCTTCCTGGCCGATCAGGTCCCGTGAGCCCCGTGATTCCGGCTACATCAGATTCCGGCTATATTGTGTTCCTCCCGCCAGCTGAGGACGTATGTTGCCGCTACTCGACAACCGGGAATCGGTCGCCACGGAAGCGACCTCCATCGGCATCGCTCCTGCCAGAGGGGCGCACTGGGTCCGGTTTGCGGACCGGAACCTGACCGATCGCCGGGCAACCAGGCGAAGCGTCCGGAGCCAAGCCCGTAGCTACTGCCCGATTTCGCCGTCCGAACGCCGGGCGGCACCGTCTGCGCCGCTCGCGGAATAGGTCAAGCAATAGGTCACTCGATGTCGACTTCAGACGAAGGGGCACTGCAGAAGGAGATCGATGCTCTGAAGGCCGCGCTGGAACCAAAGATGAAAGCGCTGATTGAAGACTCCGCGTCGACGTACGAAGCGGAAGACTTGCTGCTTGCATTTGCGACCGAGCTCGAACGCGAGATCGTTGCCCGACTCGAACGCGCACGCACCGAGGAAGGCGATCGCTCCGGCGCCGCGCGTTCGGTGACGGATTCGGACGATGCGGCATCGCGCCGGCGGGAAGCTCTCCCTGGGAAGGGCGAAGGAGAAGACGAAGAATACGATAATGTCTTGCCGTTTCCCCGCAAACGGGACCGGAATTCGCGCGACCGGTGAGACCTGGGACACCACGATCCAGAGTCGACGTGACCTGAACGAGGCATGCAACGGTCACGGAACCGGCGGGCTTTGGCCGACCATGGGTAGATTCAAGGACGCAGTCGCGTCTCGTAATCCGATTCTCGGCGAACGACACGGTTCGCGCCGGCGCTTCGGACGGCGCTTCCCATGACCGTGTTGCCGCCTGCGTGATCCGGAAACCGTCGCCGTCGCGACGGCACGCCCCGTCGCGCGTCGGGCCGGAACCGAACGTCCTGCGGCTGCGAAGCGCGTCAGCCGCCCTGCCTCATGCCGAATACTGCGCGACGGGATCGCCCAGCGCGTCCCAATTCGGCTCGATACCAAGGCCGGGTCTCGCCGACGCGGACATCCGGCCGTTCTCCCGCCGGGGCGCGCCATGCGCATTGGACACGGTCACGTAACTGTTGAAATCCGTCGAGGTGAAACGGAACCGCTCCGGCGTCGAGTGGGCCAGATGGGCGATCGCGGCCGTCGCGACGTCGCCGCCCCAGCTGTCCTCGATCGTCATCGGTATCCCGAGCGACACGCACACGTCCCGGAGGAGACGTGCCCGGGTTAGCCCTCCGAGCTTCGAGATTTTCAGGTTCACCGCGTCGATCGCACCGTCTCCATGGGCCCGGAGCAACGGCTGGAGACCGTCGACGTTCTCGTCCAGGACGAACGGCAGCGTCGTGCGCCTCCGCACGGTGAGGGATTCCTCGTACGTAAGGCAAGGCTGCTCGATATAGACGTCCAGATCCGCAACGGCGTTCGCAACCCGCACCGCTTCGTGGGTCTGCCAGCCGGTGTTCGCGTCGGCCACCAGGACGTCGGTCTCCTCCAGCACGCCGCGCACCGCCCGGATCCGCGCGATGTCCGCCTCCGGCGCGCCGCCCACCTTCAACTGAAACCGCCGGTACCCCTCGGATCGGAACCGGGCCACGTCGGCCGCCATCTCCTCCGACGATCGCTGGCTGATCGCCCGGTATAGGACGACCGAATCGCCCTGACGCCCGCCCATGAGATCGACGACCGGCGCCGCGAGCCGCTTGCCCAGAAGATCCCAGCACGCGACGTCGAGGGCCGACTTCACGTACGGGTGCCCGAGAAGCGCCGCGTCCATCGCGCCGTTGAACCCGACGAGGTTGCTCGGATCCAGCCCCATCAGATGCGGCGCCAGTTCGGCGATTCCGACCCGAACGCCCGGACCGTAGGCCGGGAGGTAGAAGGGTCCGAGCGGACAGACTTCCCCGTAGCCCTCCAGCCCCGAATCCGTCTCCAGGGCTACCAAGGTGCTGTCGAAGACGTCGACGTATTTGCCCTTGGCCCAGCTGTAGCGCCCCTCCTTCAGCGGAAGGTCGACCTGGTAGACCCGAATTCCGGTGAGTTTCATGCTCCTCCCTCCGTTCCGGCCGCAGGAACGCCACGCATCCGGCTCCGCAGGCCCGGCGGGGCTCCGCGGCCGGACCATTCTACCGGCAGGACCGGGCGGCAGCGGGCCGGACGGGCCGTTCCGCCGGCGCCCGACGTCTAAGCCGGTCGCGACCGCGTCCGGCGCACCCCGGCGGAGTCCGCCGCAACCGGCTATCCTTGCGCCGAGCGAAGGTCCGGCTGAAGGGAGAGCGGCCATGAAACTCACCTGGTACGGTATGGCCAGTTTCGGCATCGAGAGCGAGAGCGGCGTGCGCGTCGTGACCGATCCGTACGATCCGGCAAAGGCCGGCTTCAAGCCCTTTCCCGATCCTGCGGACGTCGTGATCAAGTCGAGCAGCAACGACGATTTCCACGACAACGACCACCTGGTGCCCAAGCGTTCCGGCGCATCCGTCATCGACGCGCTGGCGGTCGCGAGCGGGGAAGGCGCCGCCGAGTCGCACGGGATCCGCTTCACGGCCATCGAAGCGATGGAACACGACGATCACCCGAGCGGGGCGCCGGACCAGAACGCGATGTACCGGTTCGTGGTGGACGGGATCGACATCGGCCATATGGGCGACATGGGGCAGGATTTCTCGCCGGCGCAGATGGAATTCTTCAAGGGCGTCGACGTATTGCTCAGCCACGCCGGCGGCTTTCCGGTCATCTCCCTCGAGGAACTGCAGCGCATCGTAAGCGAGACCCGTCCCCGGATCGTGATTCCGATGCATTTTCGGACGCTGTGCTTCAAGCCGCGCATCATGCACTTCATTCCCGAGTTTCTGAAGCTGTTCCCGGAAGAGAAGACCGACTTCGCGTTCGGCTGCGAGACGGAGCTCCACGCCGGGAGCCTGCCCGAGCCGACTCGCGCCCTGGTGCTCGACTACCTGTAGAGAGACCGTTCGTCGCGATTCGGGGATCGGGTCGCAGGCGGCCTGCGCCGCGCTTCGCAAGCCGAATCTGAAGCGGCTCTTCTGTCACGAATTCGGAGTCGCCCCCGACAGGCCCCGCCTGACCGGCGCTTACGCGCCCGAGTCCGCCTCCCCGGTCGACCGTCGAAGTCCGACGGTCCTGCCGGATTCCCGCATCCAGGCGGCGGCCAACGCTCCGAGGATGAGCAACGCGCCGAGCCAGGGCGGCATCAGCGAGCGCCGCTCGGCGCTCGCCACCCGGTACGCGTCCCGCCTCGGCAGGTCGATCCAGGCTTCTCCGGCCGCCGCGCCGCCGCCGGCTTCGCGGCGAACGTCCGGAATCCCGTCTACCGCGCGGCGAAGGCTGCCCCCGGTGGCCTCGCTGAGCGGCGCGAGCCTCTCGGCCGTCGAGACGACCTCGGCCATTTCGTCGCCCAGGATTCCGCCGACGACGGCGAGGGTTTCGAGGTCCCCGCTCCGAAACCGCCAGAGTCCGGGGGCGGGATCCGGTACCGCGCCCGTCCAGCGGCCCGGCGCGTCCGGTTCCATGACCACGGCGGATTCCCTCCCCTCGGGGTCGAGTCGACGAACCTCGGCCGGACTCCCGGCCAGCGACCGGAGCGACACGAGGAGGCCGTCTTCGGTCTCCCGTATCCGGAGCGCCTCCTCTTCCAGATCCGGCTCCCGCATCAGCCAGTGCGCCGTGCGCCGGAACAACTCCCGATGCGGGCCGCCCCCGCCATGCCCCCTCGACCAGAGCCACGCATGTTCTGAGGCGAGCACGCCTACGCGGCCTTCCCCCACTCGGTCGAGCGCGAGCAGCGGGTATTCGCCCGGGCCGGCCAGGAGCGTATGCCCGCTTCGCGCCGTCCCCTCCACCAGCCGGTACCACGGCCCCGCGCGGCGGATCGCGTCTGCGATTTCGCCCGTCACCGGATGCCGCTCTCCGGTTTCGGTAAGCGCCGGCCGATAGGCCGAGACCCGCTCCCCGCCGATCGGCACGAGCGGCAGGATCGCGTCGATCGGTTCCCCGGAAAAGCCCTGTACGCCGGCAAACTCTCCCCCTGCCGCGAGCAGGACCGCACCGCCCTCGCGCACGTAGCGGACGATGTTCTCCAGATGGTCGGCAGGCAGAAAACCGCGTTGCTCCCAGCGGTCGAACACGATCAGGTCGAACTCGTCGATCTCTTCGACGAACAGGCGGCTGACTGGAAACTCGATCAGCGAGAGCTCCTGTTCCGGTACGCTGTTGTCGCTGTCGGTCTCGCGCAGGATGGTGAAGTGGACCAGGTCCACCGCCGGGTCGGCCCGTAACAGGTTTCGCCAGACACGGGCCGCCGGATGCGGCGAGCCGGACACCAGCAACACCCGGAGCCGATCCCGCACGCCCTCGAAGGTGAAGGCCGCGACGTTGTTCCGCTCCGTCAGTTCGCCCGGAGCCGGCGGCAGCCGTATCTCGACCGGAATCGATCCCGCGCGCTCGACCGGAATCCGAATTGTCGCGGAAGCTCCGATCCGGACGGGCACCTGCCGGACGGGGTTCCGGTCGACGCGGATCTCCACCGTCGCAGGGAGCGGGTCGGCGGGGCCGGCCTCCTCGACCCGAAACTCCACCTCGGCCTCCTCGCGCAGGATGCCGAAAGTCGGCGCCCGGAGAAGCTCGATCCTGCGGTCGAAGTCGTCCTTCTCGCCCGTGAGGATCACGTGGACCGGTCCGGGAAACGCCTCGAGCGCTTCCGCGTCGTCGACCAGTCCGTCCGTCACCAGAACGGCGCCGGAGATCCGCTCCGGCGCCACTTCCTGCGCAGCGCTCGAAAGGGACTCCAGAAGCGGCGACGCGTCCTGCCCGCCCGACCGCACGACGCGAAGCTCGAGACCCGCGTCGGCGATCTTCCGCTCCAGCTGACGCACGGCCTCCCGTGTCTGATCCTCGCGGCCGGCGATCCTCTGGCTCGCGCTCTCGTCTACCGCCAGAAACGCGACGTCCTGCAACGCTTCGCGCTCTTCCGTCAGGACCCGGGGGTCGAGCAGCGCCGCCAGCAGGACGAGGATCGCCGCAAAGCGCCACGGCATTCCCCGGGTCCGCAAGAGCATTCCCGCCGAGACCAGCACGAGCCCTGCGCCAAACACGAACAGGATCGCGCCGATCTGCACCTGCGGCTGAAACGCCAGTTCCGTAAACGCCCGTTCCATGACCCGCGCCTACTCGCGCAGCAACTCCAGGCGCTCGAGGATGGCCGGCAGGTGAACCTGATCGTGCTTGTAGTTGCCGGTGAGCGCATACATCGCGAAGTTGATTCCCGCCCGCATCGCCATCTCCCGCTGGTCGGGCGCCTCGCCGGCGGCGACGACCGCCTGGCCGATCCCGTCCTGCGCCCAGGCGGAGGCCCAGTCGGCGGCGCCGACGATGACCGGCGACACGCGGTCGGTGTGCGACGTGTCCGACTCTTCCCGCGCCACCCAGATGCGCCCCTCCGTCCAGCGCCCGGGAAAGTCTTGCAAGAGATAGAAGGTTCGCGTGAGCGCGTGATCCGGTTCGGCCGGACCCAGCGCCGGAATTGCGAGCCGGCGGATCAGACCCTGGAGCTCCCGCGCGGACACGCCGATGCCCCCGTCCTGGGTATCGAGGACGAGGAGGCCTCCCGTGGCCAGAAAACGATTCAGCGACGCGATCCCCGCCTCGTCGACGTTCCGCTGGCCGGACGTCACCGGCCAGTACAGGAACGGGATCGCGCTGATGTCGTCCTCGCCGAGCCGAACGCCGAACGGTTCGCCGGGCCTGATCGAGGTTCGCGCCGCCAGCGCGCGCCCCAACCCGGCGAGGCCGGCAGCGCTCCACCGGTCCGTCGTCTCGTCGCCGGTCTCGACATATGCGAGCGTGGTCTGCAGCGCAGCGTCGAGCGCCGGCTGCGCCGGCGCCTCGCCGACCGGCAGGAGGAGGAACGCCGCCGCCGTCGCTGCCGCCGGTCCGCGAAGGCGGCGCGAGGACCAGAGGGTGACGATGCCGTCGGCCAAGATCAGGACGGCCGCGAGGAGCAGGAGCATCCACCCGATCTCCCGCTGCGTTTCCGCGACCAGCGGGCGTATGTCGGCGCTCTCCGGGAACGCCGCGGCCGCACCGAGCGGGGATCCGGCCCCGTAGAGATCCCGCGTCCAAATCCCCGTATCGGCGCGATAGATGCCCGGAGGCGTTTCGGGTCCCGGCGGCTGCGCGTTCAGCTCTGCAGCCGGCACCGGCGCGAGGCCGCTCTCCGGCTCCGCCAGATCGCCCCAAGGCGTCAGGGCGGTCTCCAACGTCCAGCGGGTCCCGTCGTCCCGAGCGGCCGGTTCGCTCCGCCCGGCCCGGCGTACGGTCCGCTCGAGCATCCCGGAGAAGCCGCCGGACAGAGACACGGACGACCATGCGGGATCGGCGGTGGAGTGAAAGAGTACGACCTCCCCCTTGCCGACCGGCCGAGCCGTCACCAGCGGCGTGCGGTCGGCGAGCTCGGCCCAGACGCGATCCTGCAAGGCCGCGTCGGGCAAGGCGAGAATCTGCCGCCGCACCGTCATTTCCGGATTCGGCTCCAGGTCCGCGAACGGCCCCTCGGGGTGGAAGCCGGCGACCGGCTGCGCAGCGCGCCACGAAATCGCCCCGCCCAGGTCGCGGCCGCCGGGAGAGATCCGGACCGGAAGCAGCGGGTCCGGCTCCATACCGGCTCCGCTCTCGCTCCAGCGAGCGAATTGCGGACCGGCGAACCGGACCAGCTGGCCGCCTTCCTCGATCCACGACTCGAGCGCTTGCCGCTCTCCGGCGCCGAACTCCGCCCGGTCGACCAGGACGATGGCGTCGACCTGCGGGTTCGCCAGCTCCACCAGCTCAGCCTCCACCACTTCAGCGACCGAATCGAGTGCGGCGCGAACGTAGTGGGCGCCGAGCAGAAGCGGCGGGGTCTCGCGCGCCGACGCGTCCGCCGGAATCCCCACGCGGGGCGTCTGCCACCGGTCGTCGAGCAGCCGGATCGCCGCCGCGCTCTCCTCTCCGCGAATCCGCAGCGCGGCGATTCGTCCGACGACGTCGGAGGGCAGCTCGAACGTCACGACTCCGGAATCGACGCCGGGCTCGAAAGCGGCGGACGACACGGCAAGCGTTCGGTCGTCGGAATCCCGCGCTTCGACGACCACGGGATTCGTTCCCGTCCAGTCTCGCAGCATGTCCGCCTCCACCCCGCGCGCGGTTCTGCGCATCGCGCCGAAGGCCGTCAGTCCGACGGCGCGGACATGCACGACCGTCGGCCCGTCGCCGAGGCTAGCGAGGAGGGCTTCGTCGCCGTCCTGACCGATCGCGTCATGAAACCAGTGAACCGCGGCGCCGCGCTCGCGCGCCTCCTCCACCCAGCCGGCCCAGCGGGCGCGGAGCGGCGCCCAAGGCCGGGGTTCTAGGACGTTCAGGAGATTCGCCGCCTCCCGCGCCGGAAGGAACTCCGGAGCCGCCTCGGCCGGCGGCGGGTCCGCCATCCGGACGAGCGCTGCGGGAACGCCGTCCCGCTCGGCGCGGGCGAGCAGCGCTCGAACGGCATCCCGTCGCTCCTCCCAATCCGGCGCACTGGCCCACCCCCCGTCCATCAGAACCGCGATCGGACGCTCCGAATCGAGGCCGACGCCCGAATCGACGGCGGGTCCCGCCAGCCCCAGGATCGCGAGCGCCGCCGCCAAGAGGCGCAGGATCACCAGCCAGAGCGGAGCCGAGCGCGGCCGCGATTCCCGATTCCGCAAGGCCAGGAGGAAGGCGACCGGCGGAAACCGCTCGCGCCTCTCGGGCGGCGGAAACAAGCGGACCAGCAGCCACAAGAGCGGCAGCGCGGCCAGCCCCAGAAGCACGAACGGTGCGGCGAAGACGAGCGTCATCGGGTATCCCGCAACGCGCCCACGAGCCAGACGAGTGGCGGAGACACCGGCGAATCGGTGCGGTGCGCCGTGAACTGCCAGCCGGCCCGGCGGCAGAACTCGGCCAAGTCGCTACGCCGCCTCGCCAGGAGAGCCTTATACTCCTCCGCCAGAGACTGGGCCGCCTCCGCCCGATGCCGGATCGTGCCCCCGACGCTCTCGAAGGCGACCCTGCCGCGATAGGGAAACGTCTCCTCGACGGGGTCCAGGACCTGCATGACGCAGCCGTGGGAGACGCTCGCGGCGATCTCGCGCAATCGCCCGAGAACCGTATCCTCCTCCCCGAGGAAGTCGCTGATCAGCACCGCCCGACCGTGGCCGTTCCCGAAGCCGGACGGCGGCTCGCCGTATTCGGAGTCGCGCTCCGCGAGCGCCAGCCGCTCCGCCATCCGGTCCAGCTGGCGCGTCCCGACCGCAGCCGGCAGCCCGTGAGCGTCGGCGAGCGCCACCCGCTCCCCGCCCCGAACCAGCAGGATGGCCAGGGCGAGTCCGAGGAGGGCCGCGCGGGACCGCTTCTCCGTCTGGGCCGTTTTCGAGCGAAACCGCATGGACCGGGCGGAATCGGCCCAAATCCAGACGTTCTGCGGCGCTTCCCACTCGTTCTCGCGCACCAGCGGCCACCGGGCCCGGGCGGACCGTCGCCAGTCGATGGTGCCGTACGGATCCCCGGGGACGGCCTGGCGGTATTGCCAGAAGCTGCCCCCCTGTCCGGGCCGTCTGCGCCCGTGGGACCCGGGGCCCTGGGCGCGAGAGCGGCGTTCCGCCATCGCCACCAGGGGCGGCAGTCCGGCGACCGCAGCTTCCGCGTCGCGGCGAAGGATGCGAGGATCCATCACGAACGCCGGCAGCGGTGCCGCAGCGCGATCGGGCGAGCCGGCGCCAGGCGCAGTGGCCGGGCGCTCGCGCTCGCCGGGGCGAAGAAGTCGAGGGCGCACGGCCGGGCGGGCCGTGCCGCGAGCATGCTGTCTGTCGCCATGGTCGCCAATTCGCCTCTCCCGGCAAAACGAATACACTGTCGCGTCCGACATCGGCCGCACGGACAATGATAGTAGGGAGAACCGACGGATGAATTCCACCGGCGCATTGCGCGGCGTCCTCGCGCCCAACCTGACGCCCTTCGAGCGGGACGGCGCCATCGCCATGGACCTGTATGTCGACCATGCGAAGCGCCTCCTGGACCAGGGCTGCTCGGGTCTCGTCCCGTTCGGGACCACCGGCGAGGCGACCTCGGTCGGCATCGACGAGAGAAACGAAGCGCTGGACGCACTGGTCGAATCGGGCATCGATCCCGCAAGGCTGATCCCCGGCGCCGGTCTGACGAGTCGCGCGGATACCTTGCGCCTCGTCGAGGCGGCCGCCCGCGCGGGCTGCCGGGGCGTGCTGGTCCTGCCGCCGTTCTTCTTCAAGAACGTGCCCGACGAGGGGCTCGTCCGGTATTTCGGTGAGCTGGTCGAGGCCACGCGCGGGAGCGGCACGGCGATCTTCCTCTATCACATTCCGCAGGTCGCCGGGGTCGGGATTCCCCCGGGCGTGGTGCGCCGTCTCCGGGAGGTCCATCCCGAATCGATTCGGGGCATCAAGGACAGCTCGGGCGACCTCGACAACCTCGCGGACCTGTTCGCGATCCCGGATCTGCAGGTCTACCCGGGACAGGAGACCTATCTCGTCGAGGCGCTTGCGAACGGCGCGCCCGGCTGCATCACGGCCACCGCCAACGTCAACGCCGGAGCGATCTCGGAGATCGTGCGGCTGTGGGACGCCGGCGACCGCGACTCGGCCCGGGAGGCCATGGAGCCGGTGCGCGGTTTTCGGAAGGCGGTGGAGGGCTATGCGCCGATTCCGGCGATGAAGGGGTTGCTGGCGCGGGCGTCCGGCGATTCCCGGTGGGAGAACGTTCGGCCACCGCTTCTGCCGGCAGATTCGGGAGCGGTCGAGAAGCTAGCGGAGGAACTCGACCGGCGATTCGGGTTTGCGGTTGCGGCGTAGTCCTTTAGACGTCTCGCAGATGCGATTCCTGGAGCGCGTCGGCATGGGGTGAGTATGTCACCGTATTTCTTGGCCACATGCTCCAGCGGCTTCGCAGCGACGTGGCCCTCGTACCTTGACCCACCAGGCGTGCGCCTAACTCTCGCGAGCGCTAGGACCGCTGGGTCAGCGACAATACCGCTCTTCCGGGGGCCCACATCAGTCGCTAAGTCGTCCGATGGCATCCTTCACTTCGCACCCGTCAGACGACGCGCCCCTCTTCAAGCGGCCAAAGCTGAGGTGGCACTGGAATCCGGTAGTGACGACTCGCCGCCAAAACAACCGGCCACACTCCGCATTGAACGGCCGAGAGTGTAGTGAAGACCGTTGATGCCCCGCACTCCGACAGAACCTGCCCGATCATTCGATCATACGTCCGCTCGATCGAGACTCTCTGAACAACCGAACCGTCCACGCCGCTATAAAGCCCCTCCTCAGTACCTTGGCCAGGATAACAGAGCTGTAGCGTCGAATGTTGGTAATTGGCCGACACGAAGTCCGCCAGATACTCAAGCGTATCGTTGTCCCGAAGAATTGCTGCCCATACCGCGAGCGTGGGCATGAGGAGGCTCCCCAATGTAGCCTTTTCTTGATAGCCACGCTCGTCCAACGGGTGTTGTACGAGATCGGCGTAGTCTTGAAATATACACGGATATGCAGTCTTCGACAAATACGCGAAGGTGATAGTGTGCGCGAGTTGTCGAATCCAATCTCGAATAAATTGATCGCATCCCATTCTCTTAAGAAAGAGGCACGCAATATTGATATCAATAGCTTGACTGTCCATAATTGGAGAGTTCAGTATCGGATTGTTATTTATGACATTCATGACACACTCCGCGTCCCTTTCTACGCGTCTCTCGACCTCCTTCTTTCCAATTCTCTTGACTATCGCGTTCGGGCGGGACAGACACGCAATCTGCCACAATCCAAACGTACCCGCGCGTCCAACAACGTCAAACAATCTACGGTTTATGTCAACAGACGAATGACTCGGTACTGCTGAGCTAAGTCCGTGAAGCACAGCTGCACTCTGTCTTACATGCTGCGCGAAATATTCCTCCGCAATCGCAAGGTGCAACGCGATAAGGCGTTCAATGCAATCACTTAGATTACTCTTCCTTTTTGCACGCACGAGTGTTGCCTTCGCAATCTCCCAGCCAACGAGAATGGCCCTTTCACTGCAAAGATATGCGGCTTCCAGATTATCGCAATCACGTGCCCACACGAACACAATCCAAAGAGCTACATACACTTGACGTATTGCCTTAAGGCGATCAGCGTTTTTTGGTTCGCATGATTCTCGGACATTCTCTAACAGCGCGCAGAAGTACTGAAACCCAATCTCTGGCTCATCTACAAGCGCCACGGCCTTACGAAGATTAGAACGCGATGAATCCGGCAGTGTGTTCTCAGCAAGTACTCCGGTAAGCAATAAGGCGGCCAATTTGTCGCCATTCCATATCTTAATTGTCAACCCGTCCCTTTCATGCGTTTCAATGTAGCCGTTGACATACTCCCTGACGCCTTCGTGGATTTCGCCTCCAAGGCAAATGACGACAACGATTGGTAGGTGTTTGTAGCGTTTCGGTACGTGGTTCCCAACGTACACGTCCAGCACTTGATTGAGGGACGGGCGAAGGGTATTCATGCCGTTATCCCAATTGCTCCGCTTTAGGTCTCCTGGCTTGATAGTAACTAGGTACAATACCTGCGCTCCGTCTTCCCGAGGCCCGATGGCCACAACGTCTACTCCGAATTGCCTGTTTCCGCGGGTGGGCCTGGAGAGTACGTTCATTCCGAGTTCGGAAAGCAAGTCTGGCAAAATCGCGTCCAGCTCTTCCCTCTCTCTTATAGAAGCGAGGTATTGCGCGACAATTAGTTTCATTCCGGAGAGCCCTCTGACCTAAACTGACTTATTGCATTCGCGAATCCTACAGGATCGATCGCTTTTAACCAGGGGTACTTCAGGTTTATTTCAACAGTGCTCATGGCTATCTCCTGACGAACAGGCGCACTGTCCCTGGAGCTCTGAGTATAGACTACGGCCGAGGTACCGTATAGTAGGGTCTCCACCTTGCCAATCAACGGGAGTATTGCCTCTTCCTCAGCCATTCTCTCGACGGAACGCTTCTCTTCTGCCCAGCGGATCTGTTGCACGTAAAGCTCCCGATCGCTCGGCCGAAACGCTGCGCACGTTCTCAAACGTTCAAGCGGCTCCTTATACGCTGTCAGTCGAGACGAGAGCCTTTCGACGGAGGCTCTTGCGCTATCGTGTTCCTCAATCGCGCACTGAAATAACGCAATCGCGCTGAAATAGTTTAGCAGAAAATGATTGAACACCAAGTCCTCCAGCTCCCCCCTTTCACTATCCGGCACCGCTCTGAGGCAGGCCAAGAGAAGCGCTGCGGTACCCTGCTCATTCCCAAGAAGGTATCCGAGCACCTTCCGCGCGAGGTATGGGACCCAGCGTGGGAGGAGGGAGAAGGTGCGGAGGTCGATGTCGAATTCTGCTGTCGTTTCGTGGACTGGCAGAAAATTCTTAGCGGCTGTGCAGAGTCGAGTGTTTCCAGTAAGGAGCAACGAGACCACATACCATCCGGCAACTCTTCCCGGCCCGCCGGCCAATGAACGTCTGAAGCAATCGAGACTATCGGCATCCACCGATCGGTGCTCACACGTAAGCAGAGCTCTGAGAAATCCGAATATGCGCTGACGATCACGGTCCAGGTCCCATGAAGCGAGAATTGAGTCAATCACGCTGACTGTCGCTTTCTCGTCGGAGCAAATCACTGTAAGTGCATCGAAGGAGCGGTCAATCATATTTTCGGTATAATATTGCGCGTAATCCAGCAAGCCCATTGCAATAGCCATTCGAGTAGCGGAATTTGTTTCTTGGCACGCTAGTTCTAGCAAGGTTTGCACTCTCTCGACGTGGCGGGGTTGATCCTGAGAGAGAATCTTGATTGCGGACTCTAGTGCGAAACCGGGTTCTAGCGTGAACTGAGGTGACAGAATTGCGTCCTTCAGTCGTTGGAATACTCGGTCAGCAACGCTCTTCGTATCGCTGAGGGGAATGTATCCGAGCACTATTAGCGCACTGAGTCGGGTCGATTCATACGTAGATCTGCAAAGCTCTAAAGCCTTTTGCGTTGCTTGATTCACGTCGTGAGCGGCGTATGCTAGGAGGTGAAAGCGCATGAACACCGCTGGTATTTCCTTTCGGTCGAACACTAGGAAGTGGCCACGCTCGATTCTTTCAGGGTCCTTTTTCAACCACTCGCTAAAGGCTTCCGGGACGAGAAATGCCGCCCCGTCATCAGCCACCTTCTCGTGTAAGACGATACAGGCGGTGAGGACAGCGTCGACGGAGCAATCAAGATTCGGCAGTACTGTGCAGAATTCTCGTAGGAATTGGAACAACTCTATTCCAGTGAGAGAATCCGGAATGCCGGCTGCGACGGCCCCTACGAAGTCAACCTTCTTGGCATTGTGTAGTTCAGTAAGTGTACGATGAAGGCATTCTCTCTCATCAGCAGGCACATCGGCTATTGCTGATAGTAGTCTTTCCGAAGATCCGGCGCAAAGTAACCTATCGCGAAGCGTCATTGTCATTCGAGCTTCTCTTGAGGGGAGATAAAGGAAGGGAGCCCTAGCCGGACATGGTCGATCTTGCGCATCTTGCGTATGACCTGCGTCCGATGCTAGAATGCCTGCGGCAGGCGTTCTAGCAACCGCCATTGCCGCACGGGCGTCACTGTTGCCCGACTCACGCGAAATGCCGACGCGATCTTCGAATCGATCTTCGAGCCATCCTGCCCTCGTTCGCCTGCGGGCAGGACAGTATGCGCGTGGTACCGCTTGTGAGTCGCCCCGTTGCCGTGGATCAATGTGACTAACCTCTTCACGCACCTCCTCCGAACGACAAGTCTGCTAGAAAGTCCAGCCGTCCTGTTCCTTCCTCAGACTTCGACTTCTCTGCCAGCACTCATACGGTTTCGCTCCCAGCATAGGGCTCATCTGGTAAGCGCTTGTTGTGGTTGCTCCAGAAACTGCATACCATATCCTGAGACCCTGGTCAAGCTCCCAGTTCTGAGTAACTCGTCGCATTCCAGCCAACAGACTCCATCACTTCTTCGATGTCAGACCAAGTTCCCCTGAATTCACACCCGCGACTTGGTCCGCCGTAGACACCGGTAAAGGATCAGGCAGCGACCGGCGGGAACGCCCTGTCTCAGGTGCAGCCCTGTGCCGTCCATTCCACCGTATCGCGACACAGAGAATCGGCAGGCACGCACCGCGAATCCGCAGACCCATCGCTCCAGCTGGAGAACTCGGGCGCCCCGCTGTCCGCACAGGGGACTTGCCCCGAGGGAGAATCGGATCTTGCTCCGGTGGAGCACTCCTAACCGGCAGCGCAAGTGCCCAAATGACGGAGTCCCCACCGGGCTCGTTCATGTACCGGGCATCCGGATTCACGGACGCTCGCAAAACTCCACCTGCCGTAGGCGGGCGCCGCCCAACAGCATCTCGGCCGCCTGGCGCGGAAGCAGGCGGATTTCGTTAATTCCCCTGCCAAGACTGGTCCACCGCCTGCGCCAACCACGCGGTTTCGCCGTGCCGCCGACGGTCCAGGTGTCGGAGCTGTACGGGACCGCGTATTGGGTGGCCATGCCGGGGTTCACGATGACAGGACGCAACGCTCGGCACAATCCTGATACGGTGGCGTTGAACAGCAGGTGATCTACCGGAATCGCGATTTCGCCCGTTGCGGCAAGCATTCGCGCCGCCCCTGCGCGGGACAGCAGATACGCGCCCGTTCCCCCGTGGCGCGAGCGCAAAGGATGAAGACGCCTTCCCGTCGGCGTTCGACCGACGCAGCGGCCGAGGAGCAGGCGGGACGGTCCGGGATTGTACTTCTCGAGCTTGATCAGATCGGCTCCCTCCGGAATCCATTCGCAGTCCTGCAGCAATGCGGCGAAGTCGGACGACACGAATATGTCGTCTTCGAGAATGGCCGCATGTGACGTATCTCCGTCCAGCAACCTCTGCCATGCCCACACGTGGCTCACCGTGCAAGCCCGATGGCCTCGGGCGACCGCCCCGAGGGGACCGCTGGCCCTCGTGACCCGGTCCAGCACCGCGTCCTCGATTGAGAGACCGTCACAGGCTTCCAGGCGTTCGAACCCGACGCCGCGCTCGGAGAGGTGCCGGGAGACACGCTCCAGGCGATCCGGACGCCGAGCGAGATTGATCAGAAAGGCCGGAACGGGCTGGTGTGAACCGGACATCCGTAATTTCCTCGGAAGACGGCGGAGAGCAGCCCGGACTACATCGCATCGAAACCGCCCGGCCCGCCGTCGCGTTCGCCGACGCACGATTTCGGGTCCACCCCCTTGCGGATCCGGTGCTGCCCCTGACTGCCCCTTGTACCATTTTCAGCAGGAGCTGGCCTCGCGGACGGGCGCTCCCGCTCCGGGCCGCCATGCGCATACCGGTTCCGACTGAGACGTCAACCCCGCGCGCCGTGCGTCGCGATCTGATTCCGTGCCGCCGATCCAGGCGGCAGTCCTCCTCGAATCCGCCGCAATCTGCGCCGTATGCGGGCGACCAGGGGCACATCCGCCGGTCGCCGGGTTGATTTCGCCATAATTGCTCGAACGAGAACACTTGCGAAGCGGCTTCGACGCTCCTTTATTCACTGCGGGACACCTGATCGAACGGAGCCGGCGCCCGCGCGCGCTGCGTCGCCCGCTGCAGAGCGCCTGCGGCAGTGGCGGCTCGCGGCCATGCGGGCCGGGCGCGGACTCCGTTCGGTCGCAGGATTCGCCTTGCCCTTCCGGCACGAGCGACGGATGCCGCCGGGCGCGGTTCGCAAGGCGCGGGTCCCGAATCGTCGGTGAGGCGAGCACGAACCATCAGGAGGTCAGAATGAACCATCGGGCTCTTTCGCTAGTCGTGGCCGGACTCTTCGCAGTCGGATCCCTGACCGCCGCGGCACAGGTTCCGCTGGACAAGATCGGCACGGACGAGCGGGGCATACCCACCCTCGCGCCGCTCCTCGAGGCGGCGATCCCCGCGGTCGTCAACATCTCCGTCGAAGGGAAACCGTTCGAAGGCGGTTCACCGCTGTTTCAGGATCCTTTCTTTCGCAGATTCTTCGGCGACCAGCCAAACCAGCTCCCTCCGAGGCAAGGGAGCGGTTCTGGCGTGATCATCGACGCAGAGACAGGCCATGTCCTGACCAACGCACACGTGATCGAGGACAGCGAGAGCATTACCGTCACCCTGCATGACGGTCGCTCGTTCGAGGCGGAGGTCGTCGGCCGCGACGAACCGACGGACGTAGCGCTCCTCAGAATCGATGCCGACGATCTGACGGAGTTGGAGTTCGGCGACTCGGACGAGTTGCGCGTGGGCGACTTCGTGGTCGCGATCGGCAACCCCTTCGGCCTCGGCCAGACCGTAACCTCGGGAATCGTCAGCGCCCTGGGAAGGTCCGGGATCAATCCCGCGGGCTACGAGGATTTCATTCAGACGGACGCCTCCATCAACCCCGGCAACTCGGGCGGAGCCCTGATTACCCTGGAAGGAAAGCTGGTCGGCCTGAATACGGCCATCATCACTCCTTCGCGGGGCAACGTCGGGATCGGATTTGCGGTGCCGACTTCCATGGTCCGTCCGGTCATGGAGCAGCTGATCGAGTACGGGGTGGTGCAGCGCGGACGGTTGGGAGTCATGATCCAGGATCTGAATTCGGAACTGGCCGAGGCTCTCGACATCGACGCCGAGAGCGGCGCCGTCGTCGTCGAGGTGTCGAAGGGATCCGCCGCGGAGGATGCCGGTCTCGAAGCGGGCGACGTGATCACGGAACTCGACGGCGAAGCGGTAGAGGGGGCATCCGACCTGCGGCAGCGGATCGGCATGATGCGCGCAGGAGTCGAGGTCGAACTCGAGGTAATCCGGCGAGACGGGGTGAAGGCCGGCGTCAGGGCCGTTCTGGACGAGTTGCCGGTCGCGCCCATTGCCGAAGAGTCTGAGTCGAGCGCGCGCGCCTTGGCGGGCGCCCAGTTTGGGGAGCTACAGCCAGGTACGCCAGGGTTCGACGAGGTCGAGGGCGTGGCCGTCTTTCGGGTCGAGCCCGGCAGCGCCGCCGAAGAGGCGGGCCTGCGGGAGGGGGACGTGGTCGTCGCGGTGAACAACCGCACGGTTTCTTCCCTGGATGCGTTCTTCGACGAAATCGAGGATGCGACGGGGGTGATCGCCCTGACCGTCTGGCGTGACGGCAACAAGCTGTTCATGATCCTGCCGTCCTGATTGGCCGCGGCACGCTAAACGAGACTGGTTGCGGGGGCCGGATCGGCCTCCGCTTCCGTCCTCCGGCCGCCACCCGGTTCGGTCTCGCGCCGCGCGGGTCCCGCAACCGGCGCTGCGCCTCAGGGATCGCTTTCCCGGGCGGTGGGGAAGCGCGAGCCGAGCCGTCTCGTTCCGCACTGGCCGCGAGGAACGAGATCGGGCGTCCCGGCCTGCGGGGCGCTCGCTGACTCACGCGGCGCTGCGGCGCCTGTCGAAGCGACGCGTGACGGCTTGACGCGGCAAGCCGCGCTCGCGGACGGACTACGGCACCCCCACGCCACGGTAACGAATTCCGGCCCGCCGCATCGCTCTCGGACGGAATACGTTGCGCATGTCAATGACGACAGGCTGCTTCATCCGCTCCCGGAAGGACCGCGGCTCCATGCCGCGAAACTCGTTCCACTCGGTAAGGAGGAGCGCGGCGTCCGCCCGATCGATCGCTTCCTCCGCGCTTGCGGCGAACTCGACGCCCTCGAACTCGGGCAAACTGGCCGCCACCGCGTTCGCCACCGGATCGTAGGCGGCTACATGGGCACCGCGGGACCTGAGATCCGCCACAACGACCCGGCTGACCGCTTCGCGCATGTCGTCGGTCTCCGGCTTGAAGGCTAGTCCGAGCACGGCAATGCGCCGCCCGCGTATCTCTCCTCCGAGCGCTTCGGCCACGCGGTCCGCGATCCGCTTCCGACGGTCCTCGTTCGCTGCCTGCACGGCCTCGACGATTCGCTGCGGGGCGTCATGATGCCGTCCCGCCTCCGCCAGCGCGGCGACGTCCTTCGGCAGGCAGCTGCCGCCGAACCCGGGCCCGGGATGCAGAAACTTCGCCCCGATTCGCCGGTCCATGCCGAGGCCGCGCGCGACGTCGGTCACGTCGGCGCCGACCCGCTCGCAGAGATCGGCGATCTCGTTGATGAAGGTCACCTTGGTCGCCAGGAATCCGTTTGTCGCATATTTGATCAGCTCGGCCGTCTCCCGGTCCGTGCGCAGAACTGGCACGTCGCGCAGGCTGAGCGAACCGTAGAGCTCGGAGAGCGTGCTCCAGGCGGCGTTGGTCTGGACGCCGAGCACGACGCGGTCAGGGCGAAGAAAGTCCTCGATCGCCGAACCCTCGCGCAGGAACTCCGGGTTGGACGCCACGTCGTAGTCCTCTCCGCATTCGAGATCCGGCCGCTCCTCTCCCAGGATTTTCTCGACCCTACGGGACGTGCCGACGGGAACGGTGGACTTGGTCACGATCAGCGACCGTTCGCCGGGCCGGAGAATGCCGGCGACTTGGCGCACCGCCGTCTCCAGCGCACCGAGATCCGCCTGTCCGCCGCTCGCCTGCCGCGGCGTTCCGACGGCGAGGAAGATCACCAGCGCAGAACTGGCGTCGGCCGTCGCTCCGGTGAACGTCAAGCGTCCGGCGGCGATATTTCGCTCCGCCAGTTGCGCAAGCCCCGGCTCGAAGAACGGAATGTCTCCGGCCCTTAGCGCGTCGAGACGACGGGGGTCGGCTTCGACGCAGACGACCTCGGAGCCGAATTCCGAGAAGCAGGCTGCGGATACCAAGCCGACATATCCGGCGCCTATCATGGCGATACGCATGAACCCTGTCCTCCGACCGGGAATTCTGACTGGCACAGGGTCCCCGGGCGGACCGTGTGCGGCAAGGGGCGGTCGGGACCGCAGTGCGAGGACGGCTTCGCGTCCGCAGAATCGTCTCGTGTCCGGGTCGGTGAAGGTAGCGAACCGCACGAATTCATGCCAGCGAAGCGCCGCTCTGACGCGGATCGATCTCAGCGGCAGCACGGCTCCGTGAGGTCAGGCCGGCGACGAAGCCGGATCGTCAACCGCCCGACAAGGTCATTCTTGGGGAGCGGTCCCGCCCGCCGCTTCGTGGCGTATCCGCGTCCGGGGCATGACCTCCCGCATCGCCGACCGGCGGATTGCAGCTGCGGCCGTGAGTACGGGCGCTTCCGCCCTTCCTACACGATTGCGCGACCTGCCGAACGCCCCGGCGGAGAGCCGGGATCGCAGATCGGGACGGCGGCAGCTGCGGCGATTCGGGGCGCGGCGGCCTGACGGCGGATCGTTCCGTCGCTATTCTGGCCCTCGGCGGCGACCGGCCTCGACGCTCTCGTACGCCTCCCCGGCAACCCGAACAACAACGGCAGGTGCAACATGGAATGGGTAGTCTATCTTTCCGGCGAGATTCACACCGACTGGCGCGAGACGATCGTAAGGGAGACCACGATCGTCCGCCTTCCGGTCCAGTTTACATTCCCGGTCACCGACCACGCCGCATCGGACCGTTGCGGCGCAGCGATCCTGGGAGCCGAAGAGAACAAGTTCTGGCATGACCACAAGGGCGCGAAGCTGAATGCGATTCGCACCCGAACGCTGATCGAAAGCGCGGATATCGTCGTGGTCCGTTTCGGCGACCGTTATCGGCAGTGGAACACGGCGTTCGAAGCGGGAATGGCGGCAGCATTGGAGAAACCGATGATTGTCATCCATTCGCCGGAACACGCGCATGCCCTGAAGGAAATAGACGCGGCCGCGCTTGCGGTAGCGGAGGATCCGCATCAGGTGGCACAGATCCTCGTCTACGTGATTCGAGGCAAGCTGCCGGCCTGAGGATCGCCCCGAACGCAGGAACGCGAGCCGACTGGACGCCCTTTCTCCGGCTCGCACGTAGTGCGTGGTCGAGCGCGGTTCGGCCGGTGCCAAGGCTTGGGCAACGTGATGCCAGCCCCTGACGAGCGTGGTCGAGCATGCGAATTTCGGTAGTCAACCTCGCTCGAGCGGAGGATCGGCGGCGGCGCATGCAGGAGCAATTCGACGCGCTCGGCCTGCTTGTGACCTTCCATGAAGCCGTGGACGGGCGGTCGCTGGGTCCGGAGCAGTACGCTTGCGTGGATCGGGAGGCCCGGCGACGGCTCGGGCTATGGCCTCAGGCAGACGGTTCCATCGCCAACTGGCTCAGCCACCGGCAGGTGATGCGGGAGATGTTGGACGAAGCGCGGGAAATGGTTGCCATTTTCGAGGATGACGCGATCCTCTCGGTCGACTTGCCCCGGATCCTGGACGCTCTCGAGCGGAAGCCGTTCGATTTCGATGTAGTAATGCTGAACCGCAGGTCGAGAAGGAAGCCCTTCGTGCCGTGCGAGAGCATTGCGGGTGGGTACGTGGCGGGCAGGCTCCGGTATTCCGACTTCGGCAGTGAGGGATACGTAATCACCCGGGATGCCGCACGGCACTTCCTGGCCCACATGCCGCAGATGATGTGGGAGATCGACCATTCGCTGTCACGTTTCTGGGAGAACGGCCTGAACGTGTTCTACGTCGATCCTCCCCTCGTCTCTCACGACGAGGCAGTCGACTCGCAGATCGAGGCCCATCGGGTCCGGTCTCGAAGAAGGCAGCGGTCGTCCGACGGCAAGGCCTGGGTTCTTTGGCGCCGTGCGGTCTCCGGGCTGGATCGCAAGCTGCGCCGACGTATAGCGTTTTCGCGCTTGGTGCGAGGGGAGATCGGCGTCACTCGCTGGAGCAAGACGTGAGAGCAAGAATGGGTGCGCAACGCGGACGCGTTTCCTGGATTTCGGGTCCGACCGCGTTCGCCCGCTGCGGGGCGACGGCAGACGTCGTCCTCACCTTGACGGGTAACCCCGCGTCCGCTCGCGAAAGCTCTCCCTCTTGCGAAACTCCTCGGTACACGAACTGAAAACGCGCCGAGCAAGGCCTCGCAGAGTGCGGCGCCTCCGCACGGAAGCGGCTTCCCGCAGGATCGAGCCGCCGAGCTCCGGGATTCCGTGAGACGCGCACGGCGGATCGAGATAGGCGGTCGCCAGCCCGTTAAGCCAATAGGCATGAAGCGTGTGGTCCGTTCGATGGACGACCTGCGGATGTCGCTCGAGAAACTTCGCGGCTCCGCTACGCGACACGACATAGGACTGGGTGCCCCAGTCGACGAACCGGACCAGACCCAGCCGCCAGCGATCTTCGAGCGAGAGCAGGGGAACCAGCGGCTTCTCCCTGCGGTTCCGGTGAAGGAAGACGATATCGAACGCTCGGGCCTTCGAAGACTCCTCCAGCGCATCCAGCGCCTTGCCGATTTCAGGCGATAGCGCGACGTCGTCCTCGAACACGGCGGTCGTCCCTTCGGGGCCGGAAGCGATCCGCTTCAACGCTCGACGATGACTGAGATGGCATGCGACCATTCCGGGGGATAGGGGACTCCTCCCCTCCCGCGCGCGGCCGTCCCGATCCACCTCCTGCCAGTCCTCCTCCGTGAGCTCCCGCCAGTCTGTGCCGGGAAAGAACTCGAACCGCAAGCCAAGTTCGTCGAATTGCCGCCGCATGGCGATTCGCCTCTCCGCGGCCCTCTCCAGATTGATCACGTAGATCTTCATCGGTCAGTCTCCGGCAACGGCCGGGCTCGAACGGGCCACTCCCGTCAAACGGCGCGCGGCGCGCCGTCGTGCGATTCGCACGCTCCGGTCAGGCGCGCCGACATTCCGACGCGAAGCGAGCGACACCCAGACTGCGGCGACCCTGAACCTGTGCGTCCTCTCATGAGCCGCCGAAACGGCGACCGGGTTCGGGAGCCATGAGCCTGGCGGAGCGGCCATTTCGATCTACAACAGGCTTCGTGCCAGATCGATCCATCCCGCGATAGCGTCCTTGCTGGCGTACATCATCTCCCCCGCCACCACGACGAGGACTGCGACTCCGACATAGCTGATCCACGGGTACCGGTTGAGGAATCGAACGATGACCGTAGCGAAGAGGGCCATGAGCATAATGGACAGGGCAAGTCCGAAGACGAGCAACGGCGGATTGTCGTGAGCGATTCCCGCGACTGCAAGCACGTTGTCGATCGACATTGCGACATCGGCGACGGCGATCGTGGTCAAGGCCCGGAACATGGACCTGGAGTCCGTTGCGGTTCCCTGTACCTGGTCCGCTTCAGTAGTAGTCGCCTTCCGCTTTCTCGCCGCGCGACGCAGTTCGACGAAGAGCTTCCACGCAACCCATAGCAGCGCAAGGGCTCCGACCACGCGAACCCAGGGAATCTGGTAGAGCAACGTGGCGACCAGCGCCGCGGCGATGCGGATCACGACGGCAAGCGTCATTCCGAAAATGATCGCGCGGCGCTGGAGATGCGGCGCAAGCGTCGCCGCAGCCATGCCGATGACCAGTGCGTTGTCGCCCGACAGAACGACGTCCAGCCAGATGATGGCGAGCAGATCTGCGAAGAACTCGGCGTCCAGCGTCATCATCAGCAGAAATCCGCCTTGACCCGGCTTCGGGAGCCGGGGGCGACCGGTCCGCCATGCCGAGAGTCCGCACTCCTTGTCAGCGTGGGTGCCCTGCGACAGGAATACGGCCGCGCTCGCGCTCCCCCGCAGCAGAGGGTTTTCGTCAATTGTGTAAAGCCAAGCGTCACCGGCAGCCTCGTTAATGACCAGAACGTGCAATTCAGGGTGCGTATGGTAGCGCCGAGAGGAGACCGGCACAGTCCCCGGTCCGTCGCCGCAGCGATCGGTTGATGTGTCGCTGCAATCGTCTATGCTGCAACCACCAAGTCGTCACATCCTGGTACGCTTCGGCCTCTGACCCGGCGGAAGGCGCCGCAACGCAGTATCCGCTTGTGGGAGAGGCTCCGAGAGGGAGCGCCGTCACTCTCCACACGGTGTCGACCGTCCGATCGGTCGTCAGGCGCCGCGGGTAGACCGGCCGCCGGCGATCGCGCGGCCGGTGCGGAGGGAGCCGGATACGGCCGGGCCGGGAGATTCCTCCAGCAGCAAACAGCAGACTACGTGGGAGCGTTGCAATTGGAACAGAGTCTTGCGCTGACTGAGCACACCATCGAGTCCGAGGTCGAGGACGCGATGGCGATCCTCTCGCGGATTCGCGAGACGGTCGCAAAGCGCGTCATAGGTCAGGAACAGGTCATCGACCTCATCTTGGCGGTTCTTCTCTCGGGCGGGCACGGGCTTCTGGTCGGGCCGCCGGGCGTCGCCAAGACCAGGTTGGTAGAGACCTTCGGTACCGCCCTCGGTGTAGGTACCCGACGGATTCAGTTCACGCCGGATCTAATGCCGGCCGACATTCTAGGCGCGGAAGTCTTGGAGGAAACCCCGGGAGGCGGACACGCGTTCCGGTTCCTGGAAGGTCCGGTGTTCACGCAGCTCCTGATGGCGGACGAGATCAACCGGGCCAGTCCCCGGACGCAATCGGCTCTCCTCCAGGCGATGCAGGAGCGGTTCGTGACCATCGCCGGCGCCCGGTACGACCTTCCGCGACCGTTCCACGTGCTCGCGACCGAGAATCCCATCGAACACGACGGCACCTATCCGCTACCGGAAGCCCAGCTCGACCGTTTTCTGCTGCAAATCGACATCTCGTATCCTGAGCGGGACGCGGAACGCAACATCGTCCTGATGACCACCGGAGGGGACGAGCCGTCTATCTCCCCGGCCCTGGACGGAGAGGGGCTCATGAGACTCCAGCGGATCGTGCGGCGTCTTCCGTTGGGAGAATCCGTACTCGACGTCATCCTGCAGCTGGTACGGCTCGCACGCCCTTCCGAGTCCGCAAGCGCCGACGATCCTGCGAGAAGCGTTTCGTGGGGACCAGGACCGCGGGCCGCACAGGCGTTGGCGCTCGCGACCAGGGCGCGGGCCCTGGCGGATGGGAGGCTCTCTCCGAGCGTCGACGACGTACGAGCGCTCGCCCAGGCCGCGCTTGGCCACCGAATGTCGTTGACGTATGCGGCGCGCGCCGAGGGTGAAACCGTTTCAGGGGTCGTCGCCAGGCTCACCGAACGGGCCTGCGGGTAGGTGTCCGACCGAACGCCCGGTCCGATTACTTTCCGGCACGAGGACCTCCGAACGGGTCTCCGGTTAAGGGGTAGGGAGGGGAATCGGCGCCTTCGACGACCGTCGTTCGACGCTGTAGCTGGACTTCCGGGCGAAACCGCCCCGGCCCGCTACCGCAGGGACCGATGAGCGAGACGACCGAACCGATGCATGTCGCATTCGTCATTCCGCATCTCGGAGGAGGAGGCGGAGAGCGTTCCACGCTGGCTATCGCCGGCGGCCTCGCCGAAGCACGGCACTCCGTCGATGTCCTCAACTTCTACGACCCGATGACGCTTCGAGACGAGATGCCCGAGAAGGCACGGTTCATACGCCTTCAGCCCGGGGAGCGGGCCGGTCTGGAGCACGTCAAGCGTCTGGTTCGGCGCCACGGGCCGGGGTTTGCCGCGCGCTTGCGCGGACGCGACGTCGCCAACGCGGTCTCCGTCGCCGGATATCTGGACCGGGAACGGCCTGACGTCGTTCTGCCCGCGCTCGCGGAAGCGAAGGTCTCGACGATGCTCACGGTTCACTTCGCAAACCAGCGCCCGACGGTCGTGCCGATCGTGCGGTGCCACCTCAAATTCCTGCGCGCTCGGTATCGGCACCTCTGCCGACTGCCGACCGCATCGTTGCGGTGTCCGAAGGCGTCGCGGACAGCGTGTCGACCAGTCTGAAGATTCATCTGGGCCGAATCACGCGCATCTACAACCTCGTAGTTACCTACATGATGCATTCGCTTGCGCAGGAGCCGCCCGACCTCCCGTGGTTCGTGGTTCTCTTCCCCTGGACCTCCCGCCGTACTGGCTGCCGGCAGACTCGCACGACAGAAGGACTTTCCGACTCTCCTTCGTGCGTCCGTCCGTAGTCGAGCGATAGGATCAGGTTCGGCGCGATACAGCCGGAACCAGGTAACAGTTCGTTCTCGCGAGACGAAGCCGGAGAACCGAGAATCGTTATGACGGGTTCCCGCGAAATCAAGACATTTTCTCGGGAGGGGAAACCGGACATCGCGTCACAAGCGCCCCGTTCGAAGTCGTGCTCGGGTGGGACTGACGGTGCACCTCAGCCTGACTCGTTCTTGCCCTTCACCGGCCGAATGAACCAATTGCCATTCTTCCTCTTGGGTATCTGTACCGCGCCGACGATTTTTCCGGCGCGGAGATAATTGCGTAGGGTCCGGCCTCTCCTCTCAGGACTATCCTTTAGGAGGCCGGCCTCGTCCAGCCACGCGGCTGCGTCGACTGCCGTTACCTCCGGGAGCCGATCCTGCTTGAGACGATGCTGCACATGGTTGTTGATAGCTTCGAGATCAGGCATTGAGCACCTCCAAGGATCGGGCAGCTACGGGGCGACGATGTCGTATTCGTTGGATTTTGCCGAACACGTGGCGATACGTCTGCTTCGCCTTGTTCGACAGCTAAATAGATACCTGAAGAGGACTCGTCAAGACCGTTCTCCTGCTACGAGAAGGCAATCGCAGCCGAGGTGCAGATCGAAATTCGACCTTCCCCTGCCAGACCGTCTCTCACCGTGACAACGGTACCGGTTCCGTCGACGCTTCTGCGGTTGAGCGGCGCGGGTCAGGCGCGCTCGAATCCCCGCGCCACCTCATAGTCCGTCACCACCCGCCGGAAGTCCTCGATCTCGACTTCGGCAGCGCGGACATAGTGATCCACCACGGCGTCGCCGAAAGCCTCGCGCAACATCGCCGATGCGCGTAGCCGGTCCCTTGCCTCCTGCAGGGTGGCGGGGATCATCCCGGTCTCGCCCCGATAGACGTCTCCGCTGGCCGGCGCCTCGAGCGGCAGTTCCCCTTCGATTCCAGCGATGCCCGCCGCCAGCATGGCCGAGAGCGCGAGATACGGGTTGACGTCCGCGCCCGGAATCCGGCACTCCACCCGCACGGACCGGGTGCCGTCCCCGCACACCCTAAACCCCGCCGTGCGGTTGTCGACCGACCACACGATCCGGGTCGGCGCGAACGTGCCCTTCGCGAATCGCTTGTAGCTGTTGACGTACGGAGCCAAGAAGCAGGTGTACTCGCCGGCGTATCGAAGCTGCCCGGCCAGGTAGCGTTTCATGACGTCGCTCATGCCCCAGTTGTCCGCCTCGTCGAAGAACGCCGGCTCGCCGCCCTTCCACAGCGACTGGTGAATGTGGGTCGCGCTCCCTCCCCGGTCGTGATGCCACTTCGCCATGAAGCTCGCCGCATGCCCGTTCTGCCAGGCGATTTCCTTCGCCGCATGCTTCGCGATCGTGTGGTGTTCGGCCGTCGCCAGCGCCGGCGCATAGCGAACGTTTAGCTCTTCCTGCCCCGCCTCCGCTTCGCCCTTCGAGTTCTCCACCGGAATTCCCGCATCCCAGAGACCGTTTCGCAAGGCGCGCATCACGTGCTCTTCCTTGGTCGTCTGCAGGATGTGATAGTCCTCGTTGTAGCCGCTGATCGGCTCGAGATCCCGCCACTTCTCCTTGCGGATCCGGTCGAGGCTCTTCTCGAACAGGAAGAACTCGAGCTCGGTCGCCGCCATCGCCTCGAACCCCATCTCCGCGAGCCGGCGGACCTGGCCCTTCAGCATGGTGCGCGGGGAATGCGGCACCTCTTCGTGGGTGTGGTGGTCCAGAAGGTCGCACAGGACCATCGCCGTCCCATCCAGCCAGGGGACCGGGCGCAGCGTCGAGAGATCCGGTTTCATGACGTAGTCGCCGTAGCCGGTCTCCCAGCCCGAGGACGCGTAGCCGTCCGGCGTCGACATCTCGATGTCGGTCGCGAGCAGGTAGTTGCAGCAATGCGTCTCCTCGTGCGCTTCGGCGAGGAACTGGCGCGCATGAAACCGCTTGCCCATCAGGCGGCCCTGCATGTCGACCATGCAGACGAGCACCGTATCGATCTCGCCGGCCTCGACCCGGCGCCCGAGCTCGTCAAAATCCATTCTTCCGCTCACGTCCTTTCTCCCCCTCGCTCCGCCGCAATCCGCAGTGTCGGCGACGCAGCAAACTCGCCCTGACGTCTCGGGAACCCGAAGCGTGCCGCCCGCGGACCGCCCGGCGCGTCGTCCCTTCCTGATTCGACCCGCTCGCGGCCGCCGCTCCTCCCGCTCGCTTCCGGCCTACCCCGCATCCTTGTCCTCGAAGTGCCCCATGGCGGCGAAGGTGCCGCCCTGAAACCGCGTCGCCGGATCCTTCGCCTCCGGCCTGGGCATGCGCGCGTCCAGCCGGGCGCGGAACGCTTCCGCGTTGTCCTGCGGCCGCCAGCCGAGATACTCCGTGCCCGCGTTGTCCCACCAGCGCTCGTCGTTGGCCGACATCCCGTAGATCACCGGGCAACCGAGGCGCGGCGCCCGAAACACGCACTCGACCAGCCGGACGAAATCGTCGGGGCTGAGCCAGGTCGCCAGCATCCGGTGGTCCCTCGGTTCGGCGAAGCAGGAGCCGATCCGCACCAGGGCGCTCTCGATACCGAATTTGTCGTAGTAGAGCCGCGCCAGGGCCTCCCCGTAGCATTTCGATACGCCGTAGAGGCTGTCCGGGCGAAGCGGCGCGTCGGCGTCGAGGCGGGTTTCGCGGGCATGGAAGCCGATCGCGTGGTTCGAACTCGGAAACAGGATTCGCCCGACGCCTTCCGTTCGCGCCGCTTCGTAGACGTTGTAGAGGCCGACGACGTTCGCCCGCAGAATCTCCTCGAAGGTACCCTCGATCGACTTCCCGCCGAGGTGAAGGATGCCGTCGCATCCCCGGACCAGATCCCGCACCGCCTCCGCGTCGGCCAAATCGCAGAGCGCGACCTCTTCGCCGCTCTCCGTCTCGCCGACCGGCGCGAGGTCGCTGAGCCGTACGGTCCTGGCCACGTTGCCGAGACGGCCTCGTACGAGACGGCCGATGCCGCCCGCGGCTCCGGTCACCAGCAGCCGATCCAACATGTCCGCGCCTCCCGATCCTGCGCCTTGCCCGCTCTCCCGGGACTTCCCGTGCATCGACGGTCCGCCCTGCCGCTTCCGTGTTCGATTCGCCGTCCCACCCGTCCCTGCCGCGCCGGCTCGACGCTCCGTCCGCAACGGCGGGCGTAGGACAGCACCGCAGGAACCCCCGGCACAGGCGAAGCCGGACAACGACCCGCGACGCCTCCGCCGCATTCTCTCGAAGCGCCTCCGATCCGGGAAGCCTCCTGGACGAAAGCGGGCGCCACGCCAAGCCGGGTCGGATCGGCTCCCCTCGATCTCCGACGCACCTCTATTCGCCCGGACCGGCCTCAGCCGTAGTCCGGATCGCCCGCGCCAGAGGCTACCCGGCCCGAATTCGGCAAACTCGCCGCTTCCCCTCAAAACCGGACGCACCTGCGCGTCCCGCAAGACTCAAGCGTGAATCGGGCCGTCCCCCACCGCGAGCGCCGCCTCCCGCATGGCTTCCGAGAGGGTGGGATGGGCGTGGCAGGTGCGCGCGACGTCCTCGGCCGCGGCGCCGAACTCCATCGCGACGCAGTATTCGTGGATCAGTTCGCCGGCCTCCGGGCCGATCACGTGCACGCCGAGAATCCGGTCCGTGGCCGCGTCGGCCAGCACCTTCACGAGACCCGTCGTCGCGCCGCGGGACTTGGCCCGCGCGTTGGCCGCGAACGGAAACTTCCCGACCCGGTAGTCCCGGCCCTCTTCCTTCAACTGCTCCTCGGTGCGACCGACCGCGGCGACCTCCGGTTCGGTGTAGATCACCGACGGGATCAGCTCCCGGTTCACGTGCCCGGCCTGGCCGGCCAGGGTTTCGGCGACCGCGATGCCCTCGTCCTCTGCCTTGTGCGCCAGCATCGGACCGGCGATCGCGTCGCCGATCGCGTAGACGCCGGGAACGGAAGTCTGCCAGCGCTCGTCCACCGCGATGCGGCCGCCGTCGTCCAGCACGAGGCCCGCGCCTTCGGCCGCGATCCCGGAAGTGGCGGGACGCCGCCCGGTCGCCACCAGGACCGCATCCGCCGCGATCGTCTGCTCCTCGCCCCCGTCCCGGGGCGCAAAGCGTACCGAGAGCGAATTGCCGTCTTCCCCGGGATCGACCCCCTGCACGGCGCTCTTCAGCTTGAACTTCAGCCCCTGCTTCGACAGCGTCCGCCGGAACGTCTTCGCGATCTCGAGATCGACGCCCGGCACGATCTCGTCCAGAAACTCGATCACCGTCACCTGCGAGCCGAGGCGCGACCAGACGGAGCCGAGCTCCAGACCGATGACGCCGCCGCCGATCACCGCGAGCCGCTCCGGAACCTCCTCGAAGTCCAGCGCTCCGGTCGAGGTGACGATTCGTTCCTCGTCCGTCTCGACCCCGCGCAATTCCGCCGGCTCCGAGCCGGGCGCCAGCACGATGCGTTTCGCCTCCAGAGCCGATTCCGTACCGTCGGACGCGGTGACCGCGAGCTTGCCCTCGCCTTCGAGCCGGGCGCGGCCCTGGACCCGTTCGATCCCGTTCTTCTTCGTCAGGAAGGCGACGCCCCGGGTCAGCTCCTCGACCTGGCGGTCCTTGTAGTCCATCATCCGGTCGAGGTCGAAGGTGACGCCGTCGGCCAGCACGCCCATCTCGGCGAAGTGCCCGCCGGCCTCCGAGTAGGCATGGGACGCGTGCAGGAGCGCCTTCGACGGGATGCACCCCACGTTCAGGCAGGTGCCGCCGAGCGCCTCCCGGCTTTCCACGATCGCGACCTTGAGGCCGAGCTGCGCGGCGCGGATCGCGCAAACGTAGCCGCCGGGACCCGCTCCGACGACCGCAACGTCAAAGGCCATACAGGCTCTCCCCCGCTTGTCAGAGATCCAGGACCAGGCGCGCGGGATTCTCCACGCATTCCTTGACCCGCACCAGGAAGGTCACCGCCTCCCGTCCGTCGACGATGCGATGGTCGTAGGAGAGCGCCAGATACATCATGGGACGAACGGCGATCTCGCCGTCGACGACGACCGGCCGCTCCTGGATCTTGTGCATCCCCAGAATGCCGGACTGCGGCGGGTTGAGGATCGGCGTCGACATCAGCGACCCGTAGACGCCGCCGTTCGAGATCGTGAACGTCCCGCCGGTGAGGTCCGACATCTCCAGCGCCCCGTCCCGGGCTTTCTTGCCGTAGGCGGCGATCGTCTGTTCGATCTCCGCGAAGCCCAGCCGGTCGCAATTTCGCACCACCGGAACCACCAGCCCGGTCGGGGTTCCGACGGCGACGCCGATGTCGTAGCGGTTGCGGTAGACGATGTCGGTGCCGTCGATCTCCGCGTTGACCGCCGGAATCTCCCGAAGCGCCTGCACGCAGGCCTTGACGAAGAAGCCCATGAAGCCGAGACGGGCGCCGTGCTTCTTCTCGAAGGCCTCCTTGTAGGTGCGCCGCAGCGCCATCGCCTCGCTCATGTCCACTTCGTTGAAGGTGGTCAGGATGGCCGCCGTGTCCTGCGCCTGCTTCAGACGCCGCGCGATCGTCTGCCGGAGCCGGGTCATGGGAACCCTCGTCTCGGCCTCCTCCGGCGCCTCGACCGCAACCGCCGGCATCGCCGGCGCCGCCGACGCGGCCAGCGCGTCCGCCTTCGTGATCCGTCCGCCCCGGCCGGTCCCTTCGACCGCTTCCGGCGACACGCCCTTCTCCGCCAGGATCTTCCGCGCCGACGGCGCGTGTTCCACGTCCGCCTCCGGCGCCGAACCGGCCGCGGGCGCGGGAGTTTCGTCCGCCGCCGCCGCTTCCGGCGCGGCGCCCTCCTCGAACATGGCCAGCACCGCGCCGGGCGCCACCGTATCGCCCGCCTCGGCCAGGATCTCGGTCAAGACCCCGCCGGCCGGCGCCGGCACTTCGAGATTGACCTTGTCCGTCTCCAGCTCGCACAGCGACTCCCCGCTCGCCACCGCCTGGCCGGGCTTCCGGAGCCACGTCCCCAGGGTCGCTTCGGCAACGGACTCGCCCAGGGACGGAACCCGGATTTCGATCGCCATATCCTCTCTCCTCCAGCCGGGATCAACCGTCGCTCAGGGACTCTTCCACCAGCGCGGCCTGCTCCTGGGCATGCCGCATGCCGAGCCCGGTCGCCGGGGACGCCGACGCGTGACGCCCGACGTAACGCGGGCGCAGGCAGGCGCCGCCGAGACGGTCCAGCATCCATTCCAGCGTCGGCGCCACGAACGTCCAGGCGCCCTGGTTCCTCGGCTCCTCCTGGCACCAGACGACCTCCGCGTTCGGGAACCGCGCCATCTCGTGCATCAGGGAGATGGCCGGGAACGGGTAGAGCTGTTCGAGGCGCATCACGTAGACGTCCTCGACGCCCGCGTCCTCCTTCGCCTGCAAGAGGTCGAAATACACCTTGCCCGAACAGAGCACGACCCGGCGGATCTCTTCGTCGGGCACCAGGGTCGCCTCGGTGTTGTTCGCGATCTGCGCGTCGTCCCACAGCACCCGGTGGAAGCTCGATCCGTTCGCCATCTCGTCGAGTCGCGAGACGCAGCGCGGATGCCGCAGCAGCGACTTCGGGGTCATGATCACCAGGGGCTTGCGGAAGCTCCGTTTCATCTGGCGACGGAGGACATGGAAGTAATTCGCCGGCGTCGTGCAATTGGCGACGATCCAGTTGTTCTCGGCCGAGAGCTGCAGGAACCGCTCGAGCCGCGCCGAGGAGTGCTCGGGTCCCTGTCCCTCGAACCCGTGCGGCAGGAGCATGACCAGGCCGGACATGCGGAGCCACTTCTTCTCCCCCGAGGAGACGAACTGGTCGATCATGATCTGGGCGCCGTTGGCGAAGTCGCCGAATTGCGCCTCCCAGATCGCCAGCGCCTCCGGCTTCGCCAGCGAATAGCCGTATTCGAAGCCGAGCACGGCGTATTCGGAGAGCATCGAATCCACCACCTCGAGCTCCGCCTGGCCGTCCTCGAGGTGGTTGAGCGGCAGATGCCGCCCCTCCCGCTCCTGGTCGATCACGCCGGCGTGCCGCTGCGAGAACGTGCCCCGCGTGCAGTCCTGCCCGGAGAGCCGGACGGACGTGCCCTCGAGCAGCAGGCTTCCGAAGGCGAGCGCTTCCGCCGTCGCCCAGTCGATGCCCTTGCCCGATCGGACCGCCTCCCTGCGCCCCTCGAGGACGCGCGAGACCGTACGGTGCAGTTTGAAGTCCTCCGGCACCCGCGACATTCCCTCGCCCACCGCTCCGAGCCTGCCGGCCTCGACGCCGGTGTCGCCGCGCTGGTAGACCCCGCCGTGCTTGCCGAGACCGGACCAGCGACCGTCCAGCCAGTCGGCCTTGTTCGGCCGGTAGTTCGCGCTGGCTTCGAACGACTCGTCCAGCTCCTGCGCGAACTCCCGCTTCTCCGCCTCGAACTCGTCCCGCGTCAGCACGCCCTCTCCGATCAGCCGGTCTGCGTAGATCTCGAGGGCGGTCGGCCGCGACCGGATGTTCCGGTACATCAGCGGCTGGGTGAACATCGGCTCGTCGCCCTCGTTATGGCCGAAGCGCCGGTAACAGAACATGTCGATCACCACGTCCCGGCCGAACCGCTGCCGGTATTCGACCGCCACCTTCGCCGCATGCACGACCGCTTCCGGATCGTCGCCGTTCACGTGGAAGATCGGGCACTCGACCATCAGCGCGATGTCGGACGGATAGGGCGAGGAACGCGAGTTGTGCGGCGCCGTGGTGAAGCCGATCTGGTTGTTGACGATCACGTGGATCGCCCCGCCGGTGCGGGTTCCCCGGAGCCCCGAGAGCCCGAGACACTCCGCCACCACCCCCTGTCCGGCGAAGGCCGCGTCGCCGTGCAGGAGGAGCGGAAGCACCCGGCTGTGTTCCTTGTCGCCCCGCTGCTCCTGCTTGGCGCGAACCTTGCCGAGCACGACCGGATCCACCGCCTCCAGATGCGAGGGGTTCGCGGTCAGCGAGAGATGCACCGGGTTGCCGTCGAACTCGCGGTCGGCCGACGAGCCCAGGTGATACTTGACGTCGCCGGATCCCTCGACTTCCTCCGGCGTCGAGGAGCCGCCGCGGAACTCGTGAAAGATCGCGTGATAGGGCTTCGACATCACGTTGGCCAGCACGTTCAGCCGGCCGCGATGCGGCATGCCAATGACGATCTCTTCCACGCCCAGCGCGCCGCCGCGCTTGATGATCTGCTCCATGGCCGGAATCAGCGATTCCGCCCCGTCCAGCCCGAAGCGCTTGGTGCCGACGTATTTCTGGCCCAGGAACCGCTCGAATCCCTCGGCCTCGATCAGCTTGCGAAGGATCGCCCGGCGCCCGCGTTCGGTGAAGGACACTTCCTTGCCGAGACCCTCGATCCGGTCCCGCAGCCAACCGGCCGCCTCCGGCAGCGAGATGTGCATGTATTGCAGGGCGAAGGTCCCGCAATAGGTCCGTCGCACGAGATCGAGGATCTCGCGCAGCGTGGCGCGCTCGAGGCCCAGAACGTGATCGAGGTAGATCGACCGGTCCATGTCGGCCTCGCCGAACCCGTAATGGGCCGGATCCATCGAGGGATGCGGATGCGGCTTCGAGAGGCCGAGCGGATCGAGGTCGGCGACGAGATGGCCCCGGAACCGGAAAGCGCGGATCAGCATCAGCGCCCGGATCGAGTCCACCGTCGCCTGGTGAACCTCCGCCTCCGAGACGGCCCGCCCTTCCCGGGCGGCGCTCTCTCGCACCCGCCCGTCGAGCGCTTCCGCGCTGGGCAGCCGGCTCCAGTCCCCGTCGAGCGCCGCGATCCATTCCCCGCTCGCCCGGACGGGCCAGTCCGCCCGCTTCCAGGCGGGGCCTCGCGCGGACGCGCAGGCGTCCTCCGGCGCGTCGCCCAGTTCGGCGAAATACCGCCGCCAGCTCTCCCCTACGCTGGCCGGATCCTCGGCGTAGCGGGCGTAAAGCCCCTCGACATACGCCGCGTTCGCACCCTGCAGGAACGAACTGGCATGCGCCCCTTCCGTTCCCGGGATGCCTGGAGACTCCGCGTCCATCGTTCTCCGGCGCTCCTCTTACGCTTCGGTTCCTACCCCGCCATCGCCGTTCGCATGGCCTCGCCGATCTCCGCCGGCGAATCCGCGACCGCGATCCCGGCGCCGCGCATCGCCTCGATCTTGTCGCCGGCGCCGCCCTTGCCGCCCGAGACGATGGCGCCGGCATGGCCCATCCGCCGACCCGGCGGCGCGGTAAGACCGGCGATGAACCCGGCGACCGGCTTCTTCACCCGCGACTCCCGGAGGAACGCCGCAGCGTCCTCCTCCGCCGTGCCGCCGATCTCGCCGATCATCACGATCCCCTCGGTCTCGTCGTCCTTCAGGAACAGCTCCAGCACGTCGACGAATTCGGTGCCCTTGACCGGATCGCCGCCGATGCCGACGCAGGTCGACTGGCCGAGACCGGCGACGGTGGTTTGCGCGACCGCCTCGTAGGTCAGCGTTCCGGAGCGCGAGACGATGCCGACGCTGCCGCGACGGTGAATATGCCCCGGCATGATGCCGATCTTGCAGGCGTCGGGGGTGATCACGCCCGGACAATTCGGCCCCACCAGCCTCGTGTCGGATCCCTCCAGCACGGCCGCGACGCGCACCATGTCGAGCACCGGAATGCCTTCGGTGATGCAGACCACGAGCCCGATCCCGGCGTCCGCGGCCTCGAGGATGGCGTCGGCCGCGAAGGGGGGCGGAACGTAGATCACGCTGGCGTCCGCGCCGGTCGCCTCGCGCGCCTCGTAGACCGTGTCGAACACGGGCAGGCCGATATGCTCGCTTCCGCCCTTGCCGGGGGTCACGCCCCCCACCATGCGGGTGCCGTAGGCGATCGCCTGCTCCGTATGGAACGTGCCCTGCGCCCCGGTCAGGCCCTGGCAGATCACCCGGGTTTCGGAATCGACGAGAACCGCCATGTTCAGGCCTCCCTGACCGCTGCCACGATCTTGGCCGCGGCGTCTCCCAGATCGTCGGCCGCCATGACCGCGAGGTCGGACTCGGCCAGGATCTTCTTGCCCAGCTCGACGTTGGTGCCTTCGAGCCGCACGACCAGAGGCACTTCGAGCGCCACCTCCCGCGCCGCGGCGACCACGCCTTCCGCGATCACGTCGCAGCGCATGATGCCGCCGAAGATGTTCACCAGCACGCCCCGGACGTTCTCGTCCGAGAGCAGGATCTTGAAGGCGGCCGTCACCCGTTCCCTCGTGGCGCCGCCGCCGACGTCCAGGAAGTTCGCCGGCGAGCCGCCGTGCAGCTTGATGATGTCCATGGTCGCCATGGCGAGGCCGGCGCCGTTCACCATGCAGCCGATCTCGCCGTCCAGCGCGATGTAGTTCAGGTCGTGGCGCGACGCCTCGATCTCGCGCGGGTCCTCTTCCGCCTCGTCGCGCAGCGCGAGCGCGTCGCGCTGCCGGAAGAGGGCGTTGGAGTCGAAGCCGAGCTTGCAGTCGAGGCAGATCAGCGAGCCGCTATCGTCCAGCACCAGCGGGTTGATCTCGACCAGCGAGCAGTCGTTCTTCAGGAATACGTCGTAGAGGCCCCGGACCAGGCTGCCGCACTGCTTCGCCGCCGCGCCCGAAAGCCCCAGCGCGCTCGCGACGCGGCGCCCGTGAAACGGCTGGATGCCGCTCGCGGGATCGACCGAGAAGGTCAGGATCTTCTCCGGCGTCTCCGCGGCGACCGCCTCGATGTCCATGCCGCCCTCGGTCGAGGCGACGAAGGCGACGCGGCCGGTCGAGCGGTCGACGAGCAGCGAGAGGTAGAACTCGTTCTCGATCCGGCAGCCGGACTCGACGTAGACCCGGCCCACGAGCCGACCGGCGGGCCCCGTCTGGTGGGTGACGAGCGTCGAGCCGAGCATCTGGTTGGCGTGTTCCCAGACTTCCTCGCGATCCTGCGCGAGCCTGACGCCGCCGCCCTCCCCGGCCGCGGCCTCGGCGAACCGGCCCTTGCCGCGTCCGCCGGCGTGGATCTGGGCCTTGACCACCCAGGGGGGACCGGGCAACTCCCCCGCGGCCGCGCGGGCGTCCTGGGCGCTGAAAGCGACCCGCCCGGGGCCGACCGGCACGCCGGCCGCGGCGAGAATCTGCTTCGCCTGATACTCGTGAATGTTCATGGGGGGGCTCCCGTCGGGCGTTCAGGCGGTCGAGCCGAGCGCCGGGTCGATCGCCCGGCAGGCCTGCAGCAAACCGCGGACCGCTTCCACCGAGGTATCGAGCATTTCCCGCTCGCCCGGATCGAGGTCGATCTCGACCACCCGCTCGACGCCGCCCGCGCCGAGGACGCAGGGCACGCCGACATAGAGGCCGTCCAGACCGTAGGCGCCGTCCACCCAGGCGGCGCAGGGCAGGATGCGCTTGCGGTCGTGCAGATAGGCCGACGCCATCTCGATCGCGGCGGCGGCCGGTGCGTAGAAGGCGGACCCGGTCTTCAGGTGCGAGACGATCTCCGCGCCGCCGTCGCGGGTGCGCTGCACGATCGCGTCCAGGCGCTCCCCGGAGATCCAGCCCATGCGCACCAGATCGGGCAACGGAATGCCGGCGACGGTGGAGTAGCGGACCAGCGGCACCATGGTGTCGCCGTGGCCGCCGAGGACGAAGGCGCTCACGTCCTGCACCGAGACCCCGGCCTCGTCCGCGACGAAGCGCCGGAACCGGGCGCTGTCCAGCACCCCGGCCATACCCACGACCTTGTGCGTCGGCAGCCCCGAATACTCCCGGAACGCCCAGACCATCGCGTCCAGCGGATTGGTGATGCAGACGACGAACGCGTCCGGCGCATGGGCCGCGATGCCTTCGCCGACCGACTTCATCACCTTGAGGTTGGTGGTCAGGAGATCGTCCCGGCTCATTCCGGGCTTGCGGGCGATCCCGGCGGTGACGATGCAGACGTCGGCGCCGGCGATGGCGCCGTAGTCCGACACGGTGCCCTCGAACGCGCCGTCGAATCCGAGGATCGGCGCGCTCTGGCCGATATCGAGCGCCTTGCCGGTGGGAATGCCCTCCGCCACGTCGAAGAGGACGACGTCCCCCAGCTCCTGCTCGCCGGCCAGGAGAGCGAGGGTGCCGCCGATATTGCCGGCGCCGACGAGAGCGATCCTGGAGCGTGCCATCCCGATCCTCCGGTAGTTGACTGACGTTGCGGGTATATCGGCAGAATGCCGAACCTGCAACGATCCGGGGCCTGCGCGCGGCGGCAGGCGGCGCCCGTCCCGGTCGAGGAATTGCCGTGCGGAACGCCGTTCGCGCGGGGAGCGTGGCCTCCGTCGCCGTCTCGCCCGAAGGAAGCGCGCCGCCGGCAGGATCGGGGTCGCGGCAACGGCGCTTCGGCGGACGCGGACGCTCGCCCGAGCCGGGCGCGACCTCCCTCGACCGACCGGAACCCGGCGCACGGCCCGGCGCCGACGAGATCGCGCCGGAACGAGCGCGGGGGACCGGCCCCGGCGCAGGCCGGTCTCGTCTCTCCCGTCCCGGCCCGCTCCCGAACCGCGAATCCCGCGCCGTTCGGACTGCATTCGCGTCGCGTCCGCTCCCGTGTCCGGTATGCGGCAAGGGTAGGCGGAGACGACTCCTGCTACCGTCGCCCGCGAGCGGCGGCGCCCGCCGAAGCGCCGTTGCCGGGAGGCACGCGTCATGCGGAGGGAGGATCGCGATCCGATGGGCGACGACGCGACGCGCAGCCCGGAGCGAACCGCGAGCGCGCTGCAGGTGTTCCTGGGCTTCCTCTATATCGGCCTGACCGCCTTCGGCGGGCCGGTCGCGCATCGCGCCCGCTTCCGCGAATTGCTGGTGTCGGACTCGCCGGCCGACCCCGCCCGGCGCGAACTCCTGCGCGCGTTGCGTCTGCGCCCGCAGGTGTTCGAGGATCTCTGGGTCTTCGCCAACCTGTTGCCGGGGCCGAGTTCCAGCCAGGTCGCCATGGCGATCGGACGGATCCATGCCGGAACGCCGGGCACGTTCGCCGCCTGGGCCGGGTTTGCGCTGCCCACCGCCGCGCTGGCGACGGCCGGCGGCGTCGCCGTCTACCACTGGCGGCAATCGTTGCCGCCCGGGCTGATCGCCGGGCTTCTGATCGCCGTCTTCGTCGTCATCCTGAACGCGGTGCGCAGCATGCTGCTCGATCACCAGACGCAGCTGGCGCCGACGCTCCGCGCCGTCTCCGCCGCGCTCGTGAGACGGAACGCGAGACCCGGCGCCCGCCGGGCCTTCTTCCTGTGGATCGGACGCGACGGCCTGCACGCCGCCGTGGCCGCCGCCTCCTGCGCGGTCATGATCCTCGCCATGCACGGCCATCCGCTCCTGGTCTCGGCGCTGGCCCTCGCGGCCGACGCGCTCGCCGACGCGCCCTCCGGCAACTGGGCCAGACAGAACCTCCTCCAGACCGTCCAGTTCGCTGTCATCCTTCTCGGCCTCGGTGTCGGCCTCGCGCTCTTTCCCGGCGGGCGCGAGACGCGCCCGTCCGCCCTGCCCCCGTCCGCCGGATCGCGGACCGGTCCCGCGTGGCTGATCCTGTTCGTCCTTCTCCTCGCCGTCGCCGCCCTGACATGGAATCCGGGACCCGACTGGTGGCTGGCGGATCTCGCCGCGCGCTTCTACCGGGTCGGCGCGCTGGTCTTCGGCGGCGGCCACGTCGTCCTGCCGCTCCTCGAGGGCGAGATCGTCGCCACCGGCCGGGTGGAGCGCGAGACGTTCCTGATCGGCTACGGCGCCGTTCAGGCGCTGCCGGGCCCCCTCTTCGCCTTCGCCGGCTTCCTCGGGACGGTGGCGTCTCCCGGGCCGGGAATGCCGCCCGGCGGCTGGACGGTCGGCCTGCTCTGCGTCGCGGCCATCTTCGCGCCGTCGCTGCTTCTGGTGTCCGGCCTGCTCGGCGTGTTCCTCCGGCACCGGGACCGTCCGCTCGTGCGCAAGGCCCTCGGCGGCGCCAACGCGGCCGTGGTCGGGATTCTGGGGGCGGCGCTCTGGCCGATCTGGGCCGAGGCCTCGGCCAAGTGGTACGCGCTCGGCCTCGCCGCCCCCGGGTTCTGGCTCGCGACCCTGCTCCTTCTCGGACTCCTCGCCGGCATCCCCCTGCCCGCACGCAAGACCCGCTTCGAGGGGGACGCGCTCCGCGGCCGGTCCGCCGGCGGGTTGCGGCTCGTTGCGGAACTACGGTCGCGCCAGCCGGGAGAGCCCGTCGCCCGCATCCGCCTGCCCGCGCCGCTCCTGGTGGTCGCCGCCGCGCTCGGCGGCTGGCTCCTCGGAGGGTGACTCGGCCTATCGTTCCTTCGAGTAGGGCACGCCGATCGCCTTCGGCGCCACCGCATGTCCGATGAAGCCGGCGAGGAGGACGACCGTCAACGCGTAGGGTAGCGCCTGCACGAGTTGCAGCGGCACCGCGCCGATCAAGGGAAGGTCGACGCCCTGCAGGCGGATCGCGAAGGCGTCGAGAAATCCGAACAGCAGGCATGCGAAGAGCGTGGGAACCGGACGCCACTTGCCGAAGATCAGCGCCGCCAGCGCGATGAAGCCCTTGCCCGCCGTCATGCCGTTCACGAACCCCGCCCCCTGCGCCTGGGAGAGCACGGCGCCGGCGAGGCCGCAGCAGAGCCCGGTGCAAAGCAGCGCCCGGTAGCGCAGCCGTTCGACCGGCACGCCCGCGGTGTCCACGGCCTCCGGACTCTCGCCGACGGCGCGCAGCCGAAGCCCGAAGCGGGAACGGTAGAGAACCAGCGACACGGCCGGAACCGCCAGGAGAGCGACGTAGACGAGAAGATTGTGACCGCTCAGAAGCTCGCTGTAGAGCTGACCGAGAACCGGAACCTCCCGGACCGCCTCCGCGCCCGGCCACTCCAGCGGCAGGAAGCGCGCCTCGCCGGGAAGCGTGGGCGTCCGGCCGCCCTGGCTGAACCACGCGATCCCCAGGACCGCGGTGAGGCCGGCGGCCAGAATGTTCAGCGCGAGGCCCGACACCACCTGGTTGCCGCGATGGGTGACGCAGGCGAAGGCATGCATCAGGGCCAGGACCGTCGAGGCGCCGACCGCGGCCAGGAGCCCCGCCCAGGCGGACGCGGTCACCGCGGCGGCCGCGGCGCCGGCGAAAGCGGCGGCGAGCATCTTCCCCTCGAGGCTGATGTCGATGACGCCCGCGCGCTCGGAGAACAGCCCGCCGAGCGCGGCGAGGAGCAGCGGCGCCGACAGGCGCAGCGTCGAATCGAGCAAGAGAACGATCTGGTCGGCGAATTCCATCTCAGCCTCCGGCGAAGCGCTTCAGCGACCGGCGGAGCGGCGCCGCGAAGAGAAACTCCAGCGCGCCGGTGAACAGGATCACCAGCCCCTGGATCACCACCACCATGTCCCGCGTCATGGTCGGGATCTCGAAGGCCAGCTCGGCGCCGCCCTGATACAGCGCGCCGAAGAGAACCGCGGCCAGAACGATGCCGACGGGGTGATTGCGGCCCATCAGCGACACCGCGATCCCGGCGAACCCGAATCCGGCGCTGAACTCCAGGAGAACCCGGTGCTGCACGCCCATCAGCTCGTTGAGGCTCATGCAGCCGGCCAGCGCCCCCGAGATCGTCATCGCGACGACGATCTGCCGCGCGGGCGAGATCCCGCCGTATACGGCGGCCTGCGGATTCTGTCCGACCGTGCGCAGCCGGTAGCCGGCCCGCGTGTGCCAGAGATAGACCCAGACGCCGGCGCAGGCGAGGAGCGCCAGAACGAAGGCGAAGTTCAGCGGCGACGCGGCGATCTCGACGCCGACGGCGCCGAGGAGATCGTGCAGGAACGGCAGCCTCGCATGCTCCGCGAAGGGCCGCGTCTCGGGCTGCATGTTGCCCGGAACCGACATCAGGTTCACCAGGAGGTAGATCATCAACGACGACGCGATGAAGTTGAACATGATGGTGGTGATGACGACGTGGCTGCCGCGATAGGCCTGGAGCCAGGCCGGAACGAGGGCCCAGGCGGCGCCGAACGACGCCGCGCCGGCGACGGCGACCGGCACGATCAGGAGAAAGGGCAGGAAGTCCAGATGCAGGCACACGAGGCCGACGCCCAGCCCGCCGATATAGGCCTGGCCCTCGCCGCCGATGTTGAACAGACCGCCGTGAAACGCCACCGCGACGGCGAGGCCGGTGAAGACGAAGCTGGTGGCGTAAAAGAGCGTGTAGCCGACCGCCTCGGTGGTGCCGAACGCGCCCCAGGCCAGAAGCCGCACCACCTGCCAGGGATTTTCGCCGATGAGCCACACCAGGAGTCCCGATGCGGCGAAGGCGGCGAGCAGGTTGACGACCGGCAGCACCCCGAGCGCCGCCCATCTAGGTAGCCCCGCCGTCGGCCCCGTCATGGCGCTCACGCGGCGCGGTCCCCGGCGCCGGCGCCCGACATCAGGAGGCCCAGCTCCCGCTCCGTCGCCTCGTCCGCCCGCATCTCCCCGACGATGCGACCGGCGAACATGACCAGGATGCGGTCGGCGAGTTTCATGACCTCGTCGAGGTCGGCGGACACGAGAAGGATGGCCTTGCCGGCGTCGCGAAGCTCCAGGAGCCGGCGGTGAATGAGCTCGATGGCGCCGATGTCGACGCCCCGGGTCGGCTGACCGACCAGCAGGACGCCCGGATCCCGCTCGATCTCCCGGGCGAGGACTAGCTTCTGCTGGTTGCCGCCGGAGAAATTCGCGGTGATCGCCTGGGGTTCGACCGGCCGCACGTCGAATGAGGTCATCTTCCGCTCGGTGTCGGCGCCGACGGCGTTCCAGTCGAGGAGGAACGAGCGGCCGTACCGCTCCTCGTCGTGATAGCCGAGAACGGCGGATTCGCAGGCCCGGAACGAGAGGACGAGGCCCATGCGCTGGCGGTCCTCCGGCACGTGCGCGAGGCCTTCCCGGCGGCGCTCCAGCCCGCCCCCCGCCGCCAGGTGGCCGTCGATTTCGACCTTCCCGCCGGCGAGGGGCCGGATTCCCGCCAGAACCTCGAGGAGCTCGCTCTGGCCGTTGCCGGCGACGCCGGCGACGCCGACGATCTCGCCGGTCCGGACCGAGAAGGAGACGTCTTCGAGCCGCGCCACGCCCTGCTCGTCCGTCACGCGCAGGCCCTCGGCCCGGAGCCGTTCGGCGCCAGGCGCGGAGGCCGACCGGTCGGCGCCGAGCCGGACCCTGCGCCCGACCATCAGCTCCGCGAGTTCGTCCACGGTGGTGTCCGCCACGTCCAGATGGGCCACCATCTCGCCCTTGCGCATGACCGACACCCGGTCCGCGACCTGCATGATCTCCCGCAGCCGGTGGGTGATCAGGACGACGGTCTTTCCCTGTTCCTTCAGGCGCCGGAGAATCCGGAAGAGATGGCTCGCCTCCTGGGGCGTCAGCGCGCCGGTCGGCTCGTCCAGGATGAGGATTTCGGCGCCGCGATAGAGCGCCTTCAGGATCTCGACCCGCTGGCGAAGCCCGACCGGCAGGTCTCCGGCCAGCGCGTCCAGCGGCACTTCGAGCCCGTAGTCGCGCTCGAGCCGCCCCAGCTCCGCCCGTGCGCGGCGCATGCCCGGCGCGAGACGCGGCCCGCCCTCCGCGCCCAGGATCACGTTCTCGATCACGGTGAAGGTGTCGACCAGCATGAAGTGCTGGTGGACCATGCCGATGCCGGCCGCCAGCGCGTCCTGGCTCGACCGGATCGGCCGGTGCCGGCCGCCGATCAGGATCTCGCCGCTCGTCGCCTGATAGAACCCGTAGAGGATGCTCATCAAGGTGGTCTTGCCGGCGCCGTTCTCGCCGACAAGACCGTGGATCGTGCCGGACCGCACGACCAGATCGACGTTCCGGTTGGCGTGGACCGCCCCGAAAACCTTGTCGATGCCGCGAAGCTCGACGGCCGGCGCCGCGGGATCCCCGTCCCGGGCCATCGCGCAGGCGCCGGCCGCCGCGTTCAGCTCACGGGGCAATCACCGTCGGCGATGTAGTCGTGAACGCGAATGCCGCCCGAGCGGATCCGCTCGGCGGCCGCCTCGACCGCCTCGCGCATCTCCGGGGTGACCAGCGCCTCGTTGTGCTCGTCGAGCGCCCAGCCGACGCCGTCCTCGGCGAGGCCGAGACTGACCAGCCCGGCCTCCCATTCGCCGTTCATGGCCGATTCGAACATCCTGTAGGCCGCCACGTCCACGCGCTTGATCATCGAGGTGAGCACGTTGCCGGGATGGAGATGGTTCTGGTTGGAATCGACCCCGATACCCAGCTTGCCGGCGTCCGCAGCCGCCTGCAGCACGCCGAGTCCGGTGCCGCCGGCGGCGTGGAAGACCACGTCGGCGCCCCGGTCGAACTGCGACTTCGCGAGCTCGCCGCCCTTGACCGGATCGTTCCAGGCCGCGCCGGTGGTGCCGGTCATGTTCTGGTAGATCTCGACGTCGGGATCGGCGTGGCGCGCCCCGAGCACGTAGCCGCAGGCGAACCGCCGGATGAGCGGCACGTCCATGCCGCCGACGAAACCGACCTTGCCGCTCTCCGCCGCCATCGCGGCAAGCACGCCGACCAGGAACGAGCCCTCCTGTTCCTTGAACACGATGGACTGGACGTTGGGCATGTCGATCACCGCGTCGATGATGGCGAAGCGGGTGTCGGGAAACTCGGGCGCAACCTTCTCCAGCGAGGAGGTGTACTGGAAGCCGACGGCCAGGATCGGGTCCTGACCCCGGCGGGCGAAGTTCCGCAGCGCCTGCACGCGCTGCGAGTCGGTCTGCACCTCGAAGTCGCGGATCTCGACGCCGGTGTCGGCGGTGAACCGCTGGGCGCCGTTCCATACGCCCTCGTTGAACGACTTGTCGAACTTGCCGCCGAGGCCGTAGGCGATGCCGGGCGAGACCTCGGCAGCGGCCTGGCCGGCGAGAAGTGCCGCCGCGGAGAGCGCGGCGAGTAGAGTTCCGGTTCGTTTCATTCCGATGTTGCTCCTGTTGGCCGCGGAACCGGCGCCGAGTCCCCGGACTCCGGGGCGCGAAGGGTTCGAATCCGCAGCGGTGTCCGCCAAAGCCGAAAGGCTCGGAAAGAGCGGTTCCGGCGGGTGGATTGTGGAAGCGAAAGGCGGTGAGCGCAAGCGACCGGGCACAGGAAGAAACGGGGGACGGTCGACGGCGATGCGGAACGGCGCGGTCGGGAACGCGACCGACGACCCACCCGCCGGGCAACAGCGGAGGTCGGACACGGGAGGACCTTTGCGCGATCTGCCGCTTGCGTCGCCGCTTCCGCCGGGCAGGCACCGGGTCTCGTTCAGCGAAAGGCGGGCCGGGCACCGAGAGAGGACGACATGCAGGTTGGGGGCGAGTAGTCACGGCGCCGCTTTGGCTGCGAGGCCGTCACGTAGTGCTTCGGGCGTTGCGAAGCCGTCCTCCTGCGTCGTTCCGGCTGCGCGATGCGCCCGGGCGAGATGCGCCCGAGCGCATAGGGAGGGGTTGCGCTTGTCGGGGCGGTGCGGTAGAGTTTTGGTCGCGTGGGTGGAGCGGCAGTAGCTCGTCAGGCTCATAACCTGAAGGTCGCAGGTTCAAATCCTGCCCCTGCAACCAAACAGCCCCTTGTAAACACTGTGTTTTCGAGGGGTTTTCTGTTGTCTGAATTTAGCCGGGAAGGGCGCTGGGAATCTATTGGGAATCAATTGAGGTTCAATGCCAGCGCATGTCTGGCTGCCGCCCTTCGTCCGGACGAGCGCCGCATTCGCGGGTCAAGAAGGGGATGGGGCGTCAGGCACCGGTCTGGAGGTCGTCCAAGAACTCCGAAGCGGGGGCGACTCCGGTCACCAGCAGGCGGTCTCTTGCGCGTGTGCAAGCGACATAGAGCAGATGGCGTTCGGTCTCGTAGACGTCGGCGAGGTCGGCTTCGTCGGCGATGCTCTCGATCCGGGATTGCAGAGGCAACACCTCATCGTCGCAGGCGGAAAGCACGACGGCGCGAAACTCCAGTCCCTTGGCCAGATGCATGGTGCCGACGGCGACCTTGCCGGATGCGACGTTCGCGACGCCGTCCAGCGGCGTCGGCACCAGTGCGGCGGCGCGGATCGCCCGTTCGGCTCGCGCCAGTTCGGCAACGGAGCGGACGAACACTCCCATCTCATGTGGCGCGAAGCCCTCCTGCACCCGTTCGCCGAGCCATTCCGCGATCGCCGCGCTCTCCTCTTCCTCCGAGTTAAAAATGGCGATCTGCGGCTCCGCGCCGTTGAACACGGAAACCGTGCCGTCCCGCCGTTCGGCAATGCCGTCGACATCGGCGAGTTCTCCGTCCAGCAACCGGTCAGCCTGTCGGCGGATCTGGTGAGAGGTCCGATAGTTGATCCGCAGGCTGTGGGACCGCCCGCGCACATCCACGCCGAGGGCCCGCCAGGAGAATGGCGTTCGGAAGATGCGCTGGCCGAGATCGCCGGCAAAGAACAGGCTGTCTGGCCGATCCCGGCCCAGCGCCGCAAGCAGGCGCAGTTCGCCAACGCCGATATCCTGGGCCTCATCGACAACGCAGAATGCGAAGGGCCGACGCGTTGCCACCTGAAAGTGCCGTTCCAGGCGCCGCAACATGCCGGCCTCGGTAAGGCGCTGGCGCTCGGCAAGCCCTGCCCGCACTTTGGAGAAGATCGACCAGAGCAGGGAACGCTGTGCCTCGGCCAGCCGCGTCTTGCGGCCAAGCCGCAGGACATCTCGATATTCCGGCCAGCTCTCAAGCTGCCACGCATCGACTACCCGGTTCCACTCGGTCCAGAGGAAATGGGTGCCGAACCTGTGTCCCTCGACTTCGGCAGCGGCCCGCTCGATCAGTTCACGCAGCAGTTCTTCGGAAGCCAGGGCAGGCGCGCCGAAGCTGACCGTGTAGAGACGCAGCGCGACCGCGCCGATCGAATCGACTTCAATGCGCTCCGCCAGGCTTGGCTGCTTGTGAATCAGTCGGCGCAGCTTTACGCGCAGCGCGCTGGCGAGCGTGTCGGAGAACGTGGCGAGCAGAACCCGGGCATCCGAATGTGTGCGGGCAAGATGGACCGCCCGGTGCAGCGCTACGATGGTCTTCCCGGTGCCGGCGGAACCCGCCACACGGGCGGGACCGCCATAGTCGCGCTCCACCAATCGGCGCTGGGCCGGGTGCAGGAAGACGGTCCACTTCTCCCAAGGAAATTCGAGCGCTCGTTCCAGCTCCTCGCGGTTCTCGACGATGCGGAACCGGCGCCGTGCGTCGGGATGGTCGAACGCATCGTCGGTGACCTTTGTATGTGTCGGCCGCTCAGGCACGCCGCCGGTTGCGAGCTGGAGCAGCGCCTCGGCGGCCTCGGCCGGCAAGTGGTCGGCAAGTTCGAGCAGCGAATCCTCGTCGGCCTCGCGGACTTCCTGAAGCCACTCCTGGGGAACGCCGTAGCTCAGCAGGTCATCGTCGGATATTGCCACGAAGAGACCTGCCTTGGCGGCTGCACCCTCCGGCGCCAAGTCGTCCGACTGAACGGGCTGCCGGATCGCAGTCTCGCGCACGGTCTCCCGGATTTCGACGATCTGGGCCGCGCCGGTCTTCGGATGCGTCTCGATACGCCGACGCTCGGCCCATCGATAGGCTGCATCGTGGTGGCCGACAAAGGCGAGCATCATACTCGCCTTGGTGCGATGCACGATCAGGCGGATGTCGCGGCCAACCCTCACCGACCAGAAGTTAGGGTCGCGGGCGCGATCGAGCTTGTGAAACGAATGACCGGGGGCCGACGGGTCCATCTGCAGGTCGAACGCCGTCGTCTTGGCGATCTTTTGCTCCGCACCGATCAGCCTCGCCAAGCTGTCCGTAAAGCTGGCGGCGATCAGGAACTGCATGTCAACTCCCGATGGCGATCCCGACGCCGATCCGGTTCGCCACTTCGGCGTACAAATCGATATCGGCTTCCGGCGCTTTGATGCTGACCGCCAGAGCGTATCGCACCGCTCTGTCGTATCGCTCCAGTGCCGGCCGGGTTTTCCACCAGCTGAGGGCAGGAAAGATCGCGATGTGTCCGCGACTGGCGAGGTCGGCGGCAGAGCCCCGCCAGATATCTCCATGCAACGAGACCCGGTGGCGAGCTTGCGAACCGATCAGCCACGCCGGGTCCCCTTCGCCCCTGCTGGTTCCCGCCTCTTCGTCCCGCGCTGCGGCATTGACACGGCCGCGGAAGGCGTCCAGCGCCTCCGACGTTCGTTTCACGTAGAAGCGGAGGCCGTGGGACTGATATCGGTAGCGGGAGCGGACGCCACGGGCCGAAGGGCCCCGAAGGGTTGGGTTCGATCAAGTAGGAGAGCGTCACGCGCATCTCGACCTGCGTTTCTCCCCGATCTTCGAGGATCTCGGTCGGCCATGGCAAATTGTGGAGGTGCATGTCGCGAGTCACCGGGTTCCTTCCCGGCTCTCTCCTTAACGGATTCACATTTCCCTGAACGATCATGATAAGCGAGTTGGCGACGGTCCACAGTGCGCGATCCAGATTGGGGACGCCGAAGCCGCAGCCCCGAAGCAAACGCACATAGTCTGCTTTGGACGGCGTTGTCCCCGGTGGCCGATACATGCGTTTCTGGGCATCCGTCCACTCCGCCGCATGCACGATCAGGGCGCGGACAGTTTCCGGCCAGAGGTCCGGATAGACAGCCATCACCTGGGCGGCGAAGCGAGACGCCAGCGCGGTCGCGGCACTGGTAGCGTTTGTGGTCGTCAAAAGGCGCTGGGTAGGTTGGTGAAGGGCGGTCAGCAGGCTCAGGCTGGGTATCCAGACTGCGCTCAGAGAATCGTCCGCCGCGTTCCCGCCTTCGAACACGACATCGGGCTTGAAGGGCCAGTCCGGCTTCCAAGTCAGCGAAGTGGTGCTGAACGGGCTGAGAGCGCCGCGCGGGGCTATGGGCTTCAAATCGTCGGCGTCGGATTCCGTAATCGTGACGAACTGTGTGTAGGCACCAACAGTGAGCGCGTTCCAGGATTGTGCCGGGTCGTACACGCTGTCGGTGTCGTCGCTATCCGGATATCGGCGCCAGGCGTCCGGATCCTCGACATAGTCGGCGGAGACGATCAGCAAGCGCGGGTCGGAGCCGTGTTCGTCGACATCCGCCGCTAGGGAATCGAACACTGCCGACCAGGCGGAGGGACGGCCTCGATCCTGATTGTCCCGCGCCGTGACGGCCAACCCGAAGACCCGTAGCCTGGAGGGCGCGGTGACTTCGGGGCGAGCGACAGATTCTTCGGTCAGCCAGCCATGAAGACGGGGATCGTTTCCTCCCGCGCCATCCTCCGGTAGCAGTTTCACCGATTCGAGACGATGGTCGATTTGCACGGGACTGCTGTTGGACAGGAGTTCGGTAGGGTCGCCGGTGAGTGTTAGGCCCGCCATTCCAGTCCCATGGCCATCGGCATCGTCGGTGCCCCAGTCTGGCTCGACGGTATGCATATCGTCGGAAGCCAGAGAGGGTGCAATCAGCGGGTGCCCTATATTGACGCCTGTATCGAGCAGGCAGACATGCGACGTGTCATGGACATCGGGAGCAAAGCGGGTCCGGCTCAGTAGATCGTCGAGCCATTCCCGCTGCTCCTCGGGCTGGAGGGAGTTGAAACAATCCGCGCTCTCCTTGGGCGGCCGCAATTCAGCAATGCTGTTGAGCGTGAGAACGGAGCGCTGCATCTGTTCGAGGGAGGCGCGGACCAGCAACACCGCGCGCTCCGGGAAGTACAATTCGCCCGGTGCTGTCTGCATGTCGAGCGCACCGGCGAGTTTCCGGAAGGCGGCAACAACCGCGTCACGCTGGCCGCGAACCGGCAGCCACACTTCCCACCAGATTCTTCCTTCGTCGGCAATTGGAAGCGTGTCGGGATCGTCGGTCCAGAGCGCCTTGAGGCTCGCGGCCCGGATATCCCGGATCGCATCGAGCAGCCGCTGAATGTCCCGAGGAAATCCTCGCCGATCCCGCCTCTCCTCCAGGTAGGAGCTTATCAGGCGTTCGAAGTGATCGAGCTTGCCGTCGGGAACGAAGATCGTCGCGCAGGTGCGGTTTTCCTCATGGCGCACATTCAGCAGTTCGATTCCCGAACGCTCTCTCGCCAGGCTCTCGAAAGCGAGTTCGATGTCCGGGAAGCTCTCGAATTTCACCGAAAGCCCCAGACCGTCGTTTATTCCGGCGGCCTGCTGTGCCTCTCGCGCGGCAGCGGCGTCGGGTCGAAGCGCCTCGATCCGGGCTCTCAGCGCCCCGCCATGCTCCGCCCGGTCCCTGGCCGGGATCGGCGCTTGGGAACCGCCGCCCCGGGACCTAACAGGTTCGGTTTCGGTTACGCCGTCGAGGAAGAAATGCCGGTGTCGTTCGTCGGTTCCGTTCGCCATGCCGGGCCGATATCCACGCGCTACGCTTGCTTTTCGTTCAGCCGGTTCGCAATGGCCCTGCGCTCTTCAAGCATGGCCCGGATGTCCCCTTCCCTGACATCTGCGCGCCGCCGGATCAAGGTGTCCTTCAGTGTCTCACTCGCGGCACGGTCGATTTCCGCATAGCTGAGGCCGTCAGCGGCCTGGGCGAGCTCCAGCCAGCAAACCTGCTTCGCTGCGCTGCCGGAGAGGCGCGCCTCCAGCAGTTGTGCGGCCTGCGACCGGTCCGGCAGCTCGTAATGCAGCACATCGTCGAAGCGTCGGAACAGGGCAGTGTCGAGCAGCCCCGCATGGTTGGTCGCGGCGATGATCAGGCTGTGCGAGCGGTCCTGCTCGATCATCTGCAGGAAGCTGTTCAGCACCCGGCGGATTTCGCCGACATCGTTGGCCAGCGCACGCTCGGCGCCGATCGCATCGAATTCGTCGAAGAAATAGACGCCGCGCGTCTGCCCGGTGGCGTCGAAGATCTGCCGCAGCTTGGCGGCGGTTTCCCCCATGAACCGGGTGATGAGACCGTCGAGCCGGACTTGCAGGAGCGGCAGGCTGAGCTCGCCGGCGAGGATGGACGCAGTCAGCGTCTTGCCGGTGCCAGGCGGCCCCAGCAGCAGCAGCTTGCGCCGGAGCGCGAGGCCGTGTTCCAGAATCCGACCGGCGTGGCGCTGCTCGCGGATCACGCGGCGAACTTGTTCGCCAAGCGTTTTGGCGAGGATCATGTCGCCCAACCTCGCCTTCGGATAGCTCGCCTCGAGCAGTCCCGCCAGCTCGCCGCGCGGCTTGGCGAGCGGTACCGGCGAAACCGCGCCGCGCCGACGCTTGGCATTGTCGATGATCGCCCGCAGTTCTTCGGCGAGCTTGCCGTGGCCGAGTTTCGCCTCATGGGCCGCGACCTGCATGGCGACCGAGAAGAAGCGGTCGTCATCGCCCTCCAAATGCGATTGCAGCAACGCCTTCAACTGCGTGGCGCTAGCCATTTCCGGTCTCCGGGTCCTGTGCGGCGGGGTTCAAACTCGAAACACCTTCATCGCTTCATCCCCCAGATGGTTGATAACCTTGACGGCGATGCGGCCGGAGGCGGGTTTGGGGAAGGGGCGGGAGGTGGCGCAGTTCAGGCTGGCCCAGGCCTCAGCGTCGATCTCGGCCTTCAGCGTCGTCTTCAGCGCTTTGTAGGGATCGTTCGCGCCGAGGAAATAGGCGTGGCGGACGAAGAAGCTCTCCTCGTTATAGTCGGTATCGATAAACCAGCAGGCGATCCCCTTGGGGCCGTCACTGCGCACCTCGCCCGAATTGGGGTGGTAGACGTCCACGCCGTTGATGCGCACCTGGATGGCGTCGTCCGCTTCCTCCAGAATGTCGATATCCGGCTCGCCGAAGATGACGAACAGATTGCCCTTGCCGGTGTTCTTGAGTTCGCCGGCCATGTGAAGGTCTGCGTTCATGCGCGCCTTGAGGACGGGGACGGGGCCGAGCTTCTCGAACTCGGCGGCGTGGGCGTCATAGCTGAAGGCGCAGGCGATGAGCACGTCGAAGCCGGCGTCGGCCGCCTCGCGTGCCGCTGCAACCAGGTCCGGGCGGGCGACGGTGCCGAATTCCGAGCCGATGAAGATCCCGGCGCGGCGGGTGGCGCCGGTCTCCCCGCCGCCCTCGGTATAGTGGCCTTCGGCAGCGATATAGTGGCCGGGCCAAGGTGTGAGGGAGGAGAAGTCGATACGGTCCTCCTTGTGCGTTTGCTGCACGCCGGCGGTCTTCAGGTTCTCCAGGATCGTCTCGGCGAAGTCCGGCGCCTCGCCATAGCCGAGCTTTCTGTCCGCCAGCCCTTCGAATAGTTCGTCATGCTCGTCCACGGCCAGCATCCGGTGCGGCGCCAGGCTCTCGACCGTGAACGGGCCGGCGACACGGATGCGGGCCTTGTCCTCATAGGGCTTGTCATAGAGATACTCGGTATCTGCCCTGGCGGCGATGGAGGCGTCGATCTCCTGCTGCCGGGCGATGCGCGCCTCCCAGAATTCGGCGAGCAGGTATTCGGTGTCCGGCGGCCAGTCATCCGGGCGGTCGCGCGGGACTTCCCATTCCAGCAAGACATTGGCGGGCGCTGTCTCGCCCGAAGGCATGGTGACGGTCTTCCCATCCGGAGCGCCGAAGTTGATCTGGGTTCCGTTGCGCCCACCCACCGTGACAAGGAATGCAATCTCCCTCCCCCCTTTAGTGCGGTCATTCGAGAAGCCCTGCAAATACTCGTTCAGCGCAAATAAACATTCGTCAATAGCCTTCTGCCTCTGTTTGTAGATTACGTCGATCTCCGCATTGTTGGCGATGGACTTGAGTGTAATGTGCGGCACCCGCTCGTAGACGAAACCCTGTCGTATGTCGCCCCAAGTAGGTGCTTCGGTTGGCACGCGACGCGCAATCTCTGCTTCCTTTTGCTTGCCTTCCGGGCTGTCGGTGAGCTGATACCACGGATAGCGAGCCCCCATGATTCGCGTCCGTGCCAGAGCGAGAGCAACCCGAGATGTGTCGATGGTTATCCAGCGCCGCCCCCATTGCTCGGCGACAGTGGCGGTGGTGCCGGAACCACATGTCGGATCCAACACAAGATCGCCAGGATCGGTGGTCATCAAAATGCAGCGCTTTATAGTCTCAATGGCAGTCTGAACGACATAAATTTTCGGATCAGTGCGGCTTTGAATACCTCCAATGTCCAGCCATATGTTAGTTCGAGCAACAACAGCAAAATCATCCAAAAAACGTACATACCGAATTGACGCTCCCTCGCGAACAATCCTACCCGCTCTTGATAGCTTTCCCATTCCATCGACAGTTGTCTTCCAATGAAGTCCCGCCCGTGGAAAATGGTCAACGCCTTGAAATCGAAACAGCTGATCAGAGTTTACGGACGCGCCTTGCGACGTCAGCTGATCTGACGTCGCAAGGCGCGTCCGATCAAAGGTGGAACCAGATAATGCACGAATAGAAGCAACGGGCTTATATTTTGACGCTCCTTCAGAAGCCGCCACTTTGTTGTCAAACAATGGTCGATATTTTAGTCGGGTGATCGACTTTGTGTACCAAAGCAAATGATCGTAAACAGACGACAAATGAGACCCAGAGAATCCGGTCGTCTTCGCATATGCTATTGTTGATACAAGATTTTCTTCCCCAAACACTTCATCCATCAGCGCCCGCACGCGATGGACATTCTCGTCGCCAATCTGCACGAACACCGATCCGCTCTCCGTCAGCAGATCCCGTGCCACGGTTAGTCGGTCGCGTAGGTAGGTGAGATAGGAATGGATGCCGTCGCGCCAGGTGTCGCGGAAGGCCTTGACCTGCTCGGGCTCGCGGGTGATGTGCTCGGTCTTGCCGTCCTTCACGTCTCGGCTGGTGGTGGACCATTGGAAGTTGGAGTTAAAACGAATGCCGTAGGGCGGGTCAATATAGATGCATTGCACCTTGCCGCGCAGCCCCTCACGCTCGGCCAGCGAAGCCATTACCTTCAGGCTGTCGCCGAGGATCATGCGGTTGGACCAGTTGGCGTCGTGCTTGTAGAACTCGGTCTTCGCCGTCTCGTCCGGCAGACCGTTGAAGTCCGCAAACAGGTCCGGTACCTCTTGCCCGGCCTCTACGCGACGGTGCTTTGACTGGCGCAGCAGGTCGTCGATCAACACTTTGGGGTGCAGCTTCTCCTGGATGTAGAGCGGTGGCGCCTGCACCAACAGGTCGGCGGCATCCTGCGCATCCTTGCCGCGCCAAACTAGTTGCGGATCCAGGTCCGGGTTGCGCCGCTCATACGCCACCCGAACTGACGCCTTCTCCTCCTCCGATATGACTGCATGAAACTCCGCCGGCGGAATATTCCGCCGCGACGCCTGCCCATGCGTGATCGTCTCCACCGATACGCGCGCCATGGCTCAGCCGCTCCCGCCGGTGTCGGTGCAGTAATCCCTTCTCATTTCGTGTCCTCCCGGTGCGGCGCCGACTCAGCGGGTTCGTATTCCAGCAACGCCGACTTGCCGATCATGTCGATGAACCGGACGATCCGTTCGAACCCGTTGACATCCGTGAGTTGCAACGGTTGTTTCAGTTTGAAGTGAACGGGCTGTGGCTTGCCTTCGTCGATGGTGACACTAGATGCATGCAGATACATGCGGTCCAGATCGTCGAGGATGGGGTTCAGCCGCCCTGTCAATCCCGGAACATGGCCGGTCTGTTCGGTGAATATGGTCGAGCCGCCTGATGGCAACAGCTTGAGTGCTACAGCAAGCGGTTGCGGTGGCCGCCAATCGTGCGTTACGCACCCACGATAGCCCGGCGCGGCACAGAATGCAGTGATGGGCAGCTCCGAGTGGAACCCAAACACGGCCCGGCCCGAAGCGTCAGTCGTCAGTTCCATCCACGTCTTGTTCGGATAGAGCGCGACGACCTGCACCCTCGCAAGCAGTTGCCCGTTTGCGGATACCGATACTTCGCCTTCGATGCCCACCGTCGGCGGCCGGGAAGAAGGCAGGGTCAACCGCAACTCGGCATTGTCGAGCAGTTCGAACCGGGGATACTGCCCGGTCAGATCGTGCGCCTCCTCATACATAATAGGTACACCTTCACCACGCTCTTCCAGGAAATATTGTCGGTCTCCAGAGCCTGGGACATCGCCGATCTCAAGCCAGTGAAGAGCGGACGCCGGCGTTTCATTTCGGGTCACTTGACGCGCTGGCATAGCCTCAATGGACAGTGTGTTAGGCAGCGCACCCGGAGAATGTAACTCCAGGCGATCATCAAAGATGAAGAGGCGTATCTTCGCGTTCTTGATAGCGTATTCGCGGTGCACTACTGCATTCACGACAGTTTCGAAAACGGCCTGAAGACTGAATTGCGGCATCTCCACTCGACCGGGCTCCTTGCGAGCCGACACCCGAGAGTTTAGCCGGACGAAGTTGACGGCATCGGTTGTCTGCCGGTCGAGAGGGCCGTTGATCGTCTTCGAATCATGCTGACCGGCGTGGCCTTGCACGGTGCCGTGGTAGCGAACCGCTTCGGTGACTGCGCCGCGCATATGTGCTTCCGGGCGCTCGGTGCACAGAAGCGCGCCGGCAATGGTGATGCGCGGCTTGCCAGTATCATCGTCCCGTAGGTGAACCACTGCACCCTGTTCGACTTCGACGATCAGAACCGACGAACCGTCCGGCAATTTGAGTCTTTGGGTTTCGAAGGGCAAACCCGGTTTGATGCTGTCGGCGCAAATCTCGCTGACAAATTCTTCAAGCGCATCCATCCGCTGTCGGTTCAGCGGTTGCACAATACCGGTGTCCGACACACTGAAGATCAGCGTGCCGCCGGTAGCATTGCCGAATACGGCCAACTCGTCGGCGATCACCTCGCGACGAGGCTCCCGGACGCGGTTTCCGGCGAATGTGACTTCCTTGAACTCGACGTGACTGTCCTCGCCGAGTTCTATCTGGTCCAGCACTTGCTCGCTGTTCCAGGTCACGACACCTTCCCGATGCTGTGTATGTCTGTTGGGCTTGTGGCAAGTGGCAGTATGTGGTCCGGCGAGAGAAACCGCTCGATCAGACTGCGGAACTCCGCTTCAATCTCATAGACGTCTGTGAACTCGGCGAAGGCCCAGCGGCCAAAGGTCCCGAGGCTGTTCACGCCCGGCACCCAGTAGGTCTCCATGGTCGCTTTCTTGTCCTTAGCGGCTTCGTTGCGATAGCCCTTAATCTCTACAACCAGATGCAGCAGGTCGTTCTTGCCCCACCCGTCATCCACGCGCAGGATGAAGTCGGGGATGTAGGTCCGCGCTTCGGTACCGACACGGTAGGGTACTTCTAGGCCAACGTTGTGATTCTTGGCGTAAGCGCGGACGCGCGGATGCGCCTCGGCGACACGGCAGAACTCGGCCTCCCAGTCGCTGTCGCAGACAACATGGTCGATGTGGCAGCGCCTCGCATCTGTCTTCCAGAGCGTTTGCTTCGAGGTCGTGAAGCGGACATGGCGGGTCGAGCTGACCGGGTTATAGGGGTCGAGCACGGCCCTGACCCTGACCGGCCGCTCGTCCAGATGGCGCTCGATGATCGCCTGGGTGATGCGCTCGCAGGCCATGTCTGCGAGCTCCAGATACATGAGTTGAGCCGGCCGGGTCCCGCCTTTGCAAACAAGGTGGTGGTCGAGCCATTCGCGTGCAATCCGCTTGAGTTGGCCGAACAGATGCAGCTTCGGCTCCTCTCCCGAATCGCGCCACTTCGTCTCTAGCAGCCGCTTGGTCAGATGGAACAGAAGAGTTGAGCGCCTGAGATCGCCGGTATGCTCGAGGTTGAGACTGACGCCCTCCCCGATGATGCCTTCATTGCGGGTGATCGAGGGGCCGACCAGGGCGGGAGTCAGTTCCAGTGTCGAATCGGCGTCGAAGGTGGCCTGCAACCGGTCTTCCGGCAGCTCGACGCGATAGCCGGCGACACGCGGGAAGCGTATCTCGCACGCATCCCTCTCAGGGCTGATGGCCTGTACCTGCACCACCTTGCGCGGCGTTTGCGGTTGCGCAACCACGGGTTTCGCGGTGAAGTCGAACGGAATGCCCAGAACGTCGGCATATTCGACCGGCAACAGGCCCTCGCCATCCAGGTCGTAGGACTGGCGGCGGAGAGCCCGGCCGACTACCTGCTCGCACAGCAGCTGGGTGCCGAAGGCGCGCACGCCCAGGATATGCGTCACCGTATTGGCGTCCCAACCTTCCGTCAGCATCGACACGGACACTACGCAGCGGGTCTCGCCACCGAGCCGACCGGGCTTGCCGACCGTGTTCATCGCCTCGCGCAGCAGGTCCTCGTCGGAAAGCTTCTCGGCCTGCTGGGGGTCGCCCGTGCGCTTGACGATCTCGCGCCGGAAGCGTTCGATCTCGTCGGCCGCCGCGGCGCGGAAGTTCCGGTCGAGCGCCTGGCCCGATTCCAGCTGTTCGCTGTCGATTAATAAGGTATGCGGGCGAGCGAGCCGGTTCCCGTGCTCGTCGAAATTACGGAACAGAGCCAGACGGCCGTTCTCCAGCGTTTCGGACCCGTCCGGATTCTCGCGCTGGAAGCCGGAAATATAGTCATGGACCAGCTTTGAGGTCGCGGTGTTGTTACACACCACGATGAAGCAGGGCGGCGCTTCGATGCCTGCCTCCTGCCAGCTCGCAAAGGTCTTCTCGTAATGGCCGTAGAGCGCTTCGAGCGCCGTCTGCAGCGGCACCGGCAGCTTCAGGGGGTCGAGGCCGTCTCCCTTGCCGCGGCCCTTCTTGGGCATGTCCTTGCGGATATGCTCCCAGAGATTGCGGAATTTCGGCATGTCGCCGCCGGGGATATTGTCGGCCACCGGCACGCGCGGCAGCTTGACGATGCCGCACTCGATTGCGTCCATGAGCGAGAAATCGCTCATCGTCCAGGGAAACAGCGTGCCTTCGGCATAGCCGGAGCCGCGCAGGAAGAAGGGCGTGGCGGAAAGGTCGATCACGCGCGCGAGACCGATCCTTCTCTTGACCGCTTCCAACCCGGAGATCCAGAGCCGTGCGGCCTCGCGGTTCTTCTCGGCCTCCTTGCGGTCGTCGCCGGTCGGTTGGCCTTCGTCTTCTTCTTCCGGGGGCCTCTCGCGGTAGCAATGATGCGCCTCGTCGTTCAGCGCCAGCACGTTCTTCATTCCCATGAGGTCGGGCATGACCCGCTGCAGCATCTGCCCCTCGCTCTCCAGCGACTGCAGCGCGGGACCGCGACCCTGAAGAAGGGCGCGCCCGGCCTTTGTGACCGCCATCGTCTCGCGGCACTTGAAGGCGTGGAAATTGGTGATGACGATCTTCGCCCGGCTGAGATCGCCCAGCATGCCGTCCGGCACCAGTTCGCGGCTACGATAGTAGCTGTCCGGGTCGTTGGGCTGGAGAACGCGGAGCCGGTCCTTGACGGTGATACCGGGGGTGACCACCAGGAAGCCCCGGGTGAAGCGCCGGCTGTTCGGTCGGCGGACGGCGTTGACGGTTTGCCAGGCGATCAGCATGGCCATGACGGCGGTCTTGCCGGCGCCGGTCGCGAGCTTCAGCGCCAGCCGGGCGAGGCCCGGGTTCGCTTGCTCGCTCGCCGCTTTGAGGTCATCGAGCAAACTCCTGCCGGCACCGCCTTGCGACGGTGCGACCTCAGTCAGCCAGATCGCCGTTTCTACCGCTTCGACCTGACAGAAAAACGGGCGGAACCGGTTGAACTGGTGGTGGCGCCAGTGGCGCAGCAGGCTCGCTGTCTCTGGTGTCACCCTCCACGCCGCCTCAGGCAACTCGCGCCAGCGATTGACTTCATAGCGAACACGGTTGACGGTCTCAGCCAGTTCATATTGCTGATTATCGTACCCAGGTATCTCCGGCTCTGTGTCGAATTTCAGTTGCGTTCCAAGCCTGTTCTTGCGCGACCTCGGTATCGCCGAGACAAAGGAGACCCGGCGGCGCCAATTAATGATCCGATTTGTAGGCTGTCCGCTACTGTCCAGTTCCCAGTGTTGCGCCGGGGGCCCATAAGGCGAATTGAGGATCGGGCGGTCGAAGAACCGGTTGCTGTCATCCATGCCGACCTGCCACAGCGGCGCGCGGCTCAGGCCGTAGGCGCATCGTTTCGGACACATCGTGTGTGTCGATCACCCAGCCGAGTAGATCGATCACTCCGGGTCCCCGGCGAAAAGGGAAAGCGGCTCGTAGCCAAGTCGAGGTGGGGCCGGCACCTCGATGCCGTGTTCCTCCCCGAAATGTCCCGCGACGGAATCGGACGGCCTGGGCAGGCACCCGGTTCTGGTCCGCTTCGCTTGGATCAGTCAGCGGACCAACTCCTCAATCGAGACGCCGATTAGGCGCGCCTCGCGACGCAGCCAGGACTTGTCGCCGGGATGGAAATAGCGGGCCGTGATGCTGGTGCTCAAGCCGGCGACTCCTGATCCATCAGCAACCCATCGAGGCTTCCGTCTGTCAAGGTAAGTCATCGGGGCTGCAGGGTCAAATGTGCTCAGGGCGCAGACGACTCGGCTCGAACCCATAACCACCGCGAAACAGCCGGGCTGAGAGGTCGCAGTTTCGACTTGGTGGAGCGCCGGATGTTACGGGCGGGCGACAGGCTCGGGGAGTCGACCGATGCGGCAAGGCGCGGCAAGGCGCTGACGGAAGACTTGGCGCTCCGACTGGCCCGCACCATGGTACCGATGCGCAGCCGCCCCAACGTTTCCGACACGTGGCGATGCACCGCAAGCGTTCCCGATGGGGGATGTCCGCGCTAAGGTGCCTGCTGAAGGAGCCGAAGAGGCGGTCGAGGAGGCACGATGCGGATTGAGCCGGGTTTCGGCGGCGTGAGCGTCGTGCTTCTGGGCAACTTCAATCCGGCGATCTTCACGCCGGCCTGGTTCGCCCTGCACGAAATCCTCCCGCGAGCCGCTGCGGAGAACGCCGATCTTCAGACCGCTTGTCCCGGATGGACGGCGTTCTCCACGGAGTGGCTTCAGCTTCACGTCGATTCCGACAGTTTCCAGGCCGCGACGCAGCAGGCCCCGCATATTCGGGTACGCGATCTCGTACTCCGTGTGTTCGGAGAACTGCTGCCTCTTACGCCAATCAGGGCGCTCGGCATCAACCGCGACGTCCATTTTCGAGCGCCGAACGCTGCCGCACGAGATAGAGTCTGCAAGCTGCCGACGTTGGTGGAACCGTGGGGCGGATGCGCCAAGTGGCCGCAATTGGGCGGAGATCAAGGTGGATTGTCGTCGCTCACCCCGAGGCGATCCCGGTCGGAGGGTAGGCACCCGCGCGGACGGATCAACGTGACGGTAGGAGGATCCGGGTTGGTTGGCGAGGATAGGGCGGGGATCCACGTTCGCGTCACCGATCACTTTACGATCGACTGCACGGCGGCAGAGAGCGACGGTCGCGCACAGCTTGACGAGTTTCTCGAGCATGACTTCGAGTTGTCCCTCCGCCGGGCGGTCGCCGTTGTCGATCACGTAATGGGTTTGGCGACGGACGGGTCGGAGGCAACCACGGGGCAATCCGGTCGGTCGGCGGCGGGAAGGCGCCCGGATGCGCACTCCGAGGATACCGGCGACAAGGCCGAACTCGCGAGGTCAGAAACTAGCGAGGCGGTACGGCAGGCTATGGCGAAACGGCATAGCGAGTCGAACCCCTCGCTCCGGGAGAAGACGTCCGCGAGTACCCAGCACGACCCGCCCCGTGCGCCAAAGAGCGCGGACACCGCCCCGCTGGCGAGCATTCCGCCGCCCTCGCCTCGGTTACTGATGAGGCCGACGCTCCATGCCTTGCAGGAGTGGGAAGGGTACGTCGTCGAAATCGAGGAGGAAGAGTTCGTGGCGAGGCTGGTCGAGTTGACGGCCGGCCGGGAACACGAGACCGAAGAGGCCGTCATTCCCATGGAGGAAATCTCCGAGCGCGACGCTGCTCGTTCGGTCGTCGGCAGCTTCTTTCGCTGGGTGATCGGGTACGAGCGCTCGGCCGATGGCACGCGGAAGCGAGTGTCCCGGCTCGCGTTCCGCGATCTTCCGAGAATTACCAAGAGCGACTTGCGCACTGGCCGGGAGTGGGCGGTCAGGATGGAAGCGGCGCTCAAACCGTGACCAGCGACGAAACACCTCCCGGCGACGAAATGGAGATCGTCCATTTCGGTCCCGGCTACTGGGAGAATGTCGCCGCCCAATTCGGATATGGCGACTGGGCCGTCGTCGGTTCGTTCCTCAACCCCACCGACACGTCAGCCGCCCTACGTTCTGTCGACGAGATCGGGGTGCGCCCCGCTACAGGACCACGCATATCGTTCGGCAGGCTATGGGGGCGGGGTATTCACCAGGGTGGGCGTCAGAGCGATTGCAGATAGTAGATCAGGTCGAGAGACGGCGGGTCGAGGCCGGCCTGGCTCAACATGCCGTGCGTCTGGCCGCGATGATGCGTCTGATGGTTGAAGAGATGCGTCCAGACCAGCCGCATGGGCGTGCGCTGGGCCTCGCCCGCCAGATTGGCGTAGCTGAGCGCACCGGCCATGCGGTCCTCGCCGATGCCGGCCAGCACTCGGTCGAGCCGGTCGTCCTCTGCGCCGCGCGCCGCTTCCAGCGCGTCGAAGTCGTCGTACAGGATGGCGTCCAGCGCTGGGCCGCTCACGTCCCGCCCCTCGATTCGCCCGAGCCAGATGCGGTCGCCGACCAGAATGTGGTTCAACGTGTTGTGGATCGAGCCGAAGAAGACCCCCCGGTCTCGCTTGCGCTCGGAATCCCCGAGTTCCCGGCAGGCTCCGTACAGGCGCCCGTTCGCCCAGCGGTTGTAGGCGGCCATGGTGCGGAAATGGTCGGCGAACATCGGGCCCCTCCTCTCGGCCTGCGCTGTCAGGGGTATAACGCGCTTCAGTGCAGGAGAGAAGCGTGCGGGTTCGGACATGCGGCGCAGCGGCAGTCAACCTGTACCGTCGCTACCTGACCGCACGTACCTTCCACTGCGTCCAGCGCTCCACCGGCCATTGCCGACGAGGCGAGACCCGGAACCCGACGCCCATGGCAGTCGATCGCCCTTCGACAGGACGCCATGCCGATCGTTCGAGGCGAGGACTCCCTCGAGAGGGTGCGGAGGGAAATTCGTAGCGTGCAGGCTCGAGACTGCGAGACCGGGCGAAATCGGTGAGGGAGCCGACTCGTTCGGGTACCGTATCCTGCGGAGCTGCCGGTTCGTCGAAGAGCGCTTCGCAGGCAGACATGCAGAGCATGACTCCGTTGACGTGAGGAGGGCGTGAGATGACCGAAATCAGGCCAATCCGGTCCGAACGCGACTACGAATCAGCGTTGGCCCGGATATCCGAACTCATGGATGCGGAACTCCACAGCCCGGAGGGGGACGAGCTCGACGTACTGGTCGAACTGGTAGAGCGGTACGAGAGCAAACACGTGCCGCTGGGGCTTCCGTGCCCGGTCGCAGCCATCGAATTCCGCCTGGAGCAAGCAGGTTTGCGCCCCGCAGACCTTGTCCCGATCCTCGGAAGCCGCGCCAGGGTCATGGAGATTCTCGACCGCAAGCGCCGGATCGCCCCGGCGGTCGCGCGGGCCCTTCACGAGCGTCTCGGAATTCCGGAGAATGTCCTGATGCAGGAGCCGAACGTCGACTCCGCCGACCCGTAGGCCGATTTCGAGCGGGCACGGTTTTCGGTCAAGTCGCTGGCGAGACTGGTTTGGATGCCGGACAATCCAGCCGGAATCGCCGAGCCAATCATGCGAGACCCGATCGCTCGCGCAGGGGGGAATGTCGCTCGCGCGCATGTTGCGTCTGTCGAGGGCGACGTCGTGTCAGCAGAGTGCCGCCGGTGCGGAAGAACTCCGGATCGAACCGCCTCGCCAACGCCGGGGAACGGGAGTCACGCCCATAGAGAAGACAGCGGCGCTGCCGCCAGCTTGTCGCCGAACGGCACGAAGTCCGCGCTGTCGTACAGTACCACGCCGAACGCAAAGCGGTCTCCGCACGCCGTGGCCAGCGCTCGCAAGCCGGCGAAATCGCCGGATCTGACCGTAGCGCTTGCCTTTACCTCGACGCCGGCGAGCGCTCCGTCGTCGCGTTCCAGTACGATGCTGACCCCACGCATGTCCCGGTCCCGGAAGTGATACGGCGTCAACCGCATCTTGGAAGCGGTCGTCAGCTTGAGCACCTCCGAAAACACGAAGCTCTCCAGGAGCGCGCCGAACCGCTCACGATCCGCCTTGACCCTGTCGAAGGTCAGGCCGCACGCGTTCGCCAGCAATCCGGAATCGAGGAAATGCAGCTTCGGCGTCTTGACGAGGCGCTTCCACGCATGAGTGAACCAAGGCTGCAGCGTTGCGATCAGAAAGACCTGTTCGAGGAGCCCGACATAGCGCTGCCCCGTCTTGTGACTGACATCGATGCCTACCCCGAGCTGCGAGTAGTTGACCAACTGGCCGGATCGCTCCGCCAGCAACCGCACGAATTTCGGAAGCTCGGTCAGCTTCTCGACCTCCGCGATATCCCTGAGGTCGCGCGTGAGGATCGAGGTGAGGTAGGACAGCGCCCAGTCCTTGCGGCGCCGCGCGCTTTCGCGGGCGATCGCTTCGGGATAGCCGCCGAGCAGCACGGCGTCGACGAGATCGTCGCCGACGATCGCCTTGCGCTGATTCTGCAGCTTCCCCTCGAACAGGCGCTCCAGGAAGGTCGGTGTCCGGCCCTCGATCTCGGCCCTCGCCAGCGGCAGCATCCGGAACGTTTCCGTTCGGCCGGCCAAGCTGTCGGCGATCCGGGGCAGGGTCATCACATTGGCCGAGCCCGTGAGAAGGAATCGGCCGGGGCGATAGTCTTCGTCTACCGATTTCTTGATCGCCAGGAGCAGGTTTGGCGCTCGTTGGATCTCGTCGATGGCAGCCCGGTCCAGGTCCCTGACGAAACCCGTCGGATCGGACTGGGCAGCCTCCAGTACAGTTTGGTTGTCCAGCGTGATATAGGTGCGGCCCGCTTCGCTCATTTTCCTGACGAGCGTGGTCTTGCCGGCCCGGCGCGGTCCCACAATGAGGACCACGGGCGTATCAGTGAGAGCTTCCGCCGCCCGGCGCTCTGCAAATCGCTTGAACATCCTACCCCCGAATCCCGAAAATTGGCGCCATACATACCAGCTGATTGGAAATCGCCAGCCTGCTGATTGGAAGTCAACTGTCCGCTGATTGGCCTTTGCGCGTCCGCCGACTGGGAATCGACAATCCGCTGATTGAAAATCTATCTTCCGCTGATTGGGAGTCTACCGTCCGCTGATTGGGAACCGCCGACACCGTCCGGAAGGGGCGGGAAGGGGGGAAACCGTCCCCTGCGGACGAACCCGGTGTCTCGACAGAGCCCTTCGAGCAGACGATTCCGGGCAACGCACGCTATGGGAGAGAGCGAGCGGATCGGCTTGCTGTGACTCGATGAGGACCGGAGGAGAAGCCTCCGGGGCAGCGGGCGGCCGACGAACCGCGCCCCTGCGATCCGAACCCGCCTTCAAGTGGCGCAGGCACGCTCGATATTGTCGCGGTTCCCGATCTGGTGCTCGACCGCCTGGGCCGAAACGCCGAACTCCGCGGCGATGGCCTCGATATCCCAATTGTCCTCGCGCATGGCGAGCACTTCGGATACCGGCGCAAGAAATTCCGCCGCGAAGGCCCGGCTGGCTGCCTGGCGCGCGGCATCGCGCAGATCGTTGATCGCGGACAGGCCCGCAGGCGGATTGACGACCGCATCGCCCAGCGCACGCCCGAAAGCGAATAGCTGCGCTCCCGGCGCCATCCTTCGCGCCGCCGGAATGTGGACATGGACGCTGTCGGCGTCCGAGCGCACCAGGGCGCGCAAGCCCGGAGTCGGAGCTGAGACGGGCCGGAAGCTGGGCGCATCGAGTCGGCTGGCCAGAGCCGCCAGGGAGTTCAGTCGCACCGTCTCGCCGATGTCAAGCGCCCGGCGCGCGACCCTGGCGCAGCGATAGCCCCGCGCCCAGCTTCTCTCGCCAAGCCTGATTTCAGTGTGCTCTCGTCCGATGCGGCCCCGGATATCCGCTGCTGCCCGTAGCCGGGATCGGTAGCGGGGGCGGTCTTCCGCACTGCGAATCCAGTCGAGCACCGGCGTCGGAGAGGGCGTGTGCAGGCCGGAGAGGAATTCCACCAGCGCCTCGCCACGAAACAACGCCCCGGCCGCTTCGACGAATGCCGCATCCGCTTCCGCGATATCGTAGGGATCGAGCCCGAGCGCACCGGCAGCCTCGCAAAATGCAGCCTCGTCCGCATCGCGTCGCGAGGCCGCAACGCGCGCCCAGCGCAATTGCAGACCGGTTTCTCGCACCTTGCAACCGTCAAGTCGCTCGACGACCCGGCTTACGAATTCCGAGAGATCGCTTTCGGCTTTCTCTCGAGCCAACCGTTCCGCTTCCTGACGCGGGAACCAGACGGGAACTTCCGTGTAGCGGCAGGGTACCGACTCGAATTCGAAGGCCGCGCCGTCGAAACGCACGCGGATATCCGGGACCACGTATCCGTCGCGCCATTCGATCAACCGGAACTTTTCTTCGCCCCGCCTGCCGAAGATCCGCCACCAGTTGATCGCAAGCGCCTCTGCGGCGGGATAGGCCGATACGGCGATGGGGCCTTCCAGGTTGCGGCCGTCGCCGAGAACATGATCGCAGACGTTCTTGTCGCCGATTAAAAGGCTCATATCCGCGACGGTCGCCCGCTCCTCGGGGGCGGCGTTTGTCGCGTCGTCCTGCCAGTCGAGCCGGAATTTCATCGCAGCACTCCGGTTTCGGGTCAGCCCTTGCATTCCCCGGTCATGCGGTTGACGCAGAGGCCGCGCCACATCCGCCCACTCTCGTCGCGATGCCATATCCGCTCGGGAAAATCGCCGTCGCCCTCGACGAACTCGTAGCTGCCCTGCCTGATCGCCGCGCGCACCCACTCCGTTGTGCGCATTCCCGATCCGCCTCCGTCACCAGCGGACAGGGGGTCGTCTGCCGTTTCTTGGGCCGGGGCCGCCCACCCTCGGGAAGGCCGCCCCACCACCGGGTAATCTTGTGTTCCGGGACGGGGAGGAAACGGACTCCAGTCTCTTGCCTTGGCCACATCGTCACCGGAACCTAATGCCCACGCTACCGATCTGCAATCTTCCCTTCGATGCCCTTTTACCGTTTTGGGCCGCTCTGCTATCGCCCCAGACCAAGGTTGCGCGGGTCAAGACCGTTGCCTCTCGGGGCATCGAGGTGCTGGACATCGATGTCAAGGCAACCGCCCCGCAGCCACCCGCAGAGAGGCGAAGTCGGAAAGGCCAACGATAACGGGGCCTTCAATGCGACGGTCTAGGGAGAGGCCGCCATCGTCATGGCGCGAAGCCCCCCTTTACCGAGATCGCTTCCGCGACCGGACCGTAGCTAGAGTTGGAGCCGCATTCAAGCCGCTGCTCGACCCTGGATCGTCGGTCTAGCCGCCAATTCGCCTCCCCCGGCGGCCGGTTCGGGCCTCCGGAGCACGGAATCGAGCCGGCGCCGACGCCGCTACCGGCCGGAGCGCATTCCCTGTAGTGCCGGTGCGCGATCGGATCGCATGGCCAGGCAGCCCGGCGCCGGGAACGAGCCCGACTGGGAGCCAGTGATTAGCGGTCGCGAGGATCGCGTCGACCAAGGCGACGGAATCCCAATCCTACCGGCCTGACCGTTGAGACGAGACTGAGAGGGTACGATGCGCGACGACAGCCGTGCGCTCGCCTGCGCGACGAGCCAAGGCCTGACGAGGAGGCCGATATGAAGAAGATTACAGTCGCGGTCGACGACGACACCTGGCGCCGGTCTAGCGCTCAGGCAGCGCGGCTTGGCGCCTCGTTGTCCACTCTGCTGCGAGGGTATCTGACCGAGCTCGCCGATCAGGCCCCCGGTTACGCCGAAGACAGGGCCAGATCGGAGCTGTCCGAACGTAACCGTCGGCGCGACATCGTGAACCGGGTGCTGACGGACTTCGACGCACGGGGAGTCGGATTGCGCATGTCCGACAACCTTCCCCGGGACGCACTGTACGATCGCGATGCGCCTCGTTGACACCGACGTTAAGCTCTCCGCATCCGGCTGAACGCGCCTCGCCTCTCCTCCCGTTCGGAGGAACGACTGCGCGTGGGAGCGACGATCGGAACTCCGTCGTGACGAATTCGGCGCAGGTTCCCGGCATCGCAACATCTCACGAGGAGGAGGCGCTCGGCAAGGACGCGAGAGTGCCCCCGTCACTACAAGGGCTCAGCGCGGATCCGCGGAATTTTCGGGACTGCACCCGTCGCACCGTGAAGGCCCCGCGCTTCGCGGCTACCCCGCAATCCCGCACGGAAACCCTGACCGCGTCGTTCGCTTCCTCCGAAGTCGCGCAGCATATGCGGCTGTCGCCTGCCGTGCCGGACCGGGCGCTCCGCGTCCTCGCGCGAACCGCAGGGGTCGAATCGCTCGGTCGGGTCCGTTTCGTGGATCGGACTATCGCCGATCCGACGTGCCATTGCGGAGCGGACTCCGAACTGCCCCGCGCTCTCCGCAAGCCGCCTGGCGAACCGGTCGGCAGCGAAAGCGCCGCCTTAAGCGCCGATTCCGAGACCCGCTACGAGGTGCTGCGCCCAACCGTTCTGTCGGAACGGCCAAGCGAAGGGTATTCTGCAGCCATGCGTACCAGGATTCACATGCTCCCGATACTCGACCGGGCCCTGGCGCAACTCGCCCGCGACGTGCGGGAGCGATTCGGCGAGAACGTAATCTCGATTCGGCTGTTCGGTTCCTACGCGCGGGCAGCCGCGCATGAGGAGTCGGACGTCGACATCGCCGTCGTGCTGCGCAAGGCCGGACGAAACGAACGGGCCGCGGTCATCGACCTCGCGGCCGATATTGGACTGGACACCGGCCTCCTCCTGTCCCCAACCGTATTCGACCGGCGAACGTACGACGCCTGGCGGGAACAGGACCGGCCGCTGGTCCGGGACATTGAACGGGAGGGAATCCGGTTTTGACCGAGGAAGGAGTGCGAAATAGCGCTTCCGAGGAGCTCGCGCTCGCGGCGGAGGAGCTGGACGTCGCGGACATGCTGCTGCGATCGGGGCGAGCGAGAGTCGCCCTCGCGCGCACCTGGTATGCGGCGTTTCATGCAGCCCGCTCGCAACTCTATGCCGCCGGCCTCGCACCCCGAACGCATGCCGGCGTCCAGGAACTGTTCAATCGACATTTCGTGCGGTCCGGTTCGTACGAACCCGGCACCTCGCGGCTCCTGGCCCGTCTGCAGAAGTATCGGGAGGAAGCCGACTACTCGCTCGATTTCGTCGTCGACGACGAGGGCGCAGCCGTCGAACTGCAGGCCGCAAAAGCCTTTGTGGCGCAGGTTCGCAGGCAGACGGGAGCCGGCGAAAGCGAGTAGGGCGTCGCGCCGGAACGACCCGACCCGGCCGGCGCGCCTCTGACGGCCCGGCCTTGTGCGCCGTCGTCTTAGAACCTGACCGTTTCCTTCTATCGCGCAGAAGTCTCGTCACGCCGCCCGGTGGCAGCCGCAGCTCCCAGCCGGTGGGCGGGCATGCCTCGCTCTGATCGTTCCCTCGCTTCGCCGCCCGGCGTCGCGCCCGGCAGCCGGTTGGCGCATGACCTCCGCCGACACGCCAATGCGATGCGCGACCGTGCGGAACGATGCGGCCCTTCCTTGCCGGCGTGCGCCGCTCGATGCGGATCGGTCTCGGCTATGCTGCCGGAACTGCGTCCGTCGAAGCGCAGGCGGACGCCGGCGACGGAGACTCCGCGGATGGCGCACTCGGATACCGGTGCCGGGGAGGCCGCCCGGTTGCGCGAGCGGCTCGAGCGGCTCGACGCCGAGCGGGCGGAGCTGGCGACGCGCCTGGCCAAACTCTCGAGGGTGCGTCCGCCCGATCCGGCGAACGCGGAGTCCGGCGCGACGCTCACCATGCGCTCGCCGACGCGCGACAAGATCGCGATGTTCCGCCGTCTCTTCGAGGGCCGGAGCGACGTGTTTCCCCGTCTCTGGCAGAACGCGGCGAAGAATCGGAGCGGATATGCGCCGGCATGCGCCAACGAGTGGAAGCGGGGCGTGTGCGGCAAGCCTCGCATACGATGCGGCGCCTGCCCGAATCGGGCATTCGTTCCGGTCACCGACCAGGCGATCGAGGACCACCTGCGCGGGCGCCACACCATCGGCGTCTATCCGATGCTGCCCGACGACACCTGCCGCCTCCTGGCGGCCGACTTCGACAAGGACACGTGGCGGCGCGACGCGGCTGCCTATCTCAGCGCCTGCAAGGCGAAGGGCGTTCCCGCGGCGCTGGAGCGGTCGCGTTCGGGCAACGGCGCGCATGTCTGGATCTTCTTTCGGGAGCCGGTGCCCGCAGCGCTCGCCCGCCGGCTCGGAGCCCATCTCCTGACCGAAGCCATGGAGCGCAATCCCGACATCGGGTTCGCCTCCTACGATCGCTTCTTTCCGAGCCAGGACACGATTCCGCAGGGCGGATTCGGAAACCTCGTCGCGCTACCGCTGCAGGGCGGGCCGAGGGAGAGCGGCAACAGCGTCTTCGTCGACGCGGCGTTCGAACCCTGGCCGGACCAATGGGCGTTCCTCTCCGGGCTACGGCGCATGTCGCTCGCCGAAGTCGCGGCGATCGCGGACGAGGCCGCAAAGCGGGGCCGCATCGTCGGACTTTGACTGCCCGCAGACGAAGAGGACGAGGAGCCGTGGACCGCGGCGCCGTCGAGACGCCGGTCGCCGCCCGCGATCGAAGGCGACCTTCCCGATCGCATCGGCGCGGTGCTCGGAGACCAGCTCTACGTCGCGCGCGAAGGCCTGCCCCCGGGTCTCGTCAACCGGCTCGTCCGGCTCGCCGCTTTCCAGAATCCCGCCTTCTACGTCGCGCAGGCGATGCGGCGCTCGACCTACGCAACCCCCCGAATCGTCGCTTGCGCCGAACTGCTCCCGCACCATGTCGCGCTGCCGCGCGGCTGCCTCGACCCGCTGAGAGCCCTGCTCGGAGATCTCGGCATAGACCTCGACCTCCGCGACGAGCGAAACGCCGGCCGCCCGCTCGAAACCGCCTTTCTCGGCAGCCTCACGCCCGAACAGACGGACGCCGCCGAAGCCCTGCTCGCGCACGACACCGGCGTGCTCGCCGCCGGCACCGCCTTCGGCAAGACGGTGGTCGCGGCGTCGATGATTGCCGCCCGCAAGACCGCCGCGCTGGTCCTGGTCCACCGGCGCCAGCTCATGGACCAGTGGGTCGCGCGGCTCGGCGCGTTCCTGGATCTGGGCGACGACGCGATCGGGCGAATCGCCGGCGGAGTCCGCAAGCCCACCGGCGCGGTCGACGTGTCCCTCATCCAGAGCCTGGTTCGCGGGGACGAGGTCGACGATATCGTCGCCGACTACGGGCATCTCGTGGTCGACGAGTGCCATCACGTGTCCGCGCCGAGCTTCGAGCGGGTCGCGCGCCGGGCGAAGGTCCGCTACGTGCTCGGCCTGTCGGCGACGGTCACGCGCCAGGACGGCCACCATCCGATCGTGTTCATGCAGTGCGGCCCCGTGCGGTACCGCACCGGCGCGAAGAAACAGGCCCGCCAGCGCCCCTTTTCGCACCGCGTCCGCCTCTGCCTGACCGCGTTCCGGCTTCCCGGCGACGTCGAGACCGAGCGCCCGCCGATCCAGCAGGTCTACGCGGCCCTGGCCGAGGACGCGGCGCGAAACGACCTGATCTTCGACGACGTGCTGCAGGCGCTCGAAGCGGGACGCTCGCCGCTCGTGCTCACCGCTCTCCGGGACCATGCCGAGGAGCTCGCCGAACGCCTCGGCCGGTTCGCCCGAAACGTCCTCCTGCTTCGAGGCGGCATGGGCGTGCGGCAACGCCGCGAATTGACGCGGCGCCTCGAAGAGATTCCGGACGCGGAGGAGCGCGTACTGGTCGCCACCGGACGCTATGTCGGCGAGGGGTTCGACGACGCGCGCCTCGACGCCCTGTTCCTGGCGATGCCGGTCGCGTGGCGCGGGACGCTCGCGCAGTATGTCGGGCGCCTGCACCGACTGCATCCGGCCAAACGCGAAGTGATCGTCCATGACTACGTCGACGAAGACGTGCCGCTGCTCCGGCGCATGTCGGAGAAGCGCGTTCGGGGTTACCGCAATCTCGGCTACGAAATCGAATTTCCGGAGGGCTGGGACGCCTCGTCAAAGTCGCCGGCGAACCGCGCCGAACCTGCGGATCCCCGTCCGCCCGACCCTGCGCGCACGGATTGACGAGCGCGGAGCCCCCTTTCGGTTCGCCCGGTCGACGCGGCCCGGCCCGGACGGGTCGGCACGGGCCCTCGCTTGCGGCGTCCGGTGGTCCGAGCCGCAGATCGAGACCGAGCCGCGCGTCTGCGCCGGTCCCTGCGTCCGCCCGCGACCGGGCGGCAGGGCGGCGTATGCGCGCTTCGAGCGGTTCGTCGCGCCTAAGCCGAAGCCTCTCCCTGCGCACCCGCAAGGGGTTCGCCGGCGCCGGATCCCAGCCGCTTCGATCTGCCGCGATCGTCCCGGAAGCAGGGGCAATACCCCATCCTCCCCTTGACAGTCCCAGCCTGTATCTTTCTAACGGGCAGACGGTTGCGAGGGGGACTGCGGGCGTGAGCGGAACGACGGATTCATGATCCGCGCACTCGTGTCGGAACTCGTCCGGGACGCCGGAACCGCGAAGCTTCCCGCCGCGGTCTCGACGGGTCTGGTCATCTCCCTGCTGGTCGTCGCCGTGCAAACCTCCATCGCCAGCATCGTCTTCGCCGGGCCGCTCGCTCCCTTCGTCTCCGTCGGCACCGGCGCCGCCCTGTTCGGCGCCAGCGCGCTCTGCCTCGTCACCGCGCTTTTCGGCAACTACCCCGGCACCGTGTCCGTGCCGCAATTCCCGGTGGCGGCGGTTCTGGTCACCGTCTCGGCCGCGGTGTCCGCCCGCATGGCGGACGCTTCCGTCGATTCGCTCGGCGCGACCATGCTCGTCGTACTCTGCGTCTCGACGCTCGCGACGGGCCTCTGTTTCTCCCTCATCGGCTGGCTTCGCCTCTCCAGGCTGTTCCGCTTCATGCCCTACCCGCTCGTCGGCGGGTTTCTCGCCGGACTCGGCTGGGTTCTCTCGGTCAGCGGGATCAAGATGGCGTCCGGGATCGACGTGTCCTGGCACAACCTTCCGCTGCTCCTCGATCCCTACAGCGTCTTGCACTGGGGTCCGAGCGTCGCCTATGCGGCCCTCATGTTCGCCGTATCGTCCCGATCGTCCCACTTCCTGATCATCCCGGCGTCCATCGCGATCGGCACCGGCCTCTACTGGGCGGCGCTGTTCGCGCTGGGAATCTCCGGCGAGGAGGCCCGGAGCGAGGGCTTCCTGTTCGTCGGCCTTCCCGAGGGGCCCACATGGCCTTCGCTCGGACCCGACCTGCCGGATCTCGTGGACTGGGCCACGGTCGCGTCCCAGGTTCCCGGGATTCTCTCGGTGGTTCTCATCGCGGTGATGGCCATCGTCCTGAACGCGGGCGCGCTCGAGGCGGCCACGGATTCGAGGCTGGACATGGACCGCGAGTTCCGGGCCGAGGGAGCGGGCTGCCTGGCCGCCGGAATGGGTCCGAGCGTTCCCGGCTGCAACGTGATCCAGCTGACGCTGACGAGCCGGTCTACCGGTGCGGACACCCGATTCACCGGCGTGGTGATCGCGCTTTCCCTCGCCTGCGTACTCGTGTTCGGCGGCGGACTGATGGCGGCGCTGCCGATGCCGGTGCTCGGCGGGCTGGTCCTCTATATCGGCCTGGGTCTCATCCGGAACTGGGTCCTCTCCATCCGCAAGTCCATCCCCGCCGCGGACTACGCGATCGTGCTCGCCGTGTCGCTGGTCATCGTCGTCTTCGGATTCGTCCAGGGGGTGGCGGTCGGCCTCGCGGCCGCGGTGGTGTTCTTCGTCTTGCATTTCAGCCGCGTGGACGTGATCGCCGACGCGTTCGACGGACGCATGCGGCGAAGCGCGCGCCGCCGCTCCGCCGTCCACCGGGCGATTCTCCGGGAACAGGGGAGCCGGATCCGCGCCTATCGCCTCCGCGGCTACGTCATCTTCGGCAACGCGGCGCCGATGGGCGAGCGGGTGACGGAGGCGCTGAAGCGAGAGCCCCGGCCCCTTTGCCTGCTGCTCGACTTTGCCGGGGTGTCCGGGTTCGACGTGTCGGCCGCAAACGTGATTTCGCGCTGCGTCCGCGCCGCGAGCCTCCAGGAAACGCAAGTCGTGATCTCGGGCATTTCCGCTCGCGTCCGGGGCGTCCTGCAGCGCGCCCTCCGCGAGAGCGAGCGGGAGAGCCTCGCGTTCGTCGACGGTCTCAACGAAGGGCTCGAACGGTGCGAAGACCTCGCGATCGCCGACTGGACCGCCAGCCGCGCAGGGTCGGCGGACGCCCGGGGAGCGCTCTTCCACTCCTCGATCGACGACGCGGAACGACAGATGGAAGCCCAGGCGCGCTTCGAGGATCTGGTCGACCGCCTCGATTCCTGGCTGGAAGAGCGAACCTACGCGCCCGGCGAGACCGTCGTGGCCCGGAGCGAGGCGCCGGAGGGCATGCATCTCGTGCTGGAGGGCCGGATCGCGGCGCTGGATCCGGACTCGGGAAAGCGGATCGACGAGTACGAATTCGGCGACGTCCTGGCGCCGGAATCGTCTCTCGGCACGCTCTCCGCCCGCCTCGACCTGGCCGCAGGGGAGTCGAGCCGAACGGCCGTCCTGACCCCGGACCGGCGCAAGTCGCTCGAGCGGGTGAACCCGGCGCTTGCGCTGGAACTCGACCGCTACGTGATCGAGACCGTCGCGAAGCGCCTCGCAGGTCTGACGCCGCGGGCAGACGAAGACCGCACAGGGGCCGGCAGCGGCGCCTGAATCCCGCCGGACCGTCGACTTCCCGGACGCCTCGGCGGATTCGCGCAGGCGCCGCGTTCTCCCTTCGAGTCGCGGCCTTGTCGGCCGTACGCTCAGAGATACGGATGCGCCGTCGGCGCCCCCTGCACGGCCGGGTCCCGAAAGCGGCGCGGCGCGCGTGCGCCGACATGGGCGGCGACGCAGTCGGCGAGGTCCCGGGCGTCGTCTCCGGCTCCGTGAATGAAGCTCGACTTCCGCCGGCGCAGGAAGTTCAGGCCGATCCGGTAGAGGCCCGGCGAGTCGGTCACCACGCCGCCGTCGTGGCGCAAGCGGCCCTTGCGGTCGAAGACGGGAAGGTCGATCCAGGAATGGTCCGGCCGGTATCCCGTCGCCCAGATCACCGTTCGAACGCCCTCCCGGGCGAGGTCGACCGACAACGGAGGGGAATCCTCCACCCGCGTCGGCTCGAACCGGTGCGGCGGGCCTGTGTCTTCCCCTTCGAGTCCGTTCTCCTCGATCCACTCGTCGATGGCGTCGAGCAGCCGGTTCTGCTTCAAGTCCGCCAGGGTGCACTTGTTGCGCAGCGAGCCGGAGAACTGCGCCTTCCCGTCCGAGAACGCGGCCAGCGAGCCCACGAGCCGAACGCCCCGATCCGTGAGATCGTTCAGGTTGAGCGTCGCGCGTTCGGGCGTGCCGACGAGCTGGGGCGAGGGAACCCGGCGCGCGCGGACGATGTCGTCGACTTCGTCGTAGCGTTCGTCGTGCAGACCGGTGCGGTCCATCCACCACAGGACGTCCTTGCCGCGATAGGTGCGGGGCATGCGCACGTGTTCGCCCACCGCCAGGACGACCGGGCGGCCGGAGCGATGCACCTCGTCCGCGATCTGCACGCCGGTCGCCGACGCGCCCACCACCAGCGCGCCGCCGTCGGGAAGATCCGCCGGACGCCGGTAGTCCATCGGCGTGACCGACTCGATTCCGCCCGGTAGCGCGGCGGCGACCGCCGGGACGTTCGGGCGGTTGCACGCGCCGGATGCGATCACCACGCACGCCGCGTGCCAGACGCCCCGGTCGGTGACCACCTCGTAGCCGTCGCCGCGCCTCGAGACGGACTCGACCGCGGTACGGGTCAGCAGCACGGGATCGACGAGCCGGGCGTAGCGTTCGAGAAACGCCGCCACCTCCGCCGCGGTCGTGAAGCCGTCCGGGTCGCCGCCGTCCCAGTCGAGACCCGGCAGCCGGGTCTGCCAATTGGGCGTGAGCAGACGGAGCGAATCCCAGCGCTCCGTCCGCCAGCTCTGCCCGACCTCGCCGCGCTCGACGACCGCATGGTCGATTCCGCGCGCGGCGAGGCAGCGGCTTACGGCGAGGCCGGCATGGCCGGCTCCTACGACGATCGCCGTGGTGCGCATAACGCCCGTCAATTGACCTCGACGGTGACGTTCGTCGGGTTGGTCAGGATGTCGAACACGGCCGAACGCTTCTGCGACTGGGCGACCAGCGCCTCGATCTCCTCCGGCGAGGCGTCGGCGTCGATGTCGTAGCGGACCCGGACGTCGCTGAAGCCGTTCCGCACCTCCGGATCGGCGCCGAGGATGCCGGCGATGTCCATGTCGCCCTCGACCGTGGCCTTGACCGAGCGCAGCCGGATCTCCCGGACCTGCGCGACGGCGGCGACGCCCGCCGTCAGGCAGCTCGCCAGACCGGTCAGGACGATCTCCACCGGCGTGGCCGCGTTGTCCTCGGCCGCGAAGACCAGCGGATGGTCGGACTCGAAGCGGTAGGTCCCCTTGTGTTCGTTCTCCTGGCCGAGGCCGTAATAGCCCTCCACCTGCGTCTTGCTGTGGGTGCCGTGGAGCCACTCGTTGGTCACGCGCCAGCGGAACTGGCCCGCTTCGGGCTGTTCGCCCAGGATGTTGCGAGCGCCGAGCAAATGCTCGACGTTGACGCCGTTGAGGCCGGGTGTCGTGTCGGACATGGTAGGTCTCCTGTCGGGAAGGGTTGTCGGGCGTCGACGCCGCCGCACTCGGCGGCGACACGGAACGTCTCCGGGACCGCAGGGTCCCGCAGGTCTTGCCCGGAGGGATCGGCTACGCGAGGCAGCCTACGTACAGACGCAGAAGGACCTGACCCCCGCAGGGGAAAACGGTTGAGCGCACGGAATCGTCATGATGCGAAACTCCTCTCGCCTCTTACGCTCTCCAGGAGCGCCGAGAGCGGAGTTCCGCTTACGGCTAACTCATCGATCAGGCATTGGCACCGCTCGGGGCGGTTGCCGCGGCTTCGAAGGGCCTGTCCCTCCACCGCTCTGGATGAACGCGTCTTGCGGCGGCATCAGACACGCTCCGGGCGCCGGTGTCAATACCCGGCACGCGCGTCCCCGGCAGGACGATTCGCGCCGACCCGCGTCGGTTCGATGCGCGTGCGCAGCTCGTCCGGCGAGCTGGACATTTCGTTCTGTTTCCGGTAGAGGGGGGGTCATGACGAACGCAGGTCGGCCGTTCTCGCTATCGAACACGGCGATTCGGCTCGCCACGGCGGACGAGACGCCCCGCTGGGAGGCGATCATGGCCGAGCGCCACGCGCTCGGCTTTCACGGTCTGTTCGGACAGGGTCTCCGCTACGTCGCGGAGGCGGACGGGGTGTGGCTGGCGCTCGCGGGCTGGCAGGCGGCGGCGTTGAAGAGCGCGCCGCGGGACTCGGTCGTGGGCTGGACGCCGAAGCAACGCGAAGAGCGCCTTCGGCACGTGGCGAACAACACGCGGCTTCTGTTTCTGTCGGAGCCCGGAAGCGCTCCGAACCTCGGCAGCCACTTCGTCGGCGGCATGTTGCGCCGGCTGAGCGACGACTGGCGTCGGACCTGGGGATATCCGCTGGAGCTGGCGGAGACCTTCGTCGACCCGGCGTTGTACGAGGGCACGGTGTATCGGGCGTCGAACTGGCGGAAGTTGGGTCGGACGAAGGGCCATGCGAGGGTTCCGGGCGGCTACTCGGAGCCGCACGGCCGGCCGAAGGAGATTCTGATCTATCCGCTGGGCCGGTCTTCCCTGGCCCGGCTCTCCGCGCCCGAGCCGCACCCGGACTGGGAAACGCCGACCGTGGAGGTCGAGATCTCGGGTACTTCTCTCCGCTCGCTCATGGAGGAGACGGCGCGCATGCCGGACCGTCGGCGCAAGCAGGGCCGGCGTCACCGCCAGGACACCGTGCTGGCGATCTGCGTCCTCGCACGGCTGGCCGGACATGTCGGGCCCCTTGCGACCTCGCGCTACGCGCAGTCGTTGTCGCAGGAGTTCCTCGAAGCGCTGAACGCCCGCCGAAACCGCACGGGCGACTACATCCCGCCTTCGCTGTCGACCGTCTTCCGTGCGCTGTCGCGCGTCGACGGCGGCGAGCTTCATGCGGTCGCTTGTCGCTGGGCCGAAGCGCATCCGGCGCCGCCCCGGGTTGACTGGGCGAAACCGGCGGCCGACGACAAGCGCATCGACGGCGCCGCCCGCACCGGCCGGGCGCAGTAAGACCGCGACCCGGGCCGGGCCCGCTTCCCGACCGCACGCTCGAGCCGACGTTCCCGACAAGGCCTCGCACGCTCGCTTCGCAGGCGGCCCGATCGAGCGCCTCCGCCGCCGGTCCCGGCGTCGCCTTGCCGGAGAGGCGGCAGGCGTCGACCCCGGGGCCGCTCGCGCCCGATCGGGGACGCCGGTGCCTCGACTTCCGGAATTGCGGGCGCAGACGCCGACGCCGGCGAGGACGACCGCCTCATGCGGGCCGGACAGGCGCCGGGCGCGATCGCGACTTCCGAATATTACTTGACTTGGAAAGTAATTAGCCGTAGCGTTGCCGCACCCCGCGCAGGATGCGCCGATTCGGCGGGTCCGCCGGAGGCAACCGACGAGAGGCGTCATGACCGTCACGCCCGCAGTTCGCCGCAGCCGAGACGCGCCGGAGGACCGGAAGCGCCGAGCCGGAGGCGGGCAATGACCTGGTTTCTCGCCGCCCTCGCCCTCGTCGCGATCGCGGGCCTCTGCGTTCTCTTCCTCGCCCGCTACTACCGGAAGGCGACCCGCGAGGTGGCGCTGGTGCGCACCGGCCGCGGCGGGCAGCGCGTCGTGCTCGACGGAGGATGCGTCGCGCTCCCGATCCTGCACAAGGTCTCCGAAGTCAACATGCGCACCTCGCGGCTGGAGATCTCGCGGACCGGGCCGGACTCGGTCATCACCCGCGACCGCCTGCGCGTCGACGTCGGAGCCGAGTTCCACGTTCGGGTCGAGGCTTCCGAGCGCGGCGTCGCGACGGCCGCCCAGGCGCTGGCCGGCAAGACCTTCCGGGCGTCGGACCTCGCGGAGACGCTGGAAGGCAAGCTGGTGAACGCGATGCTTTCCGTCGCGGCCGGCTACAGCATGGAGAGCCTGCAGGACGACCGCGGAACGTACACCGCCGACGTAAGCCGGGCACTGGCGGAGGACCTCGCCCAGAACGGGCTTCGGCTCGAATCCGTCTCGCTCACCAGGCTGGACCAGACGCCCTTCCAGGCGCTCGACGAGAACAACGCCTTCAACGCGCTCGGAATGCGCCGCCTCGCCGAGATCATCGCCACCAACAAGAAGGAACGGGCGGCGATCGAATCGGACGCCGAGGTTTCGGTGCGCCAGAGTCAACTGAACGCCACCAAGCGCACGCTGCTCCTCGCCCAGGAAGAGCAGGAGGCGGTCATCGCGCAAGAGCGCGAGATCGAGACCGCGCGCGCCGCGAGCCAGGCCGAGATCGCCGAGGAACAGGCCGCCGCCGAGCGCCGCCGCGAGGCCGCGCGGATCGCTCGCGAACGGGAGGTGCGCCTCTTCGAGATCGAACGCGACCGGGAGGTGCGCCGGCAGCAGCTCGCTTCCGAGCTCTCAACGGAAACGGCCGAGTTCGACAACGCCGTCGCGCTGGCCGAGAAGCGCATCGAGCAGGCCGCGGCCGAATCCGAAGCGCAGGCGGCGCGCGCCCGCGAGGTCGAGGCCGAGGAATCGGTCCGGACCGCGCGCGAGACCGCGACGGCGGAGCGGGAGAAGTCGCTCGCGCTGATCCGCGCGACCGAGCAGTCGGAAGTGGACGAGACCCGGGTCCGCAGCGAGGCCGACACCGTGGTTTCCATGGCCGAAGCGGCGGCGCAGGCGACGCTCGAGCGGGCAAACGCCGAGCGGGACGAACTCCTGGCCCGAGCGCAGGGTACCGCCGCCCTCGTCGAGGCCGAAAACGCCCAGAGCGCCGAACTGCTCGGCTTCAAGATCGACCGGCAACGGATCGAGGCGCTGCCTGGCGTCGTCGAAATGATGATGAAGCCGGCCGAGAAGATCGAATCGGTCCGCATCGCCCACGTCACCGGAATCGGTCCGGGCGGGAGCGCCGGGAACGGCGGGAGCGGCGGCAGTCCGACGAACCAGGTCGTCGACGGCGTGCTCCAGCTCGCGCTCCAGCTCCCGGCGGTGAAAAAGCTCGGCGAGGAAATCGGCATCGACGTCGGCGGCGGCCTGAAGGGGCTGAACGCCTCGCTCGAACGAGCGAAGGGCGACGAGACGCCCGGCGAAGACGCGTGACCGGGCGGACGCCCGGCCGCCGCCGCAGAAAGCGGAACGCAACTCCAGGGGAGACAAGACCATGACCGTAACCCGCAGGCGATTTCTGGCCGGAGCCTCGGCCGCAGCCCTGGCCTCGCCGGCCCTGACCGGCCGGGCCGAGGCGTCGGACGCGATCCGTCTCGTGAGCATTCTCGACCAGTCGGGCGGCCTCGACATCTACGGCACGCCGATGGCCGCCACCACCCGCATGGCGGTGGACGAGATCAACGCGAACGGCGGGCTCCTCGGGCGGGAGGTCGAACTCACGCTCTACGACCCGCAATCGACCATCCAGTTCTACACCCAGTACGCCACCCAGGCCGCCGCCGGCGACCGGGCCGACGTCGTGCATGCCGGCATCACCTCGGCGTCGCGCGAAGCCATCCGCCCGACCCTCTCCCGCTTCGAGGTGCTGTATTTCTACAACACGCTCTACGAGGGCGGGGTGTGCGACTTCAACTGCTTCTGCACCGGCTCCACGCCGGCGCAGACGGTGGAGCGGCTCGTCCCCTACGCAATGAACCGCTGGGGCGACAAGGTCTACGTCGTGGCCGCGGACTACAACTACGGCCAGATCACCGCGCAATGGGTACAAAAATACGTGGCCGACAACGGCGGGGAAGCGGTCGCGACCGAGTTCTTCCCGCTCGACGTCACCAATTTCGGCCCGACGATCCAGAAAATCCAGGCGGCGAAGCCCGACATGGTCATGTCGGCGCTGGTCGGCGGCGCGCACGTGTCGTTCTACCGGCAATACGCGGCCGCCGGCATGAACGCCCAGATCCCGATCGCCTCGACCACCTTCGGCGTCGGCAACGAGCACAAGCTCGTCTCGGCGGAGGAAGGCGACGGCATGCTCTGCGCCTACTCCTATTTCGAGGAGATCGACACCCCGGCGAACCGCGACTTCGTCGCCCGCTTCGACGCGTATATGGACGGCGACCCGCCGGCGCTGAACGAGCTGGCGACGCGGTCCTACGAGGGCGCGCATCTTTGGGCCGAAGCGGTTCGGCAAGCCGGCACGGCGGACCGGCTTCCGGTGATCGAGGCGCTGCGCTCCGGGATCGGCGTCGACGGGCCGTCGGGCCGGGTCTCGATCGAGCCGAAGACGAACCACGCGCTCCAGACCGTGTATCTCGCGGAGCTGAAGGACCAGGCCTTCGGCATCATCGAGACCCACGAGGCGCAGCCGCCGACGGACACGCTCCTGGTCTGCGACCTGGTCGCGGATCCGAACCAGTCCGCGTTCAAGTTCGAGAACGGCCTCGAGGCGGCCGGCATCAGCCTGTAGGCCCCCGCGCGTCCGCCCGGGAGAGAGCCGGACAGCCGGAGCCGGGGCGGGCGCCGTCCGATGGACCTGATCGTCGCGTTCGGGCTGCAGATCCTCTACGGCATCGCCAACCTGGCGCTGATCAGCCTCGGGTTGGCGATCGTCTTCGGGATGATGCGGGTGATCAACCTCGCCCACGGCGAGTTCCTGATGCTGGGCGGCTACGCCGTGGTGGTCTCCACCAACGCCGGGGTCAATCTCTGGGTGGCGATGCTGATCCTGGCCCCGCTGACGGTGGGACTGATCGGTATCCTCGTGGAGCGGCTCGTGATCCGCTGGCTCTACGGGCGGACGATCGACACCCTGCTCGCCACCTGGGGCCTGAGCCTCCTGTTCATCGGACTGGTGACATCCGTCTTCGGCGCATCGACGGCGACGACCGTCTCCCCGCCGCTCGGCGTCGTGCCGGTCGGCGAATACTCGACCTCCGCCTACGAACTCCTGCTCGTCGGGATCGCGGCGGCGCTGTGTCTCGCCGTCTTCGCGGTGCTCAGGGGCACGAATCTCGGTCTCGTCGCGCGGGGAACCATGCAGAACTCGGAGATGGCCTCCGCCCTCGGCCTCTCCACCTCCCGGATCTACATGATCACCTTCGGCGTCGGCGCAGCGGTCTCCGGCCTCGCCGGCGGGCTGCTCGCGCCCATCACCGGAGTCCTGCCGACGATCGGCGCCGTCTACGTCGCCAAGGCCTTCATCACGGTGATTTCCGGCGGCGCCGCGATCCTCGCCGGAACCGTGTCGGCGTCGGCGCTGCTGGGCGCCGTCAACGGCGTGACGACGTTTCTGGCCGGCCCCACCATCGGCGAGGTCGCGCTTCTCCTGACCGCCGTCGCGCTCTTGCGCCTGATGCCGCGCGGGATCACCGGCTCGATCTTCAAGAAGAGCCTGTGAGGCTCCGGAGCGACATGCGCGGCCCCCTGACCGTCGCCGGGGCCGGCGCGCTGTTCACCCTGGTCGCTCCCCACGCGCTGGAGCTGTTCGCGATCATCAACCTGACCACCGCGATCGCCTTCGCCCTCCTGGCGCTCAGCCTGGCGCTGGTCTGGGGCTTCGGCGGAATCCTGTGCTTCGGCCAGAACGCGTTCTTCGGCCTCGGCGCCTACGCGTTCACCGTCGCGGCGATCAACTTCGGCGGCACGACCTGGGCGATTCCCGTGGCCGTCCTCGTCGCCGTCGCCTTCGCCGCGGCGCTCGGCTACGTCATGTTCTACGGGCGGGTGAGCGACGTGTATCTCGCGGTCATCACGCTGACCGTCTCGCTCATCCTCTACAGCCTGATCCGCCGGACGTCGGGCCCCGAATACCGGATCGGCGAGTCGCTCCTCGGCGGCTTCAACGGCATCACGTCGCCGCCGCTGAACCTCCCCTGGGACGGCTCGGCGTTCCTCTTCCCGCAGGACGTCTTCTACGTGGCGATGGCCGCCCTGATCGCCGCGTACCTCCTGGCCGCCTGGCTCGTCGGCACCCGGTTCGGCCGGGTCTGCGTGGCCGTCCGGGAGAACGAGACACGGGCGGAACTCCTCGGCTACGACGTCCGGCTCTACAAGCTCGGAATCTTCGCCGTCGGCGCGGGAATGGCCGGCCTCGCCGGCGTGCTCTTCTGCAGCGGCGTCGGGCGGGTGACGCCGGACGTGTTCAACCTGTACAACGCCGCGCTCACCGTCATTTGGGTGATCGTCGGGGGACGGGGAACCCTGATCGGCCCCGTGCTCGGCGCGTTTGCGCTGTTCTATCTCACGTCGCTGCTCGGCACCCAGTCGACGGTCAACAACAACCTCGTGCTCGGCGCGATCCTCGTCGCGTTCGTGCTCGCCGTGCCGAAGGGCGTCGTTCCCACCCTCGCCGACTGGTTCGACGCCCGGCGCGACCGTCGCCTGCGACGGGCCCGCGAGAGGCGGATGCGCGTGCGCCCGGCGCGCGATTCGGCCCAGGCTCGACCCTCGGCGGGAGGAGCGTCGCAGTGAGAGGCGGGGACATCGTGCTCGAGACGCGCGACCTCTCGATGCGCTTCGGCGGCGTCCGGGCTGTCGACCGGGTGAACTTCGCGCTCCGGGAGAGGGAGCTCCGCTGCCTGATCGGCCCGAACGGCGCCGGCAAGTCGACCTTCTTCAAGTGCCTGACCGGGCAACTCCGGCCCAGCGCCGGCGACGTGCTGATCCGGGACGTCCACGTCGCGGACCGCGAGCCGCACGAGATCGCCACGCTCGGCGTCGGCGTCAAGACTCAGGTTCCGAGCGTCTTCGACGGCCTCGACGTCGAGGAGAACGTCTGGCTTGCGGCACGGCGCCGGAACCCGCCGGGCCGCGCGAAGAGCCTGACGTCCGAGACGCTGGAGCGGCTCCGGCTCGGCGACATCCGAAACCGCCGTGTGGGCCGGCTCGCACACGGGCAACGCCAGTGGGTCGAACTCGGAATGGTCGTCGCGAGCGAACCCTGGCTCGTGCTCCTCGACGAGCCTGCCGCCGGCATGACGCAGGAGGAGACGCTGCGCACCGCCGAACTGATCCGCGAGATCAACCGGACCGCGACCCTGATCGTGGTGGAGCACGACATGCAGTTCATCCGCATGATTTCGTCGCTGGTGACACTGTTCCACGAAGGGCGCATCCTGATCGAGGACACCATGGAAGCCATCTCCGCCGACCCCCGGGCGCGAGAGGTGTACCTCGGTCACCGGGCATGAGGACCGGACGGTGAGCGCGCTCCTCGAAGTCCGGGCGCTCGAAGCCGGCTACGGGCGGGTTCCGGTCCTGCGCGGCGTGGACTTCGACGTGGCGGTCGGCGAGATCGTCGGCGTGCTCGGCCATAACGGGATGGGCAAGACCACCCTGATGAAGTCGCTCATGGGAATCCTGCCGGCGACGGGCGGGTCGATCCGATACGCGGGCGTCGACGTCACCCGCGAGAGCGCGAGCGAGCGGGCGCGACGCGGCATCGGCTACGTGCCGCAAGGCCGGGGGATATTTCCGAACCTGAGCGTCCGGGACAACCTTCGCATGGGCGCGGCTGCCCATCTCCCGGACGACGAGGAGGCGATCCGGCGCGCACTCGCGGAGTTCCCGCCGCTGGAGCCGCTTCTCGAGCGCGAGGGCGGGGCGCTTTCGGGCGGCGAGCAGCAACTCCTCGCCGTCGCGCGCTGCCTCGTCTCGGAGCCGGAACTCGTACTGCTCGACGAGCCCACGGAAGGCATCCAGCCCTCGACCGTCGACCGGATCGTCGAGACGCTGCGGAGACTCAACCGGGACGAGGGCGTCGCCCTGGTGATCGTGGAGCAGAACCTCGACTTCGTCACCGAGCTGTCGGACCGGGTCCTCCTGCTGCAAAAGGGAGTCGTCAGCGGGGAAGTCCAGGGCTCGGACGCGGCGGATCCGGCCCTGATCGAGGCGTTCACCGGCTTCGGCGCCACCGCAAGAGCGCCGGCTCCCTCCCCCGCCGCCGACCGCCCTCGGCACCGGACCCCGGCGCAGCCCCCTGTCCCGGCGGAGATTCCTTCGCCGAGACCCGCCTCCCCGCCGCCGGCCGATCCGAGAACGGCGCCGACGGCCGGGGAGGCGCCCCGCCCGGTCCCCGCCGCCAGCGAGAGGATTCCCGCCATGTCCGTTCCGCGCCCCACGCACGCCCAGCTCCGGGACATCGTCGCCGACCTCGGCATGAACCTGTCCGACGAGCGGATCGGGGAGTTCCTCGACGCGATGCAGGGCACCCTCTCGGCCTACGACGCCGTCAATGCGATGCCCGACTACCTGCCGCCCGTCCTGTATCCGCGCACCTCCGGCCATCGTCCCCCGCCCGAGGACAACCCGCTCAACGCGTGGTACGTGAAGACGGAGGTCCGCGGCGCGCCGCGCGGGCCGCTGCACGGGCGGACGGTCGCCCTCAAGGACAACGTATGCCTCGCGGGCGTGCCGATGATGAACGGCGCCTCGACGCTGAAGGGCTATACCCCGGACGTGGACGCGACCCTCGTCACCCGGTTGCTGGAGGCCGGCGCCACGATCGTCGGCAAGGCTCATTGCGAGTACTTTTGCCTCTCGGCCGGCAGCCACACCTCCGCCGCGGGCCCGGTCGAGAACCCGCACCGGCCGGGCTTCTCGGCCGGCGGGTCGTCCTCCGGGTCCGGCGCCCTCGTGGGAGGCGGCCTCGTGGACATGGCGATCGGCGGGGACCAGGGCGGATCGATCCGGGTTCCGGCGGCCTATTGCGGATGCTACGGAATGAAGCCCACCCACGGGCTGGTGCCCTACACGGGCGTCATGCCGATCGAGACGACGATCGACCACACCGGGCCGATGACGCAGAACGTGCGCGACAACGCCGTCATGCTCAAGGCGATCGCGGGCGAGGACGGACTCGATCCGCGCCAGTACGACCCGCAGGTGGACGACTATCCCGGCTCGCTTCGGCGCGGCGCCGGCGGCTTGCGGATCGGCGTACTCAGGGAGGGATTCGGCCTGCCCGGTTCCGAGCAGGACGTGGACGCCAAAGTCCGCGCCGCTGCGAAGACGTTCGAGCGGCTCGGCGCCTCGGTCGACGAGGTATCGATCCCCGCGCATCTCGACGGCTACGCGATCTGGACGCCGATCGCGCTCGAGGGCCTGACCGCCCAGATGATGCACGGAAACGGAATGGGCACGGGCTGGAAGGGTCTCTACACGACCTCGCTTCTCGACTTCCACGCCAATTGGCGAAGCCGGGCGGACGAACTCTCCGATACGCTCAAGATCAGCATGTTCGTCGGGCAGTACTACCTCAAGCGCCACCGCGGCCACTTCTACGCCAAGGCGCAGAACCTCGCCCGGCAGCTCCGGGAGACCTACGACCGGACGCTCGCCGACTACGACCTCCTGCTCATGCCGACGGTTCCGACGAAAGCCGCGCCGCTGCCGCCGCCGGACGCTTCGCTGGAGCTCGTCTGCAAGCGGGCGTTCGACATGCTGGCCAACACGGCGCCCTTCGACGTGACCGGCCACCCCGCCTTCTCCGTCCCCTGCGGCATGAGCGACGGACTGCCGGTCGGGATGATGCTGGTGGGCGGACGGTGGCAGGAGAGCACGATCTACCGCGCCGCCGCCGCGTTCGAGCAGGCCGTCGACTGGCGAGAGACGTGACGGCGCCGCCGATGCCGCCGGAGCGCGGCGCCGCTCCGGTCGACGGTCTCTCGCACGTCCGGGGCTCCTCCGACCGGCCGCTGGTCGAGGCCACGATCCCTGCGTTCCTCGCCGAAACCGTGCGGCGGCACGGCACGCGAACGGCGGCGGTCTTTCGGGCAACGGGGGACCGCTGGACCTGGGAACGGCTGGCGCGACGCGTCGACCGCCTCGCGGCCGGCCTGTTGAGCCTCGGCCTCTACAAGGGAGACCGGATCGGCATCTGGTCCCCGAACCGGCCGGAGTGGCTGATCGCGCAGTTCGCGACCGCGCGGGTGGGGCTGGTCCTGGTCAACATCAACCCCGCCTACCGCTCCGCCGAGCTGGAATACGCGCTCAACCGGGTCGGTGCGAAAGCGCTCCTCACGGCGCGGCAGTTCAAGTCCTCCGCCTACGTCGAGACGCTCCGGGAGATCGCCCCGGAACTCGACCGGTGCCGGCCCGGAGAGTTGCGGGCGAAGCGGCTGCCGACCCTGCGAAGCGTGATCGAGCTCGCCCCCGATCCGTCTCCGGGTTGCTACGGCTTCCGCGAGGTCATGGGCCGGGGCGGCGGCGGCCAGCGCTGGCGTCTCGATGCGGTGACGGCCGGGCTGCGCCCGAACGACGCGATCAACGTCCAGTTCACCTCCGGCACGACCGGGGCGCCGAAGGGGGCCACGCTCACGCACCGCAACGTCGTCAACAACGCCGTCAGCTGCGCGCGCGCGATGCGGCTCCGCGCCGGCGAGGCGCTCTGCATTCCGGTGCCGCTCTACCACTGCTTCGGCATGGTGCTCGGCAACCTGACGGCGGTCTCCTGCGGCGCGACCATGGTGTTTCCGGGGGAGGGATTCGACGCGGGGGAGACGCTCGAGGCGCTTGCGGAGGAGCGCTGCGCGGCGGTGCACGGCGTGCCGACGATGTTCGCGGCCATGCTCGACCACCCGGAATTCGAGCGGTTCGACCTCTCGGCCATGCGAACCGGGATCATGGCAGGCGCGCCGTGCCCGAGGGCGCTCATGCGACGGGTGGTGCAGGACATGAACTGCAGGGAGATCACCATCGCCTACGGGATGACGGAGACGAGCCCGATTTCCTTCCAGTCGAGCGTGGACGACAGCATCGAACGCCGCATCTCCACCGTGGGCCGGGTCCAGCCGCATATCGAAGCGAAGATCGTAGACGACGGAGGACGCACCACGCCCGTCGGCGTCCAGGGCGAGCTTCTGACGCGGGGCTACTCGGTGATGCAGGGCTATTGGGGCGATCGCGAAGGCACGGCCGAGGCGATCGTCGACGGCTGGATGCATACCGGCGACCTCGCGACGGTCGACGCAGCGGGCTACTGCCGGATCGTCGGGCGGGTCAAGGACATGGTGATCCGGGGCGGCGAGAACGTCTACCCGGCGGAGATCGAGGAGTTCCTCTTGACCCATCCGGACGTCGCCGCGGCGCAGGCGTTCGGCGTACCGGACGAGAAATACGGCGAGGAGATCTGCGCCTGGGTCGTGCTGCGTCCGGGCGGCAGCCTGAGCGAGGAGTCGCTCCGGGACTATTGCCGCGGAAAGATCGCGCATTTCAAGGTTCCGCGCCATATCCGGTTCGTCGCCGAAATGCCCCTAACGGCGACCGGCAAGCCGCAGAAGTTCCGGATGCGGGAGAAGATGGCGGAGGAGCTGGGACTCGCTGACCGGGATCCTGCCTGAGGCCGAACGTTGGAACGGCTCGCCCGTTTCCGCCGCGACCGGGATTCGAGCTCGGGTAGTACCCCGCCGACTCGGAACCGGAGGGTGAGCGCCGCCACCAGGGGCTGGCTGAAGGAGGGTCGCGACGAACCGTAGGGACGAACTATCGGGAGTCTCTGCGAGACTACGGGCGAAGCTCGTATGCAGTCTGCATCCGCATCCAGTGTTCGGCGGTGCCCCAACCGATTGCCTCCAGCGCCGACGCCATGTTCGCCGACACCCCCGCCTTTCCGTCCAGAATTCGAGACAGCTTGACGCGCTCGCAACCGAGACGCACCGCCGTCTCGGTCACGTTCCAGCCCACCGCTTCCATGTTCTCGCGGACGAGTTCGCCCAGGTGCGGCGGGTTGCGCATCGGACCGACGCGGTCGATCGCAACGTCGTGCTTCGCCATCGCTCCCTCTGCCGTCGTCGGCTCTCGATCAGGTCAGATCCACGGCATCCCTGCCTTCGAACCGGTACGCCACACGGTCCCGCTCGATCACCCTCGAGGGGATGCCCGGCGCATCTGAACCCGGATGCCCCCAGAGCGCATCGGGCGAGCCTGTTCACCCGGCTACAGCGCCGAGACTCTAGCTCAGGGTACGTAGCGCGTTCTGGACGATCTTTACGTTCTCCTCGCCCAACCGTTCCAGGATGTCCTCGTTCTGCGCCTCCACATGCCGCCGCACCTTCTCGATCAGCTCGCTGCCGAGACGGGTCAGCACGAGGTGCACCCGGCGCTGATCCTCGGGCGCCAACTGGCGATGCACCAGACCGTTCGCCACCATCCGGTCCACCAGCTTGGTGAGCGTGGGCGGGTTCATCAGCACGATTTCCGCCAGTTCGCTCATGGTCTTCTTCTCGCCGGCACTCAGCGTCTCCAAGACGCGCCACGTCTCCACCTGTACGTCCAGCTCCTTCAGCCGGGCGTTCAGGCCGACATGCAGCTTGCGGTGCGCCGCAGCCAGGTCGTACAGCAGAAACCGACCGATCGCGTGGGGTGAATCGTCCATTTCCGGATCTTCCTCTCGCGCTTCCGGCCATTGCCTGGCGGCAGGGCCGACCGGCCGCAAACGCCGCATATGCGACCGCCGGCCGGCCGTTTCCCTCTGCGCCTCTGGCGCGAGTCCCGTCTGCCGACGGCATACTACCACAATCCGGCTTTCCCCAATGCCGGATTCCACGTATCATCAGGTCGGGCGACCCGGCCCCGAGACCCCGGCATGCGGTGGCCGGCAGCGGTAATCGCGGCAATTTCGGGCCCACCGATCCCACGCGGGCGGCGGCATGACCGGCTTCCGTAGACCGCCGTCGGCCGGTGCGCGCACTCGGGGCGGCGCGCGTTGCCCGGTGACTCGCCGGACGCCGGGTCCGGCAAGGCCTTGAAGGAACCTGCCGCAATGCGCACGGACTTCATGGACGCAACGAGGGAAGCGTCGCACGCGGCCTTGTTCGGCGACTGGTTCGAGGACGACGTCCTCATCGGCGGCCCGGACGCGTTCCGGGTTGCGCTGCTTGCGCCGATGTGCGGGTCGGCAGGCATCTGGGGGCCGTCCTGCATCGCCAGCGCCGAGGTCGCCGCGCACGAACTCAATCGCCGAGACGGCATCGCGGGCCGAAACGTACGGCTACTCCTGATCGACTCCGCCATCGAAGCCTCGACCCCGGTTGAGGACGTGGTCGGTCTCCTGATCGATTCCGGGTCGGTCGACGCCGTGGTGGGGATGCTCATCAGCGCCGTACGCCAACGGCTGACCCGGGTCGTTCGCGGGCGCGTCCCCTTCGTCTACACGCCGATGTACGAAGGCGGGGAGAACGGCTTCGGCGTGTTCGCGATCGGCGACACGCCGGGACAACAGCTTCTCCCGGCGATGGAATGGATGCGGAGGCGCTACCGGTTGCGCAAATGGGCTCTGATCGGAAACGACTACGTCTGGCCCCGGGTATCCAACAAGTGGGCCAAGACCCGACTGGCCGGCATGGACGCGTCCCTCGTCTACGAGCGATACCTGCCGTTCTCGGAGCCCGATCTCGCGACGGAAGTCGAGGCCATCGACCGGTCCGGCGCCGAAGCCGTGCTGATCTCTCTCATCGGCCAGGACGCGGTGGAGTTCAACCGCATCTTCGGGCATCTGGGACTCGACCGGAGGATCGTCCGCCTGTCCTGCGGAATCGAGGAGAACGGCCTCCTGGCGAGCGGCGCCGAGAACCTCAAGAGACTGTTCTGTTCCTCGTCGTATTTCGGGGGGCTCGAGACCGACGCGAACGCCTGCTTCCGGGAGTCGTACCACGGCTTTCACGGCGACGACGCTCCCGTGCTGGGCGCGCTCGGGCAATCGACCTACGAGGGCATGCACTTCCTCGCCAGCCTGATCGGCGACGGGCGCCGCGACTGGAGGGAGCGCTGCGTCGAGCCGGACGGACCGGTGGAATACCGGAGTGCGCGCCACCCGCGATACGTCTCCAACTCCGACAGCCGCATCGCGACGTTCATGGCCCGCGCCGACGGCCCGGTCTACCGGGTGATCGACCGCATCTACTGAGCCTGCGACCCTCCGAGGACCGACAATTCCTGCGCCAACCATTGTCGCTTCCGCGCGACGAGGCGGACGCGGGCACAGACCAGGCTACGCATGGCGCCAGCCGGAAGGCGTTTCGGAGCGTGCGATTGGACTGCCGACCGCGCCCGAGACGGGCACCGTCGCAGATACCGACCCGACAGCTACTGCACACCACGCGCCAGGCGCACTGCCGCCGCACGCGAAACCAGCGGCTCCACGCCCAGCGAATCGAGAAACGACGCGGCCTCCCGCATTTCCGCGGCACGGCGCTCCCCGTGCGCCTCGACCCGGTCCAGCGCGTTCTCGGTCATCGCCTCCCACGGGACTCCCGGCAAGGTCAGGGGAAGCGTTTCCAGAACCGCATCCGTCAATCCCGTCTTCCGACAAGCCAGACGGCACTCGACCAGAACGCTCTCGATTCCCTTGATCGCCACGCTGCGCAACAGCTTCAGCGCCGCCGCCTCGCCGACACGGTCGAAGGCGTAGCGTACGTTCAGGTCCATCGCCTCGATCGCGGCCCGAATCCCGTCGTCCGTCCTGCCGGCGACGGCGAGCGTCACCCGGTGGCCCGGGCGCCGCACCGGAGCCAGGACGCCGACGTCGAGATAGTTCGCGCCCGAGGCCGCGACCGCCTCCGCCGCCCTGCGCTTCGTCTCCGGAGAAGCGGAGTTCATGTCCCACCAGACGTGCCCAGCCGACAAGAACCGCGCCGCATCCCGCGCCGCCGCCAGAGCCTGATCCGGGGTGACCAGCGACAGCACGTGCTCGACGGACGCGAACGTCGCCGCATCATGGGCCACGGTTCGCACGCCCGTCTCCCCGGCTGCCGCGACGATCTCGCCGCGCGTGCCGGCGTCGTCCAGTTTCAGGTCGTAGGTCGCGACGTCGAGGTCCAGACCGGCCTTCCGCCAACTGGCCGCAAGGGTGCGGCCCGCTTCTCCGAACCCGATCGTCAATATCCGCATGGCCTGCTCCGAAAGAGACGAACCCTGTCTGACGGAAGGAGCATATCCCATCGAACCCGCGGGACGGCGCGCGCCGGACGCTGCGGTCGCGCTGCCCGACAACCCCGGACCGCGACAGGCCGGCGCGCCGGACGGTCCGACGGACTACGCGAACGCCACCCCGTCGAAGAGCTTGCGCGCGGTTCGAACGGAACCCGCCTCCACGACGTTGCCGTCCCGGTCCCGGCGGAGCGCGACCGTCAGCATTCCGCTCGGGTGCTCGATTCCGGCCTCGACCTCCTCGCCGCCGGGAACCGGCTCCGAGTCCCGCGCCGGTCCTGCCCCGAGCAGACAGCCGGTCGCGACCGAGACCGCGCACAGGACGCCGACGGTGCGATGGCAGGCATGCGGAATGAAGCAGCGCGTCGCCACGGTTCCGCCCCGGCGGGGCGCACTGAGCAGGCACATCTTCGGAACCGACTGCTCGCGCACGTCCCCGAGCGCCATGCGCGGGCCGGCCTCGAGCCGGATCCCCTCGATGCGTTCCTTGAGCGCGGCGTTCGCCTCCAGCGCCTCCGGATCCTCGTCGCCGCCGATCCCGAGATCGGACGCACGGATCAGGACTGCCGGCATGCCGTTGTCGATCAGGGTGCAATCGACGCCGTCGATCCGGTCCGCGAGGGATCCGCTCGGCAAGAGCGCCCCGCATCGGGAGCCGGCCGTGCCCCGGAAGAGGAGCGGAATGGGCGCCGCCGTTCCCGGCACCCCGTCGATCGAGGCGCCGCCCTCGTACTCGACGCTCCCGCCGGGCGTCGGCACCGTGGCGCGGACGATCTGGCCGGTGTTCGCGTTTCGGATCATGACCTCCGTCGCGTCCCCGGTCGGGGCGACCAGGCCGCGCTCGATCGCGAAGGGAGCGACGCCGGCGAGAATGTTCCCGCAGGTCTGCGCGTCGCTGACCGTCGGGCGGTCGACGAAAACCTGCAAGAACAGATACTCGACGTCGATCCCCGCCTCCGTGCCGCGCGAGACCACCGCCGCCTTCGACGTGAGCGGCGTCGCTCCGCCGAGACCGTCGATCTGCAGCGGATCGGGCGAGCCCATGATGCGGAGCAGGAGCGCGTCCCGCTCGCCGGCGTCTTCCGGCAGGTCGCTCGCCAGAAAGTACCCGCCTTTCGAGGTCCCCCCCCGCATCCACATGGCGCGAACGCCGTCAGACATATTTGAGGCCCTTCTCGGCCAGCCGTTTGCGCATGTCGTAGAGGTCCAGCCCGAGCTCCCCGGCTTCGAGCCGCCGGCGTTTCTCGTCTTCCTTCGCCGTTCGCGCCTCGGCCGCCTCCAGGGTCGAGGCCACCGACTCGCGGGGTACGACGCACACCCCGTCGTCGTCCGCGACGACGGCGTCGCCGGGCCGGACCGCCGCGCCCGCACAAACGATCGGAACGTTCACCGAGCCGAGCGACTCCTTGACCGTCCCCTGGGCGTGCACGGCCCTCGACCAGACCGGAAACTCCATCCGCGTAAGATCGGCGACGTCCCGCACGCCCGCCTCGATGACGAGTCCCCGGCAACCGCGCGCCCGGGCCGAAGTGGCGATCAGGTCCCCAAAATACCCGTCCGTGCACGGCGAGGTCGGCGCCACGACCAGGACGTCCCCCGCCCGCAGCTGCTCGATCGCCACATGCAGCATCCAGTTGTCGCCCGGCGGCACCAGAACGGTGACGGCCGTTCCGGCTGCGGCGGCGCCGGCGTAGATCGGTCGCATATACGGCAGCATCAGTCCGGTGCGCCCCTGCGCCTCGTGAACCGTCGCGACGCCGCAGGCCGCCAGCCGGCGGACCGCTTCCCCGTCGGCGCGCGCGATCTCCCGGAAGACGACCCCGGCCATCAGAGTTCGTCCACCGCACGCGGGAAGACCGACTGGAAGCCTTCCGCATGCGACGCCCGGCGCCCGCCGGCCTGCCCGCCGGAGTTTCGCCGGAATTGGTTGGCGCGGTTCTCGGCCACGTTCGTGTAGTAGCTCCAGAGATGCTCCTGGCCTTCCATGCACTCGATGGCGGCGCGTTTCTTGTCCCAGACCGGCGAGATATCCAGGAGAACGTCCGGCTTCCATTCCATCTGCTCGGTCTGATGGGGCTCGAACAGGTAGAACTGCGGCGCGCAGAGCACCTTCTCTCCCGGACGGTGACCCCAGGCCTGGGCGATCATGCGCGCCTCGAGCGCCACCCGGGTCGCGGCCATGTGGTCGGTGTTGTACGGATCCCATCGGCTGTGAGAGAGCATGAAGGACGGTTGCACGGCGCGAATCGTATCCACTAGCCGGTCCATGGCCTCCGGCCCGACCCGGAGAGGGTAGTCTCCCAGATCGAAGCACTGCAGTTCGTGCACGCCCAGCTCCTCGGCCGCCCGCTCCGCCTCCTCCCGCCGCGCGGCCTTGACCGCATCGAGCGTCATGCCGCCCCGCTTCCAGAGCTTCGCGCTCTCGCCGCGCTCGCCGAAGCTGAGACAGACGACGGTCACCGCGTAGCCCTTCTCCGCATGCAACGCGATCGCGCCCCCGCATCGCCAGACGAAGTCGGCGGCATGGGCGCTGATCACTAGCGCAGTCTTGTCAGGCATTCGATCGTCTCCTCCCGGTCAGCGCCGGCTCCAGCGCCAGTCGCTGAGCACCTCGCGCGCGGCGTTGTGCCCCGGCACCGCGGACACCGCGCCCCCCGGATGGGTCGACGCTCCGCACTGGTAGAGGCCGCGCACCGGCGAGCGATAGTCCGCGTAGCCCGGCACGGGCCGCATGAAAAAGAGCTGGTCGAGCGTCAACTCGCCGTGCTGGGTGTTGCCGCCCGGCATCGCGATGTCGTCCTCGATGTCCTTCGGCAGATACAGCCGGTAGTCCAGGACCGAATCCGAGAAGCCCGGCGCGAACCGGTCCATGACGCCGTAGACGTTTCGCAGCAGCCGCGGCCGCTCCGCCTCCCAGGTCGAGTTCCGCAACTCGTACGGCGCGACCCCGCCCTGGAAGGTGATCACGTGCTTGCCCGCCGGGGCCAGGGAATCGTCGTAATAGGTCGGCACGATCGGCGAGAGAAACGGCTCGGAGGAGTACCAGCCGAACTTGGCCTCGTCGAACGCGCGTTCGAGAAACTCCGGGGTCGGGCAGATATGGGCGTAGGCCGGATACTCGACGCCGGTCTTCTCCTGCGAGAAGCCGCGATAGTGCGGCAGCCGGTCGATCGCGCAGAGCAGCTTGAAGCTCTTGCCCCGCGTTCGGTACCCGTCGACCCATTCGAGGAAGTCCTCCGGCAGGTGTTCGCGGCGAACCAGCCCGCCGAAGGTCACCTTCGCGTTGGCGTTCGAGATCACGCGCTGGGCGCGAATCTCCTCGCCGCCGGCGAGACGGACGCCCGCGACCCTGCCGTCGCGGACCAGGATTTCGTCTACCGGGGCCTCGGTTCGAATCTTCATGCCGTGCGCCTCGCCGGAGCGCGCGATCGCGTCCGAGATGCCGCCCATGCCGCCCCGGGCGAAGCTCATTCCGGTCTGCCCGATCAGATGCGCGACCAGGTAGAACGCGGTTCCCGGCGAGTAGGGCCCGACGTTGCCCCCGATGGTGGCCCAGTACATGAACTTCGCCTGCACGATCTCGGTCTCGAACCAGCGCGAGACGTAGTCGTAGGCCGAGAGCGAGAGCGTCTGGATCAGGCTGTGAACCTCGTGCCTCGCGTTGCGGAGCTTCCAGGCGAGACGCGCAGTCCGCCAGAGGCCGGTGGGATCCCGCCGGAACGGATCGACGGGGGTCTCCAGTTGAAGCTGCCGCAAGAGCCGGACCGTCGACTGCATCCGCTCCAGGAACCTCGGGTAGTTTTCCGCGTCCCGGCGCGAGAATCGCGCGATCTGCTCGCGGGTCTTCTTCGGGTCCTTGGAGAAGACGATGCAATCGTCGTCGGTCGGGTTGATCACGTTCGGCACCAGGACGTTCTCGAGCCCGTGCCGGCGCAACTCCAGTTCCTCGACGACCTTGGGATGCAGGTGCCCCATGATGAAGGCGTAGGTCGAGGCGCGGAAGCCGGGGCTGAACTCCTCGGTCACGGAAGCGCCGCCGACAAGCGGCTTTCGCTCGAGCACCAGGACCGACTTGCCCGCGCGCGCCAGATAGGCGCCGCAGGTCAGCCCGTTATGGCCGCCTCCGACGACGACGGCGTCCCAATCTCGCGCCAATTCCTCTCCTCCCGACCGTCAGCGGCCGCGGAATTCCGGCTTCCGCTTCTCCAGATACGCGGCGAGCCCTTCCTTCCGGTCCTCCGAGAACATCAGGAGCGCCGAGAGGTCGCCGCCGGAGGAGAGCGCTTCCTCGTAGGTCTGGCCGTGCGCCCGGGAGATCGCCTGCTTCACCGCCATGACCGCGAGCGGACCCCGCTCCCCGATCTCGTCCGCGATCTCGACCGCCTTCGACACCGCCTCCCCGGGCGGGGTCACATGGTTCAGGAGTCCGATCTCCAGCGCCTCCCGCGCGTCGATGCGCCGCCCGGTATAGGCGAGTTCCCGCGCCCGCCGCTCTCCCGCCGCGCGCGCCAGAAGCCAGGCCCCGCCGAGTATGGGAAAGAGCGAGAACCGGGTCTCGGTCAGTCCGAGCCTCGCGGTCTCGGATCCCACCGCAAAGTCGCAGCGAAGCGCGATCTCGAGGCCGCCGCCGAACGCGGCCCCCTCGACCGCGGCGATCACGGGCTTCGAGTAGTGCCCCAGGAACCGCATGAAGTTGTGCCATACCGACTGCGCCTGGCGGTAGCGGTACTTGTCGAACGGGGCCATGTCCGAGGCGGCCGTCCCCTTCAGGTCGCCCCCGGCCGAGAAAGCCTTCCCGTCTCCCGTCAACACGATCGCGGCGATCGACCGGTCCGTCTCCCAGGCTTCCATCGCCCCGCGCGCCTCGGCGAGCATGACGTCCGTCAGCGCGTTCCGGGCCTCCGGCCTCGCAAACCGCAGGACTCCCGCCTTCCCCTCGACCGAAACGGCGATTTGGGTGTAGTCGGGCACGCCCGTCCCGTCACTCGATCATCGCGATGGCGTCGTCGGTCGAGCGCACGTCGCCGAAACTCTGGTAGAAAGAGGTCAGTCCGGCCAGATGGTCGTCGTCGTACCGCGCCGCGTTGGCGTCCTCGACCATCACGACCCGGTAGTCCAGCATCATCGCGTCCCGCGCGGCCGACTCGCAGCACATGTTGGTCGCGGTGCCGGCCACGAACAGGTTTTCGACGCCGAGCGCCTGCAGACGCTCGTGCAGGTCCGACGATCCGGCGACGAACGGGCTGAACCGCTTCTTGTGCACGACCGGATCGTCTTCCTTCACGTCCAGCTCGGCGTAGAGCTCGTGCCCCCAGTTTCCGGGCGAGAGCTGCGTGAGATGGTTGTTCGCCTTCGCCTCGGTGAAGAAATACCGGTGATACAACGACCACTGGCTCGGGCCGCCCTCCTTGTCGGCCAGGGTCATGATCACCCAGATCACCGGAATTCCCCTGGCGCGGCATGCCGCGGCCAGCCGGTTGACGTTCGGCACGATGGACTTGGCGGTGTCGACTTCCGCGACGTAGAAATTCTGCATGTCGACGACCAGAAACGCCGTCTTGGCGGCCGAGAACCGGTCGAAGACCTCCAGCTTGCCCCGCTTGGCCATGATGCGTTCGATCACGTAGTCGGGGACCTTGACGTCATGCGGCATGGGGCCCTCCTCTCCTCCTGTCGTTGCCGGTCGTCTCTACCCTATACCAACGCCGAACCCGCCGTTCACCGCGATTCGGAGCCGGTCCCGCCGCGGCCGCCGTGCAGGAAGACCGGTTTTCCGCCGACCGCGTAGTCGCCGTCTCGGACCTCGTGGAGGATCACCCGCACCTGGTTCGGACGCGCGTCGAGCGTCTCGACGACGGCGTCCGTCAACCGGCGCATGAGCTTCTCCTTCGCCTCCCGGCTCCGTCCCTCGATGATGGTCACGTTCACTACCGCCATCGGCCTCGCCTCCCCTGGATTGCCGCGTTCGATTTCATGCCGCGGAACCGGGCGCAGCCGCCGACTCCGCGTCCCGCACGACCCGGTTCGGGTCCGCGCAACCGCAACCGAATCCGGGGCGAACCCGCTTCGGCCGACGCCTCCGCCGACCGCCGCTCGGCCGCGCGGACCGGAAACGACCCGCCCGTCACCGGACGATTCCCCCGCCGTCCACGATCAGGGACTGGCCGGTGACGAATCCGCTCTCGTCGCTCAGGAAGAACGCCGCCGCGCCGACCAGGTCTTCCGGATGCTGGTCCCGCGCCAGGGACCGGGCTTCGACGACGCGCGGCGCGCGCTCCTCGACTCCCTCGCGCGCCAGCACGCCCTCGCTCATGGTCAGGCCCGGAGCGAGCGTATTGACCCGGACCTTCATCGGACCGAGTTCGCGAATGAGCGAGCGGGTCATGGCCAGGAGCGCTCCCTTCGAGGCGTCGTAGTGAAGCATCCCCGGAAAGCCGTGAAACACCCGGTTCGAAGAGACCATCACGACGCTGCCGCCGTTCTTCGCCATCGCGGGAACCGCGGCGCGCACGCAGAGCCAGGGCCCCTTCACGTTGACCGCCATCACCCGGTCCCAGAGATCGGGATCGATCCGGTCGTAGGGCTGGAAGGGCAGTTCCGCGAACAGGGCGGCGTTGCAGACCAGACCGTCCAGTCCGCCGAGGGCCGCTTCGGTTTCCCGGACCATGCGCTCGCAATCCGCAAGAAGGGTTACGTCCGCCCGGACCGGAACCGCGATTCCGCCTGCTTCCCGGACGCGAGCCGCCGCTTCCGAGGCGTCCGACTTGTCCGCCAGGGCCACCCGGGCGCCTCGATCCGCGAAGCCGAGCGCCAGCGCGGCTCCGATCCCCTGGGCTGCCCCGGTCACCAGAATGCGCTTGCCGTCCAGCATGCTCCCTCACCCGTGCCTGAGTACCAGCGTTCTGGCTTCGGTAAAGTTCCGCCAGCTGTCCGCGCCGCCCTCCCGGCCGACGCCGGACGCCTTGAAGCCGCCGAAGGGCGCGTTCGGCTCCCGTCGAAAGGCGTCGTTGACCACCACGGTTCCCGCCCGAATGCCTCGGGCGACCCGCATCGCGAGACCGAGATCCGCTGTCCAGACGTACCCCGCCAGACCGAAGCGGCTGTCGTCGGCGAACCGTACCGCCTCTTCCTCGGTCTCGAACGTCGTATACGCCACCAGCGGGCCGAACGCTTCCTCGCGCCACACGCGGCTCGCGAGCGAGCGAACCCGGACGACGCCGGGGCGGAGAAAGAATCCGTCTCCGCCGGTCTCTTCGGGCCCGCCGCACAGCACCGTATCTCCCTCGGATCTCGCGCTGTCGTAAAAGCCGAGCACCCGGTCCCGGTGCGCGGCGGAGATCATCGGCCCGATCTCGGTGCCCGGCGCAGCCGGATCGCCCACGCGCATCGCGTTCGCGCTCTCGACGAACCGTCCGACGAATTCCTCGGCGACGGACGCCTGCACGAGAAGCCTCGATCCCGCCAGGCAGGCCTCGCCGTTGCTCCCGAAGGCCGCCGACAACGCGCCGGCGAGCGCCCGGTCGAGATCCGCGTCGTCGAAGACCACCACGGCCGACTTGCCGCCGAGTTCCAGGATACAGGTCGCGTGACGGCGCGCGGCCGCTTCCGCCACCGCGCGTCCCCCCGCATGGCCGCCGGTGAAAGCGACGAGGTCGACCCCTTCGGAGTCGGCGAGCGCGGCGCCGGTGACGCTGCCCCGCCCGTTCACGCACTGCAGCACGCCTTCCGGCAGTCCCGCCGCCTGCACCAGGTCCACCAGCATCCGCACCGACCCCGGAGAGGCTTCGGACGGCTTCACGACGACGGAGTTCCCGGCGGCGAGCGCCGGCGCGAGCTTGAGGGCGGTCAGCGCAACGGGAACGTTCCAGGGCGAGAACACCGCGCAGACCCCCACCGGCACGCGCTCGACGAGCGCCGTCGCATCGCCGAGCTGGCGATACGCGGCCCCCGACTCGACGCTCAGGAAATCGGCGTAGTAGTCGAACCATCCCGCGGCGGCCGAAATCTGCCTCGCGACGGCGCCGGCGACCATGCCGGTCTCCCGCAGCTGCCGCCGGCCGAGCGCGTCCGCGCTCTCGCGAACGGCGGCCGCCGCGCGGCGCAACAGGACCTGTCGCTCGCCGTGAGCGGTCCCCGCCCAACTGCCGGCGGCAAAGCTCGCTCGCGCCCGACGCACCGCCTCGTCCACCTGTTCGACGGTCGCCTCGCGAAACGCGCCGAACGGCTTGCCGGTCGCCGGATCGATCAGCGGGATCTCCGCTCCGGCGCCGGCGACGTCCGCGCCGCCGATCCGGTGGAGAACCTCGATCATCCGGCGCTCTCCGCGCTCTCCCAGATCGTAAGGTCGACCCCGATCGCGCCGGTCTCGGTCACCATCAGCGGATTGATCTCGAGGGACGGCAGAACGGGCGCGAGCCGCGAGAGCGCCAGGAGCGTCTCGGCCAGCGCCTTGTCGTCTACGGCCGGTCGCCCGCGCCACCCCGCGAGCATCTTCGAGCCTCGCGTGGCCTCGATCATGGCGAACGCGTCGGCCAGGACGATCGGCGCCTTTCGATAGGCCACGTCGTCGAACAACTCGCACATCGTGCCGCCGGTCCCGAGCAGCACCAGCGGGCCGAAATGCGGATCGCGCCGAACGCCGACCAGCATTTCGACCCCCTCGATCATGGGCGAGGCGACGACGTGAAGATCCGGATAGTCGCCTCGATGCCGCTCGACCCGGTCCTGCAGGTCGTCGAGCGCTTCCCTTGCCGCGTCGACGCTTCGAATGTCGGTTCTCACTCCGTCGAGCTCGGTCCGGTGACGGAGGCCGGCCGCGGCGAGCTTGAGCACGATGCGCTCCCAGCTGGAGACGCACTCGACGACGTCGAACGAGGCCGTGACCCGCGCCTCCTGCGCAAACTCGATGCCCGCTTCGAGCAAGCGGGCGCGAACGTCCTCGGCAGCGGCCGGGTCCGACGGGGGCGACGGCGGGTTCGGATCCCTCGCGAACGCCCGGCCGGCGCGGACGAGCCGGGCGACGGACTCCGTGGCCGAGACCGGATCGTCGAACACCGCGACACCGCTCCGTACAAGGTCCTTGCGGTCGCCGGCCTCCATGTTCGCGGCCACGGCGATCAGCCGGTCGGGACAGTCCCGGCGAAGCGCCAGGAGTTGCGGCATGATCCCTTCGCGGGTGCGCGGCACCAGCGGGACATGGCTGATATAGCCGATCGTCGACGGCCGCCCCTGCTCCAGCCCCCATTTGAGGCTTCCGCCGGTGATCCGCATGTCGCTCATCGAGGGCGCGGAAATGTCGATCGGGTTGCGGTCGTTCACGAACGCGTTCGCCTCCTTCAGTTCCGCGAGCGCCTCCGTCGAATACTCCGGCAGCGCGAGACCGTTCCGCATCGCGGCGTCCGTGATCATCACCGCACCGCCGCCCGAGACCGAGACCGCGGCCACCTCGGGCGAATCCGGCACCACGCCCGCCTCGCAGGCCGCCGCAAGATCGATCAGATCGTTGATCGAGCGCGCCCGAAGTACGCCGTACTGGGCGAACAGGTCGTCGACGACGCGGTCCTCGACGTACATCGCGGCCGTATGACCTGCGGCGGCGATGCCGCCGAGCGGCGTCGAGCCGACCTTCAGGATCGACACCGGCTTGCGGGCGCGGCGGGCGATCTCCAGCGCCTCGACCAGCTTGAGGCCGCGGCCGGCATCCTCCATGTAAACGGCGACGGAGCGGGTTCCGTCGTCGCCGGCGAAGTAGGCGACGGCGTCCGCGACGTCGACGTCCGCCTGGTTGCCGGTGGAGATCCAGTGGCGAAGGCCCAGGCCGCGGTCGCGGAGCTGGGCGAAGATCTGGATGCCGACCGCGCCGGACTGGCTCGCGACCGACACGGATCCGGGCTCCGGCCATCCCTTTCCGCCGTGATGCTCCGGCGCCGACGTGAAGCTCGCCACGAAGCCGGACGCGAGCGACATCACGCCCATGCAGTTCGGACCGACGAGACGCATGTCGTGATCCCGGGCGATCGCCAGCAATTCGTCCTGCCGCGCCCGCCCGGCCGCGTCCGCCTCGGCGAATTGCGCGCCGTAGACGATCGCCGCCTTCGCTCCCTTCTTGCCGACCGCGAGCAGATTCTCCTTCACCAACGGGGCGGGAACAGCGATCACGGCGACGTCGGGCGCCTCCGGCAGATCCGCGACGCTCCGCCAGGCCCGAACCCCCTGCACGACGTCGTTTCGGGCGTTGACCGGGTACAGCCTCCCGCCGTATCCCCGCTCGAGACAGAACTTGAGCGCCCGCCCGCCGAATTTCAGCGGATCGGTCGACGCCCCGACGATCGCCGCGGATTCGGGCGCGAAACACAGGCCGAGTCGGGCCGATCGATCGGGATCCAGTCGCTCCATGCTCGCGTCCCTCGCGTCGTTCCCGCTCCCGTACGAGGAGCGCGTCCCTGTCGCTTCCCCTCCGACGGCCGACGGCGGCGCCGAGGCCCGACCGGAACGGACAGGTTATACCCGGTTCGCGCGAATCCTTTCTCGACGCGACGCGACGCGCCGAACGCGGGCGGCCGGTCGTTCGGAACGAATCGCGCATCGCCGCCGCCCCTGCCATGACGGTGCCCTGACGCCGCACGCGTTCCGGGGCGTCCCCCGGACGGAAACGTCGAAATCCGGATATTCGGTCGTCCCCCTCGCCCCCCTGCGCCCGTCTTCGGCCGCTGCGCGCCCGGAAGTCGCGCTCGTTCGCCCGCGATTCGTTCGCTCGAGCCGGGGCGACTCAAGCGGAATCGAAGACCGATTCCGACGCCGGCGGCATCCGATGCAGGGCCGATTTCTTGACAGTGCCGGTAGCGGAGAGTACGCAAGGGGGGCCGCAGACCCGAGTCTGCAACCGACAGCAAGAAAACGACGGGAGGATCTCTCAACATGCTATTCAGAAGCGTTTCCCTCATCTTGGCGGCGACCGTCGCTGCCTCGTTCCTGGCGCCGACCCGGGCTTCGTCCGAGACCACCATCGAGTTCATCCAGTGGTGGGAGCCGGAGCTTCCCGAAGGCTCGTTCCGCGCCATCATGGACGATTTCGAGGCCGCCAATCCCGGCATCAAGGTCAACCTCATCAGCGGACCTTACGCGACCACGCGCGACCAGATCGTGACCGGCGCCGCCACCGGCACGCTGAGCGACGTCGTCGGCCTCGACGGCGCCTGGGTGAACGACCTCGCCAAGCAGGGCGCCATCACCGACCTCGGCCCGCTCATGGAGGCCTCCGGCTACGACTCCAGCCAGGTCGCCGCGATCATCATGGTCGACGGCGGAAGCTACATGTTCCCGGTCGCGTCCTTCATCTATCCGGTCTTCACCAACCTCGACATGCTCGAAGCCGCCGGTCTCGACGGCCTTCCGCAAACGCGGGCCGAGTTCTTCGAGGCCGCCCGGATGCTGACGGACGAGTCCATGAACCAGTACGGCTGGGTGTTGCCGCTCTCCCTGCAGACGCCGAACGGCGTCCAGAACGACGTCATGTCCTGGGCCTGGGCCTCCGGCCAGAGCATGCTGAAGGACGGGCAGCCGGATCTCACCAACGACGACGTCGTCGAAGTCCTGAAGTTCATCCAGTCGATGTACGACGCAGGCGTGATCTCGCCGGGCACCTTCGCCAAGAAGGAGCAGGACAAGGTCGAGGAGTTCGTGAACGGCCGCGTGGCGATGATGGTCTCCTCGCTCGCCCATATCAACCTGATTCGGGATCGTAATCCGGACCTGCGGTTCACCATTTCCGCGCTGCCGCCGGTCGCCGGATACGAGGGCCGGCAGGGCCTGCCCTACGCGTCTTGGGGAATCGGCATCAGCGAGTCCACCGAGAACAAGGAAGAGGCCTGGAAGCTGGTCGAGTTCCTGATGAGTCCCGAGATCAACAGCCGGCTCGTCTCGATCGCCAACGCGTTCCCGGGCAACGTTCACGCGCAGCCTGACTTCGTGCAGACGGACGACCTCTTCGCCCTCGCCTTCGAGGTGTTCCAGGCCGGCTATCTCGCCAACGAGTTCGTCGGGCTTCCGGTCGCCGAAGAGCTGATGCGGATGTTCGACGAGGAGATCCAGCGCATGCTCGACGGGCAGCAGACGGCCGAAGAGGCGGCTGCGAACGCGCAGGCCAAGTGGGTGGCGGAGTTCTAGTCGAACCCCACGTCATCCTCGCAATCCGGACGCGGCGCGGATCCACGAACGGACCGCGCCGCCTCCCCCCGGCGCCCGCCCCGCTTTCGGGCCGAATGCGCACGTTCGCCTGAAGGCCCTCGGCTGCAATGAGACTCGCCGGCAGAACCGCCCTCGCCCCGAATCGCGCCCTCCGGCCGTTCCGGTTCGGCGAACGGTTCTCGTACGAACGGCTCCGAATTCTCTCCGCGTACCTGTACCTCACCCCCGCCGTCGCGCTCTTCTGCGTGCTCATGGTGGTGCCGATGACGGTCGCGCTCTGGTACTCCACCCTCGACCGGGCGATCCTGAACAAGGATCCGTCGTTCGTCGGTCTCGAGAATTTCCGTATCGTCTTTCGCGACGAGACGTTCTGGATCTCGGTCCAGAACACGCTCTATTTCACCGTCATGAGCGTCGTCTTCCACCTCGCGCTCGGCATGGCCTTCGCGCTCCTGCTGAACTCCGGGCGCGTGCACCCGCTCCTCCGCAGCGTCCTCCGGGCCCTCTACGTCCTGCCCTGGATGTTCACACCGGTGATCATCGCCATCATCTGGCGGCTGCTGCTCGACCCGAAGGGCGTCATCAACAACATTCTGGTGGCGATGCAGTTCGTCGAGCGGAACGTCGAGTGGTTCGGGTCCACCGCCACCGCCTTGCACGCACTGACCTTCGTCAACATCTGGGCCGGCTACCCGCTCTTCATGGTCAGCCTCCTCGCCGGCCTGCAGGGCGTGCCGGACGAGCTCTACGAAGCCGCCAGCATCGACGGCGCCAACGAGTTGCAACAATTCTGGCACGTCACCCTGCCGCATCTCGTCCCCATCGTCATCAGCATCGCCCTCCTCGACTTCATCTGGACCATGCAGGTCTTCCCGCTCGTCTGGATGACCACGGGGGGAGGGCCGATTCACGCCACCGAGATGCTGAGCACCTACACCTACAAGCTGGCCTTCTCGCGGTATCAGTTCTCGCAGGCCTCCGCGAGCGCCATCGTCGTCCTCGCGTTGTCGATGGCCGTCACCTACTTCTACATCCGGCACCAGAAGGCGAGAGCCTAGAGATGGCGCGCCGGGAAGGACGCGGAATCACGCCGGCTACCGTCCTCGTGCATCTGGCGCTTCTCGCCGGCCTCGTCTTCGCCGGCTTTCCGGTGCTCTGGATGGTGTTCAGCTCGCTGAAATCCAACACCGAGATCTTCGCGCTCCCCCAGACCCTCTTCCCGCGGGAGTTCACGCTGAAGGCGTACGGGCAAATCTTCGAGAGTTCGACCAAGCTCCGGTTCTTCTTCAACAGCTACCTGGTGGCCGGCGCGGTCACGCTGCTGACCCTCCTGGTGGCGATCCCCACGGCCTACGCCTTCAGCCGCTATTCGTTCCCGCTGAAGAAGACCCTGAACGTCTTCATCATCAGCACGCAGACCGTGCCGCCGATTACGCTGCTCATCCCGTATTTCGGCCTCGTCGTGGCCTTCCGCCTGTTCGACACCTACTGGGCGCTCATCCTGACCTACCTGGTCTTCACCTTGCCTTACGCGATCCTGATGATGACGGGCTACCTGAACACCGTTCCGAAGGAGCTGGACGAGGCGGTCCTGGTGGACGGCGGCTCGAGCTGGACCTCGCTCTGGCAGGTGATCGTCCCCGTCTCGCTGCCCGGTATCGTCGCCACGGCCGTTTACACGTTCCTTCTGGCCTGGAACGAGTTCCTGTTCGCGCTGACGCTCACGAAGTCGACCGAGATGCGGACCGTTCCGATCGGCATCCAGCTCCTGATGGGGCAGCACGCCTACGAGTGGAACGAGATGATGGCCATGAGCGTTCTCGGCTCGCTACCCTTGCTGCTGCTGTTCCTGTTCGCGCAGCGACACTTCATGTCCGGCATCACAGCCGGCTCGCTGAAGGCGTGAGGAGATCACGCTATCCCCCGACAGACCGATATCGCGCGCGTCCGAACGACAGGCGCGCAGCGGTTGACGACCGCGACCGACCCGACCCCTACAGACCCGAAAGGCACCACCCCATGACGCAAAAGAGCCTGGACGCCAAACTCGCATCGATCCGCCGCGGAGAATACCGGCCGCAGGACTTCATCATCGCCGACGCCAAGGACGGCGACATGGGCGGCGGCATCGCCGCCTTCGGCCCGGCCCCCGACGGGAGCGGACGCTCGAAGTCCAAGCCGGCGCAGCTGGAGTCGATGCGGGAGATCGTCGAGACCGGCCTCGTGGACGTCATGCTGATGTCTGCCTCGTCGGCAGAGAGCCTGGTCGGAGCGGGCGCGTTCGAGGCTTCGCCGGTGACGCCGGCGGTACGGTTGAACGACGCGACCGACATCTGGGGCCCGCGCCACTCGGGATACAAGGCGCATCCCGCGCAGGACTTTCGCACTGCACGGATCGAGCACGTTCGGAAGCTGGTGGACATCGGCCTCTATTCCGTCACCTTCTCGAACGAGATCGAGAGCGATCTCGCGTTCCTTCGCAACTTCCACCGCTTCCTCGACGACATCGCGGGCACCGGCCTGCGCTACTTCCTGGAGGTGTTCAACCCGCAGATCGACGTGGGCATCCCCGCCGAGAGCGTGCCGGAATACTTCAACGACTGCGTGGTGCGGTGCATGGCGGGGTTGACCTCGGCGGACATGCCGCAATTCCTGAAGATTCCGTTCAACGGCCCGCGCGCGACGGAGGAAATCTGCAGCTACGACCCGCAGCGCATCGTCGTCGGCGTGCTCGGGGGCGGTGCGGGAACGACGCGGGATACGCTGGAACTCGTCCGGCAGAGCGAGAAATACGGAGCCCGGGTCGCGCTGTTCGGGCGAAAGATCCAGTTCAGCGAGGATCCGCAGAAGCTCCTGACGCTGATGCGCGCCGTCATCGAAGGGGCGATCGGCTCGGCCGACGCTGTGAAGGCGTTCCACCAACACCTTGCCGACACCGGAAAGTCGCCGATTCGCAGTCTCGACGACGACCTCGAGGTTACGGAGGCGATCCTGAAACACGACCTGTAGCCGCCGGGCGTCGGGCGGTTACGTCGCTCCTCCCTGCAGACCGTGAGGCGGAAACCGTTTAATTCCCGCCTCCGCATCGAGCAGCGCTGGCAGGAATCCGCCGACAAACGCGTCTCCCAGGCCCACCGTCGTCACCGCGTCGCCCGCGAGCCGGACGCTCGGAACGCAAGACACGCGATCCCCGCCGAGCGCGTGGATCGCGTCGGCGAATTGCGCTCCGTCCGTTCGGACCGGCATGGACTTGGTAGTGCAGACGTCGCGCCGGTCGAATTCGTCCCCGAGACGCACGCGCGTGCACGCCATGGCGACGCCGCCCCGCAACGCCCCGAGAAAGCGGCCGGCTCCGGAACCGTGGGCCAGCGCGTAGGCGCTGGTATGCAGCACCAACCACCGAACCGGAACCGTGCAGTGCAGTCGGGTGAGTCCGTCGAGCGTGTCTATGGGGTCCAGGAGGTCGACCCGTCGCCCAAGACGCTGCTGCAGTTCGGTCTCGTTCAGGCTGAATGCGTCGATTCGATCCGCGAGCTCCTCGATCACCCGTCGTCCCAGCGCCTCTTCGTGATAACCCGCATCCTCGTAGAACACGATCGCCTCGGCGGGAATCGAGTCCAGCACGTCCCGTAGCTGCGCCAGCCGATCGGCGAGGATGCGGCCGTCGCGAATTGCGTTCAGTCCCGAAATCAGAAACACCCGCGCGTCGGAACACAGGTCGGCCAGTTTCGGACTGATTCGGAGCCTGGCGTTCTGCGGATCGTGCACGTAGATGATCCGATCAGCGCGTCTCGCAACCAAGGTCTCGCGGCCGACCCGTACCGCGGCTCCCACGGGAAACTGCACGATGAGATGTGGATAAACCTCGCCCTCCTCCTCGCTGCATACCCACTCGCAGCCTGCGGGAAGCCGCGCCCGGACATGCCGGTTCAGGGTCACCAGGTGCAGTGCTGATGCGTACCCGAGCTTCCGCATGCAGTTCGCGGCGCGCAGCGAAGTTCCGCCCACGGTCACGACGGTCTCGAAGGCGTCGGCGACCTTTAGGACGGCGTCCCGCGAAGGAACGAATCGCTCCCCTCCGACGCCCGTGCGCAGGAATCCCAGCAGCGTGATCACGAGATCGCGCGCGGACTCTATTGGTCGGGTCGCGTCCGCTTCGTGCGGTTCTACGGAGCACTCGGCGGCGAGCCTCTCGACCGCCGAAGCGTCCCAGACGGCCTCGTAGTCGACGCAGTTTCCGAGGCCCAGAACGATCGCCCTGCCCACTGGGCTATGCCTCGATTCCGGCCTGTGCGACGACGCCGGCAAGGGAAACGGTTCCGGAGCGACCCCAGTTTTCCCTCATCGATCCGTCCCGGCGCCGCTTCTCGGGTCGGCCGATCCGGCGGCGATCACGATCAGAGACTGATCGCACCGACATGACCCGTATGCCCTCCCTCCGGAAGCATCCCCGACCCCATGTCTTGCGCACCCTCGCAGATCGGAGTGAATTGCCGCCGGGAGTGTACGTCCGACCCGGCGATTGCCCTACGGCTTCGATTATGGAAGTCAGGCTCGAACCTACGGTAAGTCAAGACGGTCCTTTCGAAAGCTGATTTCGCTCCTGCTCAATTTCCGAAACTGCGGACTGTTCCTCTGAATCCTGTCTCGACCACTCGGGATCCATACGTACCGATTGCCCTCACTCGTACGGTCAGTCAGCCTACGAAGCTCGGCGGCGTCCGAGTTCAACCAGCCCTTCAGCCATTGCAGCTTCTTCAACACCGTATTGACCTCGTCTGTCCGTGCGGGGTGGAACTCGACCCATAGAGCCTGTTCCCGCGATCGGCCGCCGGGCGGACGGTATCCCAGCCCGTAATCCCAGCGGTTCGCATGAGCAAACTCTGGCGCTCGAGCGAGCGCCGTGTCGAGATCGATGCTACCGGTCAGGCGATCAGCGTCCCCACAAGTGATCCTCTTGCGATACGCCTCACGTAGGGCCTCCTTACCGAATCGACAAGAGCCGCTCACGGGAGCCGTTGCAGCCTGCACTGCATCACGGAAGTTCATGAATCCGCTGCTCGGGCGGATACGTCACTGACGATGCGCGAAATTCGACCCGTGAACCCGGTAAGCCCGCCCCATCCTTCCTCAAACTCGTCCTCGGACCCTGGATCCAGGCCGGAAATGTCGCGAACATGCCCGTCACGGGCGAAAAAATACGTCCCGAACGTGCTTTCGAGCGCCCGCTTGGCCAACTCCCTGCTTCGACGGTTGGAGGACAGACCCAGTATGCCAATGACATCCCGAGTCTCGGCCCCGTCCTCCTGACACACCTTTAGTGCCCAAACAACGTCGAGTACATGCGGAGAGTGGGTCGAAACGCACACACGATACCCGCGCCGCAACAATTCCATGACCAGACAGAGCACCGCTCCGATTCCGTCTGGATGAAGTCCGGTCTCTGGCTCCTCAATTACGACCCATTTCAGATCGTCACGGCGAGAAATCCTCGAAGGCGGCATGAGCCAGTAGAGTCCGAGGAGTAGCGGAACAAACTCCCGCTGACCCGCAGACCAGACGAGATACGGCAACGGACGCCCTTCACCCGACTGCAAGACCAGACGCCGGTGATGCATGGAACTGTCCGTCCGCAGTTCGAAACGGCCAAATATATTCTCGAAGAGTGGCTTTCGCAGGGACTTCGAGAGCCGCTGAGGCCGCGGAAACACGGCGTCGTTGGCGCCGAATTCATTCTGCACAATCGTGTGGAGCTTTTGGCTGAAGTCGCGGAGTACGTAAGGGTCGCCGGCCCGATAACCGAGGAACGGATGCGTGATTCCGTCGCGAAGGCTCAAGACCCGATGAGCCGGAATGTAGAACATGATCTCCGGCGGGGAGAACGTTCGGGGGCGGGTGAGGCTAGCCAATCCGACTGGTTTATTGGTGTCGTTCCTCAGCAACTCGCTGCCATCCGAACGGATCGCGGCCATTCCTTCTCCGAAGTACAGATCTAGGAACCCGTCCGGACTGTGGCCCCAATTGATGCCGTGTTGTTTCATGGTCGTGTGGACCGACGGCTTGTCGACGACCAGTTTCAGGAGCTGAAGAAAGATGCTCTTTCCGGTGGCTTGGGGACCGACGAAAACGGTCAGGTCCCGAAACCGGACGTCCGCCTCCCGGATCGGTCCTACGTTTCTGACCCGAAGTCGATTCAGCATGGATCGTACCTTCCGTCGAGTCACCGCGCTCTGAGACGTTGTACCTGATAGCGTGCCGGGAGTGTGGCCAAGCGTACCGGGACGATCATACCCGTTTCGCAACTGCGGTCGTCGCCGGCTTCGATCCCCGTTCCTTGTCCTCCCGCGCGCGACCGGACGTTATCTCGCCGATACTGGCGCTCATACTCCCGCGTCGTGTCCTCCCGCGCGCGACCGGACGATCCTCGCTCCTGGCGAACGGCCGTTTCCCGTATTCCGTTCCGGAGCCGGCCGGCGATCGCTCTCCCCGTTCTCGGCACGCGAAGGAATGTCGGCTGTCGAGACCTCCGCCGGTTCCGCAAGCGTGACGCCCCGATCCGTCGCGAACCGGGTGGAGAACGGTCTTGCCGCTAAGCGCGAAATGGCCTGCGGCGGCGATTCCCGCTATAGCTCGATCGAGAGAATCGACGATTCGCGACGATTCCGCAGGCACCGTTCAGAGCGCGGAGGTTCCCATGGCCGGCCTCGACATCCGGGATTGCATCAACGACACCTGCCCCTGGTCCGGAAAGCCCGTGCAGCCGGACTCCCTGTTCGCCTTCGACGGCCGGACCGTCGGCTTCTGCAACCCGGGCTGCCGGGACAAGTTCGAGCGTGCGATTCGCCATTTCGAAGCCGCCAAAGACCGCAGCGACCGCGGCAGGAGCGACGACGACGCGGAATAGGGTCGCGCTGCCCGAGAGGGCGGCGAATGCCGGCCCGACTTCCGGGAAGACCCGTTCCGGGCGAACCGAACCGCCGGCCTGCCGGTTCCGGCGACAGTCTGTCGTGCAGTCCGGGCGCCGGCCGTCCGGGAACGCGTTCGGGTACTACTCCGAGGTTGCAATTCCGTCCGCGTCCGGCAGTATGAACCCCGGTTCCGGCGTCCGGGGAGGTTCGAATGGGAGCGAGAGGCACGATTCCCGCACGGAGCGGCAAGGCGGTGCGAATCCCGAAGGGCGGAGCGATTCGAATCGTCAACACGCATGGCGAGCAGGTCGTCGACACCTGGGCCTTCCGTGACGGCGACCTGAGCGAATTCATGGCCATGGACGCCACCCGAGCCTATAACCGGCGCCTGTCGCCGATCGTCGGAGACGCGCTGGTCACCAATCGCCGCCGGCCGATCCTGACGCTGGAGGAAGACACCTCGCCGGGCCGTCACGACACCCTGATGGCCGCCTGCGACCGCTGGCGCTACGGCCTGCTCGGCGTGGAGGGCTACCACGACAATTGCGCCGACAATCTCAGCCACGCGCTCGGCGAGCTGGGCCTGCTGGAGACCCATACGCCGTCGCCGCTCAACGTCTTCATGAACATTCCGTGGGACGTGGACGGCGCGCTGGACTGGGGCGAGCCGCTGAGCCGGCCGGGCGACTCGATCACCTTGCGGGCGGAACTCGACTGCATCGTCGCCATGTCCGCCTGCCCGCAGGACATCCTGCCCATCAACGGCAAGACCGGAAACCCGACGGAAGCGCATTTCGAGATACTGTAGCGAGGCGAGGGACGCGCCTGGCCGCCGGATTTCGGGGCGCGCCTCCAGCCGAACCCGAAGCGGCCGGGACAGACAGCAGAAAGGAAACGCCGGATGGCCATCCAGTCGCTCGAGGACAAGATCCGGTCGGTCGGCAACCCGGTCGACATGCTGCGGAACGCGTCCGCCGGCCCGTATCAGTTTCCGATCCGGTCCGAGTTCTCCAACTGGCGCGACGAACAGGAAGCCTGGCGCAACACGGCTGTGCTCTTCGACCAGTCCTTCCACATGACCGACCTCTACGTCGAGGGGCCGGACACGCGCAAACTGGTCGAAAGCCTCACGGTGAACTCGACCGCCCGCTGGCAGCGGGACATGGCCAAGCAGTTCGTCGCCTGCTCCCCGTCCGGCCATCTCGTCGGCGACGCGATTCTCTTCGTCCTCGAGGAAGACAAGGTCAACGTCGTCAACAAGCCCATCACGCGCAACTGGGTGACGTATCACGCCGAGACCGGCGGCTACGACGTCGAGTTGACCGCCGACGACCGGGTTCTCGACAACCGGAGCCGCCGCCTGACCTACCGCTTCGAGGTTCAGGGGCCGAACGCCTGGCGCATCCTCGAAAAGGTCAACGGCGGACCGATCGAGGGATTCCGGTTCTTCGGCATGGGCGAGATCGACGTGGCGGGCAGAAAGGTGCGCGCGCTCCGGCACGGAATGGCGGGCGAGGCCGGACTGGAGCTGTTCGGACCGTTCGACGACCACGACCGGATCCGGGACGCGATCCTGGAGGCAGGCGAGGAATTCGGCCTGCTCGCGGCCGGCTCCCGGACCTATTCCACCGTGGCGCACGAGAGCGGCTGGTTCCCGTCGCCGATGCCGGCGATCTACTCCGGCGAAGAACTGAAACCCTACCGGGAATGGCTTCCGGCGGACAGTTTCGAGGCGTGCCTGTCCCTGGGCGGCAGCCTCGTCAGCGAAGACGTCGAGGACTACTACCTGACGCCCTTCGACCTCGGCTACGGACATATCGTCAAGTTCGATCACGACTATATCGGTCGCGAGGCCCTCGAAGCCATGCGCGACCGCCCGCACCGGCGGAAGATGACCCTGCGCTGGAACAAGGACGACGTAATTCGCGTGTTCGCGAGCCTGTTCGAGGAGGGCGACCGCTACAAGTACATGGACATCCCGGCGTCGCACTACGCCACCCTGCCCTACGACCTGGTGACCCTAAACGGCGCCCCGGCCGGCATCTCGCACTACCCGATCTACTCCTCCAACGTCCGGAGCTGGATCTCGCTCGCGCTCCTGGACGAGAGCGCTGCGACGCCGGGAGCCGAAGTCTCGGTACTCTGGGGCGAACCGGACGGGGGCACGGCCAAGCCGACAGTCGAGAGGCACGTGCAGACCGAAATGCGCGCGACCGTCGAGCCCTGCCCGATTTCCGTGGCCGCCCGGTCGACCTACAAGCGGTAGGCCGGTCGAGCGCGCCGGAGGCTCGTTTCGGGGAGAAGACGAAAGGGAGGGCACGAAACTCATGGCGATGACCGTAGAGCCGCTGGCCGAGACCTTCGGCGTGCGGATATCCGGAGTCGACGTCCGGCGCCTGACGGAGGCGGAACGGGACCGCCTCGTCGACGCCGCCAACACGAGCGGCGTCGTCCACGTACCGGACCAGAGTCTGACCGACGAGGAGCAAATCGCCTTTACCGAAACGTTCGGCCCGCTTCGCCTGCTCCGGGTCAACAAGGCGCGCGCCTCGAAGCGTCCGCCCGGCATCGTCGAGATCTCCAACGTCGATGCGGACGGCAACCTGATCCCGCCCGACTCCGACGTCCTTCGCTTCTCGAAGGGAAACCGCCTCTGGCACTCCGACTACTCCTACACCGCCGAACATGCGGCGCAGTCGGTCCTCTACGCCGAAGAAGCGGCCGAGAGCGGGGGAGAGACGGAATTCGCCGACATGGCAGCGGCGCATGACGCCCTGCCGCCCGAGGAACAGCGGCGGCTTGCGACGATGACCGCCACCCATGACCGGTTCCACTCCCGGATCAAGTCCGGCTTCACCGATTTCACGGCCGAGGACTACGCCCGCACGCCGCCGGCGAAACACCCGCTGGTCAGCGTGCACCCGGTGACCGGGCGCCGCTCGCTGCTGATCGGCAGCCACGTGAGCGCGATCGACGGAATGAGCGAACCGGAGACCGAATCCCTCGTCGCGGAGCTACTGGCGCACGCCACGCAACCCCGCTTCGTCTACCGGCACCGCTGGTCCCCCGGCGACGTGATCGTCTGGGACAACCGGTCGACGCTCCATCGGGGCCGGCCGGCCGATCCCTCCGAGCGCCGGGTGATGCGACGGACGGCGGCGCATAACGCACCCCAGGCCGCAACGGCCGCCGCCCACTGACGACGGAGCCCAGGATGGCAATCCACAAACCCTTCGAGTACCAACGAAACGCCTGGTACGCGGCCGCCGAGGCTGCGGAGATCACGGACACGCCGATGCGTCGGCTGCTGTTGAACGAACCGGTCGTCCTGTTTCGCATCGAAGGGGGAGACGCGGTGGCGCTGGAAGACCGCTGCTGCCACCGGCTCTCCCCCCTGAGCCCGGGACAGGTGCTCGGCGACACGATCGAGTGCCCCTATCACGGATTGCGCTTCGACCGGAACGGAGCCTGCGTGTTCGTCCCCGGACAGGACCGGATTCCGCCGCGCGCACGGGTCCGGGCGTATCCGCTCGTCATGCGCTACGGCCTCGCTTGGATCTGGATGGGCGAGCCCGACCTGGCCGATCCCGCCCGAATCCCCGACTGGCGCTGGGCCGAGGACGACGAGTGGACGTCCGTCTCCGGCGCCTTCCGCATCGAGTGCAACTACCTCCTGTCCGTCGACAACCTGATGGACCTGAGTCACATCGGCTACGTGCACAAGACGACCATCGGATCCGCGAGCGACGGCGAGGCTGCGGAGGTGGACACGCTGGCCGACCGGACGCGGGTGACGGTCCGGCGCTGGGTCGCCAACCAGCCCCCCTCGCCCACCTACCGCAAGAAGCTCGGCTCCAGCGATCCGGTCGATCGCTGGCAGCTCGTCGAGTTCCAGCCGCCCTGCTACGTGCGGACCTTCAAGGGCCTCGGACGCAATGTCCGCGGCACCGCCGGATACGACTTCACGTCGGCCGAATCCGACCCGCCCGAGGGCGCGCTGGCCGTCAGCCGCGGCAACACCTGCGTCACTCCGGAGACGGACCGCAGCTGCCACTACTTCACCGTGCACTGCCATCATCGGCTGACCGACAAGGCGGCGCTGGACATGATCTGGCAGCAGACCGTGGAGACCCTGGAGCAGGACATCGAGATCCTGAAACTGACCCAAGAGAACATGGAAACCGACCCGGACGCCCGGATGGTGTTCATCCATGTGGACGAGGGCGTCGAGAAAGCGCGCCAACTCGCCCGTCTCGCCGCACGGGACGAGGCGAAAGCGTAGGCGCATCCGCTTCGGCGACGTCGCGACGCGCCGTAGCGATACGTCCATTCGGGTCGGGCCGGCGCGCGCGCCGACCCGCAGGTTCGCTTCCCGACCGGGTTCGAACGACGTGCGGTCAGGCGAAGGGAGCGGGCCGGAACGCCGGCCCGCCAGAGACTCCTACTGTTCGCCGAGCGCGATGTAGTTCTGGAAGAACTCGGTGATCTCTTCCGACACCGTCGCCACCCCCTGTTGCGATAGCAGCGCGTCCTCGTAGGAGAGGAAGTTCACCGGCTTTCCGAAGGCTTTCTCGTGCGCGGCGACGAACTCGGGGTCGTTCGGAAGCGCTTCCCAGCCGGCCCGGAGCGCCGCCAGCGCCTCGTCGGGGGAGCCCTCGGGAAGCCACATCGAGAGGCCCATGTTGGAGAGCTGCTGCAGCACCTTGTACGCTTCCCAGTGTTCGCCCGAAGGCGGAGCGCCATGCATCGCCTCGTGCAACTCGTCGAGGCGCGGGACGCCCAGATCCGCCAGCACCGGCGCCGGCACCGGATTGCCGTCGGCGTCGAAGCTCGGATAGTGCACCCAGAGCATGCCGGGGCCGTTGTCGACGAAGGCCTCCTTGGCGCCGGACGCGTAGGTTCCGTAGTTGGACCCGATCACGGTCACCTCGCCCGACAGGAAGGCCGGCAATTGCTTGGCCTGCCCGCGGTAGCCGGGAACGTAATGGTAGTCGACGCCGAGGATGTCGAACCCGAGCCGCTGACGCAGGTCCAGCGTCGAGGACGGGCTGAGGCCCGCGACCACGATGGGCGCGTCCGCCTGTCCGATCTTGGTCCGGTCCCCGTCGGGAACCACGGCCTCCGAAATGATGGCGGTGTCGATCGCGCTCTCGCCGCCGACCAGCCGCATCTTCGAGTAGTCGAACCGCACGCCTTCCCGGCGGGTCAGCTGGGCGATGGACAGCCACGGCGCGCAGAGCACCTCCGAACCGTCGTTCGGCGCTTCGTTCGAGGCGTAGTTGTTGGCCTTCAGCCCGCCGGCGCCGTCCATGTTGTTGATGATGATGTCGGGCTGACCCGGCACCAGGCGCGCGAGATGCGGCACCACGACGCGGAAAAACGCGTCCGTCCCGCCGCCCGGCGCATAGGGCACGATGCAGGTGATCGTCTTGCCCTCGTAGAATTCCTCCGCCGCGGCGACTCCCGCCGCCGTCGTCGCCGCCGCGACGACCGAGATTGCCGCGGCTCGCAAGATGTTCATTCCCTGTCCTCCTTCCCGGTTGAGATTCGCGACGAGGCCCGAAGCCTCGCGCTCCGTTCGGATGGCCGCCCGGCCATCGACGTTTGGTATCGGGTTACCGAATCGCGCCCTCGGCGGCAACCGAATCGACCGCGTTCCGGGCCCGATCCGGCGACCGTCTCTCATCCCAGTCCGGCCCAGAGTTTTTCGACCAGCGGAACCTGGAACGGAATGTGCATCAGCCGGTCGTAGAAGAGCGTGACGAAGGCGTAGCCCGCCGCCGCATAGAGGGCCGCGAACCAGAGCGGACGCTTTCCCCACACCGTGAGATAAAACAGGATAAACGCGGCGATGGCGAATTTCTGGCCCACCACCCAGCACAAGAGCACGGTGACGGCGACCCACAGCAGGAAGCGGAACCCGAACCGCAGCTCGGCCTGCTCCGCCGCCGCCTTCCACGCCGCGCGCCAACCGCCGGCGAGACCGGAGCGGATACGGAGCGCCTCTCGCCCGTCCTTCACCAGGACGATCGCGAGCAGAACCAGCGCAACCGAGCACACCGCGATCGGATACTGGCGGTTGGTGGGATGGAAGTCGATCGCGAGGACGCCGGCGACCGCGAACAGGATCGCGAGCAGGATCGCCAGCGGGATCGACACGACCGGATTCCGCTCGCCGCCCTCGACCGAGATCTTTCCGTCCAGCGCCGTGTTGACGGTGGCTCCCTTCCGCCGCGCGCGCAGGATTCCGGATGCCGCTCCGGCCACGGTCAGGAGGATGATCGCGCCGATGACCAGCGAAGGCGTGCGTTCGAGCCAACCCAGCGTTCCGTAGATGCGGTTCGAGATCACCAACGCGTTTTCCATGTTGGGGCCGAGGACCAGCGCGATGATCAGGGGCGGACGCGGCCAGCCCGACCGCTTCATCAGGAGGCCGAGCGCGCCCATCGACCACATCAGGATCAGGTCGCCCATCGACTGGGCTCCGAGCCAGCTGCCCATGAACACGAACAGGATCACGACCGGAACCAGGAGATGGCCGTCCATGAAGATGGCCCTGGCCACCTGCCGCCCGAGCGCCATGAGAAGCAGGGCGGAGACGACGTTCGCGACGATCAGGGTCCAGATCATGGCGAAGGTGATGTCCAGCTTGCCGGTGAGCATTTCCAGACCGGGCCGGAGACCCTGGATCATCATGGCGCCCAGCAGGATCGACATCGCGAAATCGCCCGGGATGCCGAAGGTGAGCGTCGGGATCAGCGCGCCTCCGCGCTGCGCGTTGTTGGCGCTTTCCGGCGCGATCACGCCCCGAATGTCGCCGCGGCCGAATTCGTTCTTCCCGCGCGTGGTCTGTACCGCCATCCCGTAGGCGGCCCAGTCGACGATCGAGGCGCCGAGTCCCGGCAGCATGCCGATATAGGTTCCGAGGACGGAACTCTTCAGCACCAGCCACCAGTTGGCGAAGACGTCGCGGATGCCCCGCAGCATGCCCCCGCCCTTCGACTGGTCTTCCGGAACGCGGGAGATCGACGTGTTCTTCGTGGCCAGCTCCAGGAGCTCCGGAATGGCGAACAGGCCCAGAACCACGGCCACCAGCGGGGGCGTGTTCAGCATGTATTCGACGCCGAAGTAGTACCGGGGCACGCCGTTGAACGTCCCCTCGCCGATGGTGCCGAGCATCATGCCGAACGCGCCGATCACCAGGCCCTTGGCGACGGAATTGCTGGAGAGCGAACCCACCATGCAGATCCCGAGCAGCGAGAGCATGAAATACTCGGGCGTGGAGAACAGCGTCAGAATCGGGCGGATCAGGGGCATGGAGGCGGTGAGCACCAGGGCGCCGACCACCCCGCCGACGGCGGAACAGGTATAGGCGGCCCCGAGCGCACGGTTCGCCTGGCCCTTCTGGGCCAGCGGATATCCGTCGAGCACCGTCGCCTGGGAAGCGACGGTTCCGGGTATGCCGAGCATGACCGAGGCGATGGTGTCGCTGGTGGTGGTCACCGCGAACATCCCCAGCATCAGCGCGAAGGCGGACACCGGCTCCATCGTGTAGGTAAAGGGAAGCAGAAGGATCAGGCCCGTCACGCCGCCGACGCCGGGCATGGCGCCGAGCCAGATGCCGAGAACGATGCCGAACGCCAGATAACCGATCGCCGGCCAGCTGAAGACCTGAATCAATCCGGATACGAGGGCTTCCCACATTCAGGCCGCTCCTCCGCCGTACGCGGCGCGTTCCGGTTCCCTTCCGGAACCGCCTGCAGGGGCGATCGCGCGTCGGGCCGGAACGTCTCGTGTTCGCGTTTGACCCTACCCCTTCGCGACGCCGAATGTCAAAGCGACCGCGAGCGCGTTTGGGGACTCCGCATCGCGATTCCGCCGAGGATCAGCGCGATCGCACCGCCGCCCCAGATCAGGGTCTCCTCGATGCCGAACGCGTCGGCCGCCAGGCCGAGCAGCATCCCGCCCGCTCCCGCGCCGCCGATGCCGACCATGACCCAGAGACTCATGACGCGCCCGCGCGCGTCGTCGGCGAGTTGGCTCTGAATCGCGGTCTGCGTGCCGATGGCGCTGACCGTGGAGGCAAATCCCATCGCGCCGACCAGGAGGAGCGCCGCCTCCCAGCTTCCGGCCACCCCCAACGCCGGCACGAGACCTGCCGAGAGCCACGAGAGACCCAGCGTCACCCGCGACATCCGACCGTCCTTCGAGGGCGGGAGGATCGCCATGAGCACCGACGAGCCGATCGCGCCGACGCCTGCCGACGCCGTCAGCACCCCGAGCCCCTGCGCGCCTCGCTCGAACACGCCGCCGGAGATGACCGGCAGGGTCTCGAGGACGCCGCGCGAAGCCAGCGAGACCAGCGCCGTCACCAGGAGCGTATGCAGGACGATCCGGTTCGCGAACACGTAGCGTACGCCCCAGCCCAGCGCCTGCAGGAACGGGTCCGACTTGCGGTCCGTTCTGGAGACGGAGCGAACCCGCAGCCGCGGCAGAGCGATCAGGACGGGCACGAAGAAGACGGCCTGCAGCAACAACGCGAAGTCGACGCCGATTTCGGCGATGCACCATCCGCCGAGCGCCGGTCCGGTGATCCGGGCGAGATTGAAGTTCAGGGACTGAAACGTGACCACCGAGGCCAACGCCTCGAGCGGGACCAGTCTCGGCGCCAGCGACATGCGAACCGGGTGGTGCATGGACGTGACGACGCCGGAGAGGGTGGAGAAGAGAACCAGGGCTGCGGCGCCGAGCCATCCGGCCGCCTCGAGCGCGAGCGTCAGAAGGGTCAGGAGCAGCAGGAGCCCCTGCGTCGCGAACCCTGCGGCGGCGACGTTCACGCGGTCGATCAGGACGCCGAATATCGGGCCGGTCACGATCGTGGGGACGAAGAACAGCAGGGCGAGGAATCCGACGAAGCTCGCGGACCCGGTCAGGTCCCATCCGATCCAGCCGATCGTGATGCGCTGCATCCAGAGCGCGTTCACGGCAAACAGGTTGCCGAACAGGTAGATGCGGAAGCTGCGGGATCGGAGAGCGTCCAGATTCATGCCCGGCGTAGTCCCCTTCGCGACGACTTCGATCCCGGGCGGAGGCGAGGCCGCTTCCGTCGCCTGCCCGTTGATTCCCATCAGCGTCAAGACCATAGTATTGGCGCCGCACGAATCCAGTTGGCGACGCCGGGACCGCGTCGACAGGAAGGGAGAGCCTTCGGTGAAGTACAAGGCGTACGCCGCGACCATGCAGAGCGTATGGTTCAGCGAGGACGAGGGGGAGCGCTGGAACCGGCTGTTGACGCCGACCGGCGGCTTCTACAACGAGGCGCGGTGCTGGTCGGTGCACGTGCACCCGGACCGTCCCGGCGAAGTGCTCGCCGGAACCGACCAGGGGCTCTACCGGTACAGCGAACGGACGGGCCGGTTCGACTACCTCCCGTCGCCGATGGACAACCTGCACATTCTGCAGATCGCCCAGGATCCGCGGGATCCGAACTTCATCGTCTGCGGCACCCGGCCGGGCGAGGTCTTCCTGTCGGAGGACAACGGCGAGACGTGGACGCGATCCCGCTTCGACGCCTCGACCGAGTGCTGGTTCATCAACACGTCGAGGGTGACCTCGATTCACTTCGACCCTGCGGAGCGGGACACGATCTGGGTGACGGTCGAGATCGACGGCGTATTCCGCTCCGACGACCGGGGACGGAGCTGGCGAATGCTCGTCGAAGGCCTGCACGACAACGACACCCACGACCTGGTGTTCCGGGACCGGGACGGCGAGAGGACCGTGCTCTGCTCGACGGAGGAAGGCGTTCACCGCTCGGTCGACAACGGCGAGAGCTGGCAACAGATCCAGATTCCGGAATCGCCCTGGATGTACTTCCGGAGTCTCAAGCAGCCGCGGGAGAACAGCGACACCGTCATCGCCTCGGTCGGCGACAAGCCCTCCGGAGAGGCGGGCCTGTTCCTGATCAGCCACGATTTCGGGGCCAGCTGGAAGCGGGCCGAAATGTCGCACGAGGCCAATTCGACGCTCTGGACCATCGGCACCAACGCGGCGGACACGAACCTCCTGTTCGCGGCCACCATCTTCGGCCAGATTTTCCGCAGCACGGACGGCGGCGAGAGCTGGCAAAAGATGCCGAGGGAGCTCGGCGAAATCCGGAAGATCGCCTGGGCGCCGGTTTGACCGCGAGGAGTTGCGACATGTTTCTGTTCAAGCCGCATGTGGAGGGCCTCGAAGGCCAGATCACCAGCCCCGACATCGTGATCGACCGGGTGTTCGTCGACTCGGACGAGAAGCCGGTCAGCCGCCTGACCAGCGAGATCGTCCAGACGGTCGAAACCGGGGAGACCGCCCGAGCGGCGTTCGCGCTGACCGCGGTCGGCGGAGGACTGCTCGTCGGTCCCGCGGTGATTCTCTCGTCCGGCGTCATGTCGATCGCGCGCCGGGCCTGGCGATGGCGGCACGTCGCGGACCGCCTGGACGGCGTCTCGCTGAACGGCGTCCCGCTCGACGCGACCGACTCGCCCGAGGAGTGGATCGAATCCCTCGGCGGACGCGACGGAGCTTTGCCGCGCGGCCTGATGGCCGTCCGTCCCGGTGCGGAAGGATCGACCGCCACGCTACACGACGCTTCGCTGAATCGCAGCCTGACCCATCGGGTCGCGCTCGAGCCGCTGGGCAGCGACCGCTGGAACGGCAAGCGCCCTATGCCGCGCTATTCGGTCGGCCCGACGCAACGGGAAGTTCAGCACTACATCTGACCGGCACGACGGCGGTCAGGACCCGCCGGCCGCGTCGCGATGAACGGCGTCGTTCTCGCCCGGTCGGCCGAGGAGCCGGTCTCGGTACGGAATACGCGGAGCCGCCGCATTCGCCGGCTCGGATCGCCCTTCAGCGAGCGCGCCCGCCGACTCTGCGTCGACCAATCCGGAACGATTCCAGTACAGCGACGGCTTGAATGGACGCTAACTCCTTGCAAGCAAAAGCGAATTGCCGTTTTCCGGGCGTGAAGTCCTGCCTATCGGATCACGTAGACCTTGCGCACCGTCTCGCGAACCTCGCACACTCCTTCCCAGCCGGCGGCAAACCAGACGGTCGTGCCGGCCTCGATCTCGATCACCTCGCCGGTGCTGCGCGTATAGGTGCACCGCCCGGACAGGAAGTGGCAGAACTCGTCGCGCTCCACTTCGCAGCGCCACCTGCCGGGCGTGCACACCCAGACGCCGGCTTCGGGCAGACCGCCGGGCCCCTTGTGCAGCAACTGCCCCGAGGTATGGCTCTGACCCTCGATCATGGTCGGAACCGGGCCCCAGTCCACGAGGTCGGATAGCCCGGCGGGATCGCGCAACACGGGGGTGGGCGGCGGGTTGGGGGTATCGGAGTCGATCATGGGCACCTCTTGAAGACTTGGGCGAGCGACCGGCGGAGTCGCAGCGGTCGGCAGTCAGGCGCGCGGCCGGCTGAAGGCGACGCTCCCGGTTCGGGGAAGGGCGAGCGCTGCGCACAGAATGCAGGCGGCCGCGGCGGACATGACCAGGAACAGCATGCCGAAGCCCCGATAGGCATGGATTCCGGCGATGATCGGCACCGTCGAGGCCATCACGGTGAAGTTCACGATATAGCGGAGCGAATACACCCGGCTTCGCCAGGCGCTCGTGGTGATCCGGCCGACCAGGACGTCGTTGATCGGTATCTGCCCGAACACCGCCAGCATGAACGCGACGGATACGGCGAGGGCGGCCCAGCCTTCCAGCTGTTGCATCCCGAAAAACAGCACCGCCTGCAATCCGGCCACGGCGGCGAACACCGCCCTGACCGAGATCCGGTCCAGAAGGTAGCCGACGACCAGCTGGGCCATGGCGCCGACGGCGAACGCAAGGAACGCGAATCCGCCCACTGCGGTGGCGCTCGCGGCGAGCTCGCCGAGCCGTTCGTCCAGAATCTTCGGCAGCGCGAAGGTCGTGCCCTGAAAGACCAGCCCGCCGAGCGCACCGGTAATCACGATCACCGCGAGCACACGCAGGAACAGCTGCCGTGCGACCGCCGCGGCCGGCGAACGCGCGTTCCGACTGGGCGCGGAAGCCCTCGCTTCCGGCGCCCGCCGACCGGCATGCACGTGAACGGCATAGGCGATTCCGATGCCGACGGACACGAGCCCCGGCAGCACGAACGCGTTTCGCCAGCCGCCCGTGTCGATCAGAACGCCGGTCAGGAGCGCTGCGGAGGCCACCCCGAGATTGCCGAACACGCCGTTGACCGCCAGCGGCATGCCGGTTTGCCGGCGGCCCTCCACCACCATCGCCAGCCCTACGGGGTGGTAGACGGCCGCGAAAACGCCGATCGCGAAGAGGCCGGCCGCGATCGCGAGCGGCGAATCGGCCAGCGCCGTGGCGATCGAGCTCGCGCCGATCCCGAGAAAGAAGACGATCATCATCCCCTCGCGGCTCCACTTGTCCGCGATCCATCCGGCCGGGACGGCGCAGACGCCGAAGGCGACGAATCCGGGCGTGGCGAACGGAATGAGCGCCGCGTAACTCATCTCCCACTCCGCGGACAGCCTGAGCGCGGCGACGGTCGAGAAGATCAGCATGAAGAAATGGTCGAGGAAGTGCCCGACGTTGAGAAACAGGAAGCGGACCCGGTCCCTTGGCACGGTCAGCGCAGCCCCGAAGGCAACGGAGCGCACGGGCGCCCCCGGCGGCCGGCCGGTCCCGAACCCGGACGGGCGGCGGGAGAGGGGCGGATGCCGGTCCGATCCCGGCGGCGAGGCCCCATGTCGGCGGTCGGCGCCGCGTCCGTCAGTCGAGCAGTTCCTGCAGAACGTCCGCCGCCCTGGTGGGGCCGTGCCGGGCGCGCATGTGGGCCGAGGTCGCCGCCAGCCGCTCCCGCATCGCCGAGTCCGTGAGCATCGCCTCCACCTTCGCGGCGAGCTCCTCGTCGGTCCACGCGTAGCGGTCGACCTTGAATCCGTGGCCGGTCTCCTGCACCCGGGTCGCGTTGTCGTGCCCGTCCCACACATACGGCATGATCAGCGCCGGCTTGCCGAAATACAGGCACTCGGTGAAGCTGTTGTTGCCGCCGTGGTGGATGACGCCGTCAACCTGGGCGATCACCGAGGGCTGCGGATACCAGTCCTGGAGACGGACGTTCGCCGGCGGTTCGTCGTAGGCGTCCAGGTAGTCGCCGACGTTCACCAGCGCGCGGACCGGCATCGTGCCGAGCGCGGCGACGACCCGCTTCAGGAGATCGGTGTCGCCGGCGCCGAGCGAGCCGTAGCTGACGTAGAGGAGCGGCTTGTCGGCGTTCGCCTCGAAGTCGGGAACGGCGTAGGCCTCCTCCTCCCGCACGCAGCCCTCCAGATACTGGAAGCGGGCGGGGTCGAGCGGCTCGGCGCGGGCGAACTTGACCGGCTCGGGGTAGAGCAGCAGGTTCATGTGCGGCGACGCCTCGAAGAATTGGCCGAGCGGATACGGCTCCTCGCCGCAGGACGCGAGAAACGCGTTGAAGTCCTCGTGAATCGGCCGGATCACCTCGCAAAACCGCGCCCGGAACGCCTGATGGCAGGCGCGGTCCGCCTCCCCGCAGCCGGAGAGATGCGGCGGGATGTCGTCCGCCTCGATTTCGTTCTCGGAACAGGAGATGACGCGCACCCACGGCTTGCCGTTTTCCTTGGCGTAGCGCTTGATCGCGGGAAAGAGAATCACGTTGTCGATGCAGACGACGTCGGGCCGGAGGGACTCCAGCACCCCCGGAAGGTCTTTCTCGGCCCATTTCGCGCTGTCGACGATCGCCTCCCAGCAGTCGCGGACGTAGTTGTCCAGCTGGTCGATCGGCGACTTGCGGAAGTTCGGGATATGGCCGTTGATGAAGTCCTCCCAGAACTTGGCCATCTGCTCGGCCGGCATCGGTTCGGAGAGCGCGACCGGGTGCGCCTCGAATCCGTAGCCCCGATAGACCTCGACGAAGCCCGGATCCGAGAGGAACACGGCCTTGTGGCCGCGCTTCTCCACCGCCTGCGCGATGCCGACGGAGTTCAGCGCCGGGCCGAAGGCGGCCTCGGGAAAGAACGCAACGGTCTTCCGGGTCATCGATCCATCTCCCTTCACTCGGTGAGCAGCCGGCCCTCGCCGGGATTCCACACGCACCATACCGATTGTCCGGCGCGCCAGCGGGGTGCGGACCCGGCCGAGTCGGCGCGAACCACCACGGCGGACTCCGGTCCGCCCACCCGGACGTGCACGTTCAGGTCGCTGCCGTGATACGCCACCGCGGAGACCGTGCCCCGGACGCCGTTCCGGCCGTCCCCCGGCTCGGCCGCCTCCAGCGTCATGCGTTCCGGCCGCACCGCCAGGGCCGCCCGCCCCCGCGTCGCGCCCCCGGCCGGCACCCGCAGCGTTCCGTGCCGCCCGGCGACCAGTCCGCCGTCGGCGAGTTCTCCCTCGAAGAGATTGCTGACGCCGATGAAGGTCGCCGCGAAGCGCGTCGCAGGAGACTCGTAGACGTCTCTCGGCGTGCCGTGCTGGACGATGCGGCCCGCGTTCATCAGCGCCAGCCGGTCCGCCATCACCAGCGCTTCCTCCTGGTCGTGGGTCACCACCACGAAGGTCACGCCGAGTTCCGCCTGCAGCCGCTTCAGTTCGATCTGCATCTCCTCGCGCAACTTCCGGTCCAGCGCCGCGAGCGGCTCGTCGAGCAGAAGCAGACGCGGACGCTTGACCAGGGCGCGCGCGAGCGCCACCCGCTGCTGCTGCCCGCCGGAGAGCTGCGAGGGCATCCGGTCCGCGGCGTCGCCGAGCGCGGTCCGCTCGAGGATCTCTTCGGTGCGGCGGCGCACTTCGGCGCGCGGAAGCCGCTCCATCTCCAGCCCGTAGGCGACGTTTCGCCGCACGTTCAGATGCGGAAACAACGCGTAGGACTGGAACATCAGGTTCAGCGGCCGCCGGTTGGCCCGCATGGCGGTGACGTCGGCGCCGTCCAGCAGGATCCGGCCCGAGTCCGGCGCTGCGAACCCCGCCAGGAGACGCAGGAGCGTCGTCTTGCCGCAACCCGAGGGGCCGAGCAGCGCGAAAAACTCCCCTTCCTCGAACGCCAGCGAGACGTCGTCGACGGCCGCGGCGTCGCCGAAGCGCTTGGTGACCGAGTCGAGGGCGAGGACGGGGGGCGAAGTCATGTGCGGGTCACGGCGCCCTGGCCGAAGCGCTGCGAGAACAGCACCAGCGCGAAGCTGAACAGCATGACGACGGTCGCCATGGCGTTGATCTCGGGGGTCACGCCGAAGCGAATCATCGAATAGATCCGCATGGGCAGGGTGGTGGACGCCGTCCCGGGTCCGGCGGTGAAGAAGGCGATGATGAACTCGTCGACCGACAGCGTGAAGGCGAGCAGCGCCCCCGCCAGCACGCCCGGCCAGATCAGCGGCAGGGTGATGCGCCGGAAGGTCGTGAAGGCGCTTGCGCCGAGGTCGACCGAGGCTTCGAGCACCGAGCGGTCGAAATGCCGCAGGCGGACCCGCACCACCGCGCACACGAAGGCGATGTTGAAGACCACGTGGCTGAAGACGATCGAATGGAGGCCGAGGGTAAAGCCGAGGAGGGTGTAGAAGCTCAGGAGGGCGATGGCCAGCACGATGTCGGGAATGATCATCGGCGCGAACAGCAGCGCGTCGAGAAAGCCGGATCTAGGGCGCTGCGACACGCCGAGCGCCAGGAGGGTGCCGAGCGTCGTGGCGATCGCGGTGGAGAGCGCCGCCACGATCAGCGTGTTTGCGGCGGCGGAGAGGATTTCCGGACTCTCGAGCAGCCGGCCGTACCACGCGGTCGAGAACCCGGTCCACGCCGTCGGCATGCCGGCGCGATTGAAGCTGAGCGCCATGAGCATCAGGATCGGCGCGTAGAGGAACGCGTAGACCAGCCCGAGATGAGCGCCGAGGACGCGGCTTCGGCTACGCATCGGCCCGGACCCGCTCCGCCTGCGACCGGTTCACGGCGATCGCCTGCGCGAGCAGCAGATGCAGCATGATCGCGATCAGGATCAGCGAGAGCGCGGAGCCGAAGGGCCAGTCGCGCGCCGACAGGAATTGGTCGTAGATCAGGTTGCCGACCATCAGGAGCCGCCCGCCGCCGAGCAGGTCCGGCGTGATGAAGTTGCCGATCGACAGCACGAACACGAAGACCGCGCCGGCGGCGGCGCCCGGCAGCGTCAGCGGCAGGGTCACGCGCAGGAAGGTGCGCCAGGCCGGCGCGCCGAGATCTTCCGAAACCTCGCGCAGCGCCGGGTCGAGCCGCTGGATCGACGCGTAAAGCGCGAGAATCACGAAGGGCAGGTAGTTGTAGACCAGTCCGATCACCACCGCGAATTCGGTGTAGAGGATCGAGATCGGCTCGTCGATCAGTCCGGCGCCCAGCAGTCCCCGGCTTACCACGCCCTCGCGATTCAGGAGCACGATCCAGGCGTAGGTCCGGATCAGGTAGTTGCTCCAGAACGGCAGCATGACGAGCAGCAGGTAGCGGGTCTGCCGGGACCTCGGGGCCCGCGCGATCGCGAAGGCGGCGGGATAGGCGAGGAGCAACGCGACGAGGGTCGCCTCGCCGGCGATCCGGGCGGAGGTGAGGAAGATCCCGAGATAGACCGCCTCGGCGGCGCGAACGAAGTTCTGCCCGCCGAAGACGTAGTCGATCCCGCCGTAGACCCCGCGCTCGAAGAAGCTGTAGAAGAAGACCAGCAGGCACGGGACGATCATGAACGCGGTCAGCCAGCCGATCCCCGGCAGCATGAGTAACCAGGATCGGAGGCGGAGGGTCATGGGCCGGCGCTCCGGCTGCGGTCAGCCGGCGGCGCCCGAAGGCGCCGCCGGACGCGGGCTTACTGCGAGGCCAGGATCTCCGATACGGCCCTCGCATAGGCCTTCTGCGCGTCGCCGAGATCGCGCAGGATTTCGTTCTGGAGCATCTCGGCCGGGTCGTAGCCGAGATTCGGGAAGGACTCGATCAGGCCGGGATCCAGCGCCTCCATCGCGGCCTGGTTCGGAACCTTGTAAAGGATGTTCTCCGCCACCCACTTGCCGTTCTCGGTGCCGAGCACGAAGTCGACGAACGCATGCGCTCCGGCCTTGTTCTCGGACGCCGCGGGAATCACCATGAGGTCGACCCAGACGTCCGAACCCTCGCTCGCGATCGCGTAGCGGATGTCGGGGTTTTCGGCCGTTCCGTAGTTGCACCAACCGTCCCAGGCGTGCACCAGCCAGGCCTCGCCGGACACGAGCTTGGCGTAGAAGGTGGTGTCGTCATAGGCGAGCAGGGTCCGTTTGGCCGCGATCAGGTCGGCGACCACCTCGTCGATGCGGCCCTGGTCGGTTTCGTTCACGGAATAGCCCCGCGCCAGCATTCCCGCCGCCATCAGCCAGCGGTCCGTCGACAGCATGGTCGTCTTGCCCTCGAGGGACTCCCGGGGCGCGAGCAGGTCCGCCCAGGAATCCGGCGCCGGGTCGACCAGGTCCGAGCGGTAACAGAGACCCGTCGTGCCCCAGGCGTACGGCACGGAGAACGCGTTGCCCGGATCGTACGGCAGCTCGTTCGCCTGCGGATAGAGATTGGCCATGTTCGGAATCAGGTCGTGGTCGATGGGCGCGGCGAGGCCGAGCTGGTTCAGCGCCTCCGCGAAGGGCGACGACACGAACAGAACGTCGTATCCCGCGCCGCCGCTGGCGACGACCTTGCCCATGATCTCCTCGTTGGTGCCGTGGAACGCGACTTCCAGTTCGATGCCGGTCGCGGCCTCGAAACGCTCAGCCATGTCGGCCGGCATGTATCCGTCCCAGTTGGAGATGACGATCTTGTCCGCATGCGCGGCGGTACCGGCCGCGAATAGGATCGCGGCAGCGGCTGCGGTGGCCGAAATACGAGCCATGGTGGGTTCCTTTCTCGAAATTTGCAGGAAGTTGCGTCCACGCCCCTTGAGGCTGTACAAACGGCGGCGGCGTGACGCGGATCCGGAATCCGCGCCATACTACCGGGTGAGCCCCTCGCTGCCGAGTCGCGGCGCGACCGCCGATCGTGCCTCATCTCGACTCCGAAAGAGGCGAACGCCGAATCCTCCTGGGGCCGGCGCGGAACCTTGCGGGCGCGGGCAGCGTCGACCGCAATCACGGGGACGACAATGGCGAACGCGAACGAGCGGAACCCGGCGGGTCGGGGCCTCGACCCGACCATCGACGAAATCACGGACGTCTACGCCGAGGCCGCACAGGTCTACGAACAGGCGCTGGTCGCGATAGGTCAAGGGCCTCTGCCCGTGCGAACGGCCACCGCGTCGACAAGCGTTCGCCTGCGCCTGAAGCCCGATCTCAGCTCCGAATCCAAGCGTCCCCGACGATAGCGGAACCGAGCCCGAGAGAACTTCAACAGGCGCCGCAAGCACCGATTCTTCCCGTTTTGACATCGGTTCCGCGGAAGGAGACGAGAGTCCCCGTTTGCGCGGCCGCCCGCCGGAATCAGGACGCTTTTCGGCGCTCCGTCGCCTCGGCGAAGGCGGCGTCGACCTGCGCGTCCGGTATGCGCATCAGCCGGGCCGGCTCGGCGCTCGACCAGAGAATCGCGGTGGATACGTCCCGGTCCGGGTAGATCTCGGACACGGCCTGCCGGTACGCGCCGAGTTGCGCGAGATAGGCGGGGTTGGTCGTCTCCGGCGTGTCGGGGGGGTTCGGGTCGCCCTTGTAGTCCAGGATCAGCGCCCTTCCCTCTTCGAGCGCCAGCCGGTCGATCCGTCCCCATAACCCCCCTTCGCCGTCCGCCGAGCCCAACGCGACCCACGCCTCGGCCAGGCCTTCGCCGTGAAACAGGGGACGAAGCTCCGGATCGTCGACGATCTGCAGCGCTTGCCGGAGCAGGGTCTCGCGGTCGGCTTCCGGCAACGCGTCTCCGAAGCGCTCCGCGAGGCTGCGCGCGAGATCGTCCCGTTCGGGTCCGGCAGGGATATTGGCCAGGCGCTCCAGCAATAGATGCGACAGCGTTCCGCGCTGGAGCGCCATGCGCCGGTCCCGATTCCGGCTCTCCGCCGCGTCGTCTGCCGGCAACCGCTCGACCGAACCCTTGGCGATCCCGGAAGCGGCCGTCCAGCCGCCCGGCTCCGCCTCCGCCGGAGCCGGCGAAGTCGCCCAGTCCGGCAGGTCCGGCGGCGTCTCCGACCGGGCCTCCTCCGGCGCCGCCCGAGGGTCGACGGTCTTCTCGACGTGCCTCTCGAAGAGATACCCGGGCCACGGCGTGCCGATGCCGGCCTCCTCGTCGTCTTCGATGCGTCGGCCGAGCTTCTCGGCCGCGTCCTCGGCGAGAAAGTGCCAGCAGTTCGGGTTCGCGCCGATCTTCGACTTCCGCCTCCATCGGGATCCGCAAACGACCAGCCATTCTTCCGCTCGCGTCAACGCGACGTACAGCAACCGGCGGTACTCCGAGAGTTCGTCGGTCTTGCGCCCCTCGCGCAACGCCCCGGTCTCCGGGGTGTCGTCCCCGCTTCGCCGCACGAAGAGGGGGATCGGACAGCCCTCGCCGTCCGCGCCGGCCAGAAACTGCTCCCGCGCGGCGAAATTCGGCACCCGGTTGGAGTCCGGTACGATCACCACCGGCGCCTCCAGGCCCTTGGCCCCGTGAACGGTCAGGATTCGCACGGCGGACGGACCGGACGAGGCGTCCGTCTTCGCGGTCGTCCGGCTCGCCCGCATGCGCCACAGGAACTCCTCGAGCGAGCCCCGCTGGAGATTCTGGAACGCGATCGCCTCGGCCAGAAGCGCGTCGATCGGCTCGATGGCGTCCGTGCCGAGACGGGCGAGCAGCCTGCGCCTTCCGTCATGCCGGACCAGGGCGCGCTCGAGGAATTCGTACGGACCGTGGAATCCGGCGGCGCTTCGCATGTCCGAGAGAAAAGCGAACGCATCCCGGAGAGTCCCGTCCCCCTGCTCCGCCGCCTCTTCCAGGCGGGAGAGAAGGCTCGACGTCCCCCGGTTCCACGCCAGCGCAAAGAGGTCGTCTTCCGGGACGTCGCAAAACGGCGAGCGAAGGAGAACCGCCAGGGTGAAATCGTCGTCGGGAAGCAGCGCGAACGCGATCAGGGCGAGCAAGTCCTGCACGGCGATATGGTCCGCGAGCGCGATCCGGTCGGCCCCTGCCACCGGTATGCCGTCAAGGCGGAGGCGGCGCACGAGCTCTTCCGAGAACGCGCCGCGACGCTGCACGATCACCATGACGTCGCCGGGCTCTATTGGACGGCCGGAGCGGGGCAGCGCAACGCCGCCCTCGATCCAGCTCGCGATACGCTCGGCGACCTTGCGGGCCACGACTTTCTCCGGGACCGGTTTTGCGCCGGCGTCGTTGGGCTCCAGGTCCGGCGCGAAAGCGTCGAACAGGTCCCAGACCTCGACCCGCCCCGGTTTGCCGGCATGAAACGACCGGTGTTCCGGCGGCTTGTCGTACCCCATCAGCTCCTGCATGAATTCGTCCGCAGGACGCCGGCCGAGCCAGCCCGGGTCGCCGTCGTCGTCCGGGTCGAAGCCGCTCACCTCGCGGAACACCTCGTCGACGAATTCGAGCACGGCCGGCGAAGACCGGAACGACTTCTGCAGCGAGCCGGCGAACAGGGTCCCGCCCCGCTCCGACAGTCGGGCGTCGAACCAGTTCCGCGACGCGGCGAATTCCTCCGGCGCCGCCCCCTGAAACGAGAAGATCGACTGCTTTTCGTCGCCGACCGCGAAAACGGTCCGGTCCTCCGCCGGGGACTCTCCGCCGGCGAGGAATCCTTCCGTGCGCCGCTTCGAGCCCTTCCGTCGCGCCAAGACCCCGGTTCGTCCCTTCGCCCGGGGTTCGCCGTCGTCGAAGAACTCTTCCGAGAGCCGCTTCAACGCTTCCCACTGCGCGGGGCTGGTGTCCTGCGCCTCGTCCACCAGGATATGGTCGATCCCGCCGTCGAGCCGGTAGCGGATCCACTCGCGCGCGTCGCTCCGGGTCAAGAGCGCCGATACCCGCTCGATCACGTCTTCGTAATCCAGCCCGGACTCCCGGCGCTTTGCCGCCTCGTACCGTTCCAGATACTCCGTCGCGATCCGCGCCGCGGCGATGCTGGCGCTCGCGACCGCCTCGACGCGCCGAGCCCGTTCGATCTTCATCAGGATTTCGGGCATGCCGAGCAACTCGCGGGCAGCCCCGTTGCGCGCCAGCGCTTCATAGACATCCTTCACGTACGGGCGCTTTAGCGGCTGGCCGCCCTTCAGAAAGAATTTCGACAGATTGCGAGCGGCGCGGATCTCGTCGCCCGAGCCGAGGTCGTCGAGCGCCGCATACACGTAACGCAGTCGTTTACTCTCGTTGACCCCGCCGACGTCCTCGACTGCGAGGACAAGACGATGTAGCGAGGCGGCGCGGGCGCGGATCTCGGCATAGGCCTTCTTCGCCTCCGCTTCCGCGGCGCGGTCCTCGTCTCCCAGGAACCGCCGAATTGCGGCCGCCTGATCGTCGGGACCGTATTGCCGAACGAATCGCCGGAACGTCGTTCTGTGCCGCACCTCGACGACGCTCTGGCGCAGCGTGTCGAGCAGCGTACTCCGCCCGCCGGCCACCAGCGTACGGTAGGCGTCCCCGAGCGCACCGTCGTCCGTGCGAGCTTGGCGCAGCGTCTCCCGAAACGCGTCTTCGCGCATCGCTTCCGTCTGCGCCTCGTCGAGCATGGCGATGCCGGGGCTGAGGCCGGCTTCCCGCGGAAACCGGCGCAGGAGCGAGAGGCCGAAGCTGTGGATGGTCTGAATGCGCAGACCGCCGGGAAACTCCAGCGACTGCGCAAAGAGCCTGCGCGCGTCGGCCAGCCGGTCGGCCCCGAATTCGCTCGACTCGTCGGGTTCGAGCAACCCTGCGAGCGCTTCCCCGAGAGCCTCGTCGGAACAGGTGGCCCAGTTGCCCAGCGTATCGAAGAGCCGGGTCTTCATCTCGCCCGCCGCGGCCCGCGTGTAGGTGAGACACAGGATGCGGTCGGGTCGTATGCCGTTCAGCAGACACCGGGCGACCCGGGCGGTGAGCACGCGGGTCTTGCCCGAGCCGGCGCTGGCGGAGATCCAGGCCGAGCGGGACGGACGCGCCGCTGCGGCCTGCTCCGGGGTAAGCGGTTCAGCCATCGCCTGCGTCCTCCGAATCGGCGCCCGTGGCGGACCACTCCTGAAACCGGGAGAGTTGATCGTAGGGATGCGACCAGCGGGACACGCGCGCCGCCGGCAATCGCCAAGCGGCATAAGGCATGTCCGCACGGTCATACGCGGCGAACAGACTCGTCAACGCCCACCGCACGCTTTGCGGATCCACGTCCTCCTCGCCTTCGAACGCGCTCTGTACCTTGCCCTCCCCCGGCGTGCCGCCGCTTACGCCGACGTATTCCGCGCCCTCGACCCGGAGCCGCGGCAAGCCCTCGAAGCCTCCCTCCTCGGCGATCAGCGCACAGATCCCGAGCTGCCAGGCCCAGCCGTGATCCGTCAGGTCCTCCTTCCAGAAGTATTGGCCGATATCGTTCTTGCCGTGCGGCGGCTGGCCGGCCTTGTAGTCGAACAGGGCGCCGAGTGGTCTCTTGGGATCGTCGCGAACGTCGATCCGGTCGGCGCGCGCGTGAACCTCGATCGGCCCGCCCGGCGCGTCGAGCCGGATGCTGCCGGAGACTTCCAGCGCCGCCGGTCGCCATCCCCCGCGCATGCGCTTCCGATCCGCGTCGGCGAGCCAGTGGGCCGAATCCCGGACGCGCTCGGTCCAGAGATCCAGCTGCCAGGGCCAATGCGCGGTCCACGCTTCCGCGGAGAGCGCGGAGGCTTCCGCCGACAGGGCGTCCTGCAAGCGTTTCCGGAGCGGAGGCTCTTTCGCCGAGGGGTCCAGATTCCGCAGATAGCGGGCGAGGACGCGGTGCACGAACGTACCGCGGAGCCGCGGGTCCGGCTCGGCGCCCAGGGGCTCCAGCGGCCGGAGGCCGAGAATCCTCTCCGCATAGACGGCATACGGGTCCTTCAGGAGACGCTCCACCGCTGTGGCGGACATCCGGCGCGGGCGCGCGGCGACCGGCGGGCGCGGGTCGGGCCTGGGCGCCGGTATCGGCGGACCCGCCGGCCGCTCGAGGGCACGTGCCAGTCGGAGGCGGCGCTGGCCGCGCTTGCGCATCGCGCACAGCGCCGCCTCCCCCTGCGGACCGGTGCCCTGCAAGAGGTTGATCAAGCGAAGCAGCCATCGGCTGGCCACCCGCGTCTCGCCCGCGGTACGCGCGGCGCGCGACAGGACGACCCGCCCGGCGGCGAACAGTTCCGCTGCGTCGTGCGCGAGGGTGCCGATCCTGCGCTCCGGCGGCGGCAGGCCCAGCGCTTCGCGCATGCTGCGGTTGAGCCAGGGATCCTCGCCGCGGCCGCCCGGCGCCGCGTCCTCGTTGAGGCCGCCGAACACGACGAGATCGGCGAGGTCGAGCCGGGCCGTGAGGGTGCTCTCGACGGTCACCCTCGGGTGCCCTCCCGGCTCCACGAGACCGCCCGCGCTCTGGAACAGCAATTCCGCCACGAGACCCGGATACTCGCCGGGCCGGATCTCGCCGAGGGACGACGACGATACCCAGAGGGCCTCGAACTCGTCGCGGATCGCGGCGCGGCCCGGCGACGCCACGGGCGCGGCTTCCAGGCGGTCGAGGGTCTGCAGATGCGCGTTCAGGAGTTCGCCGAACCCTACGGTCTCCCGGTCCGACAGCGTGGTTAGCGGCGACCAGTCCGATTCGAGCGCCTGCATCCACTCCAGGAGCTCCCGGCACTCGACGGCACGGTCCGGCCGCGCAACGCCCCATTCGCGCACCGCCTCCCGCAGTCCGGCGAGACCCGGAAGGCGCGCGGTTTCGGCGCGAAGGATTCGCTCGACACGCGCGGCGCAGCGTTCGTGCCGCTCGCGCGGGCGGCCGGTGCGGCAATGCGGATCCTTGATCAGGCCGAGCAGCGCCGCCGAGTCGGGCGGCGTCAGCGCGACCCTGGCGGCCTGAATGGCGAAGCGGCCGTAGGGCGTCATCGCCAGACCGGTCCCGCGACGGTCCGCGGGACGAAAGCGCCAGCGCTCGCACTTGGCGAGAACCCTCTGACGAAGGCTCACGTCCTCGGTCACGAATACGGCGCGCAAATCGGGCGTCTCCGCCGCTTCGCGAAGCACCAGGGCGACGGCGGACGCCTCCTCGTCGGCGCTCGCGGCTTCGATCAGCTCTACGCCCCGCATCGCCTCCTCGGCGATCGCGTCAAAGTCCTCGGCGTCCCGGCGCCAGGCTTCGGTGACCGGGGCGGGCCGAAGCGCCTGCCCGAGAAAGCGCGTTCGCTCCGGCACGGGCGACGCTTCCTCCGACCATGGCAGGACCGCCTGCCGGTCTACTCCGATCGAGTCCAGCAACCGTCGCATGGCGTATTGGGGATGGCCGGGCGACGGGTCGAGCGGGTCGTCGACCGCATCCCACGCCGAGTCGTCGAGATCCAGATCCAGGCCCGGCAACACGACGGCGCCGAGAGGAAGGCCTGCGACGGCGACGGCAAACCGCCGGGCGGTCGCGTCGGTCGCGGTGGAGCCGGCGACCAGAACCGGGTACCGAGGCGGATGCCGTTCCCAGTGCCGCAGGAGCAGGTCCACCGCCAGGGCGCGGCACCGCGCGGAGTCCTCCAGACCCCGGGCGCGAAGCAAGGCCGGCCAGGTATCGCCGATCAGGGCGAGAAAGCGAGAGGCGTTCTCCCAGTGGCTGGCGAGCTCTTCCGGCGCTGCCGACAGGAGCGCTTCCGGCTGGATGCCTTCCGTGTGGAGTTCGTCGAGCAGCGCGCCGAGGCGTCCGGCGAGCACGACGGCTTCGCGCATGCCCGCCGGATCGCCCTGACTGGCGAGATAGGCGGCGACCAGCCGTGCCAGAACCAGCAAGCGGTCCCGATAATCCACGACCGGCGGCGCGGGCAGCGCGATGGCCGGGTCCGATTCGATGCCGCGGATACTGTGGGCGGAGGGCAGGAACCCGGTTCCGAAGCAATTGCCGAACGTGCGCTGGAGGAGGAACGACGGCTCGCTGCCCGACACGAACACCTGCGTTCGTGCGGCGACCTCGGGGGGCAACGGCCGCAGCCGGTCGCGCAGCCCGTCGGCGAAGGTGCGGGCGAAGGGCAGACCGCCGGGCACCGTGTAGATGCGCGGCGATTCCGGCCGGTCGGGGAAGGGATGGGTCATGCGCCCTCCGGGTATTTCGCCGAGGCGAATCGGGACTGTGGACAAGGTTATGCCGCTATCGGGTCGGCCCGAAGAGGGCCGCGACGGATTCGCCAAGCACGACGACATTCTGATACAGTAGCGTTACGGAGCCGCAAACGGCCGGTCAGGGTGGAATAAGAACATGTCCGAATTTGGGACCCTCGTCCGGGGCGAGCAAACCGAACGGAATGCGGACGCCGCGTCGCGTCGACATCCGGCAGTACAGGGCTGCACGGGCATGATCCATGACATGTTGGAAGGTGCCGACGTCGCGCTGTCCATGCAGCCCAAACGAGCAAGGGCAAGAACGCTCGTAGTCCGACCCGTCAGGAGAGCCGTACCCCAGACTCCCGTCGAGCCATCCGGGGGCGATGAACGGCGTTGAGCGAACAACAAGAGCACATTCCGCGGCAAAGTTACGCCTGGCTCGGGATCGACACTCCCGACGACTACGCCAATCTTGGCGAACTCCTCGGCTTCGAATATGGACCCGCGGCAATTGCGTCAAGCTTGAGGAGCGACGTAACCCGGGAAGTCAAGGGCCTGCTTCTCGAATACCAATACACTGACAAGGACTACAGAAGCACCTTCTATAACTTCTACGCGAAGATGGGAAGGCTGTATCGGCAGCACTGCGTCCGACTGCATTTTTTCGACGGAGAGGTGCGACTCCAGGACAACCCTCTCGATCTGTTGGGTCCGGACGATCGCCTGGACAATCACTACTTCGGGTATATCGTGCTGAGGCCCACGATCACTGCGACGCTCGGTCGATCGCTCTTGTCGCCGCGAATTCGAGTCGAACCGAGCGGCAACCACATTCGATCGAGACACAGGGTTCACCTCCTTGGCAACACGCTGTCCGTGTGGGGCTTCCCCTCGATGGCGCAACACGCGGACATCTCGGTTTGCGCCCATGTTGCGTGTTGGGCAATCCTTCGTCATTACAGCGAGCATCACTCCCAGTTTCGTGAGTTTCTCATGCACGAGATCACCATGCTGGCGAGACCTCCCGATCCCGGGGGACTGACTCCATCCCTCGGACTAAACGTCTTTGAAGCGGAACGAATATTCCAGGCTGCGGGCTGCTACCCGCTACTGATAACGAGGGAATGGGATCGCGATAACGACGCTTGGGCTACGGACGACAGTTTCTTTGAGCAAATGTTCGCTTACCTGGACTCTGGATTCCCGTTGTTCGTCGCCGTCGGAAGCGGTGCGACGGACAATCAGGGTCATGCCGTCGTACTCGTGGGCTACGAGTGGCACGACGCCTCCTTGACCTCAGGAAGCGGTAGCGTCCACGTTCGGTCGCTCGTGAGTAATCTAATTTCGATCGACGACAACGAGCTGCCCTACAGTTCCGTGCCTGTAGGCAAGGACGCGCAAACATACCCGGAAGGCCAATCGTTCTCTGTGGAAGACTTCAATGCGTTCGTCGTGCCTCTTACGGACAAGATCTACTATTCCGCGCAGGCTGTCGATCGGTTTGCGCTGGAGACCCTGGATCCTACGTGCAGGAACGTGCTGGGACTCCCCGCAGATATCGCGCTATTGCGTCGGTCGTTTATTGCGACGGTTTCGGAGATCAGGCGTTTCGCCAGAGAGAATGCCTCGAACTTCGGTACTGAGCTCGTTAACCTCTACATGAGATTGAACACTACACGGTTCGTCTGGGTAGTCGAGTTGGCGACCGAGCGCCAGTGGAGTCTGCGACAAGTTTCCGCACGGGCCATACTGGACGCCAGTGCGAGCATTAGAGACAAGCAACCCATGTGGCTTTATCACGATCACGAGCTTGCAACCGTTTTTGATCGCTCGTCCCCTGTCCTTAAGGGACAGAGCGTTGCGCTTCGTCGCCCGACGGGGTCTCCTCTGGGCAGGATGGAGATCAATTTGCAAACAGTAAGGGCTTCACCCGAGAACATGCATTAATCCGAATGGTACAGATAAGGAAGGAGAGAGACATGACTGGCAAGTTGGCCGATTTTCTTAAGGCGCGAGGTCCCATACGCTTAACGGACGAGGACTTCCTGGAAGCCTACGCAATTTCAATGGAGAAGCACACAATCCCGGAAATCGAGCGACAGACCAGGAAGAACGCGGAGAGGGCTGCCGAGATTCGCTTCTCGCCGGTGCCGAGACGCGGCAAACCCGGTCGGCCAGAATAGCCAGGCCTTCAACCCGCGCCACCATCCGTTCTTGCCCGACATACGCCTCTGTCGCGGTCTTGCCTTAGGCGACCGCCGACACTCATGATGTCGCTTGCCAGTGCCTTGGAATCGGAGCAGTCCTGGGTTCTGTTTCTCCGTTGGGATTCTCGCTGCGTTTGGCGAGCGAGCCGTCTTCGGTAGCGGCACGGAATGGCGCTACGCTCGTAGGTTCGACGAAAGCGCGTGGATCAGAACGTTCTGAATTCTGAATGCGGTCAGCGTCCCGGCCTGACAAGGAAACTCGGGACCGTGCGCGTTGACCCGCCATTATCGCCGGCCATGGCGTTCGCCTACAAGTCCGACAGCCGGTAAATTCGTACGTCTTTGCCGCAGACCTGCTCCGCGATATCCGCGACGTGCCGATGGTGGGTGAGATAAATCGCCTGCCCCGTCTCGCCGATGTGCCGCATCATGCGGCACGCCGCGCGCGTACGATTCTCGTCAAAGGTCTCGAACACGTCGTCGCAGAAGAACGGCAGCACGGTTCCGCCCTTCGCCAGATGCGCATAGGACGCCGCCCGGAGCGCGAGGTACAGCTGAAACCGCGTGCCCTTCGAGAGATCCCCCACGCGCTTTACAGCGCCCTCCTCGCCCGCGGTCGCCTTCAGAAATTCTTTGCCTCCCTCCGCACGCACGTCAAGACGGGAATAGGCCCCGTCGGTCAGCATCGAAAAGACCCTCTCCGCCTCGTCGATCATTTCGCTACGGTGCGCATCGCGATACCTCCGTATCGCTTCGTCGGCGAGCAAGTAGCCGATGCGGTCCTCCAGATACCGAAGCATGCCGCGTTGCATCTCGATCTCGAGCGCCTCCCGCTGCGCAAGCAACACCGCAACGTTTCCCTGCCCCGACACCGCATCCAGCTCGGTTTCGGCGCGTGACTGCTCCTTAATCGCGCGTTCAAACTCAGTTTCTGCCTGCGCAAGATCGGATTCGGCCTCCTGAAGTTCGACTTTCGCCTCGGACAGAGGAGTGTTCGCCAGCTGCGCCCTCGCCTCCGCGACAGAGCCGACGTCAAGCATGGAGGTCAATTCGGCTGACGATCGTCGAATAGATTCACGCGCCTCAACAGCCTTCTGCGTGTTCTCGACCGCCTCTTGCAGGGCCTCGATCGTGTCGACCGCAATGCTGTCGTCAAAGCTCCGGGCCAGCACCGCGACCTGACGATCCATCGCCTCCAACTCGGCCTCCGCGCTCTCCAACTCCTCTCGTGACGCATCCATCTCCGCTTCAATTCGCCTGAGCTCCGCGTCGGCGGCCATCGCAGCGCCGACCTCCGACCGCAACTCCCGAAACGCTTCGAGCGGCTTCGCCTCGGCGTCGGCCGAAAGGCCGGATACCTCGCCTGCGAGTGCCGCTACCCTTTCCCCGAACGCTGTCCGGTCGCGCTCCATCGCGTCCAACCGGCCCTGTATCGACCGCAGTTGCTGGGCGATCTCGCGAAGTTTCCGGTAGAGCGGCGGCGCCTGGCGTCGCTCCGGCTCGCCGAGTCCTTCAGGCAGCACAGCGCAGGCTTCGTTCCAGAGAGCGGCGGCCTGTTCCAGCGAATTGGTCGCATCTTCGAGCCCCTCCCGACGCCTCTCCAGTGCAAAGCGGTCGCGTGCGACCTCCTCGTTCGCCGCCGTCACCCCGGCCACGACACCGACGCGATCAGCCGCATGCCGGCCGGCAAGGGCGACAAGCGCACCGAGCGACGCGTGCGGGCCAGGAAGGTGGCCTCCGATCTCCGATCGCAGGGCTTCAACGCGCTTCGCGACGCTTCGGCCGGATTCGATCGACACCTGCAGAGCGGCGTCCGCCTTGCGGGCGCCCTCGACCCGCCGAGCCCATTCGGCGAACGCATCCCCCGAAACGTCCGCCGGAAAGCCGGACTCCTGGAGAGCGTCTACCAAGCGACTCACAGCTCGTTCTCTCTTCTCCGTAGCCTTGCGGAGCCGTTCCTCCGCCGACTCTCGCTCGCGTTCAGCTCCTGCGGTTGAGAGTTTCAGTTGCCGAAGCTCGACCCGCTCCTGAACCTGCTGCCGATGGCGTTGAACCTGCCCGTCATCCGCCTTCATCGCGACTTCGAAGGTATCCGCCGTCGACTCGGACAGCGCTTGGCGATGTTCCTGCCAGCGACGATCCCTCTCCGCCCTCGAGGCCGACAAGCCCTCCTCGGTCACCATTTCCTCGAACGTCTCGAACGTCTCCAGGCGAGTGCGAATCTGGTCCCATTCGCGGTCCGCTCGGGACTTGTTCTCGACTTCGCTCTCGACTCTCTCGTTGAGTTGCCGCACTTGCCGGGCCAGCTCGCCCACCTCCATGGCCGACAACGAGAGAGCGGGAACTCGGTCGAACGAAATGCCGTGGACATGGAGACCAGCCAGCGCCTCCGAGCGCGCTTGCCGCGCATTGGCCTCATCCTGTTCCGCCCGGGACAGCGCGTCTATCAGCGTCGGCGCATCGTGACGATCCAGGATCGGCTGGAGATCCGGCATCGACTTCAGCTTCGTGGCCTGGTCGCGGTGCCGTTCCTCTGCCTCCCGCAATTCCCGATCCGCCTCGCGAAGCTCCTCTTTCGCGCCCGCCGCAACCCGTTCCGCCTCCAAGAGACCCGACAAGGCGCCTTCCAGCTTGCGAAGCTCGGCCTCGTTCAGCACATGCCGTTCGGGATCGCCGCCTTCGCCTACGCCCAGCCCGGCGAGCAATCCGTTCATGTCCCGTCGACAATCTTCGCACTGCTGCCGCAACTCGGGAACGTCCAGATCGGCGAGGCTCGCTCGTTCCCTCAGCGGCTCTAATTCCTCCAATTCCGCGTGCAGCGAAACCAGTTCCGGACGACGACGGAGATCGCTCCGTTCCCGCTCCATCCTCGCCAGCGCCTTCTCGACACGTTCCCGTGCAGAAACAAGTTCCACACGTTTCATCCGCATATCTACCAGCGTCTTCGGATCGATGTCCGTTCGTTCGGGATACGCCGCCAGCGGTTCCAGACGCGACTCCATTTGACCCAGCTCTACGCTGACCGGATGGGCGTCGATCAAGGCCTTCAGCCGCGACGCCTCCCGAATCGCCCGTTGCCGCTCGGCTCGACGCTTTTCCTCGGATTCCCTTGCGTCGTCAAGCGCCTTGCGAAGGCTCCGGTAGTCGGACGCAGACACGTCGTCCTTCTTTATTTTGTCCGCCAGACCGTCCAACTCCCTCTTGAGCGCCCGGAATCGCTGCTTGCTGCCGCGCCGAAGATAGAAGGACTCGGCGCTCAACCGAACCTCCTCCAGAATGTCAGAGAGATCGCCGATGCCAGCGACGGCGGAGAAGAGAAGCCTCCCGATGTCGCCCTTGCTCTGGACGATCTCCTCGCCGCCCGCTTCGATCGTTTCGTCGTCGAGGCAGAGAAGCTTCTTGTACTCGTCAAGTCCGATTCCCTGCAGCGGCCCGTCCGGGAGCGGATCGGGAATTGTCTGACCGCGAGAATCCAGCAGCTCCGAACGCTTCGAGATCCGCGTGACGTCGAGCTCCTTGCCGTCGATCTCCAGGACGCCCCGAACCCGTAGATTCGCCTGCTGATGCCTGAAACCGTACGGATCTTTCGAAGGAAAGCCGTAGAGGAGCCGCAGGTACCCCTCTCGCAACGTGGTCTTGCCGGATTCGTTCGGCCCCTCGATCACGTGAAAATCGGAGCGTCCCTTTTCGCGATCGCCGAAGTCGACGGTCTTGTTCGTGAAGAGGCCGAACGACACCAGGTCCAGCCGACGCAGCCGCATCACGAGACCGCACCCTTCAGTCGGGCCACCATGCGCTGCACCGCGTCTCCCGACAGCCGATCGAGAAGCGCATCCGCCGCCTCCGAGCCGGGCGCCAACGCGTTCCTGCGATGCGCGGGAAGCCGGCCCAACGCGTCGTCGAATTCCTTCCGGATCGATTCCCGAAACCCCGTTTCTTCCCGAAGGTCGCCCATTAATCTCGCCAGCTCGTCGACCGGATCGCCCGACGGTCCGTGACCCCGCGTCTGCGGTTCGACCTCCACCCGAAGCGCCTCCACCCAGTGCTTGCCGAACCCCTCCGCAAACCCGGACGCGGACGCGTGCCAAAAATCCGGGTCCCGCCGGACATGCCAGGCCCGCGCCGTGGCACCGGTCAGGGTGAGTCGGAGGATGGCCGCGTCGGACGCGATCTCCAAGGCTTCCAGGCGCAGGGATTCCCGAATCCGCCGCCGAATGTCGTCGTCGTCCTCCGCGCCGTCGAGCGCACACCGGCACTCGCGGAACTCCACGGACGACGTCGGCACCTCCCGAACGCCGACGATGTCCCCGCCCTCGATCTCGATGAGCGTGGCGGATTTCGGCCCGGCTTCCCCGAAATCCCGACCCTGCGGGATTCCCGGCATGACGATCCATGGCGATCGGGCATGCACCTGCCGCTTGTGAACGTGGCCGAGCGCCCAGTAATCGAACCCGGCGTCCCGAAGCGCATCGAGCGTGCAGGGCGCATAGTTGTCGTGCCCGGCCGCGCCGGACAACGAGGTGTGCATCAAGGCTATGTTCAGCGCACCCGGAACCGGCTCCGGATATTTCGGAAGCAGGCTTTCCGGCGCCTTCCGGCTCCGAAAGCTCACGCCGTGGATCCAGACGTCGCGATCGCGCAACTGCACTCGGGCGCCACGATCGTCGAACACCGTGACGTTGGCCGGCAGGTCGACGTCGCCCGAGACCGGATTCTCGGCGTCGTGGTTTCCCTTGATATAGAACACGGACACGTCCGCTTCCCGGAGGCGTTCCATCTGCCGGACCAGATACGCGGCGGTGTGCGCGCTGCGAAGGCCGCCGTCGAACAGGTCGCCGGCGATCAGCAGCGCCTCGACGTTCTCTTCGAGGCAGCACTCGACCATGCGCTCCAGCGCCGTGCGGCTGGCGATCCCCACCGCCTCGCTCAGCAACTCGTTGCGGTTCGCCAGGCTCTTCAGCGGAGAGTCGAGGTGCAGGTCGGCGGTATGCAGAATGCGGATCATGGAAGCCGCTCTGGTTCGGACCGCGCCCGGACTGCCTGCGGCGGGCCGCCGACGAGAACGCGACCCGATGCGAGCCCGGCCGGTCGCTCCGTCATGGTGCCGGTCGCGCTGGCGGCCGCAACTCCGACACCGCGTTGGCGTGGGCGTCGAAGCCTTCGTATTCGGCAAACTTCCGCGCGACCGGCGCCAGTTCCTCGTACCCCTCCGGCGTCATGTATCCGATCGACGTCCGCTTCAGATAGTCGAAGACGCCGAGCGGAGACGCGGTCCGCGCCGCCGTTCCGGTCGGCAGGACCGCATTCGGCCCGAGCAGGAAATTGCCGATGCAGATCGGGGTGTTCCGCCCGAGGAGAATCTCCCCGGCGTTGCGAAGCCGCCCGAGAAGCCCGAAGGGCTCGCAGCAATGAACCTGCAGATGTTCCGGCGCGTAGTCGTTCACGAAATCGATCGACTCCTGCAGGCTGCGGGTCAGCAGAATTCCGCCGCGGGGCCCGCAGAGCACCGCCTGCGAGAACGCCTTCCGCTGCGCCCCCAACTTCGCCCAGAACCCCGGTATCGCGTCGCGGACGCTCTCGGCCGTCTGCCGCGAATGGGTCACCAGCCAGGCGGAGCTGTCCGGGCCGTGCTCGGACTCGTTCATGAGATCCAGCGCACAGGTCGCGCCGTCGGCCGCCTCGTCGGCGAGCACGATCGACTCGCTCGGCCCGGCCGGAGGGCCGGGGTCGATCCGGTCCGCGAGCAGCCGCTTCGCCGCCACGACCCAGGAACTGCCGGGGCCGACGATCTTCACGCATCGCGGAACCGTCGCGGTACCGTAGGCGACCGCGGCGACCGCCTGCGCGCCGCCGCACTTGTAGACCGACTCGACGCCGGCCAGTCGCGCCATCGCCAGCGTCGCCGCGTCGACGCTACCGTCCGGTCCCGGCGGCGTGACGACGATCCGCTGCGGCACGCCGGCCACCGACGCCGGAACTGCGGTCATCATCGCCACAGACGGAAACGCGCCCTTGCCCCGCGGCACGTAGCACGCGACCGAGTCGATCGGCCGGATGCGCTCCCCGGCGAACACCCCCGGCGACATCTCCTTCAGCCAGGTCTCCTCCGGCATCTGCGCCTCGTGGAAGCGACGCACCCGGTCGGCGGCGAACTCCAGCACCCCGATCGTCTCCCGGTCGAGTTCCGCGAAAGCGCGATCGAAATCCGCCTCCGTCGCCGCCAGGGAATCGGCGTCGACCGGAGCCCCGTCGAACTCCCGCGCAAACCGCGCCAGCGCCGCGTCGCCTTCCTCCCGCACCGCATCCAGGATGGGGCGGACCTTCTCCAGATAGGCGTCCAGGTCCGCTTCCGCGCGGCGGAGAAGCCCGGCACGGCCGGCGTCGTCCAGCGCTGCGCTCTCGACCCAATTCACGCGCGGCTGCATCGCTTGTTCTCCTTCAACGGGACTTCAGGAAGACTTCCAGCCCTACCAGACGGTCGATGGCCCAGACCGTCGCCAGCGCGACGCCGATATAGACGACGGAGACCGCGGCCAGATCCGGCGTGATCACGCTTCGGATGGAATTGTAGATCTGAACCGGCAGGGTCACCGTGCGGCTGTCGGTCAGGAACAGGCTCACCAGGAACTCGTTGAACGCGAGGATAAACATCAGGAGCGCCCCGGTGATCACGCCGGGCATGACTGCGGGGAGGGTGACCGAGAAGAACACCTGCACGGGATTGGCGCCGCAATTGGCCGCCGCGTTCTCCAACTCCGGATCCAGGGCGCCGGCCGACGCGCTGACGGCCCAGATCATGAACGGCAGGTTGATCACGCACAGCGCGACGCCCACGGGCCAGATCTGGCCCAGGATTCGGATCTCGCCGAAGAACACCATCATGCCGATTCCCGATACGACGAGCGGGACCGTGAAGGGCAGCAGAAGATACACCTGGATCGCCGCACGGAACCGGAGCCGGTACCGGACGGTCGCGAGCGCCGCCAGAATCCCCGCCGGAACGCTCGCGACGGTGCAGACGACGCTGACGTAGAGCGTGCGCCCGAAAGCGTCCCAGAAGGCGTCCGCCTCGACGAGTTCGCCGTACCACCGAAGCGAGAATCCCTCCGGCGGAAACCGGATGATGTTGCCGGCGGTGAAGGACGCGCCGATGACGATCACCGTCGGCAGGCTCAGCGCGATCACGCACAACCCCGTGACCGTCGCGAAGAACAGGGTCTTGCCGCCGTCCCTCATCGTCGCCCGCCTCCCAGATCGAGGGTCGTGGTGCGCGCGAGGGAGAAGAACAGGGCGACGAAGACGCTGCCGACCAGCACCAGCGCCACCGACAGCGCCGCGCCCAGCCCCGCATTCGAGATCTGGAAGAAGCTGTCGTAGATCGCCGAGGCGATGAAGTCGTTGCCTCCGCCCCCGAGAATCTCCGGCATGGCGTAGTCGGTCAGCGTCAGGGTGAAGACCACGATCCCCGCTCCGATCAGCCCCGGCCGCGCCATCGGGAGGACGACCCGAAACACGGTCGAGGGCCAGGTCGCCCCGAGTCCTTCCGAAGCGCGCTCCACGTCTTCCGGTATCGCCGCCATCGCCGGCAGGATCAGCAGCACCGCGAAGGGGAGCATGTACTGCACCAGCCCGAACACGACCGAGCCGTAGTTGTAGATCAGGTCCAGCGTCGGCAGTCCGATTCCTTCGAGGAGCGCGTTGGCGATTCCCTTCTGGCCGAGAATGATCAACCAGCCGTACGCCCGCACGACCTGTCCGATGAAGAACGGCAGGAACAGCGCGACGAGCAGGAACTTGCGCCAGAACGCCGACCGGACCCGGGTCAGGAGATAGGCGTAGGGAAACGCGAGCGCGAGGGAGAAGGCGGTAACCAGGAGCGCTCCCAGCACGCTGCGGCCGAGCACGCGCCAGTAGACCGGACGCGTGGCCATGTCGACGTAGTTGCCGAGGCTGTATTCCTCGCGCAGCCGATAGGTGGCGATATCGAGCTCGTGAAAGCTGTATTCGACGACGTAGCCGAGCCCGATGGCCAGGATGCCCACGAGGAGCAGGGCCGGCGCCAGGAAGAGCCAGCCGACGACGCTCCCGGACCGCAGGGCCCGGACCGTCGGACCCGGGAGGGACCGCATGCCGTCCGCCATCGGCGACTCCCCTGGACGCGCATCGCGACCGGTCGGCCGCGATGCGCAGATGTCTTTGTCAGCTCTGGAAGATTTCGCTGAACTTCGCGAACCAGATGGGCTGGTTGTCGACCAGCACCGGCGAAGGAATCGAGACCAGTTTCGCGAAGTCCTCCGGCGTGGTGGGATAGGCGGGGTCGCCGACCAGATCCGCCGGCGGCTCGAGTCCGGGATAGACCGGCGGCAAGCCGAGCGCCGAGCACCATTTGGCCTGCGCCTCCCCCGACAGCGCGTGGTTCACGAACTGCTTGGCCCAGTATTCCTCGTTCTCCGGGAGCCCCTTCGGAATCCAGAGCCCGTCGGTGTCGACCTTGCAGCCTTCCTTCGGAACGGTCCACTCGACTTCGATGCCGCCCTGCCGGGCCGCACGGGCGTTGACCGAGATGGTGCAGGCGAGATCGATTTCGCCGTTCTGGAACCAGGCCGTGAAATCCGGATCCTCGCCCAGAAGCGGTTCGTTCTCCTTCAACTCGCGATAAAACGCGTATCCCGGCTCCATGTTGTCCGGAATGTCGTCGATGGTTCCGCCGCCGGCGATCACCGCAATGGGATTGAAGCCGATGCCGTCGTCGTAGAGCGCGCAGCGCCCCTTGAACTTCGGATCCAGCATGACGCGCCAGCTCTCGGGCGGACCATCCGGAAACGCCTCCGGCCGATACGCGCACACGTAGACGTAGGAGTACGTGTTCACCAGCGGGAACCCTTCGAGGCCGATCGGGGTCGCGGCGTCCAGCAGCCCCTCGAGATTGGGCAGGTCGCTGAGGTCCACGGTCACCCCGCGCCGGGCGGAAATCGTGGCGTTGGTCGTCGTGTCCCAGTTGACGTGGATCGGCGGCACGCGCCCCTGATCGACCGCCGCCCAGATCTTCGGCTTGATCTCGTTGTCCTCGGTGAAGTCGAGGCGGACCGGAATGCCCGTCTCGGCCGTGAACCCGTCGGCGACGCCGGACTGGAGCGACTCGCCCCAGGCGCCGCCCCATGCGCGCACGATGATCTCGTCCGGCTTGTCCTGGCCGAGCGAGAGATTGGGGGCCATGAGGATGCCGGCCCCAGCGGCCGAACCCTGCAGGAAGCGGCGCCGGTCGACGCCGCTCACCAGACCAACTCGTTTCATGGGAAGTACCTCCTTGTTTACTCCGTTTGCGTTTTCGGTCGCTCTCCGGCCTCCTCGGCCGGGAACAGGAGCAGGTCGCCGGCGTTCCAGCCGATCTTCACCTTCTCCTGCGGCTCGCGGCGCCGATGCCGGTGGGCATCCTGATCGAACGCGTAGAGACGGGTCTCGCCGAGCAGCGGCGCCTGCAACTCGTAGAGATTGCGGTCGCCCTCGAATACGCGCTGCACCACCACCGCGTCCAGCGTGGTGTCGAGGCCGGCGTCGCCGTCCGAAAGAATCCGTACCCGCTCCGCCCGGATGGCGCAATCGACGGCGGCGCCCGGCGCGAAGGGAAGGCTCGTCCTGCCGCGGAGCTCGACGCGCCCGGCACGCACCAGCGGGCCCTCCGCGTCGACGGCGGCGACCCTGCCGGGAAGCATCGACGTCATGCCCAGAAATCCCGCGACGAACCGGTTCGCCGGGAGCCGGTAGACCCGCTCCGGGTCGTCGTCCTGCTGAATTCGCCCGCCCTCCATGACCACGATCCGGTCCGACATCACCAGCGCCTCGCGCTGGTCGTGGGTGACGTTAATGGTGGTCACGCCGAGTTCCTGCTGGATGCGGCGGAATTCGAGTTGCATTTCCTCGCGCAGCTTCCGGTCCAGGGCGGAGAGCGGCTCGTCGAGAAGCAGCAGGTCCGGCCCGAAAGAGAGCGCCCGGGCGATCGCGACCCGCTGTTGCTGCCCGCCGGACAGCTCGTGCGGGCGGCGGTCCGCCAGGCCGTCCAGGCGAGTGAGTCGAAGGTAGCGGGCCACGGTGTCGGGGATCCCGGCGCGGTCGAAGCCGCGCATCCGCAAAGGATAGGCCACGTTCTCCGCCGCCGTCATGTGCGGAAACAACGCGAGGCGCTGGAACACCATCCCGATGGAGCGCCGGTAGGGAGGGACGTCGTTCATCGGCCGGCCGTCGATCCGGACCTCGCCCGCGTCCGGGTCCAGAAAGCCCGCGATCGTGCGGAGCAGGGTCGTCTTGCCGCAGCCGCTCGGCCCGAGAATGGTCAGGAAGTCGCCGCGCCGGACTCGCATGGACACGCGATCGACCGCCAGGACGGCGTCGAAGGACCGGGAAATCTCCCGGACCTCGACCATGACGTCGCCGTCGTCCATGTCGCTCCTCCGCGGGAAACGCGCCTCGCCGCGCGATCCGTATCGTAGCCTTCCCGGACGCGATCGGCAGGAGGCCGCTCGACCTTCCCGCCGGACGCAGGCTCAGACGGAGGCGCTGTAGCCGCCGTCGACCATGAGCATCTGCCCGGTGACGTAGCGCGCCGCGTCGCTGCACAGGAACACCGAGGCTCCGACCAGATCCTCGAGTTCGCCGAAACGGCCTTGCGGGATCCGGGCGAGCATCCGCTCCCGCCAGGACGGATCGCGGTAGAAGGCTTCCGTGAGGTCGGTCCGAAAATACCCCGGCCCGATCGCGTTGACCCGGATTCCGGCCGCCGCCCACTCGGCGCTGAGCGCGCGCGTCATGCCCAGGAGTCCGCTCTTCGAACTGGTGTAGGGCACGGCGGTCGGCACCCCCACCCGCGAGGTGAGCGAGCACACGTTCAGCACGCATCCGTCCGCGCCGGCCTCCTGCAGCCGTCGCGCAAAGCCCGTCGCGACGAAGAAGGCGCCCTTCAGATTGGTGTCCAGGATCCGGTCCCAGAGCGCCTCGTCGACGTCCCCCGCCGGACGGGTCTCCTCGACCCCGGCGTTGTTGACCAGGATCCGGGGAAGCGTTCCCCGGTCGCGAATCGCCGCGTCCATCGCCCGAACCGCGGCGGAATCGCGCACGTCCACCGGAACGGTTTCCGCCGACCGGCCCTTGCGGCGGATTTCCTCGGCCACGCGCTCGAGGGCCTCCGGGTTCCGCCCTGCGAGGAGCAACTCCGCGCCGGCCTCCGACATTCCGATCGCCACGGCCCGCCCGATGCCGCGTCCGGCGCCGGTGACCAGCGCGCACCTTCCCTCCAGCGAAAACGAATCCAGTCCCAACGCCCGCCTCCCCTTCTCCATGCGCCGCGTGTCGTCCAACGCCCCCGCGCGACGCGGTCGCGGGTTGCAGCCGATGTCGATTGTAGACGATGGAGCGCATTCCCGGCGGGAAGCGTTTCGCTCCGAACCGTTGCCGCAGGATCGGGGACAGGCGTCACCCGGCCAGCCAGATCAGGGCCGCCAGGCCGCCGAGAAGGGCGCAGGCCCGCCAGTAGAGCGCCAGCGCCGAGCGGACGTCCTCGACGGTGGCGGCCTTCCGTCCGCCGTCGTTCATCCAGCCGTCGTCGACCGTCTCGGCGCCGTAGCGGCGCGGACCGGCGAGCGCGACGCCGAGCGCGGACGCCATCGCCGCCTCGGGCCAGCCGGCGTTCGGCGAGCGGTGCCCGGGCGCGTCCCGCCGCGCCACGCGCAGAATCTCGAGCGGGGCCTTGCGGGCCGCCAGCGCCGCGACGGCGATCAGGACCGCAGAGAGACGCGCCGGAACCCAGTTGGCGATGTCGTCGAGATGCGCGGCGGTCCGGCCGAATGCGGCGTAGCGCTCGGAGCGGTGTCCGATCATGCTGTCGGCGGTGTTGAGCGCCTTGTAGGCGAGAAGCCCCGGCAGCCCCAGAAACAGATAGGCGAGCGCCGGTGCCACCACCCCGTCGGAGAAGTTCTCCGCCAGCGACTCGACGGCGCCGCGCGCGACGCCGGCCTCATCGAGGTCCTCGACGTTGCGGCCGACCAGATGTCGAACGGCCCGGCGGCCCTCCTCCAGGCTGACGGACAGGCCCTCCGCGACCGCCTTCACGTAATTCGCCAGGCTTCGCTGCGCCAGAAACACGCTGGCGACCAGCCCCTCGAACAGGGTCGGCTCCGGCAGCAGCCGAAGGAGCGCGGCCAGGACCGTTCCCGCGGTTGCCGCGGCGAACACGACGAGCATGGCGCACAGCGCGCCGGCGCGCCGGCGCCGCTCCGGGTCGCCGAAGTTGAACCGCGCCTCGAGCGCCTCGATCAGCTTCCCGCACCATGCGACCGGATGGCCGATCCGCTTCCAGAGCCGCTCCGGATCGCCGACCCAGGCGTCGACGGCCAAGGCGATCAGGAGCGAGCCGGCGTTTGCGTACATCGAAGCGAATCGGGCGCGTGCGTTCCGGTCAGGCGTCGACCACCATTTCCGGCGTCAGGACGCGCGGGTCGATCGGCAGGTGGATCAGCGAGGGACCGTCCGTCTCGAGGCAACGTTGCAGGGCGTCGCGGAATTGGTCGATGTCGTCTGCGCGCTCCGCGTAGGCGCCGAAGCTCCGCGCCCAGGCGACGAAGTCGGGCGAGTCCAGTCGAGTCGCGATGACCCGGCCCGGAAAGCGCCGCTCCTGGTGCATCCGGATGGTGGCGAGCGACGCGTTGTCGCCGACGACGACGGTGAAGCGGGCGCCGTACTGGACCGCAGTGGCCAATTCCTGCCCGGTCATCAAGCACGATCCGTCGCCGACCCAGGCGACGACACGCTTGTCCGGGCGCTCCAGCGCCGCGGCCAGGGCGGCGGGCACGCCGTATCCCATCGCCCCGGCGACGGGCGCGATGCCGGTGCCGGGCCCCCGGTAGCGGTAGTACCGATGCAGCCAGGCGGGAAAGTTCCCGGCGCAATTGGTGACGATCGCGTCCGGCGGCAGGACGTCCCGCAAGGCGAGAACCGCCAGCCCGATATAGCCGGAAGGATCCGGGTTGGGCGTCGAGAAATCCTCGTAGACTTCCCGGCACCGGCGTCTCCACGGCGAGGGGGCGGGAGGGGAACCGGCGGGAAATTCCGCGAGCGAGCGCACGAAGCCGGGCGCGTCGACGCAAATCGCGACGTCCGGAACCGTCACGCGGCCGAGCTCCTCCGGATCGCGGTGGACGTGGATCAGGGCTTGCCCGGCGGGCCGGGAGAGAAGCGCCTCCTCGACCACGGTGGTTCCGCTGCCGATCCGGGCGCCCAGGACGAGAAGGAGGTCCGCCTCAGCCAGGATCGGCGCGAGACCGGGATTGCCGCCGATGCCGACGGGTCCGACCGCGCAAGGGTGCTCGTTGTCGAGGATGCCCTGGGCCCGGAACGAGAAGGCGACCGGCGTCTGGTACTGCGCGGCGAACCGTCCCAGCGCACCGGACGAACCCGCATCCCACGCGTCCCCCCCGACGATGACGAACGGGCGGGCCGCATCGGCGACGCGCGCGCGAACCGCCAGGACGGACTCGTCGCTGGGGCCGGCCGGCTCGTGCCGCGCCGCGGTCGCCGGCGCGCTGCCGGCCGGATCCGCCAGCATGTCTTCCGGCAACGAAAGCGCGACGGGACCCGGATTGCCCGAGACCGCGACGGAGAAGGCGCGGGCGACGAACTCCGGGATCCGGTCGGCGTCGTCGATTTCCTCGGTCCACTTGGTGAGTTCGGAGAGCATTCGCCGATAGTCGATTTCCTGGAAGGTCGCCCGACCGCGCTCCCCGCGCGGCACCTGCCCGATCAGGAGAATCATCGGCAGGGAGCCCTGGCGGGCGACGTGCAGGCCCGAAGAGGCGTTGGCGACGCCCGGCCCCCGGGTGACCATGCAGATGCCCGGCTCGCCGGTGAGCTGGCCGTGCGCCGCAGCCGCCATCGCCGCGCCGCCCTCCTGGCGGCAGGTAACGTAGTCGATGCCGGAGCCGATCAGCGCGTCGAGCAGGTCCAGATAGCTCTCGCCGGGAACGCCGAAGGCGCGACGCACCCCGTTAAGGCGAAGGCACTCCACCAGTAGCTGCGCGCCCGTCCGCAGGTTGGAGCGTTGTCCGGCTGCAGGGGGTCGGGGGTCCGGCATGAGTCGGTTCCTGGTCTGGGGGGCGGTCAGGCCGATCCGGGTACTGGCGACCGCATGCGGCGTTCGGTACGCGGCGGCGTCAACATACCGCAAACCGTCGTCCGCCGCCGGAAATTCCGGGCCTGGCGCGCTCGGCTGCGGTCCCGTGCCGGCCGGCGCGTCCGCTTCGACTCCGCGCGTCGTCCCGGCGTGTCCAGGGAAAGTCGACCCGACCGAACACGCCCCAGAACGCGGCGATCGCGAGCAACGTCAAGAGGCAGGCGAGAACGACCCTTTCGTGGGGCGCGGATACTCGAAACGGTCGGACGATCGGCTCTGGCTCGGCGGCCTGCGAGAGGGCACGCTGGCGAAGCATGTTATCGGCGGCCCTGCCAATAGGCCCGCCTGCCCCACCGTCGACGAAAAGAAGCCCGGTTCGCAGATCCACGCCATTCTGACCGCGAACTCGGGCATGTCGGCCCGAAGGCTCCGAAGCTCCCTCGAAGGCTGGGTAGAACTCCCCGATATCAGGCGAACTTGCAGACTGCCGGCTCGGGTCGCAAGACGGAGGCAGCCCTCGTACGCCGTTCCCGTCGCCGCCCTCCTCGATCAGGCGCCGCGACGCCATGAATCGTTTGGTCCCCGCATGGGCCGGTTCCGTCAGGGACGAGCGCAGACCGAACGCGCGACGGCGGCGGAAAACGGCGGGCCGGAGTCTCTGCATCCGCCTCACGCAGCGCCCTCGAGTGCGGCGGGCCAGCCCATGTCGCCTGCTTTCTTGCGCTCCCGGAAGTCTCTGTCGTTCGACCGCCGGCCGCGTCGTCCGGTCTGAACGAGATCATGCCTGCCAATTCGTTAGAATGACCGCGATTCTCGATTCGAGTCGGTGTTCGCCTTGAAGGTACGGCAATGCTCGAGCTTGCGACGATGTCCGTCGTCTTCCTTGCCGGGACGATCTGCGGAGACGGCGTGTTTGTCCACGATTCCGCCGTCCGGGAAGCCCTGCGAGGGGAACGCCGGCTTCCGGCGTTTACCCTTATCGTGGCGGTCGCCTGCATTCCGTGCATTCTCATGGCCGCGCTCTGGGGATTCCTCAGCCTCCCCTGGTGGTGGGTCGTCGCCAGCATGGTCGTCACGATCGTCCTGGCCGGGCAATTCGGCCCCTTGCTGCGACGACACGCGGTTCCGTGCGGCGTGGCGTGCGTTCTTCTCACGGCCGTACTGATAGGCAGCGCGCCCTGGCTCTCCTGAGCGGCGCTCGGAACGCTTTCGCCGTTTACCTACGGCACAAGACGCGGAGATTGACGGCCCTTCGATCCCCGGTCTCCCGCGACCCGAATCGAGCTAGATCCGGGGATCCGGGCGTCGGCGCTACGGGATCCCCGCCCGGCCGGCCTCGCGTCGGCCGGGCGGGCGAGGATCGCCGGATTCTCAGATCCCGGCGGGAATGTTCAGGGGATCCCGCTCGATCTTGCGCGGGCTGTTCAGCTCCTTCCAGCGCGACAGCGCCTGGTGGACCGGCGGGAACGCGGGACGCGGCACGAACCGCCCTCTGCCCGGCTGCGGCTGGCTGTTCTTGCCCCAGGTCCAGATCACCTCCCCGCGGGAGATCGTGTGTCGCGCCTGGGCGGTCACCTCCATGCCCTCGAACACGTTGTAGTCGAGTACCGACTTGTGGGCATCGGCCCGGATGGTCTTCGAGATCTTCGGATCCCACACGGTGATGTCCGCGTCGGCGCCCTCGACGAGCGCGCCCTTTTGCGGATAGACGTTCAGAATTCGGGCAATGTTCGTCGAGGTCACCGCAACGAACTCGTTCATCGTCAGCCGGCCCGTCTCCACGCCGTGCGTCCAGAGCACCGCAAGCCGGTCCTCCAGGCCTCCGGTTCCGTTCGGAATCTGGGTGAAATCGTCCCGTCCCCGCCGCTTCTGTTCCGTCGTGAAGCCGCAGTGGTCCGTCGCGACGACCTGCAGCGAGCCCGCCTGCAGGCCGGCCCAGAGCCCGTCCTGATGCTCCTTCGAGCGGAACGGCGGCGACATCACCCGCCGTGCGGAGTGGTCCCAGTCCTTGTCGAAATACTCGCTCTCGTCCAGCGTCAGAAACTGCACCAGCGGCTCTCCGTAGACCCGCATGCCCTTCTGTCGCGCGCGTCGAATGGCTTCGTGCGCCTGCTCGCAGGAGACGTGCACCACATAGAGCGGAACGTCCGCCGCATCCGCGATCATGATGGCGCGGTTGGTCGCCTCGCCCTCTACCTCCGGCGGTCGCGAATAGGCATGCCCTTCCGGCCCGGTAATGCCCTCGGCGAGATACCGCTGCTGCAGCTCGGCCACGATGTCTCCGTTCTCCGCATGCACCATCGGCAGGGCGCCCAGCGCCGCGCACCGGCGGAAGGACGCGTACATCTCGTCGTCCTCGACCATGAGCGCGCCCTTGTAGGCCATGAAGTGCTTGAAGGAGTTGACGCCGAGTTTCACCGCCTCGGCCATCTCGTCGAAGATCCGTTCGTTCCAGCCGGTGATGGCCATGTGATAGCCGATGTCCGAACAGATCTGCGGCGAAGACCGGCGGTGCCACTCGTGGATCGCGTTCACGATGGAGCCGTCTTCGCCCGGCAGGCAAAAATCGACCAGCATGGTCGTGCCGCCGACGGCCGCGGACCAGGTTCCGGACTCGAAGGTCTCGGCCGCTCGCGTCCCCATGAAGGGCATCTCCATGTGGGTGTGGGGATCGATGCCGCCGGGAATCACGTACGCGCCCTCGGCGTCGATCACCTGGTCTCCGTCGAGGTTCTCGGCGATGCGCTCGATCCGTTCGCCCTCGATCAGGACGTCCGCCTTCCAGGTGCGGTCGGCCGTCACCACCGTTCCGCCCTTGACTACCTTGCTCATGGTCTTACCTCCTTCCGGTACGTCTTCTCCCGCATCCGCAAAGACGCGTCACGGCAGGATCCCGGCCGTTTCCAGGACTGCGTGCAACAGCACGTTCGTGCCCGCCTCGGCCCACTCCTGCGAGATTTCCTCGGCCTCGTTATGCGACAGGCCGTCGACGCAGGGGCACATGATCATCGCCGTCGGCGCGACCCGGTTGATCCAGCACGCGTCGTGGCCGGCGCCGGAGACGAGGTCCCGATGCCCGTAGCCGAGGCGCTCCGCCGCCTGCCGTACGGCGCGGACGCAGTCCGGGTCGAATTCCACCGGGTCGAAATGTCCGACCTGCTCGATCTCGATCTCCAGCCCCAAATCCGCCGCGATCTTCGGCGCCTCCTCGCGAAGCCGGGCGTCCATGTAGGTCTGCGTCTCCAGGCTCGGCGCACGAAAATCGATCGTGAACACGGTGCGGCCGGGGATGATGTTGCGGCTGTTCGGATACGCCTCGATATGCCCGATGGCGCCGACCGCGTCGGGCTGCCGGCTCATGGCGATCTCGTGCACCAGCTCGGTGATCCGCGCCATGCCGAGCCCGGCGTTGCGCCGCATCGGCATCGGCGTCGAGCCGGTATGGCTCTCCCGACCGGTCAGCGTCACCTGGAGCCAGTTCAGCCCCTGCCCATGGGTCACCACGCCGACGCTCTTCCCCTCGGCCTCCAGAATCGGGCCCTGTTCGATGTGCAGCTCGAAGAAGGCCCGGATCTCCCGCGCTCCGACTTCCTCGTCGCCGAGCCAGCCGATCCGGCGCAGCTCGTCGCCCAGGCTCTTGCCCTCGGAATCCCGCCGGTCGTAGGCCCAGTCCAGCGTATGTACGCCGGCGAACACGCCGGAGGCCAGCATGGGGGGCGCAAACCGCGTGCCCTCCTCGTTGGTCCAGTTCACGATGACGATCGGATGCCGGGTGCGGACGTCCAGATCGTTCAGCGTGCGCACCAGCTCGAGCGCCCCAAGCACGCCGAGCACGCCGTCGTATTTTCCGCCGGTCGGCTGCGTATCGAGGTGGCTTCCGGCGTAAACCGGCGGCAAGTGCGGCTCCGCGCCCTCGCGGCGCGCGAACATGGTGCCCATCCGGTCCACGCCCGACGCCAGCCCCGCCTCGTCGCACCAGCGCCGAAACAGCGCCCGGCCTTCGGCGTCGGCGTCGGTCAGCGTCTGGCGGTTGTTGCCGCCCGCGACGCCGGGGCCGATCCGGGCCATCTCCATGACGCTCGACCACAGGCGCCCGCTGTCGATCGTGAGATTGTCGCCCGGTGTTGCCATGGGATGATCCTCCATACCCGCCGTCGCGCGCGGGAGCGGCGTGCGGGGTTCGCGCTCAGCGTCGCTTACGCTACGCAGGATGCCAGACGCGTCAAGCGCGGAGCCGCCGACCGCTCCGCATCCGTACGCCCTGCAGGCAGCAATTCAGGACGCAGACGCAGCTCGGTTCCGGCGCAACACTTCCGGAATCCCTTGCCCGAGCGCCATTACGAACGGGGCACAACCACAGCATCCTGTGGACCTGTGCGCATTTAGTAGACCCGCTAGAGTCGGGTTTAATACGAGCTGCGGTAGCGGACGATCGGGAGAAGGGCCATGGAGTGGAACCGAATCATCGACGGGTACTGCGAGCGGGTCGGCACCGATCCGAATTTCTGGGGCGAGCCGGTCAACGCGATCACCAACGCGGCCTTTCTCATTGCGGCGGTCTGGGCGCTTCGGGAAGCGCGCCGCTCGGGAGGGCTGGAGTGGACCGGGACGCTCCTGAGCCTGAACGTCGCGATCATCGGCATCGGCTCCTTCCTGTTCCACACCTTCGCGACCCCGTGGGCGGCGATGGCGGACGTCATTCCCATTCAGACCATGATCCTGCTGTATTTCGGGTTCGTCCTGCTCCGGGCGTACGGGTCGCGCTGGTACTGGGCCGTCATCCTGCCCCTGCTGTTCGTCCCCGTCTCGGCCGGACTCGTCTACCTGCTGCGGGGGAGCGTCTTCGAAGGCGCCAACGCCGGCTACGTCGCGGCGTGGCTCCTGATCGCCGGCAACGGGATCGTCCTGGGGATGCGCGGACACGGCCTCGCCCGCTGGCTACTCAGCGCTGCCGGGATCTTTGCGGTCTCGATTCTCTTCCGGATGATCGACGAGCCCGTTTGCGGCGACTTCCCGATCGGTACGCATTTCCTGTGGCATATCCTGAACGGGACGCTCCTCGGCGTATTGCTGGTGGGGTATTTCCGGCATTGCGGACGCGAGGGATCCGCGAGAGGCACGGCGATCCTGCGGTGAGGGTATCCGGCCGCTTCAACACTGGTCCGAGATACCGTTGGACGATTGCACTGGCGTATCCAGCGAATCAGTCGTGGATCACGATGTGCGGGCAGCCTTCGTTCACCTCCAGAAGCGGACCCCCGCGTGGGCGGGGGAACCCGAATCAGAGGTCTCGAGCGTCGTTGGAATGCAACCCGCATCGGGACAACGCAGCTTCAGCACAGGCTACGTCTTCGGACCCGGCTGCGCCAGACACCCCCAAGGCCCCGATCAGCACGCCTTCCTCGTGGATCGGAACGCCTCCGTCCCACGCGCAGAGGCGGGGACGGTTGACCATCCCCATATTCAACTCCGGCGAGGAGGACATGCGCTCGAAGAAGGCCCGGCTCGACTTGCCAAGTGCTGCCGTGAACGCCTTGTCGCACGCGTAATCGAGAATGGGTGCGGGCACGCCGTCCATCCGGCCTGACGCGACGACATGCCCGGAGGGATCGACCACGACGGCGGCAACCGACCAGCCGCGCTCCACCGCATGGGCGATCGCGCGTTCCACCAACGAGCTCGCTGAACGGTATGTCACCACAGGCTGCGATCGGGAGTGCGCTGTCATTGCGGCTTCCTTTCTTCCGCTTCACGCCCCGACGTATCACGGTACGCCGTGTCGGACAATCCCCGACCGCATACGCATGTCGACGAGCCACCTGGCCGCTAACGCGCCTGCGCCGCCTTCGGGAGATCAGCCCCTGTGCCGGCGTTTCGTCAGATCAACCGGAACACTGCGCTTCGTCGGTTCCGTTCCCGCGCGGTCAACGCTCAGGCCAGCATCTCCCGCAGGAACGCTTCGGCGACGCGCAGATGCCAGGGCACCCGGCTTCCCATCCCATGAAACCCGACATGGCCTCCTCCGCGCGATACCGCGACGTGAACCGGAGGACGCCCCGAAATCTCCGGCGGCGGCACCCAGGGATCGTCGTCCGCGTGCAGCAGGAGCGTCGGTATCCGGATCCGGTACGTCTCCCGAATCGGGGAACAATTCGCATAATACTCCGCCGCGTCTCGATAGCCGGCCACACGGGAGGTCAGCGCCTCGTCGAAGTCCCGGATATGCCGCGACCGGCGCAAGGCTGCCTGAACGGCAGCGGATTCGCGCCGCCAAACGAACTCGGTCTGCGCCATTAGGCGGGAGAGCAGCCAGCGCTCGTAGAGCCGGTTCCGGGTGCGGGACATCCGTCTCGCCGTCGCCTCGAACTCCAGCGGCGCGGAAACGGTGACGATCGCCCGCACGGCGTCGGGAAGTATGTCGGAAGCGCCCAGGCGGAGCGCGAGCGCTCCGCCCAGGGAGAATCCCATGATCACCAGACCGTCCTCCGCAAGCTCCGGGCGAAGGTCCAGAAGAGCCGTGCAGACATCGGCTAGGTCTGCGACCCGCCCCATGTGGTGGAAGCTCCGCGCGATCCCGGTGACCGGAGGCGAGCCTCGCAGGTTCACACGAAGCGCCGGATGACCGCGCTTCAGCCAGAATTCCGCAGCCTGCAGGACCGCCGGACTCGCCTCGCAACCGGTCAGCCCCGGCAGCAGAACCACTGCGGGGGAGGGGCGCCCTCCGGCATGGAACCGTACCGCCAGCCGGTCGCCGCTGCCGTCCCGGAGCCGGATCTCCTCCCTCGCGCCCGACTCCGGCGCAATGCCCGCCCGGACTCCCGGCAAGAAATTGCGCAGCGTCTGCAGATCGGCCTGAACCCACGGCCAGCGCGGACGAAACTCGTGACGCTCCAGCAACTTCCGTACTTGAGCGCTTCGGTCAGGCGATGACTGCGTCGCCTCAACCCGGTTCCGGTTCGAAGTGCAGGACATCGGAGTTCGCTACCCGCGGCACAGCACCCGGAGAGAGTTCGATTCAGCCGCGCAGCGGCCCGAGGAGTCCCCGCTGGATCTCATCGTACCGCCCGGAAAACGTCCTCGAAACGGTCGCGAACCCTGCCGAACAGGCCGCGGCGTCGCTTTGATCGCCCGGGTGGAGTCGCCGCCCGAAGCGGTGCTACGGCATCTCGCGTCGGATCGGACGAGAATCGGCCCTCCCGGCTATCGCCGGAAGGGCCGCGTTAGCGACGTCCGTCAGATCTTGTATCCGAGCGAACGCGCGCCGTCGATGAAGTTCTTGTACTGCGCCTTCTGCTTGTCGAGGCCGAGCTTCTGCGAGATCTGCACCCATTCCTCGGCCGCCTCGTCGAGCGCCTGCTGCGAGGTCAGCTCCCCGGAGATCGCCTTCGAGATGTTGCGCCCGAGCGCGTCGGCGTATTCCGGCGCGCCCTCCCAGAAGAACTGCGGATACCCGACCTCGACGTTGGCCAGGCCCGCGTCGAGATGGTTCCTCGCACGCCCGAAGGTCTGGAATATCCCGTCGTTGGTGGGATACGTATCCGTCGTTCCGCGCTGCGGGTTCGGCTCGATATACATCTGCGCCGCCGCGTCCGTGTAGTGGGACGCGCCGAACGGGTCCGAACCGCAATACGGATCGGCGACGATCCGGTCGGAATAGTCGGGATGCGACATCCGATAGATGAAGTAGAACGCAGCGTCCTTGACGTCCTGCGGCAGGTTGGCGGGAATCGACGCGGTCCGGCACCACAGGCTGATCGCCCGGTGGACCACCTCGCCGTCGTCATGCACCCAGCCCGGCACGACCGCCGCACCCTGGTCCTCTGCCCGCTCCATGCCCTGCTGCTGCACGGTGAACTCAGCGAGATCGATCCACCACACGGACATCACGTCGGAGCCCGACTGCCACCGCTGAATGGTGGTGCCGATGTCCATCGCCTCGGCGCCGGGAGGACCGAACTTGATGATTTCCCGATACATGTCGAGCGACTCGGCGGCCTTGCCCTGGTTGATGACCGGGTTCATGTTCTCGTCGAAGTAGTTGACGCCGGCCGATGCGGCGATGTCCATCCAGAAGCCCCAGCCGAAGTTCGGCGGGTTGACCACCATCGACGTCCCGTAGATGCCCTGAGAGCCGAGTTCCTCGGTCATGAATTGCGTGACGTTGAGGAAGTCCGTCCAGGTCTTCGGCACTTCGAGATTCGTCTGGAAGCGCTTGGAGTATTTCGACTGCAGCTCGGCGTTCTCGAAGAAGCTCTTCCGGTAGTGCAGGATGTGGATGTCGCCGTCGAGCATCACGCCGTAGGTGTTGCCGGCCCACTTGGTGTAGAACTCGCGGTAGGCGGGCATCACCCAGTCGAGATAGGCGTCGCTGCCCTCGTACTGCGCGAAGTAGTCGTCCAGCGGCTCCAGCTGCCCAGTCTCGGCGAAGGCGCCGAAGAAGAGCGACGGATACTGCACCCAGTCGAAACGCGGATTGCGCGACAGGAGCTGCGGCAGGATCTTCGCCACCGCGTCGCCGCCGTCGTAGTTCTCGCGCCCCTTGATCCCGACGCCGGCCTCCTTCATCAGGTGATCCGACAGCCACAGCGGCGCGTGGAGCCAGTTCGAGTCCTGGAAGTAGGTGAGCTCGACGTCGTTGAACAGCTTCTTTCCGGGCGGCACGGCCTGCGCCCCCCAGGACAGCTTGCCGGGAAGCTGAAGGCCCGCGGCGGCGCCCGCGCCGGCCGCGACCGACTTCATGAACTTCCGTCGCGTGAAATTGCTGAATACTCCCATACGATCGTCCCCTTTCTTCTCCTTGTGGCGGGGCAAGGTCATCCCGCCCCGAATGCTTGCACTCGCGCCATTATGCCACCAGTGCCTCGGTTTCGGCGTCGAACACCATCACGTCGCCCGGATCGAGCCTGAAGCCGGCGCTCTCGCCGGGGGCGATCCGCGTGCCCGGCGGCGCGAGGGCCTGCAGGGTGAGGTCTCCGTTCTTCACCGTCAGGATGGATCGCTCGCCGAGATACTCGGCGATCAGGACTTCGCCGCGAACGGCCGCGCCTTCGTCGCAGAGATCGAGGTTCTGCGGACGGACGCCCACGACGAACCGGGTCCCGCCGTGATTCCTGACCGCCGTCTCCCGCTCCGGAGTCAGCGAAAAGACGAGGCTGGCCGAAGTCGCGTGAAGGCGGACGCTGCCCGCCTCGTCGCGCCGCTCGACCGGAACGAAGCCGGTCGGCGGCTCGCCGATGAAGTCCGCGACGAACACGTTCGACGGCCGGTCGTAGAGCGTGGCGCGATCGCCGACCTGCTGCAGGACTGCGTCCGACATCACCGCGACCCGGTCCGCCAGCGCCAGCGCCTCGACCTGGTCGTGGGTCACGTAGATCATCGTCCGCTTCAGCTCCTGGTGCAGCCGCTTGAGATCGAACAGCATGCGGAATTTCAGATGGGCGTCGAGATGGCTCATCACCTCGTCGAGGATGAACACCGCCGGTTCGCGGATCAACGCGCGCCCCAGGCTGACGCGCTGCTGCTGTCCGCCCGAGAGGACCGGAGGCTTTTCGCCGAGAATCTCCGTGATGCGCAGCAGTTCGGCGAGTTCCCGCGCGCGGCGACGACGCTCCGCCTCCCCCACGCCCCGAACCTCGAGCGGAAAGGCGAGGTTCTCCTCGACGGTGAAGTTGGGATACAGGGCGTACGTCTCGAACGCCATGGCGACGTTGCGGTCCCTCGGCTCGAGATCGTTGACCCGGACGTCGCCGAAGCAGACGTCGCCCGAGGTGACGGTTTCGAGGCCGACGATCATGCGGAGCGTCGAAGTCTTCCCGCACCCGGACGGACCGAGCAGGGCGACGAACTCGCCGTCGGCGACTTCGAGATCGAGATCCCGGACCGCGTGAACCGCATTCCGCCCGGAATCGTAGATCTTGTTGACCTTGCGAAGCGAGACGCTCGACATCCTACAAAACCAGGTTCTGCCCGTCCGACGGGCGGAAGAAATGGAGCCCCTCGGGCCGGAAGGCGAGCCGCACCGGTTCGCCCGGCTCGAAGTGTCGCTCGGGCCGGGTGAGCGCGGTCAACCGGACGCCGCCGGCTTCCGCGATCATGACGCCGGTGGAGCCGAGCGCCTCGAAAATGTCGACGCGTCCGTCGATCGCGATCCCGTCCGGCATCTCGTCGCCGGGGCGAAGGTGCTGCGGCCGCAATCCGATCGTGATCCGGCGGTCGGCCTCCCCGGCGAGCGCGGTCCGCTGCCCGGCGGCGACCGGCAACCGCAGCTCGCCGGCGCGCGCCGTCAGGACGCCGGCCTCCTCGACCAGTTCGGCCTCGACGACGTTGATGGTCGGCTGTCCCAGATGCTCGGCGACGAACAGGGTCTCCGGTCGCTCGAAGAGGTCTCTCGGTCCGCCGACCTGGACCAGGCGGCCGCCGTTGCCCATGACCCCGATCCGGTCGCCGAGCGAGAGGGCTTCGGCATAGTCGTGGGTCACGTATAGGGTGGCGACCCGGCGCAACTCCTCGAGCGTGTGGAACTGGCTGCGCAACTCGTGGCGGATGCGGGCGTCGAGATGGCTGATCGGCTCGTCGAGCAGAAAAACCTGGGGGTCGGCGACCAGGGTGCGGCCCAGCGCGGTGCGCTGTTTCTGGCCGCCGGAGATTTCGCCCGGACGCCGGTCGAGCAGCGTGTCGATCCTGAGAAGGCGCGTCACGTCCCGGACCCTGCGCTCGATCTCGTCCGCAGCCAGCCGGCGCGCCTTCAGCGGCGACGCGATGTTCTCCGCCACGCTCAAGTGGGGATACAGGGCGTAGCTCTCGAAGGTCATCGCGACGTCCCGCCGATAGGGCGGAAGCCGGGTCACGTCCCGCTCGCCGACCGCGATGCGGCCCCTGTCGGGATTCTCGAGACCCGCCACCAGGCGCAGCAGGGTCGTCTTGCCGATGCCCGAGGGGCCGACGATGACGAAGAACTCGCCCTCCTCGACGACCAGCGAGAGGTCGTCGATGACCGGGAAGTCCCAGCCCTTGCAGAGGCCCTCGATCGCCAGGCGCGCCATCAGCCCTTGACCACGCCGAGCGACAGTCCGCGCACCATGTAGCGGCGCAGCAGGATGAACAGGGTGACGGGCGGAACCATGGCGATCAGCGAAAACGCCATCTGGAGGTTCCACAGGGTTTGCGATCCGTGGGTGAAGGTGGGGATCACGATCGTATAGGTACGGACGTCGGTGCCGACGAAGAGATTGGCGAACAGATACTCGTTCCAGGCGAAGATCCAGCACAGCATGGCGACCGAGATCATCCCCGGCAGCACCAGGGGCAGGGTGATCCGGAAGAACGCCCTCAGCGGCGTCCAGCCGTCGAGATAGGCGGCCTCCTCCAATTCGCGCGGCGCGTCCCGGAAGAACACCATCATCAGCCAAGTCGCCAGCGGCAGGTTGAACACCAGATAGAGGATAACCAGCGACCAGATCGAATCCGTGCCCCACGGCGTGGAATCGAACAGGAAGAACATGGGCACCAGGATCGCGACCGGCGGAAACATCCGGTTCGAGAGAATCCAGAAGGCCAGGTTCTCGCCGCCGGCCTGGCGAGGAAACCGGGCGAAGGCGTATCCCGCCAGCGTCCCGAGGAACAGCGAGAGCACGGTGTTGATCGTCGCGATGACGAAACTGTCGACCAGCGCGTCGAAGTTGGTCGCTTCGGCGAAGACGGCGGCGAAATTGCCGAAGGCGAGAAGTTCGGGCCAGAAGGTCGGAACGGTCCGGTTGGTCTCGGCGGTCGTCTTGAGCGCCGTGATGATCATGAAATAGAGCGGAAAGAGCGTGAACAGGAGCCAGAGTCCGAGAAAGGCCAGGAAGAGGATACGGACGTAGCGCCATCTCTCGTCGAGACCGGGGCGCCCCGGCCCGCGGATCGCCGCGTCCGTCACGGTCAGGCCAGCCCTTGCGCGCGCATCACGCGCTTCATGTACTGCAGGAAGAGGGTCACCAGGATCGCCGAAATCGCGAAAATGATGATCGCGTAGGCCGCCGCCTCGCCCACGGCAAACTCCCGGATCCCGCGCTGAAAGGCGATATAGGTCGGCAACTCGGAGGTCTGGGCCGGACCGCCCGACGTCATGACGAACACCAGATCGACGAACTTGAAGGCGTCGGTGAAGCGCAGGATGAATGCGATCGCGATGACCTCCTTCAGCATCGGCAGCGTGATGCGCCGGATCACCTTCCACTGGCTCGCCCCGTCGACCCGGGCGGCCTCGTAGACCGCGGGCGGCAGGCTGACCCGACCCGAATAGACGATCAGGAGCGGCAGCGCCGTCCAGTTCCACACGTCGGCGATGATGATCGACCAGAGCGAGACGCCGGCGTTGAACCACTCGATGTGTGCCGAGATCAGGCCGAGGTCGAGAAGCGCCTGGTTGACCGCCCCGTTCGACGGCGTCAGCAGGAACCGCCAGAGCACGCCGACGATCGACGGCGGCAGCATCATGGGAAGGACCAGCAGGATCAGGACGACGGTGCGCCAGAGGTTGGACTTGACGACCTCGTACAACGTCAGCGCGAGCGCCGTGCCCAGCACGACTTGGAGAACCGCGCCGAACGTCAGGTACTGGACGAGATGGACCAGGCTGTCCTGAAAGCGCTCCGAATTGAGTACCGTGGAATAGTTGGCAAACCCGATATAGCTGTGGTTGCCCATGAACAGGCCGGTGATGTTGGTGTCCCGGAGCGAATGGTAGAACATCCAGACGGTCGGATAGACGACGATCGCGAATAACACCGCCACGGGCAGGCCGACCATGGCGATCGGCACCCAGCGGGCCACGATCAGCGGACGCCGACGCCGCCTGCCGTCGAACCAGTCGGGATAGGTCGAGGGATCGCCCCGTACGATCACCCTGCGCACGCTCACCGCCCGCGCCCCTCCGCCGTCGTCGGCCGAAAATCCGTCACCGGTGCGCGCAATCCTCTACTCCCGCTAGACGTTCCGGCAGGTTCGCGAAAGACACGGAACGCTACACGAGCCGACGTCGATTGTAAACGAACGAGATTCCCGTATGGTCATCCGGCGCCCGGCGGCAACCGCGGAGGAAGCGGACGGTCCCAGACGCCCCGGCGCGTTCGCACCCGACACGAGCGGAGGGAGACCGCGAATGACGAACCGAATCGACGTGCCGACCGGCTACGCCCCCCAGACGGCGGAATCCCTGCCCCGCCTGCTCGGCGAGGTGCCGGCGATCCGGAGTCTCCTCGGGGGCAGCCCCGACTCGTGGACCGTCGAGGAGGTCGGGGACGGCAACTTGAATTTGGTGTTCAAGCTGCGCGGCCCGGACGCCGGTCTCGCGGTCAAGCAGGCGCTCCCGTACGTCAGGCTCATCGGCGAAAGCTGGCCGCTGCCGCTGTCGCGGGCGCATTACGAACACAGGGCTCTCGTGGTCCAGGCGCGGCACGCACCCGGACTCACGCCGGCCGTGATTCACCACGACGCCGAGATGGCCTTGACCGCGATGGAGCTTCTCGAGCCCCACGTCATCATGCGGCACGGGATGATCGACGGCGTCGTCTACCCGCAATTCGCCGAGGCGCTGTCCGACTTCGCCGCGGCGACGCTGTTTCGCACGTCGGACCTGGCCATGGACGCGGGCGAGAAGAAGGCGCTGGTCGCCGAGTTTGCCGGCAACGACGCGCTCTGCCGCATCACCGAGGACCTGATCTTCACCGAACCCTACACGATCGCGGAAAACAACCGCTGGACCTCGCCGCAGCTCGACGGGCTCGCGGCCGCGTTCCGTGCCGACAACGATCTCAAGCTCGCGATCTCCCGGCTCAAGCTGAAATTCATGTCTTCGGCCGAGGCACTGATTCACGGCGACCTGCACACCGGTTCGATCATGGTCACCCGGGACGACACGCGGGTGATCGACCCCGAATTCGCGTTCGTCGGTCCGATGGGGTTCGATACGGGCGCCGTGATCGCCAATCTCCTGCTGAACTACTTCTCGCAGATCGGACACGAGGAGACGCCGGGCGACCGGGACGCGTATCGGGAGTGGGTGCTCGAGAGCGTGGAGGAGTTCTGGAACGGGTTCCGCCGGAAGTTCCTGGCCCACTGGCGCGAGTCGGCGACCGGGGACGCCTATCCGTCTCGCCTGTTCGACGACGACGTCGGACGCATCTATCTGTCGAAGGAGCGGGAGCGCTTCATGGACGGGCTCCTGGCCGACACGATCGGCTTCGCCGCCGCGAAGATGATCCGCCGCATCCTCGGCCTCGCCCATAACGTCGATCTCGAATACATCGCCGATCCGAACCTGCGCGCCGCCGCGGAAGCCAGGGCGCTCCTGATGGCGCGCGCCATGATGACCGACGCGGAGGCGTTTAGTTCCCCGGCGGCGGTGACGGCCGCTGCACGGAGGTGGAACGAGACCGCATCGCTCCCGATTCGGAGCGCCTGAGCCGGCGAAGGGCGACCGGAGGGCTGCGCCCTATCGGACGACCAGGAGTTCCCGCGGGAGCGAGCGGAGCCGCTCCGCGCCGCGGTCGGTGATCGCGATCGACTCCGAAATCGCGGCGCCGAACGTCTCCAGCCAGATCCCGGACTGGAAGTGAAGGCAGACGCCCGGCTGCAGAACGGTGCGAAATCGACGCCGATTCGCGCTCCCCCCAACCCTGGGGACGGCCGAACCGGAACGGGATTTCCGACTCCGAATGAACTAGCACCGCCCGCGGCATGTAGAACGACCAGCCGTCGAACCCGGTCAACCAGCACATGTTCGCGGGATCCTGGCAGACCAGGAGATCGAACCCCTGCCGTTCCATGGCCTGGCGCACGCGCGCCACCCGGCGACGGAATTCGGCCTCGCCGAAGGCCGGCACGCACGTCGATCCAGATCCCTCCCCGTCAGTTTGCCGGAATCGGGTCAAGCCGTTCCGGCGCGTCCGGCGCGGTTCGCCCCGGCCCGCCCCGGCACCGCATCCCCTGCGCTGGTTCCGGTTATCCTGTCCGCGCCGCGCATGCGGGACGCCGGCCCGCGGACGACCCCCTCGGGAGGACGGAATGCTGGAAACCTGGAGGCCGCCGGACGGCGCCACGGTGCTCGAGGATACGACGGTCGAACCCGGCATGCCCTGGAGCGGCACGATCGGCTGCGGCGAGTTTCTGACCCTGATCGACCTGGAAGGGAGACAGGCCGTCGACTTCCTCTGCTACTCGAGCGAGGATCCTGCCGAACGCTACCATGCGCCGAACACGATCAAGATTCCCGGCAAGATCTATCTCTGCACCGGTTCCGTTCTGCGGTCCTCTCTCGCCCGACCGATGATGACCCTGGTCGAGGACAGCTGCGGAAACCACGACACCATCTTCGGCTGCTGCTCCTTCGAGGTCGACGACGTCCGATACGGCGCCCGCAACGAGCGGTCCTGCCAGCTGAACTTCGAAACCGAACTGGCGCGTCGCGGCATCGGCAAGGAACACGTGGTGCCGAACGTCAATTTCTTCATGCGCGTTCCCGTGGAGCCGGACGGGGCCGCCCGGATCGTGGACGGCGACTCGAAGCCGAACGACCGGGTGACCCTCCGGGCGGAAATGCCGGTTCTCGCGGTCCTGTCCAACTGCCCCGAAGCGCTGAATCCCGCGACCGGCGGCAGACCGACGCCCATCCGAGTCGCTCACTGGCGCGGTAGTCTCGCCTGCGGGTGACCCGGAGTGCGATGACCGACTTCGCCCAGGCCCCGCGACCGGTCGCCGCGCGCGTTTCGGATCGGGCGGAACGACGGTATTCTCCGCCCCGTCAAATCGGAGGAAACATGCCGGACGTCCGCGAAGCGCTCGCCATTCGGGATCTCTACAAGCGGTTCGGGCCGGTGGAGGTCCTGAACGGGATTTCGATCGAGGCCCGGGAACGCGACGTCATCTCCATCCTGGGAAGCAGCGGCTCCGGCAAGAGTACGCTGCTCCGCTGCGTCAACCTCCTGGAAGTCCCCGATTCCGGCGAAGTCTCCGTCCAGGGGGAGACGATCCGCATGCGCCGGCGGGAGGGGCGGCCGCCGACGCCGGAGGACCGACGTCAGGTCGAGCGAATTCGAACCAAGCTCGGCATGGTGTTCCAGCAGTTCAACCTCTGGTCGCACATGACCGTGCTGGAAAACGTGACGGAAGCGCCCCGGCAGGTGCTCCGTCTCTCCCGCGCCGAAGCGGTCGAGCGGGCCGAGGCGGTGCTGCAGCGAGTGGACCTGTTCGACCGCCGGGACTACTACCCGGCGCACCTTTCCGGCGGACAGCAGCAGCGCGCCGCGATCGCCCGGGCGCTGGCCATGGAGCCCGCGCTCTTGCTGTTCGACGAGCCGACCTCGGCGCTCGATCCAGAACTCGTCGGCGAAGTCCTTCGCGTCATGCGCAGCCTGGCCGAGGAGGGCCGCACCATGCTGGTCGTCACCCACGAGACCGGCTTTGCGCGGGAAGCCTCCTCCCGTATCGTGTTCCTGCACGAAGGCAGGATCCACGAGAGCGGGGAACCGCGGCAGATGTTCGAACAACCGGCGACGGAGCGTTTCCGGCGTTTTCTGGCGGGAACGCTACACTGACGAGGTTCGGCCCGCCGTCCAAATGTCCCCCGCGCCCCGGGAGGACGCAGCAACAGGAGTGAGACCATGAAGAATCGTGCCGCGGCCGTCCTGGCCGCCGCCGCGCTGTCGCTCGCCGCGACCGCCGCCACCGTCGCGGGAGCGCAAACCCTGCGCATCGGCATCGAGGCCGCCTATCCGCCCTTCAGCATGGTGACGACCGACGGAACCTTCGTCGGCTTCGACATCGACATCGCGAACGCGCTCTGCGAGGAGATGAACGCGGAGTGCGAACTCGTGCAGCAGGACTGGGACGGCATCATCCCGGCGCTGATCGCCCGCAAGTACGACGCCATCATCGCTTCGATGTCGATCACGGAAGAGCGCAAGAAGAAGGTCGCGTTCACCGCCAAATACTACTCGACCCCGGCGAAGTTCGCCCACAAGAAGGGATCCGGAACCACCATCGACGCGGAAGGCCTGGCCGGAAAGACGGTCGGCGTGCAGCGGGCCACGACGCACGACAATTTCATCAGCGGCGAGTTCGGGGACACGGTGGAGATCAAGCGCTACGGCACCCAGGACGAGGCGAATCTCGACGCGGTCGCCGGCCGGGTCGACCTTCTGATCGCGGACTCCATCGCCCTGGACGAGGGCTTCCTGAAGACCGAACAGGGGCAGGACTGGGAGTTCGTCGGTCCCGACTTCACGGATCCGCAGTATTTTGGCGAGGGCGCCGGCATCGCCGTTCGCCAGTCGGACACGGAACTCCTCGCGGCGCTGAACGCGGCGCTCGACGCCATCCTTCGCAACGGCGTCTACAAGGCGATCAACGACAAGTATTTCGACTTCAACATCTACGGCGAACCGCTGCCGGAGTAGAACCCGACCGCCTGCCGCGCCGCCCGCCCGGCGCGGCAGGATCCGTGCATGAGCCGTGTTCGAATCGGTTGAAACGCTTCTCCGGCAGACCCTGGGCAGCCCCGCCGTCCTCGACGGATACCTCTATCCGTATCTGCTGAGCGGCTTCGTTCTGACCCTCCAGCTGGCGCTCGCGTCGCTGGCGCTGTCGGTCGTCCTCGGGGTCCTCGGGGCGGTCGCCCGACTCTCCCCGTCTCCCGTCTTGCGGACCGTCGCGGGCGCCTACACCACCCTCGTACGGGGCGTGCCGGACATCGTTCTGATGTTCCTGGTCTTCTTCGGCGGGCAGATTCTGGTCAACGACCTCGGCGCCGGCCTGTCCGATCTCGGCGACCGCTGGAACCTGCCTCTCGGCTGGGACTACCTGGAGATCAGCGAGTTTGCCGCCGGCGTTTTCACCATCGGCTTCATCTTCGGCGCATACATGACCGAGACCTTCCGGGGCGGCATCCTCGCCGTGTCGCACGGCGAGATCGACGCCGGACACGCGTTCGGACTCAGCCCGATCCGGGTGTTCTTTCGCATCACCCTGCCCCTCAGCGTGCGGCACGCGCTGCCGGGCTTCGGCAACAACTGGCTGGTGCTGGCGAAGGCCACCGCGCTCGTGTCCGTCATCGGTCTGGAAGACATGGTGTTCCGGGCCGCCCAGGCCGGCAACACGCTGCGCGAGCCGTTCACCTTCTACCTGGTCGTCGGAGCGCTCTATCTCCTGATCACCGGCGTCTCCGACGTAGGTCTCCGCTACCTGAACCGACGCTACCGGGTCGGCGTCCGGGAGGCGTGAGCGTGGACTTCGACGCCGTCGTCCAGAACCTTCCGCTCTATCTCGAGGGGCTGTGGATCACCGTTCAGCTGGTGGCGCTGTCGCTGGCCTGCGGCTTGCTCCTCGCCGTGCCGACCGCGCTCCTGGCCGCCGCACCCGCTCGGGCGCTGTCGCTGCCGGCGAAGACGTACATCTACGTCTTCCGGGGGACGCCCCTCCTGATTCAGATGTACCTCATCTACTACGGGCTCGCGCAGTTCGAGTGGGTGCGGGAGGGGCCGCTCTGGCACGTCCTGCGGGAGGCCTACTGGTGCGCGCTGCTCGCCTTCTCCCTCAACACCGCCGGCTACACGGCGGAGATCCTTCGCGGCGCCATCCTCAACACCCCGCACGGCGAGATCGAGGCGGCGCGCGCGAGCGGCATGAACCGGTGGCAGATCCAGCGCCGGATCGTGTTGCCGAGCGCCTTCCGCCGTGCGCTTCCCGCCTACGGAAACGAGATCGTCTTCACGCTTCACGGCAGCGCGCTGGCCGGCGTGATCACGCTCGTCGACCTGTTCGGCGCCGCGCGGATCGTGAACAGCCGGCACTTCGTGCCGTTCGAATCCTTCGCCGCCGCCGGCGCGTTCTACCTCCTGCTGACCTTCCTGATCGTGGGCGGTTTCCGGTTGTGGGAGCGGCGGTGGCATGCGCATCTGCGCCCGCGCGACACGGCTCGCCGCCGGGAGCGGCCCTCGGCGCGCAGCGCCTGAGCGCGGACGAATCCCGGCGCGAGCGGAGGTGCGGTTCCGCTCGGTTCGGACCGGTTGCAGGAAATCGGCCGCCGACCGACCGCGCGTCCTCCCGGCCCCAACTGCGGCCCGCCTTCGTTGGTGTCGCGACCCGCTTCCCGGTATTGCGGCGATCGCGTGCCCCCCCGCTGGCTGCCGGCCGGCCCGAAACGGAGACCCTTTGCCCGTCTCTCGGAGAGCCGCCCGGCAAACTCGGCGTCTCGCTCGGCCATATCCCTCGCCAAGCCTGCGGTCTCGGCCCGGTCGTCGGAGAGTCGCTTCGCGAATTCGGCGTCGCGGGGCGCCGTTTCCTTGGCCAACTGTGCGAGTTCGGTCTTGTACTCCGCCTGCAAGACGTCGACGCGCTCGTCCAGAGCGGCAATCCCCGCAGCCGATACCGCACGGTCCCCGTCTTCGGCTTCGGCCATAGAGGGTATCTCGACGCCGACGCTTCGGGCACCGACCCGCGGCCGTTTGCCCGAGAACGGGTCACGATAATGCCCATGCCCCGGTTGAAGGGCGAGGCGTCGATCTGGGCCTGAAGCCCGGCGACGGAAAGCGGCAGCGTCTCGGTCATCGCCCCGCCGCCATAACACGCCCCGCCCGGCTGCGTTCCGGCATCCGTCCGAGTTCGCCAGCGACTCTTCGACCTCAGAACTGGCGCTGGAAACGCAGTTCGGCGCGATTGCGTCGGTAGCCGGCGGCCTGGGCGTTGCTCTCCCGTACTTCGCGCACCAGGGCCAGTTGCGGACTGAAGCCGAGCAGGGTGACGGCGCGGTTCAAGGCCGTAAGGCGCAGGATGCGAACGCGGTCCGTGCGCGCCCGGCCGTCGCGCGTCGGCGGGCAGCAGTGCAGGCCGGCATAGCGCGTACGGCGCCCCTCTGCCGACAGGCCGGCCGTGAAGCCGAGCGGCAGGTCGGCGGAGAGGCCGGCGCGCAGCCAGCGGCCGTTGCTGTCGCGCTCGGGCGTCCGTTCCGGGCGCTCGATATCGAGGCCGGCGGCCAGGTCGGCGCGAAGGATCGCCGAGAAGCGCCAGGCGCCGGCGAGCGCCAGATCGGCGACCGGACCGTCGAGCGCCCGCTCCAGCGCCCAGGCCCGGCGCGCCAGGCCGAGCTTCGCCGACGCCGTCAGACGCGGGCCGAAGCGCGCATCGATTTCCAGGCGCGCGCCCGTCTCGTCGATCAGCGGGCGTCCGGCACGCCAGTCGCGGCGGAAGGTGGCGAGCAGGCCGAAATCGACGCCCTGCCCAAGGGAAATCTGCGGGCCCGCATGGGTCGTCACGACCGTCCGGTCATGGTCGCGGCCGCGATAGTCCATGCGCCAGACATCGGCCCCGGCTCGGAGCCAGCGCCCCGCCGACAGCGGCCAGCGATAGTCGCCGCCGGCCCACAGGGAGACGCCGAGACCCGATTCGCGCCGCTGTGGCTCGTCGAGACGGAAGGGCAGGTCCCAGATCCACACCGTGTCTTCCCCCGACGCCGCATTGATGTTGCTGTCCGGCGCGAGCGCGAAGCCGGCATGGGCCGTCCAGCGCCGCCGGGCGCGGATCGCCTCGAGATAGCGGGCGATATTGGCTGCCATGGCCGGCGGCGGGCGGGCGGCCAGCACACGCTGGAAATGCTCGCGTGCGAGGCCGTCCTCGCCCTGCAGGAAGAAGGCGCGCGCCAGTTCGAGGCGCACCCGCACCAGGCCCGGCCGCTGCGTGAGGATGCTGCGGAAGGCCGCCACGGCTTCTGCGAGCAGGGCCGTCCGCCGCGCCTCTCCGGCGGTCCCGGCCGCGCCGACCGCCGCGAGACCCGTCAGGAAGGCGATGTCGATCCCGTCCGGATGGTCTGCGTGGAGCGCCCGCAGCGCCGTCAGCGCCTCGCCGTGGCGCCCAGCCTCCACCAGTGCCCGCGCCGCCTGCACGCGCGGGTCCGCCGACAGATGCGCAGTCGCCCCGGCGGCGCCCGCCGCCCAGAGCAGCAGCACGGCGCCGAGCAGGGCCCGAAACGCGGGCCCGAAATACGGGTGCGCGATGGCTGCGGCCTTATTTCGTCGCGGCGAAGGAGCCGACTAGCCCTATTTGCGTATTGCCCTCGCTTGTCGCCTTGCCGGCGAAGGTTCCGGCCGCGAAAACCGGATCCCCGTCAGACGCGTTGACCGAGGAAAAGCGCCCGCCCCAATTGCCGCTGCTGCTGGCAATGGTCAACTCGTCGCTGTCCAGGGTGACGCCGCCCTCGAACCGCCCGTCACTCGTGATCGACGTCGAAATCAGCGCAATCTCATGACTGGCGGGATGGTCCGACTTCGTATCGACAATCTCCGTACCTGCCGGATTGGTGACGACTTGCCAGACGCGATTGACGTCGATCCTGCCATCTATGGTGCTAGTGCCAAAATTTGCATTGAGGGTCGCATCTCCCAAGAATTCCGCAAGGATCAGGGAGCCTTCTTCATAGCTGGTGTCAGTGCCTGTCTTGGCGGCAGACAAGCCGGCCGCGGTGCCGGTGTACGTCGCCGTACCGCTTTGCGGAAGCGTGGCGGCGTTCCGCAGATTCCGCCCGTCGACGAAAGCGCCGGCCTCGGCAGATGCGCCGGCGCCATCGTCGGAAACATGCAGCCAATAGCCGCCGGCCAGCCAGTTGGTGAAGCCGTCGTTGGAACCCACATAGAGCGCAGCGAGCGTGTGCGCCTCGGGCGAGGCGTTCCAGACGCCGTAGCTCGCGATGGTATAGCCTGCCAGGCCGCTAGCGCTGGTCTGCTCGGTCGCGTACGCATCTTCGGACTTCAGGACAAGATCGTCCTTGCCGTTTCTTTCGATCGTGACGACCAGCTTCCCGTTCGCATAGCTGGCAGAAGCTCTGTCCGTCGTCATGCCATCCGCGTCCGCATTGGTCGATTGCGTGACGCTGCCGAAATTCGGTGTGTGATCGGCGACGCCGGAGGCGGACCCGGACACCTCGGTCGGCGCCTGCCCTATCGTCGACTGCTGGTTCCGGTTCAACTCCGAGGTGACGCCGCCGGGAGAGGACGGACCGCCGCCGCCGCCGCAGGCGGCGAGGGAAGCGATCAGCGGCAGACAGAAGGCGTGACGGCGAAGGCCGGGAAGGCGGGAAGTGCGCATGGCGGGCATCCATTCTCGATACTGACAACGAAGAAGGACAGGTTAATATTCGCCGGCCGATTTTGTCAATGCGATGTCCTTGTATTAAGTCGTCGGTCTTACCGCGAAACCGGCCCCCGGCTGCCGATTCGCCGCCCCTCGGGCGCGCTTCCGGGCCGCCGGCCGCGACTTCGGCGCGGCTTCGGCTCCCCCGGCCGGTTCCCGGTCCCGTTTCGGGTTGTCGTCAGGTTCCGGCGTGCCGGTTCGGGCCTCCAGAGCCAGTAATCCAGCCGGCGGAGGCGATCGGCGGCCAAAGTCCACCCGGGGCACGGCGTTGCCGGCGCGTTCGCGACGAAGTTGCGGGGTCAGGCGGGAGCCGGAGGCGGAGATTTCGACGCGCTCGAATGCCGTTCGCAGCGTTTCGGTTCCCGCTTCGTGCAGGCGGAGGATTCGTCGTCGGCTGCGCCGAAGCACGAAGACGGCATGGACCAGCAGGACCGCCCGGTCGCGCCAAGCTCGCATGTTCGAGTTCGGTGTCCTACGCACCAGCCTTTCCGAAAATGCGGAGCCACCTCAACCATCCGACCGCTCGGCTACTCCAGCGATCAACCTGCGGCAAGAATTTCGGTCCTAGCCAGTCGAGCGGCGACAGAGACCTACCGTCAGTGTCGGAGGCCGAAGGGCGATCCGGTTCGGCCGGCCCCTACCCCAGCCAGTCAATGTCCTGGTCCGGGGTGATTGCAGGTGCGCCGCCTTCAGACTGGCTGTCACCAGACCGATCGGGCTTGCTGGCAAACGCCTGTCGAGGCGTCCGCTTCGCGCCCTGCGCGATCCGTTGGGCGGTCTTCCCGAAGTCGCGCCCTTCGCGGAGTACGTCCGGGCGACTCCGCTCGTCCGGCACCGAAGGCGGCTCGGCCCTGTATACCGTGGCTCGCGCGACGACGGCGGTGAGGCCGACGCCGGTCATCACGCCTTGCGAGGCCCCAGTGTGGCGACAGTCGTGGATGCGGAGGCCCGGCAGCCCCGCCACGTCGCGGACACCCACGCAAGCGGACAATTCCGCTTCGTCAGATTGCACGATTCATGGACTGGCGGATCCACGGAAAAGAGCCGATCGTTTCGGTGGAAGACAACTGCAACACTTGAGGACTCGGTCGACTTGCACCGGGCCCCCGTCTTGGAGCCTGTTCCTGGAGACCTAGAGATCGAAAGCGGCCCCGATCGGCGGCATGCTCCGAGAAGCAAGACACAACATTAGAGAGGAAATGCCACCTGGCTTGGACCGAGGCCAAGCGCCAGAACCATATGCGCCCGGACATGTCGCAGCAACACGAAGTGACCGACGAGGAGCGGGCGATCGTCGAGGCCCTTCTGCCGAAGCAGGGCGTGACGGGTCGTCCTCGCACCACGGAGCTGCGGAGCGCATTCAAGCGTTCGACTACAAGAATCAAGGGCCCAGAACGATTATTGAGTCTCCCTGTGCGCCGAGTTGCCCGTGAGGGGAGCGAGAGAAGGTTAGCAACAACAGCAATAGCTTCGTCGTACTAAAGACTCGTGATTCGGGCTTTTGGAAGCGTTTGGGCCCCACGTGGTCGATACCCAGGAAACGGTTCAACGCTTGTCGACGTTCAATGGCCAGCCTTAAGGGTCTCCCGGTCGGGCCATTCAAGTCAGGTAACCCACGATGGCAGCCCCGACACCCACAATCGCGACAATGGACAGGGTGAACTGCGTCTGCCGCTTTGCGTTTCCGGCATCGTACTTCGCAATGTCCTTTGCCAAGCCAGCAATCTCGGCCTTGTTCTCGGCCCAACGTTTGCTGCTTTCGGATTCGCGCTCCGCCATTCTACTCGCCAAGCCGGCAATCTCGGCCTTGAGTTCGACCTTGAGTTCGGCCAAACGCATGCTGTTGTCGGAATCACGCTCCGCCATTCTACTTGCCAAGCCGGCAATCTCGGCCTTGAGTTCGACCTTGAGTTCGGCCAAACGTATGCTGCTTTCGGAGTCACGCTCCGCCATGTCTCTTACGATGCCGGCAATCTCTGTTTTGTTCTCGGATATCCACTTGGCGACTTCGGCGTTCCGCTCCGCCATGTCTCTTACGATGCCGGCAATCTCTGCCTTGTTCTCGGATATCCACTTGGCGACTTCGGCGTTCCGCTCCGCCATGTCCCGTGCCAAGTGTGCGATATCGGTTCTGTATTCCGCCTGCCTAGTGTTGATGCGTTCGTCCAGAGCGACAATCCTGGCCGCCAATTCCCCGCGATCCCTGTCTTTGGTCTCGACCATGGCGAATATCCTGACCCTGATGCCACGGGCACCGACACGCGGCTGGCCGCGCCATCATGGCGGAGCGTACGTCGCTTGTCAACAAATGCATCAATGCAGCCGCGATTCGGGAGGACGCCAGCGCAGTCAGCCGAGCTTCACGCCTTCCGGTCCGACGGTCACCAGCCTTCCCGTGGACTTGCGAACCGGACGTTCGTTCCTCCGCTACTGATGGCCACCGTGCGTTAACCCGACTACCTCTATTTCGAGGCCACCGACGGCAACAGGAGAGCCGGAAGTCCCGGAAGACTGTTCGGGGCACCCCATGTACACTGCCCGACACCGGTCGAAGTCCATCGCAGGACTACCGCGAGCGGACTGCAGCGCCAACCTCTACTCTGGAGAATCGAAATGCCTTCACAAGTCAAGCCGGGCTTCTGGATGGTCCTGGTCCCCGGCGCAGTCGCGTATCTGCGCTACAGGCGAGACAAGTACGCCAGGTCTCCGACACGCATTTACGAACTGCTCGAAGAACTGGGATTTCTCGACGGCGTGCAGCGCGACCCCGACAGCATTCGCGCGACCATCGCCAACCGTTTCGGCAAGCGCTATCCGGGCCTAATCCCGAAGTAATTCCCGGCGCAAGAACGCGCAGCGCCAGTCCTACGACACGTTACGACACATCGTGTCGACGCCAGACCTGAGCCCGATGCGGGTGGCGATTTCCGGTTCGGCGACGCCTCTCCTCAAGCCTCCCGGTTCTGCCTCGACGCCCTGTCGGCGCCCGAGAATCAGACGGAGCGCGTAAGTCCCCCGTCCACCCGGAAATTCTGCCCCGTGACGTATGCGGCGCCGTCGGACGCCAGAAAGGAGATCAGGGCCGAGACCTCCTCCACGCGGCCGTAACGCCCGAGCGGGATGCGCTCCGTGCGGCCCGGCTTCTCCGGCAGGCTGTCGATGAACCCCGGCAGAACGTTGTTCATGCGGACGTTCTCCCCCGCATGCTGGTCCGAGAAGAGCTTCGCGAAGGAGGCGAGTCCGGCCCGAAACACCGCCGAGGTCGGAAACTCGGCGTCCGGCTCGAAGGCCGCGAAGGTGGAAACGTTGACGATCGACCCGCCGCCGCCTCGCGCCATGACCGGCGCCGCGAGGCGCGACGCCCGCACGGCGGCCAGAAAGTATATCTCCAGCCCTTCGTGCCAGTCCGCGTCGGTCAACCCGGCGACCGGACCGCGCGGCCCGTGCCCGGCGGAGTTCACCAGAACGTCGATCCGCCCCCAGCGCTCGACGGCAAGGTCGATCAGCCGCCGAACGTCCTCTTCCGAGCGGTTCGAGCCTGTGACGCCCACACCGCCGAGTTCCCTGGCCAGCGCCTCGCCCTTGCCGGAGGACGAGAGTATCGCGACCGCGAACCCGTCCCGGGCCAGCCGACGCGCCGCGTCCGCTCCCATGCCGCTCCCGGCGGCCGTCAGCACCGCAACCCGCGTCGTCATCCCGCACGCCCTCCCTTCGACTGCGGCCGAAGCGCCGCTCGGGTCCGGCCGAAGCCGGCCGGTCTTATCCCACGACCAGTGCCGGCGTCCGCGCCGGAGCGTCCCAGAGCCGCTTCAGCTCCGGATCCAGCTTGACCAGCGTGATCGAGCATCCCTGCATCTCCAGCGAGGTGCAGTAGTTTCCGACCAGCGACCGCGCGATCTCGACGTCCCGCTCCGCACAGAGTCGGGCCGTGGCTTCGTGGACGAGATAGAGCTCGAGGAGCGGCGTTCCGCCCATTCCGTTCGCCAGCAGCAGAACCTCTTCGCCGCCGGCAATCTCCAGATCCTCCGAGATCGCCTGAAGAATCTCCGCCGCGATGGCGTCCGCGGGTTTGATCCCCTCCCGACGGCGACCGGGCTCGCCGTGAATCCCGATCCCCATCTCGATTTCGGCGTCGCCGATCTCGAAGGTCGGCTTGCCGGCGGCCGGCACGACGCAACTGGTGAGCGCCACGCCCATGCTGCCGGAAACCGAGTTGATCCGGTCGCCCAGAGCCTTGCAAGCCGCGAGGTCGGCGCCCTCCTCGGCGGCCGCCCCGACCATCTTCTCGATGATCACGGTCGCCGCCACGCCCCTGCGCCCTTGGCTGTGGGTCGAACTCTCGACGGCGACGTCGTCGTTCACCAGCACCGTGGCGCTCTCGCCCTCGTGCATCTCCGCCGCCATCTCGAAGTTCATCACGTCGCCGGCGTAGTTCTTCACGATCCACAACACGCCTGCGCCCCCGTCGACCCGTTCCGCAGCCGCCAGCATCTGGTCCGGAGTCGGCGAGGTGAAGACCTGCCCCGGGCAGGCGGCGTCCAGCATGCCCTTGCCGACGAACCCGGCGTGCATCGGCTCGTGGCCGGTGCCGCCGCCGGAGATCAGCGCCACCTTGCCGGGCGTCGGACCTCCCTTGCGCAGGACGAACCTGGGATCCTCCGAGACCTCGACCAGATCGGCATGCACGCGGCCGAAGCCCCGAAGGCTTTCGGTCAGGACGTCGTCCACGCCGTTGATGAGCTTCTTCATGACGTTCTCCATCCTTCGGCCCGGCGGGCCGGATCGATTCGGGGAGGCGGACAGCGGTCCGACGGTTCCGCCGACTCTACCTGCACTCGCGCGGCGTCCGATACCGGGCGCCCCGTTCGGCGTACCGCCGCGCGTTCCGCAGGACCGGGGTCACTCCGACGAAGGCGCAACGGCGTCGCAGACCGCGGAAACGATCACGTAGCAGGTCATGGCACCCGGGTCGACATGGCCGACGGCTCGCTCCCCGAGGAACGCCGCTCGTCCGAACCGGGCGGCGATGTCCCGCGTCGAACGCACGCCGTCTCCGGCGACCGCCTTGACGCGTTCGACGAGTTCGGGGGTCGGGATTTCCTCCGCAACGGACGATTCGAGCGTTTCGGCGACCGGGATCAGCACGTCCAGCATCGTCTTGTCGCCGAGTCCGGCCTTGCCCCGCGCCTGCACGCCGTCGACGCCGGCCCGAAACATGCGCGCCACCGCCTCCCGGTCCCAGTCGCCGGCCGCGCCTTCGGTGCGGGACATGGCGAGAAAGAAGCTCGAGAACAGCGGACCCGCGGCGCCGCCGACGGTGGAGAGGAGCTTCATGGCGATCGCCCGGAGCGCCTTGTCGGATTCCGTCGCCTCGAGTTCCGGGATCGTCTCGAACAGGGCCTCGATTCCCCGCCGGACGTTGTGATAGTGGTCGCCGTCGCCGATGGCCCGGTCGAGGCCCTCGATTTCGTCCTCCCGGTCCACGACAGCCTGACGGGCAGACTTCAGGGCCCGAACGACAGTCTCGCTCGACATTCTCTCTCCCCCGACGGCAGCGGCGGACCGGGGTGCGCACAGGGGGCCCCGATCCGTCCGCAAGCCTATCGCAAGTCGGCGGGCCCGATCTACGGCCCCCGAGAATCGCCGGGGCGCGACTACCGGATCGCATCGGGCAATCTCCGGCGTGTCCGGCGACGCCGGTCCGAACGCACCGCGAGCGGCCCGCCGGGCGCGTCCGCCTTGACGGACAGGCCTCGGACCGATACCGAATTCGGCACCGAACCGCAGTGCGGAGCCTGTCGGTGGACGCCCAGCCTCTTCCCTCCATTCCCGAGGACATGCTGTCGAATTGGCAGCGGACCGTCGACCTTCTGGCGCGGCTCGCCGACGTTCCCGCCGCGCTGATCATGCGCACCGAAGCGCCGCGCCACTCCGTACTGGTGCGCAGCCGGACGCAAGGCAACCCCTACGAGGTCGGCCAGGAATTCGAGCTGAACGAGAAGCTGTACTGCTACCGCGTCATCGAGGACGACGGCGAATTGGTGGTCGAGGACGCGCTGCGTTCGGCGGAGTGGCGCGACAACCAGGACCTCGAACACGGCATGACGTTCTATGTCGGCTACCCGCTGAAATGGCCGAACGGGGAACGGTTCGGCACGCTTTGCGTGCTGGACCGGGAGCGGAACGAACGTGCGCTCCGCTTCCGGGACGGCGTGCAGGAGTTCGCCCGGGTGATCGAGTCCAGCCTGCGCCTGGTCGCCGAGGCCGAGGAGCGCGAACGGTTGCAGTCGGAACTCAGGATCGCGCTGCAGGAACTCGAAGCGCGCGTCGCGAGCCGGACGCGCGATCTGGAGGAAGCCAATACGGCGCTGCGCGTCCTCCTGCAGAACGTCGAGGCGTCGAGGCAGGAATGGGAAGAGGACATCCGCCGCCGCGTCAACGGGCTGGTCATGCCCCATGTCGGCAAGCTGCGCCGGTGCCTGTCTCACCACCCGTCCGGCTCGGACGCCGTGGACGACCTGGCCGCGAGCCTGAAGTCGCTGACTTCGACGGGTTCGTCGGAACTCGCGACCGCGCTGGCCGGGCTTACGCCGGCAGAGTCGGAGATCGCCCAGATGGTCATGCGCGGGCGCTCGACGAAGCAGATCGCCCGGCGGCTCTCGCGGGCCACCAGCACGATCGACTTCCACCGCAACAACATCCGCCGCAAGCTGGGTCTGAGCAAGCGGGGAACCAGCCTTCGCTCCCACCTTCTCTCGATCGGAGGCTAATACGGGGTATTTCCCCATATTCTCCCCGTATTTTTCCGGCGTTACGCCACCGCGCCACGCAAGCGTAACCTTGTCCGTGGCGGATACCCGCCGAAATTCCGACAACCGAAAGGGGAGCGACCCATGGACAAGAAAGATCTCAAACCGGCGCTGGTCAGCGGAACGGAGGACGACCTGAGCCCGGGCATCTCCCGCCGTTCGCTGTTCGTGGCGGCGGGCGCCGCCGGCCTCGGCGCCGTCGCGTCGACGGTCGGCGTCCGGCCGGCGAGCGCGCAATCCACCGACTGGATGCAGCCCGGCAACAACAACCGCGTGATCGAGCTCCAGGGCATGTCCGGCCCGTCGGAGGGCGCGGTCACCCTCGACTTCTACGGACACTGCGCGATCAAGGTCACGTCGCCGGCCGGCGCGACGGTCCTGTTCGACCCGTGGAGGGACGACCCCAGCGGCGCGTGGGGGTTGTGGTTCAAGTATCCGTTTCCCGAGACCGTCGTCGACATCACCATGTCGACGCATACGCATTTCGACCACGACGCCGTCGAGCGGCCGCATTCGACGATGGTCCTCGACCGCATGGTCGGGACGTTCGAGTTCGCCGATCTGAAGATCTCCGGCTTCGCCGACAAGCACGCCTGCGTCGCGCCGGGCTGGTACGAGTGGACCAACGCGATCGCGGAGTTCGGGGCGGAGGCCTGTCCGCCGAACAATCCCGGCCACATGGACATGGTGACCTACGTGATCGAGACCGGGGGCATCCGCACCCTGATCTGGGGCGACAACCGGCACAATCCGCCGGACGCCTTCTGGGCCGGACTCGGACGGATCGACGTCCTCACCCTGCCGGTCGACGGCTCCATGCACATCCTGTCCTACGACCAGGGCAACGAGATCGTCGAGCGGATCGACCCGGCGGTCGTCATCCCGACGCATTACCTGTCGGAGACGACCAGCTACACCCTCACGACGCTGCAGTCGGCCGACGAATGGGTGCAGGCGCAGAACAGCTACCGGACGCTCGACGGCCCGAGCCTGACCCTGAACGCGGAGGAAATCGCCGGCATGCGGAAGGAATTCCTGTATTTCGGCAATCACGCCCATACCGCGTAGTCCGACGGAAACCCTTGCGGCGCGGCGGCGTCCGCCGCCGCGCCGTTCTCGCATGCGACGCCGGGAACGCGCACGGATCGGAGCCGGACGCGTCCGGTTTCATTTTGCGCCCGCAAACCGGTATGGTGGCAATTCGGTTCACGACCCATCCACACCGGTGCGGTTGCGCCGGAGACAAGAACGAGGAGAAGAATTGATGAGACTGGAGAAGAAGCTGATCGGCGGGGCGCTCGCCGCAGCGGCGATGGCCTTCGGCGGCGCGGGCGGCGCCAGCGGCCAGCCGTCCGAAATCACCGTCGCGTATTTCCTGGAGTGGCCGATGCCCTTCCAGTACGCCAAGGTCAACGGGACCTATGAAGAGGAAATGGGTGTCGATATCAATTGGGTGAGTTTCGACACCGGGACCGCCATGTCGGCGGCGATGGCGTCGGGCGACGTCCAGATCGCCGTCAGCCAGGGCATCCCGCCCTTCACCATCGCCACCTCGGCGGGACAGGACCTGCAGGCGATCGACGTCGCCGTGTCCTATTCCGACAACGACAACTGCGTCGTCGCGGAAATCCACGAGATCGACGCGGACTCGGCCATGGAGCTCGAGGGCAAGAAGATCGCCGTTCCCCTCGGCACCGCCGCGCATTACGGCTTCCTGAGCCAGATGGGGCATTTCGGGATCGATATCGGCACCGTCGAGTTGGTCGACATGCCGCCGGCCGAGGGCGCGGCCGCCCTCGCGCAGGGGGACGTGGACATGGCGTGCGGCTGGGGCGGCGGTCTCCAACGGATGCTGGAGCACGGCAACACGCTGCTGACCGGCGCAGAGAAAGAGGAGCTCGGCATTCTGGTGTTCGACGTCACCTCCGCACCGGCCGGCTTCGTCGCCGAGAACCCCGATCTCGTCGCGAGTTTCCTGAAGGTGACCGCGGACGCGAACGCGGAGTGGAACTCGGGCGACAACGCCCACATGCTTACGGTGATCGCCAAGGACGCCGGCATGGACGAAGCGGCGGCCGCGGATCAAATCTCCACGTTCAGCTTCCTGTCGGTAGACGATCAGCTATCCGAGAAGTGGCTCGGCGGCGGCGTGCAGACGTTCATGAAGGGCGTCGCGGACATCTTCCTGAGCGCCGGCAACATCGACGCCGCGCTTGACACGTACGAGAACCAGGTCAACAGCGGGCCGCTGGCAGCGGCCGCCGCCATGTAGACCGTTCTCGGCCGGGCGGCCCGTCCCGGGCCGCCCGCACCCAACACAAGGACGGAGCCGCAATGACGGGACTGTTAATTGACGACATTTCGATGCGTTTCGACTTGCCGGACGGATCTGCCGTGCAGGCGCTTCAAAACGTCTCGCTGAACCTGAAGGCCGGCGAACTGATGAGCGTACTGGGCCCTTCGGGCTGCGGGAAGACGACGCTTCTGAATATTGTCGCGGGGTTCTTGGCCCCGACGGAGGGAACCGTTTCGCTCAACGGAGCGCCGGTCGAAGGCCCGGGACAGGAACGCGGAATGGTGTTCCAGAAAGGGGCGCTCTTCGAGTGGATCGACGTGCGGTCGAACGTGGCGTTCGGCCCGCGCATGAACGGCGTGCCGAGAGCCGAGATCGAGAAGCGGGTGGACCACCTGCTCGACATCGTCGGCCTGGCGGAATTCAAGGAGAAGGCGATCTACGAACTCTCGGGGGGCATGCAGCAGCGCGTGGCGCTGGCCCGCTGCCTCGCCAACGAGCCGGACGTGATCCTGATGGACGAGCCGCTGGGCGCGCTCGACGCGCTTACCCGGGAGAAGATGCAGGGCCTCGTGCTGAAGCTTTGGAAGGATACCGGCAAGACCATCATCCTCATCACGCATTCGGTCGAGGAAGCCCTGCTGCTCGGCGAGCGGCTTCTGGTGATGGCGCCCCGACCGGGCAGGATTCACAAGGAGTACCGGCTTCCCTTCGCGGAAATGGGCGTCGGCGCCGATCTCCGCGAGGTCAAGAACGCCGACGGCTACGCCGACCGCCGGGAAGAGATTCTCTCCATGATCTGGGACATGGAAGAAGAGATCATGGGACGAGTGGAGGACGCGGCATGACCGGCATTCTTCTCCTTATCAGCTATGTCGTGGCGTTCGTCGGCGCGTTCCTGATCGTACGCCTGATCGTCCGGCGCTTCTTCGAGAAGGCGGCCGACTTCACTTCCCGCAAGACGGTCACGTTCGGCGACGAGAGCGCCGTGACGGCCGACCGCACCGCTTCGATCGTCTCGGTGGTGGTGATCTTCCTGATGTGGGGCGCTTTCACCGGCTCCTCGCTGATGCCGATCCACGCCCCGGGCCCGTTCGTCGGCGATACGGAGTTCACCTACACCGCGCGAACGCCCGACGGCCAGAGCGACGACGCGACCGTGCACGTTCGCGTCTTCCGGGTCGGGGAGGAAGCGGAACCGGTCGAGGTCGAGCCGGGGGACGGTTTCGCCAAGAACGACACCGAGGCGATCGGAGCCTGGCGCTCCAAGCTGATCCGCGTGGACAAGAACGACGAGCTCGGCCGGGACGCCGGGGCGGCCGTCGTCGCGGTGAACGGCCAGTCCATCGAGCCGGGCGGCCGGGTCAGCGTGGACGACGGCGAGGTCAGCATGACGCCGAAGGGCACGCTGAATTTCGCGCCCTACACCGGATTGCAGATGGAGCCCATTTGGCTTCCGTCGCCGGAAGCGGTCTGGTTCCGGTTCATCGAGATCGCCAGCGAGGGGTATCAGAACTTCAACCTGCTCGAGCATCTCGGGTTCTCGCTGTTCCGGGTCGTCGCCGGGTTCTTCTTCGGCGCGCTGATCGGAATTCCGCTCGGATACGCCATGGGGCTCTCCAACTGGTTCCGCGGGTGGTTCGACCCGATCGTCGAGTTCATGCGACCGGTTCCGCCGCTGGCGCTGATCCCGCTGGTGATCATCTGGGCCGGCATCGGCGAGGTCGGGAAGGTCATCCTGCTCTTCCTCGCAGCCCTCTGGATCATGACCATCGCAGCGCGATCCGGGGTCTCCGGCGTTCAGGTGTCCAAGGTTCACGCCGCCTTCTCGCTCGGGGCGTCGCGATGGCAGGTCATGCGACATGTCATTGTGCCCAACTCCCTGCCGGAGATCTTCACCGGCGCGCGGGTGGCCATGGGGGTCTGCTGGGGCACTGTCGTCGCGGCCGAACTGGTCGCCGCCGAGAAAGGCGCCGGCATGATGATCATGGTCGCGTCCAAGTTCCAGCTGACCGACATCGTCATCATGGGGATCATTCTCATCGGCGCCATCGGCTACGGGATCGACATCCTGATGCGCATGGCCGAACGGTGGCTGATTCCCTGGAAGGGACGCGGATAACCCCGAAATTCTTCCGGGCGGCCGGCCTCCGGCCTGCCGCCCGGGACCGTTCCCCTCAGGCCGCTGCGACCCGGGTCCGGCACGGGCGCGCCTGCCGGATTCGCGGGTGCGACGCGCGAGGTTCGCGGTCTGCGAACCGAAACGCCGGCGGCGAAGAGGGGCCTATTTCTTCGGTAGAGACTCGAGTTCCGCCAGCAGGGCCTCGGTCGAACGCTGCCGGCAATAGCCCGAGAGCGACTCCAGCGCCGCCCGGTGCCGCTCGGGGGAATAGGCGGTGCAAGCGTCCGTCGCCAAGGTCACCAGATAGCCGAGATCGCACGCGTCCCGCACGGCGGAACTCACGCACTGGTCGGTAACCAGCCCCGCGACGATCAGCTGCCGCTTCTCCATGTTGCGAAGCACGTAGTCGATGTTGGTGGACACGAACACGTTCGAGGACGTCTTCGGCAGCACGATCTCGTCGCCGACGGGCGCGACCTCGCTGCACACCTGTGCGTCCCAGGAACCCTTCGGCACGTGAAACCCGGTGATCCGGTAATCGAGACTCCGGTCCCGCCCGTCCAGCGTCAGGGATTCGATCACGGTGTAGAGAACCTCGATTCCGACCGACCGGCAGGCCGCTGCGATTCGGGCGATGTTGGGCAAGACGACCGACTCGACCCGTCGGCGGAAGGCGCCGTAGCGTTCCTCGAACTCGGCGTCGGACAGCCCCCGATACTCGCCGCCCTCCCGCCGAACGCAGAAGTTTTGCACGTCGACGACCAGCAGGGCGGCCCGGCCCGGACTCACCTCCACGTCGCGCGTGGTCAATTCGCTCAGGTTCACGCTCGTCCCCCTCTCGCCGCCAGGGCCGCCGCCGTCAGCGCTTCCGCCAGCAGCGACGCCCAGCGGTCTGCCGATTCGTCGTCCGCGATCAGGTCGTTCCGGATTTCCAGCAGGACGTGCAGCCGCGACCGCGCCTCAGCGTGCACCGGAACGGTGTAGTCGTGGTCGTCTTCGATACGGTACGGTTCGTTGAACCGAATATCGAGTCCCGGCGCGAGCGCGCGCATCGTCCGTGCCAGCTCGGGCGCCAGCGACGGTTCCCGCCGGGAGAGCAGACCCAGGTCGAGGGACCGCACGGGACCGCCGCGAAGCTGCCGGGTGCAGCTGTGGACCGACACCAGTATCGGCCCTGACCGGCTTACGAGCGACTCCGCTACCGCGCGGTGGAACGGCTGGTGAATCTCCCGCCATCGAGCCTCCAGATCCGCCGGTCGGAGGCCGCGGTTGAAGGGTATTTGCGTCCCGTCGCTCGACGCCGGCGCCAGCCCCGGCGTACCGGCCGGGCGGTTGCAGTCGATCACCAGGCGCGAATAGCGCTGCAAGACCAGGGGCGCGTCGAGCCGGTCGGCAAGCAGGCGCGCGACCCGCGCGGCGCCCGGATCCCACGCGATGTGGCGGTCCATGTCGTCCGGCGACGGAGCCCGGTCGCGAAGCAGCGCCGGCACCGCCCGTCCCGCGTGCTCGCAGGTCAGCACGAAGGAAGACGAACCGTCGGCGTTTCGCAACTCGACCGGGGCGGGATCTTCGCGGCCGAGCAGGAACGGCCGTCGGCCGCGGCTTCTCCCTTCCCCCATGCGGCGGCTCCCGTGGATGCGTAGAATGCCACGCCGGCAGTGTAGTGCGGGTCCGAACGGGAGGGGACGGTGGAACGGGTATCGACGGTCCATCTCTGCACCAGCGACGTATCGGGAAAACTCCGGGGCAAGGCGGTACCGGAGTCCGCCTTCGACGACGGCGCGGTGGCGCGCGTCGGCTGGACGCCGACCAACGTGCAGATCACCTGCTTCGACGACATCGCCGAGAGCCCGTACGGTGCGCTGGGCGACCTGGTGCTGGAAGCGGACGGCAGCGACCCGCATGTCCGGCTGCGGGACGGCGGGGCCGACGTGGATCGCTTCGCGCTCGGGCGCGTCCGCGAGCTGGACGGGACGCCCTGGTGCTGCTGTACGCGGTCCGTTCTCGAAGAGGCGCTCGAGCGGCTGGAGCGCGGCGCCGGCCTGCGGCTCATTGGCGCGTTCGAGCACGAGTTCCATCTCCGCAACGGCCCTAGAGTCGCCGGGGAGGGATTCTCGCTTCGCGGCTTTCGTCGCCAGCGGGAGCTCTGCGAGTCCGTCCTCGCGGCGCTCTCGGAGGCGGGGCTTCGGCCGGACACCGTCCTGCGCGAATACGGCCCCGACCAGTTCGAGGTGACGGTCGAGCCGGCGGAGGGGCTCGCGATCGCCGACCAGGCGGCTATCCTCCGGGAAGTCGTCGCCGCGACCGCGGAACGCCTCGGCCGGGACGTGACCTTTTCGCCGCTGATCTCGCCGGGCGGAATGGGAAACGGCGTCCACGTCCATCTCAGTCTAACCGACCGCGACGGGGCGCCCTGCGGCTACGACCCGGAGGGGCCGCACGGGATGAGCGGGACGACCGGCGCCTTCGTCGCCGGCGTGCTCCGGCGCCTGCCCTCCATCCTCTGCCTGCTGGCTCCGAGCGTCGTTTCCTACGAGCGGCTGGTGCCGCATCGCTGGAGCGCCGCCTACAACAATCTCGGGGCGCAGGACCGGGAGGCCGCGGTCCGCCTCGCGCCGATTCGCACCGGCGAGGGCGCCGACCCGGCGCGCCAGTTCAACTTCGAGATTCGCGCGTGCGACGCCGCCGCGAGCCCGCATCTGGCACTGGCCGCGATCGCCCATGCGGGAGCGGACGGGATCGAAGCCGGGCTGGCGCCGCCGGCGCCGACCGGGGAAGACCTTTCGCTCCTCACCGCCGAAGCGCTGGGCGCACGCGGAATTCGGCGGCTGCCGGAATCTCTCGACGCGGCGCTGGACGCCTTCGAGGCCGACGAAACGGTACGGGGCTGGTTCTGCGCGCCGTTCCCGCAGATCTACCTCGACCACAAGCGGGCGGAGATCGCGAGTCTGAAGGACCGGTCGCCCGACGAGATCTGCGCCGCCTACCAGACGACCTATTGAGGCGACGGGACGGAGCGAGCGGCGGACGAACCGCCGGACCGGCGCGCTCGGCACGCCTGCGACGCGCCGCGGAGGAGATGCGGAGAGCGCGGTCGCCGCGACGCGGCCGGCTTCCTTCCATTGACATTTGATCGCGGTACTCTACCAACGGACGGAAACGCGTCGGCGCATCCTGCCCGGCGCAATGCAGCTAGAGGAGGATATCCATGAAGTCCAGATTCCTGGCCGCCGCCGCAACGGTGGCGGCGCTGGCGCTGACCGGCGCGGGCACCGCGCAAGGCGAAACCATCACCTTCGGCGCGCCGCTCTGCCTGACCGGCGACCAGGCGCCGCTCGACACCCCGGGCTACCAGGGCGCTCAGGTCGCCATCAAGGCCCTCAACGATCGGGGCGGGCTGCTCGGCAAGCAGGTCGAGATGGTCGCGATCGACGGCAAGACCGATCCGGTGACCGTCGGCAACGCGGCCGTGGAGCTGATCGACGGCGGCGCCGAGTTCATTCTCGCTCCGTGCGACTTCGACTTCGGCGGTCCGGCCAGCCGGGCTGCGCAGGAGGCCGGAATCGTCGGCCTGTCGCTCTGCGCCTCGGACCCGCTCTACAGCTCCTGGTCGCTCGGCGACAAGCAGTTCACCCTCAGCATGTGGAACACCACGATGGGCGCCACTGCGGCCGAATACGCGTATAACGAGCGCGGCTGGCGCAACGCGTATGTGGTGACCGACCAGTTCATCGCCTATACGGTTTCGCTGTCCAAGTATTTCGTCGACCACTTCCAGGCGCTCGGCGGAAACGTCCTGGCCGAGGACACCTACAACAACGGCGACAACGACTTCTCGGCCCAGCTGGCGCGCCTGCAGGCGCTCGACGAGAAGCCGGACGTCATCTTCATCTCGTCCTACGGACAGGACATCGGCTACATCATCCGCTCGCTTCGCGAGGTCGGCTACGACGCGCCGGTGCTCGGCGGGGATTCGTACGACGATCCGGCGATGATCTCGTCCCTCGGTCCGCTCGGCAACGACATCTACTTCGTGACCCACACCTTCATGAGTCCGGAAGCCCATCCCGACATGACCGCCTTCATCGAACTCTACGAGGAGATGTTCGGCGGCCCGCCCGACACGTCGTTCGTGGCGACCGGCTGGGACGCGGTGATGCTTCTGGCGCAGGCGGCCGAGATCGCCGGCACCACGGACGGCGCGGCGGTCGCGAAGGCGCTGGAAGAGAACACATTCCAGCTTCTGACCGGCGAGCTCACCTATCGCAACGCCGCGGAGGGGCATGCGCCCGACAAGGCGGCGGTTCTGGTCGAGGTAAAGGACGCGACGACGCATTTCCTCGGCTGGAGAACGCCGACCAACCCGCCGCCTCCGTAATCGAGGCCGCATACGTACCCGTTGCCGGCGCGGAATCCCGCGCCGGCAGCCCGGCGGCGAGTCCTGAACGCATGCGATCCCTGGAAGCGTCCTCCGTCACCGTCGAGTTCGCCGGACTCCGCGCGCTCGACGGCGTATCGCTGTCCTTGCAATCCGGAGACATTCTCGGACTGATCGGGCCGAACGGCTCCGGCAAGACCACGCTCGTCAACGCCATCACCGGTCACGTGCCGATCGCCGGCGGCAGGATCGTCCTCGGCAGCGCGGAACTGACGGGACGGCTGCCGCGCGAGATCGCCAGTGCCGGGATCGCCCGCACGTTTCAGATCGGACGCCACTTCGACAACCTGACGGTGCTGGAGAACGTGTCGACCGCCGCGCTCGGACAGGGCGCATCGGTGCGCGCCGGGCTCAACCGCGCCGCCGCCCTGATCGAGGAGTTCGGCCTCGGCCGGAGGCAGGACGACCTGGTCGAAGCGCTGAGCTACGGCGAGAAGCGCCGCGTGGAGATCGCCCGGGCTCTGGCCGGGGAGCCGCGCTTCCTGCTTCTGGACGAACCCGCCGCAGGCATGAACGAGGCGGAAACCGGAGCCCTGCTCGAGATCCTTTCGACCATTCCGGAGGAATGGGGCCTCGGGATGCTGATCATCGACCATGACATGGGCCTGATCATGCGGCTGTGCGAGCGCCTGCACGTTCTCGCCTCGGGACGAACCATCGCCGAAGGCGACCGGCGCCGGGTCCGCGAGGATCCGGCCGTCATCGAGGCGTATCTCGGCAGCGGCGCGGACCATGCTTGAGGTCGAGTCGCTCTCGGTCCGCTACGGAGCGGTGCGCGCCGTTCGCGGCGTGTCGCTCCGGGTCGACGAGGGCGAACTCGTCACGCTTCTCGGCGCCAACGGCGCGGGAAAGTCCTCGACCCTGATGGCGATCGCCGGCGCGTTGCGGATCGCCGGCGGGCGGATCCGGCTCGCCGGCAAGGACGTCACCGGCCTGACTCCCGAGGGAATGGTGCTGCGCGGCGTCGCGGCCGTGCCGGAGACGCGCGACGTGTTTCCCGACCTTACCGTCGACCAGAACCTCCAGCTCGGCGCGTTCACCCGGCGCCGCGACGCGGAGGGCGTGGAGCTGGACCGGCGCGAGTTCTATTCGCGGTTTCCGGTCCTCGCCGAACGGCGGAACCTGCCGGCCGGCAACCTGTCCGGCGGCGAACAGCAGATGCTGGTCATCGCGCGCGCCCTCATGTCCAGGCCGAGCGTCCTGCTTCTCGACGAGCCGTCGCTCGGCCTCGCGCCGCTGGTGGCGGACCGGATCTTCGGCATGATCACGGCGCTGAAGGAGGCCGGTCTGACCATCCTGCTGGTGGAACAGAACGCGGCCAAGGCGCTCTCCGTCAGCGACCGGGCCTACGTCATGCGGCTCGGGCGCATCGAGGTCGAAGGCCGCGCGTCGGACATCGCCGCCGCAACGGAGCTGAAGTCGCTCTATCTGGGGAAGGACCCGTGAACCCGGCCCAGTTCGCGCTCGACGTCCTGAGCCTCGGCGGCGCCTACGCGCTCATGGCGCTCGGCCTCGTCATCGTCTACGGCATCCTCCGCCTGGTGAACTTCGCCTACGGCGAGTTGATCATGGTGGGCGGATACACCATGTTCCTCGTCAGCGGCTCGGGCCTTCCCTGGCTGGTGATGGCCGGATGCGCGATCGTCATGGCCGTCGTCGCGGGAATCGCCACGGACTACGTCGCGTTCCGCCCGGTCCGGGAGAAGTCGGTTACCGCGGTGCTGATCACGTCCTTCGCCTTCTCGACGCTGCTGCAGAACGCCGCGCTCATCTTCATTTCGCCGAGGCCCCGCGCCGTGCCGTTGCCGGAAGTGTTTTCGCGCACGGTCGAGTTCGCCGGGGTGATCACGCCGGTCCGCAACCTGATCACCATCGCGGTCGCGGTGGTCATGCTGGGGCTGTTCTCGTGGCTCATGCGCTCGACCGCGCTCGGCATCGCGATGCGGGCCGCGGCGACGAATTTCCGCATGGCGCGCATGATGGGCATTCCGGCCAATCTCATCATTTCGGCCGCCTTCGCCATCTCCGGGCTGCTGGCCGGCGTGGTCGCCATGCTCTGGATCGGCCGAATCGGAACCGTCGTGCCCGGCATCGGCCTGGAGCCCCTGCTCGTGGCCTTCATCGCGACGGTGATCGGCGGCATGCGGAGCCTGCCCGGCGCCGTTCTCGGCGGGTTCCTGCTCGCCCTCATCGACACGACGCTGAACTACACCCTGCCGCAGGACCTGCTCAAATTCCGCGACGCCTTCACGTTTTCCCTGGTGATTCTCATTCTCCTCTGGCGCCCGGAAGGCATCCTGCGCGGACCGGCATCGGGACAGAGAACATGATGACGGCCCGCAACTGGACGACGTTCCTGATCCTCGGCGGCGTCATCGTCGCGGTCGCCGTCGCGGCGGAACTCCTCGGCGTGAGGCTCGTCGTGCGCATCGTCACCAACCTCTGCATCTCGATGGTGCTCGTGGTCGGCCTGCAGGTTTTCATGGGCAATTCCGGCATCCTGTCCTTCGCCCATGTCGGCTTCATGGGGATCGGCGCCTACATGTCCGCGGTACTCACCATTCCGGTCCAGATGAAGGGAATGGCGCTGCCGAACCTGTATCCGATCCTCGCCGGCGCCGAGATGTCGCCCCTCCTCGGAATGGCAATGGGCGGCCTGGCGGCGGCGCTGGTCGCGGCGGTCGCCTCCTATCCGCTCATGCGGCTCTCCGACGCCGCCGCCGTCATCACGTCCTTCGCGCTGTTCGTGGTAATTCACACCATCATCGACCGGTGGAGCGACGTGACGAACGGCCCGCGCACGTTGTTCGGCCTGCCGGGAGCGACCACCTTGCCGCTGGCCGCCGGCGTCGCCGTCGGCGCGGTTCTGGTGGCGCTGCTGTTCAAGGAATCCCGGATCGGTCGGCTGCTTCGCGCCAGCCGTGACGACGAAATCGCGGCCGCGTCGCTCGGCGCCCACATTCCGCGGCTTCGCTGGCAGGCATTCATCCTGTCGGCGATGCTCGCCGGAGTCGGCGGCGCGCTCTGGGGGCACTTCATCACTTCCTTCTCCCCGAAGCAGCTCTGGCTGAAAGAGACCTTCGTCATTCTCGCGATGCTGGTGATCGGGGGTCCGCGGACGGTGACCGGCGCGGTAGTAGGCGTGCTGGTGGTGACCGCCAGTTTCGAGGGACTGCGGGCGCTGGAGGGGGCGATCAACCGGGCGAAGGTCCTGTCGGATCCGCTGGTAGGAATGACCGAACTGACGCTTGCGGCGGCGATGATCGCCGTGCTGGCCCTGCGTCCCGGCGGCATCTGTCCGTCCCGCGAGATCGGCTACTACCTCTTCCGCCGGCACGCGCGGGGTCCCTGAGGGTCGGGAGTCCTAGATCCCCGATCGACGGAGGCTCCGGGGCTCGGCTATCCGCTGTGCCTGTCCCACGCACGGCGAACCGCGCCCGCGCGCCGGAATCCCGCACATTCCCGCCGTCGAACGGCCGATTGCACGAGCGACGAGATACTATATACTTGACTATCCGTACAGAAACTCGATCACTTGGCGCGTGTCGGCAGAGGGCGGGCGATGGGAGTCTCCGGCAAGACATTCCGCAAGGGCGCTGCGCGGAAGGACATCTCCCCGTTGTTTCCCGACGATGCGGAGGCAGAGAAGTGGTTCGAGGAACTGCGGTGGGGCCAAGCGGGAAATCCCGCCTATTGCCCGATTTGCGGTCGCGACGACAAGCTCCGGGCAGTTCCGTCACGACGGCCGCTCCCCTATCGATGCGGATCCTGCCGGCGCTATTTCAGCGTCCGCGTAGGGTCGGTCATGCACCGCTCTCCCATCCCGCTGGACAAGTGGGCGATCGCCATCTGCCTTTGGGCCGCTTCGCCTAACGGCGTCTCTTCCGTCAGACTGCATCGTGAGCTTGGCATTACGCAGAAGTCGGCGTACTTCCTCGCCCGGCGACTTCGGGAAGCGTCCGAAGCACCCGTCGGGCCCGGGCATCTGCCCGTCGGCGACCGGCGAGAATTCGAGGTCAGACGCCGATTGACCGGACATCGGCCGATGAGGGAGGGACGCCGGCCGCAGTTATTGAGGACCGCATGATGCCAGAACCGGACGGGGCTACGGATCTTCGGCCTCTTGCTGCTGCAGTCCCCGGCCCGGCGCTCTTCGAGGAGCCGACGGCAGCCCGCAACAGCTGTCGAGCGGCGCGCTCGAACCGGCTGTTCGTCGCGCCCCATATCGCGTGGGCGATTCGGCGCATTCCAGCGGCATCGGCGGACTGCAGACTCTCCCGTACGAGGTGCGAGCGAGTCCTTCCCAGCAGCTGCCCCTCGAATCGCCTTCTTCGTTCCGCGGGGGCGTATGCGACACGGCGCGACATGCGTTCGAAGCGACTCCTCGCTACCGTTAGGCGCAGCGCTGCGCGGAATGGAGACGACCAGTCGATCTGCCGAACGCTCGTTCAGAAAGGAAACCAGACGCCATGACAAGAAACGCGGTTCTTCCGGCCACAGACGCCAGCCCGGAACGAATTGCGAGAGGATCGTTCGCGCCGCGCCCGGTCGCGGGGCAAGCGTTAGGCGAGGCGATCAAGGCGCGGAACGCCGCGTGGAAGGGCAATCCGCTCATTCCGTCCTGGGTACGGCCCAACCGGGTGGATCTGGATCGCTTCTTTACCCGACCCGCTGTCGCACGCGACTGCCACGCCGCCCTTCTAGAGATCATGCGCGACGACCATGCCGACACGGCGGTCTACAAGTATGTCGAACCCGCCGCCGGCGACGGCGTATTTTATGACCTGCTGCCTGACGGGCGGAGAGTCGGCATCGAAATCGTACCCGGCCGCCCGGAGTTCGAGACTGCGGATTTCCTGAGTTGGGTTCCCCGGTTGAACGGTCATCGATATGCGGTCGTCGGCAATCCGCCGTTCGGTTACCGCGCCTGGCTGGCGCTCGCTTTCGTCAATCATGCTGCCACTTTCGCCGACTACATCGGCCTGATCCTGCCGATGGCCTTTCAATCGGACGGCAAGGGAAGCCCGAAGCACCGCGTCAAGGGCGCGGAATTGGTCGACATGCGCCCTCTGCCCCGAAATGCCTTCGTGACTGCCACCGGGCAACCGGCGGGCATCAACGCTCTGTGGCAGGTATGGCGGCGCGGCGTGAACAACCGGAAGCCGGTTCCCACCTGCGAGAGCTGGATTGACCTGTTCACGGTCGATATGCGAAAGGAGCGTCTCTGCGGTCAGGAACGGTTAGGCCAGGCCGACTACTTCCTTCAGCGAACGTTCTTCGCTACTCCGCCTGTCCTCGTGCGGGATTTTGGAGACGTCCGCTATGTATGCGGCTACGGAATCGTCATTAAGAGGGATCGAGAGGCGGTCACCGCGTGCCTCAACGGAATCGACTGGCGGCGGTACAGCAATCTGGCGGCTCACAATTGTCGTCATATCAGCATGTATCACATCCGCCGGGCGCTTACGGATCACGGCTTTGTCGATGCCTGATCCCGGAGCGATACTGCAGGATATCCTGCTTGGCTACGCCGATTCCTACAAATGGGTCGGACAGAGATTCGAGAACATCAAGCGGCTATCCAGCACCAAGGTCGGAGACGCCGGGCAGGACTTCGTGGAGGCGCTTTGTACGAATTTCGGCTTGACGTGCGAGTTTCCGCTCAACGCCAAGGGACGCCGCGTTCGGACTGCGTCCTGGGACGTCCGAATCGAAGCGCATACATTCGAGCTCAAGACGGCGACCGAAGACATCAACGGTTCGTTCCAGTTCAACCACATCCGCTACCACCGGGACTACGAAGCGCTACTTTGTATCGGAATCGCGCCTAATGACATCTACATGGGCGCATGGACCAAGGCCGAAGTCGTTACCGGTCGGGCCGGACGCCTCGTGACCATGGACATGGGGTCGTCCGCGACGCACAAGTTGACCAAGCGCCAGGGGCAACTGCTTCCGATCGACGACTTCAGGGATACCGTCCTCTCTGTCATTGCGAAGCTAGATGGATAGGCGGTCAGACGACCAACCGTCGAAGCGCGCACAGAATAGAGGCGGCTTGGCCCGACACGACTGCCGGCCCGCGCCGACGGTTTGCGAGGAGTAGCAACTTGGCCGAGCCTCTGCCACCCCCCCTCTTCGAGGCGCGGGAGATCGTCAAGCGCTTCGGCGATTTCGAGGCGTGCGGCGGGCTCGACGTTTCGATCCTTCCCGGCGAGAAGCACGCCCTGCTCGGACATAACGGGGCCGGGAAGTCCACGCTCGTCAAGATGATGTACGGGGTGCTGCAGCCGACCTCCGGGACGTTCCTCTGGAAGGGCGACGAGACCCGGATCCGCAACCCGGCCGAAGCGCGCGGTCTCGGAATCGGGATGGTGTTCCAGGAGTTCTCGCTGTTCGAGGCGTTGTCCGTCGCCGAAAACGTCGCCCTGGCGCTGCCTCCGGAGCCGATGCGGGACCTTTCGAGACGGATCGAGGAGATGTCCGCCGCCTACGGCCTCGCCATCGAGCCGGGCGCGCCGCTCCATGCGCTTTCGGTCGGGGAGCGGCAGCGGGTGGAGGTGCTGCGTTGCCTGCTGCAGGATCCGGAACTCCTGATCATGGACGAACCCACCTCGGTTCTCACCCCGCAGGAAGCCGATTCCCTGTTCGAGACGCTGGACCGGCTGGCCGGGGAAGGCCACGCCGTACTCTACATTTCTCATCGACTCGAGGAGGTTCGGGCGCTTTGCGACCGGGCGACGATCCTGCGGGAGGGCGTGGTGGTCGAACGGTGCGACCCGCGAGAGACCAGCGCGAAGGCGCTCGCGGAGAAGATGATCGGCAAGGCGGAGGGTACCGCCGGGCGAGAGGCACGCGCGGAAGAGACGGGGCAAGCGCCACGACTCGTCCTGGATCGCCTGACGATCGATACGGAGCGACGACGCGGCGGCGGGCTCCGGGACGTGTCGCTGGAGGTCGCCGGCGGCGAGGTGGTCGGGGTCGCCGGCGTGGCCGGCGAGGGCCAGGCCGACCTGATGGACGCGCTGGTAGGCGAGACGCTCGGCGATCGCGACGACGCCGTCCGGGTCGACGGCGTCGCCGTCGGGCGGGCGAGGCCGACCCGGCGGCGGACGGCCGGAATGGCCTTCGTTCCGGAGGACCGCAACAACGAAGCGTCGGTGGCCGACATGTCGCTGGCGGAGAACGTGCTCCTCTCTCACCACACGGCGGAGCGGCTGGCGCCAGGAGGCTGGATCGACGCCGGACGGATGCGCTCCTGGGCAAGCCGCACCCGCGACGCGTTCAACGTCCGCGCCGGCGGATCGCACCCGGTCGCGGGTTCCCTGTCCGGGGGCAATTTGCAAAAGTTCGTCGTCGGACGGGAAATTCTCCGCGAGCCGGGAGTCCTCGCCGTCTGCCAGCCCACGCGCGGGGTGGACGCCGGCGCCGCGGCGGAGATTCGGCGCGCGCTCGTGGACCTCGCCGCTCGAGGGGCCGCGGTTCTGGTGATCAGCCAGGATCTCGACGAGATCTTCGAGATCTGCGACCGAATCGCGGTGATCTACGACGGCAGGCTCTCGCGCGCCTGGCCGGTCGAAGAGATGACGCCCGAGCGCGCCGGCCTGCTCATGGGCGGCGGGGAGGCGGCGGCATGATCGCCTTCGAACCCCGATCCAGGCCCTCCCGGACCTTCGTCCTGCTCTCCCCGGTCCTTGCCATCGCGCTCGCCGTCGCCTTCGGATCCCTGCTTCTCGCCGCCATGGGTCACGATCCGGGCGCCGTTCTCCGGGTGTATTTCCTGTCTCCCTTCCTCGACTCCTACAGCCGTTTCGAATTGCTGGTCAAGGCGACGCCGCTGGCCATCATCGCGGCCGGTCTCGCGATCTGCTTCCGGGCCAACGTCTGGAACATCGGCGCAGCCGGCCAGTACACCCTCGGCGCGATCCTGGCCGGCGGCGTCGCAATTCACGCGCCCGAGAACGCGTCCGCCGTCTGGCTTCCGATCTGCCTCCTCGCCGGGATCGCCGGCGGCGTTCTCTGGGCCGCCGTTCCGGCGCTGCTCAAGATCCGGTTCAACACCAACGAGATTCTGGTGAGCCTGATGCTCACCTATGTCGCCACGCTGCTGCTCGACTGGCTGGTGCGTGGTCCCTGGCGCGACCCGCTCGGCTTCGGGTTTCCTGAATCGAAGGAATTTGCCGACGCCTTTCTGATGCCGGTCCTCGTCGACGGCTCGCGCCTCCATGCCGGCCTCCTGGTCGCGCTCGCGGTCTCGATCTGCCTCTGGATCATGACGGTGCGCACCCTGAAGGGGTTCGAGTTGCGCGTGTTCGGCGCGGCGCCCCGCGCTGCCGCCTTCGCGGGATTCTCCGGCGCCGCCGCGGTCGCTTTCTCGCTGCTCCTCTCCGGCGGCCTCGCCGGGCTGGCCGGCGCCATCGAGGTTTTTTCGACCATCGGACAGCTGCAGCCGGACATCTCCGCGGGATACGGCTTCGTCGCCATCATCGTCGCCTTCGTCGGGCGGCTGCACCCGGTCGGCGTCCTGTTCGCGGCGCTGGTGCTGGCGGTAAGCTACATCGGCGGAGAAAACGCGCAGATCCTTCTGAAGCTGCCCCGCAACGTGACCGGGGTGTTCCAGGGCATGATCCTGTTCTTCCTTCTCGCCGCGGACACGCTGATCCACTACCGGATCCGGCTGGCATGAGGGCGCCATGGAAAACCTGATCGCCTCCGTCATCGTGGCCGCGACGCCGTTCATCTTCGCGGCAACGGGGGAGTTGGTCGCGGAGCGCTCCGGGGTGCTCAATCTCGGCCTCGAAGGCATGATGCTGATGGGCGCGGTCTGCGCTTTCGCCGTCGCATGGACCACGGGAAGCCCGGTTCTCGGCGTCCTGGCCGGAGCCGGCGCCGGCGCCGGCATGGCGCTCCTCTTCGGCGTCTTCGCGCTTTCGCTCCTGGCCAACCAGCCCGCCGTCGGACTTGCGCTGACCATTTTCGGAATCGGCCTGTCGGGGCTGATCGGACAGCCTTTCGTCGGCCAGACCGTCCCGATCCTGCCGAGTCTCCACGTTCCCTGGCTTTCGGAATCGACCGCGCTCGGTCGCCTCGCGTTCGGCCAGGACGCGCTGGTCTATCTGGCGCTCCTGCTCGCAGGCGCAACGGCCTGGTTTCTCTACCGAACCCGCGGGGGGCTGGCGCTCCGGGCGGTCGGCGACAATCCGGACGCCGGCCACGCGCTCGGCTATCGCATCATCCGGATCCGCTACCTCGCGACCCTGTTCGGCGGCGCGCTCGCCGGGCTCGGCGGCGCGTATCTCTCCCTCGCCTACACGCCGCTCTGGACCGAGAACATGACGGCGGGCCGGGGCTGGATCTCGCTGGCGCTGGTGGTGTTCGCGACCTGGCGACCCGGCCGGCTCGTGGCCGGCGCCTACCTGTTCGCGGCGATCACCCAACTGCAGTTCTACGGCTCTGACTGGGGCGTTCCGGTTCCGGCGCAATTCCTTGCGATGGCGCCGTACGTGTTTACGGTAATCGCACTGGTTATCATCTCTCGGGACGTCCGCCTCACCAAGGCGAACGCGCCCGCCGCCATCGGGAGGCCGTTCCGCGCCGAACGCTGAGCGGAAGACGCGGAAGTCCCCCCTATTCGAAGAAGGAAGTCACCATGAAACGATTCCATTTCCTCGCCGTGCTCGCGGCGGCCGGACTGACGGCGTTCGCCGCACAAGCCGAGGACAAGCTCAAGGTAGGGTTCATCTACGTCGGCCCGATCGGGGACTTCGGCTGGTCCTATCAGCACGACCAGGGCCGACTTCAGGTGGAAGCCGAGCTCGGCGACAAGGTCGAGACCACCTATGTCGAGAGCGTCCCGGACGGGCCCGACGCCGAGCGGGTGATCCGCCAGCTCGCCGCCTCGGGGCACGGCCTGATCTTCACCACCTCCTTCGGCTACGGGGACCCGACGATCAAGGTTGCGAAGGAATTTCCGGACGTGAAGTTCGAGCACGCCACCGGCTACAAGCGGGCGGAGAACGTTTCGACCTATTCGGGCCGCTTCTACGAAGGACGGCACGTCGTCGGCAAGATCGCGGGTCTGATGACCGAGACGAACAAGATCGGATACATCGTCTCCTATCCCATTCCGGAGGTCATTCGCGGCGTGAACTCCGCCGTTCTCGCGGCGCGCTCGGTGAACCCGGACGTGACCGCGACCGTCGTGTGGGTATTCAGCTGGTTCGACCCGGGCAAGGAGGCCGACGCGGCCAAGGCCCTCATCGACCAGGGCGCCGACATCATCATGCAGCACACCGACAGCCCGGCCGCGATGCAGGTCGCGCAGGAGCGGGGCGTCCTCGCCATCGGACAGGCGTCCGACATGATCGGTTTCGGACCGGATGCGCAGCTCACCTCGATCCTCGACAATTGGGGGCCGTATTACGTCAAGCGCACCAAGGCCGTCCTGGACGGCACCTGGGAGAGCGCCGACAGCTGGGCCGGCATCGCGGACAACGAGGTGGTCATGGCCGAGTACCGGAACATGCCCGACGACGTGAAAGCCGTGGCCGAGCAAGCCGAAGAGGACATCCGCAGCGGCGCCGTTCACCCCTTCACCGGACCCATCCACGATCGCGACGGAACGCTGCGAATCGCGGAGGGCGCGGTCGCCACGGACGAAGAGCTTCTCGGCATGAACTACTTCGTCGAGGGCGTGATCGGCGACATCCCGCAGTAGCGGTCCGCGACCGACCCTGTTGCGGAGCGCAGGCCGACTTCGCTCCGCAACGGACTCCAGCCAGGGCCGCGGCAGTAACCGGCGCCGCCTTCGCCCCGGAGACCGGCCGATGCGCAAGACTCTGTCTCTCGTCCCGGCGACGGCCGCCCTTGCGACGGCTTTCGCGCTCCCGTCCCCCGCACCCGCAGAGGTATTCGAGACGGAACGCGGCAGCGTCCGGGCGGAAATTCTCGCTGACGGGCTGCGGAACCCGTGGGCCCTGGCGTTCCTGCCGGACGGAAGCGCGCTCATAACGGAGCGGCCTGGCGCCCTCAGGAGATGGTCGGAAGCGGGGCTCGACCCGGATCCCGTGGACGGCGTTCCGGACGTGCATGCGCGTGGCCAGGGCGGACTTCTCGACGTCGCGCTCGACCCGGAGTTTGCGGAGAACGGCCGGGTGTATCTCAGCTACGCCGCGCCGTCGAGGCGCGGCGCCCATACCGCGGTCGCCCGTGGACGGCTGGCGGGCGGCGCCCTCGAAGACGTCGAGGCAATCTTCCAAGGACAGAACCAGGGCGGTGGCGGCCGCCACTTCGGCTCCAGGCTCGCGTTCGCGCCGGACGGCACGCTGTACGTGACGATCGGCGAACGCGGCGACGCCGACCGGGCCCAGGATCCCTCGACCCATCACGGTACGGTGGTCCGGCTGAACCGGGACGGAACGGTACCGGACGACAATCCCTTCGCGAACTCGGAGGGCGCGCTCCCGGAGATCTTCACCCTCGGACACCGCAACGCCCAGGGGCTCGCCCTTCGCCCGGGCGACGGCAGCATGTGGGTCAGCGAACACGGACCGCGCGGCGGAGACGAGGTCAACCGGCTGTGGGCCGGGGCCAATTACGGCTGGCCGGTGATCACCCACGGGCGCGCGTATTCCGGGTTTCCGATCGGCGAGGGCAGCGAAAAGGAAGGCCTCGATCAACCCGTATGGCAGTGGACGCCGTCCATGGCGCCTTCGGGGGCGGCGTTCTACGACGGCGCCTTGTTTCCGGAGTGGCGCGGAAACCTGTTCGTGGGAGCGCTCAAATTCCGCTACCTCTCCCGCCTGACGCTGGAAGGGGACCGAATCGTCGGCGAGGAACGCTTGTTCGAAGACGCGTTCGGGCGAATCCGGGACGTCCGGCAAGGTCCCGACGGCGCGCTCTGGCTCCTGACGGACGATCCGCGAAACGGCCGCCTGATCCGGATCAGTCCCGTTCCGTAGCGACGGCGTTCGCGCCCGGCAGCCCCCGTTCCGGCTTCGAACCCCTCGGCGCGTCCGTTTGCGGCGTCCGAACCGGGCGGCTCGGCGCAACCGTTCCCGCCGGCGGATCCTGACCGGTCCCGTGAAGGACGCGTGCGGGCGCGTACGGTTCCGGCCGGTTCCGCGGCCGTTCGGCGAACGCGACGAGCCGGGAGTTGACGAAGGCCCGATTCGTCAGTACCGTATTCTGAACTCTGAATTCAGAATACTGAGCTCATGCGCCTGCAATCTGGCCCCAGCCTTGCCGCCCAGGTCTACCGGGTCGTCCTCGACGAGATCTGCGACGGAGTTCTCGCACCCGGAACGCACCTGGTGCAGGAGCCGCTCGCCGACCGGCTCGGAGTCTCTCGACAACCGGTCCAGCAGGCGATCTCGCTTCTCAAGGCGGACGGCCTGGTCGAGGAAGACGGCCGCCGGGGCGTCCGCGTCGTTCCCCTCGATACGGCGCGAATGCGTCATCACTACGAGATTCGCGGCGCGCTCGACGGCCTGGCAGCCCGGTGCGCCGCCGGGAGGATGTCCCGGGATCCGGAGCTTGCCCAGGAATCGGGGCTGCAGGGCCACGCCATTCTGGCCGCGGGCGTCGAAGCCGTCCGGGACGGCGCAATCCGAGAACTGATCCGCCGCGACGAGGAGTTTCATTCGTTTCTCTACGACCTCTCCGGAAACCCGCTCGTCGCCCGGTCCGCCGAACCCCATTGGCGCTTTCTCCGCCGATGCATGGGAGAGGTGCTTCGCCGGGCCGAATCCCCGGACGGGATCTGGCGGCAGCATGCGCGGATCCTCGAGGCCGTCCTGACCGGCGACGCCGGGGCGGCAGAATCCCTGACCGTCGCGCACACGCGCGAAGCCGCAGAGCGCCTGGCACGGGCCCTGGAATCCCGGCGATGAGCCACGCGCCGCTTCATCTCGGGCAGATTCTCTCGGCCCAGGCGCGGCTGCAACCGAACAGGCCGGCGCTGAGCGACCTCTCGCGATCGATGACCTTCCGGCAGTGGAACGACCGCGCATGCCGCGTCGCAAACGCCCTCTTGGGGCTCGGGCTGACGAGAGGCGACCGGGTCGCCATGCTGGCCTACAACCGCATCGAGTGGGCGGAAGTCTATACCGCCGCCGCCAAGGCGGGACTCGTCGTCGTTCCGGTCAACTTCCGCCTTACGGGTCCCGAAGCGCAGGTCGTTCTCGAAGACTGTCAGGCCGGCGCGATCCTGGCGGAAGACGCCCTGATTCCGGTCGTCGACAGCGTTCGGGACTCCCTTGACCTTCCCCCGGACCGGTTCGTCTCGATCGGCGGCGCCTCGCCCGCGCCCGGCTGGCGCGACTACGAGGATCTCTTGCTCGCCGCCATGGAGCGCGAACCGGAATCGGCCGGGCTGCCGGACGATCCCTGGTGCCTGATGTACACGTCCGGCACCACCGGGCGGCCGAAGGGAGCCGTTCGGGGGCACCGCGGCGTGGCGATGCTCTCCCTGATGACCCAGGTCGAACTGGGGCTGCACCGGCGCGACCGCGCGCTTCTGGTCATGCCGATGTGCCACGCGAACTCGCTGTATTTCTTTGCCGCCTTCGTCGGCTGCGGCGCCGCCGTGTCGATTCTGTCCCGACCGAGCTTCGATCCCGAGCTCTGCCTGCGCACCCTGCGGCAGACAGGGGCCACCTTCACCTCGCTGGTTCCGACCCACTACACGATGCTGCTCGACGTCGCAGAATCCGGCCGCCCTGACGCCGTCGGCGACCGGGTCGAGAAACTGATGATCTCCTCGGCTCCGGCCCGCGCCGACACCAAGCGCGCGGTCATGGAAGCGTTTCCGAATTCGCGCCTGTTCGAACTCTACGGATCGACCGAGGCGGGCTGGGTAACCATGCTCCGCCCCGAAGAGCAGTTCGACCGGCTGGGCACGGTGGGACGAGAGGTAGTCGGATCGGAACCGATCCGCTTCCTCGACGACGCGGGACGCGAGGTCGCGGACGGAGAGCCGGGGGAACTGTATTCCTCCGGCCCGTACGCCTTCGACGGCTACTGGAACCTTCCCGACAAGACCGCCGAGGCCTTCCGCGGCAACTATCTGACGGTCGGCGACGTCGGACTGCGCGACGCCGACGGGTTCATACGGCTGATCGATCGCAAGAAGAACCTGATCATCTCCGGCGGCGAGAACGTCTACCCGTCCGAAGTGGAGGCCGCGCTGTCTGCCCATCCCTCGGTTCGCGACGTCGCCGTCGTGGGCCTGCCGGACCCGAAATGGGGCGAGCGCGTCGAAGCTGCGGTCGTGCTTCACGCCGGCGCGGAAACCGGGGAAGCGGAGCTCGTCTCCTGGGCGCGGGAGCGGCTCGCCGGCTTCAAGCGACCCCGGGGCGTCGCGTTTTTCGCCGACGAGGAAATGCCGCGGAACGCGACCGGCAAGATCCTCCACCGATCCCTCCGCGACCTGCTCGCGGCGCGCCGGCCGACGCCGGACTGAGTCACCCGACCGGAGAACGAAGATGACCGCATCGAACGAACGCGAACCCCCGCGCCAGGACCTCAACCGGGACGAGACCAGCGTCGCAGCCTGGATCGCACGAACCCTGCAGGCGCGAGGCGTGGACCGGATATTCGGCATCCAGGGCGGACACATCCAGCCGATTTGGGACTGCCTGGCCCGCGTCGGAATTCGCATCGTCGACACGCGCGACGAGCGCGCCGCGGCGCATATGGCGCACGCGCACGCGGAGCTGACCGGCGGCCTCGGCGTCGCCATGGCGACCGCGGGACCGGGCGTTACCAATACCGTAACCGCCGTCGCCAACGCGTCGCTCGCCCGCGTGCCGGTGTTGTTGATCGGCGGCTGCACCTCGCGGCCGCAGGCCAACATGGGGCCGCTGCAGGACATCCCCCATACCGACATACTGCGACCGGTCACGCGTATCGCACGGACCGCCCGGGTTCCCGAACAGGCGCTGCGCGAACTCGACGAGGCGATCGCCAGAGCCTCCGGCGACGTCGGCGAGCCGGGCCCGGCCTATGTCGAGGTTCCGACGGACGTGCTTCGGCAACCGCTGGACCGGAACCTGGTGCTTCCGGAGTGGGTCGACGGGACGCCGCCGCGCCGCCTGCCGCCCGAGCCGACGCGGGTGGCGGAAGCCGCCGACGCCGTTCGTTCCGCGCGCCGTCCGCTGGTCATCAGCGGGCGCGGCGCACGCAACGCGGGCGCGGCGCTCCTGCGGTTTCTGGACCGCACGGGCGCGCTCTATCTCGACACCCAGGAGAGCCGCGGGCTGGCGCCGCCCGATCACCCTTCCGTCGTCGGCGCGGTACGGGCCGCCGCCATGGCAGAGGCGGACCTCGTGATCACGCTCGGCCGCAAGCTGGACTACCAACTCGCCTACGGATCGCCGGCGGTGTTCGGGAAGGCGCGGTTCCTGCGGATCGCGGATACCGCGGGCGAGTTGATCGACAACCGGCGGGGATCGCCGGAGCTGCTCGCCGACGTTGCGCTCGCGCTGGACGCGGTGGTCGAGGAGTTGGGCAACGATCCGGGCGAACGGGACACGGCCTGGCTGAACGCCCTGCGCGACAAGCACCGCGCTCGCATGACCCGGTCCGCAAGGGAACCTGCGCCGCAGCGCGGCGCCGACGGAAAGATCCATCCGCTCGCGATCTTCGAAGCGATCGGGGCGCTGGCCGAGCCGGACGCGATCGGCGTCGCGGACGGGGGAGACCTCCTGAGCTTCGCGCGCATCGGACTTCGAACGCAGACCTACCTGGACGCGGGCGCCTTCGGCTGTCTCGGGGTCGGCGTCCCGTTCGCGGTCGCGGCCGCGCTCGCGTTTCCCGGGCGTCAGGTATTCTCGGTCAACGGCGACGGCGCCTACGGCATCAACGCGATGGAGATCGACACCGCCGTCCGGCACGACGCCAGAGCGGTCTTCGTCGTCTCCAACAACGCCGCCTGGAACATCGAGCGGTTCGACCAGGAGTTCAACTACGGCGGCCGGGTCGTCGGGACGACGCTCCGCCATTCGGACTATGCAGGCATGGCGCGGGCGCTCGGCGCACACGGAGAACGCGTCGAAGATCCGGAAGACCTGCCGGACGCGCTGTCCCGCGCTCTCGGGAACGCGCCTGCCGTGATCGATGTCGTCACGTCCCAAAGCGCCGTCTCCTCCGACGCCAGAAAGGGGCTGGGCTTCGTGCCCGACTACCAGGCGTTGACGGTCTGGGACGACGCGGAGCGTCGCCGCCGGGGCGAGGCGTAGCCGAAGCTCACTCGCGCGGGTACGAGGTCTTCCGCACCCTTGGGCGAACGTATTTGATTCGCCGGTTCTGAGCAGCCTGCGTTCCGGGTTCGAACCCGGTGTCCGTCTGCCCGGACCCGTTCCCCACGCCATGGAATGCGGAAGGAACGCATTGAGCCCTTCAGCGGTCGAGCCGAGCGATTCCAGTCCCGGACGGCGCACACCACGTTCTGGAGCAGGATCTCGAACGCCTTCTCTCTCTGACGTTCCCGGCCGGAGGGTGCCAAAACCGTGCGAACGCGTATGACTCTCCTGCTCTTCCGCCGTCCCTCATTCGGAACTTCATGGGGAGTTACGGATTCCGCTGTTACCGAGGATCCCGGTGACATCGAGAGCGACCGACGCTTCGGCGACCGCCCCTTCTGCGTCTGTCCGTCCGTTCGCGCCAGGCGACCGCGAACCTCCGTCAGACGCAGCGAGTCCGGTGGGGCGACCGTCATACGGACCCCGGCGGCAAGCGTTCCTGCAGGAGGCACCCTCGGCATGTCCGCTTCGAGACCCTGCCCGGCGTAGCGCAACTCGGCCCGAACGGACGACTCACCCGTTCGAATCTTTCTCCTTCGTGACGAAGAAGTCCGGATACCCAAAATCATGGTCGGCGCAGTTTCACGAAAGATCCGTGACAGGCGGCCCCGGGGAGCGGGACGAGCGCTCGCCGGAAGAGGACAATCTCTGCGGTCGCGTGCAAGGACGGCAAGGTCGTCGATCACGATCAGGACGTTCGGGTGTTCGATATTCGCCATGTCCTGGGGCTCGAGTTCCAGGCCGCCCTCTCTGTGGATCTCGACAAGACCGTTGCCGAGCACCCCGAACCGTACCCGAAACTTCCATACGTGGGAGCGACCCGCGCAGCGAAGTGTTTGGGACCAACCACGACATTGGCGTCGCATTCCGGGAATACGTGCCGCGACAACTCGAACCTCTGGCCCCGCATTTCAGTCGGCACCGGTCTCTTCGAGCGAATATCTTGCCGGAACGGCCGCTGGCCCGGCTCAGAATCGCAGGTCGAGGCGCAGGTAGGAGCGTCGTTCGGGGTCGCCGGCGCCTTCGGTGCGAGATTCGCCGATCAGCCCTGCTGCGACTCCGCCCGGGGCGGCAAACTCGATACCGGCTCGATGGCTTTGCGTGCGGTTCCAGCCGCTGGCGTGCCGGACATCGGCGAAGGGCGTCAGCAGGCCGCCCCTCACGCCGAAGCCGTACCCCATGCGAGCGCCTAGCGCGGTGAGCGGCGCGCGATCGAGCGGGACCGTCTCCAGATCGAAGACATCCTCGCCCAGCAGCGCCCCGCCCTGCTGCTCGCCCCAGTCGTGAGCGAGCGACACCGACAGGCCGCGCCCCCCGGCGCCCGGCTCCAGCCGCATCCCGACGCTCGCCCCCCATTCGCGCATGTCGCTTGCGCTGTGCAGCGTCAGCCATCGCCCGTTCGCATCGACGGCGAAGCGCGAGCCGGGGCCCAAAATTCGCACGCCGCCCATCGTCTCGACGCCGGCGCCGGACGCACCGTCCCCGCCGTCCCGGCGCAGCGACAACGTGCCCTGCGGCACCAGCAACCAGTCGCCGCCAAAGAGCGGGACGCCGTCATGCGCCGCCTCGACGCCGCCCTTCACCCGCCAGGCGGTCGCCCGGAGCCGGCCGGCAGTCACCAACGAAAATGCGCCCGTCTGCAGACGCGCCAGACCGGCGTCTCCGGTCGCCGATAGGGCGAGGCCGCCGAGGCGCATGAACGGCCGGCGGCCGCCGATCGCAGCCGCCCGCATCCGCAGATCGGCGCGGTCCGCGGCTTCCCCCTCAGGCCGGTGCTCCACCGCGCCATCCCCGACGCCCGCAACGATTTGCAGGGAAGCGTCCTTCGACGCCAACTGCAGATAGGGCCAGAGCGTAGTGAGCGAGGTTTCGAGCGTTCCCCGGTCGTCATCCGTTCGATAGTCGATCTCGGCCAAGCTCTGCGACACCGCCAGGCCGGCCAGTAGCCGGTCGCTCTGACGAAAATCGCCGCCGAACCAGATCGCGCGGTTCTCGCCGTCCCACGAGTCCTGCCGATTCCGACCGCTGAACCGCCTTCCGTCGCCGCGCCCCCAGACGGTCCAGTCGAGACCGTCGACGCCGGATGCGTCGTCGCCGAGCGACAGGGTGAAGGCGCTGTCGCGCAACAGGGCGGCGTCGTCGATGGCGTAAGAGGAACCGGGCCGGTGCCGCCAGAAGCCTGCGAGCGCAGTTTCCGGCTCATCCTCCCCGGAGCGCGACAGCGCGGGAGACACCAGAGCGGACGCGCCGGTAACGTCCTGGCCGGCGAGCGTCAAAAGGGTCTCGCCCGGCGCAGCTTGCAGACGCCGAGCGACCGTGTCCGCGGCGTCGGCCAGCGTCGCCCGCGCAACCTCGGCAAGCACCGATTGCGCGATCCGCTTCCGCGCCGCTGTCCGCGCGCCCGCTTGCGGAGTCGCGCTCGCGCTCGACGGCGCGCTCGGCTCGACGGCGCTCACTGCCCGGACCTCGAAGGTGTATCGGGAACCGTTGCGCAGACCCGCCACCCGATAACTCGTGGTGCGGGGACCGCTGCCTGCAATGGCCGTCCAGGGCACAGAGGGCGGTACCGACGCACCTATCCCGTAGCGATACTGATAGCCGGTAATACGGCCATCGTCCGGATCGACCCAGGAAAGCCGGACCTCGCTGTCGCCCGGCACCGCCGTCAGCCCGATCACCGGCTCGGGCGCGACCGGCTCTTCGTCATCCGCCACCGTCACCGCCACGCTGCCCGTGACGGACGCGTATTCCGTCGCCCCGCTCGCCGCGAGCGTAACCGTCAGGCTCTCGTCCGCCGCGTCGGGATCGTCCGCCGGAGACACCGTCACCGTCTGCGCCGCGCTCCAGTTCGTCGCCGTGAAGCGCAGGCTCGCCGGCAACGCAGTCGCCCCATCGCCGCCGGTAACCGCCACCGTCACGTCGCCCGTCGGCGGATGCGACAACGCCACCGTGAAGCTCCCGTCGCCGCCGCCCTCCGCCAGCGCAAGCGGCCCACCGGTGACCGTCAGCCCGGCCGTCTCGTCGTCCGTCACCGTCACCGCCACGCTGCCCGTGACGGACGCGTATTCCGTCGCCCCGCTCGCGGTGAGCGCAACCGCCAGGCTCTCGTCCGCCGCGTCGGGGTCGTCGGCCGGAGACACCGTCACCGTCTGCGCCGCGCTCCAGTTCGCCGCCGTGAAGCGCAGGCTCGCCGGCAACGCCGCCGCCCCTTCGCCGCCGGCAACCGACACCGTCACGTCGTCCGTCGGCGGATGCGACAACGCCACCGTGAAGCTCCCGTCGCCGCCGCCCTCCGCCAGCGCAAGCGGTCCTTCGGCGACCGCCAGCCCGGCCGTTTCGTCATCCGCCACCGTCACCGACACGCTGCCCGTGACGGACGCGTATTCCGTCGCCCCGTTCGCCGTGAGCGCAACCGTCAGGCTCTCGTCCGCCGCGTCGGGGTCGTCCGCCGGAGAAACCGTCACCGTCTGCGCCGCACTCCAGTTCGCCGCCGTGAAGCGCAAGCTCGCCGGCAACGCCGTCGCCCCGTCGCCGCCGGCAACCGACACCGTCACGTCGCCCCTCGGCGGGTGCGACAACGCCACCGTGAAGCTCCCGTCGCCGCCGCCCTCCGCCAGCGCAAGCGGTCCTCCGGTGACCGTCAGCCCAGCCGTCTCGTCATCCGCCACCGTCACCGCAACGCTGCCCTCGACGGACGCGTATTCCGTCGCCCCGCTCGCCGTGAGCGCAACCGTAAGGCTCTCGTCCGCCGCGTCGGGATCGTCCGCCGGGGACACCGTCACCGTCTGCGCCACGCTCCAGTTCGTCGCCGTGAAACGCAGGCTCGCCGGCAACGCCGTCGCCCCATCGCCGCCGGCAACCGACACCGTCACGTCGCCCGTCGGCGGATGCGACAACGCCACCGTGAAGCTCCCGTCGCCGCCGCCCTCCGCCAGCGCAAGCGGGCCTCCGGTGACCGTCAGCCCGGCCGTCTCGTCATCCGCCACCGTCACCGCAACGCTGCCCGTGACGGACCCGTATTCCGTCGCCCCGCTCGCCGTGAGCGCAACCGTCAGGCTCTCGTCCGCCGCGTCGGGATCGTCCGCCGGAGACACCGTCACCGTCTGCGCCGCGCTCCAGTTCGTCGCCGTGAAGCGCAGGCTCGCCGGCAACGCCCTCGCCCCGTCGCCACCGGCAACCGACACCGTCACCTCGCCCCTCGGCGGATGCGACAACGCCACCGTGAAGCTCCCGTCGCCGCCGCCCTCCGCCAGCGCAAGCGGGCCTCCGGCGACCGTCAGCCCGGCCGTCTCGTCATCCGCCACCGTCACCGCAACGCTGCCCGTGACGGACCCGTATTCCGTCGCCCCGCTCGCCGTGAGCGCAACCGTCAGGCTCTCGTCCGCCGCGTCGGGGTCGTCCGCCGGTGAGACCGTCACCGTCTGCGCCGCGCTCCAGTTCGTCGCCGTGAAGCGCAGGCTCGCCGGCAACGCCCTCGCCCCGTCGCCGCCGGCAACCGACACCGTCACCTCGCCCCTCGGCGGGTGCGACAACGCCACCGTAAAGGTCCCGTCGTCGCCGCCCTCCGCCAGCGCAAGCGGTCCTCCGGTGACCGTCAGCCCGGCCGTCTCGTCATCCGCCACCGTCACCGCAACGCTGCCCGTGACGGACCCGTATTCCGTCGCCCCGCTCGCCGTGAGCGCAACCGTAAGGCTCTCGTCCGCCGCGTCAGGATCGTCCGCCGGGGACACCGTCACCGTCTGCGCCGCGCTCCAGTTCGCCGCCGTGAAGCGCAGGCTCGCCGGAGACGCCCTCGCCCCGTCGCCGACGGCAACCGCCACCGTCACGTCGCCCCTCGGCGGGTGCGACAACGCCACCGTGAAGCTCCCGTCGCCGCCGCCCTCCTCCAGCGCAAGCGGGCCTCCGGCGATCGTCAGCCCGGCCGTCTCGTCATCCGCCACCGTAACCGCCACGCTGCCCTCGACCGACGCGTATTCCGCCGCCCCGCTCGCCGTGAGCGCAACCGTCAGACTCTCGTCCGCCGCGTCCGGATCGTCCGCCGGGGACACCGTCACCGTCTGCGCCGCGCTCCAGTTCGTCGACGTGAAGCCCAGGCTCGCCGGAGACGCCCTCGCCCCGTCGCCGCCGGCCACCGCCACCGTGACGTCGCCCGTCGGCGGATGCGACAACGCCACCGTGAAGCTCCCGTCGCCGCCGCCCTCCGCCAGCGCAAGCGGTCCTCCGGTGACCGTCAGCCCAGCCGTCTCGTCATCCGCCACCGTCACCGCCACGCTGCCCGTAACGGACGCGTATTCCGTCGCCCCGCTCGCCGTGAGCGCAACCGTAAGGCTCTCGTCCGCCGCGTCGGGATCGTCCGCCGGAGACACCGTCACCGTCTGCGCCGCGCTCCAGTTCGTCGACGTGAAGTACAGGCTCGCCGGCAACGCCGCCGCCCCGTCGCCGCCGGACACCGACACCGTCACGTCGCCCGTCGGCGGGTGCGACAACGCCACCGTGAAGCTCCCGTCGCCGCCGCCTTCCGACAGCGCAAGCGGTGCTCCGGCGACCGTCAGCCCGGCCGTCTCGTCATCCGCCACCGTCACCGCCACGCTGCCCGTGACGGACCCGTATTCCGTCGCCCCGCTCGCCGTGAGCGAAACCGTCAGGCTCTCGTCCGCCGCGTCGGGATCGTCCGCCGGGGACACCGTCACCGTCTGCGCCACGTTCCAGTTCGCCGCCGTGAAGCCCAGGCTCGCCGGAGACGCCCTCGCCCCGTCGCCGCCGGCCACCGCCACCGTCACGTCGCCCGTCGGCGGATGCGACAACGCCACCGTGAAGCTCCCGTCGCCGCCGCCCTCCGCCAGCGCAAGCGGGCCTCCGGCGATCGCCAGCCCGGCCGTCTCGTCATCCGCCACCGTAACCGCCACGCTGCCCTCGACGGACGCGTATTCCGTCGCCCCGCTCGCCGTGAGCGAAACCGTCAGGCTCTCGTCCGCCGCGTCGGGATCGTCCGCCGGGGACACCGTCACCGTCTGCGCCGCGCTCCAGTTCGCCGCCGTGAAGCCCAGGCTCGCCGGAGACGCCCTCGCCCCGTCGCCGCCGGCCACCGACACCGTCACGTCGCCCGTCGGCGGATGCGACAACGCCACCGTGAAGCTCCCGTCGCCGCCGCCCTCCGCCAGCGCAAGCGGGCCTCCGGTGACCGTCAGCCCGGCCGTCTCGTCGTCCGCCACCGTAACCGCCACGCTGCCCTCGACGGACGCGTATTCCGTCGCCCCGCTCGCCGTGAGCGAAACCGTCAGGCTCTCGTCCGCCGCGTCGGGATCGTCCGCCGGGGACACCGTCACCGTCTGCGCCGCGCTCCAGTTCGCCGCCGTGAAGCCCAGGCTCGCCGGAGACGCCCTCGCCCCGTCGCCGCCGGCCACCGACACCGTCACGTCGCCCGTCGGCGGATGCGACAACGCCACCGTGAAGCTCCCGTCGCCGCCGCCCTCCGCCAGCGCAAGCGGGCCTCCGGTGACCGTCAGCCCGGCCGTCTCGTCGTCCGCCACCGTAACCGCCACGCTGCCCTCGACGGACGCGTATTCCGTCGCCCCGCTCGCCGTGAGCGAAACCGTCAGGCTCTCGTCCGCCGCGTCGGGATCGTCCGCCGGGGACACCGTCACCGTCTGCGCCACGCTCCAGTTCGTCGACGTGAAGCCCAGGCTCGCCGGAGACGCCCTCGCCCCGTCGCCGCCGGCCACCGACACCGTCACGTCGCCCCTCGGCGGGTGCGACAACGCCACCGTGAAGCTCCCGTCGCCGCCGCCCTCCGCCAGCGCAAGCGGGCCTCCGGCGATCGTCAGCCCGGCCGTCTCGTCATCCGCCACCGTCACTGCCACGCTGCCCGTGACGGACGCGTATTCCCTCGCCCCGCTCGCCGTGAGCGCAACCGTCAGGCTCTCGTCCGCCGCGTCCGGGTCGTCCGCCGGGGACACCGTCACCGTCTGCGCCGCGCTCCAGTTCGTCGACGTGAAGCCCAGGCTCGCCGGAGACGCCCTCGCCCCGTCGCCGACGGCCACCGCCACCGTCACGTCGCCCGTCGGCGGATGCGACAACGCCACCGTGAAGCTCCCGTCGCCGCCGCCCTCCGCCAGCGCAAGCGGGCCTCCGGTGACCGTCAGCCCGGCCGTCTCGTCATCCGCCACCGTCACCGCAACGCTGCCCTCGACGGACCCGTATTCCGTCGCCCCGCTCGCCGTGAGCGCAACCGTCAGGCTCTCGTCTGCCGCGTCGGGATCGTCCGCCGGAGACACCGTCACCGTCTGCGCCGCGCTCCAGTTCGTCGACGTGAAGTACAGGCTCGCCGGCAACGCCCTCGCTCCGTCGCCGCCGGCAACCGCCACCGTCACGTCGCCCGTCGGCGGATGCGACAACGCCACCGTGAAGCTCCCGTCGCCGCCGCCCTCCTCCAGCGCAAGCGGTCCTCCGGTGACCGCCAGCCCGGCCGTCTCGTCATCCGCCACCGTCACCGCAACGCTGCCCGTGACGGACGCGAATTCCGTCGCCCCGCTCGCCGTGAGCGCAACCGTCAGGCTCTCGTCCGCCGCGTCGGGATCGTCCGCCGGAGACACCGTCACCTTCTGCGCCGCGTTCCAGTTCGTCGCAGTGAAGAGCAGGCTCGCCGGCGACGCCCTCGCCCCGTCGCCGCCGGCAACCGCCACCGTCACGTCGCCCCTCGGCGGGTGCGACAACGCCACCGTGAAGCTCCCGTCGTCGCCGCCCTCCGCCAGCGCAAGCGGTCCTCCGATGACCGCCAGCCCGGCCGTCTCGTCATCCGCCACCGTCACCGCCACGCTGCCCGTGACGGACGCGTATTCCGTCGTCCCGCTCGCGGTGAGCGTAACCGCCAGGCTCTCGTCCGCCGCGTCGGGGTCGTCCGCCGGGGACACCGTCACCGTCTGCGCCGCGCTCCAGTTCGTCGACGTGAAGTGCAGGCTCGCCGGCAACGCCCTCGCCCCGTCGCCGCCGGCAACCGCCACCGTCACGTCGCCCGTCGGCGGATGCGACAACGCCACCGTGAAGCTCCCGTCGCCGCCGCCCTCCGCCAGCGCAAGCGGTCCTCCGGACAGCGCGAGCGTGGGAATGATGCTCTCGACCCTAAAGCTGTCGGCGGCGACCGCGCCGCCCAGATCGATTGCGTATAGGGTGATTTCGTTGACGCCCTCCCCGGCGCCGGTCAAAGAGAGCCGGCTGCCGGAGCGGGTCACGGTCACCGGCGGGTCGGTCTGCTCGTCGCCGTCCGAGACCGCGACGATATTCAGCACATCGTCGGCGTTGAGATCGCCGAATACCGGGCTGTCTGCGCTCGCCAGTTCGACGGTCTCTGTGGCGCCCAGCAGCACGGTCCGGTCCGCGACCGCATTGGCGACGGCCGGCGGCGCGTTCACCCTCAGCCGGAAGTCGATGCTGTCGCTATCGGCGGCAGAGCGGTCGCTGTCGGCGTCGTGAACGGTGAGGGTGTAAACCGTCCAGGGCCGGATCGCGCCCGGCGCACCGGTAAGCGTCGGGGCCGCGCCCGCGTCAAGGCCCAGATCGTCGTCCCCATCGCCGTCGAATACCAAGCCGGCCGGCAATGCCGGGCTTATGGTGTAGGTCAGCTTGCCTTCGCCGCCGGTGGCCGCCGGAAGCGCCGGCGGCACGATCGTCTTATTCAGCGCGTAATGCCGGTCGGCGATGCCGGCGTCCGCCGCGAAAAGAGGATTGCCCACCAGTGTGACGGGAAGGCCGTGGACTCTTTCGAATCTATCGTCACCCGCGTCGCCCTCGAGACTGTAGTCATCCAGTCGAACGCGAAAACTGGCAGTACTGGCCGTTGCTCCCGGTGACAGTCTGATTCGCATCTCGCCGTATTTGTACACTATTGGTTGTATGAACTCGTAGTTGTAATTGGAATACGTCCGATAATTGAAGCCGGGGATAGCGACATCCACCGCTCCTGTATCTTGCCACTGCAATGATATCGCCACTACTTTGTCCCAATCCGAGCCGCCGGTCCCGTGGTCGCGCATCGGCGTGCAGTCATCGGCGAACAGGGCGACGGGAATTTCGACCGGGCCGCCATTGCGGGTCAGGGTGACGCCGGTCGAGTTGGCCGGCAGCGTCGCCGAACAGCCGTCGGTCTTGAAGTTAAGCCAGCCGGAGAGCGCCTGCGGCGTCGCCGACTTCTCCGCCGATTCCTGCTGGGCGGCGTCGCCGATCACGGCGCGCACCCGAAATCGCCAGGTCGTGCCGACGGCGAGGTCGGAGACGGCGTGGGCGCGCGTGGCGGCGCCGCTGCCGGGAATGTCGATCCAGTCGGTCCCGAACGGGGAGGTACCGGCCGCAAGTTGATATTGCCATCCGGAAATCGCGTCGTTCGCACTCGCCGTCCAACGCAGATTGACGACATCCGGCACGGTCTGCGAGGCGATGGCGAAGAAGCCGGTCGGCGTCATGGCGGGCATCGCCTCCACCTCGTCCGAGACCGGCCCGTTCACACCCGACCGCATGGCGCGCACCCGAAAGGCGTAGGTCTCGCCATTTGTCAGGCCGGTCACGTCATGGCTGGCAGTCCGCGCGCCGCTACCGGCAATGTCGATCCATGCGCCGAACGCGCCCGCGCCCTGCTTCTGCCGGTATTGCCATCCGGTGGCGATGGCGATCGGCAGCCAGGAGAGCGAGACAGTCCCGTCGCCGGCCTCGGCCCGGAGGCCCCAGGGCTTGCCGGGCGCGACGATTGCCGGCGCGGCATCGGCGCCAGCCGCCGGACCGGCACCGCGGACGGTCGCGGCGCGCAGTTCGAACCGGTAGAGAATGCCGTTGGTGAGGCCGGCGACGCTATGGCTGGCGACGTCGGCCGCCAGGTCGGTCCAGCTGTCGCCGGTCGTGAAAGGCAGCAGATGGACGGGCTTCCAGCGCAGCTGCTGCTTGTCGAAAAGCACATCGGTCGGCGGCTGCCAGACAAGCGATGCCGACGCCTCGCCCGCCACCGCAACGAAGCCGGTCGGCGCCGAGGGGAGATCGTCGGTCGGCGTCGCCGAGACGGTGTCGGAAACCAGGCCGGCGACGCCGCCGCGCACCGCCCGCAACTGGAATTCATGGGCGGTCCCGTTGACAAGACCGGTCACGAGATGCCGCACCGTCGCATCGTTACTGCCGGCTATGGCGGTCCAGGCGCCGAATGCGCCCCCGGCGGACCGACGGCGATATTCCCAGTTCGAGACGCCGCCGATGGCACTCCAGGTGAGCCGGACCTTCTCGAAGCCGGGCGTGGCCACGACCCCGGTCGGCTTCGCCGGCTTGCCGAATGGCGTCGCGAAGACGATGGCGTACGGCGAAACGCTGTTAGTCTGGCCGTCGAATGCGACGAGACCGAAGACATACTGCTCGCCATTGTCGAGGCCGGTCAACAGGAAGGAGGTATTGCTGCCGGTAAGAGGGACGTTTCTGCGACCCTGTTCGACTTCGAGGTCCTCGGGGGTCGTACCCTTCTTGTATTGGATTATGTAATGATCGTTGCTGTCGATGTCGGGGTGAGCGTCCCAACTCAGGGCGATCTGCCCGTCGCCCGGCACGGCGGCGAAACCCGTGGGAGGGGCCGTTCGATAGTTCACGGCGATGGCGAAGCTCAGGCTTGCAGCGTCGCCATCGTCGTCGGTCGCCGTCCAGCTGTAGGAGGTCGCTGCCTGCACGGTCGTCGGCGCGCCGGTTATGGCGCGGGTGGCGGTGTCGAGGGTCAGGCCAGGCGGCACATCCGGGGTCAGACTGTAGCTCAGCGCGCCGTTGCCGCCAGTCGCCGCCGGCAGGGTCAGCGACGTAATGGGCGTGTGCTGGTCGAATTGCCGGTCTGCGATCGTCGCGGTCCCGAAATCCGGCGCCAGACCTGTCGCCGGCGTGGCGGTCGCCTCGTCCGATTCGGCGCCGAAAACGTCGCCCGGCAGCCGGGCGCGTATCTGGAAGCCGTAGGCGGTGCGGGCTGTGAGGCCGGTCACCGTATGGCTTGCGGTGGTCGCGCTGCTGCCTGCAATATCGGTCCAGCCGCCGTAATCGCCGGCGCCCGCCTTCTGCCGATATTGCCAGCCGGTGACGCCGGAGAGCGCGTGCCAGGCAAGCGCCGCCTGCCGGTCGCCGGCCGTTGCGACGAAGCCGGTCGGTTTCAGATCGAGCGTCGCCGTTATGGCCTCGGCGGCCGGCCCTGCGCCGCCGCTTGCATTCACGGCGCGCCACTGGAACTGGTAGCTGTTGTTATTGGTCAGGCCAGAGACGACATACTGCACCGTGTCGCCGGCGCAGAGCGCGCTGCCGCACGTCATGTCGAGCCAGCCGGGCCAGCTGTTGAGACCCGCGAGACGCTGGCGATATTGCCAGCTGACGGGCGCGCCGCCTGCGGCCGGGGCTGCCCACAACAGGGTGACCCGGCTATTGCCGGGCCGAACGGCCGGACTTGCCGGCGCGCCCGGCAGCTCCTCGACCGTGACCCAGACCTGGGCGTCCGATCCCGTATAGCCGCCGCCGGACGGTTCCACGCTCACGATCACGATGTCGTCCTCGGTGTCGCTGTCCCGGACGCCGGTGACCGTTACCGGCTGGGAAGTGGACCAGTCGGTGGTGGTGAAGTTCAGGACGGTCGGACTCACCGTCGCCACGCCCGAATCGCCGCTGGTCACGGCAACTGTCACATTCCTGCGCGGCTTTTTCGACAACGCGACGGTAAATTCCCCCGAGGCCTCTTCCGATATCGTCGGCAGGATCACAGGTTGCGCCAAGACCGTTCCCCCCAGCGTGGATGGAAAGACCCACACCGTGAACGTCCGGGTGTCGACGCGGTTGTTCGCGTCGGTCGCCTGCACGGAGACAGTGACGGTTTCGACTGCCAGCGCCGTCACTGCAAGCGTAAACCGGTATACGCTTCCGTCACGGGTGACAGTCCCCGCCTCGGCGGTCACCGCACTCGAATCGCTGCTGTCGACACTTATGGTGACCGTCCCGAGATCGCTCCCGTCGGAGCTGTACAGACTGGCGTCAATATTTCTTACGTCATCCACCTCGAGCCGGTAATTGTCAATGAAATTCAGAACCGGGGATGCGTTCGCCGGTCCGACAAGGCACAGCATTATCAGGAAATAGCCGAACGGCGAGACTCGGGTCGCCGGTCGTTTCGGACGGTTCGACAACATGGACCTGTATCTCCGTATCCTCCCTGTCGAAACATAGTGCGTCGAAATCCGGTCGGTCAAGTACCCTCGTGCAACCTACATCGTCTTTATTACTCGCATTACTCGGTGGATTTTCAGCATTTTCCGTTGATTCATAATGAGATAGTATTATCAGGGTAGTAGCGCTAGTGAGATCATTATCTCGACACGCAGGAGAGCCTCGGGCTGGCGCCGCCCGAACACGCCACCGTCGTCGGCGCGATACGGGCCGCCGCCATGGCAGAGGCGACCCTCGTGATCTCGCTCGGCGGCAAGCTCGACTACCAGCTCGCCTACGGATCGTCGGCGGTCTTCGGGAAGGCGCGGTTCCTGAGGATTGCGGATACCGCGGGCGAGTTGATCGACAACCGGCGGGGATCGCCGGAGCTGCTCGACGGCGTGGCGTTCGCCCTGGATGCAGTGGTCGAGGAGTTGGGCAACGATCCCAGCGAACGGGACACGGCCTGGCTGACCGCCCTGCGCGACAAGCGCCGCGCTCGCATGACCCGGTCCGCAAGGGAACCGGCGCCGCAGGGCGGCGCCGACGAAAGATCCATCCGCTCGCGATCTTCGAGGCGATCAGGGCGCTGGCCGAGCCGGACGCGATCGGCGTCGCGGACGGGGGAGACCTCTCGAGCCTCGCGCGCATCGGACTTCGACAGCAGAACTACCTGGACGCGGGCGCCTTCGGCTGTCTCGGGTCGGCGTCCCGTTCGCGGTCGCGGCAGCGCTCGCGTTTCCCGGTCGTCAGGTATTCTCGGTCAACGGCGACGGCGCCTACGAAATCAACGCGATGGAGATCGACACCGCCGGCCGGCACGACGCCAGAGCGGTCTTCGTCGTCTCCAACAACGCCGCGTGGAACATCGAGCGGTTCGACCAGGAGTTCAACTACGGCGGCCGGATCGTCGGAACGACGCTCCGCCATTCGGACTATGCAGGCATGGCACGCGCGCTCGGCGCTCACGGAGAACGCGTCGAAGACCCGGCCGACCTGCCGGACGCGCTGTCCCGCGCTCTCGGGAACGCGGCTGTCGCGATCGATGTCGTCACGTCCCAAAGCGCCGACTCCTCCGACGCCAGAAAGGGGCTGGGCTTCGTGCCCGACTACCAGGCGTTGACGGTCTGGGACGACGCGGAGCGCCGCCGCCGGGGCGAGGCGTAGTCGGAAGCGCACCGGCAGCGCTGTGAGTTCGTGGGCACGCCCGAGCAAACGTCGCCGGTTCACCGGTTCCGAGCAACGTGCGATCCGGGTTTGAGCCCCCGTTTCCCTCCGCTCGGACGAGGGTCCGACTTCAGGGAGTGCGAAAGGACTGCGTGGAACGCTCCGGCGGTCAACCCGTGCGCATCTTGACGCTGACGGCGCCTGATACGCCATGATCTCGGACACGCTCTCTGGAATTCGCGACCAATGGGAGCCAATCCGATGCGGTCCCGTTTGACCCTCCTGCTCATGCGCCAGTCCCTTGGTCAGAAGACGTACCGAACGAACGACACACCGGATGCAGCCCCCTCCGAGTCTGTCCGCCCATTCGGGCCAGATGACGACCGACCCCCGTCATCCGTAACACGACCCGTCAGTTGATCCTCCCGCAGTCCTCGGGCGCAAGCGTTACTGCAGGAGACGCCCTCGGTACGTCCGCTCCGAGATCCTTTGCGGCGTATCGCAACTCGATTCTACGATCGAATTACCCCTTCGTGTCTTCCTCCTCAATGACCATGAATTCCGGATACCCAAACGCGGTAAACATCAATAGCAGTATTATGATCGGGATTCCGAACATCGCTGTAAGGGATTGAAAGAACACTCCAAAGCCCGCATGCCAATTCCGCGCATAGAAGTCCGCGGTGTCGGAGACTTGTCGAATGTCGTACGGAACGGGGCCGAGGAACGTCCAATAGACGCATCCGTACAACATACCAAATTGCCCAGCAATCCTCAATGCACGCTGGACCCCAGGGGGCAGTTCGGAGAACAGACCCGCCATCCCCCTGGCGAGAAAACCCCTTAAACCTCTGTACCCCAGATCCGCTGGCGGAGCCTTCATCCGAAACTCCGGGAATTTCGTTCCACAGTACGAACGGACGGGCTTGACGCAAGCCAGGCACACAAACACGACGCTACCTACCATGATCCACAGATCCACCAGAACGCGCACCTCAATTCCCGTCAGAATTTTGGCCTCTTCCGTCTCGATGAAATTGCACCAGAAAGCCAGTTTCGGTACGACCGACTGAAGAGTCTGAAGAAGTGCCATCCGACAGAGTTCGTCGGACGCAACCAGACTTGCGACAAAATCGCGGAACCAGTGTATCAGTAAACCCCCTGCAAACGCTAGCAGTACGCAAAGGGTTAAGGCCCAGTTCGGACGCTTGGTTTCTTGCATACTCATGCGAAGGGTGGTGCCGCGTCTTGCCACGGAATCGCGTCGGTCAGGCAGTCGCACGAGGGAGTTACGGAAATAGCGCGGTACTGCGACGCGATCAGTGGAAACGCCTGAACGGAAACGTCCAACTCTTGCCGCATTGACGGAGGCGACCGTTCGGCTCGTTGGCGACCCGCGACAGTCGCGGCAGTTCCGCCGTCTGACTGACACTTCGGGACATGTCTTGACGTCCTGTCGCTGGAGAGGTCTCCGCTGGAGGTCAACCCGTCGAGGCGCGGCGCAATGACGGCGTTAAACGTGTCCTGTACGGCACTCTCCGGGACTCTCTCTACCAGCGCCGCACGGAGTACACGCCACATCGAATTCTTCGTGCCTCCCATCGCATCCCAACTCCGAGCCGATCGTCGGGATCATCATACGCCGGGGCGATGCCGACCGTCAACCAACGAGCGGAACGGCACCCTCGGGCAAGGACCTCCCAATCCGCTCCGTTCACGCAACGAACGTTATCCGTCCACCTGAGCTGGGGTCTGCGCCGAGGAGCTGGCGCCATGTTCAGGGCGCAGTTCTCCGTGCTCCTGGATACGGACGACGCCGATGGGTCACGAACGGCGGCTGGGCCACTCCTTCTCCCGAGTCGTACGATTGAACGAGCACGACCGGTGTCAGGACCGCCGTCTTGTCGATTGAGGCGGAATGGAACAGCAATTCCGCTATTGAAGGGCCGGAACGGGGTGTGGCCGGCCAGAGGGACCGAGCCGGTCCGTCCGGCAGCACCCGCACATATCGGCCTGGACACGTTCCTGATCGATCGCGCCCTTGCGTCACAAATGCGCCCGCACAAACCTCCGGGCGTCCCGCGGAAACCGTTCCTCGTAACCGGCGGCCGGTTCCCTGAACGAAACCCTACTCTCGCAATGCATGCCGAGGTTCGCCCCCGATCGTCGGCACCCACGGCTTCTCGCCCGTACTTGCTTCCCCCTTTTCGCGCACACGGACCGGAGGAAACCCGCTCAGCAAAGCGGGTTCGCGGTGCGCGTCCAATTGCGCGGGCTCGCCGCGCATATCCGTTCGCGAAGGAGCGGAAGCGGTGCGGCGGCGGAACCGGAACGCCCCGACGGCTCCGAGAACGCGGAACAGCGCGCCGCGAACGGCAATTTTCTCCCGGATCTTGCCGCCGCTCCGCGGTCCCGACACACGACGGTTCTCCCGTCTGGGTCTCCTCAGCCTTAGAGGGTCCATCACTGCCAGGAAGTGAACGATCAGTGCGACGATCGCAGCGGCCGCGGGATCTAGGCCGGCGAGGCCGAGGAACACCGGCAGGGGTAACGCCGCGACGAGACCGATCGAGCTCCGAAAGACGTACGAACCCGCACGCACGAGAGTTTGCCAGACGGCCGATCCGTAGAGGACGAGAATGAGGAGTACAGCCGCCGCAGCAAACGACGCCATTCCGATCATGCCGACCAGAAGAGCGGCGGAAAACCCGGCGGTAGAAAGCAGGACGAACGGCCAGAACCACTTCTGCAACGGTCCCGGCGGAAGGTGACCCCGAATCGCAGCCAGGAGAAGCACCGCCGCAAGCGGCGCCAGTACCGCCAGCAAGTTCCGTAAACTGTCGTCCATCACGTCCGGCAATATCGGATACCGAACCGGCTCCCGCGCGCCCGCACGGAACACGACATCGGATGCGGCCATCCGCGCACTGAGAGGGCTCCCTCATGTCCGCGATCCCGAGTCTCCGGGGATTTTGCCGGTTGTGTGAAAGCGCGGAACATTGGCGACAGGGAAGCGGGGAACGTCCCCGGACGCCGTAACGGATCGAGAATGACGCCCGCTACGGATACGGAGACATTCTGACGACCCGGCATTCGGCGACGGATGCGCACCGTTCCCTGAGAGTATTGGTCGACTTCCGACACCGGACAAGCCCACGGACGCCGGCACCGGGCCGACTCGCCCGGTTTGTCGGCCGGGGCGATCAGACCCCCACGGACGGTGGGCCGCCGAGGGTCGGCGGCATTCCGTGCCGGGAATCTAGGCCGTCCCGGTACAGTGCAGATCGCGCGAGCGAGTTCGTCCCATTCGCGCCGGCGAGGACTGCGCTTTCGTGCCCGCCTGGCGAAAACCGGACATGACTTCCGCCTCCCCGCCAAGGGGCACCCGTTCCCCCGTCATGGCGACGCGCCCGCCGATTCGTATCCGACGCTCCGGTCGAAGCCCGAATTTGTCGGCAGCCAGGCTGCACGTTAAAGTGCTAGACGTATGTATCTATACGAGCGACGGGCGGAGTTTGGTCATGAGCCTTTCCGATCTCAGGCGTCACGCAGTCCCTTTGCACGCCGAGGTCGCCTCGCTTCTACGCAACCGGATCTACTCCGGGGCTCTGCCTGTCGGTGCGCAGTTGCCGTCGTTGAACGAACTGACGGAATCCCTCGGCGTTGCGCGCATGACTGTCCGGCAGGCCATGCATGCGCTGGAGATCGAGGGTCTGATCGAACGCCATTCCGGGCGTGGCACCTTCGTCAAGCCGATTTCGCTGCCCGAACGGCACAGGCTCAAGCTCCAAGCGCCGATATCGCAGTTGTACTCGATGGTCGATCAGCTCGAAGTGTCGGTCACCGTCGATGCCAGTACGATCGAAGAGACCGGAATCGACGGGGTCGCCTATCGCCGGATGACCCGGATCCATGCGCGCGACGGCAAGCCCTTTTGCCATGTCGACCTGCAGTTGCTGGGCTCGATCTACGATCAGGCGCCCGAACGGTTCAGCTCGGAAATCGTGGTGAGTGTCGTGCGGGATCTCGGCATCGGCATCGGCGCCGCGGCTCAGCGGATGAGCATCTCGTATGCCGACATGGACATCGCGCAGGCGCTCGAGGTCAAGGTGAATTCGCCGGTCCTGCGGGTGTTCCGCGAATTCTTCGCAACCGACCGCCGACTCGTCTACTCCGCTAACCTCACTTATCCGGGCGACGTTCTCGGGTTCGATATCGAGTTCCATATGGACCGAGACGAGCTGCCCTCGGGGCCGGCGCCCGGCGCGGACCCTGTGCCTGCCGAACCGGTAGAGTCTTCCAGGCCCGCAACCTGAAACGGCTGTGCTGTCGTGTCTTGCTACTTGGCGATTTGCCGGCCGGGAACCGTTCCACAGGCACGGGCCGTCGGAGGCAGTTCCGCGACGGTTCCGAATTCCGGCTCGGCGACGGACAGCGAACCGCCGGTCGAAAATCTCTGAAAGGAAGCTCATGTCGGAGAGAGGAAACGCGTCGCACAATCTCGCGAACCTCGAACGCATTGCAGGACGGCTTCGCCTGCGCGTTCTGGAGATGGTCGCGCGCACGGGCCAGGGCTACGTGCAGCAAGGGCTGGGCGCGGCGGACATATTCGCCGCACTGTATTTCGCCGAAGCGCAGCAGGATCCCGCAAACCCGGACTGGCCGGACCGGGATCGCGTGTTCCTGACCACCGCACACAATACGGCGGTCTTCTACGCGACTCTGGCCGAACGCGGGTATTTCGACCCGGAGCTGCTCGAGGCCTACGTGCAGGACGGCTCGCCGCTCGAGATCAACGCTTGCGAGCGATTGGGCCGCATGGTCGAAGCGACATGCGGCTCGCTGGGGCAGGGCCTTTCGGTCGCGGTCGGAACCGCCCTCGCCCTCCGGCGCCAGGACCGGCCGGCCCGCTGCTACGTCGTCATGGGCGACGGCGAGATGCAGGAGGGCCAGGTCTGGGAGGCTCTGCTGTCGGCGGGCGCCTGGGGCCTCGACAACCTCTGCGTGATCCTCGACTTCAACGAGATGCAGTGCGAGGGCCCGATGCACGAAGTGATCTCGCTCCGCCCCGTCGTCGACAAGCTCCAAGCCTTCGGCTTCGCCGTCCGCGACGTCGACGGCAACGACGTCGCGGCGCTGCTCGACGCGTTTGACGCGGCGCGTACGACGCATGGAAAGCCCACCTTCGTCGTCGCGACCACGATGGTCGGCAAGGGCGTACCGGAGCTCGAGGGACTGATGGCGCATCAACTCAAGTTCCCGCCTGAGCTCGCCGAACGGGCGATCGCCGCGATGAAGGGACAAACGGCATGAACGAACGAACGCGTTCCCGGTTCGAAGCTCCCGATTTCGTAAACCGAACCCGGGCACAGATCCCCCGCTGCTACGGCGATGCGCTCCTGGCCGCGGCAAGGAGAGACCCCCGTATTGTCGTCCTGACCGCAGATCTGGCGACGCCGACCGAAACCGACGTCTTTCGCGATGCGTTGCCGGAGCGCTACCACAACGTGGGCATCGCGGAAGCCAACATGATCGGTATCGCCGGAGGCATGGCGCGCTGCGGCGAGATTCCCTTTGTGCACACGTTTTGCGCTTTCGCGACGAAGCGCTGCTTCGACCAGATCACCATGCAGGCGGCCTATCCGAACCTGCCGGTCAAGATCGTCGGATTCTTGCCGGGGGTGGCTACGCTGCTCGGAGTCTCTCATCAGGCGATCGAGGACGTCGCAATCATGCGGACAATTCCGAACATGCTTGTGCTCGATCCCTCGGCGCAGGAGTACCACGCTTCCGCCGTGGAGGTAGCGCTGGCCCATGACGGTCCGGCGTATCTTCGACTGAAACGGCCGGAAGCTCCGCCGGCAGACGAAATTGTTCCGAAGCCGCTCGAAAAGGGCAAGGGAATCCTGGCGCGAGAGGGATCGGACCTGACGATCATCGCGGCGGGGCTCAGCGTGGAGCATGCTCTCAAGGCGGCGGAGGATCTGGCCGGCAAGCGGATTTCCGCCTCCGTCGTCGACATGCCGTCGATCAAGCCGATCGACGCGGAGATGATTCTGGAGCGCGCTCGCACGACCGGCGCAGTGGTCACCGCCGAGAACCACTCGATCGTCGGCGGGCTTGGCTCGGCGGTCGCCGAAGTTCTGGCGGACGAAGGCCTTGGCCTGCCCTTCAAGCGCGTGGGGTTGGCGGACCGGTTCGCCGAGGGCGGCTCAACCGACTACCTCTTGACCAAATACGGGCTCGACAGCGTCGCCATCGCAGGCGCGGCGCTGGAAGTCGTACGACGAAAGTCCCGTTAGCGCGGGCAGCCAGGAGCCCCACAGGCGGCATCCTCGGCCGTGCCGGGGCCTGCCAGTCCTCCGAGATCGTCACGAGCGTCAGCGCGACGTCTGCCCCGGCCCGCGGGGCGGGACGAGAGAGGTCGCGACACGAATCCGGGCGTCGATCCTGCACCGAAACCCGCCGTATTCGGCGCCGGACCGAAGGCCCGGCGGAATCCGCAGCGAGACGGACGTACGCCTCGCGCATCCCGACTGCCCGGATCGGCAAGAAACCGCGCTTCCTCGCATCGTATCGCGACCGGACCCTTTCTCCGCGACGCCGACCGGAAAACCGCTCGAGACGGCTGTCAGACCGCCCCGAATCCTCGAACCCGTCGCTTGCCTGTGCCGCATGATTGCCTGACCCGCAGCGCGCGCTCCGACAGCGCCCGGACCTTGACAATCGCCCCTGTCCGTATCAAAGATACATACGTCTAGTACTTACTACACGCCAAGTGCAGCGGCGGAACAGGGAGGACATCATGAAGAAACTCGGAGCGTTCGCGATCGCGTCCTTGACCGCGCTCGGCCTCGGCGCCGGCGCCGCATGGGCCGAGTGGCCGGAAAAACCGATCACTGTGGTGGTTTCCTTCGCCGCGGGCGGCAACGCGGACATCGTCGCCCGGATCGGGGCAGAAGCCCTGAGCGACCAGCTCGGCGTGCCGGTTACCGTCGTGAACAAGCCGGGCGGCGCCCACATTCCTGCGGTGATGAGCGTACTCGAAGCGCCGGCGGACGGATACACGTTGCTCAACTGGTCGCCGCCGAGCTTCATGATCGTCCCGCTCACGCGCAAGGTCCCGTACGACCCGATCAAGGACTTCGTTCCGCTGTTTGCCGGCATCTCCGCCTCGAACGCGCTCTACGTCCGCGCGGACAGCCCGTACGAGACGTTCGAGCAGTTCGTCGAGGCGGCACGCGCCGAGAAGCTGACCATGGGGGTGAACAACCTGGGCGCGCCGCCGAATCTGAGCGCCGTGCAGTTGGCCAGCGAGTTCGGACTCGAATTCAAGACGATCGCGCTGAAGACCGTGCCGGCGACACTCACCGGTCTGATCGGCGGCCAGGTCGACGTCGCGGTCGGCCAGGTCGCCTCGATCCATCAATTCGGCGACGAGATACGCCCGCTCGTCATCCTCGACAACGACCGTCAGGACTATTTCGAGAAAGATCTTCCCGGCGTACGCACCGTGGGGGAGGCGTTTCCGGGCAAGAACGCGGGCGTCTGGGTACACGGCGGATACGCGATACGTGCAGGCACCCCGCCCGAGATCGTCGACAGGCTCCTGGCGGCGACCGAAGTCATGGGCACCGAGGCGTACGTCGCGAGGCTTCCGAAGAGCGTCGGCTACAACTGGATCCACGGACCCGACGGCGTACGCGACCTGATCCAGAGGGGCAGGGATCTGTACTCGCCCATCCTTGACGGATTGGGGCTGCTGGCCAAGTAGTCCCTGCGGCCGCGCGGCGCTGCGGTATCCGCCCGGCGCCGAAGCGGCCCGCGCCTGCGCACAGTGCCGCGATGCCGACCCAGCGGCAAGCCAATATCGCCTTCGCGATCCTGATCCTTGCCGGCTGCGCATACTTCGCATGGGTTGCGCAGGGGTTCGAGGCGACCGGACTCTTGGCCAGCTCCGGACTGCCTTCCAGGTTCTTCCCGCAGCTGCTGCTCACATTCGTCGCAGTTTGCGCCGCCGGCGTTCTCGCAACCTACGCCGTACGGGGTTCAGCGGGCGACGACGAGGGCGAAACCGTCTTTGCCTCCCCCGTCGAGGGGGCCCGCGGCCTGGCGACTCTGGGGGTCGCGGTCGCCGGATACTGGATCTGGTCCGCATGGGGCTACGTCGCCATGGCGGCATTCCTCGCGCCGGCCGCCTGCCTCGCCATGGGAGTTCGCAACCCCGTAATCTACGCGGTCGTCTGCCTTCTCTTCGGGGCCGTATACCTCGTCTTCACGCAAACCCTCGGAACCCGGCTCTGATGTTCGAGACTGCGGCCATTGCCGCCGCGTTCGGGAATTTGCTCGATCCGTTCACGTTGCTGTTGCTGGTCGGCGGAATCGTTCTCGGCCTCGTCATCGGCATTCTGCCCGGACTCGGGCCGCCGATCGCCATCGCGCTGGCGCTGCCCTTCACCTTCTACATGGACGCGGTGCCGTCGCTGATTCTGCTGTTGGCGATCTACAACTCGGCGATCTACGGCGGATCGATCTCCGCGATCGCCGTCGGAATACCCGGGACCGGAGCCGCCATCGCAACCGTCATGGACGGCAACGCGATGTTCAAGGCCGGCCGGGGCGGCGAAGCGCTCGGTCTGTCGCTGAGCGGTTCGATCATCGGCGGCCTGGTCAGCGTCGCCTGCCTGACCTTCGTCGCACCGCTCCTGGCAGAAGTGGCGATCAAGTTCGGGCCGCGGGAATTTCTGGCCGTCAGCGTCTTCGGCATCGTGGTCGTGGTCCGGGTCGCGGGCGCCAACCTGTTCAAGGGCCTTCTCGTCGGCGGACTCGGCATTTTCCTGACGACTTGGGGGCTTGACGAACTCAACGGCGCCGAACGCTATACCTTCGGCACCTATCACCTCTACGAAGGAATTCCCCTGGTCCCGTTCCTGGTCGGCCTGTTCGCGGTTTCGGAAGCCGTGATCGGCGCGGAACGGGCGTTGAAGAGGGTCGACTTCGACCGGACGAGCCTGACCGTGAAACTCCCGGGCACGGCGACGCTGTCGCGACTGAAAGGGAACCTCATTCGTTCCTCATTCATCGGCACGATTATCGGCATCATCCCCGGCGAGGGCGCCGCGGTCGCCGCGTTCTTCGCCTACTCGGAAGAGAAACGCCGCTCGAAGGAACCCGGAAAGTTCGGCACCGGGGTTCCGGAAGGCGTCGTCGCGCCGGAAACCGCGAACAACGCCACGGTCGGCGGCGCGCTGATCCCGACGCTTACCCTCGGGGTTCCGGGAAGCCCGGCGGCCGCGGTCTTGCTCGGAGCCTTCCTGATCCAGGGGCTGGCGCCCGGCCCTACCCTCTTCGACGAGCGTCCCGACATCATGTTCTCGCTCTTTATCGGCCTGTTCCTGATCAACGTCCTGCTCTTGTTCGTCGGCCTTGCCGCGGTCCGCTTCGCCGCCAGGCTGATCATGGTGCCGATCTCGGTCATTGTGCCGACCGTCCTGATCCTCAGTTTCACCGGCATCTACGCCGTCTCGAACAGCCTGTTCAACGTCGGCGTCTTGCTGGGCGCCGGGATTCTGGGCTACGTCGTCCGAAAGCTCGGCTATTCGATCGCGCCGCTCTCGATCGGCTTCGTCCTGGGGCATATTCTCGAAAACTCGCTGCGCCAGTCGATCACCCTCGCGGACGGAAGCGTCGCGGAGTTCTTCAACACCCCGATCGGCCTGGGCATCTACGCGGCCCTCATCCTGACGATACTGTGGGGGCCTGCGGCCTCCTTCGTCCGGCGCCGCAACGAAGAAACGAAGGAAGCGCCGTGAACGACCGCCCGAACATCCTGATCGTCTACCCGGATCAGATGCGCTACGACGCGATGGGATGCGCCGGCAACCCGGTCATCAAGACTCCGCATATCGACCGGCTTGCAAGCGAGGGCGTGCTGTTTTCGGAGGCATATGCCTCCTATCCGCTCTGTTGCCCGTTTCGAGCCTCGATGTTGACCGGAAAATATGCGCAGGGCCACGGAATGGTGCAAAACCACTTCCCGCTCAGGGGCGGACAGGCCTTCCTGGCGGAACTGTTGCGCGACGCGGGGTACCGCACCGGCTACGTGGGCAAGTGGCATCTCGAAGGAGGGCCCAAACCCGGCTTCGTCCCACCCGGACGGCGGTTCGGCTTCGAGCACTTCGTCGGCTTCAATCGCGGGCACAACTACCTGTCGTCAATCTATTTCGACGACGACGGACAGGCGTATCGCTGCGCCCGCTACGAGCCGGACTACCAGACCGACCAGTTGCTCGACTTCATCGACGGCGCGACCGGGGCCGAAGACGGCAAGCCGTGGTTCGGATACGTGAGCTACGGCCCGCCGCACTTCCCGATGGAGATGCCGGACTACCTCAGGACCGTATACGCTCCCGACGAGGTTCCGCTGCCGCCGGGAGTGCCGGACCCCGCGCTGCAGCGCAGGGTGCAGACTCGTCGCAACGAGGTCTGGTGCGGCGGCGATCCGCGCTCCGGACATGCCAGCCACGCCGCCCGCGACGCCAAGCCGGCGGGCGAACCGGAGACGGAAGCCGAAATTCGGGAGTTCATAGCCGAGTATTACGGCATGATCGCCAATATCGACTGGAATCTCGGCCGCATCCTGAACCGGATCGACCGGCTCGGTATCGCCGAGAACACCCTTGTCGTGTTCCTGAGCGACCACGGAGACATGTGCGGGCAGCACGGCTACTATTGCGGCATCAAGAACACGGCCTACCGCGCCGCCATGCAGGTGCCGCTGATCGTCCGCTATCCCGGCCGTTTCGCTCCCGCACTCACGGATGCGATGGTCGACGTCGGGGTCGACATGATGCCGACCTTGCTCGATCTCTGCGGCGTCGCCGGACCGGAGGAGATGCACGGGAGAAGCTACCTGCCGGTCCTCGACGGCACGGCGGACGACGCGCGCGACGAAATCTGGTACCAGGTCTTTACGCAGACAGGCGGGAATCAGCATGAATTTGCCCCCTTCGCCGAGCGTGGCATCCGCACCCGCGACTGGCTTTACGTGCGTCACAAGCACGAGCGCGTCCTGCTCTTCGACGAACGGTCAGACCGTGACGAGCGGAACAACCTCGTCGAGGATCCGACGTACAAGAAGCTGATGGACGGGTTCGACGCGCGGCTTGCCGCCCACATGGAGGCGACCGGCGACGATTGGGACATGACGGCCGACTTCCCTCCCCCGGGGTTCCTGACCCATGCCGAGGCCGCGGAACGTCTGCGGAAGGAGCTGATTCCGTTCGCCGTACGCGTTCCCTGAAGGGGCGGGCGGCGACTGCGGCTCGGGACGACGATGCGTGGCGACGGACGGCAACCGCAGACCGGCGGCGAGGCGCTGGTCGAGATGCTCCGGCGCTTCGACGTCGAGACGATGTTCGGATTGCCCGGCGACCAGACCCACATCTACGACGCCATATTCCGACGCAACGACATCCGGCATGTGCTTGTCCGCCACGAACAGGCGGCCGCGCACATGGCGGACAGCTATGCGCGCACCACGGGAAAGGTCGGAATTTGCGACGCCACGGTCGGGCCGGGCGCCACCAACCTGATCAGCGGAATATCCGAAGCCTTTCTGTCGAGCATACCCGTCGTCGCGATCGTCTCCGACATCCGGTCCGACTGGCGCGGTCGGGATTCCTTCCAGGAAATCGACCAGACGGGCGTCTTTCGGCCGATCACGAAAGCGGTTCTCGACGTGAACCGAATCGAGCGAATCCCGGAACTCGTGGCTCGCGCCTTCCAGGTCGCGACGACCGGGCGGCCCGGTCCCGTGATGCTGAATTTCCCGGTAGACGTGTTGCGGGGGCGCCACGCGTTCGAGGACGCCGAACTCGAGGTCGATTCGCGTTACGGCCGATTCCCTGCAAACCGCATGACGCCACCCTCGGTCGACGTCGCGAACGCACTGGACGCAATGCTCGCCGCACGACGCCCGATCATTGTCGGCGGGGGCGGGGCGATCGCGTCCGGCGCCATGGCAGAAGTGCAGGAATTGTCCGAATTGCTGGACGTTCCGGTCGCCACCACCTACATGGGCAAGGGGACGATGGCCGAGTCCCATCCGATGTGCCTCGGCCCGTTCGGATTGCTGGGTCGCCCTTCCACGAACGAGTATGTCCGGGCGGCGGATTTCGTCCTGGCCCTGGGGACGAGACTGACCAACGTCGGCACCGCCGCCTGGCGCATTCCGGACCGGAACGCCCTACTAGTCCAAGTCGATATCGAACCGACCCAGGTCGGTCGCACCTACCCGGCAAGCCAGGCGCTTCCGGGAGACGTCCGGTCCGTGCTCCAGTCCATGCTGGACATGGTCCGGTCCCGCGGCCTCGCCGTCGACAGCGCCTCGACCCGGAGGAGGGTCTCGGAGATGACCGCGCGATGGCGAAGGGAGCGCGGAATCGAATCCGGTCTCGCCCGCGACGGCGTCTCCGCACCCGTCCACCCGCTTCAGGCGATCCGCGCCCTGCGCAATACCATGAGGGAAGACGACGTCCTCGTCTGCGATTCCGGTTTCAACCAGATCTGGGGCGGGCAGTATTTTGAGGTCCGCAAGCCGGGGCGCGTCTACATGGGGCCGCGGGGTTTCGCCGTGATGGGTTTCGCTCTGCCGGCCGCCATTAGCCACGCGCTGGCCAGGCCGGACTGCCGGACGGTTGCGCTGGCCGGTGACGGCGGCTTCGCCATGACGATCCACGAGCTGGAGACGGCGCTCCGCGCGAAAGTCCCGATTACGGCCTGCATTCTCAACAATTCCAGCTTGCAATACATCAAGGAGAACCAGCGTGTCCTCCACGGCGAGCGATACCTTTCCACCGACCTTTCCGACACCGACTACGCCGCGATCGCGCGTGCCTTCGGCTGCCTCGGAATCCGTGTCGAACGGAGCGGGGAACTCGAGGACGCCTTGACCGAGGCCCTCGCGAGCGACCGGCCGGCCGTTGTGGACGTGCGTGTGATCGACGACGCGGTTCCGGACAGAATCCATCTCGCACGGTCAAGCTAAGCGCTCGGATCGAGCCGTCGTCGACAGAGCCGTTCCTTTCGTTGCCTCACGGCAGCAAAATCCGCTCGAAAAACGGTCCCGACGCGAGACCCGGCGCGATCGTCGGGCCGGATCGCTTCCGTCGTCCAGATTTGCTCCATAATCCAAATTCGACGGTTGACGATTCCGAATTCGACGGAAAACTATTCCGAAACGGACGAGTCGCAATTCCGAATCTGACGGTTGTCGATTCCGAATCCGACGGAAGATCGTTCCGAAACGGACGGAAGCCCATGCCGAAACGGACGAACCCTGCCGTCGCAACGTTTGTGGCACGGCACGCCGAGGCGCGCGTTCGCCTGGCGCTGGCCGACACCCGGATCGTCGCCGTCGTCGGACCGCGCCAGTCGGGCAAGACGACGCTTGCCCGCCGCATCGCCGATGACGACGGCCGCACGTTCGTTTCGCTGGACGACGCCCAGTATCGGGAATTCGCCCGGAACGATCCGGCAGGCTTCGTACGGAACCTGAACCGTGCGGCGATCGACGAAATCCAGCGGGCGCCGAATCTGATCCTGGAACTGAAGAGGGAGGTCGACGCGCGCCCGGATCCCGGACGATACCTGATCACGGGTTCGGTCGACCTGTTCAAGAGCGCGGTTTCGCCGGATTCCCTGGCCGGGCGCGTCGAGACGGTCGAGCTCCTGCCGTTTTCCCAGGCCGAGATCGCCGGCGCCGCCCCGCCACGCTTCCTCGAGCGAGCCTTTGCAGGCGAGTTTCCGGCCGTCGAGGAGACCGGACGCACGACAGACCTGATCCGACGCGTCGTTTCCGGAGGTTATCCGGCTGCGCTCGCCAGACCTGCCCCTTCGCGGCAAAGAGCCTGGCTACGCGCCTATGCGCGGGCGCTCGTCGAACGCGACGTCCCCGAAATCGCACCGGTAGGAAAGCGCGACGAGATGCACCGCCTGATCGACCATGCGACCCTGACGGCGGGCCGGCCGCTCAACATGTCCCGAATCGGAGCGCACGTCGGCGTCGACAGCAAGACTGTGGATCGCTGGCTCACGCTCCTGGAGCACATGTTCCTGATCCGCCGCGTTCGCGCCTGGCACGACAACCGTTTGAAGCGGCTCGTCAAGACGCCGAAGCTCCAGTTTCTCGATTCCGGACTGCTCGCGGCCCTCCTTCGAATAGATGTCGGAGGCATTGCCCCATACCGGCAGGAACTGGGTCAACTCCTGGAGAGCTTCGTCTATGGAGAGATCGCCAAGGCGATCGCGCTCTCGGACGGCATGACGACCGTCTCGCGCTTTCGCGACAAGGACGGCATGGAGGTCGATCTCGTCCTCGAACGCTCTGCCGGCGCCACCGTGGGGATCGAAGTCAAGGCTGGGGCGACGGCCCACCCCGACGACTTCAGGGGGTTGCGACGATTGAAGGACGCATTGGGCGACCGGTTCGCCTGCGGCATCCTGCTTCACGACGGCGAACGCGTTCAACAGGTTGGGCCACGACTCTTCGCAATGCCGCTCAAGTCTCTCTGGGAATCAGGAGAATGACCGTCGGGCAGCGGCGGAAAGCTGTCCGATCGCCGATCGTCCGGTCCTCGTCCGCAGGGATGCAAATCCCCGTTCGCCGGGAACGCACTCGCGCGCCGCGATCAACGCGGTTCCGATCCGGCGTTGACGGACGCTTGCGAAACGTGCGGCTTCCCCGGACCTGACGCCGGGCGAATCAGGACGGCGAATCGCCGCGCATACCCCGCGCTCCTCGAGAGGCCGGGCGCATTTCCGGTCGGACCGGTGAGCGCAGGACAGGAGCGATCGACGCTCGCATTGCAGTATCCGCGCCCGACTCGGACGCCGCCTCCAGCCATCCCACCGCAACCGCCCGCACGACGCGTGCCGGGCTCCGTTTCCAAGGCGAAGAGGATTCCCCTCGTCGCGGTCGTGGGCACTCCTTCTTCGAGCGCCTCCCGAACCCTCGATCAGAAGGCGTGCCGCAACGAGATCCACAATCCGCTGGTACGCAGGCGCGCCCTCGACTTGCCCTGATTGATGTCCGGGTTGTCCGGGTTGAACAAACCGCGTCCGTCACGCCAGATGACATATCCCCCGCCGCTCGGGGTCGTAACCGCTCCGAGGTCCGTGATCCGCAGGGCTACTTCGAGCGTAAGCCGATCCGTCAGCGGACGGGCAGCCCCGGCCGACAGCGTCCAGGCGAGATCCCGTTCGCCGCCCCCCGGAATCACGGTAGCGGTGTTCCGGAAGTTCATCTGCGTCGTCCCGATCCGGTTGTAGGAGAGACCCACGCCCGCACCGAGAAAGAGCCGAACGTCGTCGGCATCGGACATCGCCGGCAGATCCAGATAGGCAGAAATCAGTGCCGTGGTCGCCGAAGCCTTCGCCGTGACCGGGTAGGACGGATACTGATCGTTCGGCGCAAGAAAGTTCGACTCTCCCCGGAACGCGATGTCCGGCCGATGCTGCAACACGCCCTCGACCCGGACACGGTTCGATACGGCAGTACCCAACCCGAGCTCGAAGCCCGTGACGCTGCCGAAGTCGCCGTACGCCCCGTAGGTTCTTCCGTCGGGGCCGGTGCCGCACCCGTAGAGGCGCACGCGGCTGCCCGGATCGATGTCGCAATCGAAGAACTTCGTATCGTGCGAGCGCTCCGCACCGGCTCCCGCACGGACGTATCGTCGCCCCGACACCAGCGCGTCCAGAATCCCGGCCTTCGACTCCGATACCGCCGACGCCCCGGACGATCGTTCGCCGGCCGAGGACTCGCCTCCTGCGTCGCTAGCCGCGTTTCCGCCGAAGACGTCCCCGGAAGCAAAGACCGCGAGGATCAGGACAACCCCCAGGACGCATTTCGTTCGTGGACAAGACTCTGTCACTCTTCTGCCTCCCGCTCGGCGGCGATACGGCCGCTCGCCTTGCCGGCTCCGTCGAACCAGGCGCCTGCACCTGTGCGACGCGACAAGACCATTCGACCCGCAAGCAAGCGACGATGCAAGCGGTCCGGCAGGCGGGGAGGTCACGCGCCCCACGGGAACGTGCTGTGGAGTACGGCTCCGAAAGGGACAGGGAGCGGGCGCGTTGCCGAGACGGAGCCGAGGACAAGTCGACTTCGCCTCCGCGGCAATCCGGACCGCGGCGCCTCCGCCGCAACCGTCTGTCGAGCAGGGGGCGGTCAAGAGGCCGAACGGCGGGCGCGGTATGCTCCCGACCGGGAAGACTCCCCTGACGGGGGGCCCGTTCGCTCTTATCTCCGCGTCTCGCTCGCAATCCGGCGCCGGGTCGCGTAGGCGGCCGCGCTCGCTCTTCCCCGGACAGGAAGAGGTAGGCAAATGCGGCGACCATCGTCTCGATCACCGAAGAAACCGGGAGGGCGCGCCGCCGACCGTCCCCACGCCGCGGCAGACCCCGCCCGCATCTCGCGGGCGCTCCTCGACTGGTACCGTCGCGCAGGCCGTCGGCTACCCTGGCGCGACCACCCGGAAGACCGTGCAGCGGGATCTCGTCCGGACCCCTATCGGGTCTGGCTCTCCGAGATCATGCTGCAGCAGACCCGGGTCGCGACCGTCATCCCCTACTTCCACGCGTTCGTCCAACGCTGGCCAGACGTCGACGCCCTCGCCGACGCCCCGATCGAGGACGTCATGGAGCAATGGGCTGGCCTCGGCTATTACGCGCGGGCCCGCAACCTCCATGCCTGCGCCAGGGAGATCTCCTTGCGCCGCGGGGGACGGTTCCCCGGAGAAGAAGCGGAACTCCGATCCCTGCCGGGAATCGGCCGCTACACGGCCGCGGCGATCGCCGCCATCGCGTTCGACGCGCCCACCGTCCCCGTGGACGGCAACGTGGAACGGGTCATGGCCCGCCTGCACGGGGTCGAGGAACCGCTCCCCGGCGCGATCCCGCACCTCCGGTCGCTCGTCCAGCCGCTGGCGAACAATCCCCATCCCGGCGACTTCGCCCAGGCGCTCATGGATCTCGGAGCGACGGTCTGCACGCCCGGTCTGCCCGATTGCCGGCGCTGCCCGCTCGAAACCCGGTGCGAGGCGAACCGAACGGGGCTTGCGGCCGATCTGCCGAAACGCGCTCCGAAGCCGGTTCGGCACGTGCGCTTCGGGGTGGCGTATCTGGCCCGTCGCCTGGACGGCCGCGTTTGGCTGAGCCGGCGGCCCCCGAAGGGCCTGCTCGGCGGCATGCTCGGACTCCCGGGAACGGAATGGTCGACGGACGGCCCGACCGATCCCGAAATCGAGTCCGCGGCGCCGTTTTGCGCCGACTGGCGCACGCTCGAGGGCGCGGTCCGCCACGTCTTCACGCATTTCGAGTTGCGGCTGCGCGTTCGGACCGGGGTCGTCCCCGATCCCCCGGAGGAAGAAACCGCCGGACGCTGGGTCGCGCCGGACGGGCTCGAGCGGGAAGGCCTGCCGCGTGTAATGCGGAAGGCAGTCGACCACGGATTGCGGGAAAAGGACGACAAGTCGTCGACTGCAGCGTCCGGTCCGAATTGACGGCCGGAACCGCCGACAGATCGCCTGCGCCGCCGCCCCGCGCCGGGTCAGCCCCGAAACCGAAAATCCGGCGGACCGTCGTAGCCCGTTTCCGCAACCAGTACCGCACCTTCGAGCGCGTTCCCCCGAAGCTGCGGCTCGCTCAGTCCGAATCTGGCGGAAGTGACGATCAGCCTCCCGGAACCGGCAAAGGCGCAGCTGGTCGGATTGGTGACCGGCACCTCGACCTCGAGGTCCACGGACCCGTCCGGAGTGATGCGGATTACCCGTCCCCCGCCCCAGCGCGCGTTCCAGAGGCAACCGTCGTGATCGATGCAGGATCCGTCCGGCAATCCGTGCCGATACCCCTCCAGCAACACTCGGCGCCCGCGGATCTCACCGCTGTCGTCGTCGTAGTCGAAGGCGAAGATCGCGTTACGCAGCGTGTCGCCGAAATAGAACCTCCTCCGATCCGGGGACCACGCCATGGTGTTGGAAATCCCGAACTCCGGCTCCGTGTGGCGCGTGACCCGGCCGTCCGGGTCGAGCCGAAACAGCGCGCCGATGTGGCGGTCCATCGCCCGCTCGCTGCCGTCCGGATTCAGGTTGGTCTGCATCGAGCCGGCCCAGTATCGACCCGAGGGGTCGCACTTGCATTCGTTCAGGCGATTCCCCGGCGTGGGATCGGGCATGCAGACTTTCTGCACCGCGCCGGTTTCGAAATCGAGAAATCCGACGCCCGAGGCCTGTGCGACGACGGCCCCGCCCTCCGCTCTCAGCGCGACCGCCGTCGGAAAGTCGCCCGTCTTCCAGGTCGTCATCTTGCCGTTCGAGATCCGATGCACCGACTTGCCGGTGATGTCCACGAAATACAGGTTGCCGGTGCGTTCGTCCCAGACCGGACACTCCGAGAGCTGGGAGCGAAAGTCTGCGGCGGGCGCGAAGTCGGCCGCTGCGGGCACTCGTCGGGTCATCGGTCTATTCCATGTCTTCTACGGGCACGCTCGGGTCGGCCCAGCGCGTATTCGGAACCAGGGAGAACCATCCGGCCCGGCCCGGATCCCGATCGTAGGGATACCCGCCGAACTCGCGGAAGAGCTCCGCGTATTCCGCCAACTTGTCGCGGTCCAGCTCGACGCCGAGGCCAGGCCCGTCGGGGACCCGGATCGCCCCGTTCTCGTATTTCATCGGGCCGCCCAGGATTACGTCGTCGCGCAGGTGGTGGTAATGCGCATCGGCCGAAAAGACGAGGCCGGGCAGGACGGCACCGAGGTGCAGCATGGTCGCAAGCTGAATTCCGAGTTCGCCCGAGGAGTGTACGGCGATGCCCAGCTGAAAGGTCTCGCAGACGCCGGCCGCCTTCACGCATCGGCGGATTCCGCCCCAGAACGTCGTATCGAGCAAGACGACGTCCACCGCCGGGTGCAGCACGTTCGCCGACAGTTGCTCGAAATCGACCACGACCGTATTGGTCGCCGTCGGAATTCGCACCGCCTCCCGGACCCGGCGCATCCCGTTCAGCCCCCAAGTGGGGTCCTCGAAGTAGTCGTTGTTCAGATCCTCGATCGCCCGGCCGAATCGAATGGCCTGCTCCACCGAGAAGGCCGCGTTGGGGTCGTAACGGACGCTGTCCCCAGAAAACTCGGACGCCAGCGCACGGAACAGCTCGAGTTCGTAGTCCGGCGGAAAGACGCCGGCCTTCAGCTTGTGCGAGCGGAATCCGTAGCGGTTCTTCAGCGAGTGGGCGGCCGCCAGCAGCTGGTCCGCAGTGCGTACCTCGCCGCCCGCATCTGGATCGTCGTAGCGAAAGAACAGGTAGGACGCGAAGTCGACCGCATCGCGCAGCCTTCCGCCTAGGAGATCGCAGACCGGAACGCCGAGCGACTTTCCGACGATATCCAGGCAGGCGAACTCGATCGCCGCGTGAAGCTGGGTACGGTTGTTGTACAGGCTTGCGGTCGGGTTGCAGACCTTAAACCAGAGAGCCTCGAATTCGAACGGGTCGTGCCCGACCAGATACTGTTTGAGCTGGCGGAACGCCGCCTCGGCCGACTCTCCTCCCCCGCCCATCTCGCCGAGTCCGATCAATCCGTCTTCGGCCTCCACCTCCACAATGGTGCGCACGAACCTTCCCCAATGCGCGCCGTTCGAGTGCCGGATCGGCGCTTCGAGCGGAACCGCGACCGTAGTCGCCCGGATGTCTGCAATCCTCGGACGTCTCATGAGCCAATACCCTGGCATGCGACTTGACGACGCCGCGCTCCGGCGGTGCAGAAGCCGCGGCCGAGACGACGCAGGAGCGCATCCGGATCACCGGAGCGAGAGTGCGGTCCGGCTTCCCGTTCCGTGTTCACGGCAAACTCCGATTCGCGCGCCGCAGCGCCTGAAGGACCTCATGGCAGGCGGAGAGCGGATGATAGTCGGTCTTGGCCGGCGGACTCTTGAGGTCGCTGTATCTGGACCCGCCGGAATCCAGTATCCGGTACCAGCCGCCATACCGGTGATCGACGAAGTTCCGGTCCGCATACGTCCAGAATCGGTCGTACCAGCGCCAGTATTTCGCTTCCTCCGTCTCCAGCGCCAGCAGCGCGGCCGCTGCGAGGCTCTCCGAGAACACCCAGTAGTACTGGTCGGTGTCCAGAACGGCTCCGTCCGGAGCGAACGCGTACCGGATCGCCCCGGTTTCCGGCACCCAGGCCGTGTCCATCGCGGAATCGAACAGGAAGCGCGCTTTCGGCACCATCCAGTCCCGCGGCCGGTTCCGGTGCAGGAGGAGCAACAGCTTGGACCATTCCGCAAAATGTCCGGGCAGGTAGCCGTACGGACGAAACAGGTTTCGGGGATCGTCCCGGTTGTACTCCCAGTCATGGGTCCAGTCTTGGCGATAGTGCTCCCAGACCAGGCCGTCCGCCGGTGCGGCGAGGTCGATACAGATGCGCTGCGCCAGCGTCTCGGCCCGGTCGAGAAAGGGAACGGCTCCCGTCGCCTCATGCGCCGCCATCATGGCTTCGCACATGTGCATGTTGGCGTTCTGTCCGCGGTATTCCTCGACGGCGGACCAGTCCCCGGCCCGGATCTCGTCCGCATAGAGCCTTGCGTCCGGCTCCCAGAACCGCGCCTCCAGCAAGGCGTGGACATCCTCGAGAAGCGCGTCCGCTCCCTCCACGCCGGCCTTGCGCGCGCCGGCCGCGGCGAGCAGGACGAACGCATGTCCGTAGCAGTGGCGGGTTCCGTCGTCGACGTCCCGGCCGTTCAGCACCCATGCATAGCCGCCGTCCGCCTGCCGGTGGCGTTCCTGCAGGAACCGCACCCCGTGTGCCGCGGCGTCGCGATACCGGTCTTCTCCCAGCACGATCGACGAAAGCGAGAAATTGTAGACGAACCGGCAGGTGCCGACGAGGTGCTTCGTCATCCGGTCGAAGACCGATCCGTCGTCCCGCAATTGGTTGATATAGCCGCCGAATTCCGTATCCATGCATGTCGGGTAGTAGAATTCGACGATGCTCCGGATGTGGGCCCTGAGATAGTCGGGATGCCTGAATTTCATGACTGCGCTTCCCGGTCCGCCCGTTTCCTACTCGGGGAGAACGATGCCGAGCTTCGACATTACGCCGCCGTCGATCTTCAGATCCGCTCCGGTCATGAACCCGCACTGGTCGCCGGCCAGGAAATTCGCCAGCGCCGCAACCTCCTCGACGCGGCCCACACGCCCGATCGGATGCCCTCTTCCCCACGCCGCGAGGGTGTCCTCGGCGGTGTGCTCGCCCTTCCACGTTTCCGCTGCCCATCGCAGCATGGGCGTATCGACGGACGCGGGACAGATGGCGTTGACCCGGATGCCCTCGGCGGCGTGATCCAGCGCCATGGCCCGGGTCATCGCGACGATGGCCCCCTTTGTGGCGGTATACGCCGCCACGTTGGACTGCGAGGCGAAAGCCTGCACCGAGGCGATGTTGATGATCGAGCCGCCGCCGCGCCGTGCGATCTCAGGAATGGCGAACCTGGACGCCAGGTACACGCCCTTCAGGTTGACGGCCATTATTTCGTCCCACACCGTCTCCGGCGTGTCCACCACGGTGCCGTATCGCTGGATTCCGGCCGAATTGACCAGGCAGTCGATGCCTCCGAACTCGGCCACAACCGCCGCCATCGACGCCTCGACGTCGGCGGACCGGGATATGTCGGCCTCGATTCCGATGACGCCGGAACCGTCGGCGATCGCCGCCCGAGCCGCATCCAGGCTCCTTGCGTCGTTGGAGAGAATCGCCACTTCCGCGCCTTCCCCGGCGAACCGCTTCGCGATTCCGAAGCCGATCCCGCTGCTTCCGCCGGTCACGACCGCAATCTTTCCCGTCAGGTTCATGGAACGGCCCCCTCCCGTCGGCCCAGCGATTTCCCCGAGAGTTCGAAGTATTCCGGATGCTTTCCGGTCATGCGGTCAAGGTCGGCGAGTACGCGGCGAAGGTGAGCCTTCATCACGCCGCGTGCGGCGGCTTCGTCCCCGGCGCAGATCGCATCCACGATCTGCACGTGATCCTCGAGCAGTTCGCCCAGGTCCGCTTCACGGAGACTTAGTCGCCGGACTCGGTCCATGTGCTTCTTCGCGTCGGAAATGACCAGCCAGACCGGCTCCCGGCCTGCCAGTTCGCAAAAGAGCCGGTGCATCCTGTCGTCGGCGCCGTAAAAGTCGTCTACGTCCGCCTGGGCCACGGCAAATTTCTGCTCCTCGATCGTCTGACCAATTCGGAAATGCGCCTTTCGGTCCGACGAACTCGCCGCCTCGCGCAAGATGCGCAACTCCAGCGTCTCCCGGACAAACTGGGCGGTTCGCACAGCTTCCGGGCGGATCGGAGACACGATGGTCCCGGCCCGGGCCCGCAGGTCGATCAGCCCCTCGGTGGAGAGGCGGGTAAGCGCTTCCCGCACCGGCGTACGACTCATCCCGAGCGAGACGGCAAGCCGCGCTTCGTTCGCCGGCGAGTTGGGAGCCATGTCCATGCCGAGAATTCGGCGCCGGATTTCGCGATAGGCCCGTTCGCTGGCGGACAACTCGTATTTAGGCAATCGCGTCTCCCGTGCCGCGCCGATTGCATTCTTGTATACAACGCTAGGTCCATTGTCAAATTCGCTCGATGGCGCCGGTTATCAGGCCGGTAATCTCTTCCGGCGAGGTCTCCGCGGTCGGGCGGTCGGCTACTTTCTCTCCCCGGCGGAGTACCGCAATGCGGTCGGCGACCGAAAACACGTCCGGCATCCGGTGGGAGATCAGGACTACAGCTACGCCCCTCGCGCGCAGGCCTTCGATCTGGCGGAGAACCTGCTCGATCTGGCGCACGCTGATGGCAGCCGTCGGCTCGTCGAGGAGCACGGCTCTCGATTCGTTCAGGCGGGTGCGGGCTATGGCGACCGCCTGCCGCTGGCCTCCCGACATGCTATTCACCAACTGCTCGGCCCTGGTGTCGGAATCCAGCTCGCGAAACAGTTCGGCCGCCCGCTTGCGCATGGCCCGAAAGTGGACCGCAATCGGAGTCCGGCCTAAAGAACGGACAATCTCCCGACCCAGAAATACGTTCTCCGCAGCCGACAGGTTGTCGCAAAGCGCCAGATCCTGATAGACGACCTCAATGCCGTGTCGCCTCGCGTCCGACGGCCCTGACAGTCGAGCGGTTCGCCCCCCGACCCGCAGTTCTCCGCCGGTGGGAGCGAGATTCCCGGCCAGAATCCGAATCAGGGTGGACTTCCCCGCGCCGTTGTCTCCCATGAGGCCCAGCACCTCTCCCTGATGGAGTGCGAGATCGACGCCGGTCAGGGCCTGGACGGCACCGAAACGCATGTCGACGCCGCGCAATTCCAGGAGGGGTGCGCACCGCACGGGTCAGATCCTGCCCGACCTGCGTGCCAGCCACGCGTTCACCAAGACGGCGACCAGGATGACCGCGCCGCGAACGACCTGCTGCACGTCCGGGTCCACTCCGGTCAGAACCAGACCGTTCGACAACACCGCGATCACCAGGACCCCCAGCAGCGTGCCGGTCATCCGTCCGTGTCCGCCGGTAAGGAGCGTGCCGCCGACGATGACCGCGGCGATCACGTCGAACTCCATCCCGGTGGCGGCGTTGGCGTTGCCGGAGCCGAGCCGCGCGTCGATCAGGATGCCGACCAGGGCCGCCATGGCGCCGACGGACGCCATGACCAGGATTCGAACCCGGGAGAGGTTGATTCCCAGCGCTTCGACGGCGGCGGGGTTGGCCCCGACCGCGTAGACATGCCGACCGTAGCGGGTGAATCGAGCGATATAGGCGAAGGCCAGAAACGTCGCGAACATGATCCAGGCCACGACCGGTAGCCCGAGAGCGTCCCCGCCGAGAACGGTCCGGAACGCCTTGCTCGGGATGAGTACCGGAAGGGCGTCCGTCCACCAGAGCGCCGCCCCGCGCATGGCGCTCCAAAGAGCCAGAGTCGCGATGAAGGTGGGAACGCCGAAGGCGACGCGGGTATAGCCGGCAAACGCGCCGACCAGGGCGCCGGCAAGGATCACCAGGGGAATCGCGACGGGGATCGGCGCCCCGAAACCGGCGACCAGATGCGCGAAAGCGACGCCGAAGAACGCCACCGTCGGTCCGACGCTGATGTCGATTTCACCGGCGATAATCACCAGCGTCATGGGGAAGGCGACGATGCCCACGTAGGACGCCGAGCGCAGAACGTTGATCAGGTTGCGATCGGTCAGGAAATTGGGCGCAATCTGCGAGTACACCGCCACCAGTACGACCAGCGCCAGCAACAGGCCCAATTCGTTTTGATGGGAAACGAGCCGGTATTTGGCCCTGGCCCCGCGGGAGAGGGGTGCAGGCGTCACCATCGTCCAGCCCGGCGAAGCGAGATCCGCGCCGGGCTATGCGCAGAACAGGGAGAGGCGGAGCGGACCATGGCCGCCCCACCTTCCGGGAACGCCGTTCCGAGTTACGGAATTCCGTCCTTGTGCGCCTCGAGCCACGCGGCAATTCCGTCAGGTTCGCTGGCCTGAACGATGAGGGTCGGAATGTAGATCAGCTTGTCTACGACCGTTTCACCCCCCATCAGCTTCAAGGCGATCTGGACGGCTTCGCGCCCCATCTCCTGCGGCTGCTGTGCGATGACGGCCTTGAGCACCTCCCCGTCCTGGAGCATCTCGGCGATCTGCTGGCTGATGTCCGATCCGAAAACGGCGGTCTCGCCGCCGAGCCCTGCGGCCTGAACGCCGAGGACCGCGCCGATGGTGCCGCCTTCGTTGGCGGTCCACATCAGGTTTATGTCCGGATGTGCGGTCAGCATTTCCGTTGCGGTCTGGGTGGCTTCGTCCGCGATGAAGCCCTCCTGGTCCGATACGATCTCGTACGCGACTCCGGCCTCGTCCAGAGCCGAGAGAAACCCGCTCTTACGTTGCTGGCAGGCCTCGTAGCGGTCGCAATTCAGGATACCGACGCGCGCCGTCTCTCCGGAGTCGGCGACGTACCGTGCGGCGACCTCGCCGACGCCCTTGCCGAAGTCGAACTGGTTGGTGGTCACGAGACCGCCGGCCAGACGTGCGGTGTCCGCCTCGGACAGGCAGGTGTTGTAGCAAACCAGCGGAATGCCCGCCTCGGCCACCCGCTCGATCGCCGGAACCGACGCCTCGACCGAAACCGGCGACATGATCACGGCCTGGACACCGGCTCCGACCACCGTGTCGAGAAACTCCGACTCGATCGCCGGGTCGCCCTCCGAATTGCTCGAGATAAGCTCTACGTTCGAATCTGCCGCTCCCTCGACGATCCCCTTCTGGATGCCTCCGAAGAAGCCCTGGGAGTCGAGGAACAGCACGGCGATTCTGGTGTCTTGCGCCTGCGCAGTTCCCGCTGCCGCCACGGCGGCAACCGTCCCTGCAGCGAGAATCTTGCGAATGAAGCGGCCATAGAGCGACATGATGTCCTCCCTTGTCGTTGCCTTGCATACAAGTATGGAAGCATGGAATCCCGTCGATGTCAACCGGAGACTCCGTCTTCTGCCGCCCGATTCGGCAAGCCTCCGCCGAAACCCGGTCATTGCCGGAGGCTCCCGGTTCCGGCCCGCGCCAACGCCCGCCGGACCGGGGCGAACGTCGCCCGGTGATGCGGGGTCGCGCCGTGGCGGTCGAGCGCCGCGACGTGCTCCGCCGTCGGATAGCCGGCGTTCCGCTCCCAGCCGTAGCCCGGAAAGTCCCGCGCCATCGCCTGCATGATCCCGTCCCGGTACGTCTTGGCGACGACGGAGGCGGCCGCGATCGAAAGGCTCTTGCTGTCGCCCCGGACGACGGCACGCAAACGGCAGGAAAGCCCCTCCCCGTCCGGGAGCCGGTTGCCGTCGACGAGGGCCAGATCCGGCGCGACCGGCAACGCCTCGATCGCGCGCCGCATGGCGAGCATCGCGGCGACCAGGACGTTCAGGCGCTCGATCTCCTCCACGTCGGCGAGACCCACGCCGACCGCGGACGTCTGCCGGATCGCTAGCGCGACCTCCGCACGCCGGGCCGGCGAAAGCCGCTTCGAATCGTCGATTCCCGAAGGCAAGCGAAAGGGATCGAGCGCCACGGCGGCGGCGACCACCGGGCCGGCGATCGGGCCGCGTCCGGCCTCGTCCACGCCGCAAACGCGCGCGCCGGGAGAGAGCGCCGCGAGCGACTCCTCCTCGAGCGAAAAATCCGGGACGGATCGCACGACTTCTTCCCCGACAGCCCGTGTGCGGCCGTCCGCCGGCACGACCGCGGACTCCGCGTCGGCCGTCGCGGTCTGGCGACCCCGGGAGGGATCGAACCTCCGACCTACCGCTTAGGAGGCGGTCGCTCTTCCGTCTGAGCTACGGGGCCGCTCGCGCTCCACTATATCGGCGTCGGTCGCCTCCGGCAGCCGATCCTGCGCTCCGGACCCGGACGCGTAGCGCACCCGCTCCAGATACAGCCCGTCCGCCGGCGCCACCGGTCCGCAGGCCGCGCGGTCTCGCGCCTCGAGCGCCGCCCGCACTTCCTCGGGGCGCCACGCGCCGGCGCCGACCCGCTCCAGCGTTCCGACCATGCTGCGAACCTGGTGCTGCAGAAAACTCCGCGCCCGCGCCCGGATCTCGATGCGGTCGCCGTCCCGGACCACGTCCAGCGCATCCAGGGTGCGCAGCGGCGAGGACGCCTGACAGTGAACGGCACGGAAGGTCGTGAAATCGTGCCGCCCGGTCAGGAACGAAGCCGCGCGCCGCATCCGGTCCGCATCCAGGTTCCGACCCACGCGCCAGACCAGTCCGCGCTCCAGCGCCAGCGGCGCGCGCCGCAGTGCGATCCGGTAGCTGTAGCTGCGTTCGATCGCGTCGAAGCGCGCATGGAAGTCGTCCGAAGCGCGCTCCGCTTGAAGGACCGCGACCCCGGCCTTCCACAATTGGCTATTGACGGCGTCGCGGAGACGGCCGCCTTCCCACTCCGCCTCGAGATCGAAATGCGCCGCTTGACCCAGCGCGTGCACGCCGGAATCGGTGCGTCCGGCCCCGACGATCGCCGTCTCCTCGCGGCAGACCGCGGCGACCGCTTCCTCCAGCGTCTGTTGCACCGTGCGCGCCGAGGCCTGCCGCTGCCAGCCACGGAAGAAACCGCCGTGATACTCGACCCGGATGCGGTAGCGCGGCATCGACCCGCCTATCGCACGTCGTTCAGCGCCCAGTCGTAGTCGTCGCCGGAGATGCGCGTGATCCCCTCCAGCGCCCCGGCCAGCTCCGGATCCGCGAACGACCGGAGATGCGCGATCACCCCGGCGTCGTCGCCGCCGAAATCGACATCGAACCAGTCGTAGATCGAGGACACGTAGAGCCGCCCGTTCCGGACCTCGGCGCCGCGGGGGTGATTGACGTAATCCCGGGCCGCCGCGTCCAGCGCTTCCTCCAGCCCCTCGGCCCGAAACGCGCTCGCGCCGACGTTCGGGCACCCGACGGATGCGCAATTCACCGCGTAGTGGATTCGCGGATCGCCCCAGATCGGCCGCAGGATTCCGTGTTCGATGTCGTCGAGCGACAGCGCCCGCCCGGCGACCGTGACCACTTCCTCGCCCCAGGGGCCGGGAGAGAACAGGCTGCCGCCGATCTTGCGGATGCTCTCGACCGGATAGGCCGCGAGCACCACCTCGACCGTCGCCGCGTTGTACAGATTTGCCCAATACGCGAATTGCTCCGGACGCGGCAAGGTCGTCGGGTCGACGGACTGCAGCAGCGCCAGATAGTCCTGCAGGGCGCCGCGCCCGGCGGACGCGGCCGAATAGTCGATCCGTCGCAACCCGTCCCCGTCGAGGCGGGCGTACTCCGCCAGAAACGCGTCCCAGGCGGAGTGGTCGACCGGACCCGCGGAGCCGGAACCCTCCCAGTACTCGTCGACGAGTCTGGGCTCGGGGGCGGCGACGGCAAGGGACGAGGCGAGAATCAGGGAAAGGGCGGGGATGACGATGCGCATGTCGAGACTTCCTCCTGCACCGGCCCGCCCGAAGGCGTCGGCCGCGGTTGCGCCTGCCGGCCGCCCCGACGACCGGGACCTACGGCCCCCCATATTGGACGATCCTGCGCGGGGTTGCTATAAGGTCGCGCCCCGTGCAATCAAGCCCGATCCCCCAATCCGTCCTCCCGGGAGGCCCGAATGTCCGACGACCGGTCTCCGGCGTCAAGCGGTGCGAGCTATCGCGAAACGCTCTTCCTGCCAAGGACCGACTTCCCGATGCGCGCCGGACTCCCCAGGCGCGAGCCGGACCTGCTGGCGAGATGGGAGCGCGTGGACCTTCACCGGCGCCAGCGGCAAGCGAGCCGGGGGCGGCCCCTGTTCGTGCTGCATGACGGCCCTCCCTACGCCAACGGCCATCTGCATATCGGCCACGCGCTCAACAAGATCCTGAAGGACATGGTCTACCGCTCCCAGCAGATGCTGGGAACGGACGCCCGCTACGTGCCGGGCTGGGACTGCCACGGGCTGCCGATCGAGTGGAAGGTCGAGGAGGACTTCCGGTCGAGGGGTCGCAACAAGGACGACGTTCCGGTGGCCGAGCTGCGCAAGGCGTGCCGGGAGTTCGCGGAGCACTGGATCGGCGTCCAGCGCGAGGAATTTCTCCGCCTCGGCATCGGCGGCGACTGGAGCGACCCCTACACGACCATGGCACGGGAGTCCGAGGCCGCGATCGTGCGCGAGTTTCATACGTTCCTGATGAACGGCTCCCTCTACCGCGGCTCGAAGCCGGTGATGTGGTCCTCGGTCGAGCGCACCGTGCTCGCCGAGGCGGAGATCGAGTATTACGACCGGACCTCGCCGACGGTGACGGTGTCGTTTCCGGTAGTGAGGGCCGGCGCCCCGAAACTCGAAGGCACGTCGGTCCTGATCTGGACCACCACGCCCTGGACGATCCCTTCGAACCGGGCGATCGCCTGGTCGTCGGACGTGCCGTACGGCGTGTATCGGGTCGTCGCCGCCCCGGCGGACAACTGGGCGAAGCCCGGCGACAGGGTGGCGCTGGCCGATTCCCTCGCCGAGGGCGTCTTTGCGGAAGCCCGCGTCGAGTCGTTCGAGCGCGAGGGCGACGCCGAGGGGCTCGCCGGGACCGTCTGTGCGCATCCCCTGCGCGGCGCCGCCGGCGCGGAGGGTTTCTGGGACTACGAGGTGCCGCTCCACGAAGCCCGGTTCGTGACCGAGGACACGGGCACCGGCTTCGTGCACGTCGCGCCGTCGCACGGCGCCGACGACTACGAACTTGCGGTCGAAAAGGGAATCCCGCTCTCGCATAACGTCGACGAGGACGGCCGCTTCGTCGATACCGTCCCGTTTTTCGCCGGCGAGGCCGTTTTCCGGCCGAACGGCAAGGAGGGCGGCGCGAACCGGGCCGTGTCGGAGCGGCTCCGGGAATCGGGAAGGCTCTTCGCGCAGGGGCGCCTGCAGCATGCCTACCCGCATAGCTGGCGGTCCAAGGCGCCGCTGATCTTCCGCAACACGCAGCAATGGTTCATCGGCGTCGACACGCCGCTTGACGACGGCCTGGACGAGGACGGCGCGACGATTCGCGAGCGGGCGCTCCGGTCGATCAACCGTCGCGTTCGCTGGGTGCCGGAAGCCGGCGGACGGCGGTTGCGAAACATGATCGAGATTCGTCCGGACTGGGTCATCTCGCGCCAGCGCGCCTGGGGAGTCCCGCTCGCCTGCTTCCAGAACCGTCGCACCGGCGAATTGCTTCGCGACCCGGAGGTCAACGAGCGCATTGCGGAGGCCTTCCGCGACGGCGGGGCGGACGCGTGGTTCCTGCCGGGCGCCGCGGCGAGGTTTCTCGGGCCGGAGCGCGACCCGGACGACTGGACGAAGATCGACGACATTCTCGACGTCTGGTTCGAATCCGGCAGCACGCACGCCTTCGCCCTGGCCGACCGGGACCCGGCCCTGTGGCCGGCGTCGCTCTATCTCGAGGGCACCGACCAGCACCGAGGATGGTTCCACTCTTCCCTGCTGCAGGGCTGCGGAACCCGGGGGCGGGCCCCGTATCACGCGGTCCTCACCCACGGCTTCGTGCTGGACGAGAACGGCGAGAAGATGTCCAAGTCGAAGGGCAACATCGTCGCGCCGCAGGAAGTCATCCGGGACTACGGCGCGGACATCCTGCGGCTCTGGATCGCGAGTTCCGACACGGCGCAAGACCTCCGCATCGGGCCGGGAATTCTCAAGTCGAACGCGGATTCCTACCGCCGGCTTCGCAATTCCCTGCGCTTTCTGCTCGGCAACCTCGACGGTTGGGACGATTCGGAACGCATCGGCCGCTCGCTCATGCCGGATCTGGAACGCTGGGTGCTCCATCGCCTGACGGAACTCGACGACGGGATCCGAACGGCCTACGACGCCTTCGCCTTCCAGCGCGCCTTCACCATGCTGTTCAACTTCTGCACCAACGACCTGTCGTCGTTCTACTTCGACGTCCGCAAGGACGTGCTGTATTGCGCCGCGGCGAATTCGATCGAGCGGCGTTCGTGCAGGACCGTGCTCGACGCGCTGTTCCATCGCGTCTGCCGGTGGCTGGCGCCGCTCCTGTGCTTCACGGCCGAGGAAGCCTGGATCCGGCGCTTCGGCGACGACGACGACAATTCGATCCATTTGCAGCTCTACCCGGAGACGCCCCCGAACTGGCGGGATCCGGACCTGGCCGCTTCCATGCACCGGCTTCGCGCGGTACGGCGCGCGGTCACCGGCGCGCTCGAGGGAGCGCGGCGCGAGAAGCGCATGGGATCGGCGCTCGAAGCCCTCTGCACCGTCCACGTCGAGGACGCGGAACTGGCGGCCGCGCTCGACGAGACGGCGTTTGCCGAACTCTGCATCGTCTCGGCAATCCGCGTCCGGGACGGCGCGGGGCCGGCGAACGCGTTCCGCCTGGAGGACGTCCCCGGCGTCTCCGTTCTGGTCGAGTCCGCCCCGGGCGAACGCTGCGACCGCTGCTGGCGGGTGCTGGAAGACACGACGGACGGCATCTGCGTCCGCTGCGCGTCGGTTCTGAAACGCCGGTAGCGCAATGGAAATCGGCGCCTGGCGCGGAATTGCGGTCGCGGCTTCGGTCGTCGCGATCGACCGGGCCGCCAAGGCCTGGGCGCTGAACGTCCCGATTCTGGCGGAGGGGCGCGAAATCCTGCCCTTCGTCCGCGTGGTCCGCACCTGGAATCCGGGGATCAATTTCGGCCTGTTCGGCGAATCCGGAGACCTCTCCCTGTTCCTGGCGGCGGTCGCGGTCGCGGTCGGGATCGGCCTCCTCGTCTGGACGCGAAGCGTTCCGCAATTCTGGCACAACGCGGCCTGCGGACTGGTCGCCGGCGGCGCCCTCGGAAACGCGGTCGATCGCCTGGTCTACGGAGCCGTGCACGACTTCCTCAACGTCTCGTGCTGCGGGCTGCGCAACCCCTACGCTTTCAATCCGGCGGATTGCGCTATATTTCTGGGAGTGATTCTGCTGGTGGTCCGGCGATGAGAGAAGCTGCGAGGAGTCCTGCATGATTCGGAAGAGCCATCGAACCGTTCTCGCGACGTCTCTTGCGGCGGCGCTGCTCGCCGGCTGCGGCGACAACCAGGTTCGACGCCAACTCGGGCTGCTGCACCAGGGTCCCGACCCCTTCACGTCGATCGCCAACCAACCGATCGTCATGCCGGACACCGATACCCTGCCGGTCCCGGACGCGTCGGCCGTATCGCCGATCGAGCCGGATCCCCTTCGCGCCGCGCGCGAGGCGCTCGCGATCGCGGAACCCGCCGGCGGTCCGGCCAGCCGGACGGAAGCGCTGCTGCTGGCGACCCTCGACGCCGAAGACGCCGACCCGGCGATCCGTACCCTGGTCGACAGCGAGTACGAGCCCGACGACGACGGAACCCTGTTCGGCGCGACCCCGCTGGTGCATCGGGTCTTCGGCATCCGGGAGCGCGTCCTGCGGCGCGAGAACGCGATCGATCCGGCGGCGGAACTCGAGCGTCTGCGGCAATCCGGAATCGTCACCTCGCCCGGGGAGGCGGATCCGGAGGACATCGACTCCTGACGCGTCGCCCGCCCGTCGGGACGGGGAGGCGAACCGCCGGCGATCGTTCCCCTCGTCCCGGACGCTCGGGACTTCGTGCAGGTTCGATACCTGATCGGGCTTCGAAGGCCGTATACTGAGGCCATGGAGAGCCCGGTCCCGGCAGCCGGCGGCATACGTCGGCTGGACACCCGCACGATCAACCGCATCGCGGCGGGCGAGGTCGTGGAGCGGCCCGCCTCCGCCGTCAAGGAGCTGGTCGAGAACGCCCTCGACGCCGACGCCTCGAACGTCGAAGTCGAGATCGAGGACGGCGGACGGCGTCTGATTCGGGTGATCGACGACGGTCACGGCATTCCGGCGGACCAGCTGGCGCTCGCCGTCGAGCGGCATGCGACTTCGAAGCTCCCGAACGACGACCTATTCGCCATTCGCACCATGGGGTTTCGCGGCGAAGCCCTGGCCGCGATCGCCGGCGTCAGCCGCTTCTCGCTGACCAGCCGGCACGCCGGCGCTGACGGCGCATGGCGCATCGAGGTCGACGCGGGCCGGGTCGGGGAGCCCCGCCCGGCCGCCTTGCCGCGAGGCACCCGGGTCGAGGCGAGAGACCTATTCCACGCGACGCCCGCGCGGCTCAAGTTCCTGCGCGGCGAGCGGTCGGAGTCGATGGAGGTGGCGGAGGCCGTCCGGGCCCTGGCTTGCGCGAATCCGTCCGTCGGGTTCGTTCTCCGCAACGGCGCCCGCGAGACCCTGCGCCTCGCGCCGGAGGAGGGGGACGAGGCCGAGGCGAGGCGCCGTCGCATCGGCCGGGTGATGGGCGGTTCCTTCCTCGACGATTCGGTCGAGGTCGAGCGCCGGACGGAGGTCTGTTCGGTCCGGGGCCTCGCGGGGCTTCCGACCCACAACCGGTCGCGCGGCAACGCCATGCGCATCTTCGTAAACGGGCGACCGGTCCGGGACTCGCTCGTCCTCGGCGCGGTGCGGGGCGCCTACCGGGATCTCTTGCCCGGCGGACGCTACCCGGCCGTGGCGCTGTGGGTCGAGACTCCGCCGGACCGACTCGACGCGAACGTGCATCCGGCCAAGACGGAGGTGCGTTTTCGGGACGCCGCGGAGATTCGCGCGATCGTCGTGAAGTCGGTCCGCGACGCGATTTCCCACGCCGGTCATCGCGCTGCGCCGTCCGCCGGGGAAGCGGCCGTTCGCGCCTTTCGGGGCGTAGGTCCCGTTCCGCCGCCGACGGCGCCCTATCGCTCCGGCGAAGGCGCGCGTCCCGTCCTCTTCGAGGCGCCGCCCGAGGCGCGCCCGACGGCGCCGCCGAAGGAGCGGGAGCGGGAATTTCCGCTGGGAGCGGCGTGCGCCCAGCTGCACGGCAACTTTATCGTGGCCGAGACGCGGGAGGGAATCGTGCTGGTGGACCAGCACGCCGCCCATGAGAGGATCGTCTACGAACGGTTGAAGGCGGAGTTGCGGGAGGAGGGCGTCCTGCGGACGCCGCTCCTGATCCCGGACGTGGTCGAGCTGCCGGAGGCGGATTGCGAGCGGCTCCTCGCCGCGCGAGAGGATCTTCGGAAGCTCGGGCTCTCGATCGAGCCGATGGCGCCGGGACAGCTGTGCGTGCGGGAAGTCCCGGCGCTGCTCGGCACGGTCCGGTGCGAAGCGCTGCTCCGCGACCTCGCGGCCGACCTCGCCGAGACCGGCGCGGCCGAGTCGCTGCTTTCCCGGCTGGAGGCCGTTTGCTCCCGGATGGCCTGCCACGGCTCCTACCGTTCCGGCGACGCGCTTTCCCAGGCGGAGATGAACGCGCTGCTGAGAAAGATGGAAGCCACGCCGCATTCCGGACAATGCAACCACGGCCGCCCCACCTACGTCGAGATGAAGATCGAGGACCTTGAACGGCTGTTCGAGAGACGGTAGGGAAAGCGGACATCCCGCGAGCGCAGGTTCGAGTGCGGCGTCGGCTCGACCCCGGTCCTGACCGACTCCCGTCCCGGCTCCCCGGGACGCGGCGCGCGCTGCCTCTCGGGAATCGGGAACGATCGGGCGGAGGTCGGCGGTGACGGCGCGTATCATCGACGGAAAGGCGTTCGCGGACAGGCTGATCCGGGACGTCAAGTCCCGGATCGAACGGGGCCGCGCGGCGGGGGCCGGGGTGCCCTGCCTTGCGGTGGTGCTGGCCGGCGACGACCCCGCCAGCCGAGTCTACGTCGCGAACAAGACGCGAAGGGCCCGCGAGGTCGGAATGCGCTCGATCGAGCGCCGGTTTCCGGCCGACGTCCCCGTGGAACGCCTCCTGAGCGAGGTTCGGTCGCTCGCGGACGACGACGGCGTTCACGGGATTCTGGTGCAATTGCCGCTTCCCGGACACGTGCCGGAGAGCCTCGTGCTGGACGCCGTTCCCCCGGCCAAGGACGTGGACGGGTTTCACGTGGCGAACGCCGGGCGTCTCGCGTCCGGGAGACCGGGGCTCGTGCCCTGCACGCCGAAGGGATGCATGCTTCTCGTCCGCGACCGGCTCGGCGACCTCTCGGGGGCGAGGGCGGTCGTGGTCGGGCGCTCGAACATCGTCGGCAAGCCGCTGGCCCAGCTTCTCCTCGCCGCGAACGCCACGGTGACCGTCGCCCATTCGAGGACCCGGGACCTGCCCGCCCTCTGCCGGGAAGCCGACGTTCTGGCGGCGGCGGTCGGCCGACCGGAAATGGTGCGGGGCAGCTGGATCCGGCCGGGCGCCACGGTCGTCGACGTGGGGATCAACCGGATTCCCGCGCCGGAGCGGGGCGAAGGAAAGACGCGGCTGGTCGGCGACGTGGCCTTCGAGGAAGCCCGTTCGGTCGCCGGCGCGGTCACGCCCGTTCCCGGCGGCGTCGGTCCCATGACCATCGCCTGCCTGCTCGAGAACGCGCTCGAAGCCCATGCCGGCCTCGCCGGTCGGGAGAGCTGACGTCCTCAGGCCGCGCGGCGCTGCCGGACCGGCCGGCCGTCTTCCTCCTTCCCGCGGGCGGCGCACCGGTCCGTTCCGCAGACCGGTCCGCGGCGGGCGCCCGGCGGCGCAGATTCGCCCGCTCCGTCGGCCTGCCTCGGCAGAGGAGCGTCGGGCGCAACTTCCTAATCGGGTCGGAACCGGCTACAATCGCCCCATCCCCGCCGCCACGAACCGGCTGGGACTTCTCCCGAGAGCGAGACGGACCGATGAGCCAGAGCATCCTCGACCAGATCATCGAACTGGTCGCCGAGAAAGCCATGCTGGAACGCGATCAGGTCACCGCCGCCTCCACCATGGAGGAGCTGGGGGTCGATTCCCTTGCCGTCGTGGAGCTCATCTTCGCCATCGAGGAGACCTTCGGCATCGAGGTCCCGTTCAACGCCAACGAGCCGGACAAGTCGGATTTCGACGTCACGTCGGTCGCCGCGGTCGCGAGTTCGGTGGAACGCCTCGTGGGGCAGGGAGCGGGCGCGTAGCGGCGACGGCAAGGCGAGCCCGTTTGGATCTGCGCGCTCGGGACGGAGCGCGGTTCGAGGGAGTTCGGAGCGAATCCGCGCGTCTGGACGAAAGGCGGCGAAGTCGGTATTAATGTGCGGAGCGCGAAGCCCGCGCCGAGTCGGCGGGCCATTCTGCCTAGGTAGCTCAGTCGGTAGAGCAGCGGACTGAAAATCCGCGTGTCGGCGGTTCGATTCCGTCCCTAGGCACCACCGCCCCGCCGCTGCGCCCGCTACGCCGCCGTTTCCCGGCCGGAGCCTTGCGCGAATGCCCGGCGCTCCCGTCCGTGACGGGCTTGGCGGGTCGAGAAGGATTCGGCTCTTGTCGATCGAGATTGACCTCCCGTGCCTTCCGGCGAGAGACGCCGCGTGAGCCCGCCATGAAGCGGGAAGAGTTCCTGCGTCTCGACGAGGCCTGCAGCCTGGCCCGATGCCGCGAGCGGTTCGCGCTACCGGACGGCGTCCTCTATTTCGACGGCAACTCGCTGGGGGCGCTGCCGAAGACGACGTCGGCGAGCCTCCGCGAGCTGGTCGAGAGGGAGTGGGGCACCCGTCTCATCCGGGGATGGCTCGACTCTGGATGGTTCTATCTCGCCCGCAAGGCGGGCGACGCCCTCGCGCCCCTGATCGGGGCCTCGGAAGGCGAAGTGATCGTTTGCGATTCCACCTCGGTCAACCTGTTCAAGCTGGCGGCCGCGCTCCTCCGGCGCGACGGCGGCCGGACGCGGATCGTGACCGAGCGCGGCAGTTTTCCGACCGACATGTACATTCTCGAAGGCCTGACCGGTCTCCTCGGCGGAGAGCGGGAGCTGGTTCGTGCGGATCCGGCCCGGATCGTCGAGTCCGTCGACCGGGACACGGCGCTTGCGGTTCTCTCGCACGTCGACTACCGGACGGGCGCCGTGCAGGACATGGAATCGATCGCGGCGCATTGCCGGGCGATGGAGGTGCCGGTCGTATGGGACCTGTGCCACTCGGCCGGAGCGATCCCGGTCGATCTCAACCGGCGGAACGTGGACTTCGCGGTCGGCTGCACGTACAAGTTTCTGAACGGCGGCCCGGGCGCGCCTGCCTTCGTCTACGTCTCGAAAGACGCCGTCGGATCCTTCGAGCCGGCCGTCACCGGCTGGTTCGGTCACGCGAACCAATTCGGCTTCGAGCCGGGCTACCGGCCGGCGGATTCCATCGACAAGTGCCTCGTCGGCACGCCGCCCGTTCTCTCGCTCGCCGCGGTCCTCGACGGCGTGCGGTGCTTCGAGGGCGTCGGCATCGAGGAACTCGCGGAGAAGTCGCGCCGCCTCACCGGCCTGTTCGTCTCGCTGGCCGACGAGAGACTCGCCGGATACGGATTGCGCCTCGCCAGCCCGAGGGATCCCGCAAGGCGCGGCAGCCAGGTTTCGTTCCGCCACCCGGAGGCATACGCGATCGCCCGCGCGCTCGTCTCGCAAGACGTCGTTCCCGATTTTCGGGACCCGGATATCCTCAGATTCGGAATTGCGCCGTTGTACGTGCGGTATGTCGACGTCTGGGATGCGGTGGCCGTGATCGAACGGGTCATGGCCAGCCGCGCCTGGGAGGCGTTTCGCACCGACCGGAGAGAGGCGGTCACCTGAAGCGAAGGCGCAGGAGAGGAGGCGAGTGCGGCTTCCTCGATGCCGCCCTGTCGACATGGGCGAGCGCGCTCCCGGAATCGCCGGTCAAGCGGTCAGCTTGTCAAAGAGAAGGGCTTCGGGTATTCGTCGAAGCACCTCAGTGTCTCCTCGTCGGACGGTACGTGCGTCGACGCCTGCAGGACGGAGCGACCGGATGTTGAACTTGGGCGACTTGCCGGCGCGGGACGGTCGGCGACGGCGCGCCCACCCTCTGCCGGCGCTTCTCGTCGCGCTGCCGCTTCTTTCCGGTTGCGCCGGCGGTCCGCAGGAAGAGACTGTCCCGACGGCTTACGGGCCTTTGACGTTTTCGGCGGGCGACAGGTTTCGCGATTGTGCGGATTGCCCGACGATGGCGATCGTGCCTGCCGGATCCTTCCGGATGGGTTCGCCGGCGAACGAAGACGGGCGAAGGGACGTCGAGGGTCCGGTGCGTCGCGTGACGATCGGCGAGCCGTTTGCGGTGGGGGTGCACGAGATCACCCGCTCGGAATACGCATGGTTCGTGTCGGAGACCGGCTACCGGAGCGGAAACGCGTGCTGGGTCTATCGAGACGGCGACTGGGCGAGCCAGCGCGGACGGAGCTGGCGCAGTCCGGGGTATCCCCAGACGGGGTCCCATCCGGCGGTCTGCGTGAGCTGGCGCGACGCGCAGGCGTACGTTCGCTGGCTGTCGCGGAAAGCCGGGAAGCGCTACCGGCTGTTGAGCGAAGCGGAGTGGGAGTACGCGGCAAGAGCCGGGACGACCGCTTCGCGATTCTGGGGCGACGGCGAGAGCGCTCAATGCCGCCATGCGAACGGTGCGGACGAGGCGAGCGGTCTGGACGGAGGCGTTTCCTGCGATGACGGTCACGCCTGGACGTCCCCTGTGGGAAGCTATGCGGCGAACGGCTTCGGACTGCACGATATGCTGGGAAACGCGTCGGAGTGGACGCACGATTGCTGGAGCGAGAACTACGAGGGCGCGCCTTCCGACGGAAGGGCCCGGATCGTCCGAGGGTGCACGCATCGTTTGCTTCGGGGCGGCTCCTGGAGCAGTTCTCCGGATCTCCTCCGCTCGGCGGACCGCAGTTGGCTCCGCCCCGAGTACCGGGACGGCGACGTCGGAATTCGGGTGGCCCGGTCGCTTACCCCATCGGAGTTGCGGGAGTTCGAAGACCGCCGGCTGGCGGAAGCGGAACGCCGACGGGCGCAAGAACGGCGGCTGGCGTCGTCGTCGGGCCTGGTGTTCCGGGACTGCGCGGCGTGCCCGAAGACGGCGGTCGTGCCGGCCGGATCCTCCCGGATGGACTCGCCGTCAAGCGAAGTGGGCCGAACGGACGACGAGGGTCCGGTGCGTACGGTCACAATTCGCGAGCCGTTTGCGATTGGGGCGTATCCGGTGACCCGTGCCGAATACGGCCAGTTCGTATCGGAAACCCGCTACCGGAATTTCGCCTCTTTCTGGGCATTGAGGAACGGCAAACGGCGGGAAGGGCTCTTTGGGACCTGCGGATTCCGGGATTTGACCAGACCGGTTCTCATCCGGTCGTCTGCGTGAACTGGGACGATGGGCAGGCGTGCGTTCGCTGGCTGTCCCGGAAAGCCGGAAGGCGCCACCGGCTGTTGAGCGAATCGGAACGGGATACGCAGCACGAGCGGGGACGACCGCGTCGCGGTACTGGGGCGACAGCGAGAGCGGTCAGTGCCGCACCGCGAACGGTGCCGACCAGTCCGGCGGTGTAGGCAAAGACCTGGGCGTTTCCTGCGACGACGGCCACGCCTGGACTTCCCCCGCGGGAACCTGTCCCGCAAACGGCTTTGGCTCGCACGACATGCCGGGAAACGTGTGGGAGCGAACGCAGGACTGCTGGCACGAGAATTACGAGGGTGCGCCTTCTGACGGGAGCCCCTCGGAGAGCGGAGCGTGTTTCGTTCGCGTGACGCTCGGCGGCTGCCGGCTTTGCGTACCGTCGTACATTCGTGCGGCGAAGCGCGAAACCGGCGATGCCGAGACCCAAAGCCATAACTCCGGATTTCTTGTGGTCCGGACGCTTACGCCATGAATCGCGGGTTGGCTGCGTCACCGGAATCCCGGTTGACCGACGAGCGCAGCGCCAAATAGCGGCCTTCGTTCAAACCCAGCGGCACTGTGGGTACGGAAGCTCTCCACCGGCGACTCGAGCGTACGCTCTCGTCCGACGTCTCCGGCGGCACAAGACCGATCCGATTTCGAAGGATACGCGCCAGGGTTGCCTCCAGCCGTTCCGGTGACGCCCTCACGGACGCGGGTCGCCTCCAGTACCGCGGAGGCGAGCGAGGATTGTCGCCACGGTGCGTGAAACGGCGCCATCCTTCGCGCGACCCGCGTATCTCGGCAATGCCGCCTTGAGGAATATCAGGGCAGGAAACGCATGCGCGCGTCTTTCGGGGGCGAATTCCGGCGGCCGGTGCCGAACTCCTCGGCGCCGACCGAAACCTCCTCCGCCGTCGTCCGCCGGCCACGGGAGGCAGGCGGGCATCCCGGCGGCGGCACCGGCCGAAACCAGACGGATTTTCCGATTGACGCGCCCGGACTTGACGAACTCTCCGGGCTGAGTTGCCCGGCGCGGGTGCGCCAACTCCTGCCCCGGGGGTTCACGGACCGGCGCGCGAATGCGATCGCGCCCTCGGAGGCGCTGGCGAATCCTCTCGTCAGCTTGTCAACGACGAAGGCTTCGGGTATTCGTCAACGCACCCCGGTTTCTCGTCGTCGACCGGTCGATGCGACGACAGATTCAAGGCGGAGACGACCGGATGTCGAACCGGAAGGACTTGCGAGAGCGGGAGCGGCGGCGGCGACGCTGCAGCCGGTTGTCGGCGCTTCTTCTGGCACTTCCGCTCTCCTCGGGTTTCTCCGGCGTTTCGCACGGCGATTCCGAACCGGCCGCCGACATCGCGTCGGCGTTCCCGGCGGGCGAAACCTTTCGGGATTGCGCCGCTTGCCCGACCATGGTGATACTGCCGGCCGGATCCTTCCGGATGGGTTCGCCGGACAGCGAAGAGGGCCGAAGGGACGTCGAGGGTCCGGTGCAGCGGGTGACGATCGGCAAGCCGTTTGCCGTAGGAATGCATGAAGTCACCCGTGCGGAATTTCGGAAATTCGTGTCGGAGACCCACTACCGGAGCGACAACGCTTGCTGGACGTTGCAAGACGGCGACCGGGTGTTGGAGAGCGGACGGAGCTGGCGCAGCCCCGGTTATTCCCAACAGTGGACTCATCCGGTTGTCTGCGTTAGCTGGAACGACGCGCGGTCGTACGTTCGTTGGCTGTCGGGGAAATCCGGCAAGCGCTACCGGCTGCTGCGCGAATCGGAATGGGAGTATGCGGCAAGAGCCGGGACCGCCACCGCGCGTTTCTGGGGCGACAGCGAGAGCGGTCAGTGCCGGTACGCGAACGGCGCGGACGAAGCGAGCGGCTTGGAATGGGGCGTATCCTGCAACGACGGCCACGCCCGGACGTCTCCGGTGGGAAGCTTCCCCGAGAACGGCTTCGGCTTGCATGACATGCTGGGAAACGTGTCGGAGTTGACGCGGGACTGTTGGACCGAGAGCTACGAAAAGGCGGCTCGCGACGAGCGCGCGAGGATGTCCGTACGGTGCTCGCATCGTGTGCTGCGCGGCGGCTCCTGGAGCGGCTCGCCGCATCTCCTCCGCTCGGCGGACCGCACCTGGGTCGCCGCGGGGAACGGGGACAGCGACGTCGGATTTCGTGTGGCCCGGTCGCTCGACGCGTCGGATGCCCGGGAGTTCGAAGAGCGTCGGCGAGCGGAAGCGCAGCTGCAGACGGACGCGCAAGCGGCAAGGGAACTCCGAGAGGCGATCGCGGCACGAAGGCGGGCCGAGGAACGACGGCTGGCGTCGTCCCCGGGTCTGGCGTTCCGGGATTGCGAGGAGTGCCCGGAGATGGTGGTCGTACCTGCCGGATCCTACAGGATGGGTTCGCCGGAGAGCGAGGAGGGTCGACGGAACGACGAGGGTCCGGTCCGTACGGTGGCCGTTTTCGATCCGTTTGCGGTAGGGGTGCATGAGGTGACCCGGGCCGAGTACGGACGCTTCGTGTCGGAAACCGGCTACCGGAGCGGCCTGACATGCTGGACGCTTCGAAACGGCGACTGGGCGCCAAAGCTCCTGGGGAGCTGGCGAAATCCGGGCTTTGCGCAGACCGGCGCTCATCCGGTCGTTTGCGTGAACTGGAACGATGCGCAGGCGTACGTTCGCTGGCTGTCCCAGAAAACCCGGAGCGAGTACCGGCTATTGAGCGAATCGGAATGGGAGTACGTAGCGAGAGCCCAGACGAACACGTCGCGATTCTGGGGCGACAGCGACAGCGACCAGTGCCGCAACGCGAACGGTTCGGACGCGTCAGGCGGCGAGCGCTGGGGCGTTTCCTGCGACGACGGTCACGCCTGGACGTCTCCTGTGGGGTCCTATCCGGCAAACGCCTTCGGCTTGCACGACGTGCTGGGAAACGTGTCGGAATGGACGCAGGATTGCTGGAGCGAAGACTACGAGGTAGCGTCTTCCGACCGGAGCGACCTCGCAAGCGGCGCTTGCTCGTTCCGCGTACAACGCGGCGGCTGCTGGCTCTGTGCGCCGTCGTTTCTTCGCTCGGCGAAGCGCGAGAGGGACAATCCCGAGAACCGGACGTTCGTCACCGGGTTTCGTGTGGCCCGGACGCTCGCTCCGTGAGTCGCCGGGGAGCGACGCTCCCGGAATCCCGGTCGCTCGAGGAGCGCAGCGCGGAGTCCCGACCGGCGGTCCGTACCCGGCGCGACCGCTCATGCGGCCGATGTCGGGCCGCAGGCGTCCGCGTCACGAGGCCCTCCCGACGACGTAGTACTCGCCCAGTCCCTGTGCCGACCCTTCGCGCTTGTCCAAGACCCATCTCCGACCTCTGCGTCGAACCAGTTCGCACCGGACCTCCCGAAAACCGCACTCCGCCAGGATTCGTGCGAGCCATATCGGAGCCGGAATGTGGACGCCGTAGAGCGCCGCGTCCGACACCGTCATGTGGAACCCCGCTCCCCGTTTCAGCACCCTGTGGGTCTCGCGGACGATCCGCTGCATCTGACTGAAATAGGGATAGATCAGCAGGTGATACTGCTTCCGTCCCGCTCGTTCCCTTCTCCGTACCGCCAGGGTCGCTACCGCCGCATCCGCCTCCCGGCGCAGGTCCGGGGAAAGCGAATCGCGGTATTCCTGCTGGCGCATCCTGTGTTCCGCGCTCAATGCCGTCGTCGTATTCACGACGAGCCGACTCCGTACTCGCGTCGTGATCTCGCTCCACGACGCGGCCATCCGCCAGAAATAGAGATACATCCGGGTCATTTCGGCGTAGTCGAAGTTGTTGACGTACGGCGGCGAAGTCACCACGAGATCGACGGACGAAGACCCGATTTCGTCCATGCTCTCCGAAGACTTGCCGTATACCCGGACCCTGGCGCCCGGAAGCGTGGCGGCCCGCTCGTCGCTCTCCAGAACGCCGAGAACGCGCTCCAGCGCCACAGTCGCGACCGGTGCGCGCCTCCTGGACGCCGGAGCCTTGTATACGCCGTCGGTCGCGGCGAGACAGCAAAGGTCGAGCACACGGGACAAGACGAGAATTGCCAGCGGATGCGATCCGAGCCCGACACGCTCGATCTCGTCTCGCGCCGAACAGAGTTTGACTATGTCCTCTTCCCGAAACAACTTCCGAAGATACGCGGAAGCCGGGCCGGACAACCGGGAGAGGGAGTCTCGATCGCTTTCGCGCACGCCCCTGGAAATCGCCGACTCGACGAGTCCCAGATCCGCCCAGTACAAGTGGCTGTTTGCCTTTGCCTCGCTGATCGCCGCGAAGAACGGGTGCGCTTCGTACGCGATTGAGGCCACGCCCAGCTGACGCGCCGCGAGCGGGGCCGTTCCGCATCCGGAGAACGGATCGAGCAAGCGGGACGGCTTGCCTCGAAGCCGCTCCTCCAGCGACACCGAGGCTTCCACGAGTTCGGGAGAAAAGCCCGCGACGAAGTTGAACCAACGGTGAACGGGACGATGTCGCGCCGTAGCGTTGGTCGGCAAACGGGCAAGAGGAACGCTGCCGGGAGATGCGTCATTCAGTTCCCGCACGCTCGAATGCCGGTCCATGGCATGCTCCCCGCCCACGACTCTCGAACGCCGTGAGCTCAACGCCCCCCTGCCGTAAGGCCCGGCTCAGGGTAGCGCTATCGCTACGACCGGTGCCGCGAATTGCGACCGACGGAAGTGCGGACCCTGTCGCAAGCGCCCGACTGGACGCGCGGCGCCGGACCTGACCGTCCCTGTCGGCCCCGGTCTTCTCGCTGGATGCCGCTTTGTCGCTCAAGTGCCGGTATCCCGGCCGATGCGGACCCCGGGCAACCGGTCCACGGCGCTTCCGTCGGGCCGGGCCGACTTGCGCCCGGTCGAACGGGATCCCGCCGCGATCCGTGACCAGATCGTTCGATCGGGAAGAGAATTGCGCCGGAGATGCCTCGCATGTCTTGGGCGAGCGATTCTCGACAGTGTCCTGGCGATCGCATCCTCGCCGTCACCTGCCGTTTCGAGTTTCCGCAACTCGCGCAAGATATCCGCTCTGCTGCGCCGGCGACCGCGCAACACGAACGGACGCGTCCGGCCGCCGTTCCGCCCGCGATCGTGTATTCTGCCCCGCAGGTCGGCAAGAAACAGGGTCCGTGCCGGATTCGTCGCTTGCACGAAACCGAAAACCGGGCAAGGCGACCATGGCTTCCGATACCCCTGTACGTCCCCGTACGCGCTGGCAGCGCTACCGGCTCGCGAAATCGAGATTGCTGCGCCATCTTCCGGGACGGTTCGGCGACCACTACGAGACCGTGATCCGGCGAATGCACGCCCATGCCGCATTCGCCGCCGCCTTGCGCGATATCGAGGGCAAGATCGCCATCGATCTGGGCGCCAACCTGGGACAGTTCACCCGAGAGCTCGCCCACGCATGCGAGCGGGTCGTTGCCTTCGAGCCCGATCCCTGGACATATTCCGCGCTCTGCAGGAACGTGGCGGATCTGGGCAACGTCCGGCTCGAGAACGCCGCCGCCGGCACCGCCGACCAGCGTGTTTTCTTGTATCGGCACAAGCGCTTCGAGACCGATCCGCACACGCATTCGATCGCCAGTTCGGTCGTCGCCGGGAAAAAGGGGATGGCGAGCGCCGCTTCCGTGAACGTCCGGCAGATCGACTTCTTGCGCTACCTCGAGGAACTCGACGCGGATATCGGGATCGTCAAGATGGATATCGAGGGGGCGGAAGTCGAGCTCCTCGAAGCCATGTTCGACCGGCCGGACCTGCTGGGACGCATCGACTACGTCTTTGCGGAAACCCACGAGCGGCAGATACCGGGACAATGGAGGCGGGTACGCGCTCTCCGAACGAGAGCCGAGAGCATTGCGCGACCCAGGATCAATCTGTACTGGCACTGATCGCTCGCCGCGCCGCATCGGTCGCAGGCGCGGAATCCCAACTCCGCCGACGCCGCGACGGCTCAGAGACCCAATTCCGCCGTTGCGAGCTCCGTGACTCGCGCCACCGCACGCTCCAGATCTTCCGCGTCGACGATCAGGGGCGGGACCAGCATGACCGCCTCTCCATGGACCCCGCCGGCGTAGACCAGCATGCCTTCCGCAAGGCATTTTCGCTGCAGGCGTACCGCACGCGCAGGCCCCGGCAATTCGTTCGTCCGCACCAAAGGAATTGCCGCCTGCGCGCCGACCGCGCGCGCGCCCGGAAACCGCTCCAGCCGACGCAAGACCGGCTCGACGGTATCGGTCACGCGCTCGATCAGGCGATCCTCGCGAATTGCGTCGACGGTGGCCACCGCCATGGCGGTCGCGGCGGGATTGCCCTGGAACGTGCTCGTATGCATGCCGGCCGGCCAGCCCTGCAGAACCCTCGGCGATCCCGCGACCGCCGACAGCGGCAGTCCGCCGGACAGCGCCTTTCCCATGACGACGAGATCCGGCTCGAGCCCCGCGCGCTCGAAGGAGAACCAGCGTCCCGACCGACCGAATCCGGACCAGATCTCGTCGACGACGAACGCGACTCCCGCCTCGCGGCAACGCGACTGGACACCCCGAAGAAACCCGTGCGGCGCCTCCCGGACGCCGCTCACGCCTTGCACCGGCTCGACGATCAGCGCCGCCGGCCTGTCGCCTTTCCGGTCGCGCTTCGAGAGGCACGCATCCAGAGCGCCCAGAGCGGCCTCGGACTCCTCCTCGCCTTCCGGATACGGAAGAAAGTCCACCAGGTCGTCATGGGTGGAGAACGGAGCGCGGATCCTCTCGCCGTGCGTCACCGAGAGAGCGCCGAGCGTGCGGCCGTGATAGCCGCCCTCGAAGGACAGGAATCGCTTCCGCCCGGTGGCGAACTGCGCCGCCTTCAACGCCGCCTCCACCGCCTCCGCCCCGGAATTCGCGAGCTGGAAGCAGCCGAGCGCGGGCGGAAGCAACTCCGCCAGACGTTCGTAGAGTTCCGCGCGGAAGGGGGACGGCAGTCGGGTCCCGGTATGAAGAATGCCGGTATCGAGCACGCGCCGGACTGCATCCATGTGCGCGGGATGACGATGCCCGAGATTGGTCGTCGCCGAGCCGCAGGCGAGGTCCAGGTACCGCCGTCCGCTCTCGTCCTCCAGCCAGGCCCCCTCGCCGGACACGAACGCCGGCGGCTCCGGCACGAGACGAAAGGTGTTGGCGGCGCTGCTCTCCCGGCGCCGAGTCGTCGTCAGCGTATCTCGAGCCGACAGGGTCATTCGTCCCGTAACATCGCCAGATCCTCCGCCTCCCAACGGACGACGACCTCGTCGCCCGCCGCGGGAACCCGGTCGCGCCGCCCCAGTTCGACCCGGAGAACCGTTCCGTCGCCTGCGGTCGCCTCGATGCGGTGGCCCGAGCCCAGAAACCGGACGTCCCGAACGCGCAGGACCGCGCCGTTCGCGTCCGGCCGGGCCTCGGGCGGCGCGACGGACGGCGCCTCGTGGCGCAACGCGAAGGACACCGCGGCGCCGGTTTCGACCCCGTCCGGCGCGGCCGCCCGCAACCTTCCGAGCGCGCCCGCGTCGCACAGCGCCGTACCGCCCTGCCGTTCGACCACTACCGCCCGCAGAATGTTGCATCGTCCCACGAAGCGGGCGACGAAGGTCGTCTCCGGCCGGTCGTAAACGTCTTCGGGCGTACCCAGTTGCTCGATTCCGCCGTCCTTCATCACCGCGATCCGGTCGCTCAGGGCGATCGCCTCTTCCTGGTCGTGCGTCACGTACAGGAACGTCAGGCCCACCTCCCGGTGGGCATGGCGAAGCTCTCCCTGCAACTGGCGGCGGAGGTTGGCGTCGAGGGCGCCCAACGGCTCGTCCAGCAAGAGCGCGCCGGGGCTGACGATCAGGGACCGCGCCAGAGCGACCCGCTGCCGCTGTCCGCCGGAGAGCTGGTGCGGCAGGCGGGCGCCCATCTCCGCCAGCCCGATGCGCTCCAGCCAGTCCCGCGTGGCGGCGGTCCGGTCCTCCCGCGAGACGCCCCGCATCTTCAGCCCGTAGGCGACGTTCTCGGCGATCGTCTTGTGCGGAAACAGCGCGTAGTCCTGGAACATGATGCCGGTGTCCCGACGATGCGGCGGAAGACCCGTCACGTCCTTGCCGCCGACCAGAACGGTTCCGGTCGAGACCGCCTCGAGGCCGGCGACCAGCCGCAAGAGGGTCGTCTTGCCGCATCCGGAGGGGCCGAGCAGCGTCAGGAACTCGCCGGCGTCGATCCGCAGGTCGAGCGGCCGGACCGCCTGCACCGGCCCGAATCGCTTGGATACGCCCCGAAGTTCGACTTCCCGTGCCCGCATCGGTGGAGTCCCCGGCCCTATGCCATTAGGCTTGACGGCCCCACGCCGGGAAGCGACGCCGCTCTCCCGGCCCGAGCCCGACTCGCGAGCGCATCATGCACGACGAAAACGAAAAGCTCCCGCAGACGATCTCGTATTTCATCCAGAAGAAGCTGCGCTGGCGAATTATCACTGGCGACCTTCGCCCCGGTCAACCGCTCCGCGAGACCGAGATCGAGTCCCGCTACGGGTCGAGTCGCGGCCCGATCCGGGAATGCCTCCGGATGCTCCTTCAGACCGGACTGGTCGAGACGCGTTCCCGTCGCGGATTCTGGGTGCGGGAATACACGCCCGAGGACGTTCGGAACATCTACGACCTTCGCGCCACGCTCGAGGGCAAGGTCGTCGGCGGGCTGGCCGGCATGGACCTCGGCCCGCTCTGCGAAGTCCTGCGGGCGCGCTCCGCCCTCATGAAGTCGTCCTGGCGCCAGAACGAGTTCGACGAATATTTTCGGGAGAACGCCCGGTTTCACCAGCGGATCATCGACTACACCGACAACAAGCCCCTGTCGCAGGTGCTGTTCTACGTGAACGAGATTTCGCTGCCGATCCGGTACCGGCTCTTGAAGCGGAGCGTGCCGTCGCATCGGTCCATCGACTACCACGACGAGATCATCTCGCGGTTCGAAGCCGGAGACATACCGGGCGCGCAGGAGATTACCGAGAAGCACATTCTGGAGAACATGGAACAGGCGATGGCCCTGGCCCGGACCGAAGACCAGGAGACGGAAGACGTCAAGCCAGAGCGACAAGGCTGACCTCCACGATCGCCCCTTCGCCGATCTCCCGTACAGCCACGAGGTTGCGTGCCGGGGGATCGGCCGGAAACGCGGCCCGGAACGCGGCGTTCACCGCGTCCTTGGCCGCGAGGTCGGTGACGAATACGGTCGCGAGCAGGACCTTCTCCGGACCGCTTCCGGCGGCTTCGAGCACCGACAGGCAATGGGCGAGCGAGAGCGCCGCCTGCGCCGTCGCGCCCTCGACGATCCGCCCCGTTTCCATGTCCCGCGGCATCTGGCCGCCCACGAACACGAGACCGCCGCCCCGCGTGCCCTGCGAGACCGGCGACGTCGAAGCCGGCGAATTCGGATCGACCACGACCTGTTTCATGACGCGCTTCCCCTCTTCTCCCGCGAACCGGAACGCCGGCCCCCGCCCGGCGAGGCGTCGGCGACGCGAATGTTGACCGGCGCGAGAAACTCCCGCACGCCCCATACCCCGCCCTCACGGCCCAGCCCGGCGCCGAGGAAGCCGCCGGTCGGAACCGCGGGGTCCTGAATTCCGACGGTGTTGATCCCGACGCTTCCGAACCGGAGCCGGCCGAGTCGCGGGAGCAGGCCGTCCGGATCGCCGGTGCGAAAGTAGATCGCCAGCGCCTGACGCTCGCCCTCCAGCCGGACCAATAGCTCATCGAGAGAAGAGAACGGGCGGACGGAAAGCGCGGGGCCGAAGCTCTCCCGCTCGTCGAACACGCTGGCCCCGTCGGCCTCCACGACCGAAAGCGGAACCGTGATCGGGCTCTTCGGGGGCGGAACCGGCGGCAGGCCGTTCAGGAGCCGCTCCCCGCCGCGCTCGGCTTCGGCGACCAGATCCCGAAGCGCGATCGCCGCACCCCTCGTCCGCACGGGACCGAGATCCACGCCCGGCGCGTCCGACGGTCCGACCGCAAGCCGCCGGACCCGGTCCGTCAGCGCAGCCCGGAACTCCGCATGGCGCGGCGCGGCGACGAAAACCCGGTTGACCGAGGAGCAGGCCTGTCCGGCCGCGCGCAGCTTGCGGTCCAGAAGGTCGTCCAGCGCCGGCTCCAGCGCCGCGTCTTCCAGGATCACGAACGGACAATTGCCGCCGAGTTCGAGGACTGCCCTCTTGCCTTCCGCCGCGGCCAGGAGAGCGATCTTCCGGCCCACCGCGGTGGAGCCGGTGAAGCTGACCGCGCGGATCCGGCGATCGGACACCAGGCCGGATACGGTCTCGCCGCTTTCGGGCGCCACCGCTCGTACCGTCTCGCCGACGCCTGCGTCCCCGAGCGCGTCCACGAACGCCAGCGCAGACAGGATTCCGAGACGGGACGGCTTGACGACGGCGGGCGCCCCAGCAGCCAGGGCGGGCGCGATCTTTCTCGCCAGCCCGGCGAGCGGATCGTTGAACGGCGCGATCAGGAGCGCCGCCCCGTACGGCACTTCCCGAATCCGCCGCCCGCCGCCCGGCCGGGTCTCGAACTCGATCCGATCCAGCGCCTCGCGGGCGGCGCGAAAGAATCCCGCAGCGTATTCGACCTCCGCCAGCGCCTCCGCAGGCTTCTTGCCGACTTCGCGCACCGCCAGGCCGGCGAGACGCTCGCGACGCGAGAGAAGCGCAGCCTCGCAGGCGTCGAGGATCCGGCGCCGCTCCTCCGGAGACCCGAGCCGGCTCCCGGCGCGGTCCGCCGTCGCGAGCGCCGATTCGACCTCGCTGTCGGAAGACGGAATCCAGCGGTCGAAGGCCCTGCCGGTGTTCGGGGAGACGACTTCCAGCGCCGTCTTCGTCATGCCGCTGCCCGGCAACTCGAGCCCGGCGATCCGAGCGTCCGGAGAATCTCCCGGAAGGTGTCCGGCGGCATCCCGAAACAGAGCCGGAAATGGTCCCGGTAGGGCTCTCCGAATTCTTCGCCCCGCAACAGGAACACGTTCCTCTCGCGCGCATGGGATTCGAATGCGGCAAGATCCGGCACGCGCGGAAAGAGATAGAAGCCGCCCTCGGAGGGAGCGCATTGCCACCCACGCTCCTCCAGCGCGGCGAGGGCGAGGCTTCTGGTTTCGCCGAAGCTCGGCTGATCGGGTTCCGAGAGCAGGTCGAGCGCGACCGACTGGGAAAGGCTGGGCGCGGCGCTCATGACCGTCTGGTGCGCCGAAACCATGGATTCGAGCGTCGCGCCCCGGGCCAGACAGGCGCCGATACGAAGTCCCTGCAGTTGTTGTCCCTTCGAGAGCGAACCGACGACCACGAGCCTTTCGTAATCGGCGCACACGCTTGCGTTCCAGAGGTCGGGCTCGAAAACGACGCCGGAGAAACTCTCGTCCACGAGCATGAGCGAGCCCCGATCGCGCGCCAGGCGCGATACCGCCTCCAGTTCGCCGCGCGTGACGATGCGCCCGGTGGGATTCCCCGGATTCGAAAACACGACCGCGCGGGGCCGGTAGCGATCCGCCAGCCCCGTCAACCGGTCCGGATCGACGGCGAAGCCGTCCTCGAGCCGGGTATCGAGGAATATCGGCTCCAGATACAGGAGGCGGGCGAGATCCGCGTAGGTCGGCCAGCTCGGCGCGACGATCAGGATCCGGTCGCCCGGGCTACAGACGGCCCGCAGCGCCACCAGAATTGCCGCTTTCGCGCCGGCGGTGATCAGGGTCTCGTGGCGGGGAAGGTCCCACTTTGCGAACAGCAGCTGCCGGCAGCGCTCCCGCAATCCGTCGATGCCGAGTGCCGGAGACAGCATCGTGCTCGCCCCGCTTCCCGGAACGTGGCCGAACCGCTCCCGAAACGTCGGCGTGCTGAGCGAGAACGCCTTCGCGCCCCGCGCGCGGGCTTCGCTGACCGAAGCCGCCAGGCTCAGGGTGGGCGACTGCCGGAGAGTCATGACCGCTGGCGCCGGAGCAGGGTCTGGGCGGCGATTCCGAGGCCGATCGAGATCAGGAAGACGCAGACTCCGACCGCGTTCACCGTCGGCTCGAACCCCGTGACCAGGGTGGTCCAGATCTTGATCGGCAGCGTAATGTCGAAGTTGGTCAGGAAGTACGCGATCACGAACTCGTCGAACGCGAAGGTAAAGGTGATGATGAAGGTCGCCAGGAGCGCGAACCGGCAGGACGGCAGCACGACGTCGAAGACGGCCCGCAACCGGGAAGCGCCGAGCGCCCATGCCGCCTCCTCGTGACTCTTCGGAACCTGCGCCAGGCGGTTTCGGAGATTCAGGATCGCGAGCGGCAACACGAAGAGCGTCTGACCCACGTAGACGAGCCACAGCGACGGCTCGAATCCGAGGGATACGAAATACAGCCGCAGGCTGATCCCGATCAGCACCAGCGGCACCGACAGCGGAGCGAGCACGAACAGGGTGACCGCCGTCTTGCCCCGAAACCGCGCGTTGACGAGGGAATAGGCGCAGGCGAAAGCGACCGCGGTGGCGGTGACGCTCACGGCGAGCGACAGCATCACGCTGTTCGCGAAACCCTCGGCGTATTGCGCGTCTCTTGCCAGCGCCGCATACCAGGACAAGGTGAACTCCCGAAACGGCATCACCTGATACCGGCCGCTGTTGAACGAGAACAGCAGCATCGTACCCAGCGGAAGATAGATGATCGCCACCGAGGCGGCGAACGCCGCGCCGAACGCGCGACGCGCCCAGGGAGGATCGGCGATCCCGGCGCTCATGACAGGAACCGGACCGAACGGACGAACAGGAGGAGCGGAGTCACGCAGACGGCGATGGTCGCCACCAGCACCACGGCGAAGGTCGCCGCCATCGGCAGGTCGAAGGTTCCCTTCAGGGTCGAGACCATCAGCTGTGCGAGAACCGGACGGAAGCCGCCCCCGAGCAGGGTGGGAACCGCATAGTCCCCCGCTGCGACGATGAACGCGAGCAGCGCCCCGACGATCCAGCCGGACGCGCTGAGCGGCAGGACGATCTCGACGAAGCCGCGCCAGCGCGACCCGCCGAGCGCGGCGTTCGCTTCCAGAAGCCGCCCGTCGATCGACGCCATCACGCTGAACAGGGTCAGGGTCATCAACATGACGGCAAACAAGGACAGCCCGAACACGGACGCCCCCATGGTGTAGAGGAACCCGAGCGCGACCGGCTCGCCGGTCAGGCTTCCGATCCCCCAGGCGACGACGCCGCCGTCGGAGAGCACCAGCTGCCAGGCGAAGGCGCGGATGGTGAAGCTGGTCCAGAACGGCGCGACGAGGAGCAGGAGCAACAAGGCCCGGCGGCGGGGCGGGGCGACGAACGCCAGAAAATACGCCAGCGCGTAGGCGACCGGAGTCGAGACCGCAACCACCGAAAAGGAGAGAAACAGGGTGCGGCCGAGCGAGTCGGTCAGGCGGTCCTCGGTCAGAAACGTCCGGTAATTGGCCAGCGTCCAGTCGCCGGTCCCCGGCGCGGTGAAGCTCAGGCTCAGGGTGTGCAGGATCGGGAGGGCGAAGAATCCGGCCACCAGCGCCACCGCGACGGCGGCGCCGTGCCAGGGATTCCCGACCGGTGCGTCGCGCCGGAGTCCGGCCGTCCGCCGGGCGAGACGCGTCCCGGCTACCATTCCGCCGCCACCACCCGCATCGGGGCGCCGTCCGGACAGTCCGTTTTTAACGGAACGGCGATCAGGAACGGGTTCCGGGTCGTCAGCGAACCGATGTCCCTCAGGTCCTCCACGAAGGGTATGCCGCGGCCCAGGATCGCGTGATGCGCGACGAACTCCTCGTTCCGCACGTGCCGGGACGGCATTTCCCGGGCGATGTAGTCCTGCGGAAAGTCTAGGCACACGGCGGCCGGTTCGCGCTCGGCGAGCCAGCGCGCCGCGTCTTCCTCGAGATTGGGCGCCTGAAGATGCCAGGTCCGGCTCTCGTAGCCCACGCGGTTCGTCAGGTCGCTCCGCAGGACGACGCGCTTGCCGGCGACGTCCTCCCCGACGCGGGAGCGCATGAGTTCCGGCGTGATAGGATACGGCAGCTCGAGATCGGAAAAATCCGCCACCGTCGCCGGCCCGACGAAGCGGTCGAGTCCCCGGTTCTCGAGTTCGTGGATGGTCGCCCCGTCGCGCTCCATGTGACAGGGCGCGTCGCAATGGGTGAACCCGTGGCCGCCGAAGTCGTAATGGATCTCGTCAGCGTCGTCCCCGGCCTCGAAGGAGCGCCCCGTCCAGACGTCCAGCTTCCAGCGCCAGTGGTTGAACATCGGCGTCGAGAGATCGCGAAGCGCCGGCCGGTCCGATCCCCATTCGGTGAGCGCAACGGGCCGGCAGGGGCTCGTCGTCGCCTGGGGAACCGCGAGCGGAAGCGACGCGAAGAAGGTCTCGTCGCCGGGCACGGATTCGAGGTTCTCGCAGTTCTCGGTCACCAGAAGGCCCAGCGCGTGCGCCCTCGCCCGGAACGCCTCGTTGCCGTTCGCGACGGCGCCCCGCCCGTCCTCGCGCCGCGACGCGACCGAGTCGCAGGGCAGGTCGAGCGCGATATGGACGACGCCGCGCTTTGCGGCCGTCTCCGCGAGCGCCGGGTCCAGTTGCGGCGCCGCGCTCCAGTATTCCGCGCTCCGCCGCGACACCCTGGACGCGTGTCCCGTCCGGAGGACGAGGATGCGGCGGAGGGGCGCGGCCTTCACTCGCGCGGCGCCGTCCGCCCGATCGAAGTCGACCACGGCCGCCACGCCGGCGAAGTCTTCGAGACCGTATTCGTCGAGTCGCCTCGCGCCCCGGATCCGCCATCCGGGAGCGGAGAGTTGCGAGAAGCCGGACCCGCGCCATTTCAGCCCGAATTCCTGAAACTCGTCGCCTTCGCTGCGACGCTGGGACACGAAGGTGGAGGACCGCCAGCGCCAATGGGGCTCCAGCATGGCTCCGCAGTCGACAATACGCATCAACGCCATCCTCACGCGAAGCAGCCCGACCCGGCGTCAGGAAGGCTGCAGCCGGGCGGACAGGCGCCCGGCGGCGACCTCGGCGGACCGGCGCTTCCGATACTCAGGACAGATCGGCGGCCGGGGCCGTCATACGTTCTTGAAGTCTTCCCAGGCGTTCAGCCAGTCGGCTCGATTGTCCGGATCCTTGCGCGGCGAGAGGTTCGCCATGAAGACGTCCGAGAACCGGTCGAGATCCGCGAGGTTCAGAAGTTCGCGCTTGTCCTGCGGCAGCCGCTCGGCGGCGTTGCGGTTCGGAACCATGCTGTAATAGGTCCTCGCCACCGCGAGCATGGCCTGGAACTCGGCGCCGGCGACATAGGCCAGGAACGCCTTGGCGGCGTCCGCGCGCGGCGTGTTGGCCGCGATGCAGACCGCCTGGTCCCAGGTCACGCCTCCCTCCCTGGGCACGACGGCCTTGAACGGCAGCCCGTCGTCGAACATGCCGGCCTGCACCCACTCGCCGGCGATGGCGAGATCGTAGCTCCCGCCGGCCAGCGCCTGGATCACCTGCGAGGTGTTTCCGACCAGGCCGACCTGCGGCCGGAGGCTGTTCAGGGTCTCGACCAGCCCGGCGAATTGCTCCGCGCTCAAGTCGTAGGGCTGCGCGTTGCCGTTGTATTTCGACAGGCAGCCCATGTTGGGGAGGAACCAGTCGAACAGCGCTACCCGTCCGGCCGAGTCGTCCTCCCAGAGCACCGAATAGCTCGACACGTCGGCCTCGGAGTACTTGTTGTGGTTGTAGGTGATGCCGTAGTATCCGAACCGGTTGACGATGGCGTAGAGCTTGCCGTCCATCCATACCGGCGGCCACTGGGCGATGAGATCGAAATATTCGTCGAGCGGATATTCGGACGGATTCAGCTCCAGGAGCAGTCCGTCCCGCACGGCCTGGGGAATGTAGGCGCTCGTCGGCGTGATGACGTCGAACGTCCCGGCCGGGGAAGACGCCACCAGCGCGACCATCTCCTCGTCCGAGCCGTCGTGAATCTTGAGATTGACCTTGATGCCGGTCGCCTGTTCGAAGGAATCGAGCATTCCCGGCTCTTCGTAACCTCCGAACGCGAGTACGTTTACCTCGTCCGCGGCCCAGGCGTTCCGCCGCCATACCAGCGGCGCGGCCAGGACGCCCCCTGTCACTGCCAGCGCCCCGCGACGTGTCGTCGCGAACGCGCTGCGTCCGGCTCTTGGATTGCGCAACTCAGGCATGATGTCTCCTCCCTTCACGCCATTGGACCACGAACGAGGATATTGTAGATTGTTGACAGTGCACAAGTCGCAGGATACTTGACGGCGTGACGCTTGTCAACCGGCGCATTACGGGAGCATACGACGATTTCGGCGCGTTCGTCGACGGAAGCCGTCTTCCCGGAACCGGACCGAAGCGCGGGCGTCGCGATTCGCAGCGCGCTCGTCGGAACCTGGGGGATTCATGGGCGACCCCGAAGCCATCCCGCTGGCCAATCCGGTCTCGGAGCACTGGAACTGGCAGGGCGGCAGCGCCAGCCGGTCGCCCGGCGGCGACTCCCTGCCGGAGACCGCGCTCCACTGGCCGAAGCACGGGTTCACGCATGTGGACGCGCCGTGCCACATCGTCCCGAACGGCCCCACGCTCGACGATTGCGAGCTTCGTCGACTCTGCGGCGAGGCTGCGATCGTCGACGTATCGGACCGCGTCCCGGCGAGGCCGGTGGGCCGGGACCTCCTGGAGAAGCGGGGCCGGCACGTCCGGGAAGGCGACATCCTGATCCTTCGCTCCGGATTGCACGAGCGGTTCCCGAATACGACCCCGGACTACTGGCAACGGTCGCCCTGGCTCGACGACGACGGTTCGCGCTGGGTCGTCGAGCGCGGCTGCGCCGCCCTCGCGGTGGACTTTCCGCAAGACCGGGTCGCGCGCGAACTCGGCACGAGAGCGGTGGAGAACCGCGAATTCACGGAACACCGGATCGTGCTCGGGGCCGGCCTGATGCATCTCGAACACGTCGTGGACCTGCACCGGATCCGGGGCGAACGGACCTTCCTGATCGGCCTGCCGCTTCGTCTTCCCGGCGCCGACGGAGGCCCCGCCGGGCCGATCGCCCTGACCCGCTGGCCCGGCCCGAAGCCGAAGATCTCCGACCTGACCCTGCCGCTCCTGCCGGGCGAACGCGTCCAGACCTGGCTGGAGAAGTCCTTCGAGAAGGGAGACCCGGTCCAGGAGACCGGCCTGCGGATCGAAGGGCATGCCGGCACCCACGTCCTCGCGCCCCGGTACCTCGATCCCGATGCCGAGGGCGTCGAGAGCTTTCTCGGGACGCCGCTCGCGGGACCCGCCGACCTCGTCGACCTGCCGCCCGGGCCCGATCCCGTCGGGGCGGCAGCGCTCGCCGGCGCCCGGTCGCGCCGCTCCGGGGCGCGGATCCTGCTCCTACGGGCACCCAGGCGATCGACGGGCGGCACCGGCGAGTCCGCGCCGGCGCTCGCTCCGGACGCCGCCGAATGGATCGTTCGCGAGGGCTATCGCGCCGTCGGCAGCGACTTCGAACCGGACGCGGGACGACGGCGAATCCGGGGGTCTCCGCGCCGTTCCGATCTTGAATCGGAAGCGGTCCTGCTCGAGAATGGACTGGCGTTGATCAGGAATCTGCAAGGACTTGGCGCACTCGAGGGGAAGCGGCTCTGGGCAGTCGCGCTGCCTCTTCGCCTTCCGGGCGCCGAATCCGCGCCCGCGCGGGTCGTGGCGCTGGAATGGCGGGACGGAAACGGAACTCCGGGAGGAATTTCCGCGTGAGCCAACTCTGCGATCTCGGTGCCGTCGAGCTGCGGCGGCGCATCGGCGCCCGCGAGATCTCGCCGCGGGAATTGCTGGAGAGCTGCCTGCGGCGAATCGAGGAGACGAACCCGCATCTGAACGCCTTCGTCAATCTTTGCGTCGACCGCGCCCGAAGCGAGGCGACGGAGGCGGAGCGCGCGGTCCGCAGCGGCGATCCCCTCGGGCCGCTGCACGGGCTTCCGCTCGGCGTAAAGGACCTCAATCACGCAGCCGGCCTGCCCACGACCTTCGGATCGCCGCTCTTCGCGAACGACGTGCCGGAGGAAGACGAGGGGGTCGTCGCCTGCATGCGCCGCGCGGGCGCGATCGTCGTCGGCAAGACCAACGTGCCGGAGCACGGGTTCGGGGCGACGACCGACAATCCGCTCTTCGGGACCACCAACAATCCGTTCGACCCGTCGCTCAGCGCCGGGGCCTCCTCCGGCGGCACCGCGGTCGCGCTCGCCTCCGGCATGGTTCCGCTCGCCATGGGATCCGACTTCGCCGGCAGCCTGCGAACCCCGGCGTCGTTCTGCGGCATAACCGGGTTTCGGCCCTCGCCAGGCGTGGTTGCGCAGACCCGCCGGCCCTTCGCGTACAGTCCGTTCGACGTCGAGGGACCGATGGGACGCAGCGCCGCAGACTGCCGGCTGCTGCTCGGAGCCATGGCGCATCGCGACCCGCGCGACCCGCTCTCGGGCCGCCCCGACCCGGCGCTTCGCGCCCCGCCGGAGCCGATCGATCTCGCCGGGCTTCGGGTCGCGGTCTCGGAGGATCTAGGCTTCGCGCCGATCTCCCGGGAGGTGCGGCGGCAATTTCGGGACAAGGTCGCCGCGCTCTCGGGCTGCTTTCGGCGCGTCGAGGAAGCGGCGCCGGACATGACGGACGCCGACCGGGCGTTCTACGTCCTACGCGGCGTGGGGTTCGTCGCCGACTTCAAGCCGATGCATGCGGCACATCCGGATGCGTTCGGCCCGACGATCACCGACGAACTCGAACGTGCGGAGACGTTGACGCTCGACGACGTCGGATGGGCGGAAAAGCGGCGCACCGAGCTTCTCGCCGGAGCGCAGGAGTTCTTCGAATCCCACGACCTCCTGATCACGCCGGCCGCTTCGGTGGCGCCGTTTCCGCATGCGGAGCTCTATCCCGCGGAGATCGACGGCGAAGACATGGGAGGCTATCTCCGCTGGGAGGCGATCGCCTACGGCGTCACGCTCCTTTCGAATCCCGTCGCGGCGATCCCGGCCGGTCTCGGACCCGGCGGCATGCCGATGGGGTTGCAGCTGGTCGGGCCGGCGAAGCGGGACGCATGGCTGCTCGACGTCGCCCACGCGATCGAGGCGCGGTTCCGGGACGATGCGGTCCTCGGCCGACCGGTGCCCGATCTCGGACGCCTCGGCCGGTGACGCCCGCCCGAGAGACGTCTTCCCCGAGTCCCCCGGAGCGCAACCCGGAGGCCCGAATGCGCGGGCCGCGCTGCGCTCCGACTTGCAAGAGGAGAAAACCATGAAATCCTGGAAAATCGCCGTCGCGTCTCTCTGTGCGACGCTCCTTGCCCTGCCGGCAAGCGCCGGAGGCCTGGCGGACATCAAGGATCGAGGAGAGTTCACCTTCGGGCTGGAGGCCCAGTACCGGCCCTTCGAGTTTCGCGACGACAACAACGAGATCATCGGCTACGACATCGACGTGGCCAACGAGATCGGCGCCCGACTCGGCGTCGAGGCGACCCCCGTCGACACCAACTGGGCGACCGTGATCCAGTCGCTGAACAACGGCGCCTTCGACCTGATTCTCGGCGGCATGACGGCGACCGAAGAGCGCTTCAAGCGGGTGAACTTCTCCTATCCCTATATGGACGCGAGTTCCGGCCTGATCGTTCGCGCCGACAGCGGCATCGCGAGCCCGGCCGACCTCGACGGCAAGGTCGCCTCCGCAGGATCCGGCACGCCGCAGATCAACCAGCTCATGCTGGCCGCGGAGGAGCACGGCATCGCCTATGACGGAGACGTCAAGACCTACGACGACGACGCGGTGGCGTATCAGGCGATGCGCGCCGGTCGGGTCGACGCCTACGCGTCCACGCTGGTCAGCCTTCTGGAGTTCGCCAAGACGGACGACGGATTCACCGTGATTCCGTTCACGTCCTCGCGCTGGAGCCAGGAGTTCACGAGCATGGCCTTCCGCAAGGAGGACGAGGACCTCCGGGGCGCGATCAACGACATCATCGTGGCGATGAAGGAGGACGGCACCCTCGCCGCCCTGCAGGAAAAGTGGTTCGGACAGTCGTTCGTCGACATCCTGCCGAACGAGGCGCCCGCCTGGTAGCCATCGAAGGCGGCCCGCCGGACCCCGCGCGCCGGCGCATGGCGGGCCGCCCCTCGTGGATCTCCCCTATATCGTCGAGGTCTTTCCCCGGCTCCTTCCGGGCCTCTGGGTCACCGTCCAGGTAAGCCTCCTCTCGCTGGCGCTGGCCATCCTGATCGGCGTCTGGCTCGGCACGGTTCGGGCGTTTCTCCCGGACCGCAACCCGCTCTCGGCGCTCCTGGACTTCTACGTCTTCCTGGTCCGGGGAACGCCCATCATCGTCCAGATCTACGTCTTCTTCTTCGTCCTGCCGGAGGCGGGACTGCGGCTGGACCCGTTCTGGATCGGCGTAATCGCGCTTACCTTCAACTCCGGCGGCTACCAGATCGAGATCGCCCGCGCGGCGGTCGGCTCGGTCGACCGCGGGCAATTCGAGGGCGCGCTGGCGGTCGGACTTTCGAAGCGGCAGACGGTTTGGCTCGTCGTCCTTCCGCAAGCGCTCCGGCGGATGATCGCACCGATTACCAACGAGATGTCGCAGCTCGTCAAGGCGTCGTCCGTGCTGTCCGTGATCACCGTGTTCGAGCTGCACAAGGCCGCCAACGCCATCCTCTCCGGCAGCTACAAATTCGTCGAACTCCTGACGCTGCAGGCCGTGCTCTATCTTGCGCTGATCCTGTCGGTGAGCGCCTTCGCGCGCTGGATCGAGACCCGCGTGCTGGCGTACGGGGAACCGGTCCGGGATTTTTCGGTGCGGTAGCACGCCATGCTCGATCTTCCCTTCATGGCCGAGATCCTTCCGGACATGCTGGAGGCGGCGTGGATCACGCTGCTCCTCAGCGTGTTGACCGTCGTCCTGAGCTGCGTCCTCGGCGGCATCCTGTCCGCCGTCCGGCTCCTCGGCAATCGGCCGCTGCGGGCCGGTATCCATGCCTTCGTGGAGTTCACCCGGGGCGTTCCGCCGCTGGTCCAGATCGCGATCGTATACTTCCTGCTGCCCGAGTTCGGCCTGTTCCTGAACGAGTTCTGGACCGGGGTCGCGGCCCTGACCTTCATCGGCGCCGGCTACACGGTCGAAATCGTCCGCTCGGCGATCGAATCCCTGGACCGGGGACAGCGGGAGTGCGCGCTAGCGCTCGGTTTGGGCGAGGCGCGAACCCTGTTCCTGGTTCTCGTTCCCCAGGCGTTGCGACGGATTCTGCCGCCGCTCACCAACGAGCTCGCGAACGTGATCAAGGCGTCGGCGCTGTTGTCGGTGATCTCGGTCAACGAATTGACCAAGGTGGCGAACGACCTGATCTTCGTGCATTTTGTGGTGATCGAGGTCCTGATCCAATTGACCGCGCTGTATCTCGTCATCGTGGGCACGCTGATGTGGCTCTCCCGCTGGCTCGAGCGGCGCAATCCGGCCTGAGGGCGACATGAACGCACCGTTTCGAGGCCCCGGCGGACGGATCGCCTTCCTCTGGCCCGCGGACGGCCGCAACGACGACGAGTATTGGAACTACCTGCCCGACGGGGTCGCGCTGCTCGCCGCCCGCTATCCCGTCGCCGGGGGGCTGGAGCTCGAAGACCTCGAATCGGACGCCGATCCGGAGATTGTGCGGACGGCGGCAGGACTGTTCCGGCACGTGCCGGTGAACGCCGTGGCGCTCGGCGATTGCGCCGGCAGCGCCGTGAACGGTCCCGACGGGGCGCGCGCGATGGCGGCGGCCGCGGCGAGCGAGACCGGTTCGCCCGCCGTCACCATGATCGAAGCCGTCGTCGAGGCGATCCGGGCTGTGTCTGCGCGCCGCGTGAGCCTGGCGGCGCCCTACGGCGCCCGCGTGACCGGGCGGATCGTCGCATACCTGGAGGCGGAGGGCGTTGAAGTCGTCCGGCGCCGCGCGCTCGAAGCCGAAAGCGAAGCCGAGATCGGAGACCGCCCCCCGGAGCGTTGGGCAGAGGTTGCGGAGAGCCTCGGGAGGGGAGACGCGGACGCGGTGGTGCTCGGCGGCGGCGGCGTCCGCATCGCGCCGGTGCTCGACGCCCTCGAGGCGCGAATGGGCGTGCCGGTGATCGCGGGGCCGGCCGCGTTGATCTGGGGCGCCTGCCGGCGCATGGGGGTCATGACCGCCGGGGCGGGACCCGGCCGGCTGTTCGCGGGATCATGAGCCGCAGCCCCGCCGACAGCGAGCTGTTCCGCCGACTGGAATCGCCGGCCACCAAGACCTTTGCGCTGCTCGACCGGCCGCCGGTCTTCGTGTCGGCGTCGGGCAGCCGACTGACGGATTCGGAGGGCCGGACGTATCTCGACTTCGCGTCCGGTTCGGGCACCTCGAACGTAGGTCACGGAAATCCCGCCGTCACGGACGCGGTGCGCGCGATGCTGGATCGGGGGCTGACCCATGTCGGGCCGCATTTTCATGCGGAGGCGCAGGCCGACTTCCTTCGCCTGCTTCGGGACTGCCTGCCGCCGGAGCTTTCGCGGATGCATCCGGCGACGAACGGAACCGAGGCTACCGAGGCGGCGCTCAAGGCTTGCATGCACGCGACGGGAGCGCGGCGGTTTCTGGCCTTCGAGGGAGGCTATCACGGGCGTACCATGGGTTCGCTCGCCGTCTCCCATGCCCGAGGCGGCAACGCCGTTCTGGCTCCCTTCGCGCCGGAAGCGGAATTCGTCCCCTTCCCGGAGACCGAGCGGGAGGCGACCGAAGCGGTGCGTGCGCTCGCGGAACGGCCCCGCGACCGACCGCCTCTCGCGGGCGTGATCGTGGAGCCGGTCCAGGCGACCGCGGGAATCGTCTGTCCGCCCGAGGGGTTCCTGTCGGAGCTTTGCGCCGCGGCGCGCAGGGTCGGCGTGCCGTTGATCGTGGACGAGATCTTCACCGGAATGGGCCGCACGGGCCGTCTCTTCGCCTTCGAGGCAGAAGGGATCGTCCCGGATCTCCTGCTGCTCGGCAAGTGTCTCGGCGGGGGGTTTCCGGGCGGGATGGCGGTCGGGAGAGAGGGGCTGATGACCGCCTGGCCGCAAGGCGCACAGTCGTCCACGTTTCAGATGCATCCGGTCACGGCAGCCGCCGGCGCGGCGGCGCTCCGGTTCCTGCTGGAAGAGGATCTTTGTACGCGAGCGCTTGCGATCGGCCGCCGACTCGCCTCGTTCCGCGAAGCGTTTCTCGTATTTCCGTCAGTAAGGGAATTCCGCGGTGTCGGCGCCATGTTCGGACTTGCGGTGCGGGGCCGGGGTCGCGAGGAGCCGCGACAAGTGGCGCGCAGGCTACGGCGCAAGGCGCTGTGCAACGGCCTGATCACCTGGGAGTGTGGACGAAACGGAGAAGTGATCGGGCTCGTTCCGCCGCTGACCGCGACGGATGAGGAAGCGGACGAGGCCTGCCGATTCCTCCTCCGCGCGCTGGAGTCCGAATCCGTCGGCGGGAATGCCGATTGAGCCCCCGGCCCTTTCGCACGGACCGCTCCCCCCAAGGGTCCCTCCTTGAGCGGGATCGCGGTTTCGATCAGGCGGGTTGTCGGAGGAGAAGTGCGATCCCGGCGATCACCAGCGCCATGCCGACCAGGTTCAGGAGCGACATCCGCTCCCCCAGACCGATCACCGCGGCAAGCGTACTGATCACGATCGTTCCCGCGACGATCGCGGGAATGGCGACGCTCGCATCGGGACGCGGGACCAGGACTCCGCCGAACAGCGTGAAATACGCGACCTCCGCGGCCCCGATGCAGATGCCCGCCAGCGCGGCCCATGCGTAGGCGTTCGCTCCAAGTCGAAACGAATGGCCGCCCTGGCCCGCTTGCCAGGCAAGGAAAAGGAGCGAAACGGCGAGTGCGACGACCTGCAGTGTGATCGTCGCGAGGATCGTGGTGGTCGCACCGGACGGAACGGCGCCGCCGGATACGCGAACAAACACGTTGTAGCCGGCATAGAGCAGGGCCACGAGCGCGATCATTCCGACAGTTGCCATGGAAGTTTCCCAAGAGAGTGATGTAACGGGCGCACGACAGCTGGGCCCGACGGGGATGTTACCGCCGCCCTTCCCGGCGCTCGGAAATCGCCCGAATCGCGAATTGTCCGGCGCGGATTCCGGCTGGGGCGACGAACCTGCCCGGAGAAGGCTCGAGCCAGACAGCCGGAGCCGACCCGACGCGCCGCGTCGCAAAGCGTAGCGACGGCCCGGCTCCGAATCCGGTGGCCGACCGGGAAGCCGGATTGTCAGGTCCTCGCGTTTTCTACGAATTCAAATCTGACATACCGTGTCGCTTCTCGCAGTACGTGTCACGGCTCGTAGCGCATGCCACGCGCTTTACTCCTGCTGGCCTCTTCTCCGACAATCCCTTCGAGTCAGCGACAACAGCGGAATCCTCTGATGGTACACGCGTTCGACATCGACCTCGCGCACTTCCATGCGGACGCGATGAGCCGCATCTGTCGAAACGAGAGGCGTGTGACCGTCGAGACGCGCCGTGACAAGATTGTGCTGACGTCTGCGCCGCGCAGCATCGTCGCTCCGTTCGTACGGGCAGACCATCCGGTCTTGCCGGAGAACCTCGCTGAGCGATCCCTGCAGTCGCGATATTCCGTGGCCTTCAAGCTCGTCGCGCTCGTGCAGAGGCATTTCGTCGATCTTCAGAGTGCCATGGGCCGTAGGCTCGTACAGCGCAAGTACGAGCCCTGCCGTCTGTCCGTTGCCGTACCGCAGATGCCGGAAGTCTCGGGAGAAACCCGGACACCTAGAGGGAATCGCCGGGAGGGGGTGACGCATCTACTCGATTCGTCGCCCGTTCCGGTACTCGGACGGATCGGTTCGGCCGGGCTTGACGCAGGATCGCTCTGCACCGTCGAGGATTCGGCGGTTCGCGTGTCTTGGCGTTTCAGCGACGAGTTCGACTACGCCATGCATGCGTTTCTCGGCGCCCAGGCCCACATTACGCGGAGTCGAAGTAGGCACTCCCAACCTGGCGGGGTCACGATAGCCGCGCTCAAGACGATTCCCAGATCAACTCGAAGTGAAGTGTGGTTCGCTCCCGCCGAAGGGCCGGACCAGGATCAGGAGGACGTAATGAATTTGCAAGAGACGCTCCACTCGTCAGGACGACCGCCGGGCAGCTCCAACGGCTGCAGCGGCCCGCCCCGGACAACGACGCCATTTGACGGCATTCCTGTTCCTGGCCTGTCAGGAGGCTGCCACCATGCGTAGTCTGCGGCGAATGACCCCCGACCTGGTTTCGTGGGCCTCGGAAGCGTGTCCGTCACGAGCGCCGAGACTTCAGGTCTTGAAGCGCCTCATTGGGATCGATCTCTCCCCCTTCCCGTTCCTCGATCAGGTCTCGGACGCGTCGCACGGGTTCGACGGCGGAGACCCGATGCCCACACGCCTCGGCGACTGGATCGAGGATCGAACCAGGCTGATCCACGCACCTACGCGCGAGACGTCCGACAAGGGCACGAACTACGTGATACCGAACTGGCTCTTGCGCATTCGCCCCGGCTCGGGGAACGAGTTGCTCGATCTGGACGGGGGATTGCGTTGCCGGATCCGACCAGGACAGGCGGGCGGGACCCGGATTCTCAATCCGTTGACCTCCCGCAAGATTCCGGACGACGCGCTACGGGCCATCCTGTTGCGCCGTCAGATCGCACGGCCAAGACGGCGCGAACACATGACAACCATGGCGGAGACGTACTGGGAATTCCTCAAGGAGGCTCTGGGATACGACCCCACTCGTTCCGATTGGCTACTCACCACGCTCGAAGGCCCCCTGGAGGCCGAACGGCGGGCTCTTTCTGGCGTATGGAACCGGTTCGTCGACGAATTCCGCCGTCCGGCAAGTCTCCTCGTTCGGAGGCACTGCCCCAGCCTCCGGGACCAGCTTCGGCTGGAACAGGGTCCCGAAGGCGGAAGGCACCGACGTTCCTTTGCCGAGCAGCAGCCCTGGGCCGCCCTGACCCTGCTGGGTACGCCAGAAGCCGGCCGCAAGCTCCGCGAGATTGACAAAAACCCTGCCAACGGCTTGTCGGTCGCTGCCGGGCACCTATGCTGCGTTCCGGACAACGGCCCCTGCCCGAAGTCGATCAGCTTCGCACAGCGTCTCGCTCGACACCGACACGATCCGTCGATCGATCGGATTCTCGGCGGTCCGGATTGGGAAGATCGCCGCATACGATCACTCTTGATGGAGGCGCATGCGACGGACGGCGGCGAGCTCATTTCCCACATGCGGGACGGTCCGAAGGTCGTCCGGCGCCAGATTGAACGCGCCATCCGCGTATTGTACCGGCTCAACGCAGACGAGGACATCCACTTCGACACTGCACATAACGCAGCCGCCCTGCTGATACGCATGATGGTCCGCGATCGATTCATTGACACGGATACTCTCGATCCCGCTGCCGTGGCGGGTGCCCTGATTGCCCTGTCGGTCGACACGTTGGCCGCCTTTGTGACGCGTCTCGACACTTCGCTGCCCGCGCGGACGCCGCTGCAATATTTGATGATCGGCCGGAGTCTCGACACCGGAATCGACGCGTTCGTTCATTTTGTCGGCTCCACGCGAAAGCCGAAGCTGACCGTGCGCCAACTGATCCGGCTTTCCCAGTATTCCACGCCAAGGCAAACGCACCTCAGCACAGCGAGCGAACCTCACATTCCTGTGGATCGACATGTCATTCCGGCGGTCTTCGATGCATGTCGGCAACTGACTTTCGAGGGAATCACACTTGTGCCCCTGACAAGCGTTGCAAGCGTTGAGCAAGAAGGCCGGCTCATGAAGAATTGCCTCGCACGCAACAAGCGGTACGGTCAGGAACTCGTTCTGGCACGCATCGCCCTGGTTTCCATTCGGATCGCGGGCGGGCCGCGAGCGACGCTAGAGCTGAAACCTGACGAGAGACGCCGAGAGGGCAAACTGTTTGTCGAGAACTGGAGTGTCGGCGAATTTCGGGGGCCGCGCAATGCTGCGCCGAGCAAAGTCTGCAGACACATTGCCAAACACCTCGTTGCGATTCTTCAATCCCGATGTCCTATCCGGATTCCGAAATCCGAGCAGCGGCGACGAGTTCAGGTATCGACGAGTCTGCACCCGTCTCGCGCTATCAACCGGGACTTGGCCGTCGCCGAGCAACGATGGCAGGAAGTCTATCTGAGGGTTCTGCCACGTCGTTTCTCGAGAGTGACGCCGGGCGAGTTGATCGACAGCTACTTCCGACATCGAGAGGCGCAAGACTGATCGCGTAATGCCGTCGGCCGCGGGTCCGATCGCATCGTCGAGTTGCTCGGCCAAGTCGGCGAGATCGTGGCACAGGTATCGCGTAAACCCAGGGAATAGCGAAGGGATACTACGATGATCAGATAGATTCGAGCGAACCCCGGGCTAGTCGCGCTGCTGTCGTGCCTTCTCCTCGTCGGGCTCGCTGGAACGAATATGGTAAATGAGAATTGCCGGTGGTGGAGCGTCGGGGGCTTCCTTGCCGACGTTGGCAGTGTGGAAGCCTCGATTTGCGTGCGTACGGGAAGCGATCCGAACGAGCCAAATTCGATTGGCCTAACGCCGCTCATGGCTCATGAAAAGCGCGTTAGCGGATGGGCAACGAATCTGCACTTCACCCCCTTCTATCTGCCGGCGCGGGTGTCGATATGCCGTACCCAGACGGCATCTCGCCCGCTTCGCTCGCTGCCGGCCTGCTGCGACTTGGCCTCCTCGTCCACTTCCAGGAGAACGCGGCCGATCCGAAAATCGCCAATGAGGAATGAGGACGGAGATACTGCGCAATATCGGTTGATTGACCCACCCGAGGGGCAACGTCCGTGGTATGGGCAATTCGAACTAGACGAGGGCCTGAGCTTGCTGGCGGAAGTGGCGAGAGCGCTGCTCGATGCTGGAGCCGATCCGAATGCAGTGACGAAGGAAGGGCGAACGATCCTGCAGGTGACCGTGGACGTGATGGACGACTCTACACTACACTCGTCCCGATTACGGTCGCCGGCGGCGTCAGGTTGGAGGCCCGTTTCGGTCAGTAGCGTAGAACGGCATTGCTCGAGGCCGCAGCGCAGGGAAAGCCAGAGTTGCTGACAGCTTTCATCACGTCTGTACCGGACATGAACGCACGCGACAGATACCGCGCCACTGCACTGCACTTGGCCGCGCGCGGAGCGGCCGGGCGTCAACATAGGATGAGACTGTCTCCAGGACTGTACGAAGAGAGCGTACGCCTTCTTCTCGATATCGGAGGGGCGGACCCGAATGCGACAGACGATCAGGGACGAACGCCCCTCCATGTTCTGGCCCTCAAGCAGCCGAGACATGCGCAGGAGTTGCCGGCCCTCCATTCGAGAATAATCATCGCAAAATGCCCCCTTCGTCCCTTTCATGCTTGTCCACAGGTTCAAGCGACCCCTTCCTAATTCTCTTTATCCAAGACCTAATTCTCTTTATCCAAGAATGCAATCCAAATCACCGCGTATGTACACATCGGAAGTACAAATACTCCCGATGCAAACTGCACAACTATACCTATTCCGTGATGCCAATGCCGCATTAGGAATTGCCTGCCAACACTTGGATGATAATCAAGCGGCAAAGGAATGACAAAAATCCATGTCAGGCATCCCAGCATCAGTGACCCAAACACTGCCAGAGCAAACACTCGCTGCGAGCCAAGGGATGCATCGCGCTGCCGGGCGGCGTTGGCGATCACGGGCATCTGCCGGCGGCGCCCAAATTTCAGGTGCACCCTATACTCTGCGATCGCGAGGAGCATTACGTACGACACTGCGACGGCGCTACAAAAGTAAATCCACAACTCCACGAGTACGCGCACGTCATACCCCGGCGGACGGAGCACTTCGTGCATATCGGCGAAGCTGCACCAATAGTCCAACTTTGGAATTGCTACTTGCAGTGTCTCCAGGGTCACATGGCCACATAGCGCTTCAGAAGATGCAACAGTTGCAATGTATCCTCGAAACACATGTATTGCGATACATACTACGAACATTCCAAGCATAATTGCACCAGCAATTGAGGGCCTAGTTGGAGTGCCGCTGTATTGCACTATTGGAAACCTCCTCTTAGTGTTCAAATATTGGAATCTCTGAGAAAGCGGATTATGCTAACGATCGAATGGTCGGCACCACTCTGTTCTCTGACTGAATTGCAAACGTAGGTCCCTCGCAACACGCGGGCTCTCCGAGTCTCCGAGCCGTCAAACGGACTTCGCATTTCGTTTCGGTCCGGCAGGCCCGTTTGACAAGCTGCTTCGATTCTTCAGGACGACGTGGAGCGTCTCTTGCCTCGAACCGGAGTCTCGCGGTCTGGAGCATCAGTCTGACCCTCTATTGGGATGTCCTTCTCCGAGACTTCTTACCTGGTACTCGTACTCCTCGCCATGGTTGTCCGATCGACCGACCATCCGCACTTCCATTCTGCGCGATGACTCCGGATTCACGATACCGTACTCGCTCCCGTACACTTCCCAACTTCCCAACCAAGCTCCGCTGGACCATACGCACGGTCATCGGATGATTCACGCTGTCCATCCGGAGAAAACAGGTAACTTGTATACTTGTCCCCAACGGATCCGCAGACCAATATTGGGCCGGCAGCTACAGCCCCATTGCCGACAATCGCAGCGACTGTGGAAGAAGCTTCAACAACAACTGGTTTGGTAGCCATATGACCCGCAGCAGCAACCATCGCGCCCGGCGAGAAAAAGGAGACCGAGGACACGATCGCCACCGCAACTGCCGCACCAACAGCCAAACTTACAGCGAGCCGCACGCCCAGTGGCACCGGGTCAGTCCAAAATTTTGCTTCCACGACACATTTCGCCGTTGACACCCGGCCAACGGCATTCCTTGCGCCCTCAATATCTGCCATCTCCCTAGAGGAATACTTACTGACCCGGTCCACGGTCATAGAAGCGAACTGTCCGGCCGCCCTAATGGCTATTACTCTTGACAATCAGTCTACCTCCAGTCATTAGGCAAAAAACACGAGCATTCCCAGTCACACCAGTAAGTTGCCAGTTACTCGCGCCGCCAATACTCCCGCCTCGCGCGAATCATCGTGAACAACGAACACACCAGCAAGAGAGTGCAGAGGGAGGCCAACAGCGACAAAAACAACACACCAGCGCCTTCTTGCCACAAATACTGATAGAAAGACGCAGTGGCTCGGTCTACCGAGACCGGAACGTAGTCCCACGACGGAGGCTGCACGTAGACCCACTTAATGCAGTATCGCAGTCCTACCAAATGAAGCAGGAAGCCAACCGTGTACCACACGGCGCTCTTTCCATACAGTCGCCGAACGGCATCCACATAGTAGTCGCTTACACCTTTCTCTTTAGTCAGTACGAACATCCTGACAATTCCATAGACTGCGGAAAACAGGCATATTGACATAGTCCACAACTCAATAATGATCCGGACTTCCAGTCCCTGCACATGACTCCCTCGACTTGACGAGATAAGATCGCACCAGAACCGCAGCTTCGGTAGCACCGTCTGAAGTGACGCCAGGGTCGTCGTGCGACACAACTCGTCTGACGACAAGAGGCCCGCTATTGGATCATGTAACCAGTGAATAGCAACACTCACCGCGCCCGTACCAAAAAACAGGGTAACTGCTCACCCCCTTCGGGGCAGCAATGTGTTTGAGTATCTAGTGATTTGGATTGTCGGTCGGTTTCGGGATGAGTTCGGTTGCTCTTCCGTTCAATGCGATCTTGGTTGCGGCGACGGGTCCGTACCCCTGTGCGGCGGCGGACTTGAAGTAGCTTGAGATGCGGCAGTAGTACGCGCCGAATTTGAAGGTTCGGAAGCATCCTGAGACCTTCTGTTTCACTTTCGCCATCCGAAGGTTGTTCTCGGACCGGTTGTTTGTGAAGCTGACATGGGGATCGCGCATGAAGCGAAGCACCTCGTCCTCGTATTCGGTCAGTCTCTCGTGCAGGTTGTGGGCGTCGGACTTGGCGATGCGTCCTCGTTGGCCGCTCTTGCGCGGCGGGATTTCGGGCAACTCCCGCGCCCCTTGCGTGAGAATGGTTCGGTAGCGTTTTCGGATCGCCCGACATTCCTCCTCGGTCAGGGCCTTGGCCTTGCTGGCCTTGACCCTGTGGCAGGTTTCTTGCAGCAGCTTCGTCATCAGGCGCGCCCACCGGAAGCCGTTGGTTTGGACGGCGCGGTACAGGTCGCGGAGCAAGTGGGCGCCACACAGAGCGTGGGTGCAGTTGTCGTAGGTGAAGTAGGCGCCGAAGCCGTCGTGGATCAGCACGCCGGCATAGCGGGGAAGGATGCCGATCTCGTTCGTCGCTGCCGTGCCACGCTTGCGATGCAGGAACTTCAACGTCAACGCTCCGTCGGTGACGACGTGGATCCAATGGCGCTTCTTGTCGACCCGCATGCCGGTCTCGTCGACGCACAGCGCCGGCCGGGTCAGCAGCGCTTCGACGGCGGCCCGTTCCCACTCTTCCAGCGCGCGATAGAGGCGCTCGACATAGCCGAGGCAGGTGGCTTCGGAGAGCTTGCGCCCGCAGATCGCCTGGACGAGGCTGACGGTCCGGTTCAAGGAGACCATGTGGGCCACCAGCAGGCTGACGACGAGCGCCTGGAAGCCCTGGCCGTATTGCAGCGGTCCCGGCATGTCGTCCGGGAAGGGAGCCTTGGTACGCGTCCGGCAATCGGGACAGCGTTTGACCTCGGCGTCGACATGGCGTTCGATCACCTGGAAGGCGATGTCGAGCCGGGTGCGACGCTCGCGTTCGATCGCGTCCACGTCGCCCAGGTCCGCGCCACAGGCCTCGCAGGCCTCGACCGTGGCCGTCTCTTCGACCGTGACCGTCTCGAACTCGGCGCCGGCCTCCTCGCTTGCCGCGTCGACCGTCTCCCGGGCGGTCCTCGAACGCGGCACCGACGTCTCGTCCTTCTCGGTTTGCGACGGCGGGATGCCGGAGTTGGCGCTGTCCTTGCGGGTCGTCTTCTCCAGGAAAGCGACGATCAGAAGGTCCAGCAAGGAGAACAGGAGCCCGAACAAGGCGTCGACCTCGGGCGACAGCTTGCCCGACGCTCGCAACGCCTCGGCCCGAGCCTTCGCAGCGTCGGCCTCCTCGCGCAGATAGCGGCCGTTCACCGTCGTCACGGCTCGACCTCCTCCGCCAGCATCGCGGAAAGCACCGCCAGACGTTCGCCCGGCGGCATCGCCGCATAGCGCCGCGCCCAGCTCTCCGCCCGACGCTTGATCGTCTGGCGCTGCGTGTTGGTGCGGCCCGCAAACCGCGACCAGTGAACCCGGTCCGGGACATAGTTGAACCAGACCGTCTCCGTCACCACCGAAGCCTGGTTGTTCACCTGCAGCGAAACCGACCGCCAGCCGGCCAGATGCGTGTCATACAGCCGCGAGGGATAGCCGGACACCATCACGCGGCAGTCCAGACCCTTCAGCAACTCCAGCAGAGCCACATGCGACGCGTCGTCGAAGTCGTGCCGGTAGCGGCGAGCCGAACGGCGCGTCGACTGCACATACGGCGGATCGCAATAGACCAACTCGCGGCCCTGAAACGGGAACGCCGCCAGAAAGCGCAGCGCACACCCCTGATGCAACTCTACCGGATACCCGCAGCGGAACTCCGAAATCGCGCGCGCATCCAAGTCGAGCCCGACGTTCCGCATCGCCGGAAGCTTCCTCCGCATGATCGCCCCGCCGCCGAGAAACGGCTCGATATACACGTCGTGAGGCGGCTGCAGGGCGACGATCGCCTGGCAAAGCCCCGAAGTCGCTTTCGATCCGTACCACGCCGGCATCGACAACCCCGCTCCAACCCCGCGCCAACGCCGATCCGATTCGGCTCCCGAAGGGTTGTAGGCTCCGCTCGCTACATTGTCAATACCCTAACCCGACGAAACGAAGAGACCGCTCGCGCAAACGCGCTCCAACTAGCGAGCCAACGTCAGCCCGCAAGCGTGATACGACGAAAAGGACAGCCCACAATGCCCATTGTCTCAGACTCGCCAAGGGGGTGAGCAGTTACAAAACAGGAAATTCGCGACTGCCTGGCTTGCCTTGCCTGGTGTCGGACGTTTAGCCAAATTTGAACTTGTTTCCACCCCTGGAAATCCAGTCTTGATTTATCGTGTCACGTTTTGCGTCCCAAGTCTTGGAATCTGAATGCTCCGTCGTGCCCTCCTTTCGCCGACTTGAGGCGCCGCGCTCCGGCAATCTGGCCCCCGGAGCGCGACAGGTTAGACTCGATCTCGTGGACCCACGGTCGAGCGCGCCACCGTCAGTTGATCCAGGCGTTGACGGTGTCCATGTTTTCGGCGACCCACATCTCCGCCACGTCCTGCGGATCCTCGCCGTCACGTCCGATCTTCAGAATCCACTGGTTCACCACGGACGGATCCAGCTTGATCTGGCTCAGAAACTTCGCCACCGGCGGGTTACGGCTCTCCAGGGACCTGGAGTAGGAGACGTAGACCAGCGCATCCGCATGCTGGCAGTTGAAGGTCGACGCCTCGAGCCAGTCCTCCTGGTCCAGCTTAAGGTCGACGCATCCCTCCGACTGGGGCGGCTCTGCCAGCGGAACGATGTCGTAGGCGGCGTGAAGCCATTCCGGCGTCCAGTAATAGAACAGGATGGGCTGCTCCGACGCGTAGGCCGCCTTGAGCTGGGCCTTGAACGTCGCGTCGGAAACGATCTCCGGCTCCCAGAGCTCCGAGAGGCCGTAGCTCTTGAACTTCACCTGCCACATCTTGGTCGACTTCCAGCCGGCGTCGCCGGCCCAGTATTCGCCCTTGCCGTTGCCGTCCTTGTCGAACATTGCGGCGATCTCCGGATTGGCCAGATCCTCGAACGAGGTCACCCGATCCGTCATATAGGCGGGAACGAACGCGGCCTGGGTTCCGAGATACGGCTCGTTGTGCGCGACGCTGTTCGCCTCGACGACGTACTTGTCCCACAGGGCCTGCTGGTTGGGCATCCACATGTCCGTGTACACGTCGACGGATCCGTCGCCCTTGTCCATTCCCTCCGCGACGATCGCCTGGTCGCTCAGACCCTGGACGATTTCCGCCTCGGAGTTCAGCGGCCCGTCGATCACCGCCTTGATCACGTGGCCGATCGCCTTGGCGCCGGTCCAGCTCAGATCGGATATCCGAACGAGTTCCTGCGATTGCGCCGATGCGGTCATCAGCAGCAAGGCGGCTGCCGCCGCCACCGATTTCAGATGCTTCATTTCGTTTCTCCTCTTGTCGAAAATTTGCCCGCTTGCCCGCGGGCCCGGTTCGAATTCCGCGGTTTCAGGACTTCACCTGGTTCGCGCGCTGCACGACCCGGTCGATCATCATGGCGATCAGGGCGATCCCGATTCCCGCCAGAATCCCTCGGCCGACCTGGGTCTGACCGAGGGCGTCGACCACGATGAAGCCCATGCCGCCGGCGCCGATGATGGCGGCGATCACCACCATGGAGAGGCTCATCATCACCACCTGGTTCACGCCGGCCATGATGGAAGGAAGCGCGAGCGGCAACTCGACCTTCAACAGGAGCTGCCGCGGGTTGGCGCCGAAGGCGAGCGCCGCTTCCTTGGTGCTCTCCGGCACCTGCTTGATGCCCAGCGCGGTCAATCGGACGATCGGCGGCATGGCGAAAATCACCGTGGCCAGAATTCCGGGCGGTTTGCCGATCGAGAAAAACGCGACGGCGGGCAGCAGATACACGAAGGACGGAATCGTTTGCATGATATCCAGAATCGGCGTGACGATGGCGGACCCGACCCTGGATTTGCCGACCCACACGCCGAGCGGCAGGCCGGCCACCACGCAGATGATGGTCGCCGCGACGACGAGCGAAACCGTGCTCATGGCCGTCTGCCAGAATCCGAACAGGGCCAGATAGACCAGCGCCAGTCCGACGAACGTCGCCACCCTCGGGCCGGCGGCCCGTTGCGCGATGACGACGAACATCACCGCGGTCACGATCCACGGCGTGCCGACGAACACCGCCTCGATCGCGTTCAGGAGCGTGCGGATCCAGCTGGTGATCCCGTCGAAGACGAAGCCGTAGAAAGCCTTCAGGTAGCCGATCCCCTGGTCGATGCGCTCCGAGAGCCAGGTGTTCAGGTTGACCGGGCGCGTCGCCGTGGATTCGCGAACCACGACGCTCCGCGACCCGTCCTCGTTCCGCGGATAGGAATATTGCGGCGGTCGCTCGAGCCAGAACAGGGTCGGGAACTCGGAGATGGTCCAGCAGTCGAACCGGTCCTTGAACGGAACCTCGCCGCCGTCCTGGATGACGCGGACGAGCTTGATGCAGCTGCGCTCGTCCGGCGCGAACTGGGTCGCTCGGTAGAGCGTCAGCGGCGAGATCAGCGCCACGATCAATGCCGCCGTAACCAGCCTGCGTCCGCTGAACCCGGACTGCACCGTCGGGTCGATCCGCCACTTGGCGTAGTGGCCGTAGTAGAGACGGTCGGCGAGCCAGCCGAAGACGATCCGGCCGGCCACGAACAACACGACCGCGGCCACGAGGTAGCCGAACGTCCATCCCTCGTAGCGCTGAACCAGAAAGTCCTTGCCGTCGACGACGGCCTGCGCGGCCGCACGGTCGTATTTGTAGACGAGCGCCAGGTTGACCGCCGCGACCATGTCGACGCAGAACCCGATCCAGAAGAGCAGCCAATTGCCGCGCATGGCGGCCCAGACGAAACTCCCCAGCATCGCGACCAGATTGACATGGCCGCCCGGGAGCTTTCCCTGCTGCAGTTTCAGGAACGTGCGCGCGTAATAGCTGCCGCTCTGGCCGGCGAACTCCTCGAACGGCGAACCGGCTCCGCCGCCGCCCAGTGCCGTGGCTTGCTGCACTATGCCTCTCCCTGAATGCCGCGCAGAAGCGAATCCTTCGTCACGACGCCGACGAACTGGCCGTCTCCGGTTCGAACCGCGACCGGGTGTTCCTTGCCGACGACCAGATTCACCAGGTAATCCAGATCCGCCTCCGGATCCGCCTGAGGCCAACCGCCCGCACTCGACAGGTCGCCGCCCTCGGCCCGGAATTGCTCCGGCGGCTTCATGATGGTGTGCGCGAACACCAGCTTCAGGCGCGAGATTCCCTTGACGAAGTCGGCCACGTAGTCGTCCGCCGGGTTGGTCACGATGTATTCGGGGGTGCCGATCTGGACCACCTCTCCGTCCTTCATGATCGCGATGCGCGTCCCCATCCGGATGGCCTCGTCGAGATCGTGGGTAATGAAGATCGTGGTCTTCTTCATCGTCCGGGACAACTCGAGGAACTCGTCCTGCAGCCCGCGCCGGATCAACGGATCGAGGGCCGAGAACGGCTCGTCCATCAGCAGGATTTCCGGGTCCGCCGCCAAGGCGCGGGCGAGACCCACCCGCTGCTGCATGCCGCCCGACAGCTCGCTCGGCATGCGGTCGCCGAACCCCTGCAGGCTGACGGTCTCGATGACCTTGTCGGCGAGCTGGTGCCGGGTGTAGATGTCGGCGTTGCGCAACTCCAGCGCAAACGCGACGTTGTCGCGGACGGTGCGATGCGGCAGGAGCGCCATGTTCTGGAACACCATGCCGATCCGGTCCGCCCGGAGCACGCGCAATTCCTCTGCCGAGAGGCTTCCCACGTCCTCTCCGTGTATCCGGATATGTCCGTAGGTGGGTTCGATCAGCCGGTTGATGTGCCGGACGAGCGTGGACTTGCCCGAGCCGGAAAGCCCCATCACGCAGAAGATTTCGCCGGCGTTGATGTCGAGGCTGACGTCGCGAACGCCGACCACCGCCCCGAACCGCTCCAGAACCTCTCCCTTGTCGATGCCCTCGACCCGGATCACTTCGAGCGCTTCCCGGGCCCGCTCCCCGAAGATCTTCCAGACTTCGCGGATCTCAATGACCTTGTCGTCCGCCATGAACCACGCGTCGTTGTTTTCGTCGTCGACGATCGATTGTCGTCAGCCTCATGCTGTAGCACGCGAGACCGACGGACGCAAACGACTCCGCCGCCCCGCCGGCAGCCGGGCGCACGCGGCCGCGGCGCATCGAGAAGAACGGCGACAGGACGCCCGCTTGCGCCCGGCACCGTTCCGGAAAGGCGCCACGGCACCGGGAGGGCGACGACGCAAGCGTCCGGCGAGGCGGCCGGAGCCACCTTCCCCCTTCCTACAGGAGGTTGCGCAGACTCAGGTTGCTCATCAGGTCCCGAACGCCGAACTCCCAGGGCGGGCACTCCGTCGACAGTCGAACCGCGTTTCGAAGCGTGCCCAGCCGATCCGAGCGGATCGAGACGACGTCCCCGAGCTTGTGCGTAAACCCTTCCCCCGGCGTGTCGCGGTCCTCGGTCGGCGCGAACATGGTGCCGAGATAGAGCATCAGGCCGTCCGGAAACTGCCGATGCCGCCCGACGGTCTGCCGGACCAGCTCCGCCGGATCGCGGCTGATCTCCTTCATCGAGGAATGCCCGGTCAAAACGAAGCCGTCGGGCCCCTCCACCCGCAGCGTCAATTCCGCCTGGCGGACGTCGTCGAGACCGAAGGAGCCGTCGAACAGCCGGATGAACGGCCCGATGGCGCTCGAGGCGTTGTTGTCTTTCGAGAGCGGCAGCAACAGCGCCGAGCGTCCCTCGATGTCGCGGAGGTTCACGTCGTTGCCCAGCGTCGCCCCCACGATCCGGCCGGACGAGGCCACGGCCAGAACGACCTCGGGCTCGGGGTTGTTCCATACGGAGGACGGATGCAGCCCGATCTCCGCCTCCGGTCCGACGGACGCGAGAACCTGCGCCTTCGAGAACACCTCCGCGTCGGGACCGATGCCGACCTCGAGATACTGCGACCACAGCCCTTCCCGGATCAGGGCGTCCTTGACCTTCGCCGCCTCGTCCGAGCCGGCGCGCAGGTCCCGCAGGCTGCCGCCGATGAGGTCTCCGATCCTGGACCGGACGGCGTCCGCCCGCGCCGGATCGCCGCCGGCGCGCTCCTCGATCACCCGCTCGACCATGGATCGGGCGAAGGTGACGCCGCAAGCCTTGACCGCCTGGAGGTCGCAGGGGGCGAGAAAGTGCAACGACTCCGGGTTCCCCGGCGTGCCCGCCAGGACGTCGTCGACCGATCCGATCGAAGTACCCTGCGCGTCCCGAACCGCGACGGCCGGATCTTCCGTCTCGCAGACGTCCCGAACGGTGGCAAACCGGCGGCTCGTGATCTCGACGACGTCCCCGTCCCGGATCGCGACCACGCACGGTCCCCGGAGATCCGGGTTCCATACGCGGCCGATCAGGGTCGCGCGCGAACGGTCGCTCGGCAGCAAGTCCGGCATCGCTCTCTTCCCTCACTCCGACTCGCCGCGACTGTAGCGGCGTTTCCCGGCGCGCGTTCCGATCCGGACCGACCCCGAGCCGGGGCACGGGTAGCGAGCAACCCTCAGCCGTGGTTTCCGCCATGCGCGGTCTCGATCAGGATCTCGTCGCCCGCCTCGAGCGCCAGTCCGCTTACGAACCGGTAGTCCGTCGCCTCGCCGGACGCCCGGACGACCTGCAGCCGGTTTCGACCGCCGCTCTCCAGTCCCGCCTGCGACCAGACCGGAATCCGCGCGCGGGTGAACCCCGTCGACAGCACGGCATCCTCGCGGAGCGCGTAGCGGAGGGACACGCCGCGGCCGCCGCGGCGGGGCGCGTCGATCGGGGGTCGGTCCCGGAGAGACTTGTGAACCACGTTCAGGCCGTAGCGGGCTTCGCAGACTTCCACCGGGCAGTTGTAGGTGTCGCCGTGGCTGATCGAATACATCGCCGACATGCCGTCGCGATCCGCCGTCGCGCCCCAGCCGCCCATCTGCGGCTCCACCATGGCGTAGCCGCGGCCCGTATCCGGGTGCCTGCCGGCGACCACCACGCTGAACACCGAGGCGTAGCTTCCGGCCGGAAGCCGCTCCGGCATGGCGCGCGCCACGCACTGCCAGAGCAGGTCGAAGAGCCGAATTCGGGTCTCGAAGTAGTAGCCGTGCGGCGCCTGGGGTCCCGGATCGAAGATCGTGCCCTTTCTGGTGAGCACGCGCAGCGGCCGGAAGGAGCCCGCGTTGGCGTAGCGGTCCGGGTCGCAGAGCGCCTTGAAGATCATCTGGCAGGAGATCACGGCCCCGTCCCGGCTGGTGTTGTAGGGCGCCGCGCGGGCATCCGGGTTGTCCCGGAGATCCACGGTGAAGGCGGCGTCGCCGATCTCGATCGCCGCCCGCCATAGAGCGCCGTCGTCCTGTTCCTCCTCGACCTCGAACCGCCCCTTCGGAAGCGACCGCAGACCCTTCCGCACCCGGGCGAACCCCAGCTCGAAACTCTCCCGGACGGCCTCCTCCACCGCGCCGCGTCCGTGGGCGCGATACAGCGCGAGAATCTTCGCCTCCGCGCTCCGGCTCGCCGCGAGCTGCGCCCAGAGGTCTCCGTCGACGAACTCCGGCAGACGCGAGTTGGCCCGGATAATGTCGAAGACGCCCGCGATCTCGCGGCCCGCCTCGAACAGCCGCACGGCCGGCAGCCGCAGACCCTCGGCGACGATCTCGGTGACGTCCGTCGCCATGGACCCCGGCGACCGCCCGCCGATATCGCCCCAATGCGCGATCGAGGCGGTCCAGGCGACGCGTTCGCCCTCGAAGAACGCCGGCTTCGCGATCACCACGTCGTTCAGATGCGTGACCCCGCCGTAATTGGGGTCGTTGGTGACGAAGACGTCGCCCTCGCGAATCCCGTCGCCGTGCCGCTCGAGGATCGCCTTCACCGACTTGTCGAGAACGCCGATGAAGGTGGGGATGCCGGCGCCGGAGCCGACCAGGTTACCCTCCGCGTCGGTGACGCCGGTGCCGACGTCCAGCACCTCGTAGATGATCGGACTCATGGCGGTCTTGCGAAGGACCGCGAACATCTCCTCGGCGGCGGCGCCCAACCCGGCCTGGATCACCGAGCGGGCGAAGGGGTCGGAGCTCATATCAGCCTGGCGTCCCGGGGCAGGCCGGAGAGGATTTCCGGGCCGTCCTCGCGAAGGATCACGATATCCTCGAGACGGACGCCGAACCGGTCCGTCAGGTAGATGCCCGGCTCGATCGAGAACGCCATCCCCGGCTCCAGGACCGTCTCCGACACGGAGGTCAGATACGGGGGTTCGTGAACCTCGATTCCGAGACCGTGGCCGGTTCGATGGAGGAAATGGGGCCCGTAGCCCGCTTCCCGGATCACGCCTCGCGCCGCCTCGTCGACCTCGCGCGCTTTGGCTCCCGGCCGCGCCGCCGCCATGGCCGCCTGCACGGCGCGCTCGACGACGGCGTGGATTTCCCCAAAACCCTCCGGGGGTTCCCCGAGAACCGCCACCCGGGTGATGTCGCTGCAATACCCGTCGAGGCTTCCGCCGATATCCATGATCACGACGTCGCCTTCCGCCAGCGCGGTGTCGCCGGTGTGATGATGCGGGAAGGCGCCGTTGCGTCCGGCGCCCACGATGCAGAACCGGATCTCGGCTCCGTCCGCGTCGAACGCCTCCCGGATCGCGGCGGCGACTTCCAGCTCGGTCATGCCGGGTTTCATCGAGGCCCAGCCCGCCTGCATCGCCCGGTCCGCGATCGCCGCGTTCTCTCGGAGCAGCCGGTACTCGTCGTCGTCCTTGCGCATCCGGAGCCGGCCGAGCGTGGACTGCGCGAACTGGCGCCGGGCGCCGGGCAGCGAATCCTGAACCAGCGCGGCGAAATCCGCCCGCATGGTCTCGTCGAGCGCCAGGCTCCCGGCGTCCCGGACGCCGAGCGCGTCGAGCAGCTCGAGGAACGTCGCCTCGGGACCGTCGGCGTCGTCCCACTCGAAGAACGGCAAGCCGGTGCGCTCGCGCGACGACTCTGCGTTCAGCGCGGGCATCAGGAATCCCTCGCCCGAATCGGCCACGCACAGAAGGCAGGCCCGTTCGTCCGCATGCGGACAGAACCCCAGAAGCCACTGCATATGCGCACCCGGCGCCAGCACGCAGAGATCGATTCCCTCTTCCGCCATTCGCTGGCGAAGCAGCGCCAGCCGCTCGTCGGTCTTGTCCATGTTCCCGCTCCCTTGCCGGCCGGACGCCGGCTCGTTTCCCCGTTTCCGCTGCTCTCCGCAAACGCCGGACGCGCCCCCGGTCCCGCTTCGGACGAAGGCCGGCGCAAACGCTCCGGCAGCCGCCGCCGCCGTTCAGTTCGGCGCGACCACGACCCGTGCGCCGAACGGCCGGTCCGTGTCGAATACGCCGGTCGCCGCGATCTCGTTCTCCGGCGGCGCTTCGCAGGACCACTTCCGGGACGGGACGACGCCGCAGTCGATCTTCAGGAAGGCGCCGTATTCCGCCCGCTTGAGCGCCGCGATCGCCGGATCGATCACCGGGACGCCCAGCCGGTCCTCGATCTCCCGGTGGAAGCCGATTTCCATGGTGCATCCGAGGATCAGCGCTTCGGCGTAGTCCTCTTCCACCGCCTTGCGCCCGGCCTCCAGGAGCAGGCGGCCGGTCCGCTCGTGATCCTCCTGGAACTCCGTGACGCCGAGTTCGACATGGTAGAAGCCGGTCAGCCGGCTGCCGTGACCCAGCGCCTCGACGGTGGATTTCATCTGGTGCACCCACTTGCGGCGCCCGACGATAATCCCGAAGCGGTTGGCGACGCTCGCGGCGATTTCGCAGGACGCCGCGCAGGGCGCGGTGACCGTCATCTCGCCGGACACCTCGCGCGCGTCGTGCAGCGCGGTGTCGTAGAAGCAGCCGATCGCCAGCGCGTCGAACCCCTCCCGTGCGGCGGCGCGCGTGGCCCGCAGGATGCCCGCCGTCACCATCGCCTCGTAGCTGCGGTATTCGATGTGGCTGAAATTCCCTTCGCTCTCCGGCAGCGACGCGACGTGCACCTCGGTCTCGGGGCGCTTGTAGTCGCGCGCCATCCGGGCGAAGAGTTCGTCGTTCCCCCTGTCTTCCGTAATCGGACTGAGATAGAACACCCTTGCCATCTTAACCTCCTTTCGGTTCGCCTCCGCCGGACCCGGCCGGTCCCCCCCGGCGTACGCTCTCGGCGAGGAGCAGGGCCAGCGCGGCCCAGGGCTTCAGCGTCTCGGCCGCCTCGACCCGTTCCGGCGTGTAGTGCCCGGCGACGTGCAGGCAGTTCAGCGTGCCGCGGACTTCGCCGGCGATCGTCACCGGCAGGTTCAGGCAACTCTCGCAGCCGAGCGACCGGATGAGTTCGTGATCCGGAAACACCGACGCGATCTCCTCGATGCGGTTGGCCACGAACGTCTGCCGGCGATCCAGCACGAGTTCGGACCAGCGGTTGCCGGGGATCGGCTTCTCGCCGGACGCCGGATAGGCGTCCGGCATGTTGGTGTAGCTGCGCAGGCCGGTCCGCCGCTCGGGAGAGAACTCCATCACCGTGAACAGCCGGACGCCGATCGTCTCGCGGACGATCTCCTCGAGCGCGGAAAAGGTCCGCTCCGGCTGCCCGGTCCCTTCGGCGACGGCGCGGGCGAGCCGGATCATGCCGCCGCCTCCCCGGCGAGCCGTCCGCGAAGCGCCAGCTCGTCCTCCGCGACGACCGGGACCGCCGCGATGAGCCGGCGCGTGTATTCGTGTTGCGGCGCCTCGAAAATGCGGGCGGTTTCCGCCATCTCGAGCAGCCGGCCGTCGCGGAACACCGCGACGTGATCCGCCACGTTGCGCACCACCGAGAGATCGTGGGTGATGAAGAGATAGGTGAGGCCCTTGTTCCGGCGCAGATCGTCGAGCAGCCGCAGCACGCGCGACTGGACCAGCACGTCGAGCGCGGAGGTCGGCTCGTCGAGCACCACCAGCCGCGGATCGCAGACCAGCGCCCGGGCGATGGCCACGCGCTGGCGTTCGCCGCCCGAGAGCGCGGCCGGCGCGCGGCGCCGGAAGCCGGCCGGAAGCCCGACTTCCTCCAGCGCCGCCTCGACCCGGTCCCAGCGCCGACGGCGCGGGCCGATTCCGTATACGTCCAGCCCCAGCCGGACCGACGCGCCGACCGAGCGCCTCGGGTTGAGCGACGAGAGCGGGTTCTGCTGCACGAGCTGGATCGGCCGGCGGTGCTCCAGGCGGCGCCGGAGCGGAAGCTCCTCGCCGGCGAAGCGGATCCGGCCCCGCGTCTGCCGCAGGATGCCGAGGATCACGTTGGCGAGGGTGGTCTTGCCGGATCCGCTCTCGCCCACGACGGCCAGGCATTCGCCCTCGGCGACGTCGAGGCTTACGTCCCGGACGGCGCGGACCTCGCGCCCGCCGGCGTCGAAGGTCTTGCCGACCTCGCGGAGCGACAGGATCGGGTTCACGGCGCCGCTTCCCCGTGTACCACGGTCGGCGCGAGAAAGGCCTCGTCCCGGTCCGGCAGTTTCGGTATCCCGCCGCCGGTCAGGCGCGGAATCGCGGCCATCAGCGCCCGCGTGTAGGCGTGTCCCGGCGCGCGGAAGACCGCCTCGGCAGTCCCCTCCTCGACGATGCGGCCTCGATAGATGACGTAGACGCGGTCGGCGAATTCCCGCACCACGCCGAGATTGTGGGAAATGAACAGGACCGACGTGCCGCGCTCCTCCACCAGGTCGTGCATCAGCTTCAGGGTCTGCGCCTGGACGGTCACGTCCAGCGCGGTTCCGGGTTCGTCGGCGATCAGGAGCGACGGCCGGTTGACCAGCGCCATGGCGATCACCACCCGCTGGTTCATCCCGCCCGACAGCTGGAACGGGTAGGAGTCCAGGACCCGCCCGGGATCGTCGATGGAGACGGATTCCAGCAGCTCGACCGCCCTCGCCCTCGCCGCCTCCGCCTTGAGCCGGGGCTCCCGGCGCCGCATCACCTCGACGAACTGGACGGCGATCGTGAAAACCGGATTGAGCGACGACGTGGGATCCTGGAACACGGTCGAGATCGCGGTGCCGCGCAGCGCCCGCCACGCCCGGGTCGGACGGTCGCCCAGATCCGTGCCTTCGAAGGCCACGCGCCCCTCGACCGCGGCCGACCGCGTCTCCTGCAGGAGCCCGAGCACGATCCGCGCCGTGACCGACTTGCCCGACCCGCTCTCGCCGACCAGCGCCACGCGCTCGCCGCGGCCGATCCGAAGCGAAATCCCGTGCAGCACCTCGGTCACCCCGGTGTAGCCGCGAAAGCGCAGGCGGAGCCCCTCGATCGCCAGCACGTCCGTCACTGTTCCGCTCCGAGGATCTCGCGAAGCGCGTCGCCGACCAGATTGAAGCCGAACACGGCGAACAGGATGGCGAGGCCCGGGAACACCGTTAGCCACCAGCTGTCGGGCAGGTAGCGCGCGCCCTCGGCGACCATGGAACCCAGATCCGGCGTCGGCGGCTGGACCCCGAGGCCGAGGAAGGAGAGCGACGAGGCGATGATGATCACGAAGCCCATGTCCAGCGTCATCTTGGTGATCACGGCCGGCAGGCAGTTGGGCAGGATTTCGCGAAAGGCGGCGTGCCAGGCCGGGGCGCCGATCGCTTCGGCGGCGAGAACGTAGCCCTCCTCCCGCTCCGAGCGGGCGATGTTGTAGACCAGGCGCGAGTACCAGGGCCACCACATGGCGGTCACCGCAAGCATGGCGTTGAGCAGCGTCGGCTCCAGCACGCCCATCATCGCCAGCGCGAGCACCAGCGGCGGTATGGACAGGAAGACGTCCGTGAGCCGCATCAGGACGAACTCGACCCGGCCGCCGAGATACCCCGCGAGCAGTCCGATCACCGTTCCCACCGGCGTCGCGATGGCCAGGACGACGACCCCGAGGACCAGCGAGATGCGGTAGGCGTAGAGGATCCGGCTGAACAGGTCCCGGCCGACGAGATCCGTGCCCATGACGTTGCGGGCGGTCGGCCCCTGGTTGAAATACGCGAAGTCCAGCACGGCGCCGCGATGCTCGGGGAAGGGAGCCACGAAGTCGGCGAACGCGGCCAGGAGCACGACCGTGGCGACGATGACGGCGCCGGCGAGCGACAGGGGGTTTCGCAGCAGGATCGCCAGCGTCCGTCTCACGGCTGCGTCCTCTCGGAATACCGGATGCGCGGATTCAGCACGCCGATCAGGAGGTCCACGACGATGTTCACGATCAGGAACGTGGCCGAGATGATCAGCACCGTGCCGACGATGGCGTTGAGGTCCTTGCGCAGGATGACCGCGACGCCGTAGCGCGACAGCCCGGGCCAGGCGAACACCGCCTCGACCAGGAAGGCGTTGCCCAGCATGGCGGCGAAGTCCAGGCCGATGATGGTCAGGGAGGGGATCAGCGACGGCTTGAAGGCGAAGCGGCCGGCAATTCGGCGGGCGCTGAACCCGTAGGCCTGCGCCATCTCGATATACGGCTTCTCGTAGGTCTCGACCATGTTCGCCCGCGTAAGGCGGGCGGCCTGGCCGATGCCGGACACCGCCAGCGCGAAGGCGGGCAGGAAGATGTGCCAGAGCGCGTCGGCGAAGGCCTGGCGGTTGCCGGCGAGCAGCGTGTCGAGGAGCAGGAAGCCGGTCGCGCGCTCGATCTCGAAGCTGTCGGAGATGCGCCCGGCGATCGGGAAGAGCGGCAGGAAGAACGCGAACAGGAGCATCAGGATCACCGCCCAGACGAAGCTCGGCGCCGAGACCCCGAGCAGGGAGACGAGCCGGATCGCGTGGTCGGGCCAGCGCCCCCGGTGGCGGGCGGAGAGAATGCCGAGCGGCAGGCCGATGCCGACCATCAGGATTCCGGCGAAGAGCACGAGTTCCAGCGTCGCCGGCAGGAACTCGGCGATGTCGACGGTTACCGGGCGGTTGGTGTAGAGCGAATCCCCGAGATCGCCCCGGAGCAGGTCGGAGACGAAGTAGCCGTACTGGACCGCGATCGGCTCGTCGAGACGGAGCGCGAGGCGTAGGTTCTCGACCTGCTCCTTGGTCGCGTTCGGCCCCAGCGCAATCCGCGCCGGATCGCCCGGAATGACCCGGGCGATCCCGAATACGAGCATGGAGACGCCGACCAGGACGATCGCGGAGATCGCGAGCCGCCTCCCGAAGAGGCGAAGGACCGGCGCCATCGAATCCCTTTCCTGTGACCGGCGCCGGACAAGGGATCCATGCCCGGCGCCGGCGACGTCGCTATTCGACCATTTCCATCAGCCGGAAGGTGAAGCCCATGGCGTCGAGACCGAACGCGTGCGCCGGGTCGCTCAGCGCCGGGGCGCGGAACCGGTTGCTGGCGGCGAAGACCGATTGCCGATCATACGCGAAGATCGAGGGAGATATCTCCATCAGACGGGCGTTCAGCCCGGCATAGGCGGCCTGCCGTCCCTCGTCCGAGGTCTCCGAGCGTCCGGCCTCCAGGAACGCGTCCACTTGCGGATCGTTCAGATACTCCGGCGACTGCCAGGTTCCGGCGGTGCTGGAGTGGTACATGCCGTAGAGCAGCGTGTCCGGATCGCCGGTCACGGCGTTGTTGAAGATCTGGTTGACGTGCGGGGTGTTTTCCGGATTGTTCACCTGCTCGGAGAAGAGCGCCCACGGAACTTTCCGGATATGCGCCCGGAACCCGAGTTCGGTGAAATTCGACTGCATCAGCAGCGCGAATCGCTCCTCCAGCGGCACCTCGGCGATCCACGAGATCTCGAGATCGAAGTCTGCGGGATCGTAGGCGCAGGCCTCGATATGCTCCCGCGCCTTGTCCATGTCCTGCGACAGCGTCATCGAGGGGTCGTTGGCGCCGAACATTCCGACCGGAATGGCGCCGGTGGCCGGGCTTCCCGAGGAGAGGTCGTCGGTGATCGCGACCATCCGGATCGCGGTCCCGTAATCGAACGCGGCGGCCAGGGCGAGCCGGCAGTTCACGTCGTCGAGCGGCGGCTTGGTGGTGTTCAGCTTGACGTAGAACGCGCCGCTGCCGCTCTCGGTCAGGAGCTGCGCTCCGTCCTCCGCCAGCGCCCGGATCACCTCCGGCGGCAGCCATTGCGAGGCGATGTCGTGCTCGCCCTGGGCGATCAGGGTGCGCACCGTGGCGGCTTCGAGGCCGTAGCGGAGCCGTACCGTGTCCGGAGCCGCTTCGGGAATCCCGAGGAAGTAGTCGGCGTTCTTCTCCATCACGGTCTCTTCCTGCGGGTTGTGCGAGACCGGCACGTAGGCGCCGGAGCCGCCGCCGGCGGCCGAGAGGAACGCCTGCCCCCAGTCTCCCATGTCGCCTTCGCCCTCGCCGAGGTTGTCCATTACCAGCCGCTTGTCGACGATCGGCAGGCGGACCAGGGAGGCCACGAAGGGCGCGTAGGAGGAGGAGAGGTCGAACCGGACGGTGTGGGTATCCACCGCCACGGCCGATTCCACCACGCCGAAGAGATACGAGAAGCCCAGTCCGAGCGACTTCATGCGGTCGAGCGAGAAGACGACGTCCTCGGCCGTGAGCGGATTGCCGCTCTGGAACCGCACGTCGTCGCGCAACGCGAAGGTGAAGCTGTTTCCGTCGGCGGTCCAGCTCTCGGCCAGATGCGGGACGTAGCCGGGGCCGCCCTGGCGGGGCAGCACCAGCGTGTCGTAGACGTTGAACATCAGGATGCTGTCCGCGTAGTCGGTCGCCTTTCCCGGGTCGAGTTCGCCCACGGCGACTTCGTCGAGGCGCAGCACGCCTCCGGCCGAGGCCGGCGGCGCGAACGCCAGCGCCGCCAGGAGCGGAACGGCCAGAATTCTTGCCAATGCGATCATCGTCGATCTCCTTTGCTTTTTGTCTCGCTTGCCTTGCGGACCGGATCCGGGGCGAATTCCCCGAACACGTCCATGGTTCCGCACCAGAGCAGGCAGGCGGTGTCGGTACCGTGGTTCCAGGTCGAGTGGACCCGGCGCGAGTCGAAGTGAATGGAGTCCCCCTCGCGCAGGATTCGTCTCTCCCCGTCGATCTCCGCGGTGATCTCGCCGCGAAGCATGTAGAACAGTTCCTCGCCCTCGTGACTGATGGGTTCGCTGCGATGCCCGGGCGGCTCGTGGATGATGACCGCCCGGATGGCGCTGCCGGGAAAGCTGGCCGACAGCCGCTCGTAGGCGATGGGGCCGCCGGCGACGCGGTAGCTGACCCGGCGCGTCGCGACCGTGCCGGCGTCCCGGCTCTCCGGCTGGTCCAGATAGAACGAGATCGGCCTGCCGAGCGCGCCGGCGATCGAGCGGAGCGACGAGAGCGAGGGCGCCGCCAGTCCGCGCTCGACCTGGGAGATGAAGCCGACCGACAGGCCGGCGCGGTCGGCGACGGTCTGCATGGTCAGCGACGCGTCCCGGCGGCTGTTGCGCAGCTTGGCGCCGAGCGCGAGGTTCGGGTTCGAACGGACGGCGGCAGGTTTTTTTACCATGGCTAAAATTTAAGGCCCGGCGAGAGCGCCTGTCAAGCGGCGACGCGGGTCGCGCAAGGCCGCCTTCGCGTACCGCCCGGCACCGGCATGCGCCCTGCGGAGCGAACCGGCGAGACCGTCTACGCGGCCCGCATCGAGCCGCCGATCTGCTGCGAGACCTCCCTTGCGGAGGCCGTCACGGCCTGCGCCATCCGCCGGATGCCGGCGTCGCTGCACCGTGCCGCGAAGGCCGCGACGGCGATGGCGCCGACCGCTTCTCCCGACTTCCCGATCAACGGCGCCCCGACGCCGACGACTTCGCGATCGAACGAGCGGTCCGCGACGCTGCAACCGGTCGCGGCGACCCTCTCCAGGCGGCTCTCCAGCTCCGCCGAATCGACCGTCGTGTATTCGGTGAACCGCTCGAGCCGCCCGCCGAGACCCAGCGCGCTTCGCCGCTCCGGCGCGACGAAGGCCAGCACCGCCTGGCCGGACGCGGTGGCGTGCATCGGGAGCGGCGTCGACGGGTCGACGAAGACGCGCGCCGCCCGCCGGGGGTCGGAAACGGCGACGTTGACCAGGGAACCGGCGCAGAGCAGGCTCGCATGGGTCGTCTCCCGGTGCGCTTCGCTCAGACGGTCCAGCACCGGCTGCAGCATCCGCTGCAGCGGAAAGCTCTGCTCGCGGATCCGGGCCAGACTGACCGGCGCGATTCCCAGCCTGTACTTGCCGGTTTCCGGCTGCCGCTCCACGAAACCGTTCCGTGCGAGCGCGTTCAGGCAACGCAAGGTGGTGGTCTTGTCGTATCCCGCCCGGCGCGCGAGTTCGCTGAGCCGCAACTCCGGCTCCTGCACGGAAAAATGCCGGAGCAGGCGAAGCGCCCGGTCCACCGTCCCCATGACGGCGCCGGAATCGCGCTTGTCCGACGAGGCGGCCGTATCCGTCACGCGGCCCGCCGGCCTTCGGTTTGCGTTGACATTTTCTCCCGGTTCGCTTACAAATTTGAAACGCGAGTAACAATAGTGAAACATCTGGCTCGCACGGTCAACTTGCAAGGGAGAACTCGAAGCATGAAATCGCTGACCCGAAGCCTCGTTGCGGCAACCCTCGGCCTCGGCGCCCTCCTCGGCGGCACCGCAGCCCTCGCAGAGTATCCCGACGGTCCGGTGTCCTTCGTCGTGCCCTGGCCGCCGGGCGATCTCGAGGACGTCCTGACGCGGATGATCGCGGACGACTTTCAGGCCGAATACGGCGTCCCCGCGGCCGTCGTGAACAAGCCCGGCGGCGGCGGCGGGCCGTTTCCCGGCGCCGTCGAGGTGGCGAACGCCCCGGCCGACGGACACACGGTGGGATCCTTCATCATCGCCATTCCCGTCGTCGGACCGTTTATCGGCATCCCGGAACTGAGCCCCGACCCGTTCGAACCGCTGGGCGCTTTCCTGACCTATCCCTTCGTGATCGTCGCCGGCGGCGACGCGCCGTACGACGACGTCGACGGCCTCGCGGCCTACGCGCAGGAGAACGACGTCGTCCTCGGTCATTTCGGGGCGCCGCTCATCCCCACCAAGGTCACGCTGGCGCTGGCGCAGGCCAAGGGCTTCTCCTTCTACTCCGACGCGGCCTTCGACGCGCTCGACTGCAACACCCTGGCCTCGGGCGACGTGGACGTGATGAACACCACGCTGCAGCTGGTCCTGCCCTGTCTCGACGACGTGAAGGTTCTCGCCTCCGTGGGCGAGTCCCGCATCGGGCTGACGCCGGACGTTCCCACCGTGGCGGAGCTGGCCCCCGAGCTGGGAATCGCGCTCTGGAACGGACTCTTCGTGCACAAGGACACGCCGCAGGAAGCGCGGGACAAGATCGTCGCCGTCGCGATGAAGACCGTCGCGTCCGAGCGCGCCCAACAGGTGGCCGCCGACACCGGCGCGCTGGTCTACTGGCAGGACGCGGAGGCGACTGCGGCCCGGATCGGGGCGGATATCGAGACCTTCGACCGGATCGAAGGGATGCTCGGCCAGTAGACGCGAGGACGGCCCGGCCGTTCCGGGCCGTCCCCTCTCCGGCGGGTTTCCCGCGACATGGCGCGAATCCGGACTCTCCGAACGCTCTTCCGCCGCTACCGGCGGCCGGGAGACGCGGTCTTCGCCTTCGCGTTCCTGGCGCTCTCGCTCCTGCTCCTGAGCCAGATTCGGACCCAGGCGCCATGGGTCGCCGGGGTCAAGACTTTCGCGCAGCCCGCGTTCTGGTCCCTGATCTCGCTATCGCTGATGACGCTCTTCGCCGCGCTTCACCTCGCGTCGTCGCTGCTCTCCTCCCGCATCCCCGGACGCTGGGAGGAAGTCGCCGTCTGGGTCCGCTCCCTCGAATACGTCGCCTGGTTCATGATCTACGTCTTCGCGGTTCCCCTGGCCGGATACCTGCCCGCCACCGTGGTCTTCGCGGCGGCGTTGGGGGTGCGGGCCGGATACCGGTCCCTCCCCGTCGTCGGCGGCCTCGTCGTCCTGGCGATCGCCGTCGTGGTGATCTTCAAGTCGTTTCTGCAGGTCAAGGTTCCGGGGGGCGAGCTGTACCGGCACCTTCCCGACGGGCTGCGGCCGTTCCTGCAGACGTATCTCTGAGGGCAGGATGGACACGCTCGTCTCCGGAATCCAGCTGCTTCTCGACTGGCAGGTCCTCGTCGCGCTGCTGATCGGTTCCGTCGGGGGCGTGATCATCGGCGCCATTCCGGGCGTCGGGGCTGCGGTCGCCATCGCCATCCTCCTGCCGGCCACCTTCGCCCTGCCGCCGCTGGTCGGCCTGACGATGCTGATCGGAGTCTACGGATCGTCGATGTACGGCGGCGCGCTCCCTGCCGTCCTGGTCAACACGCCGGGCACCGCGGTCAACGCGCTCACCACCTATGACGGCTATCCCATGACCCGTCGCGGCGAAGCCCGCCGCGCCGTCTCGCTCGCCTATTCGGCGTCGTTCGTCGGCGGCGTCCTCTCCATCCTCTGCCTGATGCTGCTGTCGCCGGTCCTCGCACGGGTCGCGCCCCTGTTCGGCTCGCGGGAGATCTTTCTCGCGGCGCTGCTCGGAATCGTCCTGGTCGTTCTCGCGCATCGGGGCCAGACCTTCGCCGCGGGCATGCTGGCGTCCTTCGGCATCTTTCTGAACACCGTGGGGCTCGAGCCCGTCCGCTACACCCGGCGCTACACCTTCGACCAGACCTGGCTCGCCTCCGGGGTGGACCTGATCGTCGTGGTGCTGGGGCTGTTCGCCTTGAGCCAGGCCTTCGTGCTCCTGGTGGAGAAAGACCGGAGTCCGAAGACCGAACGCCTCGGCGGCTCGACCTTCGCCGGGTTCCGGGAGCTGTGGATCTACCGTCGGGTCGCGTCGGTAGCGTCGGGGTTCGGAGTGTTGATGGGAATGATCCCCGGCGTCGGGGAGTTTACCGCCCAGTTCCTGTCCTACACCTACGCGCGGAAGACCTCGAAGGCCCCCGAGAAGTTCGGCAAGGGCGCGCCGGACGGGCTGATCGCGTCCGAAGCGGCCAACAACGCGGTCCCGGCGGCGGCCATGATTCCCTTGCTCGCGCTCGGCATTCCCGGCGAAGCCCTGACCGCGATGATGCTGTCCGTGTTCTACGTGCACAACGTGATTCCGGGGCCGCAGCTGTTTCAGAACCAGATGGACCTCGTCCTGGCGCTCTATGTCGCGCTTCTGCTGCTCAACGTGATCGTGCTGGTCTTCCTGGCGGTCTCCACCGGCTGGCTGACCCGGGTGATCGAGGTTCCCTCGCGACTGATCGGCGTCGCCATCCTGCTCCTGGGATTCGTCGGCGTGTATTCGCTGCGCAACTCGATCACGGATTGCGCCATGGCGGCCGGGTTCGGCGTTCTCGGCCTGATCCTGAAACGGCTGCAGTTGCCGATCGTGCCCATCGTGCTCGGCATGGTGCTCGGCGGCATCATGGAAGTGAAGCTCCGCTCGGCCATGGCCCGGGTCAAGACGCCGCTGGATTTCGTCGACCGGCCCATCGCCATGATCCTGTTCGCGCTGATCCTGCTCGTTATCGCGCTGCACGTCCGGACGCTGGTCCGCGAGCGGCGCGGGTCGACCGAAGAGAAAGCGTGACGGAGCCTCGCGCCCGAGCGACCGCATCGAGGCGCCGGTGAGCGAACCGCTACCGCCGAGAGCGTCCGTCGTCGTCGTCGGGGGCGGCATAATCGGCTGCTCGACGCTCTACTTCCTGGCCCGGCGGGGGTTCGACGATGCGGTTCTCCTGGAGCGGAAGAAAATCGCGTCCGGCACGACCTGGCACGCCGCCGGCATCGTGGGACAGCTGCGCGAGAGCGCGGCGCAGACGGCGCTCGGCAAGCGTACCGCTCGTCTCTTCCGGGACCTGGAGGACGAGACCGGCCAGGCAACCGGCTACCGGGAGTGCGGCACGCTCCACCTGGCCCTCTCGGAAGTCCGGGCGGAGCAACTGCGGCGCACCCGTGACCGCGCGGCCGGTTCGGCGATCGAAAGCCGACTGCTCGGGGTCCGGGAAATCGAGGAACTGTGGCCCCATGCGGACACGGCCGGGGTGCTCTCTGGATTGTTCGTGCCCTCGAACGGGCAGGTCGATCCGCTCGACGCCACCCGTGCGCTGGCCGCCGGGGCCCGCGGACGGGGCGCCCGCATCCTGGAGGACACGCCCGCGACCGGGATCCGGATCTCGAACGGGCGCGTGGCCGGCGTGGAGACCCGGGCGGGCGCGATCGAAACCGGGCGCGCAGTCCTCGCCTGCGGAATGTGGACCGCGCGTTTCGCCCGGTCGCTCGGGGTGCCCGTTCCGCTGCACGCGGCGGAGCATTTCTATGTGGTGACCGAACCGGTTCCGGATCTGCCCCGAGAGCTCCCGGCGCTGGTCTCGATCGAGGAGCGGTTCTACGCCAGGGAAGACGCCGGCAAGCTGCTCGTCGGCGGATTCGAGGCAATTGGCAAGGCGTGGGCGACGGGCGGCATTCCCGACACCTTCGAGTTCGACGAACTGCCGTTCGACATGGAGCAGGCCGCTCCGGTGCTGGAGGCCGCGTTCGACCGGATTCCGGCGCTGCGGACGGTCGGCATCCGGACCTTCTTCAACGGTCCCGAGAGCTTCACCCCGGACGGCAAGCCGCTGATCGGCCCGGCGCCGGAGGTTCCCGGACTGTTCGTCGCGGCGGGGATGAACTCGAACGGCATCATGAACGCCGGCGGCGCCGGCGCCGCGCTGGCGGACTGGATCGCCGACGGGCTGCCGCGGAGGAGCGTCGGAGACATGGCGGCGTCCCGCGCCATGCCCTTCCAGTCGAATCTGGCCTACAACGCCTTGCGCGTGCGGGAGTCGGTCGGATTGCACTGGGGCCTGCAATGGCCGGGCCGGCAAACGGAAACCGCCCGCGGCATCCGCCGGGTCCCGCTTCATCGTGAGCTGGCCGCGGCCGGCGCTAAATTCGCCGAACGCGCCGGCTGGGAAGTGCCGGCGTATTTCGATCCCGCGAGCGAGGGCTGGCCGACCCGTCCGTCAACGGGCTCCCACGCATGGTCGCCTTGGGTCGCGGAGGAAGTACGGGCGGCGGAATCGGCCGCCGTATTGCTCGACCGGTCCATGTGCGCCAAGATTCTCGTGCAGGGTCCGGACGCGGTCCGCGCGCTGGACCGCGTCTCCGGCGCCCGGATGGACGTGGCGCCCGGCGCCTCCGTCCGTGCGCTGCTCCTGAACGCCCGCGGCGGGATCGAAGCGGACGTGACCGCGATCCGCCTCGACGAGGCGCGCTTCCTGGTCCTGACCGGCCCATTTTCGCAGGTCCGCGACGCGGCCTGGATTCGCGCCCATGCCGAGCCGAACTGGCGCTTCGAAGTCGTGGACATGACCTCCGCCTACAGCCTCCTGAGCGTAAGCGGGCCGGAGTCGCGCAGAATTCTGTCGGAGCTGACGAGAGACGACCTGTCGGGGGAGGCGCTCCCGTTCGGCCTCGCGCGGGAGATCGACCTCGCCCATGCGCGGGTTCTGGCGATCCGGCGATCCGCTCTGGGCGAACTCGGCTTCGAGCTGCTTCTTCCGACCGAGTTCACCGCCCATGTCCACGAGGCGCTGATCGGGGCCGACCCCGGCATCCGGCATGCCGGCACGTTCGCCCTGAACGCATGCCGGCTGGAGAAGGGATTCCGCCGCTTCGGACATGACATGGGCGATGACGTCACGCCGAACGAGGCGGGCTTGGCGACTTCCGTGGATCTCGGCAAGCCGGAGTTCGTCGGGCGCGAGGCGCTGGCCGCGCAGCGCGCCGCCTTCGGCGCGGCGACGCCGAACCGTCTCGCGGCGATCCGCGTCCCCAGCGCACGGGAGGAAGAGGGAGCGGTTCTCGTCCGCAACGAGCCGGTCTGGAAGGACGGGCGAATCGTGGGGCACGTGACCTCCGGCGGCTGGGGATACCGTCTCGGGCAAACGGTCGGAATTGCCGCGCTCCGCCGGGACGGCGGGGTGCGCAAGAGCTGGATCGAGGAGGGCGGCTTCGAGGTGCAGATCGCCGGGCGGAAGTTTGCGGCCGAGTTGCGGCTCGCCCCGTTCTACGATCCGTCCGGAGCGCGCATGCGCGGCTGAGGGAGAGTGACATGTCAGAGCGCATTCTGGTAATCGGCACGTTCGACACCAAGTCGGACGAGTTGCAGTTCCTCTCGGAGCGAATTCGCGAGGCGGGCGGCGAGCCGTATTCCATGGACGTCAGCGTGCTCGGCGACGCGTCGACTCCCGTCGACGTCTCGAAGCACGAGGTGGCAAGGGCGGCGGGTTCCTCCATTCCGGCGGCGATCGAATCCGGCGACGAGAACGCCGCCATGCAGATCATGGCGCGCGGTGCGTCCCGTACCGCGGCGGCGCTTGCCGGCGAAGGCCGGATCGACGCAATGGCGGCGCTCGGCGGCACCATGGGCACGGACCTGGCGCTCGACTGCGCCCGCGCGCTGCCGCTCGGCTTCCCCAAATACGTGATCTCGACGGTCGCCTTCTCTCCCCTGATTCCGGCCGGGAGGCTTGCCCCGGACATCCAGATGATTCTCTGGGCGGGCGGCCTCTCGGGCCTGAACTCCGTTTGCCGATCGTCGCTCGCGCAGGCCGCGGGCGCCGTGGTCGGCGCGGCGCGCGCGGCGCGACCGCCGGCGGCGGACCGGCCGGTCGTCGGCATGACCAGCCTCGGCTCCTCGTGTCTTTCCTACATGAACCGCCTTCGGGGCCCGCTGGAGGAGAGGGGCTTCGAGACGGCGATTTTCCACGCCACGGGGATGGGCGGAATGGCGTTCGAGCGGCTGGCGAGGGAGTCGTATTTTGCGGCGGTGATGGACTTCGCGCTGCCGGAGCTCGGAAACCTGCTGTTCGGCTCGGTCGTCCATGCGGGGCCGGACCGGCTCACCTCCGCCGGGAAGGCGGGGATTCCGCAGCTGGTCGCGCCGGGCTGCGCGGACCTGATCGACCTGGCCGGCTGGCAACCGATCCCCGAACGGCATCGCGACCGCCCGTTCCACGCGCACAACCGGCTGATCAAGTCGACCGCCCTGGCGCCCGACGAACGCCGGGAGCTGGTTCGCGACATCGTGGCCCGCCTGCGCACGGCGCGGGGACCGGTTCATCTTCTCCTGCCGCTTCGGGGCGTGGAGGAATGGGACCGGGAGGGCCAGCCGGCGCACGACCCGGCAGGGCTGGCCGCCATGATGGACGAGTTCGACCGGGCGGCGGACGGATCCTTCGAGACCACCCGCATCGACTGCCACATCAACGACCGCGAGTTCGCCGAGAAGGCGCTCGAAATCCTGGACGGCTGGCGAGAGGCCGGCGCAATATCGGCTTGAGAGAACCGGCGATGGAGTCGCGCTTCGAGATCCAGTTCGAGCCGGTCGGGATCGGTCCCGTCGCCGCCCCAAACCGGCTCCCCTCGCCGCCGGCCGCTCGCCGCGGATGCCGAAGGGAACGGCGGGCCGGACCCGGCTGGGAGTACTGCCGGAGGAACCGGACGATTCGCCGCACATGCGGCGAGAGGCCCCGGTCCTGCAACCTGGAACAGGAGCCGACATGAGAGACTCGAACTTCCTGCGGGAGAACAACGCACGTCACCTCTGGCATCCGATGGCGCATCCGGGGGAGAGCCGCGACCGGCCGCCCTGGATCGTGGTCCGGGGCGAGGGCGTCCGGATCGAGGACGCGGACGGGCACGTCTCGATCGACGCGGTGGGCGGGCTCTGGAACGTCAATCTCGGATATTCGAACGATGCGGTGAAGGAGGCGATCGCGCGGCAGCTCGAGCGGCTGCCGTATTACTCCATATTCCGGGGAACGACCAACGACGCGGCCGTCGAGCTCTCCTGGGAGCTCCGGCGGTTCTTCGCCGAGGAAGGCATGGCGCGGTGCTTCTTCACCTCCGGCGGCTCCGACAGCGTGGAAATCGCCCTCCGCCTGGCGCGCCAGTATCACCGCATCCGGGGCGAAGCGGGCCGCGTCAAGTATCTGAGTCTCAAGCGGTCCTACCACGGCACCCACAGCGGCGGCGCCAGCGTGACCGGCGACAGCCGGTTTCGGGCCGCGTACGAGCCTCTCCTGCCGGGCTGCCGTCACGTTCCGGCGCCCTACGCCTATCGCAACCCGTTCGACGAATCGGATCCCGAAAGGCTGGCCGAACTCTGCGCGGTGGCGCTCGCGGACGAAATCGCCTTCCAGGGCGCGAACACCGTCGCCGCCTTCGTCATGGAGCCGGTGCTCGGCGCCGGCGGCGTGATCCCGCCCCACCGGAGCTTCATGCCCCGGGTCCGCGAGATCTGCGAGCGAAACGGGATCCTGCTGATCGCGGACGAGGTGATCACCGCCTTCGGCCGGACGGGATCCTGGTCCGGCTCCCGGCACTGGGGCGTCCGCCCGGACCTGATGACCACGGCCAAGGCGATCACCAACGGCTACTTTCCGTTCGGCGCCGCACTGGTCTCGGAAGCTGTGGCGGAGGCGTTCGAGGCCAGCTCCGGGAGCGACGGCTTCATCGGCAGCGGATACACCTATTCGGGGCATCCGGTCGGCGCCTCGGCGGCGCTCGCGTGCCTCGCCGAGACGAAGCGGCTCGACGTAGCGAAGAACGCGGCGGCGCGGGGCGCGGAACTCTGGGCCGGGGTACGGGACCTGAAGGAAAGCCATTCCCTCGTGGGGGACGTTCGGGGCGGACACGGTCTGATGCTGGCGCTGGAGCTGGTGTCCGATCGCCGCACCAGAGAGCCGGCGGACCGCGAGACGATGAACCGCGTTCAGGAGGTCGCCTACCGGGAGGGAGTCATGATCCGCGTCTCCGGGCCGAACGTCATCCTGTCGCCGCCGCTGATCCTGTCGGCGGCGGACGGCGAGGCGATCGTCGCGGCGCTGGATCGGGCACTGAGCGAGGCCCGCACGTAGGGGGAGAAGCGTCTCGACTGTGGTTGCTCGCATTTGCGACGTTGGCGGTTCGATCCTGTCTCGAAACTGCGCCGGAGATGTCGCGGGGCGACGCCGTGACGCGACGCCGCAGGGAGGCTTCGTATCGAACGCGCGCAGTTCGAAGGCGGGAGCGGCGTGTAGCGGAGCGGGCGAGATCGACGCGGCCCCGGTTCTCTCGAACGAGCCTGACGCAGCCTCTACCGCTACGGGTCGTCAAGGACGATCGAGCGGCGGTGACGCCCTCGCAACCGGAGCGACGGCAGACCGTCGAATTATTCCGGGTTTACTATGGTTTATCGCGAGAGCGTAAAAAACGGTAAGGTCGCTATAAATGGATCCGAGTCGGAATCCTTACGCGCCGGGCGCGAGGATGCCACGCCCGGTTCTCGCGGGTCGCGAAGCGCTGCTCGAGCGTGCGGCGATCGCGCTGGACCGGGTCCGAGCGGGGAAGCCTGCCCGCGGTCTCGTCTTCTACGGGCAGCGCGGAGTCGGCAAGACCGTCCTCCTCAACCGAATACGCCTGGACGCAGAGGCGCGTGGCATTGCAAGCGTACAGATCGAAGCCTGCGAATACCGGTCCTTGCCGTCCTTGCTCGGTCCCGCGTTGCGGCCGGCGCTCTTGCGAACGAGCCGGCGCGAGGCACCGAAAGACGACGCGCTTCGAGGCTTGCGGGCGCTGGGGAGCTTCGCCTCGTCCCGCAAGGTGCGATTTCGGGATATCGACGCCACCTTCGACGCCGATCCGGAAACCGGGTTGGCCGATAGCGGCGACCTCGAGAGCGACCTTCCCGAGCTCCTTCAGGCGATCGGCGAAGCCGCCAGGGAGCTGGACACGGCGCTCGTTCTGTTCGTCGACGAGTTGCAGAGCGTTCCGAGCGCCCACTTGGCCTCGTTGATATCCGCGTTGCACAGCATCAGCCAGGTCCAGTTGCCGGTCACGCTGGTAGCCGCGGGGCTGCCGCGGTCGGTCGGGCGAGTCGGGGACGCCAGGCCCTATGCCGAGCGCCTGTTCGAATTCGTGCCAGTCGATCCGCTCGCTGACGACGCCGCGCGTTCCGCCCAGGTCGTGCCCGCTTCGAGATAGTGGTTCGACTTCGAAGACGAGGCGGTTCGGCGCGAGACCGGCGGGTATCCGTGTATTCTCCAGGAACGGGGAAGGCACACCGGTTGGCGGGCCTTGCCTCCCCGATCAGGCTGACCGCCCGCTTCGCGCTACGGCTTCAGCGATCGACAACCTCGACGCCGGTCTTTCCAAGTTCGCTCAATCGCTTGACGCTCGCGCAGAAGCGCTACCCGCACGCCAAGGCGGAGCTCGGATCAGGCCTTCATCGTTCCGACAATTTCGCACGAATCCTCAGCCGAGCGGGTACCTCGGTCGCTGGGTTGCGCGGCTCGCTCGTCTCGAAAGGAATGATCTGCAGCCCCGAACACGGGGAAGCCGAGTTTACCGTGCCGCCCTTCGGCGGATTCATGAAGCGCATTTTGCCGCAGTTCTCGGAGCCCGAGTGACGAACGATCTTGGGCAAGGACGAATCGTTCATGAAGGCTGCGGGACGTTCGTACCTGTTCCCGAAGGACAGAATTCTCGAAGGAATAACCGGTCGAACCGTCCGCATTCGCGCAGGTCCGGTCGGTAGAAGGTTGCGGAGTTTGAACTGGACCAAATTCAGGAATCTTCGCCGATCCCGGTCTCATGCGGAGGGTACCTGCCAGTTGGCGGCGAGAACGGGATCCAGTTCCGCGTGCTGAAACTCGGTGTAGTCCATTGCGCCGTCCCCCGGCGGCGCGAGCGCCGCCATGGCGTTCACGAGTCTCTGTACGTCGGCTGCCACCAGCCGGCTGCCGTCGTCGAGCTCCACGTCGAGCCGATTGTCCTCTCCGACATACCAGTCGTCCACCGTCACGCTGTCGTCGGTCTGGTACAGGTCGATCACCAAGTCCTGGCCGGATTGGCGGAACCAGAGGTCGTCGGCCGAGACTTCCGACAGCCGCAACAGGTCGTCGGATGCGCTCTCGCCATAGTTCCGGATGAGGTCGTCGCCACCCCCAGGTCCAAACAGGTATACGTCCGAACCCTGTCCGCCGGTTAGCGTGTCGTTGCCTCGACCGCCAGACAACGTGTTGCCGTTGGCGTCGCCGGTCAGCCGGTCATCATGGTCCGAACCCGACAGGTTTTCGATGCTGAAGAACTGATCGTAACTGGCGTCGCCCCCCGAACCGGATTTACTCTCGAGGTCGACCGTGACTCCTGCGTTCGAGCCGGCGTAGGACGCCGTATCAAATCCGTCGTCTCCGAAGAGGAGGTCGGCTCCCGCGCCACCCTCCAGGACGTCATCCCCCGCCCGTCCGTAGAGATAGTTGCCTTGTGAATTCCCGACAATCCTGTCGGCATGGTCGGAACCGACGACATCGATGATATCGACGAGCGTGTCGCCTTCCGCGTCGCCGCCGAGACCGGTTCCGCTCGCGAGGTCGACAAGGACGCCGGCGTCGGAGCTTTCATAGGAGGCAAAGTCATAACCGCCGCCACCGTCGATAACGTCCGCTCCCGCGCCGCCCTCGAGCCAGTCATTGCCCTCGCCCCCAAAAATTGCGTTTGCCCGGGCATTTCCGGTCAGCCGGTCGGCGAAGTTCGAACCGACGAGATTATCGACGTTGACCAGCGTGTCGCCCTCGGCGTCCCCGCCTGAACCCGTTCCGCTGGCGAGGTCGACACGCACGCCGACGCTCGATCCCTCATACGAGGCGGTGTCCTGGCCGCTGCCTCCGTCAACCGTATCCGCCCCGGCACCGCCCTCGAGAGTGTCGTTGCCTCCCCCTCCCTGAAGGACGTCGGATCCGCTGCCGCCATAGAGCCGATTGTCAAGCGAACTGCCGACCAAGACGTCCGAATGATCCGATCCCTCGATATCCTCCATACCCGCAAGCGTGTCGCCCTCCGCATCGCCGCCGGATCCCTCGCCCGTTGCGAGGTCTACCGTGACGCCCGCGCTGGAGCCGACAAACGACGCGATGTCGACGCCGTCCCCGCCGTCGAGGTCGTCCGCACCGGCACCGCCCTTCAGTACGTCGTCGCCGCCACCGCCCACGAGCGTGTCGTCTCCGTCGCCGCCCTGAAGCGTGTCGTCTCCGCCGCCGCCGAAGAGCCGGTTGTCCTGGAAACTGCCGATCAGGACATCAGAACGATCTGATCCCTCGACATCTTCTATACCCGCAAGCCTGTCGCCCTCCGCATCGCCTCCGGACACTTCTCCCGTGGCGAGGTCTATCCGGACGCCAGCGCTCGAGCCGGCGTAAGACGCGACGTCGACGCCATCTCCGCCAACAATGATGTCCGCATTCGCGCCACCGACCAGTACGTCGTCACCCGAACCGCCGTCCAATACGTCATCGCCGGCGCCGCCGGAAATCCGGTTGTTCCCGGAGTCCCCCGTCAGCCGGTCGTCATGGTCAGAACCCGTCAGATTCTCAATGCCGTATAGCCGGTCGTTGCTGGCGTCGCCCCCGGAACCGGTTCCCGCCTCGAGGTCGACCGTGACGCCTGCGTTCGAGCCGGCGTAAGAGGCCGTGTCAATTCCGTCTTCTCCGTAGAGACGGTCTCCGTTCGCGCCGCCCACGAGAACGTCGTCCCCCGCCCGCCCGTAGAGAGTATTTCCTCGTGAATCGCCGATAATCCTGTCGGCATGGTCCGAGCCGACGACATCGACGATATCGACAAGCGTGTCGCCCTCCGCATCGCCGCTCGAACCGGTTCCCGACACCAGATCGACCTGGACGCCAGCGTCGGAGCTCTCGTAAGAGGCGACGTTATAGCCGCCGCCGCCGTCGATTACGTCCGCTCCCGCACCGCCCTCGAGCCAGTCGTCGCCCTCGCCCCCGGAAATCGCGTTCGCCCAGGCGTTCCCGGTCAGCCGGTCGTCGAAGTCCGAACCTACGACATCTTCGACGTTGACCAGCGTGTCTCCTTCGGCGTCTCCGCCCGAACCCGTTCCGCTGGAGAGATCGACGCGGACGCCGACGCTCGAGCCCTCGTACGAGGCGGTGTCTCGGCCGCTACCTCCGTCGACGGTGTCCGCCCCGGCCCCGCCTTCGAGTGTGTCGTTGCCTCCCTCTCCCTGAAGGACGTCGGATCCGGCGCCGCCGTAGAGCCGATTGTCGAGAGAACTGCCGATCAAGCCGTCGGAATGATCCGACCCCTCGACGTCCTCGATGCCCGCAAGCGTGTCGCCCTCCGCATCGCCGCCGGATCCCTCGCCCGTAGCGAGGTTTACCGTGACGCCGGCACTGGAGCCGACATATGACGCGATGTCGACGCCGTCTCCACCGTCAATACGGTCCGCACCGGCACCGCCCTTCAGTATGTCGTCGCCACCCCTGCCCACAAGGGTGTCGTTGCCGTCGCCGCCCACGAGCCGGTTGTCCTGCCGGTTGCCACGAAGCGTGTCGGCATACGCCGAGCCGGAAAGATTCTCGACGTCGAACAGCCGGTCGCCGTCGGCATCGCCACCCGAGCCGATTCCGGTCTCCAGGTCAACCGTGACGCCGGCGCTCGAGCCGGCGTAGGCGGCGGTGTCGACGCCGTCCCCGCCGTCCATTCTGTCCGCATTCCCGCCGCCAACGAGTACGTCGTCGCCCGATCCACCCTCCAAGACGTCATCGCCGCCGCCGCCGGAGATGCGGTTGTTTCCCGTGTCCCCGGTCAGACTGTCGGCGTGCTCCGAACCGGAGAGGTTCTCGATGCTGAAGTACTCGTCTCCACTAGCATCGCCCCCCGAGCCGGTTCCCGATTCGAGGTTCACGTTCACGCCTGCATTCGAGCCGGCGTAGGACGCCGTATCGCTACCGTCGTCTCCGTAGAGCCGGTCACCGCTCGCGCCGCCTTCGAGAACGTCATCCCCCGCACCACCGTAGAAAAAGTTGCTCTGGGTATCGCCGATCAGCCGGTCGCCGTGGTCCGAGCCGATGATATCGATGATGTCGACCAGCGAGTCGCCTTCCGCATCGCCACCAGCACCGGTTCCGCTGGCGAGATCGACAAGGACGCCAGCCGCCGAGCTCTCGTACGAGGCGATGTCATATCCGCTTCCGCCGTCGATTTCGTCCGCCCCGGCACCTCCTTCGAGGGTGTCGTTGCCGGCGCCGCCCCGAAGGGTGTCGTCGCCGTCTCCGCCGAAGAGCCGGTTGGCGGCGGAATTGCCCACCAGCAGATCGGCATGACCGGAACCCGCGACGTTCTCGATTTCGGAGAGCGTATCGCCCTCGGCGTCCCCTCCCGTGCCCGTACCTGCTTCGAGGTCGACCGTAACGCCCGCTTCGGAGCCCGCGTAGGACGCGAGGTCCTCGCCGCTGCCCCCATAAAGTGCATCTCCGCCGACGCCCCCCACCAGCGTATCGTCGCCGCGCTCTCCTCTCAGCGTATCGGCTCCGTCGCCGCCCTCGAGCCGGTCGTCGCCCGAGCCGCCATACAGCCAGTTGACGTTGGCGTCTCCGACCAACTGATCGTCATGGCCCGAACCGCTCACGTTCTCGATTTCGTCCAGCGCGTCTCCCTCCGCGTGGCCGCCGGATCCCTCGCCCGTTGCGAGGTCTACCGTGACGCCCGCGCTGGAGCCGACGTACGACGCGATGTCGACGCCGTTCCCACCGTCAAGGTCGTCCGCACCGGCACCGCCCTTCAGTACGTCGTCGCCGCCCCCGCCCACGAGCGTGTCGTCGCCGTCGCCGCCCTGAAGAGTGTCGTCTCCGCCACCGCCGAAGAGCCGGTTGTCCTGGGAACTGCCGATCAGGACATCGGAACGATCCGACCCCTCGACGTTTTCTATACCCGCAAGCGTGTCGCCCTCCGCATCGCCGCCGGATCCTTCTCCCGCGGCGAGGTCAATCTTGACGCCGTCATCCGAGTTGGCGTAAGACGCGATGTCGACGCCATCCCCGCCATCCATGATGTCCGCATTCGCGCCACCCACGAGTACGTCGTCACCGGCACCGCCGTCCAGTACGTCATCGCCGGCGCTACCGGAGATCCGGTTGTTCCCGGCATCCCCCGTCAGCCAGTCGTCATGGTCCGAACCCGTCAGATTCTCAATGCCGTATAACCGGTCGTTGCTGGCGTCGCCCCCGGAACCGGTTCCCGCCTCGAGGTCGACCGTGACGCCTGCGTTCGAGCCGGCGTACGAGGCCGTGTCAATTCCGTCTTCTCCGTAGAGACGGTCTCCGTTCGCGCCGCCCACGAGAACGTCGTCCCCCGCCCGTCCGTAGAGAGTATTTCCTCGTGAATCGCCGACGATCCGGTCGGCATGGTCCGATCCGACGACATCGACGATATCGACAAGCGTGTCGCCCTCCGCATCGCCGCTCGAACCGGTTCCCGACACCAGATCGACCTGGACGCCCGCGTCGGAGCTCTCGTAAGAGGCGACGTTATAGCCGCCGCCGCCGTCGATTACGTCCGCTCCCGCGCCGCCCTCGAGCCAGTCGTCGCCCTCGCCCCCGGAAATCGCGTTTGCCCAAGCGTTCCCGGTCAGCCGGTCGTCGAAGGCCGAACCGACGACATCTTCGACGTTGAACAGCGTGTCGCCCTCGGCGTCTCCGCCCGAACCCGTTCCGCTGGCGAGATCGACGCGGACGCCGACGCTCGAGCCCTCGTACGAAGCGGTGTCTCGGCCGCTACCTCCGTCGACGGTGTCCGACCCGGCCCCGCCTTCGAGTGTGTCATTGCCTCCCCCTCCCTGAAGGACGTCGGATCCGGCGCCGCCGTAGAGCCGATTGTCGAGAGAACTGCCGATCAAGCCGTCGGAATGATCCGACCCCTCGACATCCTCGATGCCCGCAAGCGTGTCGCCCTCCGCATCGCCGCCGGATCCCGCGCCCGTAGCGAGATTTACCGTGACGCCGACGCTGGATCCGACAAATGACGCGATGTCGACGCCGTCTCCACCGTCAATACGGTCCGCACCGGCGCCGGCCTTCAGTACGTCGTCGCCACCCCTGCCCACAAGGGTGTCGTTGCCGTCGCCGCCCACGAGCCGGTTGTCCTGCCGGTTGCCACGAAGCGTGTCGGCAAACGCCGAGCCGGAAAGATTCTCGACGTCAAACAACCAGTCGCCGTCGGCATCGCCGCCCGAGCCGATTCCGGTCTCCAGGTCAACCGTGACGCCGGCGCTCGAGCCGGCGTAGGCGGCGGTGTCGACGCCGTCCCCGCCGTCCATTCTGTCCGCATTCCCGCCGCCAACGAGTACGTCGTCGCCCGATCCACCCTCCAAGACGTCATCGCCGCCGCCGCCGGAGATGCGGTTGTTTCCCGTGTCCCCGGTCAGACTGTCGGCGTGCTCCGAACCGGAGAGGTTCTCGATGCTGAAGTACTCGTCTCCACTAGCATCGCCCCCCGAGCCGGTTCCCGATTCGAGGTTCACGTTCACGCCTGCGTTCGAGCCGGCGTAGGACGCCGTATCGCTACCGTCGTCTCCGTAGAGCCGGTCACTGCTCGCGCCGCCTTCGAGAACGTCATCCCCCGCGCCGCCGTAGAAATAGTTGCTCAGGGAATCGCCGATCAGCCGGTCGGCATGGTCAGAGCCGACGATATCGATGATGTCGACCAGCGAGTCGCCCTCCGCATCGCCACCCGAACCGGTTCCGCTGACAAGGTCAACGAAGACGCCGGCGTCCGAGCTTTTGTACGAGGCGATGTCCAGGCCACCACCGCCGTCGATTTCGTCCGCCCCGGCACCTCCTTCGAGCGTGTCGCTGCCGACACCGCCCCGAAGGGTGTCGTCTCCGTCTCCTCCGAAGAGCCGGTTGGCGGCGGAATTGCCCTCCAGCAGATCGGCATGACCGGAACCCGCGACGTTCTCGATTTCGGAGAGCGTATCGCCCTCGGCGTCCCCTCCCGTGCCCGTACCTGCTTCGAGGTCGACCGTAACGCCCGCTTCGGAGCCCGCGTAGGACGCGAGGTCCTCGCCGCTGCCCCCATCGAGTGCGTCTCCGCCGGCGCCCCCCACCAGCGTGTCGTCGCCGCCCTCTCCTCTCAGCGTATCGGCTCCGTCGCCGCCCTCGAGCCGGTCGTCGCCCGCGCCGCTGGACAGCCGGTTGACGATTGCGTCTCCGACCAACAGGTCGTCATGGCCCGAACCGCTCACGTTCTCGATGTCGTAGAGCGCATCTCCCTCCGCGTGGCCGCCGGAGGCCAGTCCCGCCGCGAGGTCTATCGAGACGCCCGCCGCAGAGTCGGCATAGGAAGCCGTGTCGTTTCCGCCGTCTCCGTAAAGACGGTCGCTACCCGCGCCGCCTTCGAGCACGTCGTCGCCCGCGCCGCCGTGAAGTTCGTTGTGTCCGGCATCTCCGGTAAGCCGGTCGGCATGGCTCGAACCGACGAGGTTTTCGATGCTGAACAAGGTTCCGTCTGTGGCCGATCCCGATTCCAGGTTTGCGGTGACGCCGGCAGACGAGCTCGCGTAGGAGACGGTGTCGTTGCCGTCGTCGCCGTATAGCCGGTTGCCGCTGCCCCCGCCGCCCTCGAGCACGTCGTCGCCCGAACCGCCGTAAAGGTAATTGTCGACGTTGCTCCCTGTCAGATTGTCGTCGTGGTTCGAACCGACGACATCCTCGAATCCGGCCAAGGTGTCCCCGTCCGCATCCCCGCCGAAGACGTAGCCCGTTGAGAGATCTACCGTGACGCCCGCGTCGGAACCCGCGTAGGAGACGATGTCGTCGCCGGAACCGCCGTCCAAGTCGTCCGCCCCTTCCCCGCCCTCGAGATAGTCGCTACCGGAACCGCCTTCCAGCGTATCGTCTCCCTTGCCGCCGAAGAGCCAGTTGGTTCCCGCGTTGCCCAACATCCGGTCGGCATGATCCGAACCGATGAGGTTCTCGATATCGGAAAGCTGGTCGCCCTCGGCGTCGCCGCCGGAGGTTTCGCCGCCCGCCAGATCGACGACTACGCCGGCCGCCGAGTCGGCATAGGAAGCCGTATCGACCCCGTCGCCTCCATCCAGTTCGTCCGCCCCACGGCCGCCGTCGAGCAGATCGTCCCCGCCTCCGCCTCGAAGCGTGTCGTCTCCCCCGCGTCCGAAGAGCTGATTGGCACCGCTGTCGCCTACCAGTACGTCGTCATGATCCGATCCCGATATGTCCTCGACGCTCGAATAACGATCCCCTTCGGCGTCGCCGCCGGCATTGCTTCCCGAGAGATCGACCGACACGCCTTCCGGGGATCCGGTGTACGAAGCCATGTCCCGACCCGAGCCGCCGTCCAGGTCGTCCGCACCGGCACCGCCATGGAACACGTCGTCGCCCGGCGAGCCGACAAGTGCGTCGTCCCCTGTACTACCGAAATTCCGCTCCAGCGTTCCCGGCAACGCTTCGGGATACGCCAATCGCATGACCGCCAAGAGGTCGACTGCCTCGCCGTCCTCTTGGACATCGCACGCCTCGACAATCCCCTGGAGGTCCAGCCGGGTTCCGTCGCCGAACTCGAGCCACTCGATTTTCGATCTGTCGTCCGTCCAGCTCTCGACGGTGACCCGATCAGCGAGGTCCTCAAAGGCGGCTTCGGGGTTGTCGGGGTCCTTCAGCGCGATCTCCAGGGCGCCGCCGCGAATTCGCATCACCAGGTCGGCAAGTCCGAGCTCGCCGTGAAGGAGCAGTCGGTCTCCCTGTTCGCTCTCCTCCGTTTCCGGGTCTTGCGACGCAAGGCTTTCCGGCGCGATAGACTCGGGCGTGTCCCCCACGTCGCGAACTCGATCCAGGCCGTCTCCCCGACCGAACACGTAATGATCGTCGCCGGCACCGCCCTCGAGTACGTCGTTTCCGGCTCCGCCAAAAAGAATGTCGTCGCCAGCCCCACTCGAAATGGTGTCGTCACCCTCCCTGCCGACGAGAATGTCTGCCTCCGCAGTACCCGTGTACGCTCTCGAACCGTTCCCCAGCACCCCTTCATACGCGTCGGTCATCGCGTCAATCAGGTCAACGACTTCACCACCGTCGGCCACGCCAACCTGCTCTACGATCGCGGGGAGATCAAGCAGGGAACCGTCGCCAAAGGTTAACAATTCGATCCGTGACAGGTCGCTCGACCAGTTCTCGAGCGTGACTCGATCGGGAAGTTCGTCAAAGGCGGATGCGGGATTGTCGGGGTCCTTCAGGGCAATTTCCAGATCATCGTCCCGAATCCGAAGTAGGACGTCCGCAATTCCGATATCGCCTTGAAGAGACAGCGAATCCTCGCGCCCGCCGTCCGGAATCTGTTCGGTCTCGACGTCGCCTGTATCCAAGCCGTGCGGATCGTACGGATATATGGGACGGTACGGGAATTCAGGATCAATCGGATTGAACGGATTGAACGGATCCCAAGGATCCCAAGGATTCCAAAACAAGGGACGAAAAAGAGAGAAACTTGCGGAGACGCCGGCCGGCAGGCTCCCGATTTCGGACGAACCACGGGCCTCCGCTGTGTCTCCCTCCGTTGCGTCCGTCTCCCGCATGTCCCGAATGCGGTCCAGACCATCTCCCCGACCAAATCGATACTGGTCGTTACCTTCGCCACCTTCGAGCGTGTCATTCCCGCTCGAACCGCCGAGAGTATCGTCGCCCGCACCGCCAAACACCACCTCGTCACCCGACCCGCCGATCAGAACGTCGTCGCCGGAGCCGCCCCGCAATGCAACCACGCCGGGCAGCGTCGCTTCTTCATGGGCGGCCGTCATCGCAGCGACCAGATCGACCTCGGTGCCCTCCTCGACATCGCCGTAGAGGTCAACGATCTCACGAAGATCCAAGCGTGATCCGTCACCGAAGATCAGCCGCTCGATCTTCGAACGATCATCGGCCCAATTCTCGATGGCAATCCGGTCGGACAGGTCGTCGAACGTCGCGTCCGGTTCGTCTGCCTCCTTCAGCCCGATTTCCAGGTCTCCGTCGCGGAGCCGCAGGACAATATCGGCAATACCGATGTCGTCAGACAGATACAGGCTGTCGTCGGCACCGGCCTCCACGGCCGCGCCACTCTCGAAATGCTCGTCGACCAGCCTGTCCAATCCGTCACCGCGCCCGAACCGGTACTCGTCGTTTCCCGCACCGCCACGCAGCATGTCCGCGCCCGCACCGCCGTCCAGAACATCGTCGCCGCTGCCGCCTTCCATCGCATCGTCGCCGGCGCTACCGAACAACGTGTCGTTGCCGGCGCCACCGGCAATTGCGTCGCTGCCCCCTCCGCCGTCGATCTGCACGCCGGAATCGCCGCTCATGCTCAACGTGTCGTCGCCCGTGCTACCGAATACGTACTCGAGGCCATGCGCCGCAAGGTCCGCGGACACACCGGTATCACCCTCAATGAACGCGGCATCCACACCGGCACCGCCATCGACCGCGCCGCCCGAAAAGTCGTCGGAATCGACGAGCAGGATGTCGTTTCCCGCACCCCCGCTCAGCCAGTCCGCACCCTTATCGCCCTGCAGCCAGTCGTCCCCTTCCCCGCCGACCAGTACGTCGTCTCCTCCCATTCCGTGCAGGCGACTGCCCACGGGCGCCGCAGTCAGGTAATCCGCGGTGTCGTGACCGACGATACCGATCACCCCCAACGCCGTTGCGTCCAGTCGACGAACCGGATCGGACGTGGGACCAGCAACATGGACTTGCCTCTCGCCCCCCTCTCCAACGGACATGCTGCCGTCGGCTTCATCTCGGAATCCGAACCCTGAATGCCGTAGCGACACGTCGAAGAACGTTCCGCCGCCGTTTTCGCCCGCGTAGCTGCCCTCGCCGAATACAGTGTTGCCTTCGACCGTCCGCTCAACCCCATCGCTCGTCAGAGAAATCGACTGGATACCGGCCTCGTCCAGCGTGTGTAGCTCGCCCGAATCGCTCTCGCCGTCGCTGTCAAGGTCTTGCCAGACGCGAAACTTGCTCCACTCGTCGTCACCCGCATCCAGCTGCCCATCGCCGTTCGTGTCAAAGTGCCGAAGACCCTCCAGGTCCGTCCGAGCGCCCTCTACGTATGAAACGAACGACAATTCGTCATGCGCCGAAATCGTTCCGTCGCCATCCTTGTCGTAGGCAAGAAAGCCGTCGTCGGGAGATGCCCACGCCATCCGCTCCCGGTAACCGTCTCCGTTGATGTCATAGAATGCAGACGAGTCCTCCAGCGCCACCAACTCAAGGCCGTCTCCATCGAGGTCCAGGATGATCGGCTTTCCGGCCCCCCCATCCGAATCGCCAGATTCCTCCGAACCCGCATTGTGTTCCTCCTTTTCCGGCGCTTGGGACCCTGCCCCATCGTTGCCACCCCCAAACAGACTACCGATTCCCTCGATGATCCCTCCAATCACATCCCCGACCGCCTCTGCGACTCCCCCGACAACCTCACCAATGGCCTCGGCAATCCCGCCAACAACATCTCCCGCAGCGTCGAACATCCCACCCACAGCTTCACCAATACCGGATGCAACACCGCCTGCCGTTTCGACAACACTCCTCCCCCCCTCGACCACGGCTTCGAACACGGCTTTTCCAACGGCTTCCAACGCAGCAGCTACACCAGTCCCAATCATCGCCGCACCGTAAATCGCTGCAGTCGCCGGTATGGCAAATATGGCAGCCGCATATGTATGTGCCTCTTTATACGTCTCAGGCGGCGAAACAAACCACTTTGCTATAAATTTCATATCACCCCAGAACATACCCCAATAATGCTTCGCGTATGCCTGCAACGGCGGCATACCTGACCTTAGATCTTTTGAAAGTTGTCCCTCATCTCCCTTCTCTTCATCACCTACCAAGTCCAATTGCCCAACATCATGCCAATATGCAGCTAAGTCGAAGGCGGTTTCATTACCTTTTACATGCACTTCTATAGAACCGGTCAATTCGTTACACTTCGCATCGCCGGTTCCATGCTGTGCCCCAACAAAATTACCAGATGACATCTTTGCTGCCAAGAAATCAAATACGGGCCCCAAGATCGGCGATCCCGACAAAACTCTTTGAACAGATGCGAAGGGTGGAACCGAAACTGAACCGGCGCCCTCTACACAACTATTGCCGGTCTCGGACATGACTGTCTCCCTTCTCCCCTCCACAAACTCGACACTGTGTCGTCGCTTATCCGCCAATTCCGTGCTTTGGAATGTTGTTCCTCACCAGACGCTTGACATCCATAAATGTTGTCCTCCCGGATCGAACATCATACACCCACAATCCCCAGGATCCTCCGCCATTTTCCTCGTCTCCCATAAACGCTATTCGGTTTCCCGACCAAGAAATCGATGGTGTATGTAAACGAGTTAGGAATAGGCGCGTAACCTGACGAACAGACCTCAAATCTCCCAAGAATATATCGTACTCCCGAGGTCCCCGGCCCAGAAAGGGTCTGCGGTTTCGTTCCGACCGGTCCGCAAACGCAAACTCCTTCGTTTCATAGGAGACGATTGTGCCACCTCCGTGAAATGGATTAGCGATCGGTCGCACCCATTGGGTTGCGAGAAGTTTGATGTCGGTCGGCCTTGGCATCGCTGAACCATTCACAAGGGACTCACGAAACTCTATTGTGAATAGGTGGCTGTCTCCCTTTTCGTCTATTCCATGACTGTATTGAATGTTCTCTACTCTCTCTTGTAGTTGCCTCCACAACTCTTGGTCAGCCGTATGAACATTGCCCGAACCTCGAACTACCAGAGTCCTCTCATCCAAGAAACCAACCGCGCGCGTGTACGTAAAGAAGGTTTCTGAAGGCCCGATACGAGAGACTGCCGTTTCTTCCTCAGTCTGCAAGTTCATCATGTGAATGGTTCCAGTCTTGAAACCAACGCGAGGATAGTAAACTGTCTTCGGAAGCCTATGCTGACTTAGCGTCGAATCCGTAATTCGTCGAGTTGCGTAAAACACGAACCTCCCACCCGGCGCAAATACTGGAGCATCCCTTACAAGGTTTCGTGTCCCTGCTATAGTAGCGACCTGGCCCGACTCGATATGCAAAATGCTGATCTGATATCCCTTCGGCGCACTGGTGCAGCTTACGCGGCAGTGTCGCACAAATACTATGCTGTCACCAGACGGCGAAAAGGATGGACTTAACCATCGCTGATCTGCGGCACCCTCGAACAGCGTAACTGCCCGAGTGTCGAGATCGACCACTGCCAATTGAATGGTGGGGTTCACTTTCGTCCAGACTCGAAACGCGACAAGCCGGCCGTCTGGAGATAAGGCCGGCTCATCAATTGCGATATCAGTTGATGTTGCGGACTGTTCCATACAGCCGGAAATGAATATCAGCAGTACGAGGTAACTTGTGACAAGCCATACTCTCACCCCAGTTCGCTTTCGAGTAAGCAGACATAGGTTCTTGCGATTCGTTAGCATCTCATTCTCCTTGTAGTAAGGACATCGCTTTACACACTCATTTCTTGTTGGCAAGTGCCTGTGTAGTGGCTCGTTCTCGCAATTTACTATTGGTTCTGAGTCCTACACGCACGCGCTCTACGGGATGGCGTTTGTGATCTTGTGACTCATGAAATCGAATGGCAGAGCATTTCAGCGGGCGTACCAGACGCGACTCGCTAATTTTTCGCAGGCGAACTATGTGATCAGGAATTGTGAAGAGGGCCAGCGCGGGCTCGCTTGGGTATAGTTCGAGACAGGAGTGGTTCTCGCGTCTGGTTGCAATCCGAGGTGTTGAGTTGGGCATCCCCGAGCAATTGTTCGTGCCGCTGGCGAAGGTGTCTTCAGCTGACCACGGACATATCGATACTCTTTCGAGCGGAGAGTCTGTGCGCTGAGTGAGTGGATGGGTTATCAGACGGGTAGCACCGTATAGCTCGAGGGGCCAGCGGTAGAGGTTCATCACGCTCTGGGTTGTTCGCGAGCGCCGGATGTGCGCGTGCTCAGTCTGGCGTCGCGGGTCATGCGACTGGAGGAGGCTATTCGTGGGGCGGATTGTGAGGCGGCCCACCGGGCGCTCCGACCTCGGCGTATTGCTCCGCCGGGCCGAGCAATTCCGGCAGCAACTACGAGGGGACGGGTTGGACGCTGTTCGAGCGCCTAACGAGCTACCAGCCGCCGCGCCGTACGCAGGCGGGGGAGCGGCTCGCGGTATGGACGCAGCCCCCTGCCCCGGACCCAGCAGCCGTAGCTGTCTTGGCCGCCCTCGCGTCCGCTGCAACCGCCTGAGCCGTGGCAGTTGCCAAAGTGTCCGGACGACGTAGAGCGCTAGTCTGCTCGTTGCACCAATACCGACCAGCGGATCTAGGATCGGATCTGTCTCTTGGCCCGCAGCTGGCTGTCCCCGCTGGGCACGAGCGTCTAGGCGCTGTTGGCGCACTAGGCAGAGAAAAGGGTTTCCTATCGCTTGTTGTCCAACCATGTGGCTACAAAGCTGCGTGTCTACTCCTCCCGCCATGCCGAAACTGTGGAACGCTGCGCCGAGGCGGAACTGACCCTCGCGGTACTTGATACGACTATGCCGAATTGTGACGGTCCGACGAAGGACGAGAGTCTGGTGCCCCTGCGAGACGGACGCTCCGGGAGCGACAGGCATGGGCCGAATTTCGGGATCACGATCAACGCGGCCGGACGACCGCTGGACCTTTTCGATCTCGACGCCTTGCTCCGCGGCTGTGGAATGGATCGGAGGAGGAAACTCGACAGGGCATGCACCGACACCCGTATGATTGCGGTCTGCGGCCGCGGAGCGCCCAATGTGGACATATTGTGCAGGGTTCGCGAGAAAGGCACCGCCATCTACCCCACATTCCCTTGACATCGCTCAACTACCTCCATCACTCCAAGAGATGAAACTCTCTGATCACCCAACTGAATAGGGCTAGAATGACAGTCTGAGGCACTGTGATTACTCCAGAATACTCAAACTGTAGTTGCCGCCTGTGAGATCAAAGCCAAGTCGTTTCATGAGACGGTCAGTTCGCGCCATTTCAGCGCCAGTGGTAACGTTGACGTAGATGCTCACAATGTCGCGTCGCTTGGCCCATCGCTTGACAGCGTGCAGGAGTTTGATTGCCGCGATAGAGCCTCGGTATTCGGGAACGACGTAGAATAGAACCACAGTCAGAGAAATTGCCGGCGAAAAGTAGTGCCTGCCGGCAGAAGCGTATAGTGCCCCGACCAAACGATCGCCCGATTTGGCGTGCAGGAGACAATGAGACTTCGCATTGGAGAGGGCCCTAATAAGAGCCCGCCGGACCAATTCCTCATCGTAAGGAAGGCGCGAAAACACGCTCTCCGCATGAGCGCGACGTACGAGAGCCACCGCATCCGGTACGTCGCTCGCTCGTGTAAGGCACACATTCACCATCTTTCCGACTGTCAATGCGAAGTCGGGTAATGTATCTCGCGTTTCAACGGACCAAACCCACTACGGACGGACGGATGCCACAATTGCGTGCCGTTGTCAAGGGCGAGGGCGATCCGGAGACCGCCGGTCCGACTGCCAATTTCGGCCGCGAATGGCCGAATCGCAGACCCCGCCCCAAGCGCGATTCTGGGCCGTCGGCCGCGTTTCCGGCGAAGCATCGGCCTCCAAGCGCGGTTCTCGGGCCCGTATCGGGATATTGTGGAACGTGCATGCCAGAGCGGACCGACGGAGCCCGCGATCGGGCGGTTGGAGCCGACGCGATGCCTTGGTCCGCTCTTGAGACGGTTCTGCCGACACGTTTCGCGACGTAGATGCGGGGTGTGGCGGAGACTGGACTGCAGGATCGAACCGCTTGATCGCCTTTCCCAACATGTCGGCTCCGCCCGGCATAGGGGGAGAGGGGTAGACTTCACCACCTGCGACGCCGGAGCACACGACATGGACCGGAATAGCGGCCCGGATGCGCTTGCCGTTCCCACTGTCGAGATCGGCTTTCTGCAGCGCCAGTGCGCCGCCAGCCGGTCGGCGCTGTTGGTCACGACGATGGGCCCCGTCAGTCAGAGTTGTCGCCGATGTGCCTACGTAGATTGCTCCCCCGGCAATCCCCTTCTTCGGGCCATCATGGATCCACACCCCGCGGTCGCACTACCGGTGCTCGAACTTCGGCAGCTCCAGGGTCGACATGGCCGCCGGCCCCTTCCGGCCGGCCCGGTAGTCGCCCGGCGCCGAGAAGAGTGATCTCTAGCGCGCGTACGATATGCTGGTGCGCAGCTAGACTCGGGCATCAGGCCTCTCCCACACGAAACCCGTTCGAATCATTCCACCGGAGCGCGACATCGCGAACGATCCTCTTCCCCGTAATGGCACCGTCCTCGACGGAGAGCACGCCCCTTCGCCAATTGCCTCATCGTCCTCCGGGACCCTGTCAATCCACACTGCCTCCCCGCCGCCTTCCGGAGGGTCGAACTCGCGAAGCGCCAAGGCTCGCCAGTCCCTCTACACCGACCTCTGCACGAGCTTGACTACGCTCGGCTCGTTCTGGGAACAACGCCGACACCGACCGCGCCAAGGCGAGGAAACTATGATGACCTACGATAATGTGAGGCCAAGTCGCCCTTGCGTGCAGCGTGGAATCCGGTATGACTGTACCCACGCCGGCAACGACCGTAACCAGAACGGTAGACTGATGTCCAATACGGGAAAGGCAGCTTTCACACAGCCATAGTTGTCTCGTGATGCTGATCGGTGTAGACCGGGGGCATGCGAGTTGGTCTTCATCAGTTCTCGGCCAATACGATTCGATGGGTGCGAGAGGCTGCGGGTTCGCCGGGCGCGACCCGTCATTCTGTTGTGCGCGGCCTTTGCTAGAGGGAAGGGTGGCGGACCGGCACGGGAGAGCTTGCGCTGGGTTCGGCGCGCAAGGCTCTGCCGCGTCTGGCGACGAGTCTGGGCGTGGAGTTGCCGGCCCCGCAGCAGGCGGCGTTTGTGCCGCGGTCGGGGTCGGCTCCGGTGTCGCCGGTTGCGGACTTTCGGGAGCGTTGCCGTCTCGAGACGCTGGGCGACGTGTGGCTGGATCCGGTGTCGGACCGGGAGGAACGACGGGTGTGGGAGGCGACGGTGGGCGCGCATCACCCGCTGGGCTGGTCGCGGGCGCCGGGAGCGCAGATGCGGTACTGGGTGCGCAGCTCGCGTCATCCGGTTCTGGGAGCGATCGGGTTCTCGGCGGCGAGTTGGCATCAGAAGGCGCGCGACGACCGGATCGGTTGGTCGCCGGATGCGCGTGCGGCGAATCTGGGCCGGGTGGTGTGCAACCATCGGTTCTTGCTGCTGCCGGGGGTGCGCGTGCACGGTCTGGCGTCGCGGGTCTTGCGCTTGGCGGAGGAGCGGCTCTCGGGGGATTGGGAGACTGCGTATCGGGTTGCGCCGGTCCTGGCCTACACCTACGTCGGACCGGGCCGTTCGGGCGTCAGCTACGCGGCGGCCGGTTGGATGCGGTGCGAGGGGAAGACCAGCGGCCGGCCGCCGGGCCGAACGGAAGCTGGGGAGCGCCGCGCCGTATGGATGCGGCCGCTTGCCCCGGACTGGCGTCCGCAGTTGTGTACACCGCCGCCGCGTCGGCTGCAGATGCCCAAGCCCTTGCACCTGCCGGAGAAGGCGGACGAAGCGGAACGGGAGTATGCTCGGGGCAGCCACCCCGACGGGCGGGTGCGGGATCGGATCGTTCGCATGGGCCGGGCCTGGCTGAGCCGCCTGGGCACGAACGTCCCGGCGCAGTTTCCGCGCGACGCGGACCGAAAGGCGGCCTATCGACTGTTGTCCAACGAAGCGGTGAAGATGGAGCACGTTCTCTCATCCCATCATGCGGCGACGGTGGAGCGCTGTGCCGCGGAGCGCGTGGTTCTGGCGGTTCAAGACACCACGGCGCTGAACTACGGCGGTCTCGCGAAGACCGAGGGTCTGGTGCCCTTGGGCGACGGAGGCTCCGGGAGCGACGGGCTCGTGGCGCATTTCGGGCTCGCGGCCCGCTCGACTGCCGCCGGACTGGATGCCCGACATCAAGACTTTCCCGGTCGACCTCGCCCGGCTCGCCGGCTTCCGTCCTACCAAGTTCCAAGTCCGACTGTTGTTGAGAGATTGAGGAGGAAATCATGTGACGAGTCAAGACTCCAGTGACGAATCAACAGTGGGGTAATGCAAAGGAAGGCAGGAGCCCGCGACGCGGAATGGCTGAGCGACCAAATTCCCCAAATCCGGCGCTGCAGAGCATGCGGTGTCTCGGCATCGTGTCCGCCATGCACGATCTGCCGGTTGATCCCGCAAAACTCGCGCTTGAATTCGCCCCGGAAGGTGAAGTCAACCTCGAAGACCTGAATCGTGCCGCTCGGGCGATGAAATTCCGATCCCGGATCGTGGACGTTGACCCGGGGCGGTTCGATCACATGGCCTTGCCGGCAATTCTGGAAGGGAAGGACGGTAGTCACCTAGTTCTGGCCAAAGTGGAAAACGGGCAGGCGGTCTTGATGGTGCCAGACAGCAAACCGGAAACGGTGCCTGTAGAGGAACTTCGGGATCGCATTACGGGTCGTGCGTTGCTGGTAACGCGTCGCGACACGGTTGCGGACGGTAGCCGGACCTTCGGTTTCACCTGGTTCATTCCGGTATTCGTTAAATACCGTTGGCTGTTCGCCCAGATGCTGTTGCTTTCCTTCTTTCTGCAACTCTTCGGCTTGGCCGCTCCCCTGGCATTCCAGGTAGTGATTGACAAGGTGCTGGTGCATCGAGGTCTGACCACACTGGATGTGGTGGTGTTCTTTCTGTTCGTGATCGCGGTCTTCGACCCGCTCATGGGCTGGCTACGTGCCTTCCTCCTTTCCCATACGGCGTGTCGGGTCGACGCGGAGCTCGGAACACGGCTGTTCGGTCATTTGACTGCCCTCCCGATGAGCTACTTCGAGGCCCGCCCCACAGGCCAGACAGCGGCGCGGGTGCGTGAACTGGAGACAATTCGCTCGTTTCTGACTGGTTCGGCGCTCACGGTACCGCTCGACGTGTTTTTTGCTATCGTGTTCGTTGCCGTGATGTACCATTTCTCGCCCCGCCTGACCTTGATCGTACTGGGATCGCTACCGTTCTACGTGCTGTTGTCGCTCGCGATAGCGCCGGTATTGCGTCGCCGGGTCGAAGACCGATTTCAAAAGGGCGCGGCCAACCACGCTTTTCTCGTAGAGGTGACGACTGGCATTGAGACCGTGAAATCCTTGGCGGTCGAGCCGCAAATTCGCCGGCGCTGGGAGAACCAGCTGGCGGCGTACGTACAAGCGTCTTTCGGCGCAGCCAGGCTGTCGGCCCTCGGCAGCCAGGGTATTACCCTAATTCGTTCGGTTACTGTGGCGATCGTACTCTGGTTCGGGGCACACGCCGTGATTGACGGCGAGATGACCGTCGGAATGCTGGTCGCGTTCAACATGCTCTCCGGCCAACTTACCCAGCCGGTGGTCCGGTTGGCGCACCTTTGGCAAGACTTTCAGCAGTTCCGTGTCGCAATGGAAAAATTGGGCGACATTCTGAACCAGAAGGCGGAACCCCGCGTTTCCCCCGCCCGTCAATCGTTGCCGAAACTGCAAGGCAACATTCGACTGGAGGACGTTTCTTTTCGTTACGGCACGGAGGAGCGCGAGGTTTTGCAGGACGTGACTATCGAGTTCGAAGCGGGACAAACCGTAGGAATTGTCGGCCGCTCGGGATCCGGCAAGTCGACGCTCCTGAGGCTCGTTCAGCGCCTGGAGTCGCCGTCTCGAGGTCGAATCCTGATCGACGGCGTGGACCTTGCCATGATGGATCCTGCCTTGTTGCGTCGGCAGATCGGAGCGGTACTTCAGGAAAACTTTTTGTTCAATCGAACCGTTCGGGAGAACATAGCGTTTTCGATGCCGAATATGCCGCTTGGGCGGATCATGCAAGCGGCCCGGCTTGCCGGTGCCCACGAGTTCATCCTCGATCTTCGTAAGAACTACGATACCGTGCTGAGCGAGCGAGGGACCTCGATTTCCGGGGGCCAGCGGCAGCGAATAGCCATTGCCCGCACTATTGCCACAGATCCGCGCATCCTCCTCCTCGACGAAGCGACCAGCTCTCTCGACTACGAGTCCGAACAGTTGGTGCAGAGTCACCTGGACAGATTCTGCAAGGGGCGCACGGTATTCGTTGTGGCACATCGGCTGACGACTCTTCGGAACGCCGATCGGATCGTGGTATTGGATCGCGGCCGGTTTGTCGAGGACGGCAGTCATGACGACCTTCTGAAGGTTGGCGGCATATACGCTTCGCTGCACCGCAAGCAGATGCAGCAGTCAAAATGAGACGGGCCTGGTCCGTCTTTAGGGCGGCATGGAGAGAAGAAAGGCGGCGCCCTCGCATACGGCGGAATCGGGACCAGCTCGATTTCCTGCCTGCCACAGTGGAACTCCTGGAACGTCCCGCCTCCCCGGCCGCACGCTGGCTCGCAGTGGCGATACCGGCCCTGTTCGCCATCGCGTTGCTTTGGGCATGGATCGGAAAGACCGACACCGTGGCCGTCGCGCAGGGTCGGATCGTCCCGATTGGCGGAGTGCAAATCGTTCAGCCTCTGGAAATCGGCGTCGTACGGGCGATTCACGTACAGGAAGGCCAGCGGGTGGCCAAGGGGGCGGTGCTGATCGAACTGGATCAGACGGAATCGGCGGCCGATCATGCGCGGCTGGCAGGCGATCTTCTCGCCGTACGGCTGGACATGGCCCGCCTCGAGGCCATGACAAGCGAACAGGCGGATTCCACGGTATCGCTTCTGATCCCCGATGGAGCCAACGGAGCGACGATAAGGGCGGCGAAGGCTCAACTGGCGGCAGAGATCGTCGAACACCGTCAGGAGCTCGCCGAACTGGATGCGACGATCGCGCGTCAGGAGGCCGAGCAGAACACGGCACAGGCACGGATCTCGTCGTACGAAGCCATGATTCCGCTCGTGCGAGAGAGAGTTGACGCAATTGCGGCGTTGGTCGCCGAAAACTACGAGGCCCGGATGACCCTTGTCGAGTTGACCGAACGCTTGGTTACGGAGGAGCACGGACTCCTGGTGGAACAGGGAAAGCTGGCCGAACTGGAACGATCCGTAGAGGTGTTGCGGAGCCGCCGGGCGCATACCGTTGCGGCGTACGAAGCGCGGATCGCGAGAGAACTGTCGGATGCGATTCGGAACGAAGCGCGGCTGGCGAAAGAACTTGCCAAGGCCCGACAGCGTTTGCGCGCGCGCGTCCTGCGCGCTCCCGTTGACGGTATCGTGCAGCAACTCGCCGTGCGAACCGTTGGCGGTGTCGTACGACCGGCAGAACCGGTGATATCGATCGTTCCCTCCGACGCATCGCTGCGCGTCGAGGCGATGCTCCCCAACAAGGACATAGGATTCGTTCACGAGGGACAGGCCGTCGAGATCAAGGTCGAGAGCTTCCCGTTCACGCGCTACGGCTTGGTGCCCGGGCGTGTGGAACAGATATCCGCGGACGCAGTCGTGGACGAGGCGGCGGGGCTGGTCTTCCCGATTCGCATCGCGCTGGAAGCCGAGACAATTCTGGTCGGCGACCGGGAGATACGCCTGGTTCCCGGCATGGCCGTCACGGCAGAGGTTCGAACGGGACAGCGCCGGCTGATGGAGTTCTTCCTCTCACCGTTCGTGAAGTATCGCGACGAAGCGCTGAGGGAACGATAGGGGGTTCGATCCGATCTGCACTTCATGACGGCGCCGACCGAATGGGCCTTTCCGCTCGCCCTTTGCGTGAATCGGCGCCAGGTCAAACGAAGACTGCAAGAGCCCGACTTCGCTCCAGCTGGCTCACAGGTCGACGCCCCCCGCCACCGGTGTTCTCCGATACGACGTCAGGCGCCGACACCCGAGTCGACGTGAGCCGCGGAGAACTGGCCGAACCGCAGACCGGCCGCTCGACCATGACGCGGACCCGCGAACGGCCTGACTCCCTGCGCGCGTTCCCGCGCACGCCTGTGGGTCGAACGAACGATGCGTGTCCCGGCGCGCTCGGTTTCCGGATCGCCGCTCCAAGCGCCGATACGTTGCAGCTTGGACGGACCGGCGAGACACTCTCATCGCCTTGCCCTAACCTCGCCTCACATCCTCGCGGCCACACGTGTGCAACCGGCGCGGACCGCCGCCTAACGCATCGGAAACGGGCCGCGATCGTCGCCACACGTCATTGCTACATCCGGGTGGTACAGGGGCGGAACGACAGATCCGGAGGCTTCTCGAATTGCCCTTGCCCCTTCCCGCTCCCGACTCGCATGGGTCGCCACCCATCCGATAACCTGGCACGCGACCGTGGAGCACCGATCCTCCGTCACCGAATTCCACCGACACGCCCGACGACCGGCTCTCGTCCCGGAAGATTGACACGCCTTCGGTTTCAGCCTACCGTTCGTCCCGTCGATCGGCGAATTTCGCCCGGCACAGATCGCTTGATCACGTGGAGGAGACACGAGTGGCCGCACTCGAGAAATTGCTCCTGCCGATTTCGTACGTCAACACGTGGGTTCTTCGCATCGGTCGCCAGCTCGCCTGGATGGCGCTCGCGATCATGGTCTTCGTGATCTTCCTCCAGGTCGTCTTTCGGTACGGCCTGAACAACGCCCTGCCCTGGCCGGACGAACTTGCCCGATTCTTCATGCTCTGGATGACGGGGCTGGTCGCACCCTCGGCCTTTCGCTGGGGCGGCTTCGTCTCCATCGACCTGGTTCCGCGCAGCCTGCCCAGACGGCTGGGAATCCTCCTGAACCTGATCCTCGTCTGCCTCTGCCTCGCCGTTCTGGCGAACGCGGTTCCCTTCGGTCTGAAGCACGTCCAGTCCGGCTGCCTGTTCAATTCCGCGACGCTGTACGTTCCGTTCACGCTGGAACTCGACTGGCTGAGCCCCTGCGGCACGAAGACCCTCGCCTGGGGCGGGTTCGAGTGGAACCGCGTCAAGCTGAGCTGGATGTTCCTGTCGATCCTCGTGTCGATATTCCTCCTCATCGCCGTGTCCGTCGAGCTCATTCTCCGTAATCTGATCCTGCTGCTGGACCCGGATGCGCCGCTCGCCGACGATCCGGACCGGATCCTGGCTTCCGCCGACTGATGCTGGTCTGGTTTCTTCCGCTCTTCCTCCTGCTGCTTCTGGTCGGCATGCCCGTGTTCTTCGCGCTCCTCGCCGCGCCCGGAGCGTTGCTGTGGCTCGCAGGACAGGAGCGCGACCTCGCGATCCTGTATCGCAACGTCTATTCGGGCATGGACAGCTTTCCGCTGATGGCGCTTCCGTTCTTCATGCTGGCCGGGGAGTTGATGAACCGAGGCGGCATCACCATCCGGCTGGTGGAATTCAGCCAGGCGCTCATGGGACATCTCCGGGGCGGGCTGGCGCACGTAAACATCCTCTCCTCCATTCTGTTCGCCGGCCTCAGCGGATCGGCAGTCGCGGACACCTCGGCTCTCGGCTCCACCCTGATCCCGGCGATGGAGAAAAACGGCTATTCCCGCCGCTTCGCCGCCGCCATCACCGCCGCGTCGTCGGTGATCGGCCCGATCATTCCGCCCTCCGGCATCATGATCATCTACGCCTACGTCATGGGGGAGAGCGTCGCGGCTTTGTTTCTTGCCGGAATCGTCCCGGGCATCCTCGTCGGCGTCGGCCTCATGTGCATGGTCCGCCTACTCGCCAATCGCTACGAGCTCCCCAAGGCGGAACGCATCGTCAAGAAGGGACAGGAGATCTCCCGAGCGGAATCTCTGACGTCCTTCGCGATCCTGCGCATCGACCTCGCCGCGCTGATGCTTGCGGCCTTCTCGCTCCTTCTCTCGCTGACCGAAGCGTCCGTCTCGGCGGCGGGTCAGTGGCTCGCGTTCGCCGCCTTCCTGATCCCCGCGCACTTCTTCCTGATGTGGCTCCGCGGCCGGGTGAGCCGGGACTTTCGCCTGGTCTGCAAGCGAGCGGTGGTCCCGCTGCAGACCCCGATCATCATTCTCGGCGGCATTCTGCTCGGCGTCTTCACGCCGACCGAAGCGTCGGTAGTCGCGGTTCTCTACGCCTTGGTCATCAGCCTGTTTCTGCTCGACTTCATGAAGGTGCGGGATCTCCCGGCCATTTTCACCCGGTCCGCGCTCGCTTCCGCGACCGTCCTGTTGCTCGTCGGGGCCGCAGTGGCGTTCAAGACCGTGGTGAGCCTGAGCCACACGCCGGAGACCCTCGCCGCCTTCATCCTCGGACTCTCCGAGGACCCGCTGGTGCTGCTGTTCCTGATCAACCTGCTGCTGTTCGCGGTCGGCATGTTTCTGGACGCGGGCCCGGCCATCATCATCCTCGGCCCCATCCTCGGCCCGATCTTCGTCGATATCGGCGTCCATCCGGTTCACTTCGCCATGATCATGTCGGTGAACCTGACGGTCGGTCTCGCGACCCCGCCCATGGGACTCGTCCTCTTCGTGGCGTCGTCGGTCTCGGGGGAGAAGATGGAGAGCATCTCGCTGGCGATTCTTCCGTTCCTCCTGGTCGAGGTTCTGGTGATCTTTCTGATCACCTTCGTCCCGGAGATCTCCCTGACCATCCCGAGGCTTGCCGGATTCATACAGTAGGTCTAGGCTGCCACACGCCAGATCGCGCGCACGCACTCGGCCTGCCGCGACAACGGTTACATTGCAAGAAGAAGGAGAACGCAATGACAATTCGAACCATGCTGGGAGGGGCGGTACTCGCGGCATTCATGGCCGCCGGCGTCGCGCAGGCCGCCGATTACACGATCAGGGCGACGGCCAATTCGAACGAAGCCGACGAGGACGCCGACGGCCTGAACGTGTTCAAGCAATACGTCGAGGCCGCGTCCAACGGCGCCATCGAGGTCGAAGTGTTCATCGGCACGCAACTTTGCGCCAACGGAACCGAATGCATGCAGGGCGTCGCCGACGGATCCATCGACATCTTCATCTCGACCTCCGGCGGCACCGCGGGTCTCTTCCCGTTCGTGCAGGTGCTGGATCTCCCGTATCTCATGGCCGACGACCGGGTCGCCGAAGGGGCGCTCGCCAACGGAAGCGGCTTCATCCGCACGCTGCAGTCGATGGTGCTCGACACGTCCGGCGGCGCGATCCGCCTAATGACCGTCGGCAACACCGGCGGCTGGCGCAATTTCGCCAACACGCAGCGCCGGGTCCAGAATCCGGGCGACCTCTCCGGCCTCAAGATCCGCACCGTCGTCGCGGACCTGCCGCAGGAGCTGGTCAAGGCGCTGGGCGCCTCCCCGACCCCCATCCCGTGGCCCGAGCTGTTCACCTCCTTCCAGACCGGCGTGGTCGAGGGCTCGAAGAACGGCATTACCGACATCATGAACATGAAGTTTCCGGATGCCGGCCTGAAATACGTCACCCTGGACGGACACGCCTATATGGGCGCACTGTGGTTCATGAACAACGACAGCTTCATGTCCATGCCGGCCGACCTTCGCAAGGTGGTCGCCGACGGGTTCTACCAGCTGCAGCAGGCCACCTTCGCGTCGCCGAAGCGCAAGTCGATCCAGGCGTATACCGACTTCGTCGCGGAGGGCGGCGACATCTACGTGCCGACTCCGGAAGAGAAGGCTGCCTTCGCAGAGGCGGCGGCGCCCGTCTACGAGTGGTTCAAGGCCAATATCGACGGCGGCGAGGAGATTTTCGACGCGCTGACCGCGACGGTCGCCGAAGTCGAAGCCGACCTGGCCGCGACCTACGAAGCGGATCTCAACTGACCGAACACCGTCCGTCGCCGGCGCGCCAGCAAACGTTCGGTGCGCCGGCGACGATCAGCGGAAGGGATAGAGCCAGACCCGGTAGTCGTCGATCAACAGATGGGCCTGCTCGATTTCCTCCGGCGTCATTTTCTTGACCACTTCTTCCTGACTGATCGCCGCGTCCGGGTCGCCGCCGATGGTGCTCAGGACGTACCAGGCATAGGCGCGGACCAGATCCGGAGCGGGCATGCCGCGTCCGATCTCGTAGTACCAGCCGACGCCCGACTGCGCTCCGGGATGCCCCTTCAGGGCGGAGCGCAGATACCAGTCGAACGCCCGGACATCGTCCCGCTCGACCCCGAGGCCGAGCGCGTACATCACGCCGATCAGCTCCTCCGCGTCCGCGTTGCCGGAGCGCGCGGCGGGCAGGAGCCGCTCCCGCGCCTCTACGAACGCGCCGTCCTCCATCAGCTGCCGCGCGTATTCGATGTCGGCCCGCGCGGGAGACGCCGCGAGGATCGCCGCGAGCGCCAGCGCCGCGAGCGCGCCAGGCCGTCCCTTCGCAGCTTCTGCGCCGCACTCGCCATTGCCGCTGCGGGAGCCGGCGCAAGCGCGGAGACGCCGGTTCTCGACGAAAGCCATTTTCATCCGGTGCATCCCAAGGCCGTCGAAGCGGGACGGCTCCTCTTCTTCGATCCGATCCTGAGCGGAAACAAGAATATCGCCTGCGCCACCTGTCATCACCCCGAACTCGGAACCACGGACCGGCTGAGTCTCGGGCTCGGCGAGGGCGGCTCCGGGCTCGGGCCCGAGCGCGACGCCGGAGACGGTTTCGGCCGGGTGCGCAAGCGAATCCCGCGCAATTCGCCGGGCCTCTGGAACCTGGGCGCCCGCGAAATCCGCATCCTTCTCCACGACGGACGCGTATCGGTCTCCGACCTCCACGGCAACGGGTTCGACACGCCGGCCGCGGAGGACCTCCCGGACGGAATCGCGAACCTTCTCGCCGCCCAGGCCCTGCTGCCCCTGACCTCGGAGTTCGAGATGACGGGCCAGCGAGAGGACAACGAAGTCGCAAAGGCGTCCCGCAGACGGCTGGAGGAAGGCTGGGAGGCGATCGCGCACCGCGTGCGCACCGTCCCGGAATACGTCCGCTTGCTCGGCGAAGCGTATCCCGAGCTGACGGGCGGAACGCGGCTAGAAATCCGGCATGTCGTCAACGCGATCTCGGACTTCGTGAACTGGGAATTCCGCAGCTTCGACAGCCCCTACGACCGGTATCTCGCCGGGAACGACGACGCCCTCACCGAATCCCAGGCCCGGGGCATGCGGCTCTTCTTCGGCAAGGCGGGCTGCAACGCCTGCCATTCCGGCCGGCTGCTGTCGGATCAGGAGTTCCATGCCCTCGCGCTGCCGCATCTCGGGCCGGGAAGAACCCGGCCCTTCGACCCGCACGCTCGCGACGTCGGGAGGATGGGCGAGAGCGACCGGATCGAGGACGCCTACCGGTTCCGGACCCCGATGCTGCGCAACGTGGCGCTGACGCCTCCCTACGGCCACAACGGCGCCTATCGCAGCCTGCACGGCATGGTGCGCCATCACCTCGCGCCGACCCGCGCACTCGACGCCTGGTCGCCGGAAGAGGCCACGTTGCCGCCAGCGGACCGGTTCGTCGCCACCGACTTCGTAGCCCTCGAAGACGAGCGGGAAATGGCGCGGTTGCGTTCGAGAGTCGACATTCGCCCGATTTCGCTCGAAGAGGCGGAGATCGACGATCTGGTCGCGTTCCTGCACGCCCTCACCGGCGAGGCCAGCGTTCGGGGAAGGCTCGGAATCCCGGACTCCGTGCCGAGCGGTTTGCCGGTCGACCGCGTGGAGAGTCCGTAGATCCCGCCTTCGGCGGCGACGCGCGTCGCATCCGGATCGCCTCTCGAGCCGCGACGCCGACGGCAGACGCCCCGGAAGCCCGGGTCTTCGATCGCCGCGTCCGCTCGCGCCGCAGACAACGAAGCGTGCCGACCCGGCCTGGCCTGGGCGCGAGCCCGGCAGCCGCTCTCGCCGGAGGGATTCGTGATCGGGACCGTTCTCCGGTCTCGTTGCGACCCGCCGTCGGCAAGCGCCCGGCCTCCCGACCCCGGTCTACGGGGATCGGATCGCCCTATCCGAGCAACAGGACGGGCGCGTCCGGAGGAAAGAGAGCGGAGACCTCGTCCCCCGGCGACGGACACCCGTCGGCGTCCGGCAACACGGCGAACAGGGATCCGATCCCGGTCTCGATCGTCATCTCCACATGCCGCCCGACATAGGTGGCGCGCAACACACGGCCCGGAACGCTGTCGGGAGCGCCGGGCGTGCCCAGCCGGATGCGATTGGGGCGAATTGCCAGCTTCGCGGCGCCGGGCGCCAGACCGCGGTCGGGCAACCGCAGCGACACTTCGCCCAGCCGGACGTTCGCAGTCCCGCCGGCGGAAGAGACGATCTCGCATTCCAGCACGTTCGCCTCGCCGATGAAGTCCGCGACGAAGGCCGTATCGGGCGACTCGTACAATTCCCGCGGCTCTCCCTCCTGCGCGATCACGGCGTCGTTCATCACCACGATCCTGTCGGACACCGCGAGGGCCTCCTCCTGGTCGTGGGTGACGTAGACCACGGTGAGGCCGAGACTCGTCTGGATCTCCCGAATCTCGTCCCGGACCCTGCGGCGCAGCCGGGCGTCGAGATTGGAGAGCGGCTCGTCGAACAGCAACACCTGCGGCTCCAGGACGATGGCCCTCGCCACCGCGACCCGCTGCTGCTGGCCGCCCGACAACTCGCTCGGGAGCCGCGCGCCGTAGCCTTCCAGTCCGACCAGCGCCAGACCCGCCTGCACGCGCTCCGCGGTATCGGCCTTCGGAAGGCCGGAAAACCGCAGGCCGTATCCGACGTTCTCCTCTACCGTCATATGCGGAAACAACGCGTAGGACTGAAAGACCATCGACACGTCGCGGGCCGTCGCGGGCAGCAGCGTCACGTCCGCGTCGCCGATCCAGATGGAGCCGCTCGTCGCCGTCTCCAGTCCGGCGATCAGACGGAGGATGGTGGTCTTGCCGCAGCCGGAAGGCCCGAGCAGCGTCACCAGCGTGCCCGCCTCGACCTCGAGCGATACGTCGCGCACCGCGCGAACGCCGCCGGCGTAGACCTTGCTGACGCCCCGAAACCGCACCGACGCCGCGTTTGCCTGGAGCACGTTCATGCCTCGACTCCCGCCCGCTCCGCTTCGGCCCGGCGCCGTCCCAGGCGCCGTTCGCCGACCAGGAGCTGGAAGCCGGCAACCGCGAACAGCATCACGACGATGAGAACCGTCGCGTAGGCGATGGCGAGGCCGTAGTCGTTGTTCTCGACCCGGCCGATGATGTAGGTCGTAGCCATATCGTATTCCGCGCTGACCAGAAAGATGACGGCGCTGATGGCGGTCATCGCCCGAACGAAGCTGAACACCAGCGCCGCGAGAATCGCGGGGCGCAAGAGCGGCAGCACCACGTGACGGAACGTCGACCAGACGCTCGCGCCGAGCGTCATGGAGGATTCGTCGAGGCTCCGGTCGAGTTGCGACATCGCCGCCACGCCGGCGCGGATTCCGACCGGCATGTTCCGGAACACGAAACTGATCACCAGAATGGTCCCGGTTCCGGTCAGCTCGATCGGCGGCACGTTGAACGCCAGGATGTAGCTGACGCCGATCACCGTGCCCGGGATCGCAAAACTGAGCATCGCGCCGAACTCGAACGCGTCCTTGCCCGGAAACCGCTGCCGGACCAGCAGATAGGCCGTCACCAGTCCGACCGCCGCCGTCAACGGAGCGGAGACCGCGGCGACCTGCAGCGTCGTCAGAAAGCTGTCCCAGGCCGAGCCGGAGAGATGCAGGCCGTGCGGGGTGCGGTCGATGTCGAACGCGGTCAGGTAATGCTTGAACGTCAGGTCGTGGTTCACGCCCCACAGTTCCACGAAGCTGCCGAACACGATCATCGCGTAGACCGTAAGCGTGAACAGCGTCCAGATCGCGACGGTGGCGTATACCGGAATGCGAAGCCTGGCCGGCAGACGCGGATGCAGCCCGGCGTCGCCCTTGCCCGCGACCGTGGCGTAGGACTTTCGCCCGAGCCAGAAGCGCTGCAGGTAGAAGGCGATCAGGGTGAATCCGAGCAACACCAGCGCGAGGACGGCGGCCCGTCCCTCGTCGTATTGCGCGCCGACGATGGCGAAGAAGATCTCGGTCGAGAGAACGTCGAAGTTGCCGCCCAGCACCAGCGGGTTGCCGAAGTCCGCCATGCTCTCGATGAAGCCCAGCAGAAACGCGTTGGCGAGGCCGGGCCGCATCAGGGGAAGCGAGACGGTCCGGAAGGTGCTCCAGCGGTCCGCCCGAAGGGTCTGGGCCGCCTCCTCCATGGACGGGCTGACGCCCTCCACGACGCCGATGAGAACCAGGAAGGCGATCGGCGTGAAGGCGAGCACCTGCGCGATCAGGATCCCCGGCATTCCGTACACCCAGCGGGTGGGAACGCCGCCGAAGAGATCGGCAACGAACTGGGTCACCGCCCCCGAGAGGCCGAAGAGGAGGATGATGGCGAGGCCGATCACGAAGGGCGGCGTGATGATCGGGAGCACCGTGAGCGCCTTCAGCCAGCCCACCCTGTGCAGGCCAGAGCGGGTCGCCACCAGCGCGAAGGCGAGGCCCAGAAGCGTGGTGAGGAGCCCGACGAGTACCGCAAGGGCGAGCGAGTTCCATGCCACGCCGCAACTTCCCTCGCCCACGAGGCAGGCGAGTCCCCAGATCTTGCGATCCGTCAGTTTTTCCCAGAAAACGCCGAGCGAATACACGCCTTCGTTGGTCTGGACCGCCTGCAGGAGCACGCGGGAGATCGGGAAGAAGATGAAGAGCGCAATGATGGCCACGACGAAGCCGATCGCGCCGACGACGAAGAGGTCGCCGCCGGCGCCCCGGCGAGAGGCGATCCCGTGGGTGAGAAGAAAGAGAAACGCCGCGGCGGTCAGGAGACCGCCGAATCCCATTCCGAATTGCCGGTCGTCAAGCTCGCCGAACGTCGCTTCGAGGGTCTCGAACTCCCAGCCGGCGAGTCCGATCGCAAATCCCTGCAGCAGCAGATAGGCGAGGCCGCCGCCGCCGGCCAGGATCAGGCTGACGGCGAGTCGCCAGCTCCCGCGCCGCGCGCCGAGGCTTCCGAGCCCGAGAAGCAGGAAGCCGAAGAGCGGCCAGAGCCAGGGCGACTCGCCCGCCAGGAGCAGAAAGAGCGCCGGCGCGACGGAAGGCTCGAACGGGTACCCCGACAGGAGCCACCCGAACCCGAACAGGCCCTCGTCGAGGATGTACCAGGGCAGCAGCGCGAGGCCGACGGCCCCCGCTGCCGTCCACCTCGCTACGTTCGGATCCAGCCAGTCGAAACGGGATTCCCGCGGCACGGTCTAGCGCGGAAGGGTCGAGACCTCTTCGTCCCACTTCTGCAGCAGGCGCTTGCGCTCGGCGCTCGAGCCGTATTTGCGGAAGTCGTAGTCGATCAGGCGAATGGTCGAGAGATCCGGCGCCATCGGCGAGGATTCCGCGCCCATGTTGGACATGACCTGAAACGCCTTCACCTCCAGCGCGAGCGACTGGACGTCTGCGCCCAGCACCCAGTCGTAGAACTTGCGGGCGTTGTCCGCGTTCCGGGCGCCCTTGACGATGGACATGGAGCCGATCTCGTATCCGGTACCCTCGCACGGGGCGACCGACTTGATCGGGAAGCCCGATACGGCCTGCTTGACCGCATCGTGCAGGAAGACGATCCCGATCGTGTTCTCGCCGCGGGCCGCGGCCTTGATCGGCGCCGAGCCGGACTTGGTGTACTGGTTGATGTTCGCGTGCAGGGCCTTCATGAACTCGAAGCCCTCGTCCTCCCCGAACAGCTGGACGATGGTCGCCAGGGTGGTGTACGCGGTGCCGGACGAGTTCGGGTTCGCCATCTGCACGTGGCCCTTGTAGACCGGATCGAGCAGGTCTTTCCAGCAAGAGGGCTCAGGCAGGCCGTTCGCCGCCAGGATCTCGGTGTTGTAGCCGTAGCCGAGCGCGCCGGAATAGATGCCGATGGTGCGGTCGCCGGCCGACTCCGCCTGGGCGACCGCCCAGGGATGCAACTCCGCCCGCATCGGCGACACGTAGGGTTCGGTAAGGCCTTCCTCCGCCGCCTGAAGATGCGGGTCGCCGGTGCCGCCCCACCAGACGTCGCCCTTCGGGTTGCGCGACTCCGCCCGGATCTGGGCGTAGGTTTCGCCGGAACTCTTCCGGGTCATGTTGACGTCGATGCCCGTCTCGGCCTCGAAACTGCGTGCGAGCAGCTGACACCAGTCCTCCTGGGCGCTGCAATACAGGGTCAACTTGCCCTGCGCGACGGCTGGCGCCGCGGCGGCCGTCGCCAGGAGCAGCGCGCTCGCCAGACCTGCGAATCTCTTGATCATTCTCTTCCCTCCGTGATTGCGGCTCGCCGCGGACGCAGCGGCCCTTCGGACGTCGTGCCTCCACGGTGCGTTCCAGCGCCGTTCCGTGCGACGGTCCGGTCGTCAAGCTACCGCCCGGGGTGCCCCCTGTCCATTTGGAGCCGGCGCGCGAACTGCCGGAATCGCGCGTCCGTTCGACGGTTCGCCGCGCTTCCTTCCGGCGGCCGGAGAGGGGATGTCGCGACCGCTCGGGCGAATTATCCCGCGGCGAACGCAGGCGTCGGCGTCGGCGGCGCCGTGCGGCGCATCTCGTTCTCGAACGCCTTGAGGCGCTTGTAGACGGAGATCAGCTCCACGATCGTCCCCCAGCTGTAGACCAAGAACTGGAACGAGCTCTCGACGCGCCCGAACGCCCGGATGATCTGCTGCAGGACCCCCAGCGTGATCATGCCGCTCACGATAGTCGGCCCGAGCGCGACATAGGGAATCAGCACGCTGCACTGGAGGTAGGAAATGCGCGCGAAGCCGAAATAGAGATAGTGCAGATACAGCCGGAAGTAGTTCTTGCGCACGTTGCCGAACAACTCCTGCACGGTGACCGGGTCCGCCCGGTCCGGGAAGTCCTCGCCGTAGACCAGCTCTTTCCGGTATGCGGCCTCGACCAGCTGGTTGCGGAACTCGAGGCCCGGTAGCTTGATTCCGGCCAGCGCCAGAATGACCGTGCCGCCGGCGGCGGAAATAATTGCGACGAAGACCAGGGCCTGGTCCACCTTGCCGATCCAGGGCAGCTCCTGCACGCTGCCGCTCAACCCCCAGAGCACCGGCAGGAACGCGATCAGCGTCATCACGGAGTCGATGAACGAGACGCCGAGGTTCTTCAGGATTCGGGCAAAGATCATCGTGTCTTCCTGGACCCGCTGCGCCGCTCCCTCGACATGTCGGATCCGCGGCCACGCGGCCATGTAGTAGTCGTTCATCGCGGTTCGCCAGCGAAACACGTAGTGATTGACGAAGAACCCCAGGATGGTGTGAATCACGATGGCGGCCGCGGCGAATTGGCCGAAGGTGATCAGGTATCCGAAGAAGTCGCCCAGGGTGGTGTTCTCCGGTTCGGTGAGCGCAGCCTGGATGAAGTCGTAGAATTCGCCGAACCATTCGTTGATCCGGACGTCGATCTGGACGATCACCCAGTTCGCAACCAGGATCAGAGCGGACCCGAGAATGGACCAGTGCCACCACCGCCGGTCTAGGAAGAAGGAACGGAACATGAAAGATCTCCTGCCGTGGAATCCGGATCGCACGGTACGAATTGTCGCCCGCACCGCAGGATCCTGCCTGCGCTACCCCACAGGATGCCGGAATTCAATCCTCGGGCGCTCGAATTGAAACGAACGATCCGACGAAGCCGGATCGGGTCCCGGACCGCTTCCGGAGCGGACCGGCCGGATACGCGAGAGACTGCGCGAGCGCGCCGGAGACACCGGCGAGAGGCCCGGCCGATCGCCGGCGCGACGCTATGCGAGAAGCGATTCCACCGCCTTCCGGTCCGGCATCGACTTTGCCGTGCCGGGGCGGGTCACGGACAGAGATCCCGCCGCGCATCCGAAGCGGACCGCCTCGACCGGACTCGCTCCTTCCGCAAGAGCGACGGCGAAGGCGCCGTTGAACGCGTCGCCCGCTCCGGTGGTATCCACGACCGCGCCGGCGTCATACGCCGGAACGCGAACCGTCTCGTCGGCCGAGGCGTAGAGCGCGCCCTGTCCGCCGAGCGTGGCGACCACCGCGCCGGCGCCGGCCTCGATCAATACGCGCGCGCCCTTCGCCGCGTCGTCCGGCGTCGCACAGGATATGCCGGAGAGCTCCTCCAGCTCTGTCTCGTTCGGCGTGACGAAATCGCAGAGCGCCAGCGTTCCGTCCGGCAACTCGGCCGCCGGGGCCGGATTGAAGACCGTTCGGACGCCGGCCGACCGGGCGATCTCGAGCGCGCGGCGGGTGGGGCCGATCGGCTGTTCGAGCTGGGTGAGAAAGATTCCGGCGCCGGCGATCGCGCCGCTCCAGGCATCGACGTCCGCCTCGTCGATGGTGCCGGCGGCGTTCGGACAGACGACGATCGCATTTTCGCCGGTGTCTGCCAGCACGAAGATTCCCGCCGCACCCGTGCCCATGCCGTGCGGATCGCCCAACTCGGCGCGCACCCCGGCCTCGGACCAGATCCCGTGCGCCAAGGCGCCGAAGGGGTCGTCGCCGACCTTGGTCAGCAGCGTGACGTCGCCCTCGACCCGCGCGGCCGCCACCGCCTGGTTGGAACCCTTGCCGCCTGGGCCGAGAGAGAATCCCCGGCCGATCAGCGTTTCGCCGAGTCTGGGCAGGCGCTCGGAGCGAAAGACCACGTCGGCGGCAAAGATGCCGAGAACCGTAATTCTTCTGTTCATTCCTCCCTCCGAAGCCCGATTCCGGCGACGGCGCGGACGGGTCCGCCGCCCATGATAGTGGACGAAGCGCCCGGGCGTAGACCTGCCGGACGGAGACGACTGGTCGGCGCCGCGTCAGCCCGCTCAGGGGGGCGGCTGCGTTCCGCTCCCGCATGACGCCACAGCGGCCAATTCGCAGTACACTGCGGCCCGGCACCGACCCGCAGCAAGGGAGTACCGTACATGACCGAACGTCGCCTGGACCGGAAGCTGGAACGGATCCGGCAATCCCGGGGGAGTCGCGAAGACTTCGTCATCGCCGACGCGAAGGACCCCGACATGGGCGGGGGCCGCCAGGCGCCCGGCCCGGTTCGCGACTCGCTCGGGCGGGACACCGGCGACTCCAAGTCGCTGCCGCAGTTCGTCGAGGACATTCGCGACATCGTCCGGCAGGACGTCGTCGACGTCATGCTGGTGTCGTCCTCGGTTCTGGAACGGCTTGGCGCCGAAGCGTTCGACGGGTCTCCGGTCACGCCGGCGATCCGGGCCAACGAGTCCACCGACATCTGGGGACCGCGCGGCAGCGATTACAAGTCGCGACCCTCCCGGCCGTTCCGCACGGCGTCGCTTGGCCGTGCGCGCGAGCTCGGATGCGATCTCTGCCTCTATTCGGTCACCTTCAACAACGATCTGGACGCGGACCTCCGCAGCCTGGATGCCTATCACGCGTTCCGGGAGGACGCCCAGGCGAACGGAATGCGGCACTTTCTCGAGGTGTTCAATCCGAACGTCGATTGCGGAATTCCGGACGAGGAAGTCGGTTTCTACGTGGCGGACTGCATTCTTCGCACGCTGGCAGGCCTCACCCGCGCGGAACGGCCGCAGTTCCTGAAAATCGCCTTCAACGGCGCCCGCCCCATGCGCGAGCTCGCCTCCCACGACCCGGAACTCGTGGTCGGGGTACTCGGCGGCTCGGCCGGAACCACCCGGGACACGTTCGAATTGCTCCACCGGGCGCAGCGGAACGGCGCGTGGATCGTCCTGTTCGGGCGCAAGATCCGGCTCGCCGAGTCCCCCCTCGACATGGTGGAGTGCATGCGGTCCGTTGCCGACGGCGCGGATTCGCCCGGGGAAGCGGTCGAGCGATATCATGCGATGCTGCAGGAGCGGGGCCTGCAACCCGCACGCTCGCTGCAGGAAGACCGGGAGATCACGGAGACGGCGCTTCTCCGGGACGACCGGCGATCGGCGGACTGACCGCACAGGAAGGCGAGGAAAACATGGAGCGCAGCGGCTTCTTGTCGTTCGGATCGGTCGTCACGGACATCAACGCCGTCATCGACCGGTATCCGACGGAGGACAATACGGCGATCGTGCTGGATCGCACCTGGACCACCGGCGGTCCGGCGTTCAACGCGCCGGCGATGCTCCGGCGGCTGGATCCGGGGATTTCGGCGGAGGTCCAGAGCCTGATCGGCGACGATTCGAACGGCGCGGTCGCGCGCCGCTCGATGGAGGAGGCCGGAATCGACACGCCGCGCCTGTCCTGGACGAAGGAAACGGAACAGTGCCATACGGAGGTCATGTCGTCGCGGGAATCCGGGCGCCGAACTTTCTTCCTTCGCCACGGAACCGGCAACCTCCTGACGCCGGATCACCTCGACCTCACCGGCAGCGCCGCCCGGATTTTCCATTGCGGCGCGTCCGGCCTGCATGCGCTGATGGACGAGACCGACGACAAGCGGGGAAACGGCTGGACGGCGGTCCTGCGGCGGGCGCGCGACGCCGGCATGCGCACCAACATGGAAATGGTCACGATGGACCCGGAAGTCCTCGGGCCGGCCGTACGCCCGTGCCTGCCGCTCCTCGACAGCATCGTCATCAACGAACTGGAAGGGGAAACAGTCACCGGTATCCGGATTCGAAAGGGCGACATCCTGGACCTGGACGCCGCGATCACGGCCTGCGAGCGGATATGCGAGATGGGCGTCCGGCAGGTGGCCGTCATCCACTTTCCGGAGGGCGGCGTCGCGGTCGACGGGAAGGGCGGTGTCTGGCGCCAGCCCGCGGTTCTCTGGCCCCGGTCGCGGGTCGTGAGCGCGGTCGGGTGCGGCGACGCCTTCGCCGCCGGCCTGCTCTACGGCCTGCACGAGGACTGGCCGGTTCAGCGCGGGTTGGAGCTCGCCGTAGCGACCGCGGCGGTCTGTCTCTCCAGCCTGGATACCACGAGCGCCATCGGGACCTGGCAAGATTGTCTCGCCGAAGCGAACCGCTACGGGCATCGGGAGCTGCCGTAGCCGTCGGGGAATGTATCTGGTCACCTTTGGCGCGAGCCCCTCAGGAATCGTTAGGCCGAACTAGCGTCCGCGCATGCAATGAATTGTACAGGACGTCTCTTCAAATGTCCTTCCCAACCGATCGATCATCGGTACGACCACTTGCAACCTTTGCTAGAACATGCAACCAGGCGCCATCCAATCATGTTTACGATTTGATAGTTGCTACATAAGAACTTCGGCCGACCCGCGTGTGTGACCGAAACGTCCTATCCGCCCGCCCGAGGTTGGTAGAATGCCTGTTCGTTCCGAACACCTATCACCTCGAGGTCGCACATAGTCACAACGTAACCCTTTCCGTCACCGTCCTGAAACCAGCAGGCGGTTGTTTCCAACGGTCGCCTCGGGAGTGACCGCGCTCAAGAAACTCTCCGATATCGTCAATCTCCAGAAACGAAATGGCAGCCTGCGGTTGCCCGTGTGTGTGGAATACTCGCCTGATGTGGGGGTCCACACTCGGTAAGTAGGCGTTGCTGCCGCCGTACAGTCCGTTATTGACGACAATGACAAGTTGAAACATATGGTAGTGAAGCGCCATGCCCATATTGTCAAACGTGTTTGTGTCTCTATTGAGCGCAGGAACTGCAAGAACATCCGATTGGTCCCTAAGGTCTGCGGCAAGACCAAGATCCGTTGCATCGTAGCAAACGGTGGCTGTCAACCACAGAGGATCGGCATCGTCAGAATCGGACCACGGATACCCGATCAACCACTGACAGGGACGAAACCCGCCCAGACATGCTCCTTGATTAGAGCTCAACTCCCGCTCATTCGGTGCGAGATGAAACTTTCCCTGCCGGACCCTCCTCATCTGTAGTCCGTAAGTCTTAGAATTCTCAGGAACAATCCACAACGCCGTATTAGCTAGTGGTCCGCCGTGGAAGAGACTCTGGTACGTAAGTCCCGCGATGATCATCGCCTTATGTTCCCGTGCAAACGGCACCAAGTGAGTCTCCACGTCCAGTGGATGGACAGACAACTCCGGGAGAATCAACCAATCAAGCTTACTGTCTGCTGCCTTATGCGTCTCCCTCAAGTATAGCATCCGTTTCACGGCTGCCAATGCTGCCGATAGGTGATTGCGGTGTATTCTTCGAATCGTTGGTTCACTCAACGTAAGATCCGAACATTGAAAGTGCTTTTCGCTCGGAATCACTGTTTGAACTACGCAAGCCCGTAACTTCCTGTCTCCACTCACTGAGTCCGGCTTCATCATCCGCAGGGGCAACACAAGCGCACCAGTAGACTTGCCTATCCGCCCGTTGAGCTCCTCTACTCTCTCCGACACACGTTTCCTCACCCCTTCAACGCAGTCTCCCACCCATTCAAATCTATCTGGTCGACGGCATCCAGGCCAGCGCAACAAGGCGAGTAGAAACGCCTCTGTCCATTCGGTAATTGGCAACCAATCGTCACCAAACGCTGGTTGGCCGGAATAGAGGCCGTACAACCGTTGAAACCAATGGCTTTCCACCTTGCGATATGCCGACTCCGACTCTCTCCAATCCGACGCACGTACTGGCCGGGTGAAATCCGGTTGCCCCGACAAGATGAATCGCAATAGGAATCCAACTTGAAATCGCCATCGCTCGTTTGGCTTGCACCACGACGGCACCTCATACAGAGAGCCTGCTGGATCCGCTGTACTCGACGAAATTCTCAGGCAGTCTACCTCGACATTCGGTCCTTGGCCAGTTACGTTTAGTGTAACCTGACACGGTGTTATTACCTCTGGCGGGCGCGTGTTCCTCCCCAACTGCTTGAGGAGTGCCAACGTGAACTTAAGGAGAGAGAGCTCATCACGTAGGGGGCCCGTTGGGTGCGTATTCCGAATAATTTGTGCAAGCGTATCACAATCGCTGTGAGATTCATGCGCGATTGGACATAGATCATCGCGAAGGCGCACCGGGAAGGACATATAGTTGTTGGTGTTCGTTTCCGGCGTCATGACTTCAAGTAGGAACGTTGGATCTCTGCGGGCGAGTTCCATTACCGTTGATTGTTCTCCCTGCGGTTGCGAGTGTGTTGTTTGCAGTATTTGTCCCATACCTGCCCTTGTAAGCTCAATTGCCTGTTCTTTCTCTGCAAATCCCCGCCTTGCGAGTACTGCTAGAGTCGCGAATTCTGAATTGTCTGATCGTGCGATGTGGCTCGCGTCACCGCGAAGGAATAGTATAAGCTGCCGGTAGTGTTGCGTTTCCAGAGCAGTTCCCCTTCGCGTAACCGCTGCCGCCGCAGGGTTGAAGGCAGCGAGAGTCAGCAATGCCTGCTGCCTGAGGTACCAAGGTATCTTCGAGTTCGGTAGCGCGACAAGGCGCGCCGCCTCCTTGCACAGCAGTTCGCGGAACGCATCAAGATCTACTTTCGCCGGCAAGGTCTCCCTGTCCGCTACGAAGCCCGTCTCTGTTGCTCCCGCCCGGAGCACTTCAGCAAGACAGTACCAGGCGACTCGCCGGGGCGCTCCTCGGCCTCCACCCTTCTTGGTGTACGGTTTCAGCAACATTAGTACATTGCGTAATACTTCGGCATCCGGCCAAAGGTCTAGTCCAATCCGGAGCAATCGAACGTTTGACGGATCTCCGATCCAGCGATGGATAAGATCCAATGCGAACGCCTGAGCGTCCTCATCGAGTTCGGCTCGGGTTATCCTCAGACGCGTTTGCTCTTCCCGGACTACCGAAGCGTTGTCAGGCATGCGCAATGGCTTCGCATCGCTGACTAGCGATACCTCTTCGTCGTAGAGCAGAGGTCTGATTGAGCGGAAGGTCCTTCGAAAGCGCGCTGCACTAAACCTGGCGACCGTTTCGTCTCTTACGTCTGGAACCGGCGTAAATCGCCAGGCCTCTTCATTCTTGGCGCCAAACGAGTCCTGCCTTCGCATCAGTCCACGGATTGCATCGAGAGTTTCCCCACCGCCGAGTGCATCGAGTCCACCGGACACCGCTGCCTGTATCCGGTTCATCTTTGCGTGCTGCCGTATTAGCGGTCGTTCTTCTCCGTTGAGCGCGACTATCGCGGTTTTTTCCTCAGATACTTGGAGTCCTGGAGCCGTCTCGTTCAGAACCCCACTGAGCCACTTTGTGACGCTTTCCGCGAGGCACTCATTTGAAAAAACTGAGGCGGGACTGGTAGTGATCAGGATTCTCAGGTCGTCAACATATCGGCATGCATCTGCGAGCTGTATACCAGGAATGATGTCGGTGCCGATCGCCCCGCGCAAGGCGGTGTCGAAAGACAGCAGTACGAGATTTGCGAAGAAGCCGGAGGCGACCAGGCCCTGCGGCAGCGATACCCGCGTGAAGTCCTCGATTTCCGTCCGCCTAGCGTAAACTCGAGTGGATTCTTCGTCGCGGGAATGCCACTTCCAGTTCAACACGGATTCCGCTAAGGCAAAGAACGCAGGATCATCGCCGTCGCAACGAATTCTGTCCATCGCCGCTGCAAGTATATCCGGGTGAACGCGGTCATAGAATTGCCGAAGATCTGAGTGGATGAGAAATGCACGGTCCTGATTGGATTCAGGAATCGACTTGAACACGACGTCCGGTCGCGAGATGAACATTTGATAGTCTTGCGAGTAGGCACGGTAGAGTTTGGTCGATCCCCAGCGATGTCGAAGCCCATTCCCAGTTGCGTCGCAGACCAACCTATGTCCGTATGAAATAACGCGTCTTCGTGACTCTGGCCCACTTAGAGATTCACGCGGATCCCCCTGTATCGTCTCGACTCGATCCGCGAGGCAAAGCATGAGGGCCGTCGCCAACACCTGATCCGATAGGCTCACGTGGGCAAGAGGACGGAGTCGTACTGTGTTCGTCGGTTTCTTGACGGGTTTCCACTCGCCACCTTTTACGTGCCAGTGTTCGCTCTTTGGAGCCATTATAACGCGCAGCGCATCGGTCTTCCAAGTCTCGGGGGACCGCAGTCGTTCCCGGATTTCGCCGATAAACCTGGGAAGATTCACGGACGCGCGGTCCAAAGCAAGTGTGTCAGAGAACCAATTGTGATAGCGGATAAACGGAGCGGTCTTCTTCCACGCCTGAACGAGTACATACTCTTCTTGAAGTAAGTCTAGTCGCGGTTCCAGTGTTTCTGGCATCATATCCCTACTTGTGGTTGTGGTACTTTACTCAGCTCAGCTCTCACGTGCGATTCGCACGTACGAGCCGTGTTGCGAGGCTGACCGCTTGGTTGCACAATTGGTAGAATGCGTTCGCCGTCGATTCGCGAACGGTCTGGCAATCGAGATAATTCACACTCCACTGAGAGCGCGCTCGCAAAATCGGTCGAGGCGTGACATCACGAACCTGTTTGCCCGTCGACTGGATTCCCTTACGCCATCGTGCATATTATAGGCTGTTCGAGACCGCAACCTCATGACAATACCTTGATCAATTCTGTGGGACACTGTTGTGCGGCTGGTAGAATCTTGCGAACCAGTTAGTGGGGTACAGTTTCTCCCCTCTGCCCGTCCCATTGTCCCCTTTCGTCGCGAACACCGCGTCGATTCTCCGTCTGAGCAGTCCCGGTTGCCCGTCCGCGCCTCAACCGGCGACCATCAAGCGCACCACTTCGTCGCTCGTCGTCTCGCTGGTCCGCGCCTCGCCGACTTTTTCGCTCCGGCGCAAAACGATGATGCGATCGCTCACCGCGAGGATGTCGCTCATGTTGTGGGATATGAAGATCACCGCGACGTTGTTCTCTCTCAGGCCCCGGATCAACTGCATGACCTTTCGCTGCTCCGGCACGCCGAGCGCCGCCGTCGGCTCGTCCATGATCAGCACTTCGGCCTGCCAGAAGATCGCCCGGCCGATCGCCACCGCCTGCCGCTGCCCGCCAGACAGGCGCCGGACCGGCTGCGCCAGCGCCGTCGCCGGCAGCTCGATATCGAGAGTCTCCAGCACGGAGAACGACTCGTCCCGCATCCGCTTGCGGTCGATCGAAGGCAGCAGGCCGAAGAGCCGGCGCACCGGCTCCCGCCCCAAAAACACGTTCGAGCCCACGTCCAGGTTGTCGGCCAGCGCCAGGTCCTGGTAGATCGTCTCGATCCCCATCTCGCGCGCGGTCCGCGGATTCGGAAACTCCACCGACTCGCCCCGGTAGACGATCTCGCCGCCGTCGGGCTGGTGCACGCCGGACAGGAGCTTGATCAGGGTCGACTTGCCCGCCCCGTTGTCGCCCGCGAGCGCCAGGACCTCGCCCCGGTGCAAATCGAACGAGACCTCGTTCAGCGCCAGCACGCCGCCGAAGCGCTTGGTCAGGCCGCGGCCCGAGAGGATCGGCTCAGTCTCCATCCTGCGCTCCGCCCGTCAGCCGGGACTGGGACTGGTCGACGAGGACCGAGAAGATGATCACGACGCCGACGGCGACGAATTGCCAGAACGGCTCCACGTTGATGAACACCAGGCCGTACTGGATCACCGCGATGATCAGCGCGCCGATCACCGTGCCGATGATCGTGCCCGAGCCGCCGAACAGGCTCGCGCCGCCGATCACCACGGCGGCGATGGAATCGAGCAGGAGGGGCTCGCCGGCTTGCGCCGCGCCGGCGGAGAACCGCGACGTATAGACCATTCCCGCGATTCCGGCGCATCCGGCCGCGATCAGGTAGATCATCATCGTATGGCGCCGGACCGGAATGCCGGCCCGGATCGCCGCCTGGCGATTTCCCCCGATCGCGTAGGTGTATTGTCCGAAGCGGGTCTGGGAGAGCACGTAGTAGAGCACCGCCACCACGCCCACGGTGATCCAGATCGGAACGGGAATCCCCAGAAACTTGCCGTTTCCCATCAGGAACAGCCATTCGTTGTTCACCGGCGCCGTCGTGCCGTCCGCCGCCAAGAACCCGCTGCCTCGGGCCACGCCGTACATGCCGAGCGTCCCGATGAAGGCGGGCACCCGAAGCCGCGCGATCAGGACGCCGTTCACCGCGCCGGGGATGAGCGAGACGCCGAAGGCCACGCAGATGCCGATCGCCAGCGCGAGCCCGGGCACGCCGACCAGCACGTCCAGATTCATGATCCGCGCCATGACGACCGCGGCCAGCCCCATGACGAAGCCGACCGACAGGTCGATGCCGCCGGCGATGATCACGAAGGTCTGTCCGACTCCGAGTAGCAGCGGCGCCGCGGTGAAGAGCGCGATGCTCTGGATGTTGAACGGGTTGAGCAGGAACGAGGCGCCGTAGGCCGACCGCGCCCAGGATTCGAAGAAGATCAGCAGCGCGACCAGAAAGAACCAGGACCACGTCGCGGCGACTATCCGCAGCATCCGCGCCCGGTGGTCCCGCTCCGGCGAAAAGGGTTCGCCGGCGGAGCCGTGGGACATTACGAGCCTCGAGATCAAGCCGGAGGGCAGGCGGGCCGACGCCCGCCTGCCCGACCGTTGTTCGTCAGTCGGAATACACGAACTTCAGGACGTCCGGATCGTCGATGTTCGACGGATCCATTACCGTGAAGCCGGTGCCGATGGCGACCGGAATCGACTGTCCGGTGAGCACCGCATACGCGGTCACCACGCCGTAATAGCCGATCTCGGCCGGATGCTGGGCGATCGCCATGTCGATCAGCCCCGACTTGATGTCGTCGACGATCCGGGTCGGCGTATCGAACGCCACGACCTTGATCTCGCCGCTCTTGCCGATCGCCTTCACGCCGTCCGCCGCGCCGATGGCGGAGAACAGGTTGGCGCCGAACACGCCGGCGAGATCCGGGTTGCGCGCGACCACGGCCTGCAGCTGCGCCGCCGCCTTGTTGGCGTCGTCGTCGTTGAACTGGGTCTCGAGGACCTCGATGTCGGGATAGGACTCCATCGCCTGCTTGAAGCCTTCCTCGCGCTGGTCGGTCGTCGAGATGCCGGGCTTCACGTTCGAGACGTAGACCTTGCCCTCGCCGCCGATGGACCGGGCGAGCGCCCGACCGGCCATCACGCCGCCGAGCACGTTGTCGGAGGCGATGTAGGAGAGCGGAAAGTCGCCCGACCCGTCGCCGTCCTGATACATGCCGTCGTCGATGAAGGTGTCCACGGTGATGACCGCGATGCCCTGGTCCGCCGCGGCCTTCAGCGGCGCGATCAGCTGCTGCTTGTCGGTCGGCGCGATCAGGATCGCGTCCGGCTGCCGCGCGATGACCGCGTTCAGGACCGGCACCTGCAGCGTCGGATTGAACTCCGGCGCGCCCTGGAAGATGAAGTCGACGCCGAGCGCCTCGGCCGCATGCTCCGCTCCCTTCCGCATCGTGATGTAGAAGGCGTCGGTCGTCAGGCCGGGGATCAGCGCGATGGTCAGCTTGTCGTCCTGCGCCGACGCCGGACCGGACAGCGACGCGGCGCCGAGCAGCGCCGCTCCGAGCGCGGCGCCAAAGAGTTTCTTCATGACAGGTTCTCCCTCTCGTTTCGTTGATTGGATCCGGGACCCAACTCCCGGTGGACCGCCGTAATTACCACAACGGCGGGCGTCGCGCTCGACGACCCGGAACAACCGCGCCCGCGCGCTTGCCGCGGGACCGCGATCCGGAGGCCCGGCGTCCCGGCGACTACCCGGTCAGGTAGTCCGGCACGATCAGCCGGTACGGCGGTTCGTCCTCGTCGACTCCCGGAAACCGCGACACCTCCTCGAAGAAGTAGTTGTCGGTCGCGTCGTCGTTCACCGTGGACACCTCCCCGAGAAGGCTGTCGCCGCCGGCGCTCCAGAACGCGTGGGCGCATCCCGGCTCCAGGGTGATCGAGGCGCCGGGGTCCACCTGCACGGTGCCGCCCGCCTCGACCCGGCGAAGCACTCCGTCCATCCGGACGTCGACCGGAGTCTCCGTATCGTGGGTCCCGTCCGGCAGCACGTTGTGAAGCCGCGCGACCATCGGCGCGCCGCCGCGCACGATGATGTCTTCGGTCTTGACCTTGTGGTAGTGGGAAATCGCCGTCTGCCCCTCGCGCAACACCAGGAGCTTCTCCGCGTAGAGCATCCCCCGGCCCCTGCTCAGGTCGGCCGCGTTTCCGTTGCGGAGCGTGATCAGCACCAGGCCCTTGCGGTCGAAGTCGCCCTGCCCGAAATCCGTGATGTCCCATCCGCAGCCGGCCCGGCGGAGTTCCGCCGTCGCCTCGCCGGCGCCGCGCCATTCCTCCGGCGACCAGTGCGCGAACGGCGGCAGCAGGAACTCGAACGACCGGATAAATTCCTCCGCGTCCCGGATGATGGCGTTGATCCTCGAGCGTTTCATTCCGTCCTCCCTGTTTCGATTTCGGGTTTCGCGATCCGGCCGCGCCGGCCTGGGGGCGGCGAACGTCCGCCGCTCCGAGCCGCCGCAAGGCGGGCGGTCGCGGACCCTGCGCCAGAATTGCTAGAATGCGCCGCGCGTGAGGCGTCGTCCAGCGGCAGGACGCCGGACTTTGACTCCGGAAACGGTGGTTCGAATCCACCCGCCTCAACCACGTTCCCCGCCTCTCTCCGGCCGGCCCGCTTCGGACCAGCGGGACGCGGCCGCGTCGTCGCTCTCCCGCGCTTCGACCCACGACGCGCCCTCTGCCGTCCGCTCGCGTTTCCAGAACGGCGCCCGCGTCTTCAGGTAATCCATCAGGAAGGCGGCCGCCTCGAACGCGGCCTGCCGGTGGGCGCTCGCCGTGACCGCCAGCACGATGGGCTCTCCCGCCTCGAGCGTCCCGACCCGGTGCACGATCCTCGAGGCGAGCAGCGGCCAGCGCTCATGCGCCTCGCGCTCGATCTCGGCCAGCTTCCTCTCGGTCATTCCCGGAAAGTGCTCCAGGGTGAGCGACAGGACTCCGGCTTCGCCGCGGCGGACGATGCCGGAGAAGCTGACCACCGCCCCGGCGTCGCCCGCTTCCTCCGCCACGGCGGCGATCTCGGCGCCCGCGTCGAACGGCGCTTCCTGTACGGAGACCGACATCCCGGTTCAGCCTCCCGTCATCGGCGGAAAGAACGCCACTTCGCGCGCGTTCGCCAGCGAGTCGGCCGGCTCCGCCATCTCCTGGTCGATCGCGACGCGGACGGCATCGGGGTTCTCGAACGCGAAGTCGTAGCGCGGCTCGCGCCGACGCAGCCAGGCGACCAGCGCCTCGACCGTCGCGACGTCGTCCGGCAGCCGCAGGGTCTCCGACGCGGTCCCGACCCGCTCCCGGACCCAGGCGAAGTATCGAATCCGCAACTCCATGGCCCTACCGCCCTCCGTCCTCCTGCCGGAGCGCGCCCCAGGCGACCCGCAGATACCCGAAGCCGGTCCATACCGCCAGCGCCGCGGCCGCCCACAGGAGTCCGGCGCCGACCGCAGGTAACGCGGGATGGATCCGGTCCGCGAGCGATCCCGCCAGTAGGATCGCCAGCGCCGACATCTGCGCCGCGGTCTTCCACTTGGCGAGCGAAGCCGTCTCCAGCGGCGCGCCCGCCCGGCCCAGCGCCTCCCGAAGCCCGGACACCAGGATTTCGCGCAAGAGGATCGCGGCCGCGGCAAAGAGCGCCGCCCCCTCGATCCCGCCGGTGCCGGCCAGCATCAGGAGCGCGCCCAGGACCAGCATCTTGTCGGCCGAGGGATCGAGCGCCGCTCCGAGCCGCGAGGTCTCGCCGCGAGTGCGGGCGATCCAGCCGTCCAGCCAGTCCGTCGCCCCGGCCGCCGCGAACACCGCCAGCCGGAGCGCCTCTCCCTCGGGCCCCGGCACGAGGAACAGCAAGAGAAGCGCCGGGACGGCCGCCATCCGGCCCAGGGTCAACCAATTCGCGAGTCCCATCGCCTATCCCTCGCTTCGAAAGGCGTCGACAATGCGGCGTGCGAGACCGTCGCTGATGCCCGACACCGACGCCAGGTCCGGCACCGCCGCGCGCCCGACCGCCTTGGCCGATCCGAAGCGGTTCAGGAGCGCCCGCTTTCGCGCGGCGCCGATTCCCGGCACCGAATCGAGCGGCGAACGGACGGACGCCTTCTTCCGCCTCGCCCGGTGCGAGCCTACGGCAAAACGATGCGCCTCGTCCCGCAGCCGCTGCAGGTAGTAGAGCAACGGATCCCGTCGGCGAAGTCCGAAGGGAGCGCGGCCGGCAAGATGAAGCACCTCGCGCCCCGCATCCCGATCCCGCCCCTTGGCGACGGCCACCAGCGGAACGTCCTCGAGGCCGAGATCCGCGAGAACCGCGGCGGCCGCGCCCCGTTGCGCCGCGCCGCCGTCGATTACCACCAGGTCGGGCCAGGCGCCGCCGTCCCGGTCCGGGTTCTCCCGCACGAGCCGTCCGAAGCGGCGGCGCAGGACCGCCCGCAGCATGCCGACGTCGTCGCCGGCGGCGACGTCGTCCCCGTCCAGGTTGAACTTTCGGTATTGCGACTTCTGAAAACCCTCCGGTCCCGCAACGATCATCGCCGCCACCGGCGCGCTGCCCTGGATATGCGAGTTGTCGTAGACCTCGATGCGCTTCGGCGGCCCCTCGAGCCCCAGCGTGTCCGCCAGGCTCTCCCGCAGCGCGTCGCGAACCGACGCCTCCGCCATGCGCCGCGCCAGCGCTTCCCGGGCGTTCTCCGCCGCCTGCTCCGCCAGGCGGCGCTTCTCGCCCCTCTGCGGCACCAGGAGGCGGACCCGGCTGCCCCGCCGAACCTCGAGCGCGCGCTCGATCAGCTCCGGGCGCGCGACCGGGTGCGACAGGAGGACGAGCGGCGGCGGAAGGCGCGCGGCGTAGAACTGTCCGATCAGCGCGCCGAGGATGTCCTCAGCTCCGTCCTCGGCCGAGAACCGCGGATAGTAGGCCCGGTCGCCCCAATGCTGGCCGGCCCGATAGAACACCGCCTGCACGCAACCCTGGCCGCTTTCGAGATGCAGCGCGAAGAGGTCCGCTTCCCGCACCGTGCGCGGATTTACGCCCTGGCGCGCCTGCACCTCGGTCAGCGCCCGGATCCGGTCCCGCAGGAGCGCCGCCCGCTCGAATTCGAGACCGTCGCTCGCCCGCTGCATCTGCCGGGCGAGATCTTCCTGCACCGACGTCGACTGCCCGCGAAGAAAACGCGCCGCGTCGTCTACCTGTTTCGCGTATTCGCCCTCGCTCGCCAGGCCCACGCAGGGACCGGAACAGCGCCGGATCTGGTGCAGGAGGCAGGGGCGGGTGCGATTGGCGAAGGTGGCGTCCGTGCAGGTGCGGAGCAGGAACGCCTTCTGGAGCTGGTTCAGCGTTCGGTTGACCGCGCCGGCGGACGCGAAGGGGCCGAAATACTTCCCGTCCGGCTGCCGAGCGCCACGGTGCTTGGTCAGCTGCGGAAAGGGATGGCCGCCCCGGATCAGGATCTGCGGAAACGACTTGTCGTCCCTGAGCAGGATGTTGTAGCGCGGCTTCAGGCGCTTGATCAGGATCGATTCGAGCAGCAGCGCCTCCGCCTCGGTGGCGGTGGAGGTGAACTCCATGGACGCGGTCGCGGCGATCATCCGCTGGATCCGGGCCTGATGGGCGGCCGGCTTGGCGTAGGCGGCGACGCGCCGCTTCAGGTTTCGCGCCTTTCCGACGTAGAGGGCCGACTGCCGACTGTCGAGCATCCGGTACACCCCGGGACCGGTGCCCAGTCCGGCCAGGCAAGCCCGTATGACCCCGGCGCCGGTCTCCGGCTCGGGTGCGGCCGCAGGCGCGGTCCCGGGCGTCGCGTCGGTCATGTCCGCGCCGCCGGCCCGGCTCGTCGCGTCAGCCGGTCGAGGGTGCGGCCGCCGACTCCTCATGCCGGAGCCAGATCGCGCCTTCGCCGAGCGCTTCCCGGACGAAAGCCCGGTGCGCCGCCCGTTCCTCCGCGGTGGAGAGCGGTCCCATGGGCTCCGGCCGCTGGCGGGCGGGGCCGGGGTCGTCTTCGACGGTCTCGACCAGAAGCGCGTCGATCCCGAGGTCCTGGCGCCGGCTGTCGGTGAGCTCGAGGTAGACCTCCAGCAGAATGTCGGCGTCGACCAGGCCGCCGTGCAGCGTCCGCGCCGACGCGTCGATTCCGAACCGCTCGGCCAGACGGTCGAGATTGTTCTGCGCCCCCGGGAACTTTCTCCGGGCGATCTCCAGCGTGTCCACGCAGCGCTCCCTCGGGAGCGCCGGCCGACCGATGCGAGCGAGTTCCTCGTTCAGGAAGCGCAGGTCGAATCCGGCGTTGTGGATGACCAGGGGATCGTCGCCGATAAATTGCAGGAACTCGTCGGCGATCTCGGCGAATTTCGGCTTGTCGCGAAGCCGGTCGTTCGTGATGCCGTGGATCGCGACCGCTTCCTGCGGGATCTCCCGCTCCGGATTGACGTAGCGCTGAAAGGTCTTGCCCCGGAAGGCGCGTTCGTGGAGTTCGATGCAGGCGACCTCGACGATGCGGTCTTCCCGCGCGTCCAGACCCGTGGTTTCGGTGTCGAGGACGATTTCGCGCATCTCTCCGCCTCCTGTTACTCAATCCCCGACGCCGCCCGAGATCGGGCGCGAGGCCAGCCCCAGCCGAACGAGCAACTGCCGCACCTGGGCGCGGGCCGCCTCCAGCCCCTCCCCGGTCTCGACGACGTAATCGGCCCGAATTCGCTTCTCCGCGTCCGGCGTCTGCTTCGCCAGGAAGCCGCGCAGCATTGCCTCCGTCATGCCCGGCCGCGCCAGGACCCGCTCTCGCTGGACGGACTCCGGCGCGCTCGCGACGACCACCACGTCCACCTCTCTCTCCGACCCCGTCTCGAACAATAGCGGAATCTCCAAGACGGCGAACGGAGCGCCGTCCGATTCCGCCCGGGCCAGGAACCGCTCCCGCTCCCGCCGCACCAACGGATGCACGATCTCCTCGACCCGCTCCAGCAGTTCCGGCTCCGCCTGAACCCGCGCGCGGAGCCGCGGCCGGTCGACCGAACCGTCGGCGTCGATCACGTCCGGGAGAACGGCGCCGAGCACCGCGGCCGCTTCGCCGTCGGCCGCGTAGAGCGCGTGAACGACCGCATCGGCCGATTGCAGCGCGCCGCCCCCCTCCTCGACGAGCATTCCGGCCGTCACCGACTTTCCCATACCGACGGATCCGGTCAGGCCGATCACGATCATGGGGGCGGAAGATCCAGCGCCGCCCGCCGGAGCGGCTCGTCGACCTCCGGGTCCCGGCCGAACCAGCGACGGAAGCCCGGTCTCGCCTGGTGGAGAAGCATGCCGAGCCCGTCCACGGTGCGCTGGCCGAGCTCCTCGGCGCGGGCGAGGAGCGGCGTCTTCAGCGGCGCGTATACGAGATCCGTGACCACCGCGTCCGCCGGCGCGCCGGAGCTGTCCAGGAACAGCGGGCCGCCGCCGGTCATGCCGAGGCTGGTCGCGTTGACCACCAGCCCCGCGTCCCGAAGCGCCGCATCCGCGTCCTCGAGCGCGACCGCGACCAGCGGTCCCGGCAACTCCCGCGCCAGACGTTCCGCCCGCTCGAAGGTTCGGTTGACGATGCGGACCTCGGGCACGCCGGCGTCCGCCAAAGCGTCCACGACCGCTCGCGCCGCGCCGCCCGCTCCGAGAACGACCGCGGGACAGCCGAGCGGCAACGCGCCGGACACCCCCTCGCGGAGCGACTCCAGGAAGCCGTATCCGTCCGTGCTGTCTCCCTCGACGGTGCCGTCGGGGCGGAATACGAGGGTGTTTGCCGAGCCGATTCGCTCCGCCGTCGGGCTGAGGGCGTCGGCGAGGGCGAAGGCGCTCTCCTTGTGCGGGATGGTGACGTTGCAGCCCCGGAAGCCCCGTTCCTGCAGACGCGCGATGCAGGCTTCGAATTCGCCGACCGGCGCCGCGTGGCGCCCGTATTCGCCGTCGATGCCGTAGCGGCCGAACCAGTGCCGGAAGATCTGGGGCGAGCGCGAATGCTCGACCGGCCACCCGACCACGCCCGCTTTCCTGACCGCTTCCGTCAACGCTCGCTCCCGCCGTTATCGTCCGTCAGCACGTCCAGGATCCGCAGCTGTTGCAGGAGAGGCAGCAGCGGCAGGCCGAGAACGGTGAAGAAGTCGCCCTCCACCGCCTCGAACAGCCGGACCCCCCGACCCTCGAGTCGATAGGCCCCCACCGTCGCGAAGACCGCGTCTCCCGCCGCTTCAAGATAGCGCTCCAGGAACGCTTCGGAAAAGCGCCGCATCCGCAACCGGGCCTCGTCCACGAAGCGCCAGACCGCAACGCCGTCTCGGGCCAGGACGGCCGCGCTCGTCAGCGTGTGCTCCCGTCCCCGAAGCTCCCGGAGCTGGTCCGCCGCCGCTTCCCGGTTCTCCGGCTTCGCGAATATCCGCCCTTCGCAGACCAGGATCTGGTCCGCGCCGAGAACCAGGCGCCCCTCCATGCGCGCCGAAACGCGGCAGGCCTTGAGTTCCGCGAGGGCGTCCACGACGTCGCGCGGGCGGAAGCCCTCCGCTTCGAGCGACGCCCGGACGGCTTCCTCGTCCACGCCCGCCGGCACGGTCTCGAACGGCACGTCGGCGTCGGCGAGCATGGCCGCCCTGCTCGCGCTCGCACTGGCGAGCACGATCGGATCGTTCGGCATGAATCGCGCCTCCCTTCTCGCTTCGGTCGTGAATTTCCTGGGTAACGGCTTGCGGAAAACCTGGGGAAACCGGCGGGGAAAACGCCTGCCCTCCGGCCCCTCTCCCCGAACGTTCAACGGAATTGCACAGGTTTTCCGCAGGCTGAAACACCCGTGGGAACCCCGTCGATATACCGTGGAAAACCTGTGGAGAGGTTACCCGCATCGGACAGGCACTATCCACCGTCTTTCCACGACTTGTCAAAGCGCCAAGTTCCTCGGAAATCCCGAGTTATTCCGGGATCGGGGAAAACCGACCGGAGCGCAAGCCTCGCTTTCCGAGCGGTCGATAGCCGAACCGTCGGAACTCCGCGGAAAACCTGCCGGTTCAACAGGCGACAGCCGCAAGAGGAGAAGAATTCACTTGTACATCTATCTCTCTTCTCTCTCCCTTCCCCTGTCCCCGACTCCGGCCGCCCGCGTCAGACCGTTGCACATCGCGCTGCCTTGCCGTACAAGGGTGTCCTGGCGCCCGTCGTCTACCGGTTAGGATGTCGCCCTTTCAAGGCGGAGGAACGGGTTCGATTCCCGTCGGGCGCGCCAGATTCGCTCGTTGTCGGCCTTACTGCCGCGCGTTCAGTCGCGCCAGAAGGAGAGCTGGAACAGGACCAGCACGCCGAGGATCTCGAGCCTCCCGAGCAGCATTCCGAACGTCAGAAGCCACTTCGCCGGGTCCGGCAGGGACGCGAAGTTTCCTTCGGGCCCGATCGTCGGTCCGAGGCCCGGTCCGACGTTGGCCAGCGCGGTCGCGGCGCCCGAGGCGGCGGTGAGCAGGTCCAGTCCGGCCATCGAGAGCAGGATGGTGAGCGTGATCAGCGAGACCACGAACAGGAAGAAAAACCCGGACACCGACGACACGACGTTCCGCGGGATCTCCTCGCCTTCGTAGCGGGCCGTGAAGACGCCGCGGGGATTGCGGATCCGCCGGAGTTCGGCCGAGAGGGACGCGAGCAGAACCTGGAAGCGGAACACCTTGACGCTACAGGTCGTGGATCCGGCGCAGCCTCCGATCAGCCCGATCAGCAGGAACAGGGTCACGGCGAAGCCGCCCCAGTTGTCGTAGCCTGCGCTGGCGTATCCGGTTCCGGTCAGGATCGAGACGCCGTTGAAAAGGGACTTGCGCACGGCGTGTTCCAGGCCGGCCTCGGTGGTCGCGAGAAGCCAGATCGCGAGCATGGCGGACGCGGTGCCGGCGGCGATCAGGAACGCCCGGATCTGGCTGTCGCGGAGCATGGGCCGAATTCGGCCTTCGAGCAATTGCACGTAGCGAAGGAAGGGCAGGCTCGCGAGCAGCATGAAGACGATGGCGGCGTATTCGACGGACGGGGGATACTCGGCGAAGGACGCGTCGCGCGTTCCGAACCCGCCGGTCGCGACGGTCGTCATGGCGAGTACGATGGCTTCGAGCGGCTTCAGGTCGAAGCTGAGATAGGTGAGGGCGCAGAGAAGAGAGAGGATCCCGTAGGCGATGCAGGTGAGGACGAACACGCTGCGAAAGCGCGGCTGGACGTCTTCCGTAGCGGCGCCGAGCGAGCCCCGGAAGAGGGCCATGCCGCCGACGCCGATCCTCGGAAGAAACAGGATCGCGACGACGACGACGGCGATTCCGCCGATCCACTGCAAGAGGCCGCGCCAGACGAGAATGCCCGACGGGCGCGACTCAAGGTCGTCGAGGACGGTCGACCCGGTGGTGGTGAAGCCGGACATGGCCTCGAAGACGGCGTCGGTCAGCGTGAGGTTCTCGATCGTGGCGAGGAACGGCAGGCTTCCGAACACGGGAACGGCGATCCAGAGAGCGGCGATCAGAACGAGCGCCTGGCGAACCGAGAGCTGCGCCGATCGCTGGCCGTGAAACGGAATGGCGAACAAGGCGCCGAAGGCGACGGATATCGCGCCGCAGTAGAGGAAGCCGCCGGCCGCCGGGGAGCCTTCCAGAAACTCGACCAGCGCGGGAAGGGCCATGATCGCGCCGAGCACGGCGACGCAGAGTCCGATGGCGTAGGAGACGGGGGCCAGGTCAAGCACGAGGTACCGTCCTCAAGTCAGTGCGAAGAGTCGCCTTGGAGCGGCGATCGCGGGCAGGGACGCAGGGCTCCCGGTGACGGAGGATCGCGGGGATCGGGCGGCCGGTCAGGAATGCGCGCCGCTTGCCGCGACGAGGGAGTTTCGTATGTCGTCGAGCAAATCATCGGGTTCTTCCAGCCCGCAGGAAAACCGCACCAGTCCGTCGGGGATGTCGAGTTCCTGGCGCAACTCGGGGGATAGGCGTCCGTGCGTGGTGGTGGCGGGATGGGTGGCGAGGCTCTTCGTGTCGCCGAAGTTGTTGCAGATCTTCGCCACCTTCAGGCTGTTCAGGAAGCGAAACGCGGCTTCCTTGCCGCCGGCCAGATCGAGCGAGAGCAGGGTTCCGCCCATGCGCATCTGGCTCCGGGCGAGGTCGTGCTGGGGATGGGAGGGCAGACCGGGATAGAGGCAGCGCACCAGAGCGGGATGGCCGGACAGCGCCTCGGCGAGGTATAGAGCCGTGTCGCACTGGGAGCGAACGCGAAGCTCGAGCGTCTCGAGCGACTTCAGGAGGTTCCAGGCGTTGAACGGGCTCATCGTTCCGCCGGTGTTGCGCAGGAAGGTATGAACCGGGCCGTTGACGAACTCGTCCGTCCCCAGGACGGCGCCGCCGAGGCACCGGCCCTGCCCGTCGATGTGCTTGGTCGCGGAATACACGGATACGTCGGCGCCGAGCTCGAGCGGACTCTGGCACACGGGCGAAGCGAGCGCGTTGTCCACGACGAAGGTCGCGCCGGCGTCATGCGCGATCTCTGCCACGGCGCGGATGTCGACGAGTTCCAGATTGGGGTTGCCGGGGCTCTCGGCGAAGAAGAAACGGGTCTCGCTCCGAACCGCTTGCCGCCACGCGTCGAGGTTCCTGCCGTCCACGAGGGTCGTCGCGACGCCGAGACGGGGCAGGAGTTCCGAGACGATCCAGTGGCAGGAGCCGAAGAGGACGCGCGACGAGACGACATGATCGCCGACCCGGACCGAGCCGAGGAGGGAAGCGGTGACCGCGGCCATGCCGGTCGCGAAGGCGCAGGCGGCCTCCGCTTCCTCGTACTCGGCCAGCCGGTCCTGGAACATGGAGACGGTCGGATTGCCGAAGCGGGAATATACGTAGCCGTCGTCTCCGTCGTCGGTGCTGCGCGCCTCGGCCGTTTCCGCGCTGGGATACAGGTAAGCCTGGGTGAGGAACAGAGCCTCCGAGAGTTCGCCGAAGGAACTCCGCTTCGTTCCGCCGTGAACGAGTCGGGTCCGGGGAGTCGATCGGGAAGAGCGGGCCATGAGGAAACCGGCAGTGGAGGCCGGCGACGAGCCGGACCGAAATGCGCGGGCGGCATTCTACACCACGCGGGGAGCGGCGGCCGAATGAAGAAGGAACATGGGCGCGACGGTCCAGGCGCTGGACCGGATTCTCGAGGGGTCCAGGATCCGGGCGGGGCTTCCGTCCGTCGACTGTGGCATTGCGGTGTGCTTCGCGGGTTCTACTTGCGTTGCCGGGCCTCTTGGGAGTCGGGGTACGAGTCAGGACGAAGGCTACTCGGCTCCGGGCGTCCGCGCGCCGGGACTCGTCTGCCCCGCGGCGCCGGGACACGGATGCAGCGCCACGCGACAGTCGGGTCGTCGCGAATTCTCCCATCCCACCCGAGGTACGGTACGCCAACCGTAGGAATGCGCTGAAGTCGGGGAGGTTCGGTTCCTGCCGCCGGTAGGCCGCCGGCGGGGGCGTTCCTCCGTTCTCGTCCGGAATGTTCGCAGTGTGTGGCCGAAATACCACTTATGCCGCCGCGCACTCGACCGGAAATCGACGAGAATCTACAATCGAGCCCAGGCGATACGCATCACCGCTTCACGATCACAGGCGAACGGTGAACTCGATCGGTCTTGTCTCGACCCGCACCCGGAACTACGCCTGACGGAGCGTCACCCGGGAACCGGGAATTGGACGGAGCGGTTTTTTCCGATACGCTCGGAGCTGCGGACGCCGCCACGCGACTCTGCGTACAGCAAGGGAATAAAGACATGAGGAATTCGACCCTGCCTGGTTTACGCGCCTGGAACCGCTTGAGAAGCATGTTCCGGCTTGCGCCTCTGCCTCTTTTCTTGCTGTTTCTATCCGGCTGTGCGTCTACCTCGCAGACGCAAACTGACGTAATCGTCAATCGACCGGCGTTGTCTTCGGACGGTCGGTTGGTCGCAATGCAAGTGTGGTCACGGGAGAACCCGAGGGTCAAGCTCGGGCTGTTCGACGTCGAAACCGGTTCGATGAGCACCGTCGAGGGTCCGCCGGATCAAGCGTGGCTCAATCCCTCGTTCTCTCCTTCGGGCGATCGAATTGTGTTTGTACGCAGTTGCAGGGCCAGATGTACCAGCGGTCCCACGGGGTTTCAGATAGGCATTCTCGATCTGGAGTCCGGTCGGGACAGGACCGTTATTGCAACGCGAAATCTCGTCAGAGACGCCCCAATCTTTGCGCCGGGAGGACGGTTTGTCGTCTACGCTACGAAACGGATTGATGACGATCTGCTCAGGCAGACTTATTGGCCAAAGTCGTTCTATTATCCCCGTGTTGGCCTCAAGGCGGGCTTTGTTCACATGATAGACCTGCAAGACGGAAGCGAGACACGGGTATATCCCGCAGAAGGGGCGTGGACGACATTCGTTTATACGAGGGCGGTCGGGTTTATGAACGACAAGACACTTGTCGTACGAAGTTTGGCCATCGCCTTGCCCGACGATCAGATGACGAAACAATTTCAGCAGCGTGAGAAGAGAGTACGGTTCAGTCACGGTCCGGACGAAAAGGGTGACAGCCACTTGTACACGATCGAGTTTGACAAGTCGTTCTCTCTTGTCGGCGAGACGCCGAGACCGGTGAAGTTTTCGCTTCTTGCTACAGATTGGGTGCGGCCGATAGTAAATCCGTTCCATGGAGGCGGCAGGGCCGTCTCGTACGAGACCGGACAAGTGGCATTTGCGGATCGCTCCCTACGGAATCAGAGACCCTTCTTCGGACGGGGACCCCGCGAGTACGATATCTTTCTGGGCGACATGAATTCCGTTCGACAGGTAACCTTCCTGTTCATGGAGCGATTGCACAGCCCGTCAATATCCCGATCCGGGAACCGCATCGCGTTTCTTGCCGACGAGGACGACAAGAGAGAGGCCTGGGGCTTGTGGCTGCACGACGTCGCTACAGGGCGTACTTGGTTCACCGATGTCAAGACGCTCCTCGTGTCCGCAATTCGAGACAGCGCGGACACGGACGCGACGTCGGGTGTCGTTGCTTACGAGCGATAGAACTCGTTTCACCGAACCGGACGAGCCGTGGATCGTCGCATATGCGGAAGCGAGCGAGCGGATTACCCGAATTGCCGAAGCGAGGCTCCAGCGGCCGCTTCAAGAGATTTCGGCCCGTTCGGTAACTCTCGGAAACGAGGGGTGCGCCGGGTTTGCGGGGTGCTCGCATTCCGTGAAGGCGAGCGCAGTCTCCATCCAGCCGCCGGCGAGAAGCCGGCCCAATCCCTGGGCGCTCCTCAGTCTCTCGGCGCCTCGCAGCCTGGCGACGGGACGGATGATGGCGTCGTTCGTGTCCTCGGTCCTGCAGACGAGTGACGTGTTCCGAAACGTGTCGTCGCTTACGACGGACAGCAGTTCGGGCGAGTGCGTCGTGGCGACGACCTGTATTGCGCCGTCGATCGTCTGTCGTTCGATCAGATCGACCAGGAGATGAAGCCGTGACGGGTGGATCCCGTGGCCGAGGTTCTCCACGAAAATCAAGCGTGCCGGACGCTCTTCGAGCAGGGCCGCCAGCAGTGCGAGAAATCGCAGCGTTCCGTCTGACGCGCTGTAGGCGGAGATCTCTCTTCCGTTGCTCTCCCGCATCGAGAACTGGACCAGGCCGGTGATCGGGTGTTGGGGAAACTCGAAGCCCGCCACCTCCATGGGGGTGAGCTGGCAGATCCACTCCAGAAGGGCTCTTCTGCGTTGCCGGTCATTGCAGATCGATCGCAACGCTGCGGGCAGGTTCTCGCCGCTGTCTCCCAGCTTCGTCTCTTCCGACAGACACGGCCTTCGCATCGAGTCAGGCTTCGGGTCGAGAAAGCGCCATTCCTCCATCTCACGTACGACTTGTCTGGTGAGTTCCTTATGAATCCGCGCGACGCGTTCGATATCCTGTAGTTGAGACAAGGCGGGCTGATCCGGTCGGAGCGCAACGCTGAGCCCATACTCTTCCTGGGCACCGGTCTTCGCCATGCTAACGAACGGATTGGCCCTGTCGTCCCGTTCGCGGACGGGATCGGATGCGGGCGGAGGTGTCGAATACACGGTATCGGCGCCGACATTCAGGCACTCGCTTCGAATTCGAAATCCACCGGGGCCTCTTTCGTCACGACAAATCGAGATGGAGTACTCCGCGTTCTTCCGATCGGGAAGCTGCGTCGAGAGAGAAAGGGTCGACTCCCGTTCCCGATACCGGATGATCTCGGTTGCCGCCCCTCGGATTGGCTCCCATACCATCCGGTCGTCGCTGCCGAATCTGCTGCTGATCGTGTCCGCCAGCGAATAGCCGCGGCCGATCCCGTGAAGCAGGCGGAAGGCGTCGAGGATATTGCTCTTGCCGCTGGCATTGGCGCCCACGATCACCGTGAACGGGCCGAGGAGGAGGGTTTCGTCGGCGAAATTCTTGAAGTTTCGGAGCCGAATGGAAGAGATCATACCTTACCGTCCCAGTTCTGCCGTGCTGCGCCCTCGACCGGAGTCCCAAGGTCTCAAGCGTTGGCGCATCGCTGCGGCCCGCCTGGCGAATCTCGCGTTGCAACGCTGCGGCGCCTGTGGCGGAAGCGACCGAAGCTCGGCGTTTGTCAAGCGTTTAAGGGGCATTGGGCGCTGCGCAAACGCACTGACTCGTACCTCGCCGCGTTCCTGCACCGTAACCGGCGCATTCGACCAGTCCGGCGTTGACTCCGCCATCCTATCCCATTTGGCGGGAGGGACGGGTTGTCAAGCTCCCGCGGCCGCTCGTGTCGCTCTTCGCGGGGGCTAGCGAATCCGAGGTCCGCGGCGCGAGCGTGGCAACTGAGTCTCGGCGCACGAGTTGCGACGGCCCCGCCTTCCATTGGTCTTCCGATTCCGGAGACGGTCTTTTCCCGTGCGACCCTTCGTACTCCAGAGCGCCGACTCCGGCTTGATCGATGACCGTCTGGCCCGCCGACGCGTACGACGTTGCTCGTCTCGAACCGGAGAGGGCGTGGATCGTGGCGCGACACGCGTGCCACGAAGCCACGAAGCCACGAAGGCCTGTCGAGGCGGACCGCCTCGCTCGAACCGGGAATTCGTAGGCCGGTCCATGACCGCGTAACCCGTTGCAGAGTTCAGGACGATCGGTTAGACGATAGTGACGGCCATCCGGAGGGGGCGAGGCACTCGGAGTTAGCGCGGAAACCCGTGCACAACGGAAGGCTCGGCGCTGCGGCAGAGAAGCGGAGGTGGCGGAAACCGGCGGACCGAATGCTCTGTCAAGGAGGTTGAAAGTTGATGCCCGACGCATATGCTTGGAACGGCTCCAGTCCCTTGCCGGTTTCGCGGTTCGTCGCATTGAGTCTTGTTGGCTTTGCCTTTTGTCTCGTGCGCAGCTACGCTTCGATCTGACTGGCTCAAGCGGTCTCTCGCCGAGGAGTTCAGGCATGAGCGACGAGAGAATTCCGACGAGAGGCCGGATCATCCTGACTGGCGTGCTCGTACCCCTCCTGGTAAGCCTCTTGCTGCATTGGTTTGTTGACCCTACCGGGAGCTCCTGGTCGTCTGACGAGCTTTGCCTTTCCGGCAAGATGGACACCGTTCAAACCCTGTTGCCAAAGTTAGCATACTGGTGCAAAGCGATCGGTACGGGAAATGTACAGGGCGTTAAAGGATTGCAGGTACGAATATTGATCGAGCTCTGGTTAATGACTTGCAGTATAGTGTGGATGTTCGTCATAACCGTATGCATGATATGCTCACGATTTTGGCGCGCCGAGGCGAACGGACACAAGCCGGAATTAGAGGAGCGCCCGACGTCGAGTGGAGAGCGGCGCATCCTCATTGGGGGTTATGCCTTTGGTTTGATTGGCTGCTTGTGTTGGATATTCGTACGGCCGATCGATTTGGACCTGTCGCCAAATGCCGGGATTCGGTTGATCTCGCGTCACTGGCAGGATGGCGTCGGGATATTGTGTCAGTCCCTTGTTGCGACGTGTGTAGTGCCGATCCTACAGGTAAAATTGCTAGAGTTGCTGTTCGGATGGAGCGAACCGGCCAATTGTACAGAAGAACATACGAGGCGTTGATAGCAAGGATCGTTCAGGCCGGGTAAAGAGTAGGCGTCACGGCGGGACGTTGGTACTAGACTTGCGCGATGGTTTAGATCCCGATGGTTGAACTTGGAACTGGGGGAAGTAGTACTGGCTTGCCCGAAGCTTGAGCGAGGAGGAGGGAAACTCTCTGGGCGGAGGCTGCACGGCTGCCTTCTGACAAAGAGCTAGAAACGCAGCCGGCGGAACAGGGCGGACGCGAACCAGCCGGCGAGGATGGCGACGAAGATAGAGGCCAGCGCGTATCCGAGCGGATCCTCCTGCGCGGACCGGTAAATCCACTGCTCGAGCGCGGCGCGGCGGACCGGTATGACGAGTTCGTGCGTGTCGATGACGAGACCGTCGCGGGCGAGGTGGATCCGGAGCAGGTAGTCGCCTTCCACGATGCTTGCCGGCAGGCGGATGCGCGACGAGAACAGCGAGTCGCCGGGAACGCGGACGCTTTCCGGCAGAATCTGGTAGTAGCCGGCCTCCCGAAGCAGGCGGAGGGCGGCGTCGTGAAACGCCTTCGGGTCGCTGCCGTCGGACACCTCGGCCGGCACCAGGAGTTCCTGGTCCAGTCCGATGTCGTGAATCTCGATCTGGTGGGAAGTCAGGATGTCCTCGAGCGGTCGCGTGCTGCCGACGGCGTAGAAGCTCGGCGTGGCGTTCAGCGTCGCGTGCGCGCGGTTCACCCAGATGCCGAACGTCCGGTCCTTGCGCCGCACGACGTTCGGGCGTTCCGGCCCCTGGACGATCAGGATCACGTCCGGCGGACTCTCGCCCTCGAGCAGAAAGCGGCTTCGCTCGATGGCGCCGTAGACCAGGATTTCCTCGCCGGAAAAGTCCGCCGTTATGTCCACGTCCGCCTGCGACAGGCCGACGGCGATCTTTTCCTGCAGCGGCGGAGCCGCGCCGTCCTCCGCAGAGGCGCCGACGGCGGCGAAGAGCAGCGCCGCGAGCGGCGCGACCGCGCGGAATGCCGACCACCTAGCCATTCAGCACCGCCGCGATCGAATAAGGTTCGGTCGGCGTGGCGATCAGGTCGTAGGCCAGCTGACCGCAGACCCCGAGAACGATGAGCGCCAGCAGGACGCGAAGTTCCTCGCCCTGGATCCGGTCGCCGATTCGGGCGCCGATCTGCGCGCCGACGACTCCGCCGATCAGGAGGAGAAGCGCCAGCACGGCGTCCACGGTCTGGTTCTCGACCGCATGCAGCACGGTCGTGATGCCGGTGACGAACATGATCTGAAAGAGCGACGTTCCGACCACGATGCGGGTCGGCATGTGAAGGATGTAGATCATGGCCGGGACCATGATGAAGCCGCCGCCCACGCCCATGATCGCCGCCAGCACGCCGACGATCGCGCCGATCACGAAGGGCGGAATGACGCTCATGTAGATCTTCGACGTGCGAAAGCGGATCTTCAGCGGAAGCGCGTCCACCCAGGTCCGCCGCCGGCGGTGCGGGGGATGAATGCCCTTGCGCCGCCGCAGGAAGGCGCGGACGCTCTCGAACAGCATGAGGCTGCCGATCGCACCCAGAAATACGACGTAGCTTGACTTGACGACCAGATCGACCTGGCCGATCTCGCGCAGGATCCGGAAGACTTGTACGCCGAGAAACGCGCCGACGGCGCCGCCGGCCAGGAGGACCGAACCCATCCGCACGTCCACGGTGCGCCGCTTGCGATGCGCCAGGTAGCCGGAGAACGAAGCTGCGACGATCTGGTTGGCCTCGGTCGCGACGGCGACCGCGGGAGAGATTCCGATGAAGATCAGGAGCGGCGTCATGAGGAATCCGCCGCCGACGCCGAACAGGCCGGACAGGAAGCCGACGCCTCCGCCGGCGGCCAGGAGGAGGAATGCGTTGACGGACTGTTCGGCGATCGGGAGATAGATCTGCATGCCCGGGGCGCCCTACCGGTTCTCAGGACCGCATATGCGCGAGACGACGCTCGGCCTCGAACTGCGTGCGACAGGAGAAACGAAGCAGCGGGGTCATTCTGTCTTGTCGGGAAGGATGGGGCCGCCGGGATCAGGCGCAGGCCTGTATTCGTCGTCTATACTGCAATTTCCGTCTACGTGCGAATCGCCCGGACCGCACTTTCGCCCTTCCTGTCCGCCGGAACTCGAAGCGCTGACTTGCTTGCGAGTGCCGCGGGCGACAACCGAAACCGCGGAGCGGACGAACGCCTGGCGGAACGACGCTCCAGGGTCTAACGGGTGCGTCGCTCGGACGGACCGGACCGCCTGCCCGGCGGGAGCGAGTTCGGTGCGCCGTAACCGGTCCGGGACGCGTAGCCCTGACGTCTCTCCTGGGGACGACCCGCCGCGAATTCGTCGTCTGACTCTCGAAACGAGTTACGGCTAAGATGCGGACGGTCAGGCAGTCCGGGCTGGCGCCATGCAGCGCGGTCCTTGCGATCTTTGGGCGGGCCGCGGCCGCGGGAACGCTGCGTTGCAACTTCCCTCCGCCGGTCCTGCCGAACGGCATGGCAGGGTAGGCAACGATGCCGGACCGGAGCCGAGGGGCGGGATCGAGAATGTGGCGGGCGTTTCGAAATCGAACGGAACCGACAGCGCCTCACGACTGGAGCGGTCCCGCACCTTCCGGACCGATCCGAAGCGTCGTGCGTTCGGTATGGGGAACCGTCAAACGCGCGGCGGGTCGGTCGCGGAAGTTCCTCGGCCGGCTCCTGGCCGAGCCCGGTCGCGTCCGGATCCGGAAAGCGAGTTCTCTACTGCTGCGTACGCCGCCGGCAGGAACGCCAAGTCATGCGCGCCTTGGAGACGGCCCTCAAGCGCGTCTCGGCGTCCTCGGACCGGTCGTCCCAGCGATCGGCACCGGTACCGTACTCGTTGCCGACTTCCTGCGCCGGCTTCGTAATCCGGCGACGCTTGCCTGCCTAGTTCTCTTCCATGCGGATGGCGGTGCCGATGCTGTCGCGCTACCGGCGACTGCGAGCGAATCGTTTCGCGCGGACGGCCAGAGGGTCGAGGCCCCGGCCGGGGTCGCTTTCGTCGGGCATCCGTCGCCCGTCGACTTCGCGTCGGAACGGAATTCGGCACCCGTCGGCCCGACCCTGGCGTCGGGAGAAGGCTTCGTCGGCTCGGCTGACCGCGGCGCCGTCACGGCGTTCGCCCTTCCGGAGTCTCGCGGCGCCGCCCAAGCCGACGCCGCGAGCGGTCTCGTCCGAATTCAGGATCGCCGACCCTATTGGGACTCGTCCGACCTGTTCAAGAACTGGAACCGGACGTACAGGCAAGGCGTCGAGATCACGACGCTACAGCTCCCGAGAGCCAAAGGCGGCGACGGAAACATAACCTACTCGCTGCGGGGAAGCCTCGCCCCGGGCCTGCGCTTCAGCGCCAGGCAACGCCAGATCAGCGGAACCCCCACGGCCGCGAAAGCGAACACTCGCTACTACTACACGGCGCGCGACGCGGACGGCGACACCACGACCTTCGACTTCTGGATTACGGTATTGCCGACGCTGCCGGCCAAACCCGCCGATCTCGCCGTCGCCGCCGGGTTTCGGCGGGCGATTCTGACCTGGTCCCCAGTCCACGCCGCCGACCGCTGGCAGCACCGCAAGAAGGCCGGCTCCGGCGAGTACGGCTCGTGGACCGATATCGGAGGCAGCGATTCGGATACGACGACCGCGATCGTCATGCAGCTCGAGAACGGCGTAACCTACACCTTCCAGGTACGGGGGCTGAATGCCGCCGGCGGGGGCCTCCCGTCGGACGAGGCGACGGCGACGCCGCTGGACCCGCCGCTCGCACCGGCAGAGTTCCGGGCCCGGGTAGGCGACGGTCGCGTCATGCTGATCTGGTCCGGCCTCTCGGGCCACGACGCGGCGCGTTGGCAATTCCGGTACAGGGCGGCCGGCGAGAGCTACACGGCATGGATCGAAATTCGCGGCAGCGGCGGCGCTACGGGGTCCCATACCGTGACGGGGCTGGAGAACGGCGTCGAATACGGGTTCCAGATACGCGGCGTGAACGCCGGGGGCGTTGGGGCCGAAACCGTAGAATTGCGGGCAGTTCCCCGCGCCTCGGCCGAGCGCAGCCGGATGACGGCGCAGGCGCTTGCCGGCTTGGCCCGGACGCTGCTCGGCGATGCGACGGGAGCGATCGCGCGTCGTCCGGGTTCCGCCTTCGAGGGGCCGGCGCGATCGCAGGCCGAACCCGGGGCGAAAACGAGCGGATCGTACGGCGGGTCGACGCTTCGTCATGCGGACCGGTCGGTTTCCCGACGCCCCGGAATCGAACTCGTACCGGCCGGGTCCGGCGGCGCCGGCTGGTCTGTCTGGGGGATGGGGGCGCGACAGGAATTCGAGCGGACGAACGGCGCCGGACTCTTCGAAGGTCGGCAGCGATCCTCCTGGCTGGGGGCCGAGAGGCGGGTCTCCCGATCCGCTGTCGCAGGACTTGCCGCCGCCCGAAGCTTCGGCGAGGTCGACCATCCCTCCGGTTCGCTCCGCATGTCGCTCTGGGCCGCATGGCCCTATCTGGAGCACCGGAACGATTCCGGCGCCGAGTTGCGCGTCCTGGTCGGCGCCGGCCGGGGCGAGGTCAAGCTCAGCGGGGCGGACTGGATCGACGAGCGGGTCCGAGTGAAGATGCGCTCGGCGTCGCTCGGCGTTCGCTGGCCGGCGCTGCAGGGAAGGGAGGGCACGCTCTCGCTCCTGGGAGACGCCGGCGTCCTTCGGCTGGATACGGACCGGAAACCGCACACCGCGGTCGGCGGCCTGTCGGTTGCGGCCCGCCAGATACGGGCCGGGGTCGAGGGGGTGCGCGCGGCGCGAAGACTGCCCGGAACGAGCTTTTCGCTGGCGCCGCGCGTCGCGTTGACGGCCGCGCGGGAGAGCGGTCACGGAGATGCGGAGACGGGACTGGAAGTCTCCGGCGCCGTACGGATGACCGCACCGGACCTTCGCGCCGTCGTCGAGGCGCAGGGGCACTGGTTGGCTTGGCACTCGTCCGGGCACGCGCGGTCCTGGGGCGCGAGCGTCGAGCTGCGGCTGAAGCATCGAACGGACGGAAGCGGCATGTCCCTCGCGGTACGGCCGCAGGTCGGACGATCTGCCGCGGAGTCCGGATCGTTCGACGAGTGGCCCCGGCACGCTTCGGTTTCGGCGCGGGCAGACTACGGCTTCGGACCGCCGAGCCGTTCCGCGACGGCGTTTGCCCAGGGCGACCTCGGCAGGTCGCCGGAGGGGTCGCGGCGGCTCGAGGTCGGGATAGAATTCGGGTTGGAGTCGGCCGCTCGCGCCGTCCTGTCGGTCAAGCGCCCTGACGCAGACCTGCCCGACAGGAGGGTCGAGATCGGTCTGAACCTCCGGTTCTGAAGCGGCGCCGCCCGTAGCGCTGTCGCGCGACCGGACCGGCGCGGACGGCCGCGAGGCCCCGCCGGTGCCGACGACATCCGGATCCCGTGGAATTCCGCCTCTGGTCGAGTCGCGTGGCCGGATCCGTATCCGGGCGCCGGAACGATCCGTGCGTCCCGGCCTCCGCCGGCGATCGGGGCGCCCCCGGCATCGCGGCTTCGGTCGGCCCGTTCGAGGACGCGGCGTCGCCGGAGTTCCGGTCTTCCGGGTCGAGACGACAGAGCTCGCTCTGCCGTTTCGTGCCGACGTCGCCGAAACTCGCGCTCGACTCGACGCCCGGCTCCGCGCCTCGACGCGGGCGGTCGCAACACGAGACGTTTTCGGTCTCGAGCCTTCGACGATCGCCGCGAGACGGTCCTTCCGACCCACCGTTCGAGTTCGTTGCGCTTCCGGACCGGCTCGGGCGCGCGCCGTGGCGCCGGGAGCGAGACCGGTGTTCTCCGGCCCGTCTTCCTCCGGGACACGTTCCCGATCCGTCGCGTCGGCGCCTGGCACGGCTACGGGAGCGCCAGGCAGGTCGAGGCGCGGAACCCGCAAGGACGTCTTGCCGCCCGGCCCGACCGCCGGTAGGCTCCCGCCGTTCCCGGATCCGGTCGGTTCCGGGGGCTGGGCCCGTAGCTCAGTTGGTAGAGCGTCCGACTTTCGAATGGGAGCCCCGGCAGGAAACCGCCGGGTGAACAGGCGTCAAATTCGGGGAACCCTTCCGTCCCGGAGGCAATCCCGAGCCAAGCCCCTGCGGGGGAAGGTGTAGAGACTAGACGGCGCCCGCCTACGTCCTGCCTTGCGGGATACGGCGAAGGGATAGTCCAGACCACGAACTCCGCACGAGCGGGGGCGGCGCAAGCCGAAGCGGTACGTAATCGGCAGGTCGAAGGTTCGATTCCTTCCGGGCCCACCATTTCCCGGCGGCAGGGCGCCGTCGTCAGCTTTCGGGGCGGCCCTCCGGCCGGGACGTCCGCATCAGGAGCGAGGGACGGAAGCGGAGGACGAGGTTTCCGTCCGCGTCCGTGAGCTCCGAGCGCCAGCGCGCGATCCCCCAGCCGGGCCGGGACCGGCTCTCCCGCGCTTCCAGCATCGTCATGAAGGCCAGGAGCCGCCGGTCCGGCCGGACCGGCCGGCGCCACGACAGGCTTTCGAATCCGAGTCCGACCGCGGCGCTGTGCTCGAGGCTCCGTCGCTCCGCCTCCGTCAGATCCGCGAGAATCGCCTGCCGCGCCAGCACGTTGGTCCGCATCCAGAGAGCGCAACTGTGCCAGCCGCTCGCGCAGAGTCCGCGGAACGGGCCCGCTTCCGCCGCTCGCGCGTCGACATGGAACGGCTGCGGGTCGAAGGCGCGTGCGAAGGCGACGATCTCCGCCTCGCTCGCCGAGGTCTCCCCCAAAAAGTAGGACTGCCCCGGCTCCGAGCCGTCGAGATAGAGGGCGGACAGGGTCGGCAGCGAAGCCTCGCTCCGGGTCGCCGGCGGCGCGTCGTCCGCCGTCGCCCGCTCCCCGACGGCGCCGTTTTCCGGGGGCGGGTCCGCTTCCGACCGCTCGAACAGGACCGACCAACGCGCCTGCAGGACCTCGGCGCCGCCGGCCGACCCCCGCATGGCGATCTCGATCTCAGCCAGTCCCAGACCCGGGCGCGAGCGCAACGGCCGCTTCGCGACGATCTTCCCTTCGCCCCGGACTGTCTCGTTGGCCATGAGCGCTCGCGGCCAGGCGTTTCGCGCGATTCCGGGACTCCCGGCGGACCGGGCGCGTTTCAGCCAGGCGTCATGGAAGAGGCGCATGGCTACGGCGGCGGTATGCCAGCCGCTGGCGGCGAGGCCGCCGAGCGGAGAGGCCCGTCCGGCCTCGGGGTCGAGATGCATCGGCTGCGGGTCGAAGGACCGCGCAAACTCGACGACGCGATCCTCCGTCATTTCGTACGGGCCGAACGAGAAGGACTCGCCGACCCGGAGTTCTTCGAAGCTCCGCCGGCCGTCGGCGTCTTCGCTCATTTCGCGCCTGCCTCCCCGATGTCGACGACCGCGCCCGGGTTGAGGATTCCGAGGGGATCCAGCGCGCGCTTCACGGCGTACATCGCGTCGCGCTCCACCGGCTGCAGATGGCCGACCGTCGCCTCCTTCAGCACCCGTCCGACGCCGTGTTCCGCGCTCACCGCCCCTTCGAGGCGCCGGACCACGTCGAAGACGGCACGGTTGATCCCCGCCTTCCGGTCACGGTACTCGGCCGCCCGCCGGCCCCGGGGCGCGAAGAGATTGGCGTGGAGGTTGCCGTCGCCGAGATGGCCGAAGACGTTGGTCCGGATGCCCGGATCGATTTCCCGGCAGATGCCGTGGAACTCGGCCACAAACTCCGGGATGCGCTCCAGCGACACGGCGACGTCGTGGGTGGCGACGGCGCGCTCGTGGCGGTTGGCCACCGGAATGGACTCGCGAAGGCTGCGGATCGCGTCGCGCTGCGCCCGGCTCTGGGCGACGACGGCGTCGAGCACGTGGCCGCGCTCCATGGCGCCGGCGAGCGCGTTCTCCATCCGTAGCGCCGCCTCGCTGCCCTTGCCGCCCTCGACTTCGATCATGACGTACCAGGGGTAGCTGCCGGCGAGCGGATTCGCCCGGTCCGGCAGGTTCTCGCGAACGAGCTCGATCCCGTTCCGCTCCATGAGTTCGACGGCGCTGAGGATCTCGGCCAGCGACAGGCGCAACTCCAGCGCCAGTTCCGTGGCCGCCTCCGGCGAGGGAACGGCGGCCAGCGCCGTCGCCTCCTCATGCGCCGCCGGGAAGATCCGCAGCGTCGCGGCGGTAATGACGGCCAGGGTTCCCTCGGATCCGATCAGCAGGTGGCGAAGGTCGTATCCCGTACTCTCCTTGTGCAGGGAGCGCAGGCCGTTCCAGATCCGGCCGTCGGCGAACACCGCCTCGATCCCGAGACAGAGCTCCCGGACGTTGCCGTAGCGAAGCACCTGCATTCCGCCGGCGTTGGTGGCGAGGTTGCCGCCGATCTGACAGCTGCCCTCGGAGGCGATCCTCAGCGGGAACGAGCGGCCGTGGCGGACGGCGGCCGCCCGGACGTCGTGCAGCGTGCAGCCGGCCTCCACGGTCACGGCGTCGTCGCCGAGCGAGACCTGCCGGATCTTCCGCATGCGCTCGAGACTGAGTACCACCGGATCGGGAGGCTCCAGCGCGACCTGTCCTCCGACGAGGCCGGTGCCGCCACCGTAGGGAACCACGCCGACCCGGTCCCGGGCGCAGAGCGAGACGATCTCGGCGACCTCTGCGGTCGATGCGGGCTTCGCCACGATCGCCGCCCGGCCGCGCAGCCAGCCCCGGGGCTCGGTCAGATACGGAGACTCGCCTTCGGCCAGAGTCCAGCCGTCCGGGCCGACGACGGCGCGCAGCGCGTCCAGCAGAGCCGGAGAAGGCTCGGCGAGCTTCATGGGTCGCGGGGAACGCGTCAGCGGTGCCGGAACTCCGCCTTCCGCTTGTCGGCGAAGGCGGACATGCCTTCCTTCTGGTCGTCGGTCGCGAAGAGCGCGTGGAAGAGGCGGCGCTCCAGCCGGACGCCGGCGGCGAGCCCGACTTCGAAGGACGCGTCGACCGCTTCCTTCGCCGCATAGACCGAAAGCCGGCCCTTCGCGGCGATGATTCTCGCCACGCCGACCGCTTCCTCGACCAGCGACTCGGCCGGGTAAATCCGGCTCACCAGTCCCGACCGCTCGGCTTCGGCCGCGTCCATCATGCGCCCGGTCAGGCACATGTCCATGGCCTTGGACTTGCCGACCGCGCGGGTGAGCCGCTGGGTGCCGCCGGATCCCGGAATGACGCCGAGATTGATCTCGGGCTGGCCGAATTTGGCGTTGTCCGCGGCCAGGATAATGTCGCACATCATCGCCAGCTCGCATCCGCCGCCCAGGGCGTAGCCGGCGACGGCCGCGACGGTCGGCTTGCGGATGCGGGCGACGGCGTCCCAGTTCCGGGTGATAAACTCGCCGCCGTAGGCGTCGGCGAAGCTCTGGTCCTTCATCTCCTTGATGTCGGCGCCGGCGGCGAACGCCCGTTCGCTGCCGGTGATCACGACGGCGCCGATCCCGTCGTCCGAATCGAACGCCTGCAGCGCCTCGCCGAGTTCGTCGACCAGCTTCTCCGAAAGCGCGTTCAGCGCGTCCGGGCGGTTCAGCGTGACGAGGCCGACGCCGCCCTCGAGCCGCTCGGTCAGTATGGTCTCGTAGGACATGAGCCCTTCCCCTTCGCAATCGGTTGGAATCTCGCCCGGCACCGCCGGGCGGGCCGCATTCTAGCACTGCGGTTCGGCCCGGAATCCGCCGGCCGGGTAGAGGGTATCGAGCCGGTCGCCGGTCGGAGTTCCGGGGTCAGGAAGCGTCCCGGAAGACGTCCCCGAACTCGTCGCGCAGCAGGCTCTTCAGGACCTTTCCCATCGAGTTCCGCGGCAGTTCGTCCCGGAAGAAGACGCGTTTCGGCCGCTTGAAGCGCGCCAGCCGGCCGGCCAGACCGTCGAGGACGTCCCGCTCGCCGACGTCCGAGCCTTCGCTGCGAACGACGACCGCGACCGCGCCTTCGCCGAGATCCGGATGCGGCGCTCCGATCACGGCCGATTCCAGCACCCCTTCGAGCCGGTCGATCTCGCGCTCGACTTCCGCGGGATAGACGTTCAGCCCGCCGGAGATCACCAGGTCCCGCGCGCGACCGACGATCGAGACGTATCCGTCGGGCTCGATCCTCGCCAGGTCGCCGGTGACGAAGAACCCGTCCTCGCGAAACTCCCTCGCCGTCCTCTCCGGCAGTCGCCAGTAGCCTGCGAACACGTTCGGCCCGCGCACCTCCAGGACGCCGGTCCCGCCGGGTTCCGTCGGCGCGCCGGTCTCGGGGTCGACGATTCGCGCCTCGACGCCCGGCAACGGGAGACCGACGGAGCCCGGCCGTCGCTCGCCGTCATAGGGATTCGAGACGTTCATGCCGGTCTCGGTCATGCCGTAGCGCTCCAGGATGCGGTGGCCGCATCGCGCCTCGAACGCGCGGTGGGTTTCGGCGAGGAGCGGGGCGCTGCCGGATACGAACAGCCGCATGCGGCGGGTCAGGCGCCGGTCGAATCGCCGGTCTCCGAGGAGGCGCGTGTAGTAGGTGGGGACGCCCATCATCGCCGTCGCCCGCGGCATCCATTCGATCGCCTGGTCGAGGTCGAAACGGGGCAGGAAGATCATCGCGCCGCCGGCCCGGAGCGAGACGTTGGTCGCGACGAACAATCCGTGCGCGTGATAGATCGGAAGCGCGTGCAGCAGCACGTCCCGCGGCGCGAATCGCCATGCCTCGACCAGGGCGTCGGCGTTGGAGAGGAGATTGCGATGGGTCAGCATCGCCCCCTTCGGCCGCCCGGTCGTGCCGGAGGTGTAGAGAAGGGTGGCCAGGTCCGACTCCGAACGGGGCGCGGTCGCGAATTCGGGACCGCAGGCGAGGACGAGATCGCGAAACGTGCCGGCGCCGTCCGGATCCGTCGTGAGGAGCCGGGTTCCGGTCGCGTTCGCGACCGGCCGAAGAGGCGCCTCGGCGCGCGGATCCACCACCGCGAGAAGCGGCTCGGCGTCGCGAAAGAAATGTTCCGTCTCCGCGGGCGTGTAGGCGGCGTTCACCGGCAGGAAGACCGCCCCGGCGGCAAGGCATGCGAGATAGAGCGCCAGAGACATGGGCGACTTGCCGGCCTGCAACAGGACGCGGTCGCCGGGCCGCACGCCGAGTCGGGCGAGCGCGGCGGCGCTTCGGCCCGCGAGCGCATGCAACTCCGCCCCGGTGAGAGACGTTCCGTCCGGCAGAAGGAGCAGCGGCTCCTGCCGCGAAGCGAGCGGGGCGACGAGGGCGTCGGCCAGCGGGTTCACCCGGAGAACCCCCGGGTCAGGAAGTAGAGCGCGCCGATCACGAGCCCGACGTCCAGCGCGAGCGAACCGGCGCGAAGCCGCGTTCGCTTCGAGATCCTTCGTCCGATCCGGCGGCCGGGGAGGGTGCAGATGCCGAGCGCGATTCCGAGAAGTGCGGTCTCGAACGTGAGAAGCGTCGACACCCCGAAGGAGACGGTTTGCGCTGCGCGGCGGAGGAATTCGGCAGTCGCATCGGTTCCGGTCCGGCCTTCGCCGGCGAGCCAGACGGCGAGTAGAAGCGGGACCAGAATCATAGCGAGGACGAAACCGGCCCGGTACAGGAGGCGACGCGCGACCGAGAGGGCGGGTCGCAGGGTGCCGGAGCGGCCGCCGAGCAGGCGGCGCAGTGGGAGCGCGACCAGAAGAACGACGCCCAGCGTGGCGGCAAGAGCGTCTTCGGGCACGCTCCGGTAGACCGCCGCGCCGAGGAGGAGGAACGGCAGCGCGGCAAGCAGCAGGCCGGGCAGGCGGCGCAACTCCGTGCCCGGGCCGGCGAGCCAGGCGCGGGCGGCGCGGCGCGCGATCATGGCGGTCGCGACGACGGGCAGCGCGGCCTTGACGCCCAGAGCGGACGCGACCGCGACGCTCAGGAGAAGCGCCAGAAGGAGCCCGCCGACGCCCGGGAGCGCGCCGACGACGAGGGCAACCGAGCCGAGGCCCAGGAGTACGGGCAAATCGAGCGTCACGGAAGGTCTGTCCCGAACGCCGACGGAAGGTCGTTCATGCCTGCGCTCTCGTCTCTAACGCCATGTCGGAGCATCGCTGACCGTCTGGTGCATGTGCGCCTAGGGAACGGATCCGCCGAGGGCGCCGGGGTCTCCGGTAGCCATGAACTATTGGACGCGGGATCGAGGGAGCGTATCTCGATTCGGACCCCACATACGGAAGAAATCAATCGGCCGACGGAGATCTCTCCGCATCGAACTGCCAGGATAGGATTCGACAATTCGCCCTATCCGGTAGTCCAGATCATTGTACCGCGGTCGAGTACTGGACCGCAGAGCGTCCGAACCCGAGTGCCCGAGCGCGCCTCGCCCTCTCGCAGAGCGTCCTTGCACAACTACTTAAGGATACCTTCCATGATGCGGACCCCCTGTTGACTTGGCCCTGTCGATCCCTTTGTGCAGCTTCTCTTCGCTGGAGGGCGGGCAGATGCTGTAGCGAATCACCTGTCTATCTGAAGAACCTCCGGAAGAGGGCGGTTCCAGTGGTCCAGCAGACATGCGATGTCGTCCACCGTCACTTCGTCCCGATACACGCAGGTCGATTGTACTAGTTCGGCCGGTAGCCAAAGAACTCTTGCCAGTTCGGCGTCTTTCATCAGAAACACATCGCTTTGATTGTACCTGTGCCTGTGCCGTACGGCGGTGATAGCACCGATGGCGGTGATCGTGCCCTCAGGGGTCAGTTTGGCGTTTCATTCCCGCGCAATGATACGCGACCAGCACCGGGACGGGCAGAACGCGACTCGTGATCTGGCCTGCCAGTTCACTCATCGGCGGCCCCTCTTTCCTCTTTCTCGTTGGTGAGCGCGGCCATGGCCGGACAGCGAATGTCGGATGCGCCGTGGCATGGTGTTCGCAGTTGATGACTAGACGGCGAGGACCGTACCCCTTCTTCACACTCTGGACTTAAGCACGGTCAGGTACGCGCTGGCGTAGGTCGCGAGTCGGAAGCCGTGCGGGCAGCCCATGCACCAGCGTGACGTTCAGGGAATCGTCCTGGAGCGAGTTTGACGACTTCGCACTCAAACCGGGCGCAATGGCACGAACGGCAATGCCATCCGTGAAGATCGAGGCAGCGCGGAAGTCCCGTATGCCTACCGCAGTTGAAGGTCAAGTCGTTCCGAATGTGTCGGCGACGCAGACCCGTTGCTGAGATGCGGAGTGCGGAGCGACCGCTCGACATCCCTGCGAAGAAATCGATATGAAAAGACGTGGAGATCCTCGACCCACATTGCTGGACCGGATGGCGCGAATCGATGGCGATGGACGCACGGAGTGTGTCCTGCCATCCATTTGCGGAATATGCGTATTGCTAGCCAAGAAGGGTTGACACGCGCCCGACATTGAGGCACCATGCTAATCGACAAGGGGAATAGGCAATGAGGAGGAAGGCACCGGGGCGCTCGCTCGGCGCAGGATTGGAGATCATGGCGCTGATGCGGGAGTTACCCGACGGCACGGCGGCGGAAGAGTGGTTCGAGGAACGGCGGTCGCCAGGCGGCGAGCGGTATTGCCTAGACTGCGGTTTCTCCAAGACGGCCGTTGTTTCGAGCCGATAGCCAATGGCCTACCCTTGCCGTGATAGCAGGGAGCATAGTAGCATCCGTAAGGGAACCGCCGTCCAGTCCTTGAATCTCGGTCTCCAGCTCCAGCTTTGGATCATCGTGCTCTACATGATGATCAGCGGCATCAGGGGCACGAGCAGCATGAAGCCCTGCTGGGTGGCCGGCATCCGGCAAGTGACGGCTTGGTTCCTCGTGCAGCGAATTAGGGAAGGCTTCATGGCCGGCATCGACAAGCCGTTAACCGACCAGGTTAATGCCGAAGAATCAGCCGTTGGTAGCAAGCGTATGGACCTGAGCAACCGGCAACGCAACGAGCTTGTCGAAACCGAACGCGGGAGCGTCGGCAAGGCAATCGTCGGCAGTAAAAGGGATCGGGAGAGCAAGCAGGTCAGCATGGCAGCCATAGAACCGACGAGTGCCAAGCCGCTTCGCAAGTTCGTGATCGACCGCATCGAGCCGAACGCAACGGTCTATACTGGTGCGGCAACAGCCTACGGCGGGATTTTTCGGCAAAGAGAATCGCTGAACAATGGCACCGGGGACTATGTGGCCCGGGAGGTGGAGATGAGCTACATGGAGGCGATCTGGTGCCTGCTTGAGCGCGGCAGCCGCAGGACTTGCCACTACCTTGCAGACAAGCAAATTTACCGACATGCGGCAAAGTCTACGGGTCGAAATTACTTCCGAGGCACTAACACTCCGAATCGAACGGCGTTTCTTTTTCGTGCCTTCGTTGGTAGGCGACCCAGCTACGCGGAGCTGGTCGCATGAGTCAAGTCACACTGCTTGTCGACGACCAAGCCACCCTTCCCCGCTCTAGTCGATCAAATTCGCCTTTCCGGTATCCAGGCGGCAAGTTCTACGCGCGGCGCCTAATTCTCGACGAAATACCGCAGCACTCCGTCTATGCGGAACCGTTCGCGGGCGGTGCCAGCGTATTCTTCGCCAAGCCTTCCGCACCCGTCTCGATACTCAACGACCGCGACGAGGATGTAATCAACACGCTCCGGCAGATCCGGGACCGGGTAGAGGACTTGATCGCCCTATTGGAAGGCATCCAGGCGACGAAACAAAATCATGCCTTCTACAAGAACAGCTACCGGCCTGAGGACGACCTAACGCGGGCCTTCCGGTGGTTCTACCTCAATCGCACTTCCTATAGCGGCATCATGCGCCCGGAGAACTGCTATTGGGGTTACGGGCGAAAATACTCCATGCGCCCAGAAAACTGGCCACCGCACCTCCGCACGGTGTCGGACAAGCTGCAGGGTGTGGAACTGACCGCACTGGACTTCGAGGAAGTCATCGATGCGCTACCAGACGGCAGCTTCGCCTTCGTCGATCCGCCCTACTACGACGCTGATCAACAGAAGTTCTACAACTGCACCTTTGACGAGAGCGACCATGATCGCCTAGCCGAAAGCCTAAAGCGTAACTCGGAGCGCATTCTGTTTCTGTTGACTTACGACGACGCACCGGAGGTCCGGGAGAAATACAAGTGGGTATCCGAGGTCAATAACCGGGCATGGAACTACACTATAAACAGGACTGACGACCAGCGCAACGGTGTACAGTTGAAGGATGGCTTTAGGGGTTCGCGGGAGAAGGGGCGAGAATTGTTTATTCGCAATTACAATGTCTGAAGAAATGGACGCGTTGCGCTTTTATCGCAGCGTGCAGAAGTACTGTGAGGCCTACAACATCCCAGAAGGACGCCTGCTCGATATTCTCGAGGACCAGAAAGTTCTTCCGATGATTCGGGGCAAGGCGACAGAGTACATTGGTGCGTCTGTGCTCAGTAAGACTCTCGATCAACGTGATTGGTCGGTAGACAAGCTCAACCTAAATCCGCAGCCAGGAGCCTACGACGAGGATGTGAGCATCACCTTCCGGCGTACTGGGCGTAGACTCAAGGCGGAGACAAAGAACGCTGTGCGGGGAAGTTTCCGCACCGGAACTCGTATAACCCCTTTTCCGCACTTTAAGGTTAAGTGTCATAAGTCCCGAAGCCACATGAAGAGGGCGACCAATGACCGCTATCTGGTGGGCGATTTTGATGTGCTGCTTTGTAATGTGTCGAATGCAGTTTTTCGAGGGAAGGCGCTTGAACGAGGGCTTCCTTTCATCGACGAGTCCGGCGCTGTGGAATGGTTAAGAGAGCACTATGGCGTTACTACTGATGATGAACTTCGCCGGGCGACCTATGACGACTGGCGCGTGTGCTTGCCCATTGACATTGCCAACGAAGAAGGTGTTATTCCGAGGACGCCGTGTGTCTTGATGATCGACGATCCAAATTGGTTCGGGCTTGAGCAGTTGGCTCCAAACCTTCGTACGCTCATTAGCGGTGGATAGGGGGTAACGATTACGAAGCGAGAGGGAAAATGCGAGCACAAGCCGAACGGATGCTCGTCGACCCCAGTCATTCGGCCTGACGCGAAGTCCGAGAAAGCCGCGCGGGAAATTCTCTCCGCCGTCAGGCCGCTTGGTTCGACGTTGCGATAGCCGCGGCGTTAGCCCGCAAGCGTTGCCACGACGTAGCGGCGATTTGGTTAGTAGTGCGAATTGGGCTACGAGAGCAAGTCGGCGCTTCCAGTGCAAGACCACGAAGTATCGTCCCTCCGAAGCGAAAGTCGGATTCTGCACCGGGTTGCCGGTCTTGGCGTCGCTAAGCGCTTCGTCCCGCGGGGAGCATGGCAGTAAACCGGTGGCATCCTCCGGCAGGTGGGACGGACTCGGGAGTAGTCGGGATTCGACCTCCTGCCGGTAAACCCGTACCAGCAGCGGCACAACGCACGAGGAACTGAGGCGGGAACGCGTCGTTCGGCAATCGAATCGCGTCAAGTTCCGGGCCACTACGAGCCCGCATCGCGCCATGTCGGACCGTCAGTGTTCCAGGAGGCCCCAGAGCTTGCGCTTGATCTCGAGAAACCCTTCGGTGAGCCGCATCTCGGGCTCGCGCGGCCGGGGCAGCGAGATCTCCTCGATATGGCGAATCCGGCCCGGACGGGCCGACATCACGATGACCTCGTCGGAGAGAAAGATCGCCTCCTCGAGATCGTGCGTGACGAAGACGACGGTCTTCTTGTTCTCCCGCCAGGCGTCGAGCAAATCCGCCTGCATGCGCTCCTTGGTCTGCGCGTCCAGGGCGCCGAAGGGCTCGTCCATCAGGAGCACCTCCGGGTCGTTGGCGTAGACCCGGCCGATGTCGACCCGCTTGCGCATGCCGCCGGACAACTCCCGCGGCCAGCGGTTCTCGAAGCCGGTCAGGCCGACGGTGTCGATCCACTTCCGCTCGATCTCCCGCTGCCGCGCCCGGCTCGCGCCGCGCAGGCGGGGCCCGTAGGAGACGTTTCGCGCCACCGTCATCCACGGAAACACCGCGTCCTGCTGGAAGACCATCCCCCGCTCGCGCCCGGTTCCGGTGATCTTCCGTCCGTCGAGGGTGATGGCGCCCTCCGTCGGGGCGTAGAGGCCCGCCATCATCTTGAGCAGGGTCGACTTGCCGCAGCCGGACGTGCCGACGATGGCGTTGAAGCTGCCGGTGCGAAACTCGAGGTCGATGCCCTCGAGCACCGTCAGCGCGTCCGGCGTACCCTCGCCGAAGGTGTGCGACAGGCCCGTGACGAGGATCTCGGACATCACTCCCGCGCCTCGGACCAGCGGGTGAGCCGCTTCTGGACGGTCCGGAAGATCCGGTCCATGGTGAAGGCGCAGACGCCGATGATCACGATGATCATCATGACCTGGTCGGTCAGGAAATATCGCCGCCCCTCCTGCAAGAGAAACCCGAGGCCGCTCGGCGCGGCGATGAGCTCGGCCGCGACCAGCGTCGTCCAGGCCGCCGCCAGCGCGATCCGGAACCCGGTGAAGATGAATGGCGTCGCGGCCGGAATCGCGACGGTGTAGAAGATCTGGAACCGCGACACGCCCATGGTCGAGGCGGCGTCGACGTAAACCTGTGGGACGTTCTTCATGCCGGCGATCACGTTGACGACGCAGACCATGAAGCAGGCGATCGAGATCAGGAGGACGCGGCTGAACTCCTCGATGCCGAACCAGATGATGACGATGGGGATGTAGGCCAGGGGCGGAATGGGCCGCACCGCCTCGATCAGCGGGTCGAACAGGTGCTCGATCGGCTTGTACCAGCCGATCAGGCATCCGAGGACCAGCGCGCATCCGGTGCCGAAGGCGAAGCCGAGACAGATCCGGTAGAGGCTGGCGCCTAGGGCGTCGAACAGGACGCCGGTCTCGATGTTGGTCGCGAAGGAGCCGACTACGTGCGAGATCGGCGGCAGGAGCGCGGGATTGTTGTCCGGAAGGTTGGTGACCCAGGCGTAGGCGAGGAGGACGACGGAGACGGACAGGGCGCCGAGTGCGAGGCGCCCTGTCAGGAATTTCCGGGGCGATTCCACCCCTCAGATCAGTTTGACGATCTGGTCCGACACCAGCGCGTCGAGGTCCGGCATGCCGCCGATGCGGTCGTTCGCGACCAGGAACTCGGACTGCACCCGGAGCGCGTTGGTCAGGATGCCCTGCGCGTAGACGTCCTTGATCTCGGCGACGTCGAAATAGAAGTAGCCGTTCAGCAGCGGCTCGACTTCGGCCGGCGTGACGCCGGCGCGCCCGAGTCCCTCCTGCCACGCCACCATCCGCTCGACCACGGCCGCGTTGTCGCTGCGCAGCATGCCGACCGCCTGGTCGTGGAACGCGCGCACCACCTCGACATAGGCCTCTTCGCGCGCGTCCACCGAGGGCTGGGTGGTCATGAACACGTCCATGATGCTCGGGCGCGCGTCGATCGGCATCTGCGCGCCCTCGACGAGCAGGTTGGCGTCCGGCAGCGCGTCGTAGATGAGCTGACGGGAGGTGGCGAGCGGAACGGTCGCGTCCACCGCGCCGGCGATGAACGCCGCCTGGCCGTCGATCGGCTCCATGTTCACCCGGGTGAACGGCATCTCGGCGAGGCCGTTGACCTTCAGCGCCACGTCGAGGAAGAAATCGAAGTTGGACCCGGAGGTCACCGCGACCTTCCGGCCCTCGAGGTCCGCCAGGGTCTTGACGTCCGGCGCTCCGACGATCTGGAAGAGGCCCGAAGCGTCGCCGCAGATCGAAATCTCGCGAAAATCCGCGACCTTGCGGAACATGGCTGCGAGCGGCGGGACCGACCCGACCGTGATCGCCTCGACGGAACCGCCGACCATGGCTTCGATCGCCGGCGGGCCGGAGGGGAACACCGAGAACTCCATCTCGACGCCCGGCGCGAAGCCCTGGTCCTGAATCAGCCAGTAGAGGCCGAAGGAATAGGCGGGGATGATGCCGATCTTGAGCTTTTCGTTGGCCGCATGCGCCTTGCCGACGAAAAAGGTGGGCGCCGCGAGCGCGGCGCCGGCGACGGCGGCGCCTTTCAGCACCGATCTCCGGCTGGTGTAGCTGGTCATGGAGTTTGCCATGGAATTCCTCCCGATATCGCAGGATTGTCGGGCGTTCCGCATGTCTCCCGGTGCACCCGGCTGGCGGATTTGATATAGGCGCGGCTGCATGGTGTCAACTCGACGGCGGTCGGCGTTCGTGCGACCGTAGACCGGCGGGAAGCCGGCCCGGACGCGCGGCCGCGGCGCTTCCCGGGCGCCGAACGCGCGCGATCCCGCGATCCCCGGGGAGCGGCACGGGGAGCGGCACGGCCGCGCGCGACGAGAGGAGGAGCGCCGTGAACGTCATCCTGATCCTGGTCGACAGCCTGAACCGGAGCGCGCTCCGGGCCTACGACCCGTCGAGCGTCTGCCGGACGCCGAATCTGGACGCGCTCGCGCGGCGGTGCGCAGTCTTCGACGCCCACTTCGTCTCCAGCCTGCCCTGCATGCCGGCGAGGCGAGAAATCTTCGCCGGCCGCAAGGACTTCCTCTGGCGCCCGTGGGGACCGCTCGAAGCGTTCGATCCCAGACTGCCGCGGGAGGTCCAGTCGCTGGGCTACAACACGGGCCTGGTGACGGACCACTATCACTACTGGGAGGAGACCGCGAACGGCTACATGCAGGGGTTCATGACGCTGGAGATGATCCGGGGGCACGAGACCGACTACCACATGCTGCCGACGAAGGGCGACGTTCCGGCCTGGGTCGAGAAGATGAGCGAGTTCCGCTCGCCCTACCACATGCGGCAATACTGGGAGAACGTGAAGGACTTCGAGACGGAAGCGGATTTCTTCCCGGCGAAGACCTTCGGCGCGGCCGGCGCGTGGCTCCGGAACTACGCCGGGCGGGGGCCGTTCTTCCTGCAGGTCGAGAGCTTCGACGTCCACGAGCCGTTTCACGTGCCGGAGCCCTACGCGTCGATGTATACGGGGGACCTGGAGGGATCGGCCGACGACTACAACGTCTGGCCGCCGTATCAGGTCTACGCCGACCTCGAGGCTTTCATGTCGCAGACGACGCCGGAGGAACTGGCGTTCCTGAGGGCCCAGTATCACGGCAAGACCGCCATGGTCGACGCCGCGCTCGGCAGGTTCCTGGCGGTGCTGGACGAGACGGATCTCTGGGACGACACGATCGTCCTCTTCACCACCGATCACGGGCACGATCTCGGCGAGCGGGGTGCGTTCGGCAAGCAATATCCGCATTGGGACAGCCACGCCAACATTCCGCTTCTGGTCTGGCACCCTCGATATCCGGGAAGGGGGCGGCGGATTGCGGCGCTCACCCAGACCGTGGACCTGTTCTCCACCGTAATCGAAGCCGCCGGCGGAACCCCGCCGCCCGAGACCCGGCATTCGAGGAGCCTGCTTCCCCTCCTGGACGGAAGCCGGACGTCGATCCGGGAGGGCATCACCTACGGAACCTTCGGCCAGGGCGTCTGCGCCACCGACGGGGAATGGACGCTGTTCAAGTCTCCGCTCGAAGGGGCGCCGCTCTATACCTATTCGACGATGATCTACCGGCCGCTCCTGGTGGACAATCCGGTGGACGGTCGTGTCGGCGCGCGCCCGGCGGAGCCGGAAGACCGGGGCCGGTTCGACCCGACCGTGCCGTACCCGATGTGGAAATCGCCGATCGAGGTCGATCCGCGAACGCGCCGCGACTTTCTGTTCGACCGGAGGAAGGATCCCGAACAGCGGGACAATCTCTGGGATACGGCTCCCGCTCCGCGGCGCCGCATGCTGGAGTTGCTGTGCGGCCTCCTGGACGAGGAAGGCTGTCCGCCGGAGCAGCGCACCCGGCTGGGCCTGGCGGCGAACTGAAGCGGAAGGGAAGGCGCGTCGACTCTGCGCTTCCGCCGGCTACGGGGCAGTAACGCCCGTCGCGTTTCCGACGCGACGCGCCGGAGGATCGCCGAGCGTCGGAGCCGGTCGGTCGACGGCGACGGACGGGGAGAATCGCTTCCGCCGGCATGACGCGACCTGGGCTACACTCGCGGCGCCGCAATTCGAGCGACGCGATCGACAACGGGAGGAAACCGCCATGTCGTTGAATCCGTATCTTCTCTTTCCCGAGGGCAAGTGCCGCGAGGCGTTCGAGCATTACCGGTCCGTCTTCGGCGGCGAATTCTCGATGCTGCAGACCTTTGCGGACGGCCCGCCGGACATGGACATGCCGGGGGTGGAACCGGACCATATCATGCACGTCTCGCTCCCCTTCGGCTCCAGCGTGCTGATGGGAAGCGACCATGCGAGCCATATGTGGGCCGACTTCGCCGGCAACTTCTCGATTTCGGTGGACGCCGGGAGCCGCAGCCAGGCGGACGCGCTCCTGGCCGGGCTGGCGGAAGGGGGCGAGGTCGAGATGCCGATGCAGGACATGTTCTGGGGGTCCTATTTCGGATGCTGCAAGGACCGCTTCGGAGTCAAGTGGATGGTGAGTTTCGGCGAAGCGACCGGGTAGAGGTTCCGCCGCCGCCGTGACGCGGGGGATTCGGGGCGGTCGGCGCACCGAATCGACGCTCGGTTTCGGTCGCGTCCGGCGGGCCCGTCGCGGCCCGAGCCGGGACGGCTACGGACGCGTGGCGATCGCCACGCCGGCCGCGATGACCGCCATGCCGGCGAGCGCGACCCAGCCCAGCCTTTCGCCGAAGATCAGATACGCCTCGATCGCAGTGCAGGGCGGGATCAGGTAGAAGTAGCTCGCGAGCCGCGCCACCTCGCCGCGGCGGGTCAGCCAGTAGAACAGGGTGACGGCGCCCACGGACAGCACCACGACCAGCCAGAGCATGGTCAGCACGAACTCGCCGGCCCACTCCACCTCTCCGGTCTCGAACGTCGCGGACAGGACCGCCATCATCGCGCCGGCGGCGGCGAACTGGATCGCCTGCGACGCGCGGATGTTCGTGCTGCCGCCGAAGCGCTTCTGCCAGACCGTGCCGGCCGCGATTCCGAACACGGCCAGGAGGCAGGCGAACACGCCGAGGAGCGACGGCGCGCCCGTGCCGAGCTCTCCGCCCACCACCATCGCCATTCCGGCAAATCCGAGGGCCAGGCCGGCCCAGCGGCGCAGGGTGACGGTCTCCCGCAGGACCCAGCCGGCCAGGACGCCGGCCACCAGCGGATGCAATCCGGCCAGGAGGGCCGCGATGCCGGCCGACATGCCGTGGGCGATCGCCCAGAAGATTCCGCCGAGATAGAAACCGTGCATCAGGATTCCGACGACGGCCGCATGCCCGACCTGCCGCAGCGAGCGGGGCCAGGGCGCGCGCCAGAGCGCGACGATCAGCGTCATCAGCGCGAGCGCGAACAGGTAGCGCCAGGCGAGAAAGGTGAAGGGCTCCGCGTAGGCGACGCCGAGCTTGGTGCCGATGAAGCCGGTCGACCACGCGAAGACGAAGACGAAGGGCGCGGCCTGGGCGAAGAGATCCGCGGCCGCATGCCTCCTCATCGCTGGCACCTCGGGCACCAGAAGCTGGAGCGCCCCGACTGCCGGACGGTCCGGATCCGGCCCTCGCAACCGACGGTCGGGCAGGCCTCGCCGTCGCGTCCGTAGACGGCGAACCGATGCTGAAAATACCCTAGGTCGCCGTCCGCGTGGCGGAAGTCGCGGAGGCTGGAGCCGCCCGCCTCGATCGCCTCCCGGAGAACCTCCCGGACGGCGGCGCAAAGCCGGACCACGCGCTCCGCCCCGATTCGACCCGCGGCGCGCCGCGGCGCGATCCCGGCGCGGTGCAGCGCTTCCGACGCGTAGATGTTGCCGATTCCGGCGACGGTTCGCTGGTCGAGAAGCAGGTTCTTCACCGGTGCGCGGCGGCCCCGGAAGCGTTCGGCGAGCCAGTCGGCCGAGAACGCGTTTCCGAGCGGCTCCGGCCCGAGGCCCACGAGCCAGGGATGGGCGTCGAGACGTTCCGTCCGCGCGAGGTCCATGGCGCCGAAGCGCCGCGGGTCGCGATAGACGATTCGGGTCTCGAGTTCCCCGGAATCGCCCGCGAGATCCAGAATCACGTGGTCGTGCGGCCCCGCTGAGGGATCCGGGGCACGAGCTCCCAGCGCGCACCGGCCGGGTTGGCGCACCCGGTCGCCGGCGAGGGCCAGAAACCGGCCGGACATGCCGAGATGGGAGATCAGCGTATCGCCGCTGTCGAGGCGCCAGAGCAGGAATTTGGCCCGGCGCCCGAGGGACAGGATGCGCTTCCCCTCCAGCCGGGCGGCGAGGTCCTTCGGCAAGGGCCAGCGCAGGTCGGGACGCCGAATTTCGGCGCAGTGGACGCGCCGGTCGGCGGCGAGGGGTTCCAGCCCCCGGCGAACGGTCTCCACTTCGGGCAATTCCGGCATGGCGGCGAATCCAGCGGGGGGTCTCGGGGCGCCGACGCGGGGCCGTCCCGGGGGGCGCCGGTTTCCCATAGCAGGCGACCGGCGCAAGCGCTACTCTCGGCTCATGCAGGAGAGAGCCGCCCCGCCGCCGGACGACGAGGAAGTCGACTTCGGATACCGGCGCGTTTCGCGGGACACGAAGCCCGGTCTCGTCCGCGACGTCTTCACCAGCGTCGCCGGGCGTTACGACGTGATGAACGACCTGATGTCGTTCGGAATTCACCGCCTCTGGAAGGACGCCATGGCGGACTGGCTCGCGCCGCGGCCCGGCATGCGAATCCTGGATCTCGCCGGGGGAACCGGAGACATCGCCTTCCGGCTCCTCGATCGCGCCAACGGCGAAGTCGGGATCGACGTCTGCGACATGGCCGAGGCGATGCTGTCGAAGGGCCGCGACCGGCGAGAGGCCTCGTCCTACGGCGACGCGCTCCGGTGGATCTGCGCCGACGGCGCCGCGCTGCCCTACCCGGACCGCACCTTCGACGCGGTCACGGTCGCCTTCGGGCTCCGCAACGTCGCGGATGTCGAGGCGGTACTCGGCGAGGCGTACCGCGTGCTGCGCGTGAACGGCCGGTTCCTGTGCCTCGAATTCAGCCGCGTCCGTTCCCCCGGCGTCGAGCGTCTCTACGACGCCTGGTCGTTCGAGGCGATCCCGCGCATCGGGTCGGTCGTCGCACAGGACGAGGCGGCGTACCGGTATCTGGTGGAGAGCATTCGGCGCTTTCCCGATCAGGAGACGCTGGCGGAACTCATGACCGGGGCGGGATTCTCGCTGGTCAAGTGGCGCGACCTTTCGCTCGGAATCGTCGCGCTGCACTCCGGCTGGCGGGTCTGACCCCGTGATCGGAACCGTGCTGAGCCTGCTGCGACTGGCCCGGTTCGCAGGAACGCTGGCGCGCAACAACGCGCTCTACCCGGTCCTGGAGGGCATGGGGTTTTCCCGCGTCGGCGTGCGCGCGCTGGCCTGCGTCTGCTGGCCGCTTCGCCCGTTCGGCGTGCGCGGCAATCCCTCCCTCTCGCCGGTGACCCGAGCGCTGGTCGCGCTCGGCCCGGCCTACGTCAAGTTCGGCCAGTCGCTGGCCACGCGGCCGGACATCCTGGGCAGCGACCTGGCCCGGATGCTGCGCCCGCTCCAGGACCGGCTGCCGTCCTTCTCCGACGCCGAGGCGAGGGAGACCGTCGAGGACCAGCTTCGCCGTCCGGTCGGCGAGCTGTTCGACGACTTCGGACCGCCGGTCGCGGCCGCGTCCATCGCCCAGGTGCACCGCGCCGTGGACAAGGAAACCGGCCTGCCGGTCGCGGTCAAGATCCTGCGCCCGGGCATCGAGGCAACTTTCGAGCGGGACACCGCGGCGTTCCTGCTGGTCGCCCGGATCCTCAGCGTCCTGCGCCCGGGGTTTCGGCGGCTTCGGGCCGAGGCGGTGGTGCGGAACTTCCGGCGCTCCGTCACCAACGAGATGAACCTCCTGAACGAGGCGGCGCTGGCGGCCGAGTTCGCTGACAACATCGCGTCGGATCCGGGGTTTCGCGCCGCCCGTCCCGTCTGGCGCCTGACGGCGCGACGGGTGCTGACCAGCGGCTGGGAGGACGGGACGCCGATCGACGACGTTCCCGCGATGCGCGCCGCGGGCCGCACGCCGGAGGAGACGGCGGCGGACCTCCTGCAGCTATTCCTCCGCTGCGCCCTGCGCGACGGGCTGTTCCACGCCGACATGCATCACGGAAACCTGCGCATCGCGCCGGACGGCGCCGTGGTGCTGATGGACTTCGGCATCATGGGCCGGCTCAACGGCACCACCCGGCGCGCCTACGCGAACATCCTCTACGGGTTTCACACCCGGGACTATCTCCGGTCCGCGCGGGCGCATCGCGACGTCGGCTACCTCCCGGCGGACCAGGACATTCACGCCTTCGCGCAGGCGCTCCGAAGCATCATCGAGCCGATCTTCGGGGAGCGGGCGGCGAACATCTCCATGGGGCGCGTGCTCGCGCAGCTCTTTTCGGTGACCGAGCGGTTCGGAATGCGGACCCAGACGCAGCTGCTCCTGCTGCAGAAGACCATGGCGGTGGTGGAAGGCGTTGCGCGGGGCCTGGATCCGAATCTGGACATCTGGGAGGTCTCGAAGCCCGTGGTGAAGGAATGGGTGGAGGAGAACGTCGGCGCGAAGCGCGCCGCGAACGACCTCAAGGAGACCGTGTCGGTGCTGGTGAGCCTGAGTCCGCAGCTGCCGGCGATCGCCGAGAGGCTCCTGTCGCCGAAGCCCCCGGAGCCGGAGGACGACGAATCGAGCCTGGCGTGGGACCCCCGTTTCCTGCGCGGCGTGATCGTCGGACTGGCGCTGGCGCTGGCCGCGGCGATAATCCTTTGAGCCGTGCCGTCGGGGCGTTTCCCAACGGCCGCCGAATGTGGTACCACCGCCCCGGGCCGGCAGCGCGGCGGGCTTCTCCGGGAGGCACCTGATGAATGCGGAACGACTTCGGGTCGTGGTCACCCGTCGACTGCCCGAGCCCGTGGAAACCCGGCTCTGCGAGCTGTTCGACACCGCCCTGAACGAGACCGACGAAGCCATGTCGGAGCCGGCGCTCGCCGACGCGATGGCCACCGCCGACGTGCTGGTGCCGACCGTCACCGACAAGATCGACCAGCGGCTCCTGGCCCGCGCCGGTCCGCGCCTGAAGCTGATCGCGAATTACGGCGCGGGCTTCGACCATATCGACGTGGAGACCGCCCTGAACCGGGGCGTCATGGTCACCAACACGCCGGACGTGCTGACCGAAGACACGGCCGATTTCGCCATGGCGCTGATCCTGTCCGTTCCGCGCCGGCTGTTCTCGTCGGCGCGGGTTCTGGAGCGGGGCGAGTGGACCGGCTGGACGCCGACCGGCTTTCTCGGGCACCGCATCCACGGCAAGCGCCTCGGAATCGTCGGCATGGGCCGGATCGGCAAGGCGATCGCGCGGCGCGCGTCCGCCTTCGGCCTGCAGGTGCATTACCACAACCGGCGCCGCGTGAACCCGTCCGTCGAGCAGGAACTCGGTGCGACCTACTGGGAGAGCCTCGACCAGATGCTGGCGAGGATGGACATCGTCTCGGTGAACTGCCCGCGAACGCCGGCGACCTACCATCTGCTCTCCGCCCGGCGCCTCCAGCTCCTGAAACCCGAGGCCTATATCGTCAACGTCTCCCGCGGCGACGTGATCGACGAGGCGGCGCTGACCCGGATGCTGGCGCAGGGGCGGATCGCCGGCGTCGGCCTCGACGTGTTCGAGAACGAACCGGTGCCGCATCCGAGACTCATGGGAATTCCGGACGCTGTGTTGCTGCCGCATGTCGGGTCCGCGACCATCGAGGGCCGGATCGACATGGGCGAGAAAGTCCTGATCAACATCAAGACCTTCGCCGACGGCCACAGCCCGCCGGACCGCGTGCTTCCGTCCATGCTGTAAGGGGCGCCCGTCCCGGTATCGAGCGAGCGGACGCCGCGGCGCAGTACGCGGGGCGGTCTCCGCAATTGGCCGCTGGCCTGCCGTGACCGTCACGGGAAGAAGCGTCGATCGGGGCGCCCTGCGCGACGTTTCGGCCGGTGTCGAAGCCGCCGGGTCGGCTGACCCCCCCTCGGGTGGCCTGCCGACAGGGAACGGACTTCGCTTCCGCAAGAGTGCGTTCCTTCGGGGCGAACCGGGCGAACGACGTAGGGTACGCCGCGGACCGTTATGGAGGGCACGGGACGATCCGGCGCGTGCGGATCGCGAACTTCAAACGGTTCCGGGACGAGACGTTCGAACTCGCGGAAACGACGGTACTCGCCGGCCCGAACGACGCCGGAAAGTCCACGGTTCTGCAGGCCATCGCGACGTGGAAGCTCCTCCTCGACCGGTGGGTTGCGGCGCGCGAGAGCGGAGAGCGCATCGGGCGGTCGGGCGTCAGAATTCTGCGCTCCGACCTCGCTTCGGTTCCCGTGCGCGAAATGAACCTGCTGTGGGAAGACCGGAGGGTCGTCGGCGCCCGGGGCGCGGCCGGCGCGCGGCGGCCGATCGAGATCGAAATCGACGGCGAGTCCGGCGCCGCCTCGTGGAGTTGCGGAATCGAGCTTCGCTACGCCAATCCGGAGCAGGCGTACCTGCGCCCGAAGGACGCGGGAAGGCTCGGGCTCGACGCGATCCGGCGGTTCCCCCCGGACGAAGCGGATGCGCTGGCCGTCGTTTTCGTCCCGCCGCTTTCCGGGATCGAGCGCGACGAGCCGAGGCGGGAGCAGGGCATGCAGGACCTGCTCGTCGGCCAGGGGCGCGCGGGCGAGATCCTGCGAAACCTCCTGTGGGAAGTCGCCTCGGCCGGGGACGCGCCCCGTTGGGAGCGGCTTGCGAAGCACATGCAGGATCTCTTTCGGATTGAGCTGATCAGGCCGGTCTATTCCCCGAGCCGACCCCACATCCATTGCGAATACCGCGATCCCGCCTGCACCCGGCCTCTGGATCTCGCCAGCGCCGGGAGCGGATCGCTTCAGACGCTCCTGCTCTTTGCGTTCCTCTACGCGCGGCCCGCTGCGGTGCTGCTGCTGGACGAGCCCGACGCGCACCAGCATCCCGTCCTGCAGCGGAAGGTCTACGACCTCCTTCGCGAGGCGGCGCGGGAGAGGGGCGGACAATTGATCGTCGCGACCCATTCGGAGGCCGTCCTGGATGCGACGGCGCCGGAGCGGACGCTGCGTCTCGTCAGGCCGGCGCGCCGCGCTCTCGCCTGACGGCGAGAGCGGATTCCGCCTCTGGACGAACCCGTCGCCGGCCGGCCCGAAGCCCTTGCCGTTTGCGGCCGTTTCGCTTGACACGGCACCGGGATAGAACATGATGGACGCCTTGGGTGCCGGAAGTCGTCGCCGGCATGGTGCTTTGGGAGATGGGGATTGGCCAATTCCGAACTGTCGCCCGGCGTGGTTCCCGCACGGTTGCCCGGGGAAGCCTACGAGGAGAACTTCGCGGACCTCCACAAGCCCTTGAGCGCGCATGAGGCGCTGGTCTCTGCGGACCGCTGCTATTTCTGTCACGACGCGCCCTGCGTCACCGCCTGTCCGACCGAGATCGACATTCCCCTGTTCATTCGGCAGATCGCGTCCGGCGTGCCGAAGGCGGCGGCGCGAACCATCCTCGACCAGAACATTCTCGGCGGAATGTGCGCGCGAGCCTGTCCGACCGAGACGCTGTGCGAGGAAGCCTGCGTCCGCGAGGCGGCGGAGGGGCTGCCGGTCCAGATCGGGCTCCTGCAGCGCTACGCGACCGACACGCTGATCGATTCCGGCGAGCATCCGTACGAACGCGCGCCGGAGACCGGCCGCACGGTGGCGGTACTCGGCGCCGGGCCGGCGGGTCTAGCCTGTGCGCATCGCCTCGCGATGCGGGGTCACAGGGCCGTGATCTTCGAGACCCGCACGAAGCCCGGGGGGCTGAACGAGTTCGGCATCGCGTCCTACAAGACCGTGGACGGGTTTGCGGCGCGCGAGGTCGACTGGCTTCTCTCCGTCGGCGGGATCGAGGTCCGCGCCGGCCAGGATTCCGGCGCACCGGATATCCCCGCGTTTCTCGACGGGTTCGACGCGGTGTTTCTCGGCATCGGGCTTTCCGGGGTCAACGCGCTCGCCGCCGAGGGCGTCGACTGCGAGAACGTGGAGGACGCCGTCTCGTTCATCGCCGACCTTCGACAGGCCGGCGATCTCGCCTCCGTCCCCGTAGGCCGGCACGTCGTCGTGATCGGCGGCGGCATGACGGCGATCGATGCGGCGGTGCAGTCGAAGCTGCTCGGAGCGGACAGCGTCACCCTCGCCTATCGGCGGGGAAGGGACCGGATGAAGGCTTCGGCCTTCGAACAGGAACTCGCATTGAAACGGGGCGTGCGCATTCTCGTGAACGTACAGCCGGTCGCGGTTCGCGGCGACGCCGAGTCCGGCGCCGTTCGGGAGGTGGAGTTGGCGCGCACGGGCGACGGAGCGGGAACGGCGGAGTCTATCCGCGTCCCGGCGGACCAGGTGCTGATCGCGATCGGGCAGCGTCTCGGGATCGTGGAGGACGGGGCCCTCGTCCTGGAGAACGGAAAGGTCGCCGTGGACGAGCGCGGACGCACGAGCGTCGAAGGGGTCTGGGCTGGCGGCGACTGCGTCTCCCGGGGAGAGGACCTGACCGTCACGGCGGTGGCGCAGGGTCGGGACGCGGCCGAGGACATCCATCGGACCCTGACGGGCTAGGCGCCGCGCGAAGAGCGGGAGAGGGATCATGGCAAGTCTTGCGACGGAGTTCGTCGGCATTCGGTCGCCGAATCCGTTCTGGCTGGCGTCGGCGCCGCCGACGGACAAGGAATACAACGTGCGGCGGGCCTTCGAACAGGGCTGGGGCGGGGTGGTATGGAAGACCCTCGGGCTGGACCCGCCGATCGTCAACGTGAACGGGCCGCGCTACGGCGCCGTCTGGGGGCCGGACCGGCAGCTTCTCGGCATGAACAACATCGAGTTGATCACCGACCGGCCGCTGCAGACGAACCTCGACGAGATCAAGGCGGTGAAGCGCGACTATCCGGATCGGGCCATGGTGGTATCGCTGATGGTCCCCTGCGAGGAGCCGTGCTGGACGTCGATCCTTCGCCAGGTGGAGGAGACCGGCGCCGACGGCGTGGAGCTGAATTTCGGCTGCCCGCACGGAATGAGCGAGCGGGGCATGGGTTCCGCCGTCGGGCAGGTGCCCGAATACATCGAGATGGTCACCCGCTGGTGCAAGGCCAGCACCCGGATGCCCGTGATCGTGAAGCTGACGCCGAACGTCACGGACGTGCGCTACCCCGCCCGCGCGGCGAAAAAGGGCGGCGCGGACGCGGTGAGCCTGATCAACACCATCAACTCGATCACCAGCGTGAATCTGGACAGTTTCTCGCCGGAGCCCATGATCGACGGAAAGGGCACACACGGCGGATATTGCGGCCCGGCGGTTCGTCCGGTGGCGTTGCACATGGTGGCGGAGATCGCGCGCGATTCCGAGACGAAGGGGTTCCCGATCTCCGGCATCGGCGGCATCGGCGTGTGGCGGGACGCGGCGGAGTTCATCGCGCTCGGCTGCGAAACGGTACAGGTCTGCACGGCGGCGATGGCCTACGGCTTCCGGATCGTGCACGAGTTGACGGCCGGCCTCAGGCAATGGATGGACGAGCGGGGCCATGCGGATCTGGATTCGATTCGTGGCCGCGCGGTCTCCAACGTGACCGACTGGCAGTACCTCAACCTGAACCACGTGACCAAGGCCCGGATCGACCAGGATCTCTGCATCAAGTGCGGGCGCTGCTACGCCGCCTGCGAAGACGCGTCGCACCAGGCGATCGCGATGCGTCCCGGGCGGGTGTTCGAGGTCATCGACGAGGAATGCGTCGCGTGCAACCTCTGCGTGAACGTTTGTCCGGTGGAGGGCTGCATCGACATGGAAACGCTGCCGGTGGGCGCCACGGACACCCGAACGGGCCAGACCGTTTCGGACCGATACGCGAACTGGACGACGCATCCGAACAATCCGGGCGCTGCCTGAGGGAACCTTCCGAACGGTCGTCCTCGTCGCCGGCGGCGACCGGGGCGGCCCGGCGCCCTGCGAAGGGGGTGGGTTGGGGCGCGGCGAGTCGGAAGGACCGCCCGTTCGCACCGAAAAGCGTTCCGTGACGGACCGTCCCGGCGCGCGGACCGGCGCCGATCGGTCCCGCAAGCGGCGAATTCTCCCGATCCGGCGCGTTCTGCGATCGTGATATCGGAGCCGCGAGCCGTTGCGGTCGTCCGTTCGGACGCGCGGGCCGTTTGACCGACTCCGCCCCGTGGCAGTATGGTTGCGTCCGGTGCTAAATCGCAATCACGGAGGATCTGGAATGAACTTCAAGAAATTGGGCTTGCCGTTCTCGGCTGCGCTCGCAGCGGCCGGCATGATCGGAACGGCCGCGACCGCCGAGGAGTTGACCATCGCCACGGTGAACAACTCCGACATGATCATCATGCAAAAGCTGTCGCCGCAATGGGAAGCGGCCAGCGGACACACCCTGAACTGGGTCGTGCTGGAAGAGAACGTGCTGCGCCAGAGGGTCACGACCGATATCGCGACCGGCGGCGGCCAGTTCGACATCATCACCATCGGCGCCTACGAGGCCCCGATCTGGGGCGGCCTCGGCTGGCTGACCGGCCTGGACGACCTGGGCGACGACTACGACTACGACGACATCTACGAGAGCGTCCGCAACGGCCTTTCGGCGAACGGAACCCTGTATGCGGTGCCGTTCTACGCCGAGAGCTCGTTCACGTTCTACCGCAAGGACCTGTTCGACGCGGCCGGAATCGACGTGCCGGCCCAGATGACCTACGACCAGCTCGCCGAATACGCCGCGGCGCTCCACGACCCGGACAACGGCGTCTACGGCACCTGCCAGCGCGGCAAGGCCGGCTGGGGCGAGAACATGGCTTTCGTCGGTCCGATGGTGAACGCCTTCGGCGGCCGCTGGTTCGACATGGAATGGAATCCGCAGCTGACCAGCGAGCCGTGGGTCACCGCGGTGAACTACTACGTGGACCTGATGAACAACTACGGTCCTCCGGGCGCATCCGCCAACGGCCATAACGAGAACCGCGCCCTCTTCGCCGACGGCAAGTGCGCCACGTGGGTCGACGCGACCTCCGCGGCCGGGTTCATTTACAACCCGAACGAGTCGACGGTGGCGGACAAGACGGACTTCACCGCGGCGCCGATGCAGGTCACCGACAAGGGCGCCGGCTGGTTCTGGGCCTGGGCGCTCGCCATTCCGTCCAGCTCGCAGAAGGCTGCGGCAGCGAAAGAGTTCCTCGCCTGGTCGACCTCCAAGGCATATGTGGAGCTGGTCGGCGAGTCCGAAGGATGGGTCGCGGCGCCTCCGGGCACGCGCAAGTCGACCTACGCCAACCCGATGTACCTCGAAGCGGCTCCGTTCGCGGAGACGGTTCGCGAGTCGATCCTCGCCGCGAACCCGGCCGACGCGACGCTCGAGCCGGTTCCCTACACGGGTGTCCAGTTCGTCGCGATTCCCGAGTTCCAGGGGATCGGGACCTATGTCGGACAGCAGATCTCCGCCGCGCTGGCGGGATCGCAGTCGGTCGAGGAGGCCCTCGAGAACTCGCAGGCCTTCGCCGAGCGCGAAATGAGAAAGGCGGGTTACATCCAGTAAACCTTCCTGAAGACCGGGGCCGGCTTCCGGCCGGCCCCGGTCGCCGCATCCTGTCCGACCGGCCCTCGCCCATGCCGGAGCGCCACGGACCGAACCGTGCGCAGCGCGGGAATTGAACCAGGGATCCAGGGATGGCCACGAAGCATTCGCGATCTGCCGCCCGGCTCATGATCTCTCCGGCCGTGATTCTGTTGCTCGGCTGGATGCTCATTCCCCTCTCGCTGACGATCTACTTCTCTTTCCTCCGCTTCAACCTCCTGATGCCGACAGGCAACGAAATCGCCATCGGCGCGTTCGGCTGGGAGTTCCTGAAGATCCCGAGCGCGGACGCCTGGACGGGATGGCTGAACTACGAGTTCTTCCTCACCGACCCCTCCTTCACCGACGCCGTCCGCAACACGCTCACGCTGGTGATCGGAGTCCTGGTCATCACGGTCGTGGGCGGCGTGCTTCTCGCTCTGCTTCTCGATCAACCGATCTGGGGGCAGGGCATCGTACGGGTGCTCGTGATCGCGCCGTTCTTCGTGATGCCGACGGTGTCGGCCCTGGTCTGGAAAAACATGTTCATGAACCCGGTCAACGGGCTCTTCGGACAGTTCGCGACGTCGCTCGGGATGCAACCTTTCGACTTTCTGGCCCAGGCGCCGCTGGCGTCGATCGTCCTGATCGTGTCCTGGCAATGGCTGCCCTTCGCGACGCTCATCCTGCTAACCGCGCTGCAGTCGCTCGACAGCGAGCAGCTGGAAGCGGCCGAGATGGACGGCGCGAGCGCGTTCAACCGCTTCGCCTTCGTGGTCCTCCCGCATCTCGCGCGCGCGATCACGGTCGTGATTCTCATCCAGACGATCTTCCTCCTGTCGATCTTCGCCGAGATCCTGGTCACTACCAACGGCGGGCCGGGAACGGCGACGACCAATCTGACGTTTCTGGTCTACGCGCAGTCGCTGCTTCAGTTCGACGTCGGCGGCGGCTCGGCCGGCGGCGTGATCGCCATCATCCTCGCCAACATCGTCGCCATCTTCCTGATGCGCATGATCGGCCGGACCCTGGACGCCTGACCGTGGCCCGCGCAGTCAGTCCGACCCGCAAGACGGTGACGTCTATTGCGGCGTGGACGGTGGGTCTCCTGCTGTTCTTCCCGATCCTCTGGACCTTCCTGACCGGGTTCAAGACCGAGGCGGAGGCGATCGCCTCGCCGCCCTCCTTCCTGTTCTTCGACTGGAACCTGTCGGCTTACGAGGCGGTCAACCAGCGCACGGACTACTTCAAGCACTTCTGGAATTCCGTCGTCACTTCCTTCGGGTCCACCGCGCTCGGCCTCGCGATCGCGCTGCCGGCGGCCTGGGCGATGGCTTTCGTGCCCGGACCCCGCACCAAGGACGTGCTGATGTGGATGCTCAGCACCAAGATGCTGCCCCCGGTCGGCGTGTTGATCCCGCTCTACCTCATCTTCCGCGACACCAACCTGCTCGACACCCGCATCGGCCTCGTGATCGTGCTGACGCTGATCAACCTGCCGATCATCGTCTGGATGCTGTTCACGTATTTTCGGGAGATTCCGGTCGACATCCTCGAGGCCGCGCGCATGGACGGCGCGACCCTACGGTCGGAAATCCTGTTCGTGCTGACCCCGATGGCGCTGCCGGGGATCGCCTCGACGGTCCTCTTGAACGTCATCCTGGCCTGGAACGAGGCTTTCTGGACGCTCAACCTCACCGCGGCCAAGGCGGCGCCCCTGACGGCGTTCATCGCCAGTTTCTCCAGCCCCGAGGGGCTGTTCTACGCCAAGCTCAGCGCCGCCTCGACGATGGCGATCGCGCCGATTCTGATTCTCGGCTGGTTCAGCCAGAAGCAATTGGTGCGCGGCCTCACCTTCGGCGCCGTGAAGTAGCGCGGCGCCAGGGCGGCTTCCGGCATGCGCAAGGACTGATCCATGGGACGTATCACCCTCGAAGACGTATCCAAGAGCTTCGGCGCCCAGGAGGTGATCCCGCCGCTGGACCTGATCGTCGAGGAAGGGGAGTTCGTGGTCTTCGTCGGGCCGTCCGGCTGCGGCAAGTCGACGCTCCTGCGGCTGATCGCCGGACTCGAAGACGTGACGACCGGCGTCATCACCATCGACGGCACGGACGCGACCCTGACGCCGCCGGCGAAACGCGGTCTCGCGATGGTGTTCCAGTCCTACGCGCTCTATCCGCACATGTCCGTGCGGAGCAATATCGCCTTTCCGCTCAGGATGGCGGGCGTGGAGCGCGCCGAGCGGGACCGCAAGGTGGAGAGCGCCGCAGAGGTGCTCAACCTAACCGACTATCTCGACCGCCGCCCCGGCCAGCTCTCCGGCGGACAGCGGCAGCGGGTCGCCATCGGCCGGGCCATCGTCCGGGAGCCGACCGCCTTCCTGTTCGACGAGCCGCTCTCGAATCTCGACGCCGCCCTGCGGGTCAACATGCGGGTCGAAATCAGCGAATTGCACAACACGCTGGGGACGACGATGGTGTACGTCACCCACGACCAGGTCGAGGCCATGACCATGGCGGACAAGATCGTCGTCCTGCGCGACGGCGTGATCGAGCAGGTCGGATCGCCGCTGGAACTCTATCGCGCGCCCCGCAATCTTTTCGTCGCCGGGTTCATCGGATCCCCGAAGATGAACTTCCTTCGGGGCACGGAGGCGGAACGACACGACGCGGCGACAGTCGGCATCCGCCCCGAACATCTCGGCGTCTCGAAGGAGAGCGGCCTCTGGTCCGGAACGGTGGGGGTCTCCGAGCATCTCGGCTCCGACACCTTCTTCTACGTGCATGCGAGCGACGTCTCGCCCGAACCGATCATCGTTCGCTCCGACGGAGAGTTCGACGTCGCGCATGGCGATACGGTGTATCTGAGCCCGGATCCGGACAAGCTGCACCGGTTCGACGGCGAGGGCTTGCGGATCGGATAACCCGAGGGCACCGGGACGGAGTCCGGACCGGCGAGCGCGGATCTCGCCTCGGCCCTGCGGGGGTCGCTCCGTGAAGGGTTCGTCGCCCCGGCGGTTTCCCGGAACGGATTGTGGCGTTTCGTGCCTCAGTGTCCCGGAGTCCCGGGCGGATACGCATGAGGTGACGATACCTCGGGGCGGTCTGGTCGATGGCTGATATTGTCGCGACCGGGCGGAGCGCTTCTCTATCCGGGGTCAGTCGTGACACGGCTGAGGATATGGGCCGACACGGCGCGGCGCCTGGAATTTGAAGGGCACGACGGCGTAGGGCCGCCTCGCCGACGGCGCCAGGCAATTTCGCATGACCGAACCGAATTCAATCTGCGGACGCGGTCTCCCGAACGCCGGATTCCCGTCGAAACGGCGACTTGCCAGTAGCACGGCGACACCTCTTTCTCTGGACGCGGGATGCACTGGGATGACCGTGCGAACAGCTACGGCTCGAGATTGCACCTGTCCGATGTCGAGGCCGAATACCGTCTTGCGGTCATAGAGCGAAAGGGTTCGAGGAGCCGATCCCGTTCTCGCCAATCTCCGTAGACTTCCGTCATTTCGCGAATGTCCGGTCGCGAGAGAGCCTCCCTGAGCATGGCCTCATGCTTCTCTTGCCGGCTCTCGGCGTCGCGATCCGGGTCCCTCAAGTTCTTCGTAATCTCGTTTTCGGTCATCGGCGTACTCTCCGGCATTTGACGAGTCGTTGCCGCCAGAGTAGCGGGGATGGAGAGCCTGGGCCGATCCCTGGATTCGACTTCGCACTCCCGCGTGCGTCGTGTGGGGATTTACCGTGAATTCGTAGATTTCCCGCGCCGTGTCCACGGCGCTTCGCGGGCTCTGAGAACGGCGACGAGCGTGTCGTTGTATGGCGTAGCGATGCCGAGCCTCCTGCCTCGACTCGATACCTGGCCGTTGATCGCATCCAGTTCCGACGGCCGCTCGGCCATGTGATCCAGCAGCATGGACGGGCGCGCATGGCCGAGGTCGCGCGCAAAGCCGGTCACATGCGCCACCGGGTCCTCGAAGGAAAACCGAGTCCCTTCCGCCTGCGCGACTTCGTACGCCTCCCGCATGCAGCCCATGCCGATCGCCCATCGTTCCGGATCCGCGAGGAGTTCGCCGACCGTGCATCGGATCGCGGTGCAGGAGCCGCTCAGCGCGACGTTGCAGAGGAATTTTTCCCATACGACCGGGAGGATGTCCGCGTGGGTCCGGACCGGAAACCCGCTCTCGCGCCACGCTTCGCCGACGGTTTCCAGTCGTTCCGGGTCATGGAAGTCCAGGTCTCCGAGATGAACGCATCGCATGGCGGTGTGCGCGACGTGGCCGGGACCCTCGACGGATGCGCCAAATCCTTCCGCTACGCCCAGGAGCACCCGCCCGGCGGGCAGGATTGCGCCGACCCGTTCGCCGGCGCCGAGACCGTTCTGGATGGTCAACGCGACGGCGTTCGGCCCGAGAACCGGTCGAACGGCGCTGGCGGCGGCGACGGCGTCCCGCGCCTTGGTGGCGATGACGACGAGATCGCAGTCTACGGCGCTCGCCATGTCCTCGATAACGCGAATTCCCCGGATCCTGCGGCTCCCGTCCGGACCGTCGATGCGCAACCCGTGTTGCCGGATCGCGGACATGTGGTCGGTCCAGGTGTCGTACGCGAGCACCTCGTGACCGCCTTCGGCAAGGTAGCCGGCGTAGACGGAGCCCATGGCTCCGGTTCCGACGATCGCGATTCTCACGGATCTCGCTCCACCGGCTTTACCGTCGTCCGTGGCGGCGCCCTGCCCGACCATACAGGGCGAATTGGACGCCCGGCACGGTACGGAGCGGCTCGATGCACGGAATTTCCGGTGCGCGTTCCGACGACGGCGCGGGTCGCTCAGGAATCGCAGCAGACCGGGCAGTCGTCCCGCTTTCGGGCCCGGAATATCCGGGTCTCCGCGTCCAGCGCGTCATAAAGCAACAATCGGCCGTCCAGGAGCGTTCCGGCCCCGGCGAGGAGTTTTACGCATTCGGCCGCCATGACGGAGCCGACGATCCCGGCCAGGGCGCCGAGAACCCCGATCTCGGCACAGGTCTGCGCCTGTTCCTCGCCGGCGGCCTCCGGAAACACGCATCGCCAGCAGGGGCCGCCGAGCCAGGGCCGGAAAACGGAGACCGACCCGTCCCAGGCGCCGATGGCGCCGCTGATCAGCGGCACCTCGCATCGGGCGCAGGCCCGGTTGACGGCGTCGCGCGTGCCGAAATTGTCCGAGCCGTCGAGGACGGCGTCCTGTCCCTGCACCAGTTCGGACGCGTTCTCCGCCTCCAGGCGCACCGGTCTGGGTACGACCTCGACCTCCGGGTTGATCGCAGCGAGGGTCTCGCGGGCGCTCGCCGTCTTCGGCTCGCCGACCCGCCCGGTCGCGTGCAGGACCTGCCGCTGCAGGTTGGAAAGCGACACCCGGTCGTTGTCGACGACCTCGATTCGCCCGACTCCCGCTGCGGCGAGATAGAGCAGCGCGGGGGAGCCGAGACCGCCGGCGCCGATCGCGAGCACCCGGGCGCGTTTCAGCCGAACCTGGCCCGCGCCTCCGATCTCGCGCAGGACGATATGCCGCGCATAGCGCTCCAGTTCCCCGGGCGTGAGGGGTTCGCTGGCCATTGCGGATCCGGTCTCTACAAGTTCTCGAAGAGCGTCGTACTCAGGTAGCGCTCGGCGAAGGACGGCACGACGGCGACGATGCGCTTGCCCGCCGCCTCGGGCCTTCGGGCGATGTCGGCCGCGGCGCTCAGCGCGGCGCCGGAGGATATCCCGCCGGGCAGGCCTTCGAGTCGCGCCGCCGCGCGCGCCATTCGGAACGCGTCGTCGGCGCGAACCGGTATTACCTCGTCGATGACGGACCGGTCCAGGATCTCCGGGACGAACCCGGCGCCGATCCCTTGGATCGGGTGCGCGTTTGGCTTGCCGCCGGAGAGAACCGCGCTGTCGGCGGGTTCCACCGCCACGATCCGGGTGTTCGGGCTTCGCTCTCGAAGCACGCGTCCGACGCCGGTGACGGTTCCGCCCGTGCCGACGCCGGCCACGAAGTAGTCGAGCGCGCCGTCGGTGTCGGTCCAGATCTCTTCGGCGGTCGTGCGCGCATGAATCTCCGGGTTGGCCGGATTCGCGAATTGCTGCGGGATGACGGAGTTCGGAATCTTCGCCCGCAACTCTTCGGCGCGCGCCACCGCGCCGCGCATCCCCTGTTCGGCGGCGGTCAGCTCCAGCTCGGCGCCGAGCAGTCGGAGCATCCTGCGGCGCTCCCGGGACATGCTGGCGGGCATGGTCAGGATTAGGCGATATCCCCGTGCCGCTGCCACGAAGGCGAGCGCGATCCCCGTGTTTCCGGAGGTGGGTTCGATCAGCGTGGTCTCGGGTCCGATTCGTCCCTCGCGCTCCAGCGCGTCGATCATCGCCACGCCGATGCGGTCCTTGACGCTCCCGAGCGGGTTGAAGAATTCGAGCTTGGCCAGGATCTCCGCTCCGGCGTTCTCTTTCTCGGCGAGCCGGGAGAGCCGAACCAGCGGCGTATTGCCGACGGTTCCGGTCATGTCGTCGAAGATTTTTCCACGCGAGTCTGTCTTGCCCATATCGAGCCGAACCGGCGCCTCCTCGTCTTTCGCGGTTGCGGGCTTCCGGCCCGTGCGCGGGCGCGAATTCTATCGGGTTCGCAAGCGAGATGCCGGGCGCTGCGGCAGCGAGAGCGCCGGCACGCGGACTCGGCTGCTGCGAGGCTGGACGTGGTGTCCGGTTCCAGGGTGTGCGACGCATGACCCGCCGGGGTCCGGCCCGCGCCGCGCCGGAGGGGTCGTAAACTTCATATGGAGTAATGGGCTTGCAGCGATATCAACGACTTACGTGATTTCGGGGAGCCTGAAATCCGGCAATTCGGCGACGACGTCGCATTCGTCGCACATCCCGCCAACCGTTGGGGCTGGCTCGAACGAGAGACGGTAAGCTCCTCTACGGGCGGAGCGCGGAACGTGGCAGTGGAAAATCGTCCCGTGAAGAGAACCCTCTTGGTACCTCTTCGCGTGTTCACGACGTTTACGCAACTCGGTTGCGCTGTCCATCGGTTCCGGGAGCGGTAGAACGCGGGACGCGTTGCCGAGACGTTTCACGCTCGATTTGTTCATGTGTGCGGCCGACGAAACGCAGGAAATTCGGGGCTGCGGAATCCAGCGAAATTACTCCATAGCAAAATCACTACCCCCCGGGATGTGGCGGTACGGGCGTCGCGACGTTCCCGCTGTCGCGGCCTCAACGCCCGTGCGGCGGAGGCGATTCCGGCGTCAAACCGGCGACTTGACGCGCCTTGGCCTCGAGTTGCCTCGCGGAGGTCGTCCAACCCTCCTCGAATCCCATGTCCAGGTGCTTCTGTAACTGCTCCCGTTTCGAATGCCGTGCGCCCCAGACCATCCGCGTTCCCGCGCCGCGCCGGAGGGGTCGTAAACTTCATATGGAGTAATGGGTTTGCAGCGATATCAACGACTTACGTGATTTCGGGGAGCCTGAAATCCGGCAATTCGGCGACGACGTCGCACTCGTCGCACATCCTGTCAACCGTTGGAGCCGGCTCGAACGAGAGACGGCCTGCTCCTCTACGGGATGGAGCGCGGAACGCCGCTGTAGAAAACCGTCCCGTGAAGAGAACCCTCTTGGCACCTCTTCGCGTGTTCTCGGCCCATACGCAAATCGGTTGCGCTGTCCATCGGTTCCGGGAGCGGTAGAACGCGGGACGCGTTGCCGAGACGTTTCACGCTCGATTTGTTCATGTGTGCGGCCGACGAAACGCAGGAAATTCGGGGCTGCGGAATCCAGCGAATTTACTCCATAGCAAAATCACTACCCCCCGGGATGTGGCGGTACGGGCGTCGCGACGCTCCCGCTGTCGCGGCCTCAGCGCCCGTGCGGCGGAGGCGATTCCGGCGTCAAACCGGCGACTTGACGCGCCTTGGCCTCGAGTTGCCTCGCGGAGGTCGTCCAACCCTCCTCGAATCCCATTTCCAGGTGCTTCTGTACCTGCTCAGGGGTCGAATGCCGCGCGCCCCAGACCATCCGCGTTCCGCCGGTATCCGTCTCCGAAAGCTCGACGAAGCCGGTCATGAAAGGGTCCGGCTGCGGGATATAGCCTTCGCGATACGTATCCGTGAACACCAGCCAGGAGGGCGGTTCGATCTCGAGCCAGATTCCCTTGATTTCGATCTCCTCGCCGTTCGGCCCCTGCATGTCGATGTTCATGCGCCCGCCCGGCCGGAGGTCGAAGTCCGCCCTCGACACTTGCCAGGGGAGCGGACAGAACCACTGGCGAAGCAGATCGGATTCGGTCCAGCATCGCCAGACGACGTCGCGCGGGGCCGCAAGGTTCACGTCGATGCTGAGCGTCAGTTCGGGATCTTCGGCAGGTCGGGGGATCATGGGTTCAACTCGCTTCGGGTCTCGGAGGCTTGCGCCTGTGCCATGGGCGTCGGCGTGCCGCATGCGGCGTCGCACCGCAGGTCGGCCGGACGGACGCGCTCCGCTCTTCGGTCGTCAGCACGCCGGATCCTCACGAAGTTCGGCTGCGATCCGATCGACGAGGCGACGCGCGACATCCCGCTTGGACATTCGGGGCCAGGGATCGGGTCCGCTCTCGGTGATCAACACCACACGGTTCTCGTCGGCGCCGAACACGCCCTCGGGGCTCGCCACGTCGTTGGCGACGATCCAGTCGCATCCCTTGTTCGTACGCTTCGCCGACGCGGCGTCGACCGGGTCGCCGGTTTCGGCGGCGAATCCGATCACCAGGCGGGGGCGGGCCTCCGGCTCCAGTCGCGAGACTTCCGCCAGAATGTCGGGGTTGGGCACGAGTTCGATCTGCCAGTCGGCCGGGCGGTCGCCGGTTTTCTTGATCTTCGTGTCCCGGCAGCGGGCCGGCCGCCAGTCCGCCACCGCCGCGGCCGCCACGAACACGTCCGCAGGAAGCGCGCCCAGCGCGGCCTCGCGCATCTCGACGGCGGTTTCGACGGGACGCACCTCGCAGCCGTCGAGTTCGTCCGAGGCGCCGGGACCCGCCACGAGGGTGACCCTCGCTCCGGATTCGGCAAGAAGAGCGGCGATCGCCCGTCCCTGCTTGCCCGAGGATCGGTTGCCGAGATACCGGACCGGGTCCAGGGGCTCGTGGGTCGGGCCGGCCGTCACCACCGCGCGCGTTCCCGCAAGCGGCCGAGGTCGGGACGGGGACGACAGGCGCGCCAGAACGGCGGCGAGAAGCTCGTCCGGTTCCGTCATGCGTCCGGGACCGGTCTCGCCGCATGCCATGTCGCCGATGTCGGGGCCGACGAATTCCGCGCCGTCTTCGCGGATCCTGGCTATGTTGCGTTGCGTGGCCGGGTGTTGCCACATTCGGACGTTCATCGCCGGGGCGACCAGAACCGGCGCGTCCGTTGCGAGGAGCAGCGTCGAAGCCAGGTCGGACCCGAGTCCGCATGCCATCCGGGCGATAAGATTGGCCGTCGCCGGCGCCACGACGACGAGGTCGGCGGAACGGGAGAGGCGAATGTGGTCGAATTGAGCTTCGGCGCCTGCGTCGTGGAGATGCTCGGCGACAGGCTGACCGGAAATGCTGGCGAGGGAGAGAGGCGTGACGAATTGCTTCCCGCCTTCTGTCAGTACGCAGCGCACCGTCACGCCGCGTTCCCGGAGCCGCCGGATCAACTCCAGGCACTTGTATGCGGCAATGCCGCCTCCGATCACCAGCAATACCGTCCTGGACATTGACATGGTCGCTCCAGCGGGAAGACGCCCTCGTAAGGCCCGGAGTATAACGCCGTGATCGAGACGCTCGCTCTCGCGGCGTTCGTCTGCCGAACGGCGGGGCATGCGGGGCGGTGCGCCCGGACGACGCTGTGCGCGGCCTTTCTCGCCGGCGCGGCGCTTTCCGGGCAGGCTGCGAACGCGGACGAGGGGGAGCGGGAAGACTGGCAACAGGCGCTCGCCAACTGCATCGCCATGACGGGAACCGCGCCGGAGACCGCGTCCGGGCGCGAACTGCCCCGGTTCGTCAGCCTGCGGTTCGGAACCGTGAACCTGCGGCAGGGACCCGGCGACGACTATCGGATCAACTGGGTCTACAAGCGCAAGGGGATGCCGCTATTGGTCATTGCGGAGCACGACAATTGGCGGAGGGTTTGCGACTTCGAGGAGACGACCGGATGGATCCACCGCTCGCAGCTGATGGCGGTGCAGAGCGTGATGGTGATGCGGAATCCGACCTGGCTTCGAACGCTGCACGAGGCGGACGCGCGGGTGTTGGGGCGGGTCGGGGTCGGCGACCTTCTGCGCCTGGAGCGCCGACACCGGGGATGGTGCCTGGTGGGGACGGGCGGATTGATGGGCTGGACGCCGAAGACCAATCTCTGGGGCGTGCTGCCGGAGTAGCCGGCAGAACCGGCCGTCGGGAACGGGCGCTACGCGCTCTCGGAGACCCGGATGACGACGTCCACGCTCTCGATGCGCGTTCCTCGCGGCGGGGTCGGCAGTTGGCGGATGTCGACGGAACGGTCGGGCGCGTCCTCGATGCGTCCGCTGGATTCCCAGAAGAAATGGGCATGGTCGTCGGTGCGCGTATCGAAATAGGACCGGTCGGGACCGACCCGGATCTCGCGGAGCAGGCCGACGTTCGCGAACAGGTGCAGCGCATTGTAGACGGTGGCCGCCGAGACCGGCTCGCCGGCCGCCTGCGCCGCCTCGCGCAGCGACTCGGCCGTGACGTGCCGGTTTCGCCCGTCCCCGATCAGCAGGTCTGCGAGCGCGAGCCTCTGGCGGGTTACCCGGACGCCGCCCCGCGTCAACCAATCGCGGGCGGCGCTGTCCGATCCGTAGGGTTTCATGATCGGCTTCCCTGGATGACTAATCTGCAATTATAGTCGATTGGACTCGATCGTGCAGAAGGAAGCCGGCGCGAATTCGACGGTTCGATCGAGGGAGCGCGGTATCGTTGCAGCGTGGAGGGGATCAGGCTCGGGTCCGCTGGGGTCTCGAGCGTCGGGTCGCTCGGGCGGAGTGTCGACGCCCGGGCCGTCGGAGAGCTTAGTCCCCCACAGGGGGCTGAGTTCGGTCGGCTTCGGTGCCGGACGGTCGCCCGGCCGAGGCATAGCGCGCCGGGGCGAGGTGCGGCAGGTCGCAAACTGATCGGGACTTCCGCTTCGCTGTCCGGCAGGTGCGGTCGGTCTTGCGCGCGGGAGGCGGTCGCCGGCATGCCGGCCGGGACGTGGTCGGCGCATCCCAGGATTCGAGGAATCGGTGCGGTTCCAGGTGTGCACAGGCCGGAGGGCAATGCGTTGAGCGCGGACGGTCTGGTTCATGCAGCGCTTCTCGCCGGACTGCAGGATCTCGCCGACCGCTCCCTCGTACGCTGGGAGGCGAGTTCGGGCGGCAGGGCGCGCCTGATCAATCTCTCGGAGAACGCGACCTATCGAGTCGAGGCGCCCGGGCGTCCGGATACTGCGTTGCGAATACATCGGGAGGGCTACAGCTCCATGCGCGCGATCCGGTCGGAACTCGCCTGGATGACCGCCATACGGGAAGAGACCGGGATCGTCACGCCGGAGCCGATCACGGACCGGGAAGGGAGACGAATCCTGGAGGGGGCGACTCCGCTCCTGCCCCGTCCCAGGCACATGGTCCTCTTTCGCTGGATCGAGGGTCGCGAACCGGACGAGACGGAAGACCTATCGGCGCACTTTCGGGAACTTGGCCGAATCACCGCCCGGTTGCATCTTCATGCCGTCGGCTGGGTCCCGCCGGCGGGGTTCGAGCGTCGGGTCTGGAATCTGGATACGTTCTTCGGCGCCCGGTCGCATTGGGGAGACTGGCGGAAAGCCCCGCGGGTGGATGCGGCGATCGCGAGCACCCTCGAACGGGCGGAGACTGTGCTGGTCCGGCGGCTCGAGGCGTACGGCTCCGGCGTAGAGCGGTACGGACTTGTGCACGCCGACCTGCGGCTCGCAAACCTGTTGATCCACGAGGGCGATACCAGGGTTCTCGACTTCGACGATTGCGGGATCACCTGGCGCCTCTACGATCTCGCAGCGGCGCTCTCCTTCATCGAGGACCATCCGGCGAGGGACGAGTTGATCGCGTCCTGGCTCCTGGGGTACGAGCGCGTACGGCCGCTCGGGGAAGCGGACAAGGCAGAGATTCCGAGCTTCGTCCTGTTGCGCCGTATGGCGCTCCTGGCGTGGATCGGCTCGCACGCCGACACGGATCTCGCGAAAGGGCACGCGCCCAAGTTCGCCGAGGGCACCCGCAAGCTCGCGAGCGCATATCTCGCCGAGTTCGCGTAGTTGCGGGCACGGCGTTCGCCGGAAGGCCGAAGCCGGTTCCGTTCGGAAACGACCGGCGCAGGAGACACTCCGGAGACGTCCGATCCCGGATGCGCGCTGCACCCGTCGCTTGCTTCGCGTGACCGGGGCGGCGGTCAGTCGGACGTCGTTCCTGGGGTCAAGCGCACGGCGAGCCGTCGGGGGAACTCCGAAACCGCTCCGGCGAACATGGTTCGATATCGAAGGGGGGATCTCGCCCGAGCAGGAGATCCGCCGCGGCCCGCCCGAGCAGGGGTCCGAGCGTGTATCCCGCATCGCCGGGAACGGCGACCATGACCCGATCGTGTCCCGGCAACGCACCCAGAACGGTCCCGCCGTCGGACACGGTGTGCAGCCCCGCCCAGCTACGGAGGATTCGAAGGGACCGGATCGCAGGGACGATCCTGCCTGCCAGCGCGAGGTTTCCGACAAGACTGCGCTCGAGAATTTGCGGCACGCCGTCGCCGGGCGTCCAGTCGGCCGGCCAGCCGCCCCCGACGACGATCTGGCCGGCGGAGAATTGCTTGAAGGTGATCGGCGTGCTGGCGTGCTGGATCAGGTGCCGAATTCGGGGACGGCACGGCTCCGTGACGTTCATGTGAAGCGCTTCGAAGCGAGCCGGGACGTTCACGCCGACGCTGCCGGCGAGCGCTTCGGTTCCCCAGCCCGCGGCGACGAGGATTCGCTCCGCCTTCCGCGTCCGACCGGATTCCAGACGAAGCGTCCCTCGGTCCGGTTCCAGAGCGGCCACGCGGGCCCGGCGGATCGGGACGCCGGCTTCGTGCACCAGTCGGCGAATCTTTGCGTTTGCCATGAGCGGATTGACCTTGCCTTCGTCGCGGCAGAGTTCGGCCCCCATCACCCGCGGCCCCAGCCAAGGCGCAATTCGGTCCAGCGCCGCACGGTCCAGGATGTCGACGTCCACTCCCTGTCGGCGTTCCCGTTCCGCTTTCCGGTGCAGAAACGCAAGCTGCGCTTCGTCCTCGGCGACCATCAGACCGCCTTCCTTGACCAGCTCGACGCCGCCGAGTTCCCGGTCGAGATCCTCCCAGGCCCGAACCGCTTGCAGATAGAGGGGCAGCGCGGCTTCGACCTTCGGCATCAATTCCGGAAAGAGGTGCAGGAGTCTGCTTTGCAGCTGCACGTGCAGGCTTCCGGCGTTGCTGTCGGTTCCCGACGGTTCGCCGGCATCCAGGAGCTCGACCCGAGCGCCGTCGCGGGCGAGTTCCAGCGCGGCCAGCATCCCGGTAATTCCGGCGCCGACGACCGCGATGTCCACCGGACCGGTGCCGTCCGATCCGTTAGGCGTCCGCATGTTCCGCGTCGTCGGAGGCCGCTTCCGCCGCCAGTACAGCCTCGATCGGAACGGGCTTGACGGGGGGACGCGGTGCGAAGAACGTGCGCTCGTCGACAGGCCGTCCCTGGAGTAGCGCCAGATACGGTGCCAGGACGTGCGCGCAATAGCGTCCCTGGCAGGCGCCCATCCCGGCGCGAGTCTCGCGCTTGAGGGAGCCAATTCCCATCTCCTCCCGCTCCGCGGCGGCTCGGAGTTCCGAAGCCGTAACCTCTTCGCAGCGGCAGACCAGCGCATCGGGGTCGATGTCCTCGAGACGCTGGCGCGGCGCTTCGAACAGGTCCCAGAGCGCCGATTGAAACCGCCGGTGCCGCATCAGCCGGGACCTGGTAGCGCGGAGATCGCCCACGGGTCTTCCGCTCACGCGCTCGCCGGCCGCACTTCCCGCAATTCGGCCCTCCTCCCGGGCCGCGGGCGCGCCGCCGAGGCCGCAGCAGTCCCCGATCGCAAACACGCCCGGAACTGTGGTCTCCAGATCTGCCGAGCGAACCGGAACCAGTTGCCCTTGCCGGTCGTCGTAGTTCATCTCGGCGCCCAGGAGCCGAAGGATTTCGTTCTGCGGGTGGAACCCCTCGTTTATGCAGACGGCGTCGACTTCCAGCGAGGCGGTGCGTCCGTCGGACGAGCGAGCGTGAACGCGCAGGCCTTCCGCCGCCTTCTCGATTCCCGTCAGGACCGTGTCGAAGCGTAGTCCGGCGCCCTTCGCGCGCAGCCAACCCGCCATGCCCAATCCCGCAAGGGTGAGGCCGGGGTCGGACATCGTCATGCGCGCGACCGCAGTCATGCGTCGTCCGGGAGGGGGCGCCGCCTCGGCGATCAAGGGAACCCTGGCGCCGCCGCGCATGACTTCGCGTGCTACCTGGAGGTTGAGCGGACCGTTTCCGGCGAAAGCGACCCGCGCTCCAGGGAGAACGCGGTAGCTTCGCCACAGGGTCTGGGCCGCACCGGTGGTCATGACGCCGGGCAGATCCCAGCCCGGAATCATGCGCGGTCGCTCGTACGCCCCGGTTGCGACGACGAGTACGCGGGGCCGGATTACCAGGTCGCCCTCCCGCGTTCGCGCGTAGACGACCGGACCGTCGAATGCGCCCCATACCTCTGCGCCCGGTACGAGTTCCGCGCCCGACTGGAGCGCGGCGTCGATCAGTTTGGCGCCGGCCCGCTGCTGGCGGTCCAGCGGTCCCGGACCGCCTCCGACCGCCGTCTGCTTATAGAACTGACCCCCGTGAACGTGACGTTCGTCCAAAACCAAGACTTCGGCGCCCGACTTCCTCGCTGAAATCGCGGCCGCGAGGCCGCCGACCCCGGCCCCGAGGATCAGTATGTCTGGCGCCGCCTGACGGGCGGGCGGCGGAAGGGAATCGGATTCGGAGTTGGCGGCCAAGAGGTCCGGGAAAGCCGACTGGCGTCGCACGGAGAGACCGGGGCGTGCGGGTTCCATGCAAGCGCGGCGGCTGGGGACTCCGTCGATCTCCACCAGGCAGTCCTGGCACACACCCATTCCGCAGAACATGCCGCGGTTGCGAGTTGACCGGGTCTCCCGGAGCTCGCGAACGCCGGCTCCGGTCAGTGCTGCGACGACGGACTGGCCGACGCGAGCAGCGACCGGCCGCCCCTCGAACGATATGTGGAACGGGCCAGAGTCCATCCTCTTCTCCTAGGCGACGAGCCGTCGTGCCTCAACCGGAATCATAGGTCCAGGCGGAACGACGGGCGAGACCGGGTGATCGACCATAGCGAGTGCGCTATCCTTAGGAGGTGAACCGCACGGTCGACACCGTATGTGTCGCGGTGGACGTCGAAGTCATGGCATTGCCGGTGGCGCCGCCCGACAGGGTGCTGAAGCTACCGGAGACGGCGGAGAATGTCGGAGTGTGGGGACGCTACGCGCACCGCATGCTCCAGGCATAACGAACGGAATCCATGGGAGAGTCGGGTGCTTGCGACCGCGCGGTAACGGATGCGGCAGGTGACAGAATGACGAGACTGAGCGATCTGAAGGCGCGCTTCATGGAAGACCCGGAATTCCGAGAGGAGTATTCGCGCATCCACCACGAGTAAGCGGACATTGAGGCGCCGCTACGCCCCCGCCCGGCGACGAAAGAGACGCAGGCGGAATCTGCTCAGCAGCTCGGTGCGACGCAGTCGGCCATCGTTCGACGGGAATTTGGCCGGGTGTGACTGCCGTTCAAGACCCTGCGCCAATTCGCCAAAGAAACCGGGAATCGGTTGACGGTCGGCCATGCTTCCGAAGACGGCTGACGGAGGCAGGGCGTTCGATATCCTTGACCGAGCCCGAAGTTCACTTTCTCGGACGAAGCGACGTGCGAGACCCAGCGTCGACCTACGGGTCGGTCAATCGACAGCTTTGCCCCGGAGTCTCGGACACGCCGGTAGCGCCAATGCGATGGTGTCCGGCGGACTCAACCAGGCGACTGCGAGTCACGCAAGTTCATCCCGGCAATGAATCGAGACGGCCTTCGAACCCATCCGCGATACCGATTGGCGTGAGACACCAGCAGACGCCGGCGAGTGCGTGTGATCGCGACGAGAAAGGCCCTCCGTTCCTCTTCAAGCTCAGCCGGCCTAGCGTCTGGCTTGAGGTTCCGCCATGACGGAATGATTGACTCTGCAGCTCCTACGAGCCAGACAACATCAAACTCGAGCCCCTCGGCTTCTTGAATCGTAAGTAGCCGAACTGCGTCGGCAAGAGGGGGAGGGTCCCCGGGTCGGAGTGCGATACCCTGAAGTAGTTCATCCAAATCCGGCAATTCTTCGCGTTCGTCGCGTTTGGCTCCGGCGGCGACTTCCCACGCTTCCTTGTCTTCCTCAGCGTCGCTGACAAGTCCCTCCTCGGACGCGACGGTAGAGCATCGCATTTAGGACTTCCAGCCGAGGCGATTTCCTGCGCTCTCGCGAGGGGGTGCCGGTCATTCTCTGGGTCTCATGCGCGTTTCGCTACCGCTCATGCCAACGAATCCATCTCGGCCAAGGAATGAGTCGACATTGACGGAGATTCACGTTTCCGACTCTTTGGGTGTCCGACTGGGGAGTCTCTCAACGTCGATCTGGGCACTCTTCCGGTCCGGCTGTGCATCGCCCAGATGCATCAGGGGCAAGGGCATCGGGCTGTTGCCGTCGAGAAAATACAGCTTTGCGGCCGGGTCCTTCGCGATCGCTCGCAACGAGTCCAAGGCCTGCAGTCGGATGTAGCTCGGATCCTCACCGATCGCGCGATTGAGTTGTTCGATCTCGTAGGCTTGCGCGTCAGCCAGAATCCTCCGCCGCTTTGCCTCCTCTTGCGCAGCGTTTCGCTCGGCTTCGGCCTCGACCACCTTCTGTTGTTGTTCGGTGCTGAAGCGGTCCAGCTCCGCCTTCTGCTTCTCCGCTTCCTGTTCACGCTGCTTCTTGGATTCGATCGCCTCCGTGATGAACGGCGGAAGAGTGATGTCCAGGGCGAGCACGGCATCGACCAGGATGCCTTTGGGTTCGAGGAATTCCTGCAGACCGGCGAGCAGATTCGCCTGCAGCATGTCATGCGTGGACTCCAGGAAGAAGTCCTCCGCCCGTTGCACCGTCTTTCCCTGTTCTCTGAGCAGAGAGCGCAGTTTTGGTATGACGTGGACATTAAGGGCTTCGATCACCGTTCCGGTTTCGTCCACCATTCTGGGTACGGCATCTCCATCGATCCGGAATTGCACGGCGACCTCGATTCTGGTTTGCAACTGATCCTGGGTGGGAACGTTGACCGCCTCTTTATGGGATTTCTGACGAATGTCGTAGAGGTGCCACTGAAGGAAGGGGTTGACGGGATAGTGCATTCCCGGCCGGTACGGTCTCGGTCGAACGTTGCCGTACAGCGATGCCGCGCTTACGTGTCCGGGCGGAACGATCATGTAGCATCTCAAAGCGATCGCGATCAGAATAATGGCCGTCGCAAGCAGGATGGCGAGCGCCGTGTACATTGCAATTCCTCCTTTCGCCATCCTCCACTGTCGGACCGAGGATCACCGTCGCCTTGGACTTGGTGCGGCGGGATGCCGGCCCGGTTCCGGCACGCCACCGACCAAGGCCGGAAATGCGGCCCAAGCCACGACCTCAGCGATGCCTCGGGCGGACCTCCGACCGTCTGTCGACACGGTGTCATTCGACGGGCTGAAATCCCGACAACAATCGGGCCCATGGTTATTGGAATGATGCACCGTTTCGCTGATTGCGCAAGCGGGGAGCTCAGTCATGAATTCTTGATGATGGGCGACTGGTTGCTTCGTATTTTTCCTGCAATTGCAAGATGTTACGGTTCAATCGTTCAAATGTCGGCGCCATTGCGGAAGCGTGGAAATGTGGCGAGAGTGGCGGTCTCTGCACCGGGTGCATGCGATAACGTCCGGGACCGTGGTGCCGTGGTGCTGCGCAGTCCCCTCCGATTGCGGTTCCAATCAAATAACTTGGGTGCGCGTGACTTCGTTGCGGGTTTTCGGATCGCTGGGGGACATTGTGCAGAAATATGCGATCCCTGAAGGCAGACAGCCGACGCGACCGGAACAGATAGTCAGCCCTTACGCCGAGGCGACGTGGCGGGCGCGAAATTCGGTGTAACGCCAGCGTGCCGCGGTCTGCGGAAGAACCCGTTCCTGTGGTCAGTCCCTCGCCTATTGCAAGTAGACGACGAGGAAACTGACCTCGATACAGCGGTTGCCTCCCGACCGACGTCCTCAGTAACGCTCGTCCCGGACTTCGCGAACCAGTTCGGCGGCCGAGCGTCCTGAACTAGGCATCGTCGCCCGAGACCCGGCAAGCTCCCGTAGCGGAAGGGGGTTCGTCGGCCGAACGGCGGTGATCAGGCGTGCGACCGCCTTGCCCCGACGGGTGATGATCGCCTCCCGTCCTGCCGCCGCCTCGTCGAGATGCTCGTCAAGGCGCACCCTCGCTTTAGCCAGACTGACCCTGATCATGGGTGCCCCGCATCGTCATCGAACCGCCTGGAGGATAGTCGGATTCGTGACCGCAGGCCAAAGCCGTACCGCGAGAGCCTCAGCCGCGATGCGGTCATGGCGGGCTGTCCTTCCCACGATTCGGGAGGTGACTCACGATCGTGATGGAACCCCGTGTCCGATGGCTATGCATCTCTGCACCGTCGTTTGAATCGAATTGCAGCGGATGCGAGTCTGGCAACGTCTGTAGCGGTCTCGGCCCACACGGCGAAAGCGTATCGCAGGGCCTTCACGTCGCGACCTCGCCCCTGTAGGCGATGAGGATGCGCCGTCGCACTCGCGCGGCAAAGAGGACCCTCAGCGGTGCCGGCGGAATCGAGTCTGTACATGGCTGCTCGCGCCGGTCGGGATCCCGCCGGAGGTAGGATGATTCCTGACCGGTTCGCAGAAACCTCCCGTTCTCCTGCAACCGCTTCGATCCGCGCCCGATGCTCATAGCCTGAATTCCCATCGCTTAACACATGATGACACAGCCGAGGATGCGCCAAGCCCCCCTGGCTCCTTCCTGGACCGAACTTGCGAGACCGATATTCGCTTCACAGCATGACGGACCTGAGTGATCTGAAGGCGCGCTTCACAGGAGATCAGGAATTCAGAGAGGAGTTTCGGCGCATCGACGACGATTATGCGCGCATTGAGGCGCCGTTACGCCTCTGCACGGAGTCGAAAGGAACGCAGGCGGAATCTGCTCAGCAGCTCGGTACGACGCAGTTGGCTATCGTGCGACAGGAAGACGGCCGGGTGTATCCACCGTTCAAGACCCTGCGCCAATTCGCCAAAGCAACCGGAAATCGGTTGACGGTCGGCCAAGTTCCCGAAGACGGCTGAGGGAGGCAGGGCGTTCGATATCCCTGACCGAGCTCGAAGTGTAACTGCTCACCCCCTTCGGGGCAGCAATGTGTTTGAGTATCTAGTGATTTGGATTGTCGGTCGGTTTCGGGATGAGTTCGGTTGCTCTTCCGTTCAATGCGATCTTGGTTGCGGCGACGGGTCCGTACCCCTGTGCGGCGGCGGACTTGAAGTAGCTTGAGATGCGGCAGTAGTACGCGCCGAATTTGAAGGTTCGGAAGCATCCTGAGACCTTCTGTTTCACTTTCGCCATCCGAAGGTTGTTCTCGGACCGGTTGTTTGTGAAGCTGACATGGGGATCGCGCATGAAGCGAAGCACCTCGTCCTCGTATTCGGTCAGTCTCTCGTGCAGGTTGTGGGCGTCGGACTTGGCGATGCGTCCTCGTTGGCCGCTCTTGCGCGGCGGGATTTCGGGCAACTCCCGCGCCCCTTGCGTGAGAATGGTTCGGTAGCGTTTTCGGATCGCCCGACATTCCTCCTCGGTCAGGGCCTTGGCCTTGCTGGCCTTGACCCTGTGGCAGGTTTCTTGCAGCAGCTTCGTCATCAGGCGCGCCCACCGGAAGCCGTTGGTTTGGACGGCGCGGTACAGGTCGCGGAGCAAGTGGGCGCCACACAGAGCGTGGGTGCAGTTGTCGTAGGTGAAGTAGGCGCCGAAGCCGTCGTGGATCAGCACGCCGGCATAGCGGGGAAGGATGCCGATCTCGTTCGTCGCTGCCGTGCCACGCTTGCGATGCAGGAACTTCAACGTCAACGCTCCGTCGGTGACGACGTGGATCCAATGGCGCTTCTTGTCGACCCGCATGCCGGTCTCGTCGACGCACAGCGCCGGCCGGGTCAGCAGCGCTTCGACGGCGGCCCGTTCCCACTCTTCCAGCGCGCGATAGAGGCGCTCGACATAGCCGAGGCAGGTGGCTTCGGAGAGCTTGCGCCCGCAGATCGCCTGGACGAGGCTGACGGTCCGGTTCAAGGAGACCATGTGGGCCACCAGCAGGCTGACGACGAGCGCCTGGAAGCCCTGGCCGTATTGCAGCGGTCCCGGCATGTCGTCCGGGAAGGGAGCCTTGGTACGCGTCCGGCAATCGGGACAGCGTTTGACCTCGGCGTCGACATGGCGTTCGATCACCTGGAAGGCGATGTCGAGCCGGGTGCGACGCTCGCGTTCGATCGCGTCCACGTCGCCCAGGTCCGCGCCACAGGCCTCGCAGGCCTCGACCGTGGCCGTCTCTTCGACCGTGACCGTCTCGAACTCGGCGCCGGCCTCCTCGCTTGCCGCGTCGACCGTCTCCCGGGCGGTCCTCGAACGCGGCACCGACGTCTCGTCCTTCTCGGTTTGCGACGGCGGGATGCCGGAGTTGGCGCTGTCCTTGCGGGTCGTCTTCTCCAGGAAAGCGACGATCAGAAGGTCCAGCAAGGAGAACAGGAGCCCGAACAAGGCGTCGACCTCGGGCGACAGCTTGCCCGACGCTCGCAACGCCTCGGCCCGAGCCTTCGCAGCGTCGGCCTCCTCGCGCAGATAGCGGCCGTTCACCGTCGTCACGGCTCGACCTCCTCCGCCAGCATCGCGGAAAGCACCGCCAGACGTTCGCCCGGCGGCATCGCCGCATAGCGCCGCGCCCAGCTCTCCGCCCGACGCTTGATCGTCTGGCGCTGCGTGTTGGTGCGGCCCGCAAACCGCGACCAGTGAACCCGGTCCGGGACATAGTTGAACCAGACCGTCTCCGTCACCACCGAAGCCTGGTTGTTCACCTGCAGCGAAACCGACCGCCAGCCGGCCAGATGCGTGTCATACAGCCGCGAGGGATAGCCGGACACCATCACGCGGCAGTCCAGACCCTTCAGCAACTCCAGCAGAGCCACATGCGACGCGTCGTCGAAGTCGTGCCGGTAGCGGCGAGCCGAACGGCGCGTCGACTGCACATACGGCGGATCGCAATAGACCAACTCGCGGCCCTGAAACGGGAACGCCGCCAGAAAGCGCAGCGCACACCCCTGATGCAACTCTACCGGATACCCGCAGCGGAACTCCGAAATCGCGCGCGCATCCAAGTCGAGCCCGACGTTCCGCATCGCCGGAAGCTTCCTCCGCATGATCGCCCCGCCGCCGAGAAACGGCTCGATATACACGTCGTGAGGCGGCTGCAGGGCGACGATCGCCTGGCAAAGCCCCGAAGTCGCTTTCGATCCGTACCACGCCGGCATCGACAACCCCGCTCCAACCCCGCGCCAACGCCGATCCGATTCGGCTCCCGAAGGGTTGTAGGCTCCGCTCGCTACATTGTCAATACCCTAACCCGACGAAACGAAGAGACCGCTCGCGCAAACGCGCTCCAACTAGCGAGCCAACGTCAGCCCGCAAGCGTGATACGACGAAAAGGACAGCCCACAATGCCCATTGTCTCAGACTCGCCAAGGGGGTGAGCAGTTACCTCGAAGTTCACTTGCTCAGACGAAGCGACAGGTGTGACCGAGCATCGCCTTATGGGACGTTCAATCGACAATTTTGCTCCAGATTGTAAGGCACGCCGGCAGCGAAAATGCGGTGGCGTCCGGTGGACCTAACCGAACGAATTCCAATCGCGCAGGTTCATCTCGGCAATGAATCGAGAAGGCTTCCGAACCCATCCACGATACCGATTGGCGTGAGACACCAGCAGACGCCTACGAGTGCGCGTGATCGCGACAAAGAATGCTCTTCGTTCCTCCTCAAGCTCTGCCGGACTAGCGTTGGGCTTGAGGCTTTGCCATGACGGAAGAATTGACTCTGCGGCGCCTAGAAGCCAAACATCATCGAACTCGAGCCCCTTAGCTGCATGAATCGTGAATAGCCGAATGGCGTTGGCAACAGGTGGCGGCTCCTTCGGTCTGAGTGCAATTCCCTGAAGAAGTTCGTCTAATTCCGGCAAACCTCCGCGTTCGTCCCGAATAGCCCTGGTGGCTTCCTCCCACGCTGCCTTATCCTCCTCTGCGTCACTGAACAGTCCCTTATCGGCAGCGGCTGTCGTCGGGAGCCAGTCGAGCGCTTCCGCAAGAACGCGACGCCAGTGTCTTCTGGACAGCACCAAACGGGAGGCATACTCGGATAGCCGCTTAAGGGTTCCGCAAGGCGTGTCTTGTGCGGTCAAGGCCCATGACTCAAGATAGTTGATGTCCAACGAAGCGGCCTCGGCGGCGAGCAACGCGGCATCGAGCTCGACGCTGGCAATCCGATTTGCAGCTCCAACCATTCGTGCAAACGTTCGTTTGTCGGTAGGACGTATCGACAAGTTGAGCGTGCTATAGAGCCAAACGAATTGCGGTGATACAAAGCTGCGCCGGCGTGTAGCGATCGACGCCGCAACGCCGGCATCCTTCAACGACGCTACGACCGGCTCAAGCAGTGCTCGTGTTCGACCGAGTACGGCGGCCTTCCGCAATGTAGATGGTTCGAGTGCCGCGACCTCCAGCGAAATGGCATTTGCTTCCTCTGCATCCGTCGAATATTCCCTGATCCTAATCGCAGCCCCGGTATTGGGCAATGTAGAGACTAGCCGCTCCTTCTCAGTAGTACGGTCCACATTGTGTGCAATCAGATTATTCGCCGCAGTTACGATTTCGGGTGGACAACGCCGGTTTTCGGACAGTTGCATAAGTGCGGGAGAGAAATGCTCCTGGAATGAGCGAACTTGCCGGTAGCTGGCTCCCGCCCACTGGTAAATTATTTGATCGTCGTCAGCGACGGCAAAGACGTTTTTGAAGTCGGTGTCAGCAAGCGAACGAATTAGGCGATACTGAGCAGGCGTCGTGTCCTGAAATTCGTCGATCAGCCAGTACGGGTAAGACTGACGAATTCGGGCCGCGACCGCAGGAACGTCGTGTGCGAGGCGACACATGTTTAGGATTAATCCATTGAAATCCATGACACTGTGCTCGCGCAGGGCATCCTCGTAAATTTCGTAGACGCGTGCCGCTCTGGCGCCCGACCTTGAGTCGCGGAAGCAGTTTGCAGCCCTTTCGGGCGTAATCAAGTTACTTCGCAGCCGATCTATAGCTCTGAGCCATCGTACGTCGTCGGCCGTAAATGGCTCGCCGTTAGCGGCGGCAATCTTTAGGGCATCGCGCAATAGCTCTTCACGGTCCTCGTCCTGGTCGTAGATCCCAAAGTCCGGGCTGAAATTTAGATGTGAACCGTGTAAGCGCAATTGCCGGGCACAGAAGCTGTGAAAAGTGCCGACTACAGTTCGCCCGGACAATCCTGGAACCAGCGACTCGACGCGTTCGCGCATCTCGTCGCCAGCCTTGGTCGTGAAGGTGAGTGCCAGAACGCGAAAATTGCGCTTCTGAGAGTCGTTAAGAATACGAGCGATTCGTGCTGTCAGCACCGTCGTCTTGCCAACGCCCGGTCCAGCCAGCACCAATGCCGCGCCTTGGTTCCATTCTACAGCCTTCAGCTGTGTGGGACTCAAGCGCTTCAGTGCGGCTTCAAACGGCGGAGTCATGTGTACCCTCTCGCAGGCTAGAAACCAATGAGACAAACTGTGTTGGCATTTGTCGCGCGAGCGCGAAATCTTTGGCAACACGCAGAGAAAGCGCCCGCATATAGCCGGACTTATTGTTTTTCAGGATAGTGCGAAGTTCGTCTAATGGGCAGGTGAGTGCCAAGCGATTGCCCGATTCGGCGAGGATCTCACGCAACAGCTGTTCATGACCGTCACTAATGAGTTGACTCTCAAGCGTGTTGCCTAGAGGGAGTGAGTCGAAACGACGGACTAGATCGTCGTCCTCAAATCCACGTTTCATAATCTCGCGTCGAGATTTCTTGCCTTCGACGTCACCGTCTACAATCATGTGCCAAGGGATGGCAAATGCGTCTGCCAAAGCGGGATAGATTCCAGCGTTGCCACTCTGCTTGAAGTCGATAACGGCTACGCCGTGGTCGTCGAGCGGCCATTGGAGCGCCTCTCCGAGCGCATGAACGAGGAGGTACTCAGTTAGACCTTCAACGAGAAGCCAGCGTCGGGCGAAGAAGATCTCGCCGCGCACGCGCCGTCCGTGAAATCCGAGGCTTTCTTCATCCTCTGTTGTCGGAAGAATGCGGCACCGGTGTCGGAGGCTGCGAACTGCCTCGGCACGGCTGCTGTGCTCGGGGTCTCCTCGATAGCAATTTAGTAGGCGTTTGGCTAACTTCTCGTCGAACCAGGATCGCGCCGCGACGCAGTTGGTCAGTTTGTCCAAGAAGAATATTTGGCTGGCCCTTCCTTCTAGGAGGCCATCGAGACTGTCCTTCCAGGGCAGATCGGAAACGATGTGCGTAGGCAGTGACGAGACTTCAGTAGTGCCGCCCCGCAAACGAACCATCCTGATGTCCCGCAGCGGAACGTGCTGGACAAAGTACGGGGAGTGTGTCGTGACGATCTTCTGGCCCGAAAGCTCCTGCACGCTCTTCCATAGGGTGCGCGCCGCGTGAGGGTGTAGATGGACCTCTGGCTCTTCGATGGCGAAGACCGGTTCGACACCGGGCCTGTCTGCTTCGGCAAGCTGCTGCGACACGGCTGCCTGAAATAGGAAGACCACCGCAAGGCTCTGGAGACCTTGCCCATGGTGACCGAGCGGCAACCAAGGGCGGAGCGCTTCGTTCCGCATAACGATGCCGGTTCTTTGCAACATGTCGTCGATGCCCAACGGTAGGGTATTGAGGCGAGCCGCGCCCGGTCCCTCTCCTATTGCTATGCGGGTTGCCTGGCCGACCATTTCGGCAATTTCGGATAGCTTGGGATCGGCGGCAACGATCCGGGCGTCGAGGTCCGCCAGGATCTCCATCGCCTCTGTCTCGAGCTCGTCTGGAATGCGGACGCTTTGCAGCAGGCGTCCCCAGCGGCTTGAGCGCGGCGTGAATTCTTTCGAGGCGTCACGGAGCGCATCAAGCCAGAACAGGGGCATGTAGGCAAAGAATTTGGACAGATTGATATCACGGCGATGCTCCTTCAACGGTTGGCCGCTTGAGTCTAGAAACTGCCATACTGGGTCGAACGTGTCCTTTTCCTCACTCCAGGCACAGGTTATCTGGACAGTCAGAAGGTTTCGGTCGCCCTGTAGCACTGTCATAATGTCGTCGAGAGCCGCGACCATATCGGGGTCCCATTCTCGGGATTGGGATTCCTCCATGACAAGTATAATCTTGATCGGCGGAAGGGTTCTGGGGTCGCTCTCCGGGTCTGGACGGTGAACGTCATTTTCGGTAAAGCCGGTTCCTTGCTGTCCCCAGCGGCGGGTAAGGAGAATTCGGATCGAATCAAGGATCGCGGTCTTGCCTGCATTGTTCTGGCCGACCAATACAGTCGCATCGCCCAGGTTCATTTCTAAGCTACGAATTGAGCGAAAATTCTCGATATGGATTCGGCTGATGCGCATGGTCGATTACCCCGCCCTATGGCCGGACACGGCGACGCGCACGTGTTCCAAGAATGCACTCTTCGATCCAGGGCATTCCACGTTAAATTTGACGGTCATGCCGACCCGGCCTTGTGGCGACGTCGTCAGGTGCGGAAGCATTTCCTCCGCGGCTCGGCCCGATCTCAGGCCTGGGCGGTCGGTATCGCTTAGTGGGCGTGGAGGTTCGGTACCTTGGAGCGCCTCTCGCAGCACTTCGGCCCCGCTTCCCCGCAGGCGGGTGATGGACCGCCTCCCACACCGAAGAGCATGGACGAGATGGAACAGCAGGATCGCCTGTACCCGCTCCCTGTTCCTGTCGATCGGTTGAGCGAGCGGTGCGGTCACTTCTCGTCCCAATCGTCACAGGAAATCGGCATGTAGCCATACCGTGCTCGGAGTGGTAGATCGACGCCGTGCTCTTCCCCAAAGAGCCGCGCAAAGACCTCGGACGGCTTGGGCCGTTGCTCGGTCTCTGCAAGCCTCTCGGGGATCACACGAGAGTCCATTTCATCCGTCGACACGCCGGTCTGGCCTGTCTCTAGTCGTGACCGGGACTTGCCGCCAGGATCGATGCCTCTCCTTGTGCTTTCGGTGCTCATGCTGTCCACCCCCAGCCCAGTCGACAACTCGTCGGGAATCCTCGCGTATCAGCCGATGGTATCAGAAAACCAAGGTCAAAGGCGCGCAGGGCGCATGGGATGGACAAGACGTGCACATTCTCCAGACCTCTGGCGAGACCAGACGGTCTCGCGGACATGGCCGAGCGCTGGATTGCGCCCCTGCGGATAGGCAACGACCCATGCCACTTGCGGTGATGCGAAGGCGTGGGCGCGGAATTCGGTGTCGTCCCATAGCCCGGGGACTGCGATCTCCCGCCTACCGACTGCGAACTCCATGCGCCGATGGCGCCGTCCGGCGGAAAGGAGGCGTTCGCCCGACCGGCGTTGGCTCGGCGCCCGATCCCAGGCAGCGTTGCCGATCGGTCAACGCCCCGGCAGCACATCGGCGCTTGCGCGCTACGCTTCAGGGTGCAATTCTTGCGTCGTACCTCGCGCCCGACGCGGCGGCAAGCCTTGTACTCCGCGACTCTGGCGCCCCGTGCCAACCGGCGAGGCCGTTCGCCTCCCGCAAGGAGTATCACCATGACCCAATCCTTTCCTCCCGCACATGCGCCGAACCGGCGGGACGTTCTCCGCTACGGCGCCGCCGCCGGCGCGGCGGCCAGCGTCTTCTCGCTGATATCGGTGAACGCGCTCGGCGCCGATTCGGCACAGGTGCAGATGCAGCTCGGCTGGCTCGCCAGCAACGGCATTCTCGGCGAGGTCGTCGCCAAGCGCACCGGCATCTACGCGGAAGAGGGCATCGAACTCGAAGTGATCCCGGGCGGGCCGGGCGTGGACGGCGTGGCGTCGGTCGCGGCCGGCCGGGCCGAGTCCGGGCAGCTTTCCTCCAGCCCCTCGCTGATGCTGGCGCGGTCGGCCGGCATTCCCGTCAAGGCCTTCGCGGCCGGGTACCAGCGGCATCCTTTCACCTACTTCTCCCTGGAGAACAACCCGATCCGCACCCCGGCGGACATGGTCGGCAAGACCATTGCGACGCAGCCGACCGCGGTCATCCTGCTCCGGGCGCTGCTGGCCAAGAACGGCATCGCGGAGGATCAGGTCGAGATCGTCAACATGGGCAGCGACATGAACCAGCTGCTGACCGGTCAGGCGCAGGCCGTGACCGGATGGATGACCAACACCAACGCGCTGAAGGTGCTCGGCGAGGGCCGGGTCGACATGATGCTCTGGGACGCGGGCATCCAGCTCTACGCCAACGTGTACTACACCACCGACGAGATGCTGGCGGACCACTCGGACGTTCTGACCCGTTACCTGCGCGGATCCGCGCGGGGTTGGGGCGCGGCGAAGGCGGACCCGGCTGCCGCCGTCGACCATCTCGTCGCCGAATATCCCAACCTGGATCACGCGAGCGAGATGGAGGCGGTCTCCGGCGTGCTCGGCTTCTCGTTCAACGACACCACCATGTCCGAAGGCTGGGCCGCGATGAACGCCGGCAACTGGCAGGCGCAGATCGACACCTACGCCGGTCTGGACCAGTTCCAGGGCGACGTGCCGACCGTGGACGACGTGATGACTCTGGCCATCCTCGAAGCGACGGCCGAGACCCGGATGGAGATCGGCTGAACCGGAACCCGCCCGGCCTGTGCGGCGGCGCTGGCCGTCGCATGGCCGGGGAGTCCCGTGCCGGCAGCGAGCCCCGCAAGCCCGATCGCGTCGCCGAGGCGTCCGGGCTTGCGCGAGCCGAGGCGCCGGAGCCTTCGGGCGTCACGCGCATGGTGGCGCGCCTGCAACTCCGCCGCATTCTGGAGCCGTAGATGAGGTCATCTCGCACACGCCGCTCCTCCGGCAACGGCAGCGCCATCGAGGTGCGTAACCTCTCCGTGCGCTTCGACGGCGACGCCGGTACGGTGACCGCCCTGGAGGGCGTCGATCTCGACGTGCCCGAGGGCGGACTCGTCACCATGCTCGGCCCCTCCGGATGCGGCAAGTCCACCCTCCTGCGCGCCATCGCGGACCTCGTTCCGGTGAGCGAAGGGAGCATCGCGGTGTTCGGCGGGAGCCCGGCCGACGCCCGAAGCTCCCGCGATTTCTCTTTCGTGTTCCAGGATTCGACCCTGATGCCCTGGCGCACCGCGCTCGAGAACGTCCGGCTGCCGCTGGAGGTGGCGCGGAACGGGCGCTCGACCGAGGGAGACTCGACCCCGGAGGAAATGCTCCGGCTCGTCGGCCTCTCCGGCTGGGAGTCGGCCCTGCCGCACGAGCTGTCGGGCGGCATGCGCCAGCGCGTCGCCATCGCGCGCGCACTGATCTGCCGCCCCCGCGTGCTGCTCATGGACGAGCCGTTCAGCGCGCTCGACGAGATCACTCGGGACCAGTTCAACGAAGAACTCCTGCGCATCTGGCGGGAGACCGGCACCACCATCATGTTCGTGACGCACTCGGTGCCGGAGGCGGCGTTCCTCGGCCGCCAGTGCCTCGTGCTGTCGTCGCACCCGGGCAGGGTGCGCAAGCTGGTGGACATCGACTTGCCGGAGCCGCGGCAGCTGCGCATGCGCGACACGCTCGAATTCGTGACCGTGACGGCGCAGCTGCGCGACCTTCTGGAGCGCGACCAATGACCGCCGCCGCCGGCGCCGCGCCCCGCCGCCCCGCGGCCGGGACCGCCCGGCGCAGCGGCCGCTGGCGCCGCCGCCTGCCGGCGATCGCGACGGCGATCGGCGCGATCCTGCTCTGGCAGCTCACCGTCACCGGGCTTCGCGTGCCCGACTACATCGCGCCCAGCCCGATCCAGGTCATGGAAGTGTTCGTGACCAGGGGCGGCATGCTATGGGACAATTTCCTGCCCACCTTTCTCGAAGCCATCGCCGGATTCGCGCTCGGCAACAGCGTCGCGATTCTCCTCGCGATCTGGTTCGTCCACAGCCAGCTGGCCGAACGCGCCTTCTATCCGATCGCGGTCTTCGTCAACACCATTCCGATCATCGCCATCGCGCCGATCCTCGTGCTCCTGCTCGGCAACGGCTACTCTCCGAAAGTCGTGATCGCGGCGTTGATCTGCTTCTTCCCGACCCTGGTCAACATGGTGCGGGGGCTGAAGGCGGTGAGTCCGCAGATGCTCGAGCTGATGTGGATCCTGTCCGCGAACAAGCGCGAGATCCTCTGGAAGGTCCGGCTGCAGAGTTCGCTCCCGTTTCTCTTCGCGGCGCTGAAGATCGCCTCCACCACCTGCGTGATCGGCGCCATCGTGGGGGAGTGGATCGGGTCCAATTACGGACTCGGGGCGCTGATCATCGAAGCCACCTACAATTTCCGGTCGCCCCTGCTCTACGCGACCGTCATCCTGGGCGCCGGACTTGCGGTGATGCTGTTCGCCACGACCTCCCTGGTCGAGCGGCGGGTGCTCCGCTGGAAGCCGGATTCCGTCTATTGATTGCGAAGGAGCGCGTTCCCATGAGAGATCACGACAGAACGGCGGCAACGGCGGCGAGCGAGGACGCTCCGGTCGTCGAGACCGTGGACGTCGCAGTGGTGGGCGGCGGCCCCGCCGGAGTCGCCGCCGCCGTCTCGGCTGCCCGCAACGGCGCGTCTACCGCGCTGATCGAGCGCTATCCCTATCTCGGCGGCCTCGCCTCCGGCGGCATGGTCCTGGTCCTCGACGACATGCACAACGACACCGAGATCAGCGTGCGCGGCCTGGCGATGGAGATGATCGACCGCATGCATGCGAGAGGGCTCTGCGTGTATCCGCCGGAGGAGGACCGGGATCCGGCGGTCCGGACGACGCAGGAGATGTGGCGCAAGTGGTACCGCTGGGGCCTGTTCGACTTCCACACGCACACCAAGCCGCACCCGATCATCTTCGCGGCCGCCTTCGACCCGGACGGCTTCAAGCAGGCGTCGCTCGACATGGTCGGCGAAGCGAAGGTCCGGCTCCGCCTGCACAGCTGGTTTCACTCCGCCATCGTCGAGGACGGGTGTGCCGCCGGCGCGGTGGTCCTGACCAAGGAGGGATTCCAGGCGGTCCGGGCGTCGGTGGTGATCGACGCGACCGGCGACCTCGACGTCGCGGCGAGCGCCGGCGCGTCCTTCGTGGACGGCGCCTACATCGTAACCACGGTGTCCCGCATCGGCGGGGTGGACACCGTCGAGGCGGACCGGTTCCAGTACGAGGAGCCGGAGCGCTTCGCCGAGGTCGACCGGGAGGCCAAGCGCATCATCGGGGGAAGCTGGCAGCACTGGTGGCTCAAGACGCCCCTTCCCGGCATCGTCTGGTGCAACTGTCCGCACATGACCGGTTTCGACGGGATGAAGGTGGCCGATCTCACGTCGGCCGAGTTCGAGGGCCGTCGACGCATGCAGAGCCTGCTGGAATACGTCCGGGAGCGCATGCCCGGCTTCGAAAATTCCTTCTTCGTCGACTTCGCGCCGCAGACCGGCGTCCGCCAGACGCGGCTCCTCGACGGCGAATACGTGGTCACCAAGCGCGACGTCCTCGACCGGGTTCACTTCGCCGACAGCGTCTGCCGCGGGCGGGACTACTACACGCCGTATCGGGCCATGCTGCCGAAGGAAGTCGAGCAACTGCTGGTCGCGGGCCGGCACTACTCGGCGACCCGGCAGGCGCAGAAGATCAGCCGCGAGATTCCGCCCTGCATGGCCATGGGCGAAGCGGCCGGGATCGCCGCCGCCCAGTCGCTCGACGCGGACGTCTTGGTTCGGAACGCGGACGTCGGCCGCATTCAGCGGCAGATGCGCGCGCAGGGCGCCGACCCCGGCGACCGGCCCGCGGCCAACGCGGCCTATCGGGAAGCGGCATGATGGCGGCGGACGGCAACGGGGCGCTCCCGCTCTCGGGCGTGCGCGTGCTCGACTTCACCCAGGTGATGATGGGTCCCTGCTGCACCCAGATGCTCGGGGACTACGGGGCCGACGTGATCAAGATCGAGCGGCCGGGCAGCGGCGAGCTGTCGCGCTGGAGCGTGGGCGACGACCCGGACGGCGGCAACAATCCGGTGTTCTGCAGCCTGAACCGCAACAAGCGGAGCGTGACGCTCGACATGAAGTCCGAGGAGGGAAGGCAAAGCGTGCTGGCGCTCGCGGATACGGCCGACGTCGTGGTGAACAATTTCCGCCCGGGCGTGATGGAGCGCATGGGACTGGGCTACGAGGCGCTCCGTGCGCGGAACCCGCGCGTCATCTACGCGATCGGCACCGGATTCGGGACCGAAGGCCCCTATGTCGGCAAGGGGGGACAGGACGTGCTCGCCCAGGCGATGAGCGGGGTGATGCACCGGCGCGCCAGCCCCGACCTGCCGCTCTCGATCTATCCGACGGCGCTGGCGGACTATTCCGCCGGCATGCACCTCGTGCAGGGCATTCTCCTGGCGCTACTGCAGCGGGAGAAGACCGGCGAAGGGCAATGCGTCTCGGTCTCGCTCTACAACTCGATGCTCGCCATGCAGATGCAGGAGGCCGCGACCTGGATGATGCGGGGGACGGAACTCAATTGGGCCGCGATGCCGCTCTCCGGCGTGTTCGAAACCTCCGACGGCGCGGTGGTCATGATCGGCGCGTTCAAGGAGAACCCGCTCCGCGAGATCTGCCGCGCGCTGTCGATCGACGACCTCTCGACCGACCCGCGCTACGAGAATCTGGAGCGGCAGAAAGAGCATCGCGCCGAATTGCAAACGCTCTTCCGCGAACGGTTTGCGACCGATACCACCGCCTACTGGATCGGGCGGCTGGAGGCGGTCGACCTCTTGTGCGCGCCGGTGCAGGCCATGGAGGACGCGCTCGAGGATCCGCAGACCGCGGTCAACCGGATGATCGTGGACCTACCTCCGACGGCGGGCGGACCGGTGCGGCTCGTGGCGTCGCCGATCGACATGTCCGCGGCCCCGTTCGCCGTCCGGCATCCGCCGCCGAGGCTCGGCGAACATACCGACGAGGTGCTGGCGCCGATCCGGGGCGGCGCGTCATGAGCGTCGAGTTCGTCGTCGAGGACGGCGTCGCGCGCGTCACGCTGAACCGGCCGGACCGGCTGAACGCGGTCGATTCCGGCACCGAGGCGGAGCTCGAGCGAATCTGGTCCGCGATCGAAGCCGACCGGGACGTCCGCTGCGTGGTCCTGACGGGATCCGGCCGCGCCTTCTGCGCCGGCGCCGACATGAAGGAGGACGTGGGCGACGGGCTCGGCTACTGGGCGGGAACCGGCAAGTGGGGCTTCGGCGGTCTCGCCAAAGGGGGAAGGCTGCCGGTGCCGATCCTCGCGCGCGTCAACGGACTGGCGCTGGGCGGCGGGTTCGAGATGGTTCTCGGCTGCGACCTGGTCGTCGCGGCCGAATCCGCGTCCTTCGGGCAGCCGGAAGCCCTGGTCGGCCGGCTGCCGCTCGACGCCATGGTGACCCTGCCGCGAAGGCTGCCGCGTTCCGTCGCCCTGGGGGTGATGCTGACCGGGCGCCGCTTGTCCGCGGGGGAGGCGGAGCGGTTCGGTCTCGTCAACGAAGTCGCCCCGGACGGGGAGTTGGACGAGGCGGTCGACCGCTGGGTCCGGGAACTCGTCGCCTGTGCGCCGCTCAGCCTCAGGGCGATCAAGCGCGTCGTGCACGATACGGCGCACTTGCCGGCGTCGCAGGCGCGGAACCTGCTTCTGCCGAGCCTCGCGGAGGCGCTGCGAAGCCGGGATGCGGACGAAGGCGTGCTCGCGTTTCGGGAGAAGCGAAAGCCCGTCTGGAAAGGAGAGTAGCCGCAAAGTGGCGTTCGTGATCGCGGAGCCGTGCATCGACGTCAAGGACGGCGCCTGTACCGACGTGTGTCCCGTGGATTGCATCTACGAGGGCGGTCGGATGTTCTACATTCAGCCGGACGAGTGCATCAATTGCGCGCTTTGCGTGTCGGTCTGCCCCGTCGAGGCGATCTGGGACGAGGACGAGTTGCCAGCGGAGCAGGCGGCGTATCGGGAGGTAAACGCGGAGTTCTTCGGGGACGCGGTCACCGGCTGGGGCGAGCCCGGAGGCTGGGACGAGGACTTCTGCACGACCGCCGACCACCCGACGGTCGCGGGGTTTTCGGGTACGAACGAACGAGCGTAGCGGGCGATGCACGCGTCTGTCCTGCGGTATCTCGAGGCGGTCGCCGAGGAGGGTTCCGTTCGTCGGGCCGCGGAACGGTTGCACGTGTCGGCCTCCGCGGTGAACCGGCAGATCCTGCGGCTGGAGGCCCGCTTCGGAACGCCGCTCTTCGAGCGTCACGCCGGGGGCATGCGCCCGACGGAAGCGGGCGAGCTGGCGGTGCGGCACGCGCGCGATACCCTGCAGGAATACGCGCGCGTCGCGGGCGAAGTCGCGCGAAAGCGCGGTCTGATCGGGGGCAGCGTTCGGATCGCCACGCTGGACAGCCTGACGGTTCACTTTTTGCCCGACGCCCTGGCGCGGTTCTCGGACGACCGTCCGGGCGTCCAGATCCAGGTTCGGGCCGCGGATCCGATGGGTGCGCTCAACATGGTGCTGCGCGGGGCGGCGGACCTGGCCTTGACCTTCGCCTCGTCGCCGCCGGGCGCGAAGACGCTGGAGGACATGCCCGCGGCCATGTGCGCCATCATGGCCCCGGAGCATCCCCTCGCCGGTCGCGCCTCGCTGTCGCTCGAGGACTGCGTGGGCGAGGCGATGATCTACCAGGACGATTCGGGGCCGATCCAGCCGTTTCTCGGAAGCGAGATGGAGGCGTTCAGGCGCAACAACGAGCCCATCCTCGTCTCCGACACGCTGGCGCTGGCGAAGCGGCTCTTGCTGCGGGGCGTCGGGATGGCGTTCTATACCCGGCTCGGGTTCACGGAGGAACTCGCGGACGGGCGCCTGGTCGCGGTACCGCTGACCGGGGAGCGCTTCGAGTCCCTCAGACTGGCGCTGATCGCCCCTTCGGAGCGGTCGCCGACGGTCGCCGCGAAGGCGATGGCGGAACATCTCGCCGGCGCGCTGGTCCGGTTCTCCCGCCGAACGGCCTGACGCGTGCACGGGATACTGGAAGTCGACCGCCTGCTCGCCCGTCCGACGACCGGGCGCGCCGTTCGCCGTGCGCGCCTGGAGTTCCGCGACGGCGCCGTTCGCTCGGTCGGGCGGAGCCGGGGCACGGCCGGCGAGGGACTGCTGGCATTGCCCGCGATGGTCAACGCCCACGACCACGGATACGGCATCGCGCCCCTGGATCAGGGAATTGCCGACGACGCGCTGGAGTGCTGGATCGTCGGCCTCAAGGGGCGAATCTCCGTCGACCCGTGGCTCGAAGCGCTGGTCGCGTTCGGTCGCATGGCGCTGGCGGGGATCGGCTCGACGGTCCATTGCCACAACTCCCTGAGGGCGGACCGCCTGCCGTCGGAGGCCGAGGCGGTGGCCCGCGCGGCGAGCGAGATCGGCATCCGGGTGGCCTTCGCCTGTCCGATTCTCGACCGCAACCCGTGGATCTACGGAGACGCGGAGGATTTCCTTCCCCTGGTTCCCCCGAAGCATCGCGAGTACGTCCGGCGCACGGCCGCGGACGCGCCGCCGGCGTTGCGTCTCGTCGACCAGGTGGAGGAAATCGCGCAAGCGGTGGAGAACGAGTTCTTCCGCGTGCAATACGGGCCGATCGGCCCGCAATGGTGCCGAGACGAGACGCTCGAACGAATCGCCGAAAACTCGGCCCGGCAAGGGCGGCGGATCCACATGCATCTGCTCGAGTCCCCGCGGCAGCGACGGTGGCTCGACGCCGCCTATCCCCAGGGCATCGTCCGCCACTTGGACGAGATCGGGTTCCTGTCCCCGCGGCTCGGCGTCGCGCACGGGGTGCACCTGCGGGAGGACGAAGCGGAACTTCTGGCGAGCCGAGGCGTCTCGGTCGCGGTGAACGCCTCCTCGAATCTTCGCTATCGCTCCGGCGTCGCACCCGTGTCGCGGTTCCTCGAACGCGGCCTGCCGTTCGGATTCGGCCTCGACGGAGCCGCTCACGACGACGATCAGGATTACCTGCGCGACCTGCGCCTCGTCGCCCGGTTGCATGCCGGCTGCGGCATGACCCACGACCTGAATCCCGAGGCGCTCTTCACCGCCGCCTTTCGCGACGGCTTCCGAATGATCGACGGATCCGACGATTACGGAACGCTGGAAGTGGGCAGCCGCGCGGACGTTCTGGTGCTGGACTACGATTCCATGACGTCCGGCGCGGTCGAGTATGCCGGGAACGAGACGGACGTCCTGCTCGCCAGGGGGCGGGCGGAACACGTTCGGGATCTCTTCGTCGCCGGGAGGCAGGCAGTTCGGGACGGGGTCTTGACCGGTACGGACTTGTCGGCCGCGACGGAGGAGCTCGTCGGCAAGGCGCGCCGTGCCGCTGCGGAGCGGCCTCGCGAGGAGACGCAACGGCTCTCGGACCTGCGCGAGTCGGTTCGAAGCTACTATTCTCGGCGGTGACGGCGTCCCGGATCCGTATTGGGGCTCGTGCCGCCTTGCGTAAGGGGAGCCGCCAAACATGGCGGGAGGCTGACGATGGAAGTCGTACTCTACGACTATTGGCGTTCGACCGCGGCCATGCGGGTGCGGATCGCGCTCGGACTGGCCGGCATCGAGTTCGAATCGGTTCGGATCGACCTCTTGAGCGGGGCGAACCGGTCGCCGGAGCACGTTGCCCGGAATCCGCAGGGACTCGTTCCGGTGCTGGAGACGGACGGGCTGGTCCTGACGCAGTCGCTGGCGATCATGGAGTATCTCGACGAGACCGGCCGAATTCGCCTGCTGCCGACCGATCCGGCCGGCCGGGCGCGCGTCAGGGCCATATCGGCCGCGATCGCCATGGAAATCCACGCCGTGTGCAACCTCTCGGTTGCAGCCTGGGTAGCGGAGGAATCCGGCGGCCGCATTCCCATGCAGAAGTGGATGGACAACTTCGTCTCGCGGGGAATCGAGGCGGTGGAGCGCCACCTGGAGCGTTCGGAGACCGGACGATATTGCCACGGCGACCGGGTAACCATGGCGGACGTTTGCCTCTATGCGCAGCTGTACAACGTCGAGCGGTGGAACGTTTCGCTGGATTCCGCACCCAACGTTCGCCGCATCGGCGGCGCGCTTGGCGAAATCGAGGCATTCGCGGCAGCGAGACCGGAGCGGCACCGAACCGCCGAGGACATGCGCTGAACGCCGACCCGCGGACCGCCTGCCGTCGACTGCCGTCTCGGTCGCCAGCCGTACGCCTTGAACCCGTTGCCCACGGAGTGGGGTCGAAGACGGGATCGGGGCTTTGCCGGGGAGCGGGTGTGACCGGCTTCCGCGCCGCGTTGTCGCGCCGGCCGTATTCCGGATGCGGCTCCAGCGGGAGAGCTGCGTTCGGCCGTCGTTCCGCGGTCTCGCTCGGCCGGCGCTCCGGGCGCTCGCACTCCAGGAATTCGGCAGTCGTTTCGACCGGGATCGGTCGGTGCGGCCGGCGAGGCGGGCGGGAAGCGAAGGGTGCCGTTTGCCGGCAGGCTGTTGAACGGGGCGTCGGTATCGGATAGACATACCGAATGGCATCCGCATTCTCCATTCCGTCCTGGCCCGAGGCCGCCGCGCGCCTGGTGGCGGTGGCGGCCGGGCGAAGCGCCGCCGATCTGGTGTTCCGAAACGTCTCCTGGGTCAACGTGCACAGTCGGGAGATCTTGAAGAATCAGGACATCGCGGTCGCTGCGGGACGGTTCGCCTATTGCGGTCCCGATGCCGGCCATTGCGTCGGCGACGATACGGAGGTCGTCGACGCGGACGGCCTCTACGCGGTTCCGGGTCTCTGCGACGGCCACATGCACATCGAGTCGGGAATGCTGACCCCGGCTCGGTTCGCCGAGGCGGTGATCCCGCACGGAACGACGACCATGTTCGTCGATCCGCACGAGATCGCCAACGTCCTGGGCCTCGACGGGGTCCGGATGATGCATGACGAGGCGGTGCTGCAACCGGTCAACGTGCTGGTTCAGGTCCCCTCCTGCGCCCCGTCGGCGCCCGGCCTCGAGACCCCCGGCGCGACGATTTCGGCGGACGACGTGACGGAGGCCATGCAGTGGCCCGGGATTGTCGGTCTCGGCGAAATGATGAATTTTCCGGGCGTGATCGCCGGCGACCGGGCCATGCTGGCGGAGATCGCCGCGGCCCAGGAGGCCGGCAAGACCGTCGGGGGGCATTACGCGTCGCCGGATCTCGGCCCGGAGTTCCACGCCTATGCCGCGGGCGGACCCGCGGACGACCACGAGGGCACCCGGGAAGAGGACGCGGTCGCGCGGGTCCGGCAGGGCATGCGGGCCATGCTGCGGCTCGGATCGGCCTGGTACGACGTCGAGGCCCAGATCTCGGCGGTGACGCGGAAAGGACTGGATTCCCGGCATTTCGTTCTCTGCACGGACGATTGCCACTCGGGCACGCTGGTTCGGGACGGTCACATGGACCGGGTCGTCCGCCACGCCGTCGCCTGCGGCTGCGAGCCGATCGTGGCCCTGCAGATGGCCACGATCAACGCCGCGCAGCATTTCGGTCTGGAGCGCGAGCTCGGGTCGATCGCGCCGGGACGCCGCGCGGATCTGCTCCTGACCGATTGCCTGCGATCGCTGCCGGTGCTGGCCGTGTTCGGGCGGGGCCGGCGCCTGGCCGAGAACGGCAGGATGCTGGTCTCGACGCCGCAGCTGGACTGGCCGGCCCATGCGCTGGATACCGTGCGGACCGGCAAGCGGCTCTCCGCCCCCGATTTCGAGGTCTCTGTCGGAAACAGGCCCGGTCCGGTTGTGGCCCGGGTGATCGGTGTGGTCGAAAACCAGGCACCGACTCGCGCGCTGGAAATCGAGATCCCGTCGCAAGGGGGCATGCTGGATCCTGCCGGGGTTTCCGACGTTTGCCGGCTTGCGCTGGTGGAGCGGCATCGGGGCACCGGCAGCGTGGTGAACGGCCTCGTGTCGGGGTTCGGCTATCGGGGCAGGATGGCGGTGGCGTCCACCGTCGCGCACGACAGCCACCACATGATCGTGGTCGGCACGGATCCGGACTGCATGGCGGCGGCCGCGAACCGGCTCGCCGAGACGAAGGGCGGGATTTGCGTATACCGGGACGGGGAAGAGGCGGCCCTGGTCCGGCTTCCGGTCGCGGGTCTGATGTCGCGCCGTCCGGCTTCGGAAGTCGCGGAGGACGCGGAACGGTTGAACGGGGCGATCGCAGACTGCGGCTGCCGCATGAACAACGCTATCATGCAGCATTCCCTGCTGGCGCTAGCCGTCATTCCCGAACTTCGGATTTCGGACCTGGGTCTGATCGACGTCAACCGATTCCGCATCACGGACTTGTTGAAGGATCCGGACGCATGAACCAGGAGAACGTCGAATTTCCCGTACAAACGCCGGAAGCCGTCGCTCCGCAGGAATTCCGGTCCGCGGCCGAGGCGGTGGAGCGCCTGAAGCGGCTCTACGGCGCTGCGACCGAGTTCCTGCGCGCCAGTCTCGACGAGGTGCTGAACGAAGGGCCGACGGGCGTCCGGTATCGCGCTTTCTACCCGGAAATCCGTTTCGTGGTAAGCAGTTACGAGCAGCTTGACAGCCGTATCTCCTTTGGACACGTATCCTCGCCCGGCGTCTACACGACGACCGTCACGCATCCCGCGCTTTTCGAGACCTATCTGGAGAAGCAGATCGCCCTGGTCATGGAGCATCATCGGGTTCCGGTGACCGTCGGCGTCTCCGATACCCCCGTTCCGCTCCATTTCGCGGTTCTCGACGACGACAAGGCTCGCAGCGGCGATCTGGACTTTCCGCTCCGGGACGTTTTCGACGTGCCGGATCTCGAGATCACGAACGACCAGATCGTCAACGGCGACAAGGCGCCGAACAGCGACGGTTCCATGCCGCTGGCGCCGTTCACGGCTCCCCGGATCGATTATTCGCTGGCGCGGCTTCAGCACTACACGGCGACCCGGGCGGAACACTTCCAGTCGCTCGTCCTGTTCACGAACTATCAGTTCTACATGGACGAGTTCCTGTACTACGCCCGAATGGCGTTGTCGGACCCCAACAGCGGGTACACGGAATTGGTCTCGCCCGGCAATCGGCGCGAGACGTCGCCGAACGTGGACCGGCCGGCCTCGGTACGGATGCCGCAGATGCCCGCGCTGCACCTGAAGCGCGCCGACGGAAACGGCATCACGCTGGTGAATATCGGGGTGGGGCCGGCGAACGCCAAGACGGCCACGGACCACGTCGCCGTGCTTCGCCCGCGCGTCTGGCTCATGCTGGGCCACTGCGCCGGGCTTCGGGAGAGCCAGCGGCTCGGCGATTACGTTCTGGCGCACGCTTACTTGCGGGACGACCGCGTGCTCGAAGACGATCTGCCGGGCTGGGTTCCCATTCCGGCGCTCGCGGAAGTGCAGAAGGCGCTGGAGAAGGCGGTCGCGGAGGCGACCGCCAGCGAGGGGTACGAATTGAAGCGAATCATGCGAACCGGCACGGTCGCTTCGGTCGACAACCGGAATTGGGAGCTTCGGGCCCACGAGGGTCCGGTGCAGCGCCTGAGCATGTCTCGCGCCGTCGCGCTGGACATGGAAGCGGGAACCATCGCGGCGAACGGGTTCCGGTTCCGCGTTCCCTACGGAACGCTCCTGTGCGTCTCCGACAAGCCCATGCAGGGCGTGTTGAAACTGCCGGGAATGGCCAACATCTTCTACCGCAAGCAGGTCACGCGGCATCTTCTGATCGGAATCCGGGCGCTGGAGTCGCTTCGCGACATGCCGCTCGAAATTCTGCACTCCCGGAAACTGCGCAGCTTCAACGAAACCGCCTTTCTCTGAGGTTCGGCCGGCAGGTTCCGGATCGTTTCACGTGAAACGTTCCGCGACGGTCAGGATCGAAGGGAGCCGAAAATCCTGCGGGCGCTCCGGGAAGGGATGCAGACCGGTCGGCTGCGGGCTGCAGCGTTTCACGTGAAACAATTCTGCCCCGGTCATTCCGTTCCGGTCTCCGTCGAGCCCACACCGGCCGTGACGCACAGGCTCCGGCAGCCTTCGAAACTGCACGGCGTTCCGTCGAACGGGTTGTCTGCGGCCAGGGTCGGAGCCGCAAGACGACGTTTCACGTGAAACATCGTCCGGAGAGGAGGCCAAGCCGACGACCGCTCCCGCCGAAGCGACGCGAAGCGGACGCCGGAACGTAGACGCCCGGCAGTAGAGAATTCCCGCTTCGGGAGTCCGGTTCGTGAGCGAACCTGAAAGTACGCGTCGACGGACGCTGCTGGCGGCGTTCGTTCACCGGGAATCCTGGCTGTTTCCGATTCGACGATTCCGGCGAGCGACCGGCACATCGCACCGATATCGTGCGGGCGCGGGCAGTCATCCATTCCCTGCGACGCCCGCCCGCACCGTGGCGGGGAATCGCCGAGACTGCGTCTCGGTGGCCGCGGACGCCGTTTCGATGCCGTCGGAATCCGCCGAGGGAGCCCCAACTTCTGCTGAGCGCGTCTCGTGGCGGCTACATGTTCGGATGTTTCACGTGAAACGATCGCTCTTTCCATGACCCGTGCGCACCGGTGTGGCGCGCAATTTCGGAGCTCGGGTCGAGCATGACGGCAGCATCGGGACGCCGATGCCTGCGAACCGAACGATCCGCCGACGTTTCACGTGAAACATTCCCGCCGGGATTCCCTGGCCGGGAGCGGTCGAGAATTCCTGGCCACTGCGAATGGGTCGGAGTCGGCGCGAACGTCGCTGCGTACAGCTCAGCAATGTTTCACGTGAAACGTCGTCCCCTGCGAGAGCGTGGAAATCGGCGCTCGCGAACGGCGTGACTCGTCCGCCAGAACAGCGCGGGATCCGGAGATGCGGACCACTTCCTCGCCGGTCCGAGTCGTGGAGCGGAGCCGAGCGTAGGCCCCGGCCGAGCGACGCGACAGTCAGTCGTAGATCCTCTCGTCGCCGGATATGCGGGGGTTCGCGGTAGCTCCATGGACCGATGTTTCACGTGAAACAATTGCAATCCGGCAGGTCAGGTGCCGAGAAGCACAGGCAGCGTGCGCACTCGCATGGAAGGCAACACCGGAACCCCAGTCGAGCTGGCTGCCGGAATCGAGACGCCGGTGCCTGCGAACCGCACGGTCGGCCTATGTTTCACGTGAAACGTTCCCGCCGAGAGGCCCCGGTCGGCTGCGCTCGAATCGCACCCGTAGACCGCATAGGGCTCGGTTATCGAGCGAACGAGACTTCTGGCTGGCCGCCATTGATTCGCGTGAACCATCTTCCCGAACGCAGCCCTGACAATCCCTTGCGACAGGCGTGACGGGGCCGCTAGCCATAGCGGATTTCCCAGGTAACGTGTCCCACCGGGCGTGGCGTCGCTCAAGTTGGGCGTGTGCGCACTGCGGCCAACGATCGCCCGCTTCCGCAAGATAGAGAAGGATCGGGAGCTTGCCTGTACGCTTCGCTGCCTGGGCATGTCCCGATGTTTCACGTGAAACAATTCCGTCCCGGCTGACAGGGCCGAATGCGGTCGAGGCGATTCTGGAAAGAGCGCAGGCTCCGTCGTCTTCTCCGCAAACTGGGGTTGGGGAGTAGAGTGCGCAGAATCCGCACCCGAGATACGAGCAGACTGCCGATGTTTCACGTGAAACGTCGTCCACAGCGAAAGCCTGGCAGACCACGCTCGCCGACCGACGGACAGGGCAGAAGCTGTCGCCGGTATCCTGACTCGCACGGCTTCGCGATGGCCGAAGGTTCCGATGTTTCACGTGAAACAATTGCCGCTTGCTCGAACGGGGCGGACAAAAGGACAGTTACCGTGAGCGCCTGCGTACCGTACGTGTTCTGAACTCCAGCCCAGCCGCAGGCCCGCGCCCGAAGTCCGGCGCCAGAGAACCGAACGGAAGGCCGATGCTTCACGTGAAACATTGCGAGCGGTCCGATCTTCGCCGAGCGACGAAGCGAGAGTCAGGGTCGACAAGGCGCTCGGCGCCTCTTCGCGCTCCGGCACCCATGTCGATCGTGATTCCGGCCCCGGCGTTCTCCGGGCGTTTCGCGTGAAACGCTTGCGAGCGATGCGTTCCGGCTCGCCTTGACCTCCGAAAGCCACTGCCGCTGTCAGGCGGTTCTCCCCAATTCCGGGAGCGGCGCGACGAACCGGAACCGGCAAGGGACCCGGCGGGGCGGCCGACGTTCGTCGGTTCGCGCAAATCGCTCTTCGACCCTCAACGGACCGCGGCCGGGGAACCAGACCGGAGCTCACGCGGCGTCACGCGACCGCTGGACAGCATCCTGAGGCGCTGGAAGGGGCAGCGAACAGGGCGCCTCCCGCGCTCGCAGCCGCGCCCATGCGCCACCGCCGGGCCGACGACTCCCTGATTCTGGCGAACCGTCGCTCGAATGGACTCGAATGCGAGACAAGCCGGCTCCGTTCGCCGGTCGCGATACGCCATGCCGATCGAGCGCAGTCAAGCGTTCCCGGTCTTCGAATTGTTCTTCGATCGTCGTCGACGCGTCTCGCTTCGCACAATAATTCGTAGATATGACAAACAGTTACGGAACGGTCCGATCCTCGACGAGGGTGCCGGGCATGCGCCGGGCCACCGTCGTGATCGAACCGGCCCGGCTTCCCTTCCGCCCCGGCGTACGGTCGATTCGCGCGGCGTTTACCCGGCCGTCGCGAATGCCAAGTGGCAGGACGATGCGGCTCCCTGTATCGTGTTCGGACCGGTTCGGGAGGCGGTTGCGCCCGGAATCGCATCCGTGGAGACGATCGCACCGATGCACACCATTGCGCTGGCCAATCAAAAGGGCGGAGTAGGAAAGACCACCTCGGCGGTCAACCTTTCGACGGCGTTCGCGGCCGCCGGGCACTCCGTCCTGCTCATCGACCTGGATCCCCAGGGAAACGCGAGCACCGGCCTGGGGGTATCGGTCGGCGATCGCCAGAGCACGGTGTACGAGATGTTGCTCGATCCGTCCGCGGTGGGCGAATCCATCCTGGAGACGACCATCCCGAGAGTCTCCCTGATTCCCGCGACCGTCAATCTGGTCGGTGCGGAGGTGGACCTCGCCGCCGAATCGCAGCGCAATCTGCGACTGCGCAGCGCCCTGCGTCGACTGCCGCCGGACGACTTCGAGTTCGTCTTCGTCGATTGCCCGCCGTCGCTGAGCGTGTTGGTGGTAAACGCCCTGTCGGCCGCCAATTCGGTGCTGGTTCCGCTGCAGTGCGAGTTCTACGCGTTGGAGGGACTGACCAAGCTCTACAACACGATGCAGATCGTGCAGCGGTCCATCAACCCGGCGCTGCGTCTTCTCGGAATCCTTCTCACCATGGCGGATCCCCGCACCCGTCTGTCCTCGCAGGTGATCCAGGACGCCAGGGAGACGCTCGGCAAACAGGTCCTGGACGCCGTGATTCCGCGCAACGTCCGGCTCTCCGAGGCCCCCTCCCACGGGTTGCCTGCATTGCTCTACGACCCGGATTGCGCGGGAAGCCAAGCCTATATCGAGGCAGCCCGGGAAATCCGCGATCGGATCAAGGCGTTGGAGAACCACCCGGAAGCCGCACGGAAGGTCGTGTGATGAGCGTAAAGAAGAAACATGGGCTGAACCGCGGACTCGAGGCGCTGTTTCGCGAACAGGGAGTGCAATTCGACGTGGACGGCCGGGCCGGGGAGTCCGCGGGAAGCGCGGACGCCTCGTCTCGGTGGAGAGAAGTCCCGATCGACCTGATCGACGCCAATCCGCACCAGCCGCGCAAGCGGTTTGCGGAGGAGGATCTCGCTGAGCTCGCGGCGTCCGTTTCGGCGCATGGCATCGTCCAGCCGCTGCTTCTGCGGCCGAATCCGACCGACCGGGAGCGCTACGAGATCGTCGCCGGCGAGCGGCGCTGGCGCGCGGCGCAACGGGTCGGCCTGCATGAGGTTCCGGCCGTGGTTCGGGATTTCTCGGACGGCGCCAGCCTGGAGATCGCCCTGGTCGAAAACCTGCAGCGAGCGGACCTGAATCCGGTCGAGGAGGCGCGCGGCTACCGAAACCTGACGGAAGCGTACGGCCGCACGCACGAGGCGGTAGGGCGGATCGTCGGAAAGAGTCGCGAGCACGTGACGAACACGCTTCGCCTGCTCGAACTTCCGGACGGCGTGCTCCGCTTGCTGGAAGGCGGAACGCTGACGCCGGGCCACGCGCGGCAGCTGGTCGGGATCGTGGACGCGGAGGCGCTGGCGCGGCGCATCGTCGAAGAGGAATTGACCGTGCGCGCGACCGAAGCCCTCGTGAGGCAGACCCGGCAGCCGAATCGGAGACGCGCACGAACTCGACGGCCGAGGGACCCGGATACCGTGGAACTGGAACACGGACTCTCTGTCGCGGTCGGCTGTCGGGTCGTCGTCAACTGCCGGAACGAAAAGGGCGACGTCCGGATTGCGTTCTCGAACCTGGAGGAACTCGACCGAATTGCGGAGCGTCTCTCCGGCTCTCCCCTCGGCGACGAATAGCGGGCGGGCGCAGGCGGCGCTGTCGGCCGAACGGGTCCTGCCTGCTTCGTGCCGGTCGGGAACGAACCGCGCGCCAGGGCTGTACCGGAGTCGCCGATCCGCCTGCGAAAACGGCAAAACCGCGTTTGCGGACAAGGAGTTAGGCGGGCGGCCGGTTTCCGCGGGCTAGACGATTCTCCCGACGCGGTTGCCGTCCATGACGGCGTCATACGGCTCGCGAGGCCATACGCAGTCGCCTGCTTCGTGACACTCGATCCCGAGCGAGTCGATCAGCCTGTCGGAGACCTCCTCGATCAGATCCCGCTCCATGTCGCGTTCCAGCGCCAGGACCACCTGGTCCACGCCGCGCAACGACTCCAGCGACCCGCCGGATTGCAGGACGATCTCGTCGGCTCCGATGCGTTCGACATTGGAGTTCAGGCGCAGGGTGACGTTCTCGTTCGCCTCGATTCGCGCGAGGAGCATTTTCTGGGCCATGAACTCCAGGTCGCCGGCAAGGCCGCCCGTCGCCTCGACGACGGTAACCGAACTGCCGCGTTCGGCCAGGAACTCGGCCGCGATCAGCCCGAGATGCTGACCGCCGACCACGAGTACGCGGTCGCCGGGCGCGACGGCTCCGCGGATGACCTTGTCGTAGTCGGTGACGAACTCCTCGTCGATTCCGGGCAGGTATTTCGGGACGAACGGCCTCGTTCCCGTCGCGACGACCAGAACGTCCGGCCGTTCCTCGCGTACGTCCCCGGCCGAGACCGCCCGTCCGGTCCGAATGCGGACGCCCGCCCGTTCGCACATGCCCGCTCGGTCCTCGATCGCGCGGCTCCAGTTTCGCCGATGCCGCGGGGCGGCGAGTACGTTCAGCCAGCCGCCGAGGCGATCGGTCTTCTCCAACAGCGTGACGTCGTGCCCCCGGCGCGCGGCGACCCGGGCCGCCTCCATGCCTGCCATGCCGCCGCCCACGACCATGATCCTGCGCGAACGGGCCGCCTTCGGCAACGCCGCGAAACGCTCCCGACCCGCATCGACGTTGACGGAGCAGACCGACGGCCGATTGACGAACAGCTCGTGGCAGCACTTGTTGCAGGCGACGCAGCCGACGGTCTCGTCCGAACGGCCCTGCAGCGCCTTGGCCAGGATCTCGGCGTCTGCATGGAACGCGCGACCCATATGGACGAAGTCGCAATCGCCGTCTCGCAGCGCCCGCTCGGCCGTCTCCATGTCGGTGATGCGGCCGGCGCCGAGCACCGGAACCGAGACCGCCCGCTTGAAGCGGCGTGCGAGCGGCAGCAGGCATCCTTCCGGCATGTCCATCGGCTGAATGAGCGTCTCGAGCGACTCGTACAACCCGGTCGAGACGTCGACGAAGTCCAGACCGAGCGTCTCCAGGTGCCGGACGAGGCGAACGGCGTCTTCCGCCGAATAGCCGCCCTCGACGCCTTCTTCCGCCGAGAGGCGCAAGCCCACCGGCATGCCGCTCCCGACCTCGGCGCGGATCGCCTCGTAGACCTCGACGAGGAAGCGCCATCGGTTCTCCTCGCTGCCGCCGTAGCGGTCGGTGCGGCGGTTGTAGACGTGACTCAGGAAGCTGGCGATCAGATAGCCGTGCGCGCCGTGAACGGTGATCGTGTCGTATCCGGCTTCCGCGGCGCGGCGCGCACCGTCCCGGAAACTTCGGACGACCGCCCCGATCTCTTCGACGCTCAATTCCCGGAGCTCGTGGCCTCCGACGATCGCCGAGGGGCAATTGGAGGGTCCGACGGGCTGAAGGCCGGTCCGATGGGTGTTCGAATTCCGCCCGCCGTGGTTCAACTCGGCCGAAGTTCGGCATCCGTAGGCCTGCACCGCCTCGTTGAGTTTGCGGTGCGCCGGAACGTTGTCGTCGTGCCAGAGTCCGAGCTGAAACAGGTTTCCTCGTCCGCGGGCGTCGACGTAGGTCGCCTCGAAATTCATCATCCCGACGCCGTGCCGGGCCCGCTCCGCGTAATAGTCGACGTAGCGCTGCGTGGGATTGCCCAGCCGGTCGCACCAGTTCTTCTCCATCGGCGGCAGCGTGATGCGGTTCTTGATCTCCAGTTTGCCGAGCCTGCCGGGCGACGAAACGTGCTCGAATGTCATGGCGCTCGTTCTCCCTGGCGATGCGCCGGACGCTCTCGCTCCGGGCTCTGTCGCGAGTATCCGGTTCGGTAGCGCTTCGGGTCTCGCAAGTCAACGAGCCGGCGTCCGCCCTCGATGCAGGCCGGTCCCGGTGGCTGCAGGCGCAGTCGCTGACGGCCGGACGACGGCGGCGCCGCCATCGACGCTTCGAGTCGCTTGCCGTCGATATCGATCTCCGGGCGCTGCGCCGGGAATTCCTCGGAACTTCGCCTACGAGAGGCGGGCAGATCCGACGCGACGTCGACGAAGCGGGGCCGGAACGGCAACGGGTCCGTCGGAAGTCCTGTCGCGCACCGAGCGCGCCGCCGACTTCCCGTCGCGATGCCCCGCGAGCCAGTCCGAGCTTCCTGACGGCGGCGTCGGGTCGATCGACGGTCCTCGACGAACCGCCCTGGATTCCAGGCGGAGTGCGTCCGGAAGGGGCCGGGCCGGCTCCGTTCGCGAGTCGGTGCGGACAGACCTCGCCCACGCAAGCCAGGCGAAGCCCGACGCGCACGCGTGTGTGCGTTCGCAATGGTTCGCGGCGCCCGGAACGGATCGATGCGAAGGGAGGGAAATCGCGGAGACGGGTAACGCTGCGATAGGATCGGCACCGGTGGCGGCGACCGCACTCTCGCAAGTTGAGTGCGCTCCACGTGCGAGTGCGTTCGGCCTGCGGGAGGGGCGGATAGGTAGACGCATCCGGAAGTCAAGGGACACATGATCCGCAGGGCGACAAAGGACGATTCCGTTCGCGCCCGTTTCGTCGAAGACCCTAAGGCCGTCCTGCGGGAAGAGTTCGGCTTCAGCGTCCCGGACCGCCTGGAGATCGACGTTCACGAGGAGGGGAACGGCGTTGCGCATTGCGTGTTGCCGCCGTCGCCGAAGTTCGGAGAGGAGAGCCTCGACCGGGTTTCGGGAGGATGGCCGCGTGCGTCAGGCATGTGCGTCCTCTGCGATCGACAAGGGTCGCCCTGTCGACCGCATTGACGGTCTGAGGCGATCCCCGGGCGCTTCCGGTCTCGCACGAGGCGCCGACCGAGTCCGCTCCGGGTAACCGGTGCGATCGCACGAGCGTCCGTTCGAGGTCCGTTCCTGGCCATGAGCGAGAATTCCGTCGTGGCGCGATCCGCGACGATTCCCTGCGTGACGGGTTCCGCCCTGCTGTCGTTCTGCCGGGCGAGGTAACGCGGCCGCCGGATCGTCGCGATACGGCGCTACGAGGTCGCCCCGGCGTCGATCTTCGCCGGCGGCGGAATGCGCAGGGTTCCCGGGAGGCGATCGTCGGCGGACCGCTCTCGAGAATCGGCAATGCGCCGCTCGCGCAGTGGCAGGCGCGGTGTCGGCGCCGAGCGGACGCTCGGGCGTGTTGCCGCCCGCGTTTGCGCAAGACGCGCCCGGAGACCCTACTCCGGTCCGGCCGGCCCGCGCCGTCGGGGCAATTTCGCCCGGATCGTCGACGCAGCCGCATGCGGCTTGCGGAAGGAACGGGCGTCCGCGAGTTTGACTCGAACCGGCATGATGCTATATCCGAGGGTCGGCCAGCCGAGCCGGCGACAGGCTAGTCTCGATCGGTGCCACGACTCTCGAAGGCGCTGCGCTCAGGGGGGTGGAGCCGGCGCATCGCCCGAATCCGGCCGCCTCGCTCCAGCCGTCACGACCCCAAGCAAGAGGACAGGAGGAAAGACAAGTGTTAAATCGCAGTTTCGTTCGCGGCGCGCCGCTGGCCGCCGCCGGCGCAGTTCTGGCGTCGTCCGTCGCGCTGGCGGAGATGGTACCCCTAACGGTGTCGCCCGACGCGCCCACCGAAGTTCCCGAGGCGTTCGCCGCCGGCGAAGTCGATATCGCGGTCGTCCGTCAGCTGAACGTCGGCGACGTCTATCAGGCCTGGATCGCCGGCGTGCAGGACGAGGCGGACCGGCTCGGCGTCAACCTGACGATCTACAACGCCGACGGAGACAACGCGAGGCAGGCGCTTCAGCTGCAGCAGGCGGTGGCGACCGGCCCCGACGCAATTCTGATCGGCTGGGGCTTCGGCGACAGCCTGCAGGCCGGGCTCGCGGCGGCGGAGGCGGCCGGCATTCCGGTCGTGGCCTCCAACGCCTCGATCGAGGCCTCCGACAGCGTGACCCTCGTCAACCAGTCGGAACACCTGATGATGGAAGGCATCATGGACCAGTGGGTCGAGGACCGGAACGGCGACATGGCGGGCGACGTGATCTACGTCTACGTCGCCGGATACCGACCCCTGGATCTGCGGAACGAGGTCTGGGAGCGGTTCAAGGCCGAACATCCCGGCATCAACCAGGTGGCGCAAATCGGCGTGGTGAACGCCAACACCGCGGCCGAGACGGCGAACCAGGCGAAGGCCGCGCTTCAGGCCAATCCCGACACCATCGCGATCATTGCGCCCTATGACGAGTTCACCAAGGGCGCGGCCCTGGCGATCAACGAACTGGGACTGCAGGACTCGGTCAAGACCTACGGCATGGACATCTCGACGGCCGACATTGCGGTGATGATCGCGGACGACAGCCCGTGGGTGGCGACGGCGACGACCGACATGAAGAACTTCGGTCACGTCTCGCTTCGCGTAGCGGCAGGCGAGGTCGTCGATTCCTACGAAGGCAACGACCTCCAGATCCCGCCGCTGGTCATTACCCGCGACGACCTGCTGGAGAGAGGCGTCCAGAACGTCGAGCAGCTGGGCGAGAACTTTCCGGGTCTCGCCACGCCGGGCCTCGCGGAAGCGCCCTGGATGGCCGGGCTGTAGGAGACGCCCCGCCCGGGAAGCCGCCGCGCAGCGCGATGCTTCCCGAGGCTGACGAACGCGCCGCCGACGGGCCGGACCCGTCGGCGGCCCATTCCGGCGACGCGCTCGTCGAGTTCCGGGAAATCGTGAAGACCTTCGGGGCCACGCGCGCGCTCCGCGGCGTGACCTTCGGCATCCGATCCGGCGAGACGCTGGGACTGCTGGGCGCTAACGGCGCCGGCAAGTCGACCCTGATCAAGATTCTGGCCGGCGTGCACCGTCCGACGTCCGGCCAGATCGTCGTGGAGGGCCGACCCTGCGAGTTCCGGTATCCGGACGAAGCGCGGAACGCCGGAATCGCCACCGTTCACCAGAACATCGACGACGGAGTCGTGTTCGGCATGACCGTCGCGGAGAATCTGCTTCTCGACGAAATCGCCAAACCGGGCGCCGGGATCTTTCTGAACCGGCGAGCGGTGTTGAAGCGCGCACGGGAGGTCCAGCAGGAGCTTGCGCTCGACCTTCCCCTGACCGCGCCGGTCGAGGACCTGTCGCCGAGCCGGCGGCAGGAGGTCGCGATCGCGCGCGAACTGGTCAAGCGTCCGAAGCTGCTCATTCTGGACGAACCGACCTCCACCCTGAGCGAGCGGGAGGCGGAAAAGCTGTTCGCCGCGGTCGAGGGCCTCAAGCGCCGCGGGATCTCGATCCTCTACATCTCGCACCGGCTGAGCGAAGTGAAGCAGCTCTGCGACCGGGCCGTCGTGCTTCGAAACGGGTCGATCGTGTCCCGCCACGAAGCGCCGATGGACTCCCGCGAGATCGCCAGTTCCATTCTCGGCGAACTGGTGGTGTCGGCCGTGCGGACGAGCCGTCGGGGACGAGACGAGGCCGTTCGTCTCGAGGGACTTCGGTCCAAGCCCGACGGGAAGGAAATCGACCTCGTCCTGCGCCGCGGCGAGACCGTCGGACTGACCGGTCTGATCGGGGCGGGCAAGACGGAACTCCTGGAGCAGATCTGCGGCCATCGTCCCCTGATCGCGGGAAGCATGTCTCTCGACGGGCGGCCCTACCGGCCCAGGGATGCGGCGGACGCCATGGCGAAGGGGGTCGTCATGGTGCCGGAACAGCGTGCGCTGCAGGCGATCTTTCCGGGCGAAAGCCTCTGGAAGCACTGTTCGGTCGGCCTGATGGACGCATTCAGCCGGTTCGGCTTCATGGACCGGCGCCGCGAGGTCGCGTTCGCCGGCGACGTGATCCGCGATTACCGGGTGGTCGCGCCGGGCAGCGCGGCGGAGATCGAGGAGCTGTCCGGAGGAAACCAGCAGAAGCTGCTGGTCGGCCGGTGGCTGAACCAGAAGTGGAAGCTGATCGTCCTCGACGAGCCGTTCCGGGGAATCGATATCGGGGCCCGCGCGCTGATCTCCGGCGCCGTGCGCGAGTATTCGGAGGAGGCGCCGGTCCTGGTGTGCAGTTCCGATCCCGAGGAGGTGATCGAAGTGGCGGATCGCGTGTTGATCATGGTCGACGCGGCCATCGTCCACGAAGACCGGGCCGCCGACCTGACGGCCGAGTCGCTGGCAGAGATCATGAGTCGCTCCGGCGTTTCCGGCGTCTCCGGCGGCGGGAACCCGGCCGAGGTCCGGGTCTGATGACCGCTCGCACCGACGAGAGCGTCCCGGCCGGCCGGGAAGAGGCCGCGGCGCCCGAGCGGTCGGCGGGATTCGAGCGCGTGAAGGCGTTCGTATACCGATACGGACTGCTCACCGTTCTCGTGGCGATGATCGCGTATTTCAGCGTATCCCAGCCGTTCTTCGGCACGTTCGTCAACGCGATGTTCATCCTGCAGGCGGCGTCGATCGTGGCGGTCGTCGGGCTCGGATGCACCGTCTCCATGACCGTCGGCGGGTTCGATCTCTCGGTCGGCTCGGCGATGAGCCTCTCGATCATGGCCGCGGCGGCTGCGATGGTGATCGGCGAAATGGGCGGCGTCCCGGCGATCCTGATCGGAATCGCGGCCGGGCTCGCGGTGGGGCTGTTCAACAGTTTCCTGATCGTGGTCGCCCGGATTCCCGATCTCGTGGCGACCCTGTCGACGCTGTTCCTGATCAACGGATTGACGCTGATGGGCGTGGGCGGGCAGTCCGTCGCGGAAGGAATGGCGTTCGACGGGCAGACGACCAGCGGCAAATTCGCCCCGATCTTCAAGTGGCTGGGTTCGGGTCAGGTTCTCGGCGTCCCGGCTTCGGTGATTCTCGCCGGGGTCGTGTTTCTCGTCGTCGTGGTCCTGCTGAACTACACGCGGTGGGGACGCGCCTTCTATGCGGTCGGCGGCAATCCCGTCGCCGCCGCCGCCGCCGGCATCCGGGTCGCCCGCTATCGCGTGGTCGCCTATCTGATCTCCGGCGGGCTCTCGGCGGTGGCCGGAATCATGCTCGCGGCGCGGTCCAACCGCGGGGACGTGAACGTCGGCGACCCCTATCTCCTGCAGGCGGTATCCGCCGCGCTCGTGGGCTATGCCGTGCTCGGCGCCAACCGGCCGAACGCGTTCGGGACCCTGGTCGGCGCCGTGTTCGTGGCGGTGCTGATCAACGGCCTGACGATGTTCAACTTTCCGTATTATGCGCAGAGCTTCGTGCAGGGCCTTCTGCTCGTCATCGCGCTGCTGATGTCCTACACGCTGGGTCCGCGCCGGCGCTGAGCGCGACCCGTTCCGATCGAAATTCCGGGGGGAAGAAAAATGAGACTCGCCGTTCCGAACATCCGGGGCAACCTCTTCGACGTGACCGGAAAGGTCGTCGCGATCACCGGCGCCGGTCAGGGCATCGGCCGCACCCTGTCGCTCGGCTTCGCGTCCGCCGGAGCGCGGGTCGCGATGATCGACGTAAACGCCGAGGCGCTGGCGGAGTCGCAAAACGTTCTCGCGGAAGTGACCGACGACACGGTGTCGGTCGTCGCGGACGTGTCCGCCGACGATGCGCCGGAGCGCATCGTCGAGGCCTGCGAGCGGCTCGGCGGCCGGATCGACTGTCTGGTCAACAACGCCGGCATCATGTCCTACACGGAACCGCGCACGATTACGGACGAGGAGTTCGACCGAATGATCTCGGTCAATCTCCGCGCGCCGGTGCGGATCATGCGCGCGGTGCTGCCGGTCATGGAAGGCCAGGGGACGGGCTCGGTGATCAACATCGGCTCTTCCTGGTCGTCGCGCGCCTCCGTCTTCAACCAGTCCGGCGGCGGCGTGGACTACTGCGCGGCGAAGGCGGCGCTGCAGTCCTACACCCGCGGCGCCGCCCAGGCGCTCGCCGAATCCCATGTGCGGGTGAACGCCATCGCTCCGGGCGGGGTCGACACGCCGATGCACGCGCACCATCGCGATTTTCTGATGGAATACGAGAAATACATCCCGATCGGGCGGATGACGGTGGCGGAGGATCTCGTCGGACCGGCGATCTTTCTCGCGTCCGAGGCGTCGGCCTACATCACCGGTCAGACGATCCACGTCAACGGCGGGATGATCATGGTCGACTAGGCGCCGCCCGCTTCCCGTCTCGACCCGTTCGCAAGGGATCCGCCCCGTTGACCGGCTCTCGCCGACGCGTGCTCGCCCGGCTGCGGGCGACCCTGGCGGGGGGCAGCCCCATCGTGGGCGCCGGAGCGGGTACGGGCATTTCGGCGAAATTCGCCGAGCGCGGCGGTGCGGATCTGATCCTGATCTACAACTCCGGCCGCTACCGGATGGCCGGACACGGGTCGAACGCCGGACTCCTGGCCATCGGAGACGCAAACGCGATCGTCGTGGAGATGGGCGAGCGGGAGATCCTGCCCGTCGTGCGCGACGCGCCGGTGATCGCCGGGGTGAACGGCACGGATCCGACCCGGGTCATGCCGGCGTTCCTTCGAAGCCTGCCGCCGATGGGGTTCTCCGGCGTGATCAATTTCCCTTCCCACGGCATTATCGACGGACGCTGGCGCGAGAGCCTGGAGGCGACCGGCTTCGGCTACGACCGGGAAGTGGACATGATCGCCGAGGCGCATCGCCAGGACCAGTTCACGCTGAGCTACTGCTTCACCCCGGACGAGGCGGCCCGGATGGCGCGTGCGGGGGCGGACATGGTGGTGGCGCATATGGGACTGACTACCGGCGGGTCGATCGGCGCCGCATCGGGCTTTGCCTTGTCGGTCGAGGATTGCGTGGCGCTCACGCAGGCGATGGCCGCCGCCGCGCGCGAGGTGCGCGCCGACGTGCTGATCGCGTGTCACGGAGGGCCGCTGGAGTCGCCGGAGGACGCGCGGGCGGTGATTCAGGGGGCTCGCGTCGACGGATTCGTCGGCGCGTCGACCATGGAGCGTCTGCCGGTGGAGACGGCCATCGAGGAGACGGTGCGCGGGTTCAAGTCAGTAGGCTTGGGCGGATAGGCGCATGGGCAGGACGGCCGATGCCCGCCGGAGAGAGGCGTCCGCGACGTCCAATGCGAAGACGGGACGGGAGGCCGCCAGGCCCCTGGACACGCGGAATCGGCCGGGAGTTCCGGAGAGGGCGGCGCTCCGGCAATAGGAGGAATCGTCCGTATGGGAAAGGAACGGGTTGCGATACTGGGCGCGGGATTCAGCGGCCTCGCCGCGGCGCGCTACCTGAAGGCGCATGGGCTGGACGTCACCCTGTTCGAGGCCCATGACGATCTCGGTGGGCAGTGGAACCGGCACAACCCGCGTTCCGCCGTCTGGCCGGAAATGCGGACCAACACCGCGCGTTTTGCGACCCGGTTGTCGGATGTCCGATATCCGGACGGGGTCGCGATGTTTCCGCGAAACGGCGAGGTGCTGGACCTGATCCGGCAATTTGCCGACCTGTACGCCCTGCGCCCGCATTGCCGGTTCGGCGCGGAGATCGCCGGGCTTCGCCGCGTGGAGGACGGGTACGAAGTCGCGTGGGAGACGTCCGGGGGCGCGCAACGGGAGACCTTCGATCGCGCGGTGGTCGCGACGGGCCGGTTCAACGAGCCGGACATGCCGGAGATCGACGGGCTCGACCGGTTCGCCGGCGAGTGCGGCGTCGTCCACACCTGTCGCTACAAGGATCCGCTGGCGTTTCGGGACCGGCGCATCGTCGTGCTCGGCGGGTCGATCTCCTCGCTCGAGGTCGTATCCGACCAGTGCATGATGGGACGGGGGCCGGTGACGCTGGCGCAGCGGCGGCAGCGCTACGTGATGCCGAAGATGGTCGCGGGCACCCCGCTCGAATACTACGCGTTCACGCGCGAGGGGGCGCTTGCCCTGGCGACCACGCCCGAGGACGAGCTCCTCGCCGGGACGCGGGAGTTTCTGGAGACTTACGGCGGAAACCCTGCACGCTACGGAGCGCCGCCCCCGCATGCCGACATGGCGCGTGCGGGCGTGACCGGAAGTCAGCACTACCTGAATCTGGTCGCGGAAGACCGGATCGACCTCCGGCCCTTCGTGACCCAGGTCGACGGAACGACCGTCCGCTTCGCCGACGGCAGCGAGACCGAAGCGGACGCGATCGTCGTCGGAACCGGGTTCGACCTGCATCTTCCGTTCCTGTCCGACGAGATCGCGAAGACGATCGAGCTGAACCGGAAGGGCATGAATCTCGCCGAATTCACCTTTCATCCCGACCTTCCGGGGCTGGCGTTCGCGGGACTGTGGTCGCAGCTCGGCCCGTATCCGGTCGCCCTGGAACAGCAGGCGCGCTGGATTGCCTATTGCTGGGGCGGCGCGATTCCGATGCCGGGCGAAGAGGCGCTGCGCGCCGGCGTGGAGGCGTGCGTGGCGGAGGATCACCATGCCGACTATCGGCAGGAGCACGAGATGGCGATCCGCTTCGCCGTCCTCGCGGGCACCGATCCGGCGGGCGTCGAGGACCCGGAGCTCCGGGACATACTCGCGAAGAGTGCGGTCACCGGCGAAATGTTCCGGATCGTCGGCACCGACGCCCTCGAGGAAGCGGAATCCCGGCTACGGCGCGACTTCTGGAACTACGGTCCGCCGGAGGTTCGCCGGGAGATCGGGGAACGATACGGCCGGGACGTTCACGGTCGTGCGAACCGATAGTCCGGCATGGTCGAGGTGCGGACGCGGGCGAAGGAAAGTCGCGACGAACGGCCGGGATTTTCCGGGATTACGCGGGATATGCCGAATCGTCCGACGCCGAACGGAGAAACGCGCCTCGCCGGAGATCGAAGGACCCGGCGGGGTGTTTCGGACATTCCGCTGACCGGCTCCTGAACGAGCGTGTCGCGCATGTCGTTCGGGGAATTCCGGCTGCCCGACTCGCCCGAATTACTGCCGTTCGAGCCCCGGAAGTTTGTCACCGTCCAGCGGCGGCCGCGGGGCACCGAAAGCGGCGCCGCGGTATCCCCGGGCAGCGAGGGAGACCGAGACGTTGCGGAATCGCGTTCTCGACGGCGGACGGCCGACGTAGCCGTCTGCCGATCCCCTCGGGCCGCCAGTCTGGCGTCGAGCGTTTCGTCGCTACGACCTCGCAGACTTGAGCCACGTCGCCAGAGAAAAGGCGAGTCGTCTATGACGCGACGGTCCGGGGACGGCGACGACTCTTCGGGCGATCGCAGGTCTCCTCTCTCCGGTCCTCCTCCTTCTCGAGTGCACCCCGTTCGGCGAACGCGTTCCCATAAGTGAATTTACCGTATTTGGCTTCGATCTCCGCTGTCGTCATGGCTTCGATCTTTAGGTGCGTGTCTTGCGCCGGGCCCGGAAACATCAGCGCGGCTGAGGTCTTGGCATCCTCGTCCGCCCGTTCCTGCATCGCCTTGCTAACCTTGCGACGGCCCTTCGCGTCCTCGAACATGCGTTCGCCCTTCCTGATGAACGCTCTCTCCTCGGCAGTCAGGTTGGGCTTCACTTCGTCATAGTCCTTCATCTGTCAACTTCCCTGAGGAAGAGATACGTCGTACCGCCGCTTCCCTGACGCCACACGACGCTGAAACTCGATCCCGTCGCGAACTACGCGTCGTTCTCGCTCTGACGTGCCGAGTTTGGCGATGCGGCAGACTGAAGTTCCAAGCGTATAGTCTATAGGAAATTCCGCTGAACGGCGCCGGAGAGAGCGTTTCTGGCCAGCTCTCCCGGAAATTCCGGCAGCGGAATCCCTCGACATTTGTTTCCCGGAATCTGGCCGCCTAATTCGCCCGGAAAAACTGCAGTCTGATTCCCGGCACTTCGATTCGACATGCCTCAACAGGGCGCCGCGAGCGGCTCCGTAGAATCGCCGGGCACCGAGGCAGGTCGAGACTGTACAAGATCACGGTCGTGCCGGCGGAACGCCGAAGACGCCCTCATCCGATCCCCGGGGATTGGCCGATTCGGTGCTCAGCGATTCGACGATACGACCCCGCAGACTTGAGCCAAGCCGCCAAACCGACATGGCGAGTCAGCTATGACGCGGCGGTCCGGGAACGGCGACGACTCTTCCGGCGATTACAGGTCTCCTCTCTCCGATCCGCCTGCTTTTCGAGCGCACTCCATTCGGCGCACGCGTTCCCATAGGTGAATTTGCCGTATTTGGCTTCGATCTCCGCTGTCGTCATGGCTTCGATCTTCAAGTGCGTGTCTCTCGCCGGGCCCGGAGACATCAGTGCGGCGTTGGTCAGGGCTTCCGCGTCCGCCCGCTCCTGCAACGCCTTGCAAACCTTGGGCAGGTTATCCCACTCTTCGAACATCCGTTCGGCCTTCTCGATGAACGCCTGTTGCTCGGGTGTGGGATTCCGGATCGTTTGGATCTTCTTCATATTCAGTCTAACTCCTCAAGCCCGATTTGGATAAAATCCCCGTCGTTAACTCGCCGAACAACCAAGAATCGTGTACCCGCCGCGAACAGCACTTCATGTTCTGTCGCATAGGCCGAGTACGGCTGGATGCACTTTCCATGCTTCGATTGTATCACGAACCTGTTCGGGCCGTCATACGGGGCTGTCGCGGAAGTACTGGTGAACGCCGCGTAGAGAACGGTGTTGTCGACTTGGTGTTTCGCGAGGTCATCAGGGCGCAGATTCGTGCCCCGGTACACCTCCTCCCTATGGTCAGGCAGCTTGGCGAGGGCGTCGAGGAGCGTGTTCCTGTAGTTATAAGCGCTCGCCCGAATTCGCTCGTCGGCATCTCGAAGTGCGGAATTCAGCGCCACGCCGCTCCAGCTGTGCCCGCGGGTCGTGTAGGCGTAAATCGAGACCAGTTCGGCTTCGGTGAGATTCAGTCTGGGCGCTCCGGAAGCCAACCGTTCGTTGACCCCTTTCATGAGGCCTACGAAATCCGGGCCCAGTTCACGTAGGAACAGGGTCTGATGCGGGCCGACGGCTCGCTTGCGGCCCTCGCGCAAGGCAGCCCGCACTCGGGGCGCGACATGGCGCTCGAGTAGCCGGGCGCGATCGCGGAGCGCCGTCAGGATCGCGGTCCGATCCGCTTCCGGGACGCCTGCGACAACCGGCACCAGATCCGCGAAGTCTCGGGTTCGCTGGCCTAACTTTCGGATTTTCGCGATCTGCAGGAGCGCCCTTCGCCCGAGATCGTCGGGCCCGCCGAGACCCGCCGCGTCGAAGAGACGCGCGTATCCGGGATGGGTTTCCGGATCGGCGAAGTCGTCCCACTCCGGGATCGCGGACGGGGCCTGCCCGGCTTCGCGCTGTCGCCGCGCCACGGAGAGCAGGGCGCCGCTTTGGTCGAGTCGCGCGACGCCGTCCCGCTTGTTCGCGGTTGCGACCAGGGGTTTCATGTCCGGATCGGCGGCTGCAGGGTTCGCGAGCCACACGTCGGCGACGTACCCGCGGACCGCTTCCCGCGCCCGGCCCGTCGTCAATCGGCGCCCGTGGCCGAGCGGACCGCGGTTTTCGACAATTTCGTTCGCGACAGCGACGACGCGTCCGTCGCGCCGGACAAGCGCGGAGATCGGGGCGTCGAATCCGAGTTCGCGGTAGGCGCGGTTCGTCACCGCCACTGTCAGGGCTCTCGCCGGGTCTTCGAAACGGCGAATCTGCCGCGGAACGCCGTCGCTTCCGAGGAACAATCCGCTCGACCCGTCCTTTTCGGCTTCGCCGATGCGCTTTTCGGTCGCGACCCGTTCGGCGATCTCGGCGATCGCCCAGGGATCGCCGTCAACCGGCACGCCAAGTCTCATGGGACACGCGAGCGTTTACGCGCTGGGAAAAATTGTTGGCAAACATGGGATACCGATCAGCGGATTCGCTCCTCGGCCGGGGCATGTCCGGGGGGCTGCAGGCGCCCAGCGGATTGCCGCTGCGGCGCTTGCCGTGGCGCGAGGAATCAGGACCGAACGACTACGGGCCCGATGCGCCACGGCAGGGAGCTCGGATAAAGACTCACTACCGATGAGAACGAACCGTGCCTTTTATTCAGAGTGTTACGGAAAGTATTGGAGAATCGGCCGGGAGACGGGGTCGACGATCCCACGCTCAACGGAGGGTGAGATACATGACGGTAACGCTACTCACGCCGAACCTGGCAGTGCCGGATTCCCGATGCCGTCCACGATCGCAGGTCAGATCGCTTCGCCTTTGCGGACCGGCGAGCGAAACGCTTGTTGCGATGCGTAATGCGGGGAAACCCCTCCGAAACCTCTATGAAGGGATCGAGGGGAAGAGAAGCGGAAGTCCGCCTCCTACCCGGCTCCAGGAGCCGATCGTGGATAGCGATGGCAAGCGACTACGAAGTGCGAAGCGACGTGCACGACGTGTCTTGCCATGTTTCACCTCCTCAAGTTCCCGCTCCGCGACGGGGAGCGGAACCCGGATGCAGCCTGGACCTTGCCTGGGGCGACCCAGGGCGATTCGCGGCATCGAATCGCAGGACGGCGCGGCAAGCTCGCTATCCGATTTCCTCCGGGCGTCCCGAACGGACGCCGAGCGGCATGCGCGGACGGTAGCGGTAGGGGTAAGCGCGTTCAAGCGACGGGTTCCGCTGCAGAGGGACGTCCGGGCGGAACACGACCCGAACGCTCGCCCGGGCCGACGCTTGCGGGACTGCAGGTTGTGGCGGCGCGACGCCTGCCGCGGGGCTCGGAGACCGTTCGGCATCGTCCATAGGCGGGCGCAGGCGAATCGCGCGTGGCCGGGATTCGAGGTTCGGTCGGCGACGCCGGTCTCGGCACCGTTCTGGCGCGGCCGGAGCGAAGGCAGGATGGGGCCGCACCGAGAGCGCGATTCCGGCGAATCGGTCGAAGGCCTTCCGAACCGGGCGGAACCGTCGTTGCTGTCGCACCGCATGAGACGCGGGAGAGGCCAGGGGTCGCGCGGCCGGCGTCGTCGAGGAAGAGCCGATTCGGAACCGCACGCCGACGCAAGTCTCCGATGCCGGAGGGGCCGTGTCGCCGAACTCGTGCGAATCTTGACCCCAGAGAGGGCCGTACGCCCGGAAGACGCGACGCGGGACGTGCCGGAACGGTCGGCATTTCGACTTTCCTGCTTGCGATTCCTGCCGGATTTGACGTTGCACTGACGTTGCGCCGGAGCTTGCACGGCCCAAGATGCCGTCATTTTGGAATTCAGGCGGACTGCATCGCAATATGTCGATCCGGTGCGGCAAGGCGTTCCGCAGAAAGGGCAGTATGATGGCCCGGTGCGTGGCACCGCAGGGCCACCGAACCCAATTTCACCGAAGGAGGTAACCCCCATGAGACTCAAAGCACTGACGGCGGTCGTAGGCGCGACGTTCGCCATCGCCTCGAGCGCGCCGGCGCTGGCGAACACCGAAATCCAGTGGTGGCACGCCATGGGCGGAAAGCTCGGCGAGAAGGTCGTGGAGATTGCCGACGGGTTCAACGCGTCCCAGTCCGAATACACGCTGACCCCGGTCTACAAGGGCAACTACACCGAGACCATGACCGCCGCCATCGCGGCGTTCCGCGCCGGCGAGCAGCCCCACATCGTGCAGGTGTTCGAGGTCGGAACCGCGAGCATGATGGCCGCACAAGGCGCGATCTACCCTGTCTATCAGTTGATGGCCGACGCCGGCGAGGCGTTCGATCCCGGCGACTACCTCGCCTCCGTGACCGGCTACTACACCGACACCGACGGCAACATGCTGTCCATGCCGTTCAACAGTTCGACCCCGGTGCTCTACTACAACCGGACCGCGTTCGAGAAGGCGGGGATCGACGCGCCGCCGGCGACCTGGCCGGAGGTGGAAGCCGCAGCCCTCAAGGCGCAGGAAGCGGGTTACGATTGCGGGTTCACGACCGGCTGGCAGTCCTGGGTGCAGATCGAGAACTTCTCCGCCTGGCACAACCTGCAGATCGGTACCCAGGCGAACGGCTTCGCCGGCATGGACACCGAATTCACCATCAACAGCCCGGCGCACGTCAAGCATATCGGGCAGCTCGCCGAGTGGCAGAAGTCGAAGGTTTTCGACTACGGCGGACGTCGGTCGGACAGCGCGCCGAAGTTCTACAACCAGGAATGCGTGATGTACATGAACTCGTCGGCGGCCTACGCCGGCGTGAAGGCGAACGCGAAGGACTTCGAGTTCGGCGTCTCCGCGCTGCCTTACTGGCCCGACGTCGACGGGGCCCCGCAGAACACCATCATCGGCGGCGCGACTCTCTGGGTGCTTCAGGGTCGCGATTCGGAAGAGTACGCGGGCGTGGCGAAGTTCTTCAGCTACCTCTCCTCGGCGGAGGTGCAGGCGGACTGGCACCAGTTCACGGGCTATCTCCCGATCACGACCGCAGCCTACGAACTCACCCGGGACCAGGGCTTCTACGACGCCAATCCGGGCACGGACGTGGCGATCCAGCAGATGACGGGCAAGGCGCCTACCGAGAACTCCAAGGGTCTTCGGTTCGGCAGCTTCGTCCAGATTCGGGACATCTTCAACGAGGAGCTGGAGTCGATCTGGGCCGGCGACAAGTCGGCGCAGGAGGGGCTCGACGCGGCGGTGGAGCGCGGCAACGCGTTGCTGCGCAAGTTCGAGGCGGCGAACGAGGGTTGAGGCGACCGTCCTAGACGGTCCGACCGGATCGGACCGGCGGCGCCGGGGCATCCTCCTCGAGACCGCCGGTCCGTCCCGCACACGCTGCCCGTGCAATGAACAAGCGCGTCGTATTCTCCGGACGGGGGCTGGCCGTGCTGCTGGTCGGCCCCCAGATCCTGATCACGCTGGTGTTCTTCATCTGGCCGGCGAGCCAGGCGCTCTACCAGTCGGTTCTGCTCGAAGACGCGTTCGGCCTCAGCCGCAAGTTCGTCTGGCTCGACAATTTCGCCGGCCTGTTCTCCGACGACATCTATCTGCAGAGCTTCGGCCGCACCGTCCTGTTCTCGGTCGCGACCACCGCGCTTTCGCTCGTCGTCGCCCTGACGCTCGCCGTCATGGCAGACCGGATCATCAAGGGGGCGACCACCTATCGAACGCTGATCATCTGGCCCTACGCCATCGCCCCGGCGGTGGCGGGCGTCTTGTGGTTCTTCATGTTCAATCCCTCGATCGGGATTCTCGCCTATCTCTTGAAGGCGCTCGGCTACGACTGGAACCACTACCTGAACGGCACCGACGCCATGGTGCTCATCATCGTGGCCGCCTCCTGGAAGCAGGTCAGCTACAACTTCCTCTTCTTCCTCGCCGGACTGCAGGCGATTCCCCGTTCTCTGATCGAGGCGGCGGCCATTGACGGCGCCGGTCCATTCAAGCGCTTCCGCACCATCATCTTCCCCCTGCTCTCGCCGACCACGTTCTTTCTGCTGGTGGTGAACATCGTCTACGCGTTCTTCGACACGTTCGGCATCGTTCACGCGACCACGAGCGGCGGGCCGGCGCAGTCGACGACCATCCTGGTCTACAAGGTGTTCAGCGACGGGTTCATCGGTCTGGATCTCGGGGGCTCCGCCGCCCAGTCCGTGGTCCTCATGGCGATCGTGATCGGCCTCACCGTCGTCCAGTTCCGCTACATCGAGCGGAAAGTGGCGTACTGACGGGGGCGCCGGTCATGGTCGAGAACCGTCCCTGGCTCACGATCTTCTCGCACGTCGTGCTGTCGGTCGGCGTGCTGGTGACCGCGCTGCCGATCTGGATCACCTTCGTCGCCTCCACGCACCCGGTGGACGTATTGATGTCCGGCCGAACGCCCCTCTGGCCCGGGGACCGCCTGTTCGAGAACTACTCGACGCTGCTCGGCGCCGGGATGGAGGCGGCCGGCGGCGTTCCGGTCGGATTGATGATGTGGAACTCGCTGGTCATGGCGCTGATGATCGCGGTCGGCAAGATCGCGATCTCGATAATCGCGGCCTACGCCATCGTGTATTTTCGGTTTCCGTTTCGCATGGCGTGCTTCTGGATCATCTTCATCACCCTCATGTTGCCCGTCGAGGTGCGCATCCTGCCCACCTTCGGCGTGGTGGCGAATCTCGGCATGCTGAACAGCTACTGGGGTCTCTCGGTACCGCTGATCGCGAGCGCCACCGCGACCTTCCTGTTCCGCCAATTCTTCCTGACGGTGCCGGAAGAGCTGGCCGAGGCGGCTCGCATCGACGGCGCGGGCCCGATCAAGTTCTTCCGCGACATACTCCTGCCCCTGTCCAGGACCAACATCGCCGCCCTGTTCGTCATCCTGTTCATATTCGGGTGGAACCAGTATCTCTGGCCGCTCCTGGTGACGACCGACGAGAGCTACTACACCATCGTCATGGGGATTCAGCGAATGGTGGCGGTTCCGGACTCGGAACCCGTCTGGCACGAGATCATGGCCACCACCATGCTGGCGATGCTCCCGCCGGTGCTGGTCGTGATCTTCATGCAGCGCCTGTTCGTGAAGGGCTTGATCGAGCAGGAAAAATGACGCGCAGATCGAAAACGGGCGGGGAAGGACGGGCGACGGCGCCGACCGCGCGCTTCGCCGGACACGCGACCCCGCGGGGCGACGGGAGACGAGGGCGCGACGGGGAAGCGGCCCGTTCGGGAGAGGCGGATTCTCCGGGACCGGGACTACTGTCTCGTGCCGCTCCGACAGCGAACTCCACCCTGCGGCACTAAGGGGGCGACGGCATGGCCGAATTGCAATTCGTCGACGTACGCAAGACCTATCCGAACGGATTCGTGGCGATCCACGGAGTCGAGACGTCCGTCGCCGACGGCGAGTTCATCGTTATCGTCGGGCCGTCCGGCTGCGGGAAATCGACGCTACTGCGCATGGTCGCCGGACTGGAGAGAGTGACCGAAGGCGAGATCCGCATCGGCGGCAACCGGGTGAACGACCTCGAGCCGGCCGACCGCAACATCGCCATGGTGTTCCAGAACTACGCCCTCTATCCCCATATGAGCGTGTTCGACAACATGGCCTACGGCCTGCGGAATCGCCGCACCCCGCGCGACGAGATCCGGCGCCGGGTGGACGAGGCGTCGCGCATCCTCCAGCTGGAGGGAATGCTGGAGAGACGGCCGAGCCAGCTCTCCGGCGGGCAGCGCCAGCGGGTCGCGATGGGCAGGGCCATCGTTCGCGAGCCGGAGGTGTTCCTCTTCGACGAGCCGCTCTCGAATCTCGACGCCAAGCTCCGCGTGCAGATGCGGCTTGAGATCAAGCGTCTGCAGCGGGATCTGGGGACGACCAGCCTGTACGTCACCCACGACCAGGTGGAAGCGATGACTCTCGCCGACCGTCTCGTCGTGATGAACGCGGGGGTGGCGGAACAGATCGGCACGCCGCTCGACGTCTACGAGACGCCGGCGACCGTGTTCGTCGCCGGGTTCATCGGCTCTCCGGCCATGAACTTCCTGCCGGGCGTGACGGCCCCGGACGGCCAGGGGGCGACGCTCGCGGGAACGAATTGCTTCCTGCCGGTCCCGCCGATCGCGTCCCGTCCCCCAGAGCGGATCACCCTCGGAATACGACCGGAGCATCTGACGCCAGTTTCGCCGGAAGCGGCGGATCTGTCGTTGACGGTCGAACTCGTCGAAGCGCTGGGCGCGGACAGCCTGGTCCACGGTCAGCTGGCAGAGGGCGCGGACCAGCCGATGGTCACGGCCCGCCTCGGCGGGGGCATGCGGATCCGGGCGGGAGACACGGTTCCGCTCTCCGTCGAACGAAAGCACGTTCACGCGTTCGATCCCGAGGACGGCCGCCGGCTCGGGTGAGGCAGACAGGAACTCTGCCCGGGCGTGCGACGCTCCCCGTTTCGCTCGGGCCGCCGGCGAACGGACACGACGGCGCTTCCGGACGCGCCGCAGCCGCGCGTCGGGGACTTCACCGCTTCGCGACCCCGGGTAGCATCGGGCGCTGAGGAGCGAGCGCAGGACCCGAACGGTCGGCAAGCGTTAGGCGGTTCGCCTCGAGCGCGGGTCCGGCCGATGTCGAAACGGCGTCGTTCGAAGAGGGCCGCGTCACGGAACGGAGGAAGTCTTCGCATGCCGGAGCCGACGACAATATGTCTCGTACGAGCGAACCTGCCGCGCTACTATCCGGAGAAGCACGGCGTCTGGCAGCGTGTCGAACGGGCGCTGGAAGACCTGGCTGCCCGGCTGGACGTGCGTCTCGTAGCGGTCGACGGCGTAGCGACCGACGCGGCCGAAGCGAGAGCGGCGATCGGCGAATGCGAGGCGGCGGACGGCGACTTCGTGCTTCTGGTGCACGGCGGATTCACCATGGGCGACGTCGGCCGGGAACTGGCCGCAAGCGGATTCAGGCTCGGCGTGTGGACGGTGCCGGAGCCTGTTCGCACCGGAGACGTGCAGCTCAACGCCTTCGTGTCGTCGAACATGACGTTCTCCGTCGCGCGTCTGGTGCGCGACATGCGAGCGCTGCCCGTGCAGTGGTATCACGGAGCGCCGGACAGTCCGGCCCTGTGTCGTCGCCTTGCGACGACGTTCTCCGCGCTGAAGGCGGTCAAGGCGCTGCGGCACGCACGAATCGGCGTCGTGGGCGGCCTCGCGATGACGTTCTACAACATGGAGGTGTCCACCAACCTGCTTCGGCGCCGGTTGGGCGTGGACGTCGTCCATATCGACATGCACGTGCTGACCGAGCGGATGGCGGCGACGGACGAAGGCCGCGTCGGCGCCGAACTGGCCGCCATGCGCGCGTCGGCCGAGGTTCGGGGCGTCTCCGATCCCCAGATGGAACTGACGGCGCGATGCGTCCTTGCGCTGCGGGACATCGCGGAAGCGTATGGGTGCGACGCGCTTGCGGTGAGCGACTGGCCCGCGTTGCAAGAGAATCCCGGGATGCATCCGGGCGCGGCGTTTTCGTGGCTGGAGGAGCGCGACGGCCTGCCCTGCGCGTCCGAGGGCGACGTGTTGGGCGCGGTGACCCAGCTGGTCGCGAAGGCGGTCACCGGGAGGGTCGGGGCGCTTCTCGACATGACGGAGCCGGACTTCGACAGCGGCCGGCTCCTGATGTGGCACGGCGGCGGGGGACCGCTCTACATGGCCGACGAAAACGGGGCCGCGTGGATCGCTCACCCGATGATCGGACGGGAATCGCCGGAGGGGCCCCAATTCGGCGGGATCGCCGATTTCGTGTTCGCGCCCGGACCGATGACGGTGTTTCGGGTGGCGCGGGAAGCGGAGGCCTTCTTCCGGATGACGGCCAGCGTGGTCGCGCAAGAGCCGGACGGATTCGACGGGTGCCGCGGCTGGTTCGAGAATTTCTCCGTCGGCGGCGAAGCGTCCAGCCTCGAGGACGTCGTCGCTACGGTCATGTGCCACGGGCTCGAGCATCACTTCGTGGCCGTTCCGGGCGAACACGCGGCGGTGTTGGGCGAATTCGCCGCCTGGGCGGGGCTCAAGCTCCTGGGTCGGCGACCGTTTCGCGACTGCCTGGTCGCGGACGATTACACCTGATTCGGACAACCGTGCGCGCGGAGCCCTCGACGCGCCCTTGCGCGGGTCGTGCGGTGCGCGAGTTTCGTGCCGCTCGACGGGAGCCTCGCGTCACCCACGCTCTCTCGTCGCCCCTTCTTTGCGCACTCTTCGCTCGGTATCGCACGTGAGCCGAACCGGCATCCGCGACGTCCCCGTCGGTCTGATCGCATGTAGACTGGGCGGTTCCGCGGGGTGGAGTGCACCGGGCCGCGACACCCGGTGCGCCGACGGTGCGGGACTGCACGGAGGGAGAGCTCCGGGAATTGCGGTTGCATTTGAGGGAGAAGGCGGCAGATGAGCGGGAAACCGGACGAGGAAGTCTTGTCTCGAGAACGAATTCTGGATCGGAACCCGAGGATCGACGCATCGGTCGTGGCGGAGTTCGAAGAGTTGGAGCGAGAGCTCAATCTGCTGGGTGTGGAAATCAAGCCCAGGTACAGTCTCGAACCTGCGCTCGGCGGAACGAGGCGACAGCTACGCAACCGGGACGCATAGCGGTTCGACCTCGGGGAAGGACGGTCGATCGCGCGGCTGCTCGAGCGTCGAGCGCATGGTGCGACAACCGGGTTCCCGCGCCAGTGTCCCGTGCGCCGGGCATGCCGCGTATGCGAGAATTTGTCGGGAGCGGCGACGCACCGGACCTCATCCGCGGTCGGCCAGCACCGATTCGAGATAGGGTTTGATCACGGTTCGAGCCCGACAGCATCTCGCAATGCGCGTGATGTCGTCCGGCAGCGCTTTCCTTTGATGAACGGCTTCGCGGAGGCCCTCCAGCGCAATGTCCGTTCCGATCTTGTTGCGGTATCGGAAGCAGTCGACCACCGTTCTTGCGGGACTGCAGACGCGGACGTCGACCCCCTCGATTACGTGGGTGTCCACTCCGAGCGCAAGGTCGCCGAAGCGAACGAAGCGGACGTGCGGATCGTCGACCTTCGGCCTTCGGGTGGTGCGTTCGATCGCCATCCAGATAGAGGACGGGAGCTGCAGGGTCAGACGGTGAAATTGAAGCGCGGAAACGAGGCAAACGACCCCCTTGGGCACCCGCTTTGCGGCCTCGGCGAAGGAGTGCCCGGCCTCGAAGTCGGCGTCCGGGAGTTGGTACAGGCCCCGGGTCAGGCGAACGATCTCGCCGGCGCGGGTCAGGCGGGAGACGGTTTCCGCATGGATTCCGGCCGCGACCAGCTCGTGTAGCCGAGCCATCCCCCGCTCTCGCAGGAACGTCAGTGCGCGATCGCTCTGGCGCGGGTTCCCGTGGTCCATGACGCGATAATCCGGCTGACGTTGCGTCTTTCTATAGCCGGTTTATCACGTCGTCGCGGCCTTTGCTGCAGCGTTCGTGTCGCCTCCAGGAGTCCCCGGTCTCGGGGCTCGGCGCGGCAGCCCGCACGGCCGAGCCTGCCAGGTCGTCGACGTCGCTGCGCTTCGACGCTCCGGGATTCGAGACGGTCCGGCAACTTGGGCGGAGCGACGGTCGCAGACGCTGACCGCAGCATCCGCGGACTCTCGGATCAGTCCATGCGAAACCGGGTCTCCAGCTCCAGGAGTCGAGCCAGATTCTCCGGCTCGGGCCGCAATCTGCCGGACTCGACCTCGCGGGCCAATTCGACGATCGCCCGGCTTGCCGGAACCGCGATTCCCAAAGTCGTCGCCTTGTCCGCGACCAGGCCGTTCATGTCGCCCGCTTCGCTCCTGCGGCGCTTCTCCCAGTCCTGCAGAACTCCTGCCTTTGTCGCCCGCAGAACGAAACCCTCCAGCAACCGGTCGAGCATCGTCTCGACGAAGCGGTTGGATTCGGCGACGTCCCGCTCGGCCAGACCGAGTATGGGAAGCCGTTCGTAGCCCAGCGCCTCGCCGACGTCTGCCGGCTCCTGTCCGGCGCGCAGCATGAATTCGCGCATGCCGGGCTGCTCCTCTCCCTCCTTGAGATTGAGGCCCAGAAGGCTCGTGGTGACGATCGTGGTGCAGTTGCTGACGAGCTTCAACCACTTGGCCGACAGGACGTTCTCCATCACCTCGCGGGTTCCGGCGCATGCGAGCAGGTCGGCGACCTCCCGCGCGGCCCTGGCTGCCTTCGTCCAGGCTCCCGACGGCGAACCAGGACCGGTCCGGCGGAGAATCCCGGATGACGACGCCCGGGTCGAAGAGCCCGGCGGAGATCTCCAGTACGCAGCCCAGGCTCCGGCCGGGTCCGGCAATCTCCGCGACGGCTTCGGCCGTCATGCCGTTCTGGACCGCCACCATCAGGCCCCGGGGCTTGAGATGCGGCTCGATCGGTTCCGCGCCCCACCGGGCGTCGTACGCCTTCAGCACCACGAAGGCGTAATCGAACGGCTCGGTAAAGGTGCAGACGTCGCAGACGTGGCGCACGTCGATCGGCTGCACGATCGTCTCCTGCGGCATTACGATCCGCGCGCCGTCCCTGCGCATCGCATCGACATGTGCGGGCCAAGGGTCGACGGAGGTCACGTCATGTCCGGCGCGCGCCAGGTCGACGCCGATATTGGTTCAGTCAGCGTCGCTGCCGACGACGGCGATTCTGACGTCCGTTCCGGGCAACGCGCGTCCTTCTACAGGGCCTCGAGCCGTTTTTCTCCGGCGAAGTCGCGGATCTCGCCGGCCGCGATCTCTTCCTCGCCAATTCCCAGGCGCCGACCCGCGAGATCCTCGACGGCGTCGACCAGCGATTTGGCGTCGATGCCGTAATTCCTCATGAGGTACGGTTGGCTCGCCCCCTGGAGGTAGCGGTCTCCGAGGGAGATGCGCTTCAGGCGCGAGCCGATCCCCTCCTCCGCCATCGTTTCCGCCACGCATGCGCCGAGACCGCCGATCGAGCTGTGATTCTCCATCGTGACGACGCCGAGCCGGGCCGCGGCGACGGTCTCGACGACTTCCGGGTCCGAGAAGGGCTTCAGCGTGGTCACATGCAGGTGCGACACCGACACGCCGGCCTTGCCGAGGCGGTCCGTGACCCGAAGGGCGGTTTCCGTGCAGACGCCCGACGTGAGCAGCGCAACGTCCGAACCCCGCGACAGGACCCGGGCGCGGTTCAACCGCAGCGGACTGCCCGGCGGGAAGATCCGGGGCACTTCGCCCCGGAGCATGCGGACGTAGAGCGGCCCGTCGACTTCGAGCGACAGCCCGTAGAGGCCCTCGATATCCGTGGCGTCTCCCACGTCGACGATCGCCAGGTTCGGCACGGACCGCAACACGGCCACGTCGTTCGTCGCCTGGTGGCTCGGTCCCCCGGGCGTGGTGGCTCCCGGCAGAAAGCCGAACATGCGCACCGGAAGGTCGGCGTAGGCTATGGACATTTCGACCTGGTCGAGGGCCCGGCGGTACATGAACACGCCGAAGGTATGGACCAGCGGAACGAAGCCCTCGCGCGCCAGGCCGGCGGCGAAGCTCATCATGTTCTGCTCCATGAGGCCCATCGATACGAACCGGTCCGGATAGGCGTCCCGAAATCCGTCCGCCTCGCACGAGGCGGTCAAATCTCCGGATAGGACGACGCTCTCCAGTTGCTTTCGCCCCCATTCCACCAGCGCCTTGCGATGGACCAGCCTCTCCCGTTTCATGGCGCGCCGTCCGCTCGCTCCAGCTCGGCGAGCGCCATGCGGTACCGATCGCGTTCGCCCTCGGAGCGAAAGCGCACGTAGTGAAGGTCGGGATAGCGCTCTTCGAGGATCGGAATCCCCTGAAAGGGCCGGGTGTAGGCGAGAATCGCCAGCGGCTTGCCGTCATGGGGCGTGTCGCAGGCCTGGGCGAGCGCCCGCAGGTCGTGACCGTCCACGGCGACGGCCACGGCGCCGAACGCCGCGAACTTGTCCCGCAACGGCTCGAGCCCCATGACGTTCTCCGTGCGACCGTCGACCTGTTGTCCGTTCACGTCGACCACGAGGATCATGTTGTCGAGCCCGTGAAACGCGATGGAAATCATGGCTTCCCACGACTGGCCTTCCTGCCATTCGCCGTCGCCCAGGAAGACCCAGACCCGACCCTTCTCGCCCCGAGACTTTCGTGCCCAGGCCACGCCGGCCGCCTGGCTGACGGCCTGGCCGAAGGAGCCGCCGTTGACCTCGTGGCCGGGAGAGCGTTCGCCGCCGATCATCTCGACCCGGCTGCCGTCGGCATTGAACTGGTCCAGCGCCGACTCGTCGAGACGTCCGGCCTCGATCAGGGCGGAGTAGACCGCCAGGGCGTAATGGGTCGGCGAGACGAAGAACCGGTCGGCGTTCGCCGATCGCCCGCCGTTGTAGACCATGCCCGGCACGCGCTCGCCGGTTTTTTCGGCCCAGCCCTCGTACGGCGGCGGCACCCTGGGGCCGGTCGAGGGGCCGAGGGACATGGCGTGTCCGTAGAGCAGCGCCAGGATCTCCGCGGACGAGCACGCCTGGCTCAGATACCCCCCGTGAACGATCGTATGCGCCAAGGCGCGGCGGCGGATTCCGGCCGCCATCCGCCCGCACGCGATCTCCCAGTTGCGGCTCGCGTCCTGCGTCGCCGTTCCGGTGGCAGGCATCACGAGATTCCCAGGCTACCTGTCGAAATTGTTCTTCCGCCCCTGGCGGACGTAGTGGTCCGACATCATAGAAATTCGGAATAGAGAGAGCGGAGCTTGATCCGAGCGTCTTCGGTCGTGAACCTCCACTGGACTGCGGCCCGCTCGACGCTTCGCCTCGCTTCCCATGCTTCGACTTCCCGGACCTGGGTCTCCTGGTCCGGGATGCGGCGTGACAGACTCTGGCGCGACGACACGCCGATCTCGATCTCGGTCATGTCGAGCCAACCGTCTTGTCGCCGCAGTCGAGCAGGCGTTCCGTTCGCCTCCGTCAGAAGCGGATGAGTTCCCTGCTCGTCGTTGTACTCGGCAGCAGCTATCCCGACCGGACGACTGCAGGCGCCTGTCGGAGGGAGGTGCGTGGCCCGCTGTGGTTCGACTCATTCGGCGACCGAGCCGACTTCCGATCGACGGCAACGTTCTCTTCCGCCGTCTCGAAATTGCGAATGGCTGTGTGCGTGGAGACATGGCACAGGAGGGACGAGGCTATCGCCGGGTGCGCTGGCGGGGATCGAGCGCATCACGCAACCCGTCGCCGGCGAAGTTGCACGCTACCGCTACGACCACGATAACCAACCCCGGGATGATCGATACCCACGGGGCCCTTGAGAGCACCACCCGACCGTCCGATGCCATGATTCCCCAATCCGCCGTTGGCGGCTGTACGCCCGCGCCCAGAAAACTCAGCCCTGCGGCGAGCACGAGCATGCCGCCGAGCGACGTGGTGCCGTAGACGATGACCGGTCCGATCACGTTCGGCAGCACCTCCCGAAACAGCAGGCGCACCGGTCCGGTTCCGCACACTCTTGCCGCCTCGATGAAATCCAACTGCAGGATTCGCACGGTTTCCACGAATACGATTCGCGCGACATAAGGCAGCAGGACTATGCTCATCGCCAGCATGACGTTCATCATTCCGGGCCCCATGATCGCTGCGACTGCGACGGCGAGCAGGACGCCGGGAAACGCGAATACGACATCCAGGCTGCGCATGATGAAGCTGCGAACGACGCGCCCCGCAAATCCGGCGAGCAGTCCCAGCGCGAGACCCGCCAGCGAACTCGCCACGATCGGAGCCAGAGCGATGGGAATGGAAATGCGGCCGCCCCAGATTATGCGGCTCAGGATGTCCCGCGCCTGCCCGTCGGTTCCGAAGACGTGGCCCGGCGTCAGAGGCGGTGCGAGGCGTCCGGCCGTCTCGGAAGCCACCGTCGGATCGTAGGGGCTCAGTAGCGGCGCCAGCGCGGCGACGACGACGGATACCACGAATACCACAGCACCGCCGACCGCAAGGCGGTCCTTGGCGACGGCGTTCCAGGCGAGCCGCAGTTCCGACCGATGCGCGCGGAACGGCTCTGCGGCAGGCGGCGCGAGTGCGGCTTCGTTCGGCACGCTTCCGCTCCTACAACCGTGCGCCGGGCGTAAGGGCCGACGTCGTGATGTCGGAGACCAGGTTCACGATCACGAACACGACGGCGATCACGAGCAGTACGGCCTGGATCGTCGGTACGTCGCGGGCGAGGATCGAGTTGAACATCAGGAGCCCGATCCCGGGCCACTGGAAGATGACTTCCGCGAACAATGCCGATCCGAACAGAAAGCCGACTTGCAGGCCGCAGATGTTGACCACCGGGGGAATGACGCTCCGCAGCGCATGCCGGTAGATCACGGTCCGCTCCGGCAGTCCTCGTGCGCGCGCGGCGCGAATGTAGTCCTGCCCGAGTATGTCGAGCAGTCCGGAGCGGGTCAGACGAAGGATTACCGCAAGCGAGATCAGGCATGCGGTTATGGCCGGCAGCGGCACGTGCCAGAGAAGATTCAGCAGGTCGCCCTCCTTGCCGAGCGAATACATTCCGACGGCGGGAAACCAGCGCAACTCGAGCGCGAATACGTAGAGCATCAGGATGCCGAACCAGAAGGTCGGGGCGCTTGCCGCGATTACGGCGCCGAGCGTGGTCGCGCGATCGACGGCCGAAAACCGGCGAACGGCTGCCGCGACGCCCCCCAGAAACCCGAGGGCGACGGCCAGGATACCTGCCGCGAAGGTTAGGATCAGCGTATTGATCGTCCGGTCTACCAGGAGTTGCGAGACTGGCACACGGTAGGCGATGGACTTGCCGAAGTCGCCCTGAAAGACGTTGCCCAGCCACTTGAGGTACTGAACATGGATCGGCAGGTCCAGGCCGTAGAACTCGCGGAGTTCAAGGATTCGCTTCTCGGTCGCGAAGGGCCCTAGCAACGTCAGCGTGAAATCGCCGGGAACGAGCCGCATGAGCAGAAACGTCACCACCGAGACGCCGAACAGGATGGGAAGAGTGGCAACGACCCTTGCGCCGATCAGCCAGAGCATGAGTTCGTCCGGGAAGCTAGTCGCCTGGCCGGCCGTGCGGTGCGCGGCCGACCAGGCAGTTCGATGCAGGTCAGTCGTCGATCCAGTAGACCTCGAACGCCTGCAGCCAGTCCGGAATCGGCTCGATGCCCTTTACCCGTTCGGTCGTCGCGATCGGTACCCGATCGGTCACGATCGGAGCGAAATACGCCATGTCGCTGACTCGATCGAAGATCTGGCCTGCAACGGCGAGCGCGACATCTGAGTCGGTCGCCTCCTGATACTCGGTGAACCAGGTGTCGAGCTGCGCATCCTTGATGTGCCCGGTGTTGCCGAAGGCGGTCGAGCCCATCACGTCCACGGCCCAGAACTCGGAGTAGTCCGTTCCCCACGCCATCACGTTTGCCGCGACGCCGGGTTGCAGGCCGCCGATCCAGTGGCCGAGATAGGTGACCCAGTCGGAAGAATCGATGTTCACACGGATCCCGACCGCGGCGAGGTCACGCTGCACCCATTGGGCAATTCCGACCGGGTCGATCATGTAGGAACCGCCGGTCGGAACCTGGATGGTGGTCTCGAATCCGTCTGCAAGGCCTGCCTCCGCCAGTAGCGCTCGCGCCGTTTCCGGATCGTACGGATACGCCTGCTCGCCGGGGTCGAACAGCGCCGAAGTGCCGGGAACCATCTTCCAGACAGGCGCGGCGGTATCGCTGAGGAGTTCGCTCGCGAGCCGTTCGCGGTCGATGGCGTAGTTGATCGCCCGCCGGACTCGAACGTCCTGCAAGTTGGGATCGTCCTGGTTCAGGCTGAAAAACCACACGAGGTTCATCTTTTCCGGCATGATGATCTTGAACCCGGCATCGCGCAGGTCCGCGACCCGGTCAGGAGGAATTGCCGTGATCATCTCGACATCGCCGGATTCGAGGGCGGTGACGCGGGTCGACGCCTCGGCCGTGATGAAGAAGACGATTCGATCCAGATAGGGGCGCGGCGGGTTCCAGTAGTCGTCGTTTCGCGCCAGCACCGTCTTCACGCCCGGGTCGTATTCCTCGAGCCGGAACGGACCCGTTCCGACCGGATGCAGGTTGACGTCCTCGTTGCCCCATTCCATGACGGAAGCCGGGCTCATCATCAGTGGCAGTCCGCTCGGCAGTGTCGTGGACAGCTGGTCGATGAAGTGTCCCCACGGCCGGTCCAAGACAAGTTCCACCACATGCTCGCCGACGGCGCGCGCCTCGACGAGGTAACGCAACGGTGCGCCGCGCAGGGAATCCGTGCCTTCCTTGTAGTACTCGAATTCAGGATCGATTACCCGGCGGAAATTGAACACTACGGCATCGGCGTTGAACGGGGTCCCGTCGTGAAAGGTGACGTTCTCGCGCAGGCGGAAGGTGTAGACCTTCCCGTCGTCGGAGACTTCCCAGGACTCCGCGAGTCGAGGCACCAGCGGTGGGACGACGCCCGGCTGAGTGCGGTCGCGGTCGACGAGACCCTCGAAGATCTGCAGGACTACTCGCTTGTTGCTGCCGCCGAAGACGATGTGCGGATCGTACCACGGGATCTCGCTTTCGACGCCGTAAACCAGCGTGCCGCCGCGCTTGGGCTCCTCCGCCGTCGCCGACCACGAGAAGGCAAGCAAGGCCAGCCCGGAGAGCGCTGTCGCCAGACCGGCTCCAATTCTTGTGTAGTTCATGTTCGTTTCTCTCCCTGTTTTCGGTTGTCGTCGCGTTGACGACAGGGGCTGTCGTCGGTCGCACCCGTGCGACGGTTGTCGCGGGCGTATCGTGCGCCGTTCCCGGCCGGCGTCGACCGGCTCCGGTGTCGGCCTTCGAACAGGACGATTGCGGACAGCAGCTGCCGGGACAGTTCCGTCCCGGGTGACCGGAACAACCGTTCGGTGTCCGCCAGTTCGACGATCCGACCGGCGTCCAGTACCGCAATCCGGTCGCTGACGAAATACAGCACGTTCAGGTTGTTGGCCACGAACAGATACGTGAGGCCCAGGCGGTCCTGCAGATCCTGCAGGAGTATCAGCATCTGCGCCTGGATGGACACGTCGAGCGCCGAGACCGGTTCGTCCAGGAATACGAAGCGCGGCTCGCTCGCGAGGGCTCGGGCGATACCGAGTCGCTGGCATTGCCCGCCGCTGAATTCATGCGGGTAATACTGTGCGTGGCGGGGGCTCAGCCCGACCATGTCGAGGAGTTCGGCAACCCGCGCTCTGCGCGCACGCGCGTTGCCGTAGCCGAAATTGATCAGCGGCAACTCGAGGCTTGAGCCGGCTGTCTTGCGCGGGTTCATGGATGCGAGCGGATTCTGGAAGACCATCTGCATGCGCGGGCGGACCCGCCGCAGCCCTCTTGCCGTCAATCCGGTGATCGGTTCGCCCTCGAAACGAACTTCGCCCGCGGTCGCCGGGATCAAATTCAAGATCATGCGTCCGATTAGGGATTTTCCGCTGCCGGACATTCCCGCTAGGCCGAACGTCTCGCCGCGGCGGATGGAAAAGGATACGTCGTCGACCACCCGCGTCCGACCGCCTCCCGGTACGGAAACCTCCCTCGTAAGGCCGCGTACTTCCACCAACGGATCGTCGCTCACGATGCCCCGCCTTCGGCATGGAGCCAGCAGCGAACCGTGTGGCCGGCACCGGTTTCGGTCAGCGGAGGCTCCCGGTCGCATCGATCCGTCGCCCGTGAACACCGGGGGCGAAAGCTGCAGCCGGGAGGCAGGCGGATCAGGTCGGGCGCCTCTCCCGGAATCTGGTGCAGTCGTCGGGCGGACTGCCCTGGTTCGGGGACGGAGCGGATCAGGCCGACCGAATACGGATGCTGCGCCTCGCCAAGGACCGTATCGGCGTCACCCGACTCCACCTGTCTCCCGGCATACATGACCACCACGCGGTCGGCCATTCGCGACACGACGCCGAAATCATGCGTGATCAACAGAACCGACATCCGGAACTCGGCCTTCATCTGACGGATCAGGTTCAGGATCTGGATCTGGGCGACGGCGTCGAGATTTGTGGTCGGCTCGTCGGCGATGAGCAACTCCGGGTGGCTCATCAGCGCCATCGCGAGCATTGCGCGCTGGCATACTCCTGCACTCACCTCGTGCGGGTAACTCGCCAGAACCTGCTCCGGCGCCTGGATGCCGATGCGTACCAGCATTTCTGCAGCTCGATTCCTGGCGTTGTCGCGGGTCTCGTACCTGCGCTGCACAAGAGTCTCGACGATCTGCCGGCCGATTCGGAAGTACGGGTGAAGAGAGGTGTAAGGATTCTGGAAGATCATCGAAATGCGGTCGCCCCGTATCTCCCGCATCGCCTCTGGCCCCAGTGCGAGCAAATCGATGCCGTCGAAGAGGATCGAGCCCCGTTCGATGCGCCCGGGCTCCTGAATCAGCCCAAGGACGGATAACGCCGTCACGCTCTTGCCGGAGCCGGATTCTCCTACGACGGTAACAATTTCCTCCCGACGAATTTCGAGGTCGACGCCGTCGACCGCCTTCACTACGCCGCCGGACACATGAAAATGGGTCGCCAGGTCGGAGACGCGGAGAAGTGGTTCAGCCATGCGATTGCCTGTGCGCCGATTCGAATGCGCTGCCCGCCCGGAACAATGCGCGTTCTCCGAATCGGGGACCGACCAACTGCAGGCCGATGGGTAGGTTGTTTTCGCCGACTCCGCAGCGCAGCGAAAGCGAGGGGTGGCCCGAGACGTTGGTCGGATAGGTGTTCATGGCCATGGACGTGGCGCGGGCTTCGACCACTTCCCGCAGACTTACGCGGTGCTTGACGAGCCGGAACGCCTTGGTCGGCGTCGTGGGCGTCGCGAGCATGTCGAATTCGCTGCCGAGCAGCGCGTCGAGCTGGCGTCGCAACGTGTGGCGCAAGTTGGTCGCCTTGCCGTAATAGACGCTTCCGTAGTCGCGCCGAAGGTAATTTCCGACAATCATCAGGACCTTCAGCACCGGCGGCAGGCGGTCGCTTCCTGCGATCCGCGCCTTGGCGAACGCGTCCTGCCAGGCGAGGTTGCACATGCCGCCCCGGCCGTATCCCTCGAGATTGGACTCGACCATCACGGAAACGCTGTGGGCTGCAAAGGTCGTCCAGATGGCCTGGGCGTCCGACCACAGCGGCAGGGAAACCGTCCGGCAACTGGCGCCGAGCGACCGGAAGGTCTCGATGGCTCGGCGGTAGCCGGCTTCGACGTCCGGTTCCAGGTCGTCCGACTGGAGGGATTCGCTCAGTACTCCGATCCGCATCCCTTCGATGGACCGGCCGAGATCCGCCGTGTAATCGTCGGTGAGAATCTCGCCCCGAACCCATTGCGCATCCCGAGGGTCGTCGCCGGCGATCGCTTCCAGCCCCCTGGCGACCGTGGCGACATCTGCGGCGATGGGGCAAACGAAGTCCGTCGTATGGTCGAGATAGGTGATGCCGAACGTTGGTACCAGGCCGTGGGTCGCCTTCATGCAGACGACGCCACACCAGGAGGCGGGAATGCGGCCGCTACCGCCGTTGTCGACCCCGAGCGCGAGATCGACTTCGCCGAGCGCGACGGCGGCGCCTGCGCCCGAGGAGGAGCCGCCGGCGGAGAACGCGGTATTGTGGGGGTTGGTGACTACGCCGAAATGGCTCGTTTCGCCGGTTCCGCTGAAGGAAAAGTCGTCGCAATTCAGCTTCCCGACAATGGTGGCGCCGGCGTCCAGGAGCCGCTCGACCACAACCGCGTCGACGTTCGGGACATAGCCCTCCATCATCCTCGAGCCGTTGGTACACGGGATCGCCGCAACGGAAATGTTGTCCTTCACTCCGACCCGCATCCCCAGTAGCCTGCCTTCCGGTGCGCCGGTTACGCGGCACTTGCGGATGAAGGCGTTGTGAGGATCCTCTTCCGGCGTCGGCCGTCGGCCGATGTCGCGGTTCTGGTGGAGGACCGGGATTTCAGGTTGAGGGAGATCGTCCAGGCGGTCGGCAAATGCGAGGTAGCGATCCACCAGTATCGCCATGTCGCCGGTCTCTTCCGGCGAGAGATGCATATGCGATTCGGCCGCGAGGTCGCGAATTCGCGTTTCGGTTGGCCGCCGGAGAAACCCCGACAACCGACTTCGATCCACGAGGCCCCTCCCGGGCGCGCGGCAGATATCCGTTGGCCGTTGCCGAAGAGCGACTGCCGAATTGCGCGCCGCATTCCTGTCTGGACCGGTGCACACCACAGGCCGCACCGGCGTCTTGTCGGAACCGTATGCGTTTGCGGTCGCAACTGTGCGCAGAGGCTATTGGAGTGCGCTCGGCCGGTCAACCGCCGTCGACGCGAACTGTTGTCGCCGGATCGTGATTCCGGGCCGGACGCGCAAGCCCGTGCGACGATCGGGCACGACGGACTGTCGACTGACGTGGCCGGAGGCCGCCCGCCGCCGGGCAGGGAAATTTGCGCTCCGACGATCCCGGCGCAATGCGGGGTGTTGGCGATCCCGCGGAAATCTGTCATGCTTCCGGTCTTGCGCGACGGAGCGTGCCGGGTCGAAGGGTGGGCTGGCAAACGCGGTCTCCCCGCACGGGCCGGCAAGGCGGAAGACCGTCTCCGCACGGCGGAGCGCTTTCCTTGCCGGAGGAGAGAGCGCTGGGGGAGGAGAACCACGATGACCGCGGGCTTCGGGCGATAATGGCGGCCGGATACCGCATCGCGGCGGATATCGGCGGAACCTTTACGGACATTTCGCTCATTGCGGGCGACGGGTCGGTCGTCACCTGCAAGGCCCTCTCGACGCCGCAAGACTACGCCATTGCCGTGGTGGAGGGGATCAAGTCGCTGATGGCCGGCGCCGGGCTGCCCCTCGAAGACGTGAGCGAAGTGCTGCATGGCTGCACGGTCGCGACGAACGCCATTCTGGAGCGAAGGGGCGCGCGTACGGCACTGGTGACCACCCGCGGGTTCCGGGACTTGCTGGAGTTTCGCCGAATTCGCGTTCCCCGTCTCTACGATCCCCTTTACGTCAAGCCGGAGCCGCTCGTTCCGCGCCGGCACAGCCTGGAAGTACTCGAACGGATCGATGCGCGGGGGGCAGTGGTGACACCGCTGGACGTGGACGACGTCCTTCGGGCGGCCGACCACGTTCGCCGCCACGGTATCGAGGCCGTGGCGATCTCCTTCCTGCACTCCTATGCCAACCCTGCGCACGAACTGCGCGCCGCGGAAATTCTGCAACGCGAACTCCCGGACTGCTTCGTTTCGCCGTCCTTCGAGGTCCTGCCGGAGATTCGCGAGTATGAACGAACCAGTACCACCGTGATCAACGCGTATGTCGGGCCGCCGGTTCGCGCCTATTTGCAGTCGCTCGACGGGCAGTTGCGGGGAGAGGGAATTTCGGCGCCGCTCCTGATCATGCAGTCGAGCGGCGGCATGCTCGGGGCCGAGGAGGTGCTTCGTCAACCGGCGCAAATTGTCGAATGCGGCCCGGCGGCCGGTGTCGTCGGTGCGGCGCATCTCGCCCGTTCCGGCGAATACTGCAACCTAATCACGCTCGATATGGGCGGCACTACCGCAAAGGCGTCGATCATAGAGCGCGGAGAGGTGCTCCAGACGGACGAATACGAGGTCGGCGGGGGAATCTCTCTCAGCAGTACGCTGGTCAAGGGCGGCGGTTACGCGCTCAAGACGCCGGTGATCGACATATCCGAAGTCGGCGCCGGCGGCGGCAGTATCGTGTGGCTCGACAAGGCGGGCAATTTGAAGGTCGGTCCGCACAGCGCAGGCGCACGACCTGGACCCGCGTGCTACGGGTTCGGCGGCGTCGATCCGACCGTCACGGACGCCAACGTGTTACTCGGGTATCTCAATCCGACCTCGCTCGCCGGCGGAACGGTGCCCATCGACTTCGAACTCGCCCGCTCGGCCGTCGCCGAACGGGTGGCGGAACCGCTGGGGCGGGAGCTGAGCGATACTGCGCATGGCGTTCACGTTCTCGCCAACGCCAGCATGATGCGCGCGGTCAAGTCGGTCTCCACCCATCGAGGCCGCGACCCGCGTGATTTTGCCATGCTCGCGTTCGGCGGGAGCGGTGGCGTGCACGCCGTCGGGCTGGCCCGCGCGTTGCGGATGCGGAGGGTGATCGTCCCGCTTGCCGCCGGCGTGTTCAGCGCTCTCGGCCTGTTGTTCTCGGACATCGGTCTGATCCGCAAGCAGGCCTTCCTGCGCCGAGTCGGCGAGATCGATCCGGCAGAGTGGAACGCGACGCTTGTCGAACTGGAGGAACGGGTGTTGGACGGAATCGGATATTCGCGCGAACAGGTGAGCTTCCGTCGTTTCGCCGACCTGCGCTATGCCGGGCAGGCATTCGAACTTGCCGTGGCGACGCCGGACGGACCGCTCGACCGGGCCGCGCTCGAGGCGCTCGCCACCGCGTTCGAAGACGAACACGAGCGTACCTACGGCCACCGGTTTCCAGGCGAGAAAGGGGTGGAGACCGTAAGTCTCGGCGTGCATGGAACGGTGCGGACAGAAGGCTCGCGGGCACCGGATACCCCCGCTGTGGGCAGGCCTCCAGGGCGCTCAGACCGGAATGTCACTCGTTCGGCCTATTTCGGATCGGCGGTCGGCCGGGTAGAGACGCCGGTCCTGACCTCACGCTGGGCGTTGTCCGCCGTGCCCAGCGCCGGCCCGATGGTGATCGAGGAATACGAGGGCACGATTGTCGTACCGCCCGGCGCCAGCGCGACGCTCGACGGCGCACAAAACGTGGTGATCGACGTCGGCGCGCCCGAACGGCCGGAGTCGTGATCATGGCGTATGCGCAGGATCCGGTTCGGCTCGAGGTTCTGAGGAACGGCTTCGATACGATTGCGGACGAGATCGCGCTCATTCTGATGCGTACGGCCTATTCGAGCATCGTACGCGACTCGATGGATTTCTCGACCGCAATTTGCGATGCGCAGGGCCGTACCCTCGCGCAGGGTCTGACTACGCCGATGCACCTGGGTTGCTTCTACGACGCGATGACCGCACTCATGAACCGCTACCGGGGCGACTTTCGTCCCGGAGACGTCTTCATCGGCAACGATCCCTACGTCGCCGGCGGGCAGCACCTGCCCGACATCTATGTCGTCAAGCCGGTATTCTTCGACAATGCGCTTGCCGGCTGGTCAATGACGTTGGCCCACCATGTGGATGTCGGCGGCATCGTCGCCGGGAGCAACGCGCTCGGTTCCGAGGAGATCGTTCAGGAGGGCATCCGGATCCCGTTTCTGAGGCTCTACGATCAGGGACGTAGAAACGACATGCTCTGGGAACTGATCGGTCTCAACGTTCGCGTCCCGGATCTCATGCTCGGAGACCTGCATGCGCAGGTCGTCGCCTGCGCGGCGGGTGAGCGCGGACTCGTCGCGCTCTTCCGGCGCTACGGCCTCGAGATGGTTCAAACCTACATGGACGCCCTGCACGACAACGCGGAGGCGCTCGCGCGGGCCGAAATCGCCGACCTTCCGGACGGCGTCTATCGTTTCGTGGATCATATCGACGGACTCGGCGAAGAGCCGGAGGCGATCGAATTTCGGGTTGCGCTCACGATCGCCGGCGATCGGGTGACGATCGACTGGACCGGAACATCCGAGCAGGTCAAGGGCGGAATCAACGCACCGATCCCCTTTGCCCGCGCGGCCGCCTACACCGCGCTCCGCTCGGTGATGACCTCCGACGTGCCGAATTGTCACGGCTTTTCCAGGCCGGTCGAAGTCATCGCTCCGCCGGGCACCATCGTGAATCCGCTTCCGCCCGGCGCCTGCGGCGCCCGCGGAATTACCGGCTACCGCATGATCGATTGTCTCTTCGGCGCCCTGTCGCAGGTAGCCCCGGATCGGGTGACGGCCGACGGAAACGGAGGCGCGACCCTGCCTACGCTCTCGAGTTATCGGCCGGGGCAGGCATTCGTTTTCAGCGAAACGATGATGGGCAACTGGGGCGCGGCGGCGAACCACGACGGCCAGGAGGGCGTTTCGCATCTTGGCGCAAACCAGTCCAACGTGCCCGTCGAATTGATCGAGGCCGAGAACCCGATCCGAATCGAGCGCTACGCGATGGTCCCGGACACCGGGGGACCCGGCCGCTGCAGGGGCGGCCTGGCGCTAGTGCGCGAATACCGGGCGCTCGACGACGACGTCACCCTGTCGGTTCGATCCGACAAGCGTGCGCATCCGCCGCACGGCTTGTTCGGCGGCAAGCCGGGAACGGGATCGATGAACGTCATAAACCCCGGGCCGAAGGAGCGAGTCTTACCGACGCTGCCCACCGACCCGGTTCCGCTCCGCAAGGGCGAGGTCTTTCGCCACGTGACGGCCGGCGGCGGGGGTTACGGAGATCCGAGGGAGCGCGACCCCGAGCGTGTGCTCGCCGATGTGCTCGACGGAAGGGAGACCGTCGACCATGCGCGAGAAGCGTACGGCGTGGTGGTCCGGAAGTGTGGCGAAAGGGTCGCGATCGACCGGGCTGCTACCGAGTCGTTGCGAAAGAGCCTGAGATAGGGCGACGGAATTGGCTCTCGCGTGCGTCGTCGAAGGCGGTTCCGTTCTCGACGGGTCGGGCGCACCGCCCTTCGCGGCCGATATCGGCGTTCTCGACGGCCGAGTCGTCGAGATCGGCAATCTGTCCGATGCGACGCGCGAGACGACGCTGGATGCGAGGGGCTTGTCGGTCTCGCCGGGATTTATCGACATTCACAGCCACTCGGACTTCACGCTGCTGGTGGATCCGCGGGCGGTGAGCTCCGTTACGCAGGGCGTGACCCTCGAGGTCGTGGGCAATTGCGGCTTCGGTTGCGCGCCGATCGCCGATCCCGCACTTGCCCGCGAGGCGATTTACGGGTTCCGCGAAGACCAGCCGATCAGTTGGCGCAGTGTCGAGGGATACTTCGACCGGCTCGCCGCCGTACGACCGGCGGTCAACGTGATCGCGCTGGTTCCGAACGGACAGCTGCGCCTCGCAACGGTCGGACTGGAGCCGAGACCGGCCCGTCGAGAGGAGCGCGAACGGATGCGGAGCCTCTTGCGGACGGGGCTCGAGCAGGGAGCGTTCGGCTTCTCGACCGGTCTCGAATACGCCTCCGAGGCGGACGCGACCGAAGAGGAGGTGGCCGCGCTCTGCCGCGAGGTGGCGCGGGCGGACGGAATCTATGCGACCCATACGCGCGACCGAGACGCCGGGGCGGTCGGGGCGGTGGCCGAGGCGATTCGCACGGCGGAGACGGCGGGTGCGCGGCTGCAGGTGTCCCACATCACGCCGCGCGGCGGATGGAGAGACGCGGAACGCGCCATCGAGTTGGTCGACAAGGCTCGCGACCGCGGGCTCGACGTCGCGTTCGACATGCATACGCGGTTGTTCGGCACGACCTATCTCAAGGCGGTCCTTCCCGCGTGGGCGATGGCCGGCGGTCGCGATGCGCTCGCGGGGAGGCTGCGCAGCCGGTCAGATCGGGCACGAATGAAGTGGGACCGTAACCTGATCGCTTCGCTCGGCGACTGGGACCGGGTAGTCCTGCTCGACAATCCGGCACTACCGGAGTTCCAGCGCCGGAGCGTCGGCGAAATCGCGCGCGCTTCCGGTTGCGAGCCGCTCGATGCGGTCTATGACGTTCTTCTGCGGGAAATCGACCATCTTCACCGGCAAATGGTGATTCTGCATTGCTACACCGAGGATGACCTGCGTTCGACCTACAGCCATGACGTCTGCACAGTTGCGTCCGATGCCACCGCATTGGCGCCGGACGGTCCGCTCGCCGGGTCGACCTTTCACGGCGCCTATAGCTGGGCCGCATGGTTCTATCGCCGCATGGTCCGGGAGACAGAAACGTTTTCGCCGGCGGAGGGCGTCCGGAAGCTCTCGGGACTGCCGGCAGAGCGTCTTGGGCTGTCCGATCGCGGCCGGATCAGAAAGGGGGCGTGTGCCGACATCGCGGTATTCGAAGCCGAGGCTTTCGGAGAAACCGGAACCACGTTCGAGCCCAACAGGATATCTGCGGGCATGCGGCACGTCTTGGTGAACGGAGTCGTTTCGCTTCGCGACGGGCAGTTGACCGGCGCCCGGGGCGGCGAGGTGCTTCGATCAAACTGACGCTGTCGCCGTGGCGGTGCAGCGGGCGTGACGCTTTCTCCGTTTCCGGATTGCCTTGCCGCCCGCGTTCCCGTCCGGTTTCGCGAGACCTCGGCCGAAATCCCGCCCTGTTTCCGTTCGACGAGCCGCTGTCGAGTCTCGACGCCAAGTAGCGGGTCGAGATGAGAGCGGAGATCCGGCGCATCCACCGCCGCACCCGTACGACGACCGTCTACGTCACCCGCGATCAAGTCGAGGCGATGACCATGGGCGATCGAATTGCCGTGATGAAGTCCGGCCTCGTCATGCAGTTGGGAACGCCGGAGGAGATCTATTCCGACCCGCGAAACCTGTATGTGGCGCAATTCGTCGGAACGCCCGCGATCAACGCGTTTCCGGCGCGCATCGACGGTACGCGCGTCGTGGCGGGGGAGGCGGTTGTCGCGACCGCGACGTCGGACATCGACCGATTGGGACGGGCCTCTTCAGGAGACCTCGTATGCTGCGTGCGGCCCGAGGCGATCCGTCTCGGCGATACGGGAATTCCCGGCGGCATTGAGGCGGTCGAACCGACCTGCCCGGATACGTTCCTTACCGTATCGGCGGAGATCAGGACCTTCACGGTGCGAACTGAGGGAACTTTCGCGGCTCGGGAAAACGAACGCGTGAGACTCGACTGGTGCGAAGAGAGCAACCTTTTCTTCGACGCGGACACCGGGGAACGGGTCTGAGGGCCGCTTGGGCGAGCGCAGCTTGGCGCCGTCGACGTCATGCGGATGGTGGCGGCGAATGCGGCCGACCGGGAACGGCTGCCGACTGCCGTCCTCCGGAATCCGCCGGAATCCGATCGAACGGTCGCTCCAAACCTGAACGCGCCCTCCGCTCAGGCCCGGCAGAGGCGGCTCCCGCGAGTTTCGCTGCGGCGCATCGCGCCGTCAGGGAGACTTGTCGTCAGTCGGACGAATTTTGCCCGATCCGCGGGTTCTCGGACGCATCCGCAGACATGCCCTGATCATTGGGTTCGGTCCGGACAAGCGCCATTCGGAGGCCTCGCTTGCCTCGGTCGCCGGGCGGCCCGCCGTCACCTCGATGAGTCCGGGTCTGCGTCGCCTTCCGAAGGCCGCGGCCGATCTCGGGAAGGCGGCAGCGGGGCGCAGCAACCGTCGAGGACAACCTTGGTAATCGTCTCAGCCGCGACCTCGAAGTCAATGGGTTCGAGCTGCCGCCGATCGAGTACGTCGATGGCCAGCGCCCCGAAATCCGCGTAGAACTGCGTCGCCGACCACAGCAGAACGAAAAGATGGCGCGGGTCCACCGGCGCCATCTTCCCGAAGCGAATCCACTCCTCCACAACGGCGGCCCGCCGGTCGGTGACCTCTCGAATGTGTTCGCGCTGGCGCCGTTCGAGGAACTTGGCGCCGCGCAGGACTTCGTTGGCGAAGAAACGCGATTCCGTCGCGTGACGCCGCGAATATTCGAGTTTGGCCCGGACGTAAGCGGCGATAGCGTCCCGGGGTTCGCGCTCGGGAACGATGTGTTCGAATGCGGAGTCCCAGCCCTCGATCAACCGGTCGATCAGCGCCGTGTAGATGCTCTCCTTGTCGGGGAAGTAGTAGTAGACGTTGGTCTTCGGCAGACCGCTGACTCTCGCGATCTCCTTGACGTGAGTCCCGTCGAAACTCTTGTCGGCGAAGAGACCGACCGCGGCGCGCAGGATCCGCTCCTCGTTTCTTGCCCGGATTCGCGCCGCGGGCGCGTCGCGCTTTCCGACCGGCGGCATCATTCCAGACCTTCTCGGGCCGCGGTTCCGAGGACCGGCGCCCGCCCTCCCGCCGATCGCGGTTCGGCCCGGGCCGTCGGGCGGGGTCGGACGTCGCAATGCGTCTGTCGGAGCCGAAGCGCGCTGCGGATTCCCAGTTCCATCGCGGCGCTCCTGTCGTCCGATACGCCGAGGCCCGTAAGCCCGGAACCGACGGCGACTGCCTGCGCGCGGGTATGCGGCAACGCCGGCGACTGACCCGGTCGGCAGCATACAGGGTTCCCGAATGACGGGGATCGATCTCGTCGGCGGTGCGACGCAGCGGGACCGCCATGTCTTCACGCTTCTCGGAGCCCTGGACAAGACGGATCTCAGCGCCATCGCCTCCCGGCGACCGCCTTTGGAGATTCGGCCGGTCAGGAATGGGCCAGGCATGCGACGCTACGTGCAGGGCATTCGGCTGGCCGCTTGCCCGTCGACCCCGACAGGGGCGGTCGTCCGGATCGACCCGGCGATAGCTCCAACGAGGAGCACTCTATTGAGGAATTTTACTCAATATACTACATTAGCGTCATGATCAGGTTTCAGCGGAATCAGGTATCCGAACTCTGCGATCGGCTCTCGGAGCCGCCCGTCGCGCTCGTCACCCTGTTCGGGCCGCGTCAAACGGGCAAGACGACCATTGCGCATCAGGCGCTGCATCGGTTGCGCCGAGAGACCGGACTCGGCTCGCGCTACTTCGCGCTCGACAATCCGACCCCGGAAGATTCCCCCCTTCGTCCACGATTCCGTCGGGCCGATTTCCGGTTTGCCGGTTACGCCGACGGCCGAGTGGCTGGTTCGGCAGTGGCAGATCGCACGTAGGGAGGCAGCTCGGCAAGATCGTGGACATGTGCTGGTGCTGGACGAGATCCAGAAGATCGAGCGATGGTCGGAAGCGGTAAAGGGGCTCTGGGACGACGATCGCGCCAACGGCGTTCCGCTTCACGTGGTCGTCCTCGGCTCCGCTCCACTGCTCATGCAGCACGGCTTGAACGAAAGCCTCGCAGGCCGCTTCGAACCCATACGGGTCTCCCACTGGTCGTATGCTGAGATGGCCGAAGCGTTTGGCATCGGCCTGGACGAATACTTGTTCTATGGCGGATATCCTGGAACGGCTCGATTGATCGAAGACCCGCGTCGATGGCGGAACAGGGTTCTCGAAGCGCTGATCGAGCCCCATCTCGAGCGCGACGTCCTGGCACTGACCCGTGTAGACAAGCCGGCGCTGCTTCGGCAACTGTTCTTCCTGGCCGCAGAGTATTCAGGGCAAATCCTCTCGTACAACAAGATGCTGGGGCAACTTCAGGGCGCGGGAAACACCACCACCCTGGCACGATATCTGACGCTGCTGTCCCACGCCGGCCTGGTTGCAGGCCTCTCGAAGTTCGCCGGAGGCGCCGTCACCCGGCGCGGCTCCAGCCCCAAACTGAACGTCTTCAACACGGCCTTGATGACGGCCGTAAGCGGCTACTCCTTCGACGAGGCCAGGGCGGATCGTTCCTTCTGGGGACGGCTGGCGGAAAGCGCGGTCGGCGCCCACCTCCTGAATATCCGGGAATCGGACGTCCATGTCCAGTACTGGCGCCACGGCAATCACGAGGTCGATTTCGTGCTGAAGCGAGGTCCCCGTCTCGTCTCGATCGAAGTCAAGAGCGGCCGGCGCACCCGCAGCCTGCAAGGTATGAACGTATTCGAGAAACGGTTCGAGCCGGATCGCTCGATCGTCGTCGGCCAGGACGGAACAGCGCTCGAGGAGTTCCTGAGCGAACCCGCCGGATACTGGATCGATCGGGGATGAGTCGCGTCGTCTCCCGAACCTGTACCGTGGTCCCGGAGCCCGGCGACCGGCGACAGGAGAGACCATGTGCCGAACCGAGACCGCTGAGCTGCTACCGCTCGAAGCCGGCCTATGTGCTGCTCGGCGACCCGGGGGCCGGCAAGACCACCGCGTTCGAGGCGGAATGCGAGGATCTGGGAGATCGGGCCGTCCTGGTCGCTGCGCGCGACTTTCTGGCCCTTTCTCCGCGGGACCCCTCGGAATGGAAGGGGAAGACGCTGTTCGTCGACGGGCTCGACGAGATTCGCGCAGGCGCACCGGATGCGCGCACTCCCTTCGACCGCCTTCGAGAGCGTCTGGACCGGCTCGGACGTCCTCCATTCCGCCTGTCCTGTCGACACGCGGACTGGCTCGGCGACAACGACCGCGCGTATCTGAACCGGGTCTGTCCGAATCCCGGCGACGAGGTGGTTGTACTGCGCCTCGATCCGCTGAGCCGGGACGGGATCGAGGCGCTCCTGCGCAACCGTCTCGGGGTCAATGACGCCGCGAAATTCATCCAGACCGCCCGAGAGCGAGGCGTCGACGGCTTGCTCGAAAATCCGCTCAGTCTCGACCTGCTGGTCCGAGCGGTGGCGGGAGGGACCTGGCCCGGCAGCCGCCAGGAGACGTTCGAGTTGGCCTGTCGGGAACTGGTCGCCGAGAGAAACCAGGAGCATCGCATCGGCAGGACTCCTCTCGCTTCCGGTCGCCTCCTGAAAGCCGCGGGGCGCATGTGTGCCGTTCAGCTTCTCGCCGGAGCGTCCGGGTTCGTCGCGGGACGTTCCCGACCCTTGCGCTCCCCGGGGTCCGCAGATGATCGTCTCGCTTTGGAGCAATGTTGCGAAGAAAGTACGGACGACCTCGAGGCTGCGCTCCGAACGGGGTTGTTCCGGGCCGAGCCGGGCAGCGCATACGAGTTCGTTGCCGTGCACCGTCAGTTGGCCGAGTTTCTCGGGGCCAGGTATCTGGCCGGACTCGTCGACAAGGGACTTCCGTCCAGTCGCGCGGTCGCGCTCATGACCGGTTTCGACGGCATGGTCGTCACCGCACTGCGAGGACTCGCCGCCTGGCTGGCCGTGCATTGCGAGCCGGCACGCGCCGAGCTGATCGAGCGCGACCCGGTCGGAGTCGGCTTGTACGGGGATCTACGGGGATTCTCTCCCGGGGAGAAGCGCGCACTTCTCGAATCTTTGCAGAGAGAGGCGCATCGGATCGAGTCGCCCTCGCAGACGGCGGCCCTGCAGTTCGTCCCTCTCGCGACTCCCGACACGGAGGAAGCGCTCCACTCGATCCTGACCGACGCCGACGACAGCGTCGCCCACCAGTCTCTCGTCGAGTTCGTCCTCGAAGTACTGGCCGACGCTCCGACGCTGCCGGGACTGCGCGAAACTCTTCTCGACATCGTTCGCCGTCGCGTCCGTTGGCCGGCGGCTCGCGTCGGCGCGCTGCGGGCGTTTCTCCGGCACAGCCCCGACAGCGAGGAAACGACGGCCCAGCTCAAGGCTCTGCTGATCAAGATACAGGAAGGCTCCGTCTCGGACACGGAGAACGAACTACGGGAATCCCTTCTCGCCCGACTCTATCCGCACGAAGTCACGCCGGACCAAGTCTGGCGATTCCTGACCTCTCCCGACCGTCGCAGGACTCGCGTCCTGCATCCGGAATTCTGGAATATGGAACTGGACCGAAAATCGTCCGAATGCCATCGCACCGCGTTGCTCGACAGTCTGTGCGCGCAACTTCCCAGACTGCAGGGTGCCCTGGAATCGAACGAAATCGAGCATGTGCCCGTCAGGCTGCTCGCCGGAGGGATCGGAGCGCTCGATCCTGAAGCGGATGCGACACGCTTGTACGACTGGCTCGGCGTTCTTCCCGAGGAAGCGACCGGCTACTGGTCGGCGCCGTCGATAGGGCTTCTGGATCCTGATCTCGCGGAGCGGCTTGCGGAGTCGGCTGGACTCGTTATCGCGGACGACGACTTCCGAAGTCCCCGCTCGGTATTGGACGACTGTAAGACCGTCGGAGCCTGGCTCGTCGATCATCCGGAGGCCCAGAAGTCGGTCATCCTGGAAGGGCTTCGGCGAGCGACCGCGTCGGGCAACCCGAAGCGCGCGCGCGACGAGATCGGCCGACGGCTCGCCCTTGCGATTCCGCCGCCGGACATCGGCTCCTGGTGCCTCGACGAGGCCATCCGAGTGCAGGAATCCGATCCTGCCGTCGCCGGAGAGCTCTTCCGGGCTGCGGTCCGGCTTCAGTCCTGGATCCGGGAAGGGGACGCGGAAGCGTTTCGTACGCGGTTGCGGCGACACGCAGCGGCCAACGGGGAGTTCCGGGAGATACTGGAGCAATGCCGTCCGGCGTCAAACGTTGCGCCGGTGCCGAAGAGGTCAGTCCCGGTTGCCCCGGAGCGCCGAGCGCGGCGGCAGGACGCTTTGTTGCTGGAAGCTGTCGCAGAGCATGAGCAGGCCCTCCTCGACAACCGAGCGCCGGCCGGCTTGCTGTATCGCCTGGCGGGCATCTGTCTGGGCGTATTCGAAGCTGCGCCCGGCGAATCCGGAGCGCAGGCGATCAGATCCTCCCTTGGCGACCGCCGGGAACTGGCGGATGCCGCTTTGCAAGGGCTTCGTGGCGTACCCGAGCGTGAGGACCTGCCTGAAGCCGGCGAGATTCTCGATCTCCAGAGGAGCGACCGGATGCACTACCTCGGTCTCCCCTTCCTGGCCGCGCTCCGGGATAGGGAGATCGGTGGCTCGTCCGCCGGACGCGGTGCCGCAGACGTGTGTGCGTGGCCGGACGCGCGGATAGGTGTTGCGCTTGCGTGTTTCTTCACTTCGAGCGTCTCGCGTACGGATGCGGAATGGTACGAGCGGCTTCTCGATTCGAAGCCGGTACTCGTCGCGGACGTGCTGCGACGCTTCGCGGCGTCCGAGTTCCGCAGTGCACGCACACACATACGCATGCTCCCGGAGCTCTCCTTCGATCCGGCCCACGCCGCGGTCGCCCGGCACGCGGTCCTCCCGTTGCTCGGCGCATTCCCGCTTCGCTGCAGAAAGTCGAAGCTGGGATCGCTGAGAGACCTGCTCCAGGCGGCCTTGCAGCACGCCGATCTTGATCAGGTCGCGGCGCTGATAGAGAAGAAGGCGTCCCGAAAGAGCATCGTCCGCGCCCAACGCATTCTCTGGTTGGCTGCCGGACTCCTAGTGGATCCCGACCGGCACCGAGAATCGCTACGGGAAGAGGTGAAGGGTCGCGAACGCCGGCTCCGTTCGTTGACCGACTTTCTGCGCCCGGACTCAAGATCGGCCAGGACCGTCGTGGACGAACGCCTCGTCAATGTCGGCGAGGGCATCCTCCAGTATCTGATTCTGCTGATCGGCTCCCATGTCGATCCTCCGCGCGGAACCGGAAGTGCGGGGCCTGTTGCAACGCGATTGAAGGACGCCCTGTTCGTGAGCGAGCTCATCCGGCGTCTCGGAGCCTCGTCCCGAAGGGAGGCCGGCGATGCCCTGGACGCGCTTCTCGCCGAACCGGATCTGTTCCGATGGCAGGGCGCCCTACTCGACGCTCGACGTCGGCACCGGGCAATTCGCCGGGATGCCGACTATCGCCACCCGTCTTCCGCTCGGATTCGCGAGGTTCTCCGACACGGGCCGTCCGCCAATGCGGGCGATCTGGCGGCGCTGCTCGTCGATCGGCTGAACGAGATCGGACGGCATGTCCGCCGGGGCAACTCCAACGACTGGCGCCAGTATTGGAACGAAAACGAGCACGGGAAGCCCGTCGGACCCAAGCCAGAGAACAGCTGCCGCGACGCGCTCCTGGCTGCGTTGCGCCGGCTTCTGCCCGACGGCGTCGACGCCCAACCGGAAGGACAATACGCAAGAGGCAGGCGGTGCGACGTCCGGGTCGCGCATAGGGGCATTCAGGTGCCGATCGAAATCAAGAAGAGTTCCCACGGTGAGTTGTGGAGCGGAATATCCGATCAGGTCGTCGCGCGGTATGCCAGCGATCCGGCCGCGGACGGGCATGGGATCTATCTCGTGTTCTGGCACGGGCCGACCGGCAAGTACCGAGACGTCACGCCGCCGCCCTCCGGCGCTACTCCCGGGAACGCCGGGGAACTGAAGCTCGCGCTGGAAAGCCGGCTCACGAATGCGGAGCGGCGCAAGATATCGGTCTGCGTGATCGACGTCTCCCCGCCCGACTGAGAGAGATTGGTCAACAGACGCCGTCGAGGACGAAACCATCCAGCGACGCGGCGATCGAAGCCGCGCTCCCGGTCTTGAGGTCGGGACTCCGGCCGCCGCTCGAATCCGCAGACGTACGAGTGCCGGCCCGAGCGGCGATCCGGATGCCGGGCGTCACCTCTGCCGCGGTCGGCGCCGCGCCATTCCTGCGATTCGCATGAGCGCGCGTTCCAGAACCGCGTAGGGCGCCAGCGCGTTTCGGGACCGAAGGGCGAGGTCGGCGCCGTGCAGCTCCCGGAGCGCCGCTTCCAGCATGCCGGCGTTCCATCGTTCGCAGTGGTCGAGCAGCGCCTGGCGCCGAAGCGGATGCATCGGCAGCCGGAAGAGTTGGGAGCGGACGTCCCTCGGGCCCCGGGACAGGCCCACCGCGCGATACATGTTCTGGAACTGGAGCGTGGCAGGAATGGCGATCGAGACCGGCTGGGTCCCGAGCGCCTCGAGCGCGCGAACCAGCCTCGCGACCTCCGCACGGTTGCCGGAGGCGACCGCGTCGACGAGCTCGTCGATCTGTACCGTCCGGTCGACCGGTGCGCAGGCGTCGACGTCGCCGACGGTCGCTTCCCCGGTCTGGCCGCGCAGGTAGAGCTCCAGCTTTGCGAACAGCGCCTCGAACTCGCCCCACGTCATCTCGCCGGCGAGGAGCGCCAGCCGCTCCACCGCGTTCCGGCTCGGCGGGGGCAGGTTCCGGTCCTCGAACCGCTGGCGGATCTCGTGCGGCGCGGGCGGTTTCGCTTCCGACGGCAGCGCTATGGCGCGTTTCGAAGACTCGAACAGCTTGCGCAGCGGCGATTGCGGTTTCAGGTCGCCGGCGACGACGATCAGGAAGGCGTCCTCCGGATCCGCGTCTTCGAGGGCGTAGGCGACGGAATTGGCATGGAGGTTCGTCGCGGGCTCGAGCAGAGCGACCCGCCGGCCGGGCAGGAGTCCGCAGGAGGTCAGAGCGGAACGGACCGATTCGCCGCTGCGCTGGGCTTGGGACGGATCCAGGGTCACGACGAACATGTCGTCGCCGGCGTTCTCTCCGGCCGCCTGCTCGAGGAGCAGGCGCTTGTTCTCGCTCGCGAGGATCGGGTCCGGGCCGTAGATCAGGGCCGCGGACAGCGAGAGGTCAGGCTGTCGAACGAATCTGGGCGTCTCTTCTGCCGGGCATCGCATCGCGGGTTCATTCTTCGAGCGCGAGCTGGAGGTAGATGTCCCGCAGGATCCGGTCGACCGCCTCTTCCGCTGCGGCCTGAACGCGGTTCGTCTCCGCCACGTAGGCCGCATAGGCAGACTCGGTCGCGTCGACCGAGGTCAGGACCTCGATGTCGTTTTCCGCCGCGACGCGGTCGCTCTCCCGTTCCTTGAGGACGTATTGCGCGACCAGCCGGATCTCGAACCGGAGGCTCTCGTCGCGCGCCCCGATCACGACCACGCGCGACGACGTGGAGATGTCCACGGACAGCTCGAATTCCGCACTGCCTCCCGGCTTGCCCAGCCGGCGCCGCAGGCCGCTGACCAGAAAGTATCCGGCCCGGCCCGGCGCGTCGAGAACGCGAACGCGGCCGGCCAGATCCGGCTTCCGGGCCCTGCTTCCGTGCAGGGGCGCGAAGCCGCAGCCGGAGAGCGCGAGGCCGAGCCCCGCCAGAAGGATCGCGCGACGGTCAAACGACGACATTCACGATCCGTCCCGGTATCACGATCAGGCGCCTGGGCTCCTTCCCGGACAGATGCGCCTCCACGGTCGGGTCGGCGAGCGCCCGCTCGCCGATCTCGTCCCTGCCGCACTCCGCCGGAACCCGGATTTCCGCCCTGACGCGACCGTTCACCTGAACCGGGATGACGATTTCGTCCTGTCCCAGCAACTCCGGATCCGCGACCGGCCACGGAGCCTCGGACACCAGCCCCTCGAATCCCAGCGCCGCCCAGGCTTCCTCCGCCAGATGCGGGATCATCGGCGACGCGAGCTGCAGCAGTATCCGGACGGCTTCCCGCCTCGCCTCGGCCGCGACGTCGCCCTCTGCCGGGAACCGGCCGAGTACGTCCACCAGTTCGTGTATGCGTGCTATGGCGGTGTTGTAGCGGAACGCCTCGATGTCGTTGCTGATCCGCTCGACGGACCGGTGCGCGGCGCGGCGCAGCTCGAGGACGTCCGCCACGGTCGCCGCGCCGGCCTCGTCCGGATTGACCGGCGCGAACAGGCTGCGCCAGAGACGCTGCAGAAACCGGGCGGCCGCCTCCACGCCCGCTGCGGTCCAGATGATGTCGCGCTCGGGCGGCGTGTTCGAAAGCATGAACCACCGGGCCGTGTCGGCGCCGAACCGGTCGACGATGGTCTGCGGATCCACCACGTTGAGTTTCGACTTCGACATCTTGGTAGGCGGAATCACCGTGAGCGCCTCGCCGGTCTCGCGGTGGCTGGCGCGGTCGCCCTCGAACTCCACGTTCTCGGGCGACACCCACCCGCCGTTCCGGTCGCGATAAGCCTCGTGAATCACCATGCCCTGGGTGAACAGCCGCTCGAACGGCTCCGCCATGTCGGGCGCGAGATGACTCCCGTGCCGCGCCATGAGACGCGTGAAGTAGCGCGAATACAGAAGATGCAGGATCGCGTGCTCGATTCCGCCGACGTACTGGTCGACGCTCATCCAGTAGTCCGCGTCCTCGCGCACCGTGGGCGCGTCGGCCTGCGGGGCCGCGAACCGCGCGAAATACCAGGACGAATCCACGAAGGTGTCCATGGTGTCGGTTTCCCGCTCGGCGTCGCGGCCGCAGGCGGGACAGGCGACACGCTTCCAGGTCGGGTGGCGGTCGAGCGGGTTGCCCGGAGCGTCGAAGGTCACGTCGTCCGGCAGCGCGACCGGCAGGCTCGACTTCGGCACCGGAACCACGCCGCAATCCCGGCAATGCACCACCGGCACCGGACAGCCCCAGTAGCGCTGGCGGGAGATTCCCCAGTCCCTCAGACGATAGGTTACGTCCCGGCGGCCGATCCCCGCCTCCTCCGCCCGCCGCGCGATCTCCTCCTTCGCCTCCTCGACCGTCATGCCGTCGAGGAAGTCCGAATTGGCCAGCCTGCCGGGGCCGAGATAGGCCTCGTCGGCAATGCGGTACGTACCCGGATCCTCGTCTTCCGGGATCACCACCGGAATCACCGGCAGGCCGTAGCGGTTGGCGAAGTCGAGATCCCGCTGATCGTGCGCGGCGCAACCGAAAATCGCGCCGGTGCCGTATTCGAGCAGCACGAAATTGGCGACGTGCACGGAGAGGACCCGGTCCGGGTCGAACGGGTGGCGCACCTCGAGTCCGGTATCGAAGCCCCGCTTCTCCGCCTGGCCGAGGGTTTCCTCCGTCCGCGCCTCCTCGCGACAGGTCCGCACGAACGACTCCAGCCCGGGCACCTTGCGTTCGATTTCCCGCGTCAGCGGATGGTCGGCCGAGAGGGCGACGAAGCCGGCGCCGAATATCGTGTCGTGCCGGGTGGTGAAGACCTCGATCCGGTCCCGGCCGGGGGCCAGTTCGTTCGCCTCGAGCGCGAAGTCGAGCCGCAGGCCCTCGCTTCGGCCGATCCAGTTGCGCTGCATGAGGCGCACCCGTTCCGGCCACCCTTCCAGCCGTTCGCCGGCCTCGAGCAGCTCTTCCGCAAACTCGGAAATGCGGAAGAACCACTGCGTCATCTCGCGGCGCTCCACGACCGCGTTGGAGCGCCAGCCGCGGCCGTCGATGACCTGCTCGTTTGCCAGAACGGTCTGGTCTACCGGATCCCAGTTGACGATCGCGCTTCGGCGGTAGACGCAGCCGGCTTCCAGGAAGTCGAGGAACAGCGCTTGCTGGGCTCCGTAATACTCGATGTCGCAGGTGGCGAATTCCCGGCTCCAGTCCAGCGAAAACCCCATGCGCTGCAGTTGCTCGCGCATCGACGCGATATTGTCCCGGGTCCACCGGCTGGGATGGACGCCCCGGTCGCGGGCCGCATTCTCGGCCGGCAGCCCGAACGCGTCCCAGCCCATCGGGTGGAGAACGGAGAATCCCCGGGCGCGCTTGTAGCGCGCCAGGACGTCGCCCATGGTGTAGTTGCGCACGTGCCCGACATGGATCCGGCCCGAGGGGTACGGAAACATCTCGAGCACGTAGTACTTCTCGCGGGACGGATCGCGCACGGCGCGGAAGCTGCCGCGTTCCTCCCAGACCCGGCGCCACCTGGGCTCCGCCGACTGGGGGTCGTATTCGGGCGTCGGCATTCCCGCCGCGGCCGGGCCCGGGGTCGGGTCTTCCTGGTTCACGACTCCCCTTCGACCTCTGCAATCCTCCCCTGCCGCGCCCGCGTCAGGATGGTGTCGACGATCTTGCGAACCGTGTCTTCCTGCACCTCGGCCGAGACCCAGTCGCCGGCGGCGCTGCGCTCCTGCCGGTAGACGTGCACCTGCAGCGCGCGGGCCTGCAGCTCGACGCCGTCGATCCGGGCCACCACGCGGGTGCGCTCGGACGGGGTCGCCGGGTCGACGTGCCACTCGGTCATGACGATGCCGCCGTACGGGTCGGCCTGGCGAAGCGGCAGCGTGCCCAGAATGTCAAGCGCCGCGTTCCACAGGTGGCGGTTGACGCCGATCACGCTCTGTCCCGCGTCTTCGCCGGAGCCGAAGTCGAGGAACGAGATGCCGCCCTGGTTCGGCTGCGGAGCGCCTGGCTCGCCGGGACGGTAGTACCGGCCGGTGACGGGATCCTTCTCCGGGTACTCCGCCGTCACGTCCGTGCCGTCGCATCCGGGGAGCGCCAGAATCGCGATCGCGGGGGCAATGAGCCATTTCATGGTGGGCATGGGAGAGAATCCTAACTGCGGAACGAGCGGCGCCGGGGCGGTTCGCCCAGTGTAGGCCCGGACGGACCTCGCGCAAGCCGGAGCGCCGGGCGGCTCAGAGAATGTAGCGACCCACGTCCGTGTCCGCTCGCATGGATTCCAGCTGCGACTCGACGAACGCGCGGTCGACCAGCACCCGTCCGCCGCCCATGTCCGGAGCATGGAACGACACCTCGTCGAGCAGGCGCTCCAGCACCGTATGCAGTCGCCGGGCACCGATGTTCTCGACCGACTGGTTGAGTTCGGCGGCGATGGACGCGATGGCGTCGATGCCGTCCTCCGCGAATTCCACTTCGACCCGTTCCGTGCCGAGAAGCGCCTTGTACTGGGCGGTGAGACTGTAGTCGGGTTCGACGAGGATTCGCGCGAAGTCCTCCCGGGTCAGCGCCGCCAGCTCGACGCGGATGGGGAGGCGTCCCTGGAGTTCCGGAAGCAGGTCTCGCGGCTTCGCCTCGTGAAACGCTCCGGAGGCGATGAACAGGATGTGATCGGTGCGGACGGCGCCGTGCCGGGTGGCGACGGTGGTCCCCTCGATCAGCGGCAGGAGGTCGCGCTGCACGCCCTCCCGGCTCGGCTCGCCGCCGATGCGCTCCGTGCGGTGGCAGAGCTTGTCGATCTCGTCCAGGAACACGATGCCGTCGTTCTCGACCGACCGCATGGCCTCGCGGGTGAGCTGGTCCTCGTCGATCAGCTTGTCCGCCTCCTCCTGGGTCGCGGTCTCGATCGCGTCGCGTACGGTCATGCGCTGCTTGCGGGTCTTGGGCCCGAACGCCTTTCCCATGATGTCGCCGAGATTGATCATGCCGCCGACGCCGCCGACGCCGCCGACGCCGGGCGGCAGTTCGAGTCCGGGGAAGGAGCCGGAGCTGTCCGAGACGTCCAGCTCGACCTCGCGCTCGTCGAAGTCGCCGTTGCGCAGCATCTCCAGCGCGGACCGCCTCGACTCGCCCCGCGTCTGGGCGCCGACGAGGACGTCGAGGACGCGGTTCTCCGCCTGGTATTCCGCCGTGGGGCGGACCTGCAATCGCCGCCGCTCCCGCGCCTGCTGGATGGCGGTCTCGACGAGGTCCCGGATGATGGACTCCACGTCCCGCCCGACGTAGCCCACCTCGGTGAACTTCGTCGCCTCCACCTTGAAGAACGGCGCGTTCGCGAGCCGCGCGAGGCGGCGCGCGATCTCGGTCTTGCCGACGCCGGTCGGGCCGGCCATCAGGATGTTCTTCGGATAGACCTCCTCGCGCATGTCCTCCGGCAGTTGCTGCCGGCGCCAGCGGTTGCGGAGCGCCACCGCGACGGCGCGCTTGGCGTCGCTCTGGCCGATGATGTATCGGTCGAGTTCGGCGACGGTGCCGCGGGGCGTGAGATCGGTCATGGAGCGGCGCTCACTTCGGAATGGTTTCCAGAGAGACGTGACGGTTGGTGTACACGCAGATGTCGGCCGCGATTTCCAGGGCGCGGCGGGCGATGTCGTCGGCCTCCCGGTCGGAATCCATCATCGCGCGGGCCGCGGCCAGCGCGTAGTTGCCGCCGGAGCCGATTCCGATCACGCCGTCCTCGGGTTCCACCACGTCCCCCGAGCCGGACAGCAGAAAGATCGACGACGCGTCCGCCACGACGAGCAGCGCCTCGAACCGGCGCAGATACCGGTCCGTCCGCCAGTCCTTGGCGAGTTCCACGCATGCGCGCGTCAGCTGACCGGAATAGGATTCGAGCTTGTTCTCGAGTCGTTCGAAGAGGGCGAACGCGTCCGCGGTGGCGCCGGCGAACCCGGCGATTATCTCCACGCCGCCCGAGTTCAGCCGGCGGACCTTGCGGGCGTTGCCCTTGACCACCGTCTCCCCGAGGCTCACCTGCCCGTCCGCCGCGATGGCGATCCGTCCGTTCTTTCGAACGGCGATCACGGTGGTCCCGTGCCACGCCGGGAAGCGCTCGGAGTCGGACATGAGGATCACTTCCAGATGGTGCCGGCCCGATGCGAAATCGCTCCGGCGTGCATCGATGCGGACGGAAGAGGGCGCAGGAAACCGGCCTGCCGCCCCCCGGCCGCACCATACCACCGGCCGCGAAGCGTTGCGAACCCGCGCGGCTCCCGGCGCGCGGCTACGGCCGGATTCGCGAATCGCGGCGCGTCCCGCCTCGCCGCCGAACTGCCGGTCAGAACGGAACCACCGCCAGATCGGAGCCGATCGTCAGCGGCCCCTTCCAGGTCGTCCGGATCAGCGCCTCGAACTCCCGGGGGCCGGTCGCCGGATCGTCGGACGGGATCAGATGGTGCGCCACCAGGCGGCCGACCTCGGCGCGCGTCGCGATGCGGCCGGCGTCGTCTCCGGGGCAATGCGCGGCGAGCATGTGCTCCATGAGATTGGGCTTGATCTCCCTGAGGCGTTCGCAAATGCGCCGCGTGCCCTCGGGATGCATGACCTCGTGCACCAGGACATCGGCGCCGCGGGCGAAGTCCACGAGCGGCTCGTGGAAGCGGGTGTCGGAGGAGAATACGACCGTCTTCCCGGCGCTTCGAAACCGTAGCGCGTAGCAATGCTCGACCGGGGGATGCGCGACGCGGAGCGCGCTCACCGAGACCCGGTCGTCTTCGAACACCTCTCCCTCGGTAAATTCCGACGTCGGGAACATGCCGCTCGGATCGGCCTGGCGCTCGTCCTCCATCCGGACCCGCACGTCGTACTCCATCAGCTCGAAGAACCTGTCGACGAGGGATCTCGTGCCCGGCGGCCCGTAGATCCGGACGGTGCGCCTGGGCGAGCTGGTCCAGGCCGTATGCAGGAGCGGTCCGAGTTCGAGAACGTGGTCGGAATGGAGATGCGTGATCAGGATCGTGTGGAGATCCGACAACGACCGGCCCGCCTCGACGAATTGCCGCGTGACGCCGAGGCCGCAGTCGACCAGATAGGGACGGCCGGCGAACTCCGCCACGGAGGAGGTCGGCCAGCTGGAGCCGGTCGTGAGGCGCGGGCCGCCCTTGGTCCCGAGCAGCGTCAGTCGGTCGCGGGACAATCGGGCGGTCTCCCCTGGCACGGCCGCAGGCGGCGGCGCGGGATCGGGCGGATCCTCAGGCGGAAGGCGCGGCGGCGGGGCCCGTCTTTCCGGCCGTCGCCAGAATGCGGCGCGCGCTCCTCAGGACGGGCTGCTCGATCAGCTTGCCGTCCACGACCACCAGGCCCGAATCGGCGCGCTCGAACGCCTCGACGATCCGGCGGGCGCGCTCCACCGCCGCAGGCGAAGGGCTGAAACGCTCGTTCAGGACGTCGATCTGGGCGGGATGGATCGCCGCCTTGCCGGTGAACCCGATCTCCGCGCAGGCCGCCGCTTCCCGCACCAGCCCCTCCCGGTCGTTCAGGTCCAGAAACGGCACGTCGATGACGTCGACGCCCGCGCTCGCCGCCGCGTGCACCACGCGCGAGCGGGCGTGCAGGAGCGCGTTCCAGGTCGGCTCCACGCGCAGCTCCGCGGCCATGTCGACGCCGCCGAAGAGAAGCGAATCCACCAGGTCGCTCGAACGGGCGATCTCGACGCAGGCGTCCAGTCCTTCGTTGGTCTCGACGATGACGTGGAGCCGGATCGGGCGTGCCGCCTGTTCGATCAGCTCCTCGTGCACCAGGATTTCAGCCGGCGACTTCACCTTCGGCAGCATGATGCCGCTGGGCGGCGCCGGCGAGTCCAGGATCGCGACGAGGTCCGCCAGCCCCTCCCTCGACCGGAGACAGTTGATTCGGACGAGGGTTTCCGTGCCGCCGAAGGATTCCTGCCGGGCGAACCAGTCGAGGGTCGTCTTCCGCGCGAAGTCCTTGTCGCCGGGCGCGATCGCGTCTTCGAGGTCCACGGTGACGACGTCGGCCCGGGTCGCGAGCGCCTTCGGAAACATGTCCGGCCGGTTGCCCGGCGAAAAGATCAGGCTGCGGCGAGGTCGCGCGTCGCTCCGGCGCATGGTTCGTCTCTCCCGTCTCGAACGGCTCGGCCGGGAGGATACCGGAAAGCGGCGCCGCCGCCCGGAGGACGGGATCCGGCCTCGGGCGCCGACAGGCGATCTTCGCCCCCGACTCAGGCCCCGGTCGCGTCGTCCGCCGGCCGGCGGGCGATCAGGTCGATCTCCACCAGGGCGCCGACGGCGAGGGCGGTGACGCCGACGCAGGTTCTCGCCGGGAGCGCGCCGGGCGCGAAATAGGTCTCGTAGACGGCGTTCATCTCCCGGTAGTCGCGTTCGAACTCCGCGAGATACACCCGCGCCATTGCGGTGTGGGCCAGCGTCAGCCCCAGGTTTTCGAGGACCAGGGACAGGTTGTCCATCACGCGGCGGGTCTGCGCGCCGACGCCTTCGGGAAGCGGCGCGTCCGGATCGTCGGGATGCGTCGGCATCTGTCCGGTGACGAACACCCAGCCGTTCGATTCCACTGCGTGCGAGAACGGCGCCACCGGGCGCGGCGCCGCGGCCACCATGTGGCGGAGCAGGTTCGGGTCGGGCATGTCGGTCTCCTCCGTGTCGTGACGCCAGCGATTCGGATCATGCGCTCGAGGCGGCGGCCGGCGGGATTCCGTTTCTCGCCGCGCGCCCGGCGGGTCGCGCGGCAGGGGACGCGGCCCCGGGTCCGGGCCGGAAGCGCGTCGGGGGCGGACGGCTACGCCGGCGCGGCCTCCTGGCGCCGGCGGCGGGCGATCTGCAGTGCGAGGACCAGGCCGACGGCGGCCAGGCCGAAGGGATAGACGATCGCCCGGTTGGGCCGCCCGGGCTGCGACACGTCGACCTCGGTCACGTAGTCGCCCCAGGTGAGCCCCATCCGTTCTCCCCGGCCGTCGAAGGCGAGGTCGAGAACCTCCCATGCGCCCTCCCGCGCTGCGCCCGCCGGCTCCAGCACCAGACCGAAATCCTCCACCGTCCAGACGTGCGCGTCGTCCTCGGGTCTCGCGACCAGGAGTTTGAGCCGGTCGCCGTAGTCCGTTTCCCGGACCACGTGCAGCCGGATCGTCCTCCCGGGAGGCGCGACGGTCGAGCCTTCGGCGAAGGCCGAGAGCGACGCGGGCCGGTATTCGGGCCAGAACTGGTCGAGGACGAAGTCGGGCCGGAACAGCGCGACCATGGCCACGGCGAGCAGCGCCGATTCGAACCATCGCAGCCGGACCAGAAGCCAGTTCTGGGTGATCGAGCAAAAACAGAGCAGCGCCGTCAGCGACACGACGAAGACCATGACGCCGTGCCACCAGCTTTCCACGCCGATGAGCAGAAGCTCGGGGTTGAAGATGAAGATGAAGGGCAGCACGGCGGTTCGGATGTCGTAGAGGAACGACTGCACGCCGGTCCGCAGGGGGTCGGCGCGGGAGATGGCGCTCGCCGCGAACGCCGCGAGGCATACCGGCGGGGTCGAGTCCGCCATCAGGCCGAAATAGAACACGAAGAGGTGAATCGCGATCAGCGGCAGCTCGAGGCCGGCCGCCATGCCCAACTCGACCAGCACGCCCGACAGCAACGACGCGACGACCAGGTAATTCGCCGTGGTCGGAAGGCCCATGCCGAGGACGAGGCACAGCACCGCGGTCAGGCCGAGCAGCAGATAGACGTTGCTGCCGGCGATCGCCTCGACCACGCCGACCATCGCGTTGTTCAGCCCGGTCGAGGACACCGCTCCGACGATGATGCCGGCGGCCGCGACCGCGATGCCGACCGTGGCCATGCTCTTCGATCCGCCGATCATGCCGGCGCCGATAATGCGGAAGACGTCCGCGATCGGCTCCAGCGGCCGCTCCGAGACGCGCAGCGAGTTGGCGGCCAGCACGACGAGGATCGCGACGGCGCATCCGATGCCGGCCAGGGTGGAGAGAATCGGGCCGACGCCGAGGATCCAGTTCAGCGCCGAACTGACGAGCACCGGCGCCGACACGGCCGCGAGGAGGCCGCGACGGGTCGTGCCGGCCGGAAGCAGGCGGCTGGTCGCGATGACGAGCATGGTCCAGACGACGGCGTAGAAGACGGAACTGCTCGCGCTCCAGCGCTCGACCATCAGGAGATAGACCAGCACGACGATCGGGACCGTGTAGTGGATGCCGCTGACCAGCGTCCGCCAGAAATGCGGCAGGCCGGATCTCGGAAGGCTCGACAGGTTGAGCCGCAGGGCTTCGAGATGCGACAGGTAGAACAGGGCGATGTAGCTGATGACGGCGGGGATCAGGGCGTGGACCACGACGTCGAAATAGGAGATGCCGATGAACTCGGCGATGATGAAGGCCGCCGCGCCCATGATCGGGGGCATGATCTGGCCGTTGGTCGACGCGGCGACCTCGATGGCGCCGGCCTTCGTCGCCGGCATGCCGATCTTCTTCATCACCGGGATGGTGAAGGTCCCGGTGGTCACCACGTTGGCGATGGAAGACCCCGAGATGGCGCCGGTCATGCCGGAGGCGAGGATCGCGGCCTTCGCCGGCCCGCCCCGGTAGCGGCCCACCATGGCGAAGGCGAGGTCGAGGAAGTAGCGCCCGGCGCCGGCCGCCTCGAGCAGGGCGCCGAACAGCACGAACAGGAACACGAAGCTGACGGAGACGCCGATCGGGATGCCGAAGACGGCCTCGCCGCCGAGCCACTGGTAGCCGATCAGCCGGCGAACGGATACGCCCTTGTGGGAGAGGATGTCGTGCAGGGCTTCGCCGACGAGGGCGTAGAGGACGATTCCGGCGGCCGCGGCCGCGAGGGCGAGGGCGAAGGGGCGGGTGTGCCGCTTGACGACGGCAGCGGCCGCCAGCACGGCGCCCAGATAGTAGAGGACGAGATCGAAGCGCTGGCCGAAGACGGAGTAGACGAGGAACACGCTGGCGACGATGACCAGCGGGAACCCGATGCTGCGCCGCGTCGCCTCCAGGAGAAGCGCGACGCCGGCGCCGCCGAGCAGGGCCTCGAACGGGATCGAGAGACCGAGCCATTCCAGCTCCAGGAGCACGCCCTGGCGGTCGACCAGGCCCCGATAGGCGAGAAAGAGATAGAGCGCGGCGATCGTCGCGACCGCGCCGAGGGCGAGGTCGTGGAGCGGCAGTCCGCGTTCCTTGCGGCCCTTCGAGGCGGGATAGATCAGGAATACGAGTAGGAACGCGAAGGCGAGGTGGATGCCCCGCTTCTGCACGTCGACCAGCCAGAGCGCCGACGGCAACGGGGAGGCGATCCAGAGCTGAAAGAGGGCCCATCCGATCGCGACGGTACCGATCGCCAGGCGGAGGGACGGCCCCGCGGTCCGTCCGGTGTCTTCCAGCGCCTCGAGATCGCGCCGAACTTCGGCGTCGGTCCCTGCGCCGGACAAGGGGCGCTCAGAGGGTGCGGGATTGGGGGAGAGGGCGGGATGCGCGCGAACGCGCATCCCCTGCCGGCAGGCCGGCTACATCCATCCCTGCTCCTTGTAGTACCGCTCCGCTCCGGGATGCAGCGGCGCGGACAGGCCGTCGACGATCATCCGGGCCGGGTCGAGGTTGGCGAAGGCCGGATGAAGGCTGCGGAAGTCGTCGATGTTCTCGAACACCGCCCGCACGACCTCGTAGACGACGTCCTCGCTCGCGCCGGCGGAGGTGACGAACGTCGCCATCACGCCGAAGGTGGTCACGTCCGCGTCCGTGGTCGAGTAGGTCCCCGCCGGAATGGTGGCGAAGGCGTAGAACGGATTGTCCGCGACCAGCATCTGTTCTGCGTCGCTGTCGAGGCTGATGATCTTTGCGCCGCAGCCGTCGGTCGCCACCGCGACGCCGGCGTTCGGGACGCCGACCGTGTAGCCGTAGGCGTCGATCTTGCCGTCGCAAAGCGCGTTCGACTGCTCGCTCGAGGTCAGTTCCGTCGCCTGGGCGAATGCGCTCGAATCGATCCCGTGCGCCTGCATCAGGACTTCCATGGTCCCGCGCTGGCCGGAGCCGGGGTTGCCGATGTTGACGCGCTTGCCCGCCAGGTCGCCCCAGGTCGCGATGCCCGAATCCGCTCCCACGATGATGTGGAAGGGTTCCGGATGGACCGAGAACACCGCCCGGAGGTCTTCGAAGCAGGTGACCCTGTCGCTGGAGCAGTTGACCGCGTGATACTGCCAGTCGGACTGCGCCACGCCGAAGTCGAGCTCGCCTTCCGAGATCTGCCCGATGTTGTAGGTGGAGCCGCCGGTGGAGGGCGCCGAGCACCGGATTCCGTGCTTGCGGCCTTCCTTGCGGCCTTCCGCGGCTTCCTTGTGGATCAGCCGGCAGATTGCGTTGCCGACCTGGAAATACACGCCGGTGGGGCCGCCGGTTCCGATGGCGATGTAGGTTCTCTCCTGCGTCAGGGCGCTTCCGGGCGCGAGCAGGACGGCTGCGGCGAACGCCGCCGAGACGGCGATGCCGGAACGAACGAAATGTTTCATGAACTCCTCCAGTGTCAATCTTGATTACGGGAATGGGCGTACTGACCCCGAATCTACGGACTGCGGAGGACTTGCACAACCGCGGCCCGGAATCGCGAGAGGCGGGGCGCGCCGACGCGCGGCGCGGGCCGGCGGCCGCCGCTATAATTGCCGCTCCCCTGCACAGGAGCGCACGGCATGCGGCAGACCGTCTGCGAGCGGAAGACCGGCGAGACCGCCGTTCGGGTCGAGGTCGACCTCGACGGAGGCGGCGCGTCCGACGTCGAGACCGGCGTTCCGTTCTTCGACCACATGCTGGACCAGCTGGCCCGGCACTCGCTGATCGACCTCCGGGTGCGGGCCGAGGGGGATCTGGCGATCGACGACCATCACACGGTGGAGGACGTCGGGATCGTGCTCGGGACGGCGCTCCGGGACGCGGTCGGCGACGCGCGGGGAATCCGCCGCTACGGCCATTTTCTGCTGGCGATGGACGACGCGCTGGCGCGGGTGGCGCTGGACTTTTCGGGGCGGTCCCATCTGGTCTGGAACGCGCGCTTTCCGGCGCCCAGGGTCGGGAACTTCGACACCGAACTGGTGCGGGAGTTCTTCGCCGCGCTCGCCATGCGGTCCGGCCTGACGCTGCACGTGGCGACGCTCGACGGGTTCAACACCCATCATCTGATCGAGAGCGTCTTCAAGGCGACGGGTCGTTCGCTTCGCATGGCGGTCGAGATCGACCCCCGGTCCCCGGACACGGCCCCTACCACGAAGGGTGTGCTCGCAGCCTCGGCATGAAGGTCGCCGTTCTCGATTGCGGCTCCGGGAACCTGCGCTCGGTGGCCAACGCGTTTCGTCGCGTCGCCGGGGAGACCGCCCTGCCGGTCACGGTCGAGGTGACGGACGCCGCGGACCGGGTCCGGTCGGCCGACCGGATCGTGCTGCCCGGACAGGGCGCGTTCGCGGTGTGCCGCGACGGGATCGAGGCGCGGCCGGGACTTCGCGAAGCGCTGGAGGCGCGGGTCCTCGGCGACCGGGTTCCCTATCTCGGCATCTGCGTCGGCATGCAGCTCCTGGCCCGGACCGGACGGGAACGGGGCGTTCACGCCGGCTTCGACTGGCTCGGCGGCGAAGTCGCGCATATTCCGAAGGCGCCCGGGCGGCGCATCCCGCATATGGGGTGGAACGATCTGGAGACTTCCCGCGACCACCCGCTTCTGGCCGGTCTCGGGACCGGTGAGCACGTCTACTTCGTGCATTCGTACCGCTACCTTCCGGCGGAGCGCGGCGACGTGATCGCCACGGCGGAATACGGCGTCGAGATCGTGGCCGCGGTCGCGCGGGGGAACGTCGCCGGGACCCAGTTCCATCCCGAGAAGAGCCAGCGGGCGGGACTGCGGCTGATCGCGAATTTTTTGCGCTGGACGCCGTGAGAGCGTCGTGATCCTGTATCCGGCCATCGACCTCAAGGACGGGCGCTGCGTGCGGCTCTTGCGGGGAGACCTCGACTCCGCGACCGTCTATGCCGACGACCCGGCCAGCCAGGCGCGGGCGTTCGAGGAGGCGGGTTGCGCGTGGATTCACGTGGTCGACCTGCAGGGGGCGGTCGCCGGGGTGAGCCGCAACGAGGCGGCGCTCGAATCCGTCCTTTCGGCGACGGGGTTGCCGGTGCAGGTGGGCGGCGGCATCCGCGACCGGGCCGCCGTCGAGCGCTGGCTGTCGCGCGGCGCAAGGCGGGTGGTGCTCGGAACGGCGGCGGTTCGCGATCCCGACCTCGTGATCGAGGCGGCGCGGGCCCATCCCGGCCGGGTCGCGGTGGCGCTGGACACCAAGGGCGGCCGGGTCGCGCTCGAAGGGTGGACCGAGGTCTCGGATCTTTCGGCGGAGGAAGCCGGGCGCAGGTTCGAGGGGGCCGGGGTCGCGGCGATCGTGCACACGGATATCGGGCGCGACGGCGCCCTGGAGGGACCGAACCTGGCGGCGAGCGAGACGCTGGCGGCGGCGGTCGACGTCCCGGTGATCGTCTCCGGCGGCGTGGCGTCGATGGCCGATCTCGAGGCGGTCCGCCGGTCGGAATCGGTCGCCGGCGTAATCGTCGGGCGCGCCCTTTACGACGGCCGGGTGGACTTGCGCCGGGCGGCGGAGCTGTTTCGGGCGGGCGATGCTTAAGGCGCGGCTCATCCCTTGCCTGGACGTGCAGGCCGGGCGCGTGGTCAAGGGCGTGCGGTTCGTCGATCTCCGCGACGCCGGAGACCCGGTGGAATGCGCCGTCGCCTACGACGCCGCCGGCGCCGACGAACTCTGCTTTCTGGATATCGGCGCCAGCCACGAGGGGCGGGCGCCGATGCTCGACGCCATCAACCGGACCGCCGCCTGCTGCTTCATGCCGCTGACGGTCGGCGGCGGCGTGCGGAGTCCGGACGACGTTCGGACGCTCCTGACCGCGGGCGCGGACAAGGTCTCGATCAATACGGCTGCCGTCGAAAACCCGGACCTGGTCCGGCTCGCCTCCGAGCGATTCGGGCGGCAGTGCATCGTGGCGGCGATCGACGCCCGGAGCGTCGGCCCGGAGAAGTGGGAGATCTTCACCCATGGCGGCCGCCGCCCGACGGGCAGGGACGCCGTCGAATATGCGCGCCGGGCGGAGGCGCTGGGTGCGGGCGAGCTTCTCCTGACCTCGATGGACCGCGACGGTACGCGGGACGGGTTCGACATCGCGCTGACGGCGGCGATCGCGGGGGCGGTGTCGATTCCGGTGATCGCGTCGGGCGGCGTCGGGCGGCTGGAGCATCTGGTCGAGGGGATCCGCGACGGGGGCGCCAGCGCCGTGCTGGCCGCGTCGATCTTCCACTTCGGCGACTTTACGATTCCGGAGGCGAAAGCGATGATGAAGGCTGCGGGGATTCCGGTGCGGGAGCGGACCGAATGAGCGAAGCGAGGCGAGCGGACGCGGCGCTCGGCGAACTGGAGGCGACGATCGCGGCGCGTCTGGCGGAGGGCGACCCGGACCGTTCCTACACGGCGCGGCTGGTCGCCCGGGGGCCGCAGCAATGCGCCAAGAAGCTGGGCGAGGAGGGCGTCGAGGCGGCGCTTGCCTGCGCGGCGGGAACGAGGGAGGAGTTCGTCGGCGAAGCGGCGGACCTTCTGTATCATCTCCTGGTCGCGCTCGCCTCGCGCGGAATTCCGCTGTCGGAGGTGGCCGCCCGGCTGGCCGAGCGGCGCGGCGTCGGCGGCCTGGAGGAGAAAGCGGGAAGGAGCGGAAAATGACGGCGAATTACGACGACACCAACATCTTCGCGCGGATTCTGGCCGGCGAGATCCCCTGCGACAAGGTGCTGGAGACGGAACACAGCCTCGCCTTCCGGGACATCCAGCCGCAGGCGCCCATACATGTTTTGGTCATCCCGAAGGGGCGTTACGTGAGCTTCGACGATTTTGCGGCCAGCGCGAGCGACGCCGAGATCGCCGACTACGCGCGGGCGATCGGCGAGGTGTCGAGGGAGGCGGACGGGAACGGGTTCAGGCTCGTCGCCAACGCCGGCGCGGACGGGCATCAGGACGTGCCTCACCTGCACGTTCACGTGCTGGCGGGGCGGCGGCTGGGATCGATGCTGATGCCGAGGGAGGAGTGAGGGGCGGCCGCAGTCTCTGCCGCCCGGCGCGCGTCGGCACGGAACGGTGCGGGCAGGGGCGATCCGGGAATCGCGCGCTTGCGTCGAAAGGAGACGCACGTTCCCCGCGTGGCCCGCGCAGCGCTTCGCTCGCAGCCGGTCGTATGGAACTCTTTTCCGTCGCTGCGCATTCTCGCGATATCCTATGCTTGGGGTGCGGTAGCAATTGGGCCCTATCAAAGGAACGTTCGCGAAATCGCGCGTGACTGTCGCGCCGATCAGGGCGGTCTGTGACAAAATGGAGCGAGCGGACCGCCATGTGTATCAGCTTCTCACCAAGCGCAGTTTGCTCCTGCGGAACTATTTTCGAGCCCGCTACCCGTCCGCTTCGGCACCGAATTACGTCTGGTGCGGCGTCTCGGTCGAGAACGACGAATCGCTGTTGGAGGCTGTGAGAAAGCGCGGGAATTTGGCGACAGGGCGCGGTTTGTCGCGTCGGAGGGTGTCGGTTCTCATTGGGCGGTACCGGGCGGCCGTGCCGCTCTCTTCCCCATTGCCTGTCCTATTGGGGTTCGTAGCGGCGCGAGTCGCGGGGGTTGTCCCTGGCGCGTGGCGAGGTGCACCGGCAGTCGTTCCCGGCCCTGGCGGGCGAGGGTTCCCGGCGGCGGCGCAGACGGGGCTTTGCTGGGGCCGCTGCGGGTGCGCGCGTTCGCGTTCGGCATCTGCAGCGAGCGCCGGCAGCCATTCGGTTTCTGTCGCTCGAATCCCTCCTCGGCCCGCTGCAGAATCTCGACCTGACGGGGATTTCCTGCGTCATCGTCGGCGGCGAGAGCGGTCCGAACGCCCGCCCGCTCCGTCTCGACTGGGCGGTGGGCGCCCGGGCCCGTGTCTGGCCGCAGGCGTGCCGTTCTTCTTCAAGCAATGGGGCGGACAGTCGCCGAAGTCCGCCGGCCGTGCGCTGGAAGGGTTCGAACACGACGGCATGCCCGGCCTACACGTTGGCGTGAGCCGAGACGACGTAGCGCTGGCCGGTAGACGAAGGCCCCACCACCGACGGTCGGAACCCCACAGCAAGGAGATGTTGGCGTATCGCGCAATCGTTCGGCTTGCGAATCTAACGCAATGGGCCGTCTACCCTGCTCGGGATTTCTACTGGCTTGACCCGAGCGCCGGGCTGCTGGCGGCGGACTGTCCTTCGACGGAAACGGCCCTCTACGGACCCAGTGTCGATCATGACCCAGAGTGCATGGCCGAACGGAGGCTCGAGTCGATCTGCATTGGCCTTCTACGCCTGTTGGTCTGACAGCGTAGAATAGATGCATGCTGTCGTACGACTTGGGACGAGTTCTGCAGGCCAGGAGATTGACACTTTGTCAGGACATTGCTATGTGTCTACGCACCCAACACAACAAGCGCTGGACCGTGGAGAGTTAAAGGGGGCGTCAGATCGGACGGGCGTTCGCAGAGCAGGCGAGGTACTGACATGGAACATGTAGGCAGGAAATTCTATCGGATCAACCTCTCGGAGGAGGAGAAGCACGAAGAGTTGACGGTCGCAATGCTTCGAGCTCTTGCGGGTTCGAACCCTTCGACAAGTACGACAGCGAATGAGAGTTCCGGCTGTCCACCACCAGGACCAGTTCCTTGTCCAGGACGACGTCTCACATGGCACGGTCGAAGTCCGCGTTGGCTCTAGGGGGAATGCGGCAGCATTGCCTAACATAGAGGTCCGGCTAGCGATGTTCCCATTCCCAACCCAGTGTAGCGCAATGGCGGCGAAACGCCTAGACGCGGTGGCCATTGTCGCTACAGGGAGGCCGGGTCACAGGCGGTTGCAACAGGTACTCTTCGTAGTAGTGGCGACAGACGGTATCATTCGAGCGCAAACCACACGGGAACTATCGTGTTTCCCGAACGGATGACTAGGAGGCTAGCTTAGTGCCAAGGTTAGTACTGCGAGACGTGCCCAAGCTAACCCTCTCCAAACGGGCGCGCAGACCTCTACCCCGACATGATCCCACAAAGGAGTACCGGTTCAGGTACCGATCAAAACACCACGTTGCGCTTCCCCATGTCGTAAAGTTCTCCGGGGGACGGTCAAGCGGCATGCTTCTCTTTTCTCTCCTTGAGAACGGACTGTTGAAGCAAGATCGCGGCGACGTTATTTTGTTCAACAATACTTCGGCGGAGCACCCCAGCACTTATCGCTTTGTCGCCGACTGCATGAAGGCCGCTCGTAAATACGGTATTCCATTTTATCAAGTAGAGTTCCAAACCTACGAGGACTCACGTCGTGGAGAATGGACCCGCCTCCCCACATACCGGATGGTCAATGACAAGCCTAAGTCCGTTGCCAACCCGGACGGATTCCACTGGAGAGGAGAGGTCTTTGAGGAGCTCTTGTCGTGGGCGGGATATGTGCCTAATCAGTTCAATCGAATTTGCACTCGGCATTTAAAACTGGAAGCTACGCGCAATTTCCTCAAGGATTACTTGACTTCCAAGCGAACCACCCCGAGACTCGGCCACTACGGCAATGGCTCTCGCATGGATGAGGATTCCGCCTACCGCCGACACCTCGAAAACCAAGGCGGTGTACCTAGAAACATCTTCTTGAAAAAGCGTGAATTTGTCTGGGACCGACCGCATTATCGTCCAGAACAGCGATTTGACACGTTCTACGACGGCTGGGTTCCCTTCGAGAATCTAACCATTAAGGGAAAGACGCTTGGCGACAAGGCGCGATTCGGCAAAGGCGGGGTAGAATACGTAGCGTTTATCGGCCTGCGATACGATGAACAGCATCGAATCCAGCGCGTATCTGACCGGAACGAGTCCACCGCGGGGTACGAAGGCGAGCATGTCTACATGCCTCTCGCCGATATGGTTGTATCGCAAAGCGATGTGAATGATTTCTGGAAGAGGCAGAACTGGAATCTCTCGTTGCCGAATGCCACATCTCTTTCGAACTGCGTGTTCTGCTTTCTCAAAGGTGCGCCAATTCTCCAGAGCATCCGCTCCAGCATGGAGAGGCAAAGTGAGATCTTCGAAGAATTTGGACCGCTCGCCGATACACCGAGTGATTTGTCTTGGTGGAACCGCGTGGAATCGGTTTATGGTCGAGACCTGGAGGCCGAGGGGCGAAATATTCGTGGTAGTACGAAACGCATCGGCTTCTTCGGTAACAAAGGCATCACATACGAGAAGTTGCGAGGAGACTTCGATCCGGCTCAGTTTACCGAGACGATGCTCCCATGCGACTGCACAGAATGAAGCCCGCCCCAGTTTACCTCGATAACCAGGCCACGACGCCGTTAGACCCGGCAGTTCGTACGGTCATGTGGCCGTACCTTACCAGGCAATTTGGCAACCCGCACTCGAGCGATCATTGCTTTGGCTGGGATGCCTCCACTGCAGTTAGAGTGGCCCGCGCGCAAGTTGCCAACTTCATTAATGCCGATGACAACGAGATCATTTTTACCTCGGGGGCGACCGAGTCGTGCAACCTCGCTCTTCGAGGCGTTTGTGGTCGCGCCCGATCTTGCAGACGAGACCGAATCGTAACGCTCTCCACTGAACACCCCGCAGTCCTCGAAACAGTGCTGGATCTCGCACACGACGGCTACGAGAGCGTCGTATTACCGGTGCAAGCGGACGGCCTCCTTGACTTGGCATTGCTGGAAAAGGTGCTGGATGAGCGAACGCTGCTTGTATCCGTTATGGCGGTCAACAATGAGGTTGGAGTGTTGCAGTCGCTTTCGGATATCGCAGAACGGTGCCGACGTGTAGGTGCGCTTGTCCACACCGATGCTACACAGGCAGCGGGCCGCATTCACATCGACGTGGACGATTGGGGCGTTGACCTGTTGAGCCTTTCTGGTCACAAAGTCTACGGACCCAAGGGAGTTGGAGCACTCTATGTTCGCTCCGGCGTCGAGCTAAGACCGATCATCACGGGTGGCTCACAAGAAAGAAGCCTCCGAGCCGGCACACTGCCAACCGCGCAAGTGGCCGGCTTTGGTGCCGCTTGTGAACTCGCTGCGGAAAAGCAGGAAGAGGACTGTGTGAGAATAAACGCGCTGACTGCCGGCTTTTATAATCGCATGTGTGAGGTGTATCCTAATCTTCGCCTTTTTGGCCATGATCGCAAGCGGGTTTCGGGCAACCTCAATATTGGTATTCCTGGAATTGCCGCGGAGGAAGTTATTCGAAACACCGCTCAGCAAATTGCCGTATCCAGCGGCTCCGCTTGCTCTTCAGCGACCTCTGAACCGTCCAGGGTGCTTCGCGCCCTTGGTTTTGACTCTGAAACAGCCGCTACGGGGTTTCGTATTAGCCTTGGGCGTTTCAATACGGTCCAGGATGTCGAAAGGGCCATTGCAGCATTGACAAGAATCAGCCTGGCCACATACTGAGTCCCAACACCATGGCAAAGCGTCGCGCCGACTTGTACTTTGGTCCCGGAAGCGCCACCGGCTTTACGCCGGCTGGGCCCTCATCCTTCGACAATCTACGGCCCGCTGCCGTAGTGCGCGAATTGATCCAGAATGCGCTGGACGCGGCGCGCGAGGCGAACGTCCGACCGGCTCGCATTCGGTTCCAGCTTTCCCGTTCACGCCGAGAGTCGATTCCAGGGATTGCTAGCTACGAGTCGACGCTCGAGAGAGCGATCAATACGCAGATCGAAAGTTCGCAAGGGTCTTTATCGCGACAGGCCTCTCTCGTTGTTGATCGAATCAAGAGGGCGCTGGAGGGGGAGTTGGTGGATGTACTCACCGTTTTCGATAATGGTGTGGGTCTTGATGAAACGCGTATGAACGCTCTTCTGACAGATGGACTAAGCGTGAAAGATGGAACCGCTACTGGAACATACGGAAATGGGCATTCTACGGTCATCCCGTGCTCCGACCTACGCTATGTGCTCTATGCAGGAATTACCGCTCAAGGGAAGCGCATTGGCTCAGGACACGCAGTTCTCGCTTCACACCACAGGAAAGGTGAGTGCCATCCTCGCTCTGGTGATGGTTTCCTTGTTCGTGAGTTTCAGGCGGGAAGGGGCAAGCCGTTTGTGTGCTCAGGAGGCGCGGGACTATCGGGACTCATACTCGACGCTCTAAAGCAAATACGGTCAGAAACAGGACACGGCAGCGCTGTCATCGTTCCAGCCTTCAACCACTTTCGAGAACAAAGGGCGACGCTGTGGGATACGGTCTCACATGCTGCTGCGGCAAGTTTCTTTGTAGCAATTGAGGATCGCCAGCTCGAAGTTGCGGTCGATGATCGCCGAGAACCTCGCAACCCACATTCGCGGACTCTTGACAGAGATACTCTTGTCGACGTGCTAAGGGTCAATGAGAATCAGCAGCGCACGTCTTCGTTCCTGAACGGTCGGCGGGCATTCGAGGCCCATCAAGCGTACGTGTCCGGTACGAGGCATCGTATTGCCACGAACGCAGGTAAAATTGATGTACATCTACTTGAGAACACTTCGGGCATTACACGCGTTAACTTATGCCGGAATGGAATGTGGATAACCCATGAGAGAGATATTCCTGGCTTCTACCCAACTTTTGTAGACCAAGTGCCTTTCCACGCGATTCTATCTGTTAGCGCAAAGATGGGCCACAAACTCCACGGATACATACGGGATGCCGAGGGACCGCTTCATGAGTCCATCTCAATGAAGCGATTGACACGGAAAGACGCTAGAGCCTGTCGTCAAGCGCTTCGGGAAGTAAGCGATTGGTTACTGAACAATACGTCCAAGATACAGTCTGAAGCCTACTCTCCCATCGACTTCCTTACACTAGACGTCGGTGGTGGCGTCGCTCTTGGAGGGCAACGTTCTCCTGGTAGCTACTGGGGAGCTCCTGTTCCAGTTACACGAAACCCCGCTAGTGAGTTGCCAGTATTTCCGATCGGCGGCTCGGATCAAACTAATGGCTCACCTAAGGGAGAGGGCACACGCAAGCCCGATTCTACGCCGAAACGGAGTCGCGAGCGACGACGGCCGACGCTGCCTAGCCACTTCCAGATTGTCTCGCGACCGTTGGGAAGCCACCGCCGGCGAATTGTGATCGAATGCTGGAAAGATTTCACCGACGCTGAAGTACGCCTGGTAGTAGACGAGGCGCTCGATGCCACGTGCGAGCGTCACGGACAAGATTCATACACTCCTGCTGCGCTGAGCAAGGTAAGGGTCGATGGCGTCCCCGCTCCAAAGCACGCCCTCCGGCGCTTTGACGGTGAAGTGAGAGCGGTCTACCTAGGTGACCTCAGAAGAGGCGTCTCGGTGGAAGTCGACGTATCCTATCGTCTAACCGGCGATTTCGCGGGACTTCCTAATCCTTCGCTACGAGTTGAGGTTTGCAGAAGTGTGGAGAAGGAAGAGGGTGGAGGGGAGGGTGTAGGTGGGGCCGAGAGCGTCTGATGAGCCGGAAGTTCTCAGTAGAGGCCGTCATGGCTGGGCCCTCAAATGCGATCCGCACGCAGGAATACCCGGTGCTCGAGTCAGGAAACCGGTCCTTTCCGGATGGTCGTTATCGGCTCGACTTTGAGCCCGGGGATGATCGATCATCATTTCGCATAACGCACCGCGTCGATGGCGCTGCGCTACTTTCGCGTTTGCTCGAGTTGGATAAGGCACGCTATGCCTGCATAGTGTCGTCGCCAACATCCGGTTATCGCGAAACGTACGTGTCCGATTCATCAGTGCATGAAGTTCGTTGGAACGTTGATGACCTTGGTGGACCGCCATTCTTTACCCCAATGATTGTGTGCTGGAAGAAGCAGAGCATTAGATTGAAATCGTCTCGGGACGGTGTTCATCCTATCTGGGATAGACAGGTAATTTCGCTCTCGAAGGGTTCGCGGTTGGCGCTTGGATGCGTCATCGAACTTCAGTCCTCCATCTTACAACTCCTATCTGTCCGTAGAAACGATTGCCTAAAGGAGGGTCAATTCAACGTTGAGATTGAGTCAGAACCGTTCCGATTCAGGGTGAACGTAAGCGCAAGCCTCTCTAAGGCTCTGGTGCACCAAGACGGAGTACTGCGCCGCGTCATTATGACGCACATCGTTACCGCATGTTTGGCGCGTCTCAAGCAAGACTTCGATAACGACGATGGAGAGGTGGGATGGCGGTCCCACAGGAATCTCAAGGCCTTCGCAGACCACTTGGCAGATCAGGGCCATGGGCATTGGACAGACGATGACTTCCAGCCAGAGGCGGTAGCTACCGCAATGTACCCACTTCTACTTCCGGCTAATGCCGTTCAGGCGGCTGGTGACAGCGAGATCGAATGAGGACGTCAATAATGGCATATAGCGAGCTCTCCGATAGCGCTTACACAAGGCTACGACGACAGCTACTTCGAAATAGAGGAGGCGATCTGCAGAAGGAATTCCTAATGGGAGTGCGCGATAGCGTTGCGTTTGTCGAATTTTTCGAGAAGGTTCCGAAGATTGGAACGGCTGATCCACCACTAATCCCCTACCCCATGACCGAGAACGAATACAGAGAGCCGCCAAGTGATACTGAACGCTCTCTTTTTGCCGCATGGTCGTTGCTCACGCCCTCAATCGCATGCCGGTCCACGTTCTGGGCAAACGTTACGCTATCCCACATCAGATCTGAAAGAATCCAAGCGGCCTACCTCGCCGCCAACGGCGGGAATGTCGCTTCTGGAGCCGAGCGCATCGATGTGGTGCTACGAGATAACAGCGAAAGAGCAGATCAGCATGTCGACTCGTGCGTTCGCACCATACTCAGGCGTATTGGCGGATTGCCCGAGATACGCGGGAATCGTTCCGTATTCGTAGACTGTCCGTTCGCCCGTGCCTGGTGGCGCGAGCGCATGGTCGCGCAGGCGGGGGGCGATGATGATGAGCAGCTTGCGCAGCAAGTACGATACGTCCTGCGTATCAATCAGACGTACTGGGAAAAGCTAGTCGATCGGATCGTGTTTAGAAATTCCACATTTGGATCTGCCAATATTCGAAGCGCTTTCCTGCGTTCCCTCGCGCAGGTCACGCATTCGAACCCAAACTCGTCGCTGTTGAGTCATCCAGGCCTCCAGCGACTATGTCGGCGGGCGGCCGCCTACCAGGGCAACCTCGAACTAAGCGTGCTTGACGACTCGGAGCTCGATGCCATAATGCATGATATATTCAATCATGCTATATGAAAGGAGCTCGTGTGAGCTGGAGTGCAGGGATGATCGTGTCGGGGCCGGGAAAGTTCGAATCGGCGGGGCAAGTCGATAGTTTCCGAGTGGGACTCTGCGGTCCGAAGATCCTTAGCCAAGCTGGCGTACGACAGCAGATAGTAGGATCGGGATCAATGGGATGCGTTTCCGCCAAGGACAGAGTCCTACTAGGGGGCGCCCAGCGCCCGCCACGTCACGTCGCCAAGCACCGGCACTTGGAATCAGCGCAGCTCGGCGGAACTTTGGTCGGCCTGGCGTCGGTTGTCGGCGTGGGCCATGGCGGCAGCGGCACTGAGCATGGGGGTAAGATAGTAAGGCACGTCAATAGCGCTTGCTTCCTGGCGAGGAGTGGCCCTAGGTGTCTAGGCCGCAGTTGCCAACCGCCAGCGCACCATGGCGAAACTGCACTCAGCGGAAGGGGACTATGCGGAGAGTATCGACGGACCCAGATCGCTGTACAATCAACCCGGACTTTGGCTCAGAGACATTGCTGCTTGCCTCGATGTTCAAGACCACAGCGAATGACAGCCAATCTCGGACAAGTGTGCAGTATACTCCCAGCCTCCGAGTTAGGCGGCAGTCTCGTAACCGCCAGTCAGGGTAACCCAAGACCTAGTCATGAATAATCCAGCTCGTCCATCGTGCGACATGGCCCATCGATACCTCGATCAAGTGAAGAATGCGATCCAAGATGCGCGACAGGGCAAGCAGGTGTCTGCCAATGCCATAGTATGGCCGCCCGGCCTTGACCGGACCATTCTCCATCGGCTTCCGATATCGACACGGACCCGTGACTGCCTGAACGCGGCCAAGTTGATCCACGGAAGCGCTCCACTTCGGGCGATGGACTTGCTCCAGCTGGAAGACTTTGAACGCACCGCGCTCGCGGACTTCCTCGTGAACCTAGAGAGATTTCTCGTTGATTGCGTCCAGGAGAAAGAGAGTCTATCTATTGACCGACCGTATCCGACCGAACGATACCTGGAAGCCGGAATCAGCTGCATCGGTGCCGAACCGCATGTGGAATCCGAACCTTCGACTTGGCTTTACGTCGGAACGCTTCTCGGTCCCCTTCTAGCCACCTCCGCTCAACTGCGCGGAACACAATCAGTCGCGGAGGTCCTCCATCCAGACATATTGCGCCTCGCGACCCACATGAACCAGTCTAATGAACTCCATGCACTTGGAATTTACGACATCGTGGACCCAGAGCAGAGCCTGCCAATGGTTGTCTCATCCCGCATCAGCAATATAATTAATGGCGGATCGGACCGAGAGCAACTCATTGTGCGATTGCGGCTAGCACGCTCTCCCCCAGAAACTCTCGACGCGGTTGGTGTCCAGCTCGGGGTTACGCGGGAGCGCGTTCGACAAATACAGCTCAGGATTGAAAAGAAAATCAATACTGCTGTGAACAAAGACATTAGTATCATTGCTGGAATGTTAGAGGAAATACTTGATCCAATCGTCCCGGATACAACGATGACGCAGGTCTTACGCCGCGTTTTGCCCGGCCACTCAGTGTTGGCAGACATGCTGTTCCGCAAGAAGCTAATCGAACTGATGCAATATTCTCGTCAGGGCAAAACGTATTTTGATCGTAAGGCTGTCGAGCTATTGGGCAGGCTGCGCAAACGTGCACAAGATTTTGCCGACGACGTCGGACTCTTGAACACCCAACAACTTATCGATCAACTTCCAAGTGACGAGTGGCGTCAGTACTGGCCGATTATTCGCACTCAACTCGAATTGCACGAGATTCAAGGCATGCTAGCGATTCGAGATAGCACAAAGGCTAGGGTAAAGGCGGCACTCCTGTCAATAGGGCGCCCCGCCACGCGTAAAGAGATCGCCTTTGCTGGTGACCTTCCAGACGACGGCGTTGTCGGACCTACGCTATCAAACGTCCCCAGCGTGGTGAGGGCCACCAAAGAACGTTGGGGCCTAAGGGAATGGGTTGATGACGAGTACGAAGGGATCGTCGGTGAAATAATCCAGCGCATTGAGGAGGACGGTGGGTCCACAACCGTTGAAAGAATACTCAAGGAGCTGCCCAAGAAGTTCAACGTCAGCGCTGCGAGCGTACGGAGCTACATGCACACTTCCCGATTCGCAATTCAAGACGGTTGGATAAGTGTGGCGAACGCTTCGACGGTTCGACTCCGAAACCTTGATGACGTGATTCATGGGCGCGATTCGGACGGAGCGCCATACTGGACGTTCATCGTAAATGGTCGATACTTGGAGGGATTCAGCGTGACGGGTGTCCCTCCTGAGATTGCACGTGAAGCGGGCTGCGAGCCAGATTCGAAGACCGAGGTAAGGATAACAAACTTGGAGCATTGTCGAAACCTCTCGTTACATTGGCGGTTGGCGTCGCCGAATGGAGCGTCGCTCGGGTATATCGCGGACCCACTTCGCAAGATCGGATTGGGCCCCGGGGACCGGGCAAGGATAACAATACAGGGCACAGGCGTGGTAGCCTTGAGTGCTCACCAAGAAAATATTGAAATGCAGCTCTCCGGCGGCGCAGAAGAAGCCCTTAAGCGGATATTGCGGCGCAGACGGTCGCTCTAGTACACATGCTCATTGACGAGCCTACACTCGAACCAGGCCTCTTCAAGCTGCCTGACTCCCGCGTAGACAGACGTGTTCTCATACCGGGGTTCCGCGCCGCAACACGCGTTCGGGGTGCATTTGGTTGGTTCAACGTAGGTTGGATCGCACGGCTGGCGCCGGGACTTGCAGTCTACTTAAATCGGCAGGGGGTCCAACCGATTGAGTTAACCGTTGCCCCGACGTTTTTCTCTGACGAGCGACAGGCGGTCGAGCGAGGTGTGAGAATGAGTCGGGCGGAAGCCGCACAACTCGTCCGAGCGATCTTTGTCGAAGGCCGCGTCAGTACTACTCCGCTCGTCCGGCACACACTTGATTGTTTCGCTTGGATGATCGCTACGGATGTTCTTCAACTTCGCATTGCGGTCCCTACACCTGACTCGAACTACCATCCGAAGCTGTGGCTATTCGACGATGGCGAATACCAGATGCTTGCTCGAGGATCCGGAAACGCAACCGGACATGGGGTGGCAACGGGAGTTGAACATCTTGATGTAGACGTGACCTGGTTGCCGGAGAGTGCCAGTCGAGTGAAATCCGGTATCTCGATATTGGATGAATGGTCGAAGGGAATCAGTCCCGGCATCCAGGAGGTGTTCAATCTGCCTGAAGCCCTCGCACGTGACATAGTCAGGACGGCGCCAAAGTCGCCGCCTCAGCCAAACGACTATTTTGCCCTTGCCCGTATGAGGCCACCCGCCTCAAGCCGGCTTCGAATACCGTCGGGGCTGGAGTGGGCGTCCGGGCAATATGCCCACCAGGCTGACGCCGTACGTATGTGGGAAGGAGGAGATGCTCCCGAGAAGGGAGTAGTCGCAATGGCAACAGGCGCGGGAAAGACACTAACTGCGTTGATATGCGCAACCCGTGTCCAAGACCGCCTTGACGGTAGGCCTCTATTGGTGATAGTATCTGCACCCACTATCCCACTCGTAATGCAGTGGACCGAAGCAGTGAAGCAGTTCGGTGTCATTCCAATCACTCCCAGTCGCTCCTCCAGCAAGAGCGATGCCCTCACACAACTGTTCCGCGGAGTCCGGAGTGGGGGCACTCATGTCGGGATTATCACTAATGACCTTTTATGCAGCCGCAAGTTCCAGAACACAGCTGTAAACAAGTTACGACACAAGGGTGCCCAAATTCCCAATATGTTAATCGCGGATGAGGCGCACACATTGGGTGCCGCCTCGTTTGTCTCCAATAAGCCTGAGCTGTTTCAGCGACGACTTGCGCTGTCAGCAACACCGGAGCGGCAATACGATCCAGATGGAACAGAAGAAATCTTTGAATTTTTTGGGCCCGTCGTTTACGAATTCGGGTTGGACCGCGCCATCGGATTCTGCCTTGTTCCATACCGATACTACGTACACGCATGCACGTTGAGCGGCGCAGAATTAGACGAGTTCAATCGACTGTCCCGACGGATCGGAGCCGCAGTTGGGTCTGGCGTAAGCGAAGAAGAGAGCGCGCTCCAATCGCTACTCATTAGGCGCCGCCGAATCATCGAGACTGCGGACACAAAGATGGAACTGCTCCGAAGGGTGCTTGTTGCACGCCAACCAAAGGCGTTAGAGCAGTCACTTATTTACGCATCAGCAAAAAACCCTAGTCAGTTCACTAGGATCGGCGAACTGCTTACCGAGCTGGGTATCAAGTGGGCACCGGTGACTAAAGACACAACACGAAGTCCAAGGCGGCTCCAACGAATATTCGACTCGTTTTCCCAAGGTGCAACACAAGTACTCCTTGCCAAAAAGGTCCTTGACGAGGGAATTGATATTCCAAGCGTCCGTGAAGCGTTCATAATAGCCTCGTCCACCGTAGAACGTGAGTGGGTTCAGCGTCGCGGTCGCATCCTTCGCGTCCACCCAGGCAAGCCTTGGGGCATCGTGCACGATTTCCTTGCGCTACCGCCCGGCCACGTTGTAAGGCGAGACCGTACTAGGCCATTGTACAGGTTAATTAGAAATGAGCTCGATCGAGCCTATGCATTTGCCAAGCACGCCCAAAATACAGCCGGCCCGCACGGCGCCGCTGCTGACTTGCGGCGACTTAGCGAAACCTACTGGCCGAAGGCAATGTCTTCAACCGGTACACTGGAGAACTCACCTGAATACGCGATTGCAAGCGCTACACCGAAAGGCAGATTATGGTAAGTAACTACGCGCGAATGCTCATTGAGATCAGAAAGGAGGCGGTTCGCATATCGCCGGACCACAACATTCCGTCTGAATCTCTCACAAGCCTTATCATGAATATCGTCGATCTGGAGGATAGGAATCGCATCAAGGCCCAACACGCAATCAACCAGACAATCAGAGTAATGATTGAGAAAGCCGCGAGGGCATCGGACATTGCGGAGGATGAATAGATGTTGGTGATAAACAAAATACACATTATAAACTTCGCGTGCTTTGACGAAATTGAAATCGCTCCTTCAACTTGTGAGAACAGACCACTAACTGTAGTCAGGGCCGAGAACGGAGCGGGAAAGACCACACTCTTGCGGGCAATTCGGTGGGGAATGTACGGCGAAACAGGCCTGCCCGGAAAAACCACTCACTTCTCTCTGCATCCCGCATCGTGGATACCAGACTCAACCGGTATCGAAACCGAAGTCCGTATACTCTTCGAGACAGATGGATCCACCCGGAACCATGATGGCGAATCGAAGGGCAATACAGAGTACGAGCTACGTCGCGCGGTCACGACTATAGCCAGTGCTTCTGCAAATGCAATCGAGCCTGACTTTCGCCGAGTTGGCGAGAGAACCCAACTCTTGGTAAAGGAGCCGGATGGGTCGTGGGTTCCGCATCAACACGGCGTAAACAGCGTTGTTGAGGAACTGTTGCCAAAGACGCTTCAGGACTTCTTTGTGATGGACGCAGATGAGGCCGCGGATTTTGTTGGCGGAAGCGAGAACAAGACAGTCAACCGGCAGGAGGCAATTGCCAAGACCACATTCTCTGTGCGAGCGCTTCTGGGTCTTGAAGTGTTTGAAAAGTCAATGGATCGCATCAAGAGATTAGTGCGCGACTTTGGCCGTGACGCCACAAGAGCCACGAAAAGCGGGAGGTTACGCGAATTGCAGAACGAGCTTGATGTTCTTCACAAGAAGGTTGAGGATTTAGACAAGAGTATTCAGACAAACCGGACTAGCAAGGCTGATATCGATGAGCGACTTTCGGAAGCGCGGGCGAGACAGCAAGCCTTGCTCAGCAGCCTAAGTACTCACGAAGAGTTGGCTTGTAGAAAGGAAGAGAACGACAATCGGTTGAAGCGTGTTCGGGCATCACGACAACGCGAAGTAATACGACTCTCGGAGGACTTGGTTGCTCTTGATTTACTTTCGTCGTTGGGTGAGGCAGATATTCGCCGGGCACGAGAATCTTTGCAACCACTCTACGAAGACGGTTCCATTCCTATGCGTCATCGAGCGTTCGTCCAGGGCCTGCTCGACAGGGGACAATGCGTTTGTGGACAAGACCTAACCTCGCCAGGGGAGTATAGAAGACATGTTCAACAGTTGCTCATGTCAGCAAGCGGGGAGGAAGAGGTGGCAAACTATCTGGCGCAAGTGTTGCACGCGGCCAATGAGCTGTATCGAGCCGCCGAGAACGAGAGTTGGCGGCATCGTGTGGAAGAGGCGGAGACGCGTCTCTTTGAGCTTAATTCGGAAATAGATGAATTGATGCAAGGAAAGCGGGATATTGACGAAAAGATGGCGCAGGTCGATGACATGGAGCTCGAGGAAATTGGGAGCACGATTGCGATGTTGGAAGAACAGGCGAGCAAACTGGAACGAGCATTGGCAGGAGATCAGCAGGTGCGAGAGGAATGTCAGACGGAGCTAAATGTGCTTGAGGGAAAGGTTCGAAGCGGCAGAAGGCGGCAAGCAGAGGCGCGCGATCTCAGTAAGTGCGAAACAGTAGCTTCGATGATGGCAGGGATAATCGAGAATGCGCTTTCTCACATACGTAGTGATCAAGTGAGTGAACTCAGTAGGGAGATGAATACCCTATTCACTATGATGGCGGCAAACGTGATGGACGATGATCGCATTGTCGATGGTCAGTATAGGGCGACGCTGAGAATGATTAAGGAGGTTGGGCTTAGGGAAGTTGACGATTGCCTGGGCGACTATGAGATTTTCGCTCTGAATAGCCGGGGGCGAGCGATGCCACCGACGGAGATTAATGGAGCATCGCGCAGGATCCTTGCGCTGTCCTTTGTTTTGGGTCTTTGCAAGGTGAGTGGGACCCGCGCGCCGCTGGTTGCTGATTCACTGTTGAATTTTCTGTCGGGTCGGGTTCGAACGAACACCTTGGAAGTTGCGGCCAAGACTGCAAGTCAACCTATTTTGTTGCTGACTGGGTCTGATTTGGAAGCGCACAGCGAAGTTGAGTTGGTATCACGCTATGCAGGGGCGACCTATACGCTTACTGGGCAGTGGCAATATCTCGGGTATGGGGGAGACGTCGTCAACCTAACTGATGCACGGCGAGTGTCCCTGCTTTGCGAGTGCGGGCCGCGTGAGTATTGCAGTGTGTGTGAACGAAAAGGTCAAGCAGAGGATTCGCGCTGGACCATGCACGCGGTAGGGGTATCATGACGATGAAGGAGTTTGGTGAATTATTTCGCGCTAAGCATCTCGGGTTGGCCCTCCCTAGGGATTTCGAGGACCACGTCAATCGGCTGGTTCAGACGCACTCGAGCGAGCGGGAAAGCGTTGAGCGGCGACCGTTTCGGAGGAAGATCGATTTCTGGGCGTTCTGCATTGCGACGGCGCTTGCGAAGCGACTTGATCCCTCGGCTGGCGCCAAATCCGGTGAGGGACAAGTGTTTGTTTACAGCTCCCAAGGCGTGATGAGTGACGACCTCTGTTCGTTACTTGCCGTAATTGCGGTTGGGCGGCTCGGGCACGATGACGCCGCGGCGCTCGACGTCAAAGGCATAATCGATCTGTCGAATCGATTGGCGTTTGTTGGGTGTCCGGTTGTCATTAAGAGGTTAACGGAAAATGCGCTTACGACTACACCGCTCGATCAATTGCTTGAGTTTTCTCGTTCCCTGCAAGACGGGGGCATGCCTGATAGGAGACCCTAAAGAAAAGATGTAGGTGGTGGACGGAACGAAACGGATGCTTGTGTCCCAATGTCTTGGGGGATAAACGTACCATAGCCCCTCAACGGGTTTCACGACAGGATCGCTAGGAACGCGCGTCCACCAGTGGGCGGAATCCGGAGCCCGGCAGGAGTCAACTGGAGGTGGCTGCTCGACACACTGCGGTCGCCCCGTTCGTTATGTTCGCACGCATGGATGGAAGTCCGTGCGTGAAACTGAGCGACCGGCATTTCCGGCAGGATGCACGCTATCGTTTAACCGCTGACTAGGGAAGGCGGCAATTGCGGCACTGGCTCTCCGAGCGCCTTTTCGATGGCTCCGAACACCGCCTCGTCCACCCCCGGCGCAGCTGTGATCGCGGGGTTTCCGTCCCGTAGCGCACCGTCGGTGAAGAATCGGTTGACCGAACAGCCGGCCTCGCGTGCGATCAGCAGCCCGGCCGCGACGTCCCACGCGTTGGCATAGCCCTCGATCGCTCCGTCCACTTCGCCGGACGCGGCGAGCGCCAGCCCCAGCGCTCCCGAGCCGAGCAGGCGGTGATCGATTCCGTCGTCGCGCAACCGGGTGACCAGGCGGGCGAAGAAGGTGGTGCCGTGCGGCTTCGACTGGCCGATATTGATCAGCGCCTTGGCGGGGTCGACCGGCGTGCGGCGGAGTCGGGCGCCGTTTCTCCAGGCTCCCTTGCCGGCCTCGGCCAGATAGAGTTCGTCCGTCGCCGGCGCCAGGATCGCGCCGAGGCGCGGACTTCCGTCTTCCACCAGCGCCACAGAGACGCACCAATGCGGCAGGCCTCGAATGTAGTTGGTGGTCCCGTCGATCGGATCGACGATCCAGAGTCGGTCGCCCTCGGTCGGCCCGCCGAACTCTTCGCCCAGAACCTCGGAGCCGGGAAGCAGTTCCGTCAGCCGGGGGCGCAGGAACTTCTCGACCGCGCGGTCGGCGTGGGTGACGAAGTCCTGGCGTCCCTTCACGTGGACGTCCAACCCGCCGGCCCGCTCCCGGACCGCCAGATCGGCCGCCGCGCGCACGACCTCTGCAAGGGAGTCGACCGGCAGTGACATCTGCGTGCTCTCTGTGCCTCGTGCGGGAGATCCGGCGCCGAACGTCGGGCAGGAGGCTCGACGGCGCCGCCCGTTTCTAGCGCATCCCGGCCCTGAGGGGAAGGGGCGGTTCCGTGACGGGCCGATCGCAGGCGCCGGATCGGACCCCGTGCCGAACTGCCCTCGCGTCAGCCGTTCGCGCCCTCCGGCAGCAGTCCGGCCAGATCCCGTCTCGGCCGCGCCCCGAGCTCCTGAATCACCAGCCCCGCGATTCTCGCCCCGAGCCGCGCCGACTCCGCCGGCGCAAAACCGCGCAACACTCCGAACAGGAACCCCGCCGCGAAGGAGTCGCCGGCGCCGGTGGTGTCCCTGACCCGTGCGACCGGCTCCGCCGGGACGGTCGCGGTCTCGCCGTCCTGAAGCACGACGGCGCCCTCGCCGCTCCGCGTGATCGCCACGACCGGAATCCGCGCCCCCACGCGTTCCAGCGACTCCTGCAGGCCGCTCGCGCCCGTTAGCGCCGACGCCTCCTGCTCGTTCGCCACGAGCACGTCCACGCCGAGTTCGATTTCTTCCCGGATGCGCTCGGCGTTCCGGTGCACGCAGGCGGGGTCCGAGAGACTCAACGCGACCGCAGCGCCGCTCCGCCGGGCGCGCCGGAATCCCTCCCGGACCGCCTCGTCGTTTTCGGGGCAGTCGAGCAGGAACGCCTCGACGAACGCCATGGCGCACCGGTCGATCGGCGCGCGGGCGAGGTCTTCCGGTCCCAGCCGCTTCGACGCGGCGAGTTCGGTGCACATGGTGCGGTCGGAATCGGGGGTCACCAGAATGAGCGACCGGCCGGTTCCCGCGCCGTCTCCCTTCGGCAGGCGCGCGGTCTCGAACTCCACGCCGCCCGCCCGCATGTCGCCGGCGAACACTTCCCCGAGACGGTCGTCGGCGATCTTGCCTTCGAAGGCGACTCTCGCGCCGAGCCGCGCGAGACAGAGCGCGGTGTTCGCGGCTCCGCCGCCGGAGACCTCCTGCCTCTCCCCCATCGCGTCGTAGACGCGCTGCCCGGCGCTACCCTCGACGAGCTGCATCCGTCCCTTGTCGAGTCCGAGCCGTTCCGGGAGTCCGAGGTCCACTTGCGACAGGACGTCGACGATCGCCGCGCCCGCAACCACCGCCTCGATCGGGCGCGTGCGCGCCAGCTCGGCGATTCTGCGGGCGGCGCTCATGCGGACTTCTCTTCGAACCGGCACCACCGTTCGATCGGACAGGCGCCGCAGAGCGGCTTGCGGGCCTTGCAAACATGCCGACCGTGCAGGATCAGCCAGTGATGGGCGTGCAACCGGTATCGCTTCGGAACCCGCTCGAGGAGCGCGTCCTCGACTTCCCGGGGGTTGCGCCCCGGCGCCAGGCCGGTGCGGTTGGATACACGGAATATGTGGGTATCGACCGCAATGGTCGGAATCCCGAACCAGACGTTCAGCACGACGTTGGCGGTCTTCCTGCCGACGCCCGGCAGCCGCTCCAGGGCCTCCCGGTCGCCCGGAACCTCGCCGCCGTGTTCCTCCTCCAGGATACGGCTGAGCGCCATGACGTTTTTCGCCTTGTTGCGGAAGAGGCCGATGGTCCGGATGTGCTCGATCAGCGATTCCTCGCCGAGCGCCAGCATCTCGCCGGGCGTTCGGACCTTCTCGAACAGGGCCCGGGTCGCCCGGTTCACGCCGGTGTCCGTGGCCTGGGCGGAGACTACGACCGCGACCAGAAGCGTATACGCGTTCGCGTAGTCTAGCTCGCCCCTCGGCTCCGGCTCGTCCGCCTCGAAGCGCCGAAATACCGCACTGACGTCGCGGGGCGAGAGCGGTTCCGGCACGATCGGTCTCCTGTCGGCTTCGGGTCCGCGACGTTATACAGCCGGCGCGGCGCGGCTGCGACTTCCGAGCGCAGGATTCGGGTGGCCCGCGCCCCCAAAACCCCGCAACATGGGGGGAGCGGCAGCCGGAGGAGTCGTCATGAAACAGCAAGCGCGGGACTACCGCAGGATCGCGGCAGCGATTCGGTATCTCGACGAGAACCGGACCGGGCAGCCGTCCCTGGCGGAGGTGGCGGCCCATGTCGGGGTCTCCCCGGCGCATTTCCAGCGGCTGTTTACGCGCTGGGCCGGCGTGAGCCCGAAGCGCTTCCTGCAGTATCTCACCCTCGACCATGCGCGGCGGCTCCTGGCGGAGCGGTCCACGGTGCTGGATGCGGCGCTCGACGCAGGTCTCTCGTCGCCCGGGCGGCTGCACGACCTCTTCGTCACCTGGGAGGCCATGACTCCCGGCGAGTATGCGCAGCGGGGGGCCGGTCTCGCGATCGACTACGGGTGGTTCCGTACCCCGTTCGGGGAAGCGCTGGCGCTCGGAACCGGCCGCGGACTCTGCGGCCTGGCCTTCGTCGACGCCGAGGAACGCGAGTCGGCCTTCGCCGACATGGCCGGGCGCTGGCCGCGGGCGCGGCTGGAGGAGAACCCGGCCCGGATCGGGGCGGCGGTCGAGGGGGCGTTCCGCCGGGGGGAAGCGCGCCTCCTGCTCTCCGGCACGCCGTTCCAGATCAAGGTCTGGGAGGCGCTCCTGCAAATTCCGAGCGGGTACGTCTCGACCTACGAAGCGGTCGCGGAAGCGGCCGGCAGGCCGGGGGCGGCCCGCGCTGCCGGCACGGCGATCGGGCGCAATCCGGTGTCCTGGCTCATTCCCTGCCATCGGGCGCTGCGCAAGTCCGGCGAGCTGGGCGGATACCGCTGGGGGCTGGAGACCAAGCGCGCCATGCTGGCCTTCGAGGCGGCGCGCGCGGACTGTCAGAGGCCGGGGAACGTCGAGGCGGAGCCGCCGGCGCCGGGAGGCGGGTGAATCAGGCGAGTTCGCCCAGTCCGAGCACGTCCGCCATGCCGTAGAATCCGGCCGGCTTGCCGCGCGCCCAGAGCGCCGCCTGCAACGCGCCCGTCGCGTAGATGGCGCGGTTGGTGGCGACGTGCCGCAGCGCAATGCGCTCTCCCGCTCCGGCGAACAGAACCTCGTGCTCGCCGACGACGTCGCCCCCCCGAAGCGCGGCGAAGCCGATCGTGCCGGCCCGGCGCGGGCCGGTATGCCCGTCGCGCCCGCGGTCGGCCGCTTCGGCGAGATCCTGGCCCCGACCGGCGGCGACGGCCTCGCCGAGCATCAGCGCGGTTCCCGAGGGCGCGTCCACCTTGCGTCCGTGGTGCATTTCCACGATCTCCGCGTCCCAGTCCTTCGCGCCCAGCGCCCCGGCGACCTGGCGGGCGAGAAGCGTGAGCAGGTTTACGCCGAGCGACATGTTGCCGGACTGGACGATCGCCGTCCTGCTTGCCGCGGCTCGAATCGCGGCCGTCTCCGCGTCCGACAGTCCGGTCGTGCCGATCACGTGGACGAGACCGCGCTCGGCGGCGAACCCGGCAAGCGCGACGCTGAGCGAAGGCGCCGTAAAGTCGAGAATGGCGTCGCAGGTTGCGAAGCCCGCTTCCGGGGACGACTCCGCGCGGACGCCGATCGCGCCGGCTCCGGACGCCTCTCCGACGTCGCGCCCGATCCAGTCGTGGCCCGGCCGCTCGATCGCGCCCGCGACGACGAATTCGTCCGCCTTGTCGAGCGCCATCTGGAGCAGCTGGCGGCCCATGCGTCCGGCGACACCGGCGATTCCGATGCGCAAGCGCGCGTCCGAAGGGTTCGTCATCGCGGCGTCTCTCCCCTCAGGACTTGTCTGACAGCGCCGCGAACTCCTCGAGGAGCTTTCGCTGCCGACGGTTCAGGCGCGTCGGCGTCCGGACGAGCACGTCCAGATGCAGGTCGCCGTAGCCGCTCCGTCCGAGCCTCGGCATGCCCTTTCCGCGAAGCCGGAGCCGGCTGCCGGACTGCGTACCCGCCGGGACCGAGACCCGTGCGGTGCCGCCGTCGATGGTCTCGGTCTCGACCTCGCCGCCGAGCGCCGCGGTCGTCATCGGAACGTCGACGTTGGTCCTGAGTTGATCGCCGATCCGCTCGAATTGGGGGTGTTCGCGAATCGAGACCACGAGATAGAGGTCTCCGGCCGGGCCGCCCCGTACGCCGGCCTCGCCCCGGTTGGCGACCTTGAGCTTGCCGCCATGCGCAATCCCCGCCGGAACCCGGACCTTGATGTCGTGCTCGCCGCGCCGCCGGCCGCTCCCGCCGCAGGCCTGGCACGGGTCGCGGATCGCCTGCCCCTGCCCCTGGCAGGCGCCGCAGGGCTGCTCGAAGGTCATGAACCCCTGGCTCGAGCGAAGCCGGCCGCTGCCGCCGCAATGCGGGCAGCTCTGCGGCGCGGCCCGGCTCGCCGACCCGGTCGCGTTGCAGGCGGTGCAGGCGACGGGACACGGAACCCGGAGCTCGACCTCGCGTCCGTGATAGGCGGCCGCGAGGTCGATTTCGAGGTCGTAGCGGACGTCCCGTCCGTGCTGGCGCGCCGAGCGGGTCCGCTGCCCGCCGCCGCCCATGATGTCGCCGAAGATTTCGCCGAACATGTTGGCGAAGGCGTCGCCGATGTCCGCGCCGCCGAAGGGATTGCCGGCCGGCCCTCCGCTTCCGTTCAGGCCCTCGTGGCCGTAGCGGTCGTAGACCGCCCGCTTCTGGGGATCCTTGAGGACGTCGTAGGCGGCGTTGATTTCCTTGAACCGCTCCGCCGCATGCGCGTCGTCCGGGTTCCGGTCGGGATGCAGCTCCTTCGCCAGCCGGCGGTAGGCCTGCTTGAGGTCTTCCGGGCTGACGCTTCGCTCAACCCCCAGGAGCCGGTAGAGGTCGCGGTCCGCCATGCGTCGTCTCAGGTCGGCTTACGGTTCTCGTCGTCGACGTCCTGGTACTCCGCGTCGACCACGTCGCCGCCGTCCGCAGCGGCGTCGGGCGAGGGCGCGTCGTCGCCGCCGGCCTCCGCTTCCTGCTGCGCCTTGTACGCCGCCTCGCCGATCTTCATCGCGGCCATGGCGAGCGCCTGGGCCTTGTCGTTGATCGCCGCCTCGTCGGCGCTCTCGTCCTCGAGCACGCCGCGCAGCGCCTCGAGTGCCTGGTTCGTCGCGTCCCGGTCCGCCTCCGAGACCTTGTCGCCGTGCTCCTCGAGCGACTGCTCGGTCGAATGCACCAGCGCCTCGGCCCGGTTGCGCGCCTCCGCGAGGTCTTTCCGCTTCTTGTCGTCCTCGGCGTGCGCCTCGGCGTCCTTGACCATCTGGTCGATCTCGGAGTCGGACAGGCCGCCCGACGCCTGGATGACGATCTTCTGTTCCTTGCCGGTCGCCTTGTCGCGCGCGGCCACGTTCACGATGCCGTTGTTGTCGATGTCGAAGGTCACCTCGATCTGCGGCACCCCGCGCGGCGCCGGCGGAATTCCCTCGAGCGAGAACTGGCCGAGCAGCTTGTTGTCCGCCGCCATCTCGCGCTCCCCCTGGAAGACCCGCACGGTGACGGCCGGCTGGCGATCCTCGGCGGTGGAGAAGATCTCGCTTTTCTTCGTCGGAATCGTCGTGTTGCGCTCGATCAGGCGGGTGAACACGCCGCCCAGGGTCTCGATTCCGAGGCTCAGCGGCGTGACGTCCAGCAACACCAGATCCTTCACGTCGCCCTGCAGCACGCCGGCCTGAATCGCCGCGCCCATGGCCACGACCTCGTCCGGGTTCACGCCCTTGTGCGGCTCGCGGCCGAAGAACCACTTCACGACCTCGTGAACCTTCGGCATCCGCGTCATGCCGCCCACCAGCACGACCTCGTCGATGTCGCCCGGCGCGAGGCCGGCGTCCTTGACCGCGCGCTTGCACGGCTCCAGCGTACGCTGGATCAGGTCCTCGACCAGCGACTCCAGCTTGGCGCGGGTGATCCGGGTGGCGAGGTGCTTCGGGCCGCTCGCGTCGGCCGTGATGAACGGCAGGTTGACTTCGGTCTGCGGGGTCGACGACAGTTCGATCTTGGCCTTCTCCGCCGCTTCCTTCAGCCGCTGCAGCGCCAGCTTGTCGCCGCGCAGGTCGATGCCGGATTCCTTCTTGAACTCGTCGGCGAGAAACGTGACGATCCGCATGTCGAAGTCTTCGCCGCCGAGGAAGGTGTCGCCGTTGGTCGACTTGACCTCGAACAGCCCGTCGTCGATCTCCATGATCGAGATGTCGAAGGTGCCGCCGCCGAGATCGTAGACGGCGATCTTCCGGGCGGTCGAGCGGTCGAGCCCGTAGGCGAGGGCGGCCGCGGTCGGCTCGTTGATGATGCGGAGCACTTCGAGCCCGGCGATCTTGCCGGCGTCCTTCGTCGCCTGGCGCTGGGCGTCGTTGAAATAGGCCGGAACCGTGATCACGGCCTGGCTCACCGGCTCGCCGAGATGCGATTCCGCCGTCTCCTTCATCTTCTGCAGGATGAAGGCGGAGACCTGCGAGGGCGAATAGTCTTCGCCGTTCGCGTGCACCCACGCGTCGCCGTTGCGGCCCTTGGAGATCCGGTAGGGAACCATCTCCCGGTCCTTGGCGACCATCGGGTCGTCGAACCGGCGGCCGATCAGCCGCTTCACGGCGAACAGGGTGTCCGACGGGTTGGTCACCGCCTGGCGCTTCGCCGACTGTCCGATCAGGCGCTCCCCGTCGGACGAGAACGCGACCATCGACGGCGTGGTTCGCGCGCCTTCCGCGTTCTCGATGACGCGCGCCTGCGACCCTTCCATGACCGCGACGCAGGAATTGGTCGTTCCCAGGTCGATACCGATTGCCTTTGCCATTCAAGCCTCCCCGCGCGCGCCCGATTCCGGCGCGCTCGTCACACTGCTCAAGGTGGGTTTCGGGCGCCTGGCTTCGCAGGTTCTGCCCGACCCTTCCAACATGTAGAGACTTTCGTATCCTGCGCAAGAGTCGGAGACCGCGGAAGGGGAGGCGGAATCGTGCCAATCGACGGTCTTGCTGCCGGAAGCGCTTCCGCCGGCGAATTCGAGCGGTTTCAGGGGGTGCGGATCTATCGCGGCTTCCTCGACCGCGCCGCGCAGGAGCGGCTCCTCGGGGAGGTCCGGGCGACCCGGCGCCTCGCGCCGCCCCGGCGCATGACGACGCCGTGGGGCCGGCGCATGTCGGTGGCCATGACGAACGCCGGCGAGTTCGGCTGGGTGTCGGACCGGCAGGGCTACCGCTACGAGCCGCGGCAGCCCGGAAGCGACGCCGCCTGGCCGCCGATCCCGGAGGTCGCGCTGGAGGTGTGGCGGCGGGTCTCCGGGTGTCCCCGCCTGCCGCAATGCTGCCTGATCAACTTCTACGACGCCGGCGCGCGAATGGGCATGCACCGGGACGCCGACGAGGAGGATCTCTCTGCGCCGGTGGTCTCCGTCTCCCTCGGCGACCCGGCGCGGTTCCGGGTCGGCGGCCTGGCCCGCAAGGACCCGACCCGGTCGACTCTCCTCCGCTCCGGCGACGTCGCGGTGCTGGCAAACGGCGCCCGCCTCGCCTATCACGGCGTCGATTCCGTGCGCGCCGGCGAGAGCCGCCTGTTGCCGGAAGGCGGACGGCTGAACCTGACGATGCGCGTGGTGACGGCGCCGGCAGGCTGAGCCGGTCTCACATTCCGCCGTTCCCCGCCGCGCCGCCGCCGTCCGCCAGGTCCCCCGAAACGTCGCCCGGCGCCTCGCCTCCGACCGGCATCGACGGCGGCGGGTCCTCCTTCGCCGGCACGACGCGTTCGTCGGCGAGGCTCACCCGCGCGGCGCGGAGCAGCCGGTCGCCGAGGCGGAACCCCTTCTCCAGCACGCGCACGATCCGGCCGGGCTCGACGTCGTCGTCGATCTCCTTGAACATCGCCTGATGCAGATGCGGATCGAAGACCTCGTTCCGTTCCGGCACGATCGGCCGGATCTCGTGCTTCTCGAACGCGCCGAGGATCTCGCGGTGGATCAGCTCGACGCCCTCCGCGAACTGCTTCTGCTCGCTGCGGAACGCGTCGTCCATGACCAGGAAGAGCCGGTCGAACGCGTCCTGCGCCGCCAGGAGATCCCGCGCGAGGCGAACGCCGCCGTAGCGCGCGTGATCGGCGCGGTCCCGCTCGCCCCGCTTGCGCAGGTTCTCGAGCTCGGCGAGGGCGCGAAGATGCCGGTCGCGGGCGGCGGCGAGCTCGACTTCGAGTTCGGCGATCCGCTTTTCCGCCGCCTCCGCCCGCGCGTCGGCCGCGTCCCCTTCGGACTCCGCCCCTTCCGTCTCGTCCGCGGCTTCCGCGGGCCCGGCTTCGGCGCCGTCCTCCGGCGCGCCCGGAGGGGCCCCGTTCGTCGCCTCCGCCGGCTCCGTCCCCGGCGTCTCCGCGCCGGCCGTCGCCGCCTCCTCGCCGGATGCCGCCTTGCCCTTCCGCGGCGAACTGGCTTTCTGGCTCATTCGTCCTCCGTTACCCTTGCTCCTCGGCGCCGTCGTCCAAGCCCGGATCCAGCATGCGTCCCACCAGCCGCGCCGTGAAGTCGACGGCGGGCACGACGCGACCGTAGTTGATCGAGGTCGGGCCGATCACGCCGAGCGCGCCGATGACCTGATGCCTGCCGTTCATATAGGGCGAAATCACCAAAGACGAACCCGACAGCGAGAACAGCGGGTTTTCGGAGCCGATATACACCCGGACGCCCTGGGCCTTGCGGACGAGATCGAGGAGCTGCGCCACGGTCTGCCGCCGTTCGAGGTCGTCGAACAGCTCCCGAAGCCGCTCCGTGTCGTCGTGGTCGCGCGCGTCGTCGATCAGGTTCGACCGGCCCCGGACGATCATCCGATCCGGCGCGCCCGCGCCCGCGCCTTCGAGCGAGGCCATGCCCGTCTCCACCAGCCGCTTCGACGCTTCGTCGATCATCGCGCGGTCCCGCTCGATCGCCTTCGCGACCTGCTCCCGCGCGTCGGTGAGGGTCAGGCCCGGCAGATGCGCGTTCAGAAAATTCGCCGCCTCGCGGAGCGAGGCCAGCGTGAGTCCGGGCGGCGCGTCGAACAGCCGGTTCTCGACCAGCCCGTTCTCCATCACCAGCATGACCAGCACGCTGCCGTCGGCGACGTTCAGGAGCTCGACATGGCGGACCGCGTTGTCGTGGGTGGCGGCGAGCACGAGGCTCGCGCCGTGCGACAGACTGGAGAGGACCCGGGTGGCGCGGGCGAAGACCCGGTCGCTCGGCCGGGGCTCCTCGGCGAGTTCGGCATGGATCGCCCGGTAGTCGTCGTCCGCAAGGTCGCTCGCTTCCAGCATCGCGTCGACGTAGAGCCGCAACCCGGGCTGACTGGGCAGCCTCCCGGCGCTGCGGTGCGGCGAGAGGAGGAGTCCCATCTCCTCGAGGTCCTGCATCACGTTGCGGACGGTCGCCGGCGACAGCCGCGAGGGGAGCCGGCGCGCCAGGGTGCGCGATCCGACCGGCTCGCCGAATTCCAGATACGCGTCCACCAGCGCCGCGAACACCTCGCGGGCGCGCTCGGTCAGTTCCGGGAGAGAGGCCGACTGCATGGCGGGGAATGTAGCGCGAATCGGACCCCGCGGGACAGCCGGGTGGCGCCGGCTCCCGCAGTCCGCTACACCGGACGCGGAGAGAACGGGGAGAGTGTCATGCGTCCTTCCGGCAGGGCGGCGGCCGATCTGCGCCAGGTCACCCTGGAGGCCGGCGTCAACCGGCACGCCGAGGGGTCTTGTCTGGTCGCCTTCGGCCACACCCGCGTGCTGTGCACGGCGAGCTACGACGAGCGCACGCCGCACTGGCTGCGCCGCACCGGTCTCGGCTGGGTGACGGCCGAATACGGCATGCTCCCCCGCGCCACCTCCGAGCGGACCCGGCGCGAGGCGCGGTCGCCGACCGGCCAGGGCGGGCGCACCCAGGAGATCCAGCGGTTGATCGGGCGGGTGTTGCGCGGTTGCGTCGACCGCATCGCCCTCGGAGAGGGCCAGATCGTGATCGACTGCGACGTGCTGCAGGCCGACGGCGGCACGCGTTGCGCGGCGATCACCGGTGGCTGGGTCGCCCTGGCCGAGGCGCTGCACCGGCTCGCCGGGCGCAACAAGGTCGGAAGCGGCGCGATGGCGGACCAGGCCGCCGCGGTCTCCTGCTGCGTCGTCGGCCAGCGGACGGTGCTCGATCCCGACTACGAGGAGGACTCGAACGCCCTCGTGGACGCGAACTTCGCTCTGGCTCGCTCGGGGCGGATTCTCGAGCTGCAGGCCTCGGCGGAGGGCGCCGCCTTCGACGACGCCCAGTTCGGCGAAATGCTCTCCCTGGCGCGGTCGGGATGCGAGACCCTGTTCGCGTTGCAGGAGGCGGCGCTGGAGGCGGTCCGCGCCCGATGACCGGCCCGATCCGGCTCGAGCCGGGCGCGCGGCTCGTGCTGGCGACCGGCAACGAGGGCAAGGCGGCGGAGTTCCGCGCGCTTCTGGAACCCTGGTCCCTTCGCGTGGAGACGTCCGGCGAACTGGGGCTGCCGGCGCCCGAGGAGACCGGCGAGACCTTCGAGGAGAACGCGCGGCTGAAGGCGCGCGCGGCCGCGGCCGCGTCGGGAGCCGCGGCGCTGGCCGACGATTCCGGACTCGCGGTCGACGCGCTCGGCGGCGCGCCCGGGCTCCGGTCCGCGCGGTGGGCCGGCCCGTCGCAGGACTTCGCCCGGGCGATGGAGAAGGTCCGGGCGCGGCTCTGCGACGCGCCCGAGCCCTGGCGCGCCCGCTTCGTCGCCGCGCTCGCCGTGGCGACCCCGGACGGGCGCGCGGACGACTATGTCGGCGAGGCGCCGGGCGCGCTGGTCTGGCCGCCCCGGGGCGGCAACGGGTTCGGCTACGATCCGATGTTCCGGCCCGACGGGCATGCGCAGACCTACGGCGAGATGACCGCGGCCGAAAAGCGCCGGATCAGCCATCGCGCGCGGGCGTTCGAACTCTTCGTTCGGGGTGCGCTGGCGCCGGTCGTCTGAGGAGCCGGGCGTGGCGCTCGGACTCTACGTCCACTGGCCGTTCTGCCGCTCCCGCTGCCCCTATTGCGACTTCAACGCGCATGTGTGGCGGGAGGTGGACCAGGACGCCTGGCGCGAGGCGATCCTGGCGGAGCTTCGGCATGCCGCCTCGGCCTTCGACCGGGAGCCGGTCGAGAGCGTCTTCTTCGGCGGCGGCACGCCGTCCCTGATGCCGCCGGACACGGTGGCGGCGGCGCTCGAGGCGGTCGAGGCGAACTGGGGGTTCGCGGAGCGGGCAGAAATCACGCTCGAGGCCAATCCCGGCTCGTCGGAGGCGGCGCGCTTCCGCGCCTATGCGCAGGCCGGCGTCAACCGGATCTCGATCGGGGTCCAGTCGCTGCGGGACGACGCGCTCCGGGCGCTCGGGCGAACCCACAGCGCCGACGAGGCGCGCGCCGCGGTGGGCATGGCGGCGGACGCGGTTCCGAGGGCCTCGCTGGATCTCATCGCGGCGCGCCCCGGACAGTCGCCGGAAGACTGGGAAGCGGAACTGGCCGAAGCGCTGGCGCTCGGAGCCGAACATCTCTCGGTCTACCAGCTGACCTTCGAGCCGGGGACGGCCTTCGCGGCGCTTCGGGACGCCGGGCGCATGTCTCCGCTCGGCGACGACGCTTCGGCGGAGATCTACGAACGCACCGGGGCGGCGGCGGAAGCGGCGGGACTGCCGGCCTACGAGATCTCGAACCACGCCCGTCCCGGCGCCGAGAGCCGGCACAACCTGATCTACTGGCGCGGCGAGGACTGGATCGGAATCGGCCCCGGCGCCCACGGCCGCCCGAGGCGGGAGGGGCGCCGGACCTCCACGGAGGCGGTCCGGGACCCGGCGCGCTGGCTTCGGGCGGTGGCGGAAGCGGGACACGGCCTGGCCCGGCCGCCCGAGCCGCTGGCGCCGGAGGTCGAGGCGCAGGAATACCTGCTCATGGCGCTTCGGCTCGCGGAAGGGCTGTCGCTCGCGCGCTACCGGGAACTCGGCGGCCGGCCGCTGCCGGAGGACCGGATCGCGGCGCTGGAGGAGGAGGGACTGGTGTCGGCCCGAGAGGGAAGACTGTCCGCCACCGCGCGGGGGCGGCTCCTCCTGGACCGGATCGTCCGGGAGCTGGACCGGGACTGACCGCCGCCCGCTCCGTGCCGTCCGACGCCGCGCCGGGCGAGAAGCGTGGAGGCGTCGGCGCCCCCGATCGGGCGGGCGGTATACATTCGTCGACAACCGACTATCTTGACTTCATGCAAGGAGTTGCCGTCTCGGCAGCCGGGATCGCCGCCGTGGGGCGGCGACGGGTTGCCGAAATACCGATCGCGCCCCTGGCTGCGGCCATGGCCCCGGCTGCCGGACGCCCGGACTTTTGCGATACGGCGCCCGTCCCGGCCGGTTGCGGCGACTCCCCGGCGTCGAATCCGTTCGGAACCCGACGGCGTCGCGGCGCGTCGCGCGCCGGCTTCGGGCGGGGAGCGGCCGGCAACGACAACCCAAACGAAGGAGGAAGAGGAAGATGACTGGAGCGAGAACCTGGAAATGGGCAGCCGCGCTGGCCCTCGTCGCCGGCGGCCATGCGGTCGCCGGAGAGGGGGAAGTCCGCCTGTTCAGCTTCGAGGGCTACGCCGAACCCGAATGGGTCGAGCCCTTCACCGAGGCGACCGGCTGCGAGGTGAACGCCGCCTATACCGGCTCGGTCGACGAGATGTTCGCCAAGATGGTCGGCAGCGACGGCGCCGACTACGACCTGATCTCGATCGACACCTCGATCATCCAGCGCTACGTGGACCAGGGGCTGATTATCCCCTTCGACATGTCGCAAGTCCCGAACGCCGCGAACCTCTTGCCCGCCTTCCAGTCGGTCTCCGAGACCATGAGCGGCGGCGAGACCTACGGCGTGTCGATGGCCTGGGGTTCGCTCGGCCTGATCTACGACCCCGAGGCGTTTCCGAACGGCGTCGACAGCTGGGAGGCGCTCTGGAGCCCGGAGAACGCGGGCCGGGTGCTGGCCCTGGACGACGCCAACAACAACGTGACCAACGCGGCCATCGTTCTCGGACTCGACGATCCGTTCGACTTGAGCGACGCGGATTTCGAGGCGGTCAAGGAGAAGCTGATCGAACAGAAGCAATACCTCATCAGCTACTACGCCGGCTTCGAGGAAGGCGTCAACATCTGGGACAACAGCGAGGCGACGCTCATGTTCTCCATGGGAGAGTTTCAGGCGGTCGAACTCGCGGCGCGCGGATACGACGTGGTCTATTCGATTCCGAGGGAAGGCGGCATCGGCTGGCTCGACACCTGGGCGCTCTCGAAGGGGGTCGAGGATTCCGATTGCGCGCACCAGTGGGTCAACCACTATCTCGACGGCGCGACCGGCCCGAAGATGACCGAGCTGAACGGCTACGGCAACACGACGGAGGAGAGTCCCGGACTCGACTACGCCGACAAGCTCGTCTGGCTGCGTCCGGTGGAGAACTTCGACCGCCGGGTCCAGGTCTGGAACGAGGTGAAGGCGGCGCAATAGCCCGAACGACCGGCCGGCAGGGCGCTCCGCGTTCCCTGCCGGCAGACCTCCTGACGCAGCCGGATCGTCCGCGCAATTCCCGGCACGGGGAGAGAGACACGTGAAAATCACCGACGTCCGGTGCCACGTGCTGGTCGCCGACGACTTCGATCCGGGGCTCACCTCCTCCGCCCAGGACAGTCTCCTGGTCGTCGTCCGCACCGACGAGGGGATCGAGGGCTACGGCGAGAGCGACGTGAACCCCTGGATCGGCCGCGCTTGCATCGAGGCGCCCGGCACCCACACCATGGGCCTCGGCATGAAGGAGCTGCTGATCGGCGAGGATCCGCGAGACCCGGAAGCGCTCTGGAACCGGGTCTACACGATGACCGCCATGAACGGTCGCCGCGGCGCCGGAATCCATGCGCTCGGCGCGGTCGAGATGGCGCTCTGGGACGTCTGCGGCAAGGCGGCCGGGGAGCCGGTCTGGAAGCTCCTCGGCGAGCTCCGGTCGTCGCCGGTGATCCCCTACGCGTCGCTGCAGCCGGCCGGCAAGACCTTCGAGGCGTATCGCGACGCGCTCTGCGCCTCGGCCGAGAACGCGGTCCGGCTGGGATTCAAGGCCGTCAAGGCCGAATGCACCATGGCCGGCCCCTACGCCCATGACGGCATGAACGAAAGCGACGAACGGCACACGCAGGTGGTCGCCGCCGTCCGCGAGACGATCGGACCCGACGTCGAACTGCTGGTCGACGTGCAGTACGTATGGCGCGACGCCGCTTCCGCGTATGCGGTCGTCCGCGACTGGGGCCAATTCGACATCTGGTTTCTCGAGACGCCGATCTGGCCGGACTTCCTGGACGAGCACGCGAAGCTCGCCTCCATGGTGCCGTTTCCGATCGCGTCCGGGGAGTGGCTGACGACGCGCTGGGAGTTCGAGGACCTGATCGAGCGGGGAAGGGTCGGCGTCGTGCAACCGGACGTCGGCCGCGTCGGCGGAATCGGCGAGGCGCGCGCCGTTTGCGCGATGGCGGCCGAACGCGGCCTGCCCGTCGTGCCGCATTGCTGGAAGACCGGCGTCTCGCTCTCGGCGACCGCGCATCTCGCCTTCGTGACGCCGGGAATCGCCTTCGTCGAGTATCTTCCGCCCCAGCTCTGCATCGAGAAGCTGCGCCGCGAACTCGCGACGGAGGACCTCCGGTTCGAAGGCGGCGAGATCCTGCCGCCGACCCGGCCCGGACTCGGGGTCGAGATCAACTGGGACGCGGTGGACGCGTATGCGCAGCCCTGAGGACGAGACCCCGGAGGAGCGGGTTCCGCTTCTCCGCATCCGCGGACTGGGCGTCCGGTTCGGGGAGGTCGAGGCCATCCGGCCCCTCGATCTCGACGTCCTCAACGGCGAGTTCCTGACCGTCCTCGGCCCGTCCGGATCCGGCAAGACCACGCTCTTGCGCGCCGTCGCCGGGTTTCGGGCGCCGACCGCGGGGCGCATCGAGTTCGACGGGCGCGACGTCGCCGAGCTTCCGATCAATCGCCGGCCGTTCAACACCGTCTTCCAGGACTACGCGCTCTTTCCGCACATGAACGTGCGCGACAACGTCGCCTTCGGCCTCCGCGTCCGGGGCGTGGCGCGGGACGAACTCGCGCGGCGCGTGGACGCCGCGCTGGAGATCGTGGAGCTCGAGCGGCTCGGGACGCGCTACCCGGCGCAGCTCAGCGGCGGCCAGCAGCAGCGGACGGCGCTCGCGCGCGCGATGATCTGCGAGCCCCGGCTGATCCTGCTCGACGAGCCGCTGGCCGCCCTCGACGCGGCGCTGCGCCGCCAGATGCAGCGCTTCCTGAAGTCGGTCCAGCGCCGGAGCGGCATCACCTTCCTGTTCGTGACCCACGACCAGTCGGAAGCGATCACCATGTCGGACCGGATCTGCGTCATGCGGTCGGGACGCATCGAGCAGATCGGGACGCCGCAGGAACTCTACTACCGGCCGCGGAGCCGGTTCGTCGCCTCCTTCTTCGGCGCGAGCAACGTCCTCGCCCCCTGCCGGATCGTGGACCGCCGGAACGGGGCGTCGATCGTCTCCACCCCCTTCGGCGAGGCGGCCGTGCGGGGTCCGGCGCCGGACGGTTCGGAAACGCTCGCGCTCGCGATCCGCCCGGAGGCCTTCGCGCCGGCCGACGGGGACGACGAGAACCGGTTCGAATGCGAGGTGGCGTCCGTGTTCTTCGTCGGTTCGGAGACGATCACCGAACTCAGGCGACCGGGCGGGAGCGAGACGTTGACCATGAAGACCCGGAGCGTCCCGGGCTCGAGCGCGCCGGCCGTCGGCTCCCGTCTCGCTGTCGGGTTCGGCTCCAGGGAGTGCGCCCTCGTGGCCGGGGGAGACGCTTGAGGGCCTCGCCGTCGGCCGCGTCCCGCGCGGGCTGGGCGCTCTGGGCCGTCGCCGGGGCGGCGATCCTGCTTCCGCTCCTGAGCTTTCTGGCGTACGGATTCCTGCGCGTCGAGGACAACGCCGTCGTCTACCGGCCGACGCTCGACAGCCTGATCGAGGTCGTCGCCAACCCGTCCTATCGGGTGACGTTCCTGCGCACGCTTCGGATGGCCCTCGAGGTCTCGGCGGTCAATTTCGTTCTCGGTTACGCCACGGCCTACTTCGTCTGGCGGCGCGCGCCGGCCTGGCGGAACTTCCTGCTCGTCTCCCTCGCCGTCCCCTTGCTGATGAGCTACGTCATCAAGATCTACGCGATGCGCGGCGTGCTGGGCACGAACGGCCTTCTCAACGCGATCCTCCAGACCCTCGGTCTCGTCGACGAACCGGTGACGGCGCTTCTGTTCAACCTGACAGCGGTCCGCATCACCCTCTCGGTCGTGCTCCTGCCCTTCATGGTCCTGCCGATCCACGTCGCGCTGGAACGGATACCGCAGACGGTGCTGCACGCGGCGGCGGATCTCGGCGCGAGCGAGTGGCAGACGTTCCGGCGCGTGGTCCTGCCGCTCAGCCTGCCGGGCGCGACCGTCGGCGCCATGTTCACCTTCGTTCTCGCCTCCGGCGACTTCCTCGCCCCGGAACTGGTCGGCGGGATCGAGGGGTTCACCTACGGGCGGCTCGTGTTCAGCCAGTTCGGCCTCGCGTTCAACTGGCCCCTCGGCGCCGCGCTGTCGATCTTCCTGGCGGTCGTGGCGCTCTCGGTCATCTACCTCGCCCGGCGCGTCGGCAATCCCCGGTGGCGGTCATGAGGCGGGTCCGGCTTCCGGACGCGGCGCTCGGGGCCGTCGCCGCCTTCGTCTACGTGTCCCTGTATCTTCCGATTCTCGTCGTGTTCCTGCTGTCGTTCTTCTCCATGCGGCGCGGCAAGGTCGACTGGGACAGCTTCTCGCTCGACTGGTACGCGAAACTGTTCGGCAACGACGCGCTCGGCGGCGCGCTCTGGAACTCGCTGCTGGTGGGCAGCCTCGCCGTCGCAGCCGCCGCGATCTTCGCGACCTCCGCCGCGCTCTTCGCGAACGCGAACCCGGAATCCCGTTCCGCGAAGCTCCTGGAGACCGTGATCTTCCTGCCCTTCCTGCTGCCCCCGATCGTCACCGGCCTCTCGCTGCTGATCTACTTTCGGGAAGCGGGCGTGGACCGGGGGATCTTCACTACCGTGGTCGGGCACGCGCTGTTCGTCTCCGCCATCGTCTACCGCATCGTCCTCACCCGGCTGAACGCCCTCAGCCGAAACCTCGCCGAAGCCGCGCTCGACCTCGGCGCGAGCCGCCTGCAGACCTTCCGCTACGTCGTTCTGCCGAACCTCCGGATGCCGCTTCTGACCGCGGGTCTCCTCGCCTTCGCGTTGTCGTTCGACGAGACGATGATTACGCTCTTTCTGGCCGGAACGGACGCGACCCTGCCGGTGCGGCTCTACGCGATGATGCGCGTCGGGTTCACCCCGGAGATCAACGCGCTGGTGGCGCTGATCCTCGGCTTTTCGATCGCGTTGACGGTCGCGGTCGCCTGGGCCTGGCGACGGAACGCCGGTCCGGAGGGCGCCCGGAAGGCGAGATCGGGGACGAGTCCATGAACCGGTTCGAGGGAGAGGTCGCCGTCGTGACCGGCGCCGCGCGCGGCATCGGGCTGGCGATCGCCGGTCGGCTGCTGGAGGAGGGCGCGACGGTCGTCTTCGCAGACGTCGACGGCGCCGAGGCCAGGAAGGCCGTCGAACGGCTGAAAGCGCCGGCGCGCGCGGTACCGGTCGAGCTCGACATCACGGACGAGGCCGCGTGCCGGCGCCTGATCCGCGACGTCGCCGACCGCCACGCGCGGCTGGACGTGCTGGTCAACAACGCGGCGATCCTGGACATCAGTCCGATCGACGGGCTGACCGTCGAGCGGTTCCGCGAAGTGGTCCGGGTCAATCTCGACGGCGCGCTGATCTGCACCCTGGCCGCGGTCCCGCTGATGGAGAAGACCGGCGGGCGCATCCTGATGACCGCGAGCATCATGGGACTGGTCGGGTCGCCGGAGTCCCTGCCCTACAGCAGCGCCAAGGGCGGACTGGTCAACATGGTGCGCGCGCTGGCCTGCGATCTCGCGCCGAAGGGAATCACGGTCAACGCCGTCGCGCCCGGCTTTATCGACACGCGCATGGCGCGGCTCGCCGACGGCAGCCACGAACACGAGACCGACATGTTCCGGACGGTGTATCTGGGCTACCGGAAGATTCCGCTCGGCCGGGCCGGGCAGCCGGACGATCTCGCGGGACCCGCGGCGTTCCTGGTCTCCTCCGACGCGGCCTACGTCACGGGCCAGATTCTCGCCGTGGACGGCGGCGTCACGGCGACGTTCTGACCGTATTCCTTCGCGCGTCGCGTCTGCCCTCGGACAGGCCCGCGGGTAAGGGTTTGCGTTCCGGCTCGGCGATTCGGAGGCTCGGAGCCGCGGGTCCGCTCGGCGTTGCGCACCGAGAAACGAGCCGAGACGGTGCGGGGACACGTCACGAATCGGCGGAGTTCGATCGCTCGTTGGCGGACCGGTTCGGAACGCGACCGGTTCGGAACACAAACGACCGGTGGGAATTCGTTTGCCGGAAGACCGACAATTTGCGACTCCGTTTGCCGGATTCGACACGTCTGAGGCCGGCGCGACGGCATCCCGGGCCGGGCAAATCTTGCGTGCCGAAACGACGAACGCGATGCGCCCGATCGCGCGACGGGTCTCCTGTCGCGACGATCCGGGAGTCCCGGATCCCGAACGAGGTCACGAGACGATGTTCTCCGCAGGAACGGCGTCCGGTTTGCCGCGCAACGCGACGATTCGCTAGATTCGCACGCAAAGGACGCTGCGGCGGCAGACGCGTTCGCGGGCCGACGCGCGTCGATAACGAAGAAACCGCACGGACACGGGGCACGCCCGTCCGAATTGCGGGGCGGAGGGAGAAGAACGATGGCGATTTGCCGGATTGGGGTCGCCCGGCGGCGATCGCGGGTGTCGGACGGGCCGAGTCGCGCGGCCGTCTCCGTTCCGGTTCGCCGCAGGGCCGGCGGGTTCCCGTTCGGTGCGGCGGCGCTCGCAGCGGGTCTGGCGGCCTTCGCGCCGGAGGCGCAGGCCGATCTCTACCTCCGTTTCTTCGAGAAGGACGGCAACGTCCTCGTCAAGGGTTCGGGCGCGCTCGAAATTCTGGACGGCAGCTGGACGTCGGCGTATGGCGGCAGCAAGGAAAACGACGACGTTACGGTCTGGATCGACCGTACCGGGTCCGCCGTCGGCCAGGAGCAACGTCGGTACGTCAGCCTGCCCGGAACCTTGTCGGGCGCCGACAACACGCAATACGATTTCGACGGATCCGTTTCTCTGAGCGGCAGGGAAACCTGGCAGGGAAACGCCATGCCCTGGACGAAAATCACGAGCGGGGCCGAGGACAACTTTCACGTCGGGCTGCAGCCCCTCTCGGACGGCAAGGTAAGGCTGGTTCTCGATTCGTCCCGCATCGTCGGCAAGAGCGGCGACCCGGACGACAAGTTCTACAACCTGAACGGCGCAGAGGTCGCGTTTGCCGGGACGCTGGCCGGCACCGTGGGCGACGACGACTTTCACGTCGAGTTGACGATCTCCTCGTCCGGCGTCGCGCAGAGGATCGTCGCGACCACGGCGCAGAGTTCGGTGCCCGCAAGGCCGGAATTCTTCGCCGCGGAGGCGGGCGACCGGGAGGTGAGGCTGAGCTGGCTCGACCCGGAAGACAGCGGCATAAAGGGGTATCAGCTGCGCTACGGCGCGGGAACTTCGGTTCCGGCGGACGCGACATGGGGGAACGTCGCCGGCAGCGGCGCGAACACCGCCGAACATACGGTCGCAGGGCTGGCCAACGGGACGGACTATTCGTTCCAGATCCGCGCGATCGACGCCAACGGCAACGGGCTCGCCTCGGCGACGGCGACGGCGAAGCCGGTCCGGCTGCCGGACAGGCCTACCGGCCTGACGGCGAGGGCGGGCGACTCCCGAGTCGTCCTGAGTTGGAGCGACCCGTCCGATTCCACCGTAACGGGGTACCGGTTCCGGAAGAAAGAGGTGGCCGGCAAGTACGGCGAATGGGAGAACGCCGCGGGCAGCGGCGCGACCACGACCAGCCACGACGTCACCGGGCTGACCAACGGCACGGCCTACACGTTCCAGATCCGCGCGGTCAGCGCCAACGGCGCCGGCACCGTGTCGGCGGAAGTCACGACCACGCCGTTCGGGGTCCCGTTCGCACCGACCGGGCTTGCGGCGACGACGGCTCCGAACCAGGTCACGCTGAGCTGGAGCGACCCGTCCGACACCACCGTCACGCGTTACGAATACCGGCAGCGGGCGGGCACCGGCGCATCGAGCGACTGGACGAACGTCCAGGGCAGCGGCGCTTCCACCACTTCCTTCACCGTCACCGGGCTGGAGAACGGGATTACCTACACGTTCTGGCTCCGCGCGGTCAGCGAAAGCGGCAACGGGCCCGAGGCGAGGGTCGAGGCGGCGTTGCTCCTGTTGCCGGGCAAGGTGACCGGCCTGACGGCGGTGGCGTTCGCCGATGGTGTGACGCTCACCTGGACGAATCTCGACGAGTACGACATCCGGAAGTACCAATACAAACGCAAGCCCGTCACGGAATGGAGCGGGATCGCCTCCACCTGGCAAGACTGGCTCCCAAGCGGCACGGAGACGAGTAGCGTCGCAATCCGGCACGGGTTTGCCGGCATTCACGACTATGTGGTCCGCGCGGTGAGCTCTTTCGGCGCCGGTCCCGAATCCGACCCGGCAAGGGTGGAGTACAGGGTCGTTCGCGTATCGCCGACGACCCTCGACGTGGTCGAGAATACGGGCGGGACGTTCACGGTATCGCTGGCGTCCGTGCCGACCGCAGACGTCACGGTGTCGCTGTCGAGCGACGACGCGAACGCGACGTTGAGCCCGACGAGCCTGACGTTCACGACGGAGAATTTCTCGACGGCGCAAACGGTGACCGCGAACGCGGACTGGAGCGCGTGGGACGGTCACGCGACGGCGAGCCTGAGCGTGAGCGGCGGCGGTTACGCCGCGGCGTACGCTCCGTCGGTGAGGCTGATGCCGGTGTGGGAGACGACGCCCACATTGCCGAACAGGCCGACGCTTTCCGTCGCTCCGTACGAGACGTCCGTTCGGCTGCTCTACGAGGATCCGACGAACGTCGCCCTGTCCGGGCGGCAATACCGATACAGGGTCGAGGGCGGCGACTGGGGAGACTGGACCGACTTCAGCCGCACCGGGACGGAAGACGGAAGCGATTACTTCGACGTGACGGGACTCGCCGCCGAGACCGCCTACGGTTTCCAGATCCGTGCGCTGCGCAGGGGTATTGCCGGGCCGGCGACCTCCGAGGCGAAGGGAACGACTCATGCGCGGCCCGACGCTCCCGCAGGCTTCGCGGCGCGGCCGGACGAAGGAGAGGTGATCCTCTCCTGGTCGGATCCCGGCAACGAACACGTTCGCGGCTACGAGTTCCGGCGGACGGCGTTCTCCGGTACGAGTTCGTCCTGGGGCGAATGGACGAAGATCGCGGGGAGCGACGCCAGTACCACGAGTCACACGGTGACCGGGCTGACCAACGGCCAGTCGTACTCCTTCCAGCTGCGCGCGTTCACCCAGGGACAGACCGGCTTCGAGTCCCCCCAGGCGAGGGCGACGCCCAACCTGCGTCCGGGCACGGTGACGTACTTTGTCGTTCAACCGGTCTCGGGGGCCGTATGGCTGCTGTTCCGGCAACCGGCGAACGGCGACGGGCAGCAATACCGCTTCCGGGTCGCAGGCGGCACGTACGGAGCGTGGACCGACTTCGCTCCAGTCGGCAGTTTTCCAGACGGTCGCAGCTACTTCATGGTGCAGAACCTCGAGAACGAGACCGCCTACGGATTCCAGATTCGGGCGACGAACTCGGGCGTTCTCGGGCCGGAGACCGGGGAAGCGACGGGTACGCCGCACGTCCGGCCCGCGGCTCCGGCAGACTTCCGGGCAGAGGCGGACGACGGGAAGGCGATTCTCCTCTGGTCGGATCCCGAAAACGTTCACATTCGTATCTACCAGTACCGGCAGCGGGAAACCTCCTCCTCCGCCTGGGACGACTGGACGACGATCGCGGGGAGCGACGGCAAGACCACGAGACACGAGGTGACCGGGCTGACCAACGGCACTTCCTACACGTTCAAGATTCGCGGGTTTACGCAGGGCCAGTCCAGCCCGGAGTCCGCCGAAGCGACCGCGACGCCCGACAAGGTCCCCGCCCGGCCGACGGGATTCCGGCTGGAGCCGGGCAACGCAGCGATCAAGCTGGTCTGGAACGACCAGTCGGACGACCCCGCCGGCGTCGCCGGTTGGCGATACCAGCAGAAGGTCGGCAGCGAGGATTGGGGGGACTGGACGGACCTTCCGGCGAACGGCGTCGTGTCGAACGGCGAAACGAAGACGAACGAGTACAGTTTCGGCGGGCTGGCGAACGGCACGGTCTACGGCTTCAGCGTCCGTGCGGCGACCGCCATAGGAACGGTCGGGCCGTCGGCTCCCCGATCGTTCGCGACGCCGGCCGGCCCGCCGGCGGCAGCGCGGTTGAGTGCGGCTGCGGACACCCTGCGGGCGACCCTGTCCTGGACCCTCGCCGCCGACTCCAGCATCCGCAAGTGGCAATACCGGCAGCGCGAGCGCGAAAGCGCAGGGGACGCCGCCGACTGGGGCGACTGGGGCGACTGGGGCGACGTTCCGAACAGCGGCGCGGCGACTCGGGCGTTTGTCGTTCGGGGGCTGACCGGCGACGTCGAGCACGGCTTCCGCGTCCGCGCGGTCGGACACGGCGGCACGGGGGCGGAGTCGAACGCGGCGACCGCGACGCCGGGACCGGGACCGTCGGCGGAAATGGAACGGCGGGTGTTGAAACCCGTGCTGGCGGCGGCGGCGCAGGCTTCGATCGACGGCGCGGCGGATACGATCGGGCGACGTCTCGACGCGGCGCCGGGAGCGGGGTCGTTGACGCTGGCCGGGCGCCGCGTGGGCGGCTCCCGCGACTCGCAGGCGGCGGCCGCGGTGTCCGGCTATCGGGCGGGTAGCGCGACCGGATCCCGGTTGCGCGGTGCGGGCGACGGGATCGGGCGAACGGGCGGCGATTCGTCGTACGGGGTCGACGGGGAGACTCTCCTTCTGCGCAGCGCGTTCGCCCTGTCGCTCGCCGGTGCGGATGCGGGCGGTCGGGACTGGACCGTGTGGGGCCGGGGCGACGAGCGCAGTTTCGAGGGCCGAAAGAGCGGCGACAGCTGGGACGGCAGGCAGCGGACGGTCTGGCTGGGCGCGGATGCGCGGCTGAACGGGCGGCTGACGGCCGGAGTGGCCGTATCCCGGGGCTGGAGCGAGGCAGACTACCGGCTGGCGGAGTTCGAGGGCGGACTCGAGACTTCGCTGACGGCGGCGTGGCCCTATGCGCAGTTGACGGCGAAGAACGGCGGCGCCGTGCGTGCGGTTCTCGGCGCAGGAACGGGCGAGGCGGAGCACCGGAGGTTCGACGGCGAGACGGAGAAGGCCGACCTCACGCTTCTGGCGGTTTCGGTGAGCGGCCGCCTGCCGTTGGCGCGGAGCGGAAACCTGTCCCTGTCGGCGGTCGGCGGCGCGAATCTCGGGCAGATCGAAACGGACGGTCCGTCGGAGAGCTCGATCGGCGGTTTGACGGCAAGGAGTTGGCGCCTGCGCGGCGGCGTGGAGGCGGAACGCGACAGCGTGGCGCTTTCCGGGTACGGTCTGGAGATTCGGCCGCGCGGCGGGCTGGCGGTGCGCCAGGACGGCGGCGACGGGGTGGCGGGCGCCGGCGTCGAGGTTTCCGGCGGCGTTCGTCTGTCGAAGCCGGGGTCGCGGCTGAACTTCGAGGCGAGCGGGCAGCTGCTGGCGCTGCACGGCCGGTCAGGGACGCGGGAATGGGGCGCAAGCGCGGAAGCGCGGCTGAACCCGGAGGACGGGGGACGGGGCTTGTCGCTTTCGATCGGCCCGGCATGGGGAGGGCGACGGCACGGCGCGCTGACGCGCGAACGTTTGTTCGACGAGGAACGCGCCGGTAACGAGCCGCAAGTCATGTCGGTGACGGCGCGCGCGGGCTACGGTTTCGCGGCGGCTGGCGGGCTTCTGACGCCGTTTGCCGACATGGCGTTCGGCGGGGAGCCGCGCTCGCACCGATACCGGACCGGCGTCGGCTTCACCCGAGACGGCGTCGACGCGGACCTGACGGCGGGGCACCGAAGCGGCGGGGAGTCCGACACCGACTTCGGACTCCGTCTGGGGCTTCGCTTCTGAGCGTCCCTTCGTCGGATCGCTCGCGGCGCGGACGGGGCGGCCGTCGCGCCGCAGGCTGGGCGACCGGACGATCTCGCGGGCCCGGCGGCGTTCCTGCTATCCTCCGACGCTGCCTGCGTCTCGGGCCAGATTCTCGCCGTGGACGGCGGCGTCATGGCGACGTTCCGACCGGTCCCGGGGCTACGACGTCCGCGGTCCGGACCGGGCGCGACGACGCGTTCGATACGTAGGAGAGACGCGATGACGAAACGGATCGACCTCACCCCTCCCCTTCCCATGCCCGAGCCGGTCGAGACCGGCGCCGTCGAGGTCAACGGCGCCAGGCTCTGGTACGCCACCTTCGGACCCGAAGACGCCGAACCGGTTCTGATGTTGCACGGCGGCCTCGGCGCCAGCGAGGATTTCGGCGGGCAGATTCCCGCGCTCGCCGAACGGTACCGCGTGATCTCGATCGACAGTCGGGGCCACGGCCGGTCGACCGACGACGAGCGGCCGTACGGCTACAGCCTGATGGCGAGCGACGTCATGGGCGTCATGGACAGCCTATCCGTGGCGCGCGCGGCGTTGGTCGGTTGGAGCGACGGCGGCAATATCGGCCTCGAGCTGGCGATCAATAGCCGCGAGCGGCTCGTTCGGGTGTTTGCGCTGGGCGCCAACTACCACGTGTCCGGCGTCATGGCGTCGGCGTTCGAGGACGCCGTGATTCACGAGTTCGTCGAGCGCTCGGCGGCGCAGTACGGGCGCATTTCGCCGACGCCCGACGCGTTCGAGGCGTTCTCCGGCAAGGTCCTGGCCATGTGGGGAAGCCAGCCGGAATTCTCCGAGGAGGCGCTGGCGGGGATCACGACTCCCTTCCTGATCGCCGCCGGCTTGCACGAAGAGGCGATCGCCGAGAGTCACACCCGGCGCATGGCGGAGCTCATACCGGGGGCGGAGTTGCTGTTGATCGCGGACGCGAGTCACTTTGCGCAGTGGCAGCGGGTCTCCGAGGTCAACGAAGCGATTCTCGCGTTCCTGGACGCGGGTTGACGGGAAGAACGCCCGGCAGGCAAGGCCTCCCGGCGCGGCCGCGAGCCGCGGCTCGACCGGGCGGCCGCGTCTCTCCACCGGCGCTGCAGCCCTTGATCGCGTGACGGGGGCCCGTAGAATGGCATAGCTCCGCCCGTTCCCGCGTCGGGACTACGAGCTCTCTTCCCGGATGATGGTCGCAGGCCAATGCGCCTGCCGAGCGAGAACGGCGAACACCGCACCACATGGCCTCCCGAAAACAGCGACAACGGGCGCGACAGCGCGCTTCGCGGCAAGCCGCCCGCCAGCGGGTCACGGAAGGCGTCCAGACGGTCCACGCGCTCCTTGCGGAAGGGAACGGCAGGAAGGCGCTGGACCTTCTCAAGCAGCTGGAACGCGAGCGAATCGAGCTCGAACGGCTGCCGGTCCTGTTCTGCGCGGCCACGATGTGCCGCGCCCGCAATCTCGAAGACAAGGGCATGACGACGGAGGCGGCCGCCATGCGGGCGCGATCGACGCGGCTTCGCTCGGAGATCCGGGGAGCGTCGCTCACGGAGGAAGACCTGCGGGTCCTCGTCCGGGCGCTGGACTCGGCGGAATCCGTGCGCGCCTACGCGGAGTTCCTGCAGGCCGGTGCCCGGTCCGCTTCCGTCGAGCGCGCTTTGGCGGACGTTCTGGTGACGCGCCGGTGCTGGGAGGGACTGGACGCGCTGGATGCGCAGGATCCGTTTCGCCGGGACGCGGAACGCGTGCGGGACGTCGTCGACAGGATGGATGCGGCCGAGTGGCGGGAGGCGGCGAACGGGCTCCGGGACGTCGGGCGTCGCTCGGCCTTCGCGCCCTGGCGCGCGTTCTGCCGGGCGATGGCGGACTTCGGGGCCGGCGACGACGCGTCGCTTCGGCGGGCGCTACCCCTGATCCCGGACGACTTTCCGCTCTCGGGGACGGTCGCATCCTGGAAAGCCATGCTCGGCGACGCCGACGCTTCGGCGCCGACGGCGGTCCAGGCGGCGCTGGGCCTGACCGGCGAACTGCGACGCGAGTTGGCGCGTTCGCTCGAGGTCTCGGTCCTGGAGGAGGGATCGGCGCCCCTCATCGCCGCGGATATCGGCGCGCTCGCCGCAGCGTTGTGTCCCGAGCGCCCGGGAGAGGCCGTGACCGCACTGGTTCGGCTCGCCGGGATTGCCGAGAACGACGGCAAACTGGAATTGTCGACGCTTCGGAGCGTCGTCGGGCAACTCCTGCCCCGCCGGGAGGCAGAAGCCACGCTTCTGCGCGTTCGTTTCCTGGACGAGTACGCGCCTCGTTCCCATCTGGACTCGGCGGGGGTCGCAGCGTATCTGCGCGCGCTGGAGACGGAATATCCGGATCCGGACGATCGCGCGATGGCGCGGGCCGCAATTCTGGAATGGCTGGCCCGGCTGGCGTTCCAGCTTCGGCGGGACCTGTTCCTGGACTACCAGGAGCACGATCGCAACCTCGAGGCAATTCTGGGCGCTCCGCCGTCGGATCTCTCTTGGGTCTCGATGGAATTAATCGAACAGAGTCTGCGCGCCGATCCGCTCAATCGGGAGGGGTACCTCTTCGCGAGCGTATTGATGCGGCGGGGCTCTCGGGACCGGAACCGGTTCGAATCGCTCATGAATCGGATGGCGTCGAATTTTCCGACCGATCCGACGCCGATGCTGGAGCTGGCGGCCAACTACTACCAGCGCAACGCCTACCGAAAGGCGGAGGCGGTGCTCGCCGAGGCCGCGTCGCGCGCTCCGCACGACGCGCGGGTTCGAGACCAGCAGGCGCTGGGGTTCCTGCAGTCCGCCTCCATGTCGGCACGGCGGGGGCGGTACTCGTCCGCCGCAACGGACATCGCCCGTGCCGCGGCCACCGGGCGGGCCGTTCTCGCGCATATCCTGCCGGCGAAGCGAATTCTGCTCGACCTTTTTGCAGAAGAGGGCGACCCGGTCGAACTCGTCGAGTCGGGAATCGCGCATCTTCCCCTGCCGGACCAACTTCGGGTTCTCGTGTTCCTGTCGAAGGACGTGACCGAGTTTGCGTGGTCCAAGAGTTTTTCTCTATCCATGGCGGTCGGCGTCGAGAAGGCCCTCCTGGCGCGACGGGAAGAAGTCGTCCGGCTGAGCGCCGAGGAACGTATGGCCTTGCTGCGTCCGCTTCCCGACGCGTTCTGGATTCTGTTCGACAACCTGAGGACCGTCGACCTCCTGATGCGAGTCTATCCGAACGTCCTCGAGGGATTCGGCGGAGACTTGCTCCTCGAGGCGCTCGAAATGTTGCTGAGCAACGACCTGTTCCGGCAGGCCTGGAATGCGATCGATCTCGCGCTCCAGGGGCCCTTGTCGAGCGAGCATCGCGACGTCCTGCACTTCCTCGCCTCGCTGATCGGGCTGCACGAGGGCGTGAAGGCGGAGCCGAGCCTGCCGAGGCGACTCGTGGAGGCCGCCGATCCGGCGACCCGACAGCGGATGCGGGCCTTGTCGCAGCGCATCTGGAGGAGTTTCCGGGGCGATCTCGCCCGCGCGCTTCGCTCGTTCGATTTCGATGTCCTCGAGCCGGAAGACGACGAACTGCTGCCGCTGCCGTTCCACGACGAGGATCCCGGCCTGGCGTTCCCGGGCGACGAAGAGGACGCGGACGGACTCGATCCGGACGAAGCCGACTTCGCGCACTTCGAAATGTCCATGGAGATCATGGCCAGGTTGGGGGTCGAGGCGGTTCTGCAGGAGGTTGCCGAGTGCAGCGACATTAACGCAGGAACGCCGTTTTCGGACGAAAACGTCGAAACCCATCTCGGTTTGCTCGTCGCCCTGACAGGAGTGAATCGTTGGCACGACTTGTCCAGGAAGCGGCGTCGCGAGGAAATTCGAAAGGTGCGCGCGGTCCCGAAAATTTCGGAATACCTGGACGCGCTCGCCCAGGCGACGCAGCATGCCGGCCTGCGCGCCAGGCTGAGCCCGGTAATGGCCGACCTTCTCTTCCGGAAAGCGGGCGAAGGCACGCGGGCGTCCCGGGTGCGCGAGGAGTGAAGCAGGATGCTCGCCCACTACCTCGCACTGGAATTGCCCGCCTCCGCGTCGGAGGAGGAAATCCGCGAACGGTATCTGCAACTCGTCAGGCGACATACGCCGGAGAGGGATCCGGAACGGTTTCAGCGGATTTCGAAGGCGTACGAGGCGCTGAAGGACCGACGTTCGCGCGTGCGAGAATCGTTGTTCGGCGACGCGGAAATCGGGGACTTCAAGCTGGCGCTGGAAGCGCTGGCGGAGGCGCCGCCGGACCGTCGAAGGACGCCCGGCCTTGGCGCCCTCCTCGCGATCGAAGGCAAGGCGACCGGGGGCGGCGATGAACGCGCCCGGTGAGGAGTGGAAGGCGCTCGTACTGGAGGACTTTCGCCGGTGGCTCGAGACGTTGCCCGCTGCGGCGGAGATCGCGTCGGCGTGGGAGGACCCGGACGACGGGTTCGCCGGCGGAGGGGACCTGCAGGGCGTTTTCTCCGAGATCGCCGCGTTACGTCAGGAGGTCCGCTCGCAGAACCGCGAGCAATCGAAGTCGACCCGAGCGCTGTCCGAGGCTACGGAGTTGAGCGCAGGTCTGGCGGACCTGGTCCGCCAGCGCGACCAGCGGGCGGCCGTTCTGACCCGGGAGCGAACGGATGACCTGGGCGAAGTGGACCGACGCGCTCGCGCGGCGGGGGAGGAAGACGTCGTCCGCCGCTTTCTGGAGGTGCGCGATGCGCTGGCCCGGGGCGCCGATGCGGTCCGGAAGGCCGGGGCGCAGAATCGGCGGTTCTGGCGCGCGGACCGCAAGGGCCTGCAGAGCCTCGCCGAGGGATACGACATGGCGCTCCGGCGGTTCGACCGGGTGCTCGGCGAGTTGGACGTAAAGGCGATTCCGGCTGTCGGACGACCGTTCGACGGGCGCGTCATGCATGCGTCCAGGACGGTCTCGGTCTCCGGAAAGCCGGACGGGGAGGTGGTCGAAGAATACAGGGCCGGGTATACGCGCGGCGGCGAAGTGCTGCGTCTTGCGGACGTCGGCGTGAACCGGGCCGAGGCAGGAGAATCCTGAACATGGAAACGGAACCGGTAATCGGTATCGATCTCGGGACGACCAACTCGGAGGTTTCGGTACTGGTCGACGGGAAGCCCGAGATTCTGGCCGAGGACGGCGCAAAGATTCTCCCCTCCGTCGTGGGGCTGGACCCGGACGGAAACGTCGTGGTGGGCCGGCAAGCGCTGAACCAGCTCGCGGCGGCGCCGGAGAGGACCGTCGCGTCGATCAAGCGGAAGATGGGTTCCGGCGAGCGGGTTCGACTCGGGGACCAGGAATATCTGCCGCAGGAAATCTCGGGCTTTATCCTGCGGTCGCTGAAGGACCGGGCGGAGCGGTCGCTCGGCCGGCCGGTTCGGAAGGCTGTCATCACCGTTCCCGCCTACTTCACCGACGCGCAACGCCAGGCGACCCGGGAAGCGGGCCGGATCGCCGGGCTGGACGTGCGCCGCATCATCAACGAACCGACCGCAGCCGCGCTGGCCTACGAGTGCGGCGCCGACGAGCGGCGAACGGTGCTGGTCTACGATCTCGGCGGCGGAACTTTCGACGTGTCGGTGGTGTCGATCGAGGCGGGCATCGTGGAGGTGCTTGCGTCGACCGGCGACAATCGGCTCGGCGGAAACGACTTCGACGACGCGATCGTGGAACGGCTCTACGCGTATATGGCGGAAGAGATGGGCGTGGTCGACGTGCGCGACGATCCCGTCCTGCGCGCGCGCCTGCAACGGTCGGCCGAGAAAGCCAAGATCGAACTCTCGGAGCGCCCGCACGCCCGGGTGCAGGAGGATCATGTCGCGACGGTGGACGGCGTGCCGAAGCACTTGTCCTACGAGCTCGACCGCCACGAATTCGAATCGTTGATCGAGTCCTTGCTCGACCGCACGGTCCAGAAAGTTTCGACCGCGCTCACGGACGCGAACGCGGTTCCGAGCCAACTCGACAAGGTCTTGCTGGTGGGCGGTTCCACGCGCATTCCGAAAGTGAGCGAAGTCCTGCGGCAGCGGCTCGGCCAGGAGCCGCACGGCGAGGTGGACCCGGACCTGTGCGTCGCGTTCGGCGCGGGCGTGCAGGCGGGGATGGAGATGGGCCTCGACATGGATTCCGTTCTCGTGGACATTACGCCCTACACCTTCGGCACCAGCGTCCGGGGCGAACTCTACGGAATGATGTCCAACGAAGTTTTCGTGCCGATCATCCGGAGGAACTCGAAGCTGCCCGCGACGGCACACGACGTGTTCTATACCTGGTACGAGGATCAGGATGAGGTGATCGTCCGGGTCTTTCAGGGAGAGGATCCCGACGCCCGGAGAAACCTGCAGATCGGCTCGTTTCGTTTCGAGGGTCTGAACTCCCGGCCGGGCGTCTCGAAACAGGGCCTGGTATTCACCTATAGCCTCGACCTGGACGGGCTCCTCCACGTTCGGGTGCTGGAGCGCGGAACCGGCCGCGAAATCCGGGGCGTGGTCGAGGACGCGTTTCGGGTGGCGTCGGAGGCCGAGATCGCTGCGGCGAGGGAGCGGATCGATCGGCATCTGGGCGAGGGATGGACCGCCGCGGCGGAACCGGACGAGTCCGAGGCCGGCTCCGACGCGGTTCCGGAAGAAGCGCCCAGGCCGGACGCGTCGGGGGCGGGGTTCCAGGACACGCTGGAGCGGGCAGAGGCGGCGCTGGAATCGGCGGCCGGAGAGGATCGGGACGAACTCGTCGACCTGATGGAGGATATGCGGGACGCGCTGCAGAATGCGGATATCGAAGCCGCCGAACGCCTGCGGGCGCAGATCGAAGACATCCTGTTCTTCCTGGAGTAGGGACATGGACCGCTGTCCGACCTGCCGTGCGAGGTTCGCGGGAGATCCGGTCTGCTACCGGTGCGGGACGGACCTGCATTCGATCCTCGACGTCGAGCGCAGTGCGGCGCGCTTGCGAGTGCAGGCACGGCTGGCGCTCGAAGAGGGCGCGCTGGCGGAGGCGGAGGCCCTGGCGCGGCAGGCCTGTCTGCAGCACCGCTCACGGGAGTCCCTGATGACCCGCGCGTGCGTCGCCTTGGCCACCGGCGAATACGGAAAGGCGGTCGCGCTCTGGCGGGAGTCGCCGAGAGACGCCGGAAGGGCCGCCGGCGGCGCCTGAATTGTGGCGTAGCCCCGCGTAACTCCAAGAAGCGCGCGACAACGCCTTGCCCCCTGTCGGCCCGATTCGAAGTTTTGGACAAGGGCCGCGGCTCAGCCACGGGTTCCTTCCTCTCGTCGAGTCGCTGTGCAATCCGTTCCGCTGCGTCCGGCCGACAGCGCGATACGTGTCCCGTGCCGACTGAGCACGGACGGGATAGCTTTTCGAGACGTCGGGGTCTGGCGCACGCATCGTATAGAGCCAGTGCTCGTCTCCATCAGGCACCCTGCGCAGGGGTGCTTCCGAGCGCATTTACGCTGCCGACGCGGACGAGGGTCTATCCCCGCGAGCGCGGGGGAGCCGCGGCGCGCAACAACCGGCGCGTCGTTTTGCCGGGTGCATCCCCGCAAGCGCGGGGGAGCCCAGGGGGCGGACCGACGAAAGCCGGTGCTCATGGGTCTATCCCCGCGAGCGCGGGGGAGCCGGCCAGGTGCTGCAGATCCACGTCATGGCGGAGGGTCCATCCCCGCGAGCACGGGGGAGCCCAATCCACATCATACAGCTCCACGCCCGTGTAGGGTCCATCCCCGCGAGCGCGGGGGAGCCCAGAGCAACGCGGCGAGCATTGGTTGGGCGACAAACGGTCCATCCCCGCGAGCGCGGGGGAGCCTGGACAGCACCGGAGAGCCGCTCCCATAGAGACGGTCCATCCCCGCGAGCACGGGGGAGCCACGTTCGTGCGCATCGGGGTGTTCCCCATGTGGGGTCCATCCCCGCGAGCGCGGGGGGGCCTCCGATTCCAGCTTGTCGCCGACTTCTATCAGAGGTCCATCCCCGCGAGCGCGGGGGAGCCCAACTGCGGGAGACGCGGGCGTTCGTCGAATGGGGTCCATCCCCGCGAGCGCGGGGGAGCCGCGCGAACGCCGGCACGTTGTTTGTATCATGCGGGTCCATCCCCGCGAGCGCGGGGGAGCCCTGCTGGTCGACCCGGCGACGGGCGGGGAGACGGGTCCATCCCCGCGAGCGCGGGGGAGCCTCTCGTCGCCGGCGTCGCGGGATTCTGAGCGCGGGTCCATCCCCGCGAGCGCGGGGGAGCCTACCCTTGCGTACCGGAACCAGGTCAGCAACCGGGTCCATCCCCGCGAGCGCGGGGGAGCCCACGACCAGATTGCGATGCCTGCCGTGGAGTCGGGTCCATCCCCGCGAGCGCGGGGGAGCCTACCCTTGCGTACCGGAACCAGGTCAGCAACCGGGTCCATCCCCGCGAGCGCGGGGGAGCCTCTCGTCGCCGGCGTCGCGGGATTCTGAGCGCGGGTCCATCCCCGCGAGCGCGGGGGAGCCTATTGACGACCGATGCACTGGAGACGCCCAATCGGTCCATCCCCGCGAGCGCGGGGGAGCCCTCGCGGATTGGTCTACATTCTAACATATCTCGGGTCCATCCCCGCGAGCGCGGGGGAGCCCCTATGCGTACGCTGACTGCAAGCGCTGGTTCGGGTCCATCCCCGCGAGCGCGGGGGAGCCCCGCGCGGCGTCAAGGGCACGCCTCTACCCCTGGGTCCATCCCCGCGAGCGCGGGGGAGCCACCTGGTGAACCGCTTCGAAACCTCGGTGCTCGGGTCCATCCCCGCGAGCGCGGGGGAGCCGACAAGGAAGGGCGCGACCGCCGGATCGAGAACGGTCCATCCCCGCGAGCGCGGGGGAGCCCGGGGCCATGATCTCCTGCCAGATGATCTTCAAGGTCCATCCCCGCGAGCGCGGGGGAGCCCGAAGTAGGATGTCGACCTTCTCGATCAGCGCGGGTCCATCCCCGCGAGCGCGGGGGAGCCAACGCGCCTACGGCCACGCGCGCGATAGCTTCGGGTCCATCCCCGCGAGCGCGGGGGAGCCAGACGGCACACGCGGCGTCCGAAGTCCCTGTCGGGTCCATCCCCGCGAGCGCGGGGGAGCCGCAGCTTCTACGCTCCGATGCATCCTCGACTCGGGTCCATCCCCGCGAGCGCGGGGGAGCCGCGTCGGGGTCGGCGATGTCTCGGACGCTCCACGGTCCATCCCCGCGAGCGCGGGGGAGCCCTGATGGTGTGGGTGCGGAAGGACGGCCAGGCGGGTCCATCCCCGCGAGCGCGGGGGAGCCTCGAGACCGACGAGCAGGCGATCCATTACGCCGGGTCCATCCCCGCGAGCGCGGGGGAGCCGTCCGGTGGGACGGGCGGCCGTTTACGGTCGTGGGTCCATCCCCGCGAGCGCGGGGGAGCCCGCAACCCTGCACGGGACAGACGGCAAGTGCAGGGTCCATCCCCGCGGGGTCCATCCCCGCGAGCGCGGGGGAGCCGGTTCGGATGCGGTCGGTCTCTTCGGCCCGCGGGGTCCATCCCCGCGAGCGCGGGGGAGCCAGGGTCTTGAACTCGGTCATTGGGGTTTCTCCGGGTCCATCCCCGCGAGCGCGGGGGAGCCTGGTCGTGCCGCTCGTCGGCACGTCGTGGCGGGGGTCCATCCCCGCGAGCGCGGGGGAGCCGCGGACGGCGCCCCGACGCCGACCTGGTTGAGGGGTCCATCCCCGCGAGCGCGGGGGAGCCGGCTGGGAGTGGCGTACGGCCCCGGATCGAGTGGGTCCATCCCCGCGAGCGCGGGGGAGCCTCCTGGGCTACCCACATGCGGTCCGCAGTGAGCGGTCCATCCCCGCGAGCGCGGGGGAGCCAAGTTCTCGATCCGCTGATACGTCTTCCCGTCGGGTCCATCCCCGCGAGCGCGGGGGAGCCCCGGAAGGGAAAGGTACCACTCGGTAGAGTTTGGGTCCATCCCCGCGAGCGCGGGGGAGCCCTGACAGGGCAATCTCCGCCTATCCCGTCGCCGGGTCCATCCCCGCGAGCGCGGGGGAGCCAGCTACGCAGCGCTGCTGGAGAAGGTCGACAAGGGTCCATCCCCGCGAGCGCGGGGGAGCCTTCGGTGAGGACAATCCCTGCGTATGGCACCGGGGTCCATCCCCGCGAGCGCGGGGGAGCCGAGAGCCTTCCAGATCGGCAGCGACGAAGCGTGGGTCCATCCCCGCGAGCGCGGGGGAGCCTCTCGCGCGCCCGTGAGGTAGCGGAGTAGCGCGGGTCCATCCCCGCGAGCGCGGGGGAGCCGCCTAGTCGAGATCCGGACGGACGAAGAAAGAAGGTCCATCCCCGCGAGCGCGGGGGAGCCAAGCGCTGGACGACCGCCCGCGCGTAGTCGAGGGGTCCATCCCCGCGAGCGCGGGGGAGCCTCCTCCAGCAGCACCGCGACGCGCTCCTGATACGGTCCATCCCCGCGAGCGCGGGGGAGCCTCCACGGGAGACCAGACCCCAGCTCCACGAGCAGGTCCATCCCCGCGAGCGCGAGGGAGCCGAAAGCCGCTCCCACAAACTCTTCAACGTCGGGGGTCCATCCCCGCGAGCGCGGGGGAGCCTGCGTCACGTCGCCGTCCGGGTGACCGTCCATGGGTCCATCCCCGCGAGCGCGGGGGAGCCGGCTGGGCTGGGGCGGCAAGGCTTGGTTGCAGGGGTCCATCCCCGCGAGCGCGGGGGAGCCCACGAGCACGAAACCTCCGCCATGCGGGACATGGGTCCATCCCCGCGAGCGCGGGGGAGCCCGGCGCACAAGTTTCGTCTATCCGAGCAGCGCGGGTCCATCCCCGCGAGCGCGGGGGAGCCACCGATACGCTAGCCCGCGCAAACAGGGCGTCAGGTCCATCCCCGCGAGCGCGGGGGAGCCGCCGGAAGACTCCTCGGACTTCGGACTCTTCACGGTCCATCCCCGCGAGCGCGGGGGAGCCCCGCCGGCCAAGCGCTGAAGGTTTGCGGCGCGGGTCCATCCCCGCGAGCGCGGGGGAGCCCGGGCGTGGTGTCGATCCCCGGCTACGAGTACGGGTCCATCCCCGCGAGCGCGGGGGAGCCGTCGCGTCGTTTTACCGTCCGGATTCCGTCCGGGGTCCATCCCCGCGAGCGCGGGGGAGCCCTTCCGCTCTGTATGCCGGCGGATTACCAGAGGGGTCCATCCCCGCGAGCGCGGGGGAGCCGCATACGGTCGTCTTGCGAGGCCGCGACATCGGGGTCCATCCCCGCGAGCGCGGGGGAGCCACCGGCGACACCGTAAACGCGCGGAAAACGCCGGGTCCATCCCCGCGAGCGCGGGGGAGCCCGCGGACCGGCGCCGTAGCCGCCCATCGCCTGGGGTCCATCCCCGCGAGCGCGGGGGAGCCCTCGTCGACGATCAGGAGGTCGATCTTCCCGAGGGTCCATCCCCGCGAGCGCGGGGGAGCCGCATCGCATAACCTGCCAGCGTCCACGCACATGGGTCCATCCCCGCGAGCGCGGGGGAGCCCTTCTCTCGCTCGTCCCTGTGCCATCCCTGCGCGGGTCCATCCCCGCGAGCGCGGGGGAGCCTGGCGTCGGGCGGTTCGCCAGAAGCTCCGTCAGGGTCCATCCCCGCGAGCGCGGGGGAGCCGCCATGACTTCCGCTCCGGCCTGGCAGCCGGAAGGTCCATCCCCGCGAGCGCGGGGGAGCCCTGTGCAGCCGAATTCCGGCGTAGTCACGCGGGGGTCCATCCCCGCGAGCGCGGGGGAGCCATTTGTTCGTTCTTTGTCATCTGGTACCCCTCGGGTCCATCCCCGCGAGCGCGGGGGAGCCGCCAAGGGCTACGAGTCGAGCGAGTGGATGACGGGTCCATCCCCGCGAGCGCGGGGGAGCCCGGCCGGATCGGCGAGGGGTATGCGGTGCGGCGGGTCCATCCCCGCGAGCGCGGGGGAGCCGTCATGAACGGAAAGCCGGACAGGTCGTAGAACGGTCCATCCCCGCGAGCGCGGGGGAGCCTTGATACGCATCTCTCGCGCTCTCCCCTCGTTGGGTCCATCCCCGCGAGCGCGGGGGAGCCTCGGGTGCTCGGGACTGTAAGGCAATCCACCAAGGTCCATCCCCGCGAGCGCGGGGGAGCCCCCCGCCGCGCCCCGGAATTCGTGAACCTTACCGGTCCATCCCCGCGAGCGCGGGGGAGCCGAGAACGACGACTTCGACGGCGATACCGGGCTGGGTCCATCCCCGCGAGCGCGGGGGAGCCTGTGCGGTGCCCCCGCACTCCTACAAGGCCCCGGGTCCATCCCCGCGAGCGCGGGGGAGCCACGGAGTGAATGTCATGGGTCTTGTTCCACAGGGGTCCATCCCCGCGAGCGCGGGGGAGCCTGGTCGGCGACCTTGCCGACCACCTCGGCCTGGGGTCCATCCCCGCGAGCGCGGGGGAGCCTCGGCGTTGCTCCACCGACAGCTGGCCCCATTGGGTCCATCCCCGCGAGCGCGGGGGAGCCCGATCGGCGGTCTTCCCGACCACTTCGCCCTGAGGTCCATCCCCGCGAGCGCGGGGGAGCCCGCGTATGGGTCAACGCCGGGTACTCCTGCCAGGGTCCATCCCCGCGAGCGCGGGGGAGCCCCAGGTTCACCGCCTGGCTTTGCCTTAGCCGAAAGGTCCATCCCCGCGAGCGCGGGGGAGCCCAAATCCGAGGCTCGATCGAGCCGATCGTCCACGGTCCATCCCCGCGAGCGCGGGGGAGCCTCGGGGCTGCTACTGGTATCGCATTCGCAGGGGGGTCCATCCCCGCGAGCGCGGGGGAGCCAAGCGGGGCGTTCGGTCGCGGGAGCCTGTGCAGGGTCCATCCCCGCGAGCGCGGGGGAGCCTCATGCTCGCCGGTGATTGTCGCCATCAGGTCGGGTCCATCCCCGCGAGCGCGGGGGAGCCTGACCGAGAACCAGTCCCAAGCCGAGATCGCCGGGTCCATCCCCGCGAGCGCGGGGGAGCCTGCCCGCCAGCAGTCCCGCCCGACACGCTTCCAGGTCCATCCCCGCGAGCGCGGGGGAGCCCCTCGTAAGTAACTCCTTGATTTCAGGCTGATTTGCCAACAATTGGGGGCGGGCGGGGATCAAGAGCGCTTCACCAGCAAGACGCCATCAGCATCGAGAATCTCCTTGGGAGGGTCGCCGAGATGTCGCAAGGCGACGCCGCCGGAGGCGTTTCGATCACGCCAGATCATGGCCACGGCCCCACGCCCGAGATCCCGGTACCATTCGCTGACGACCGACCATATACGCTCCCGAACGCCAGCCGAGAGGTCGGGTGACACATAGACGCCCGGAGCGACCTCAAGCATGGTCGAGGCCAGAAACCCTCGATAGCGGGCTTCTACATCGCGAGTGACGAACACGGTCATAGGCATCAGGTACGCCTTGCCGCACCGCCCTCGTCGTCGAAGAGCGTCTTGATCCGCTCGATCATCTTCGGAATTGTCCGCTCGCGCGCCAGCACCCGCCCTGTCTCCTGGCGCGCCAAGCGCTCCAAATTCTCGAATGGCGGCGCGCTAGCCCGTTTCGCCGCGCGAAACGCGACAGGAATGGTGATCGTGTCCCGGAACAGATCTGCGATATCGAGTACGAACGATTGTCCGGGGTCTTCGTGGACGAAGCCCAGCTGAGGAATCGTTGAAGTTGCCGAGACCGCGATCGCGGCGGCCGCCTCGACCGCGCTCGAACAATGATTGAGCGCCTGGTTTGGCAAGTCGCTGGCCGATGGTCGAGACCTGTCATATCGCCTCCCGTGCCATTGGACTCCGACCTGGGCGGCGACCAGACGGTAGGTCTCTTTCATCCGTGCTCCTTCAATCCCACGCAAGATGGCGATATCTCTGTGGGGCAAAACGGTGCCGAGGCGCCAAGCATACATCCGTCTGGCGATGTCCAGGCGCCGTTTCTCGTTGGCCCATGCAACCGCCTGTTTCCGGGCGAGGCCGGACCGATCGGAGATCAGCGGCGGGGCGGTGTAGTGACGGACCCCGTCAGCGCCGACGGCCGCCAGCGCGGTGCCGTGGCGCGCGAGGAGCCGAAGCGCATCGTGGCTGACCGTAGAGCCAGGCCCCAGCAGAATCATCGATACGCCTTGAAAGGGCACGGAGTATCGCCCAGGTGACAGCGGGTCGTTGTTCGCTGGCTCGCCGCTTCGCTCAAAGGAAAGCGTACCGTCCCGCGCCGTCAGCGCGCCACGCGACAGCCATAGCAACCCTGCGCGATCGGCATGAGGGATGCGCGCAGTTTCCAGCCCCAACCGTCCCTTGAGCATTGCCTGACTATTCTCCTGCGGCGGCCCGGACGCGTCCGGGCGGGCGCAGCAGAAGCATGCCGTAACCGTAAGCCCGGTGACGTCCCACGCCGTTCCGCAAACGCTGCGCAAACGCTTCCGGATTGCATACGGTAAGTTCGCCCTGGATCGTCGCATCGGGGCCTTCGGGCCCCCGCCCGTCACCACGCGACACCCTGGTGCGGCGAAAAGCGGTAAGCCTGCAGCCTTTCGGGTCGATTGTGGCCGCGTCGGCCAGCCTCTCCGTCAGCCAAACGGCATAGACGCGCTCACGCTTCGGCATCGATGGTTCCTGCAATGCGCCGTCCGGGCTGGCCGGCTTACGCTGCGCATCGACGACATAGGCGTCTACTTCCGCGCCCGCGCTCAGTGTGGGGCCAAGACCTGTCGCGAGCTTCCTTTGCAAGCGCCGAACAGGCCGCACCCGGAGGTCGAAGCCGAGCCGTTGACCAACGGCGAATTCGAGGCGCATCGGTTTGGAGCGGAGCCGCTTCGGGTCGATTACCGCCAGGCAATCGGGGGTCGCGACTGTGTGGGCCATCTCCCGCAACGCCGCCTCGTCGCAATCCGAATACGCATACAGAGAGGCCGCCCGCCGCCTCGGCGACGAGAGGAGACGAAAGGGCTGCAATGCAGACTTGCCGAACACTGAAGAGAGCAACACGTGCAACGCGAAGCCTTCGTCGAAGATCCCGCGTCGGACCAATCCGCGGTCGGCCGCCCATAGATTGAACGCGCGCATGTCCAGCGTAATGGCGATCATTTGCGTGTTCATGGGGACGCCAACAAACCTTCGCAAACCCGTCGCTGGCCGCCATGCAGTCCGGTCAGCCAGTTCCGCTCGTCGGTGACGGACCTTTGCAGACTCGCCCCGTCAACGCTCTCGGACTCGGGCCAGAGCGCCCGTACCCGTCGACCGTTCTGCGGTGCGATCACCGCCAGCGCCGAACGCGCATCGGGCGCGTCATCGACCCAACCGTCGAAGATCTGGCCCGTTGGCAGACAACCCTTGCGCCCAATGAACAGTGTCCGAGCGGGGTGCTGGAGGGCGGAAGCGAGATCGTCCAGGGTTGGCGAGAGCTCCCCGCGCTCGAGACGCAGCACGCCCACCACGCACACGTCCATGTGATAGTCGCGCCAGCGCTGGTGGGATCCGTCAAACGTCTTTGGTCCGCCATCCCGTCGCGCCGGCTTGCCCCTCGTGGTCCAGACCCGGTCGTTCTTGGCGAGCTGTGCGGTCTGGTAGTCGGTCAGGCGTCCGAGCGTCGGCTCGTTCAGGCGCAGCGCAGCATAGACTAGGCGGTCCTGCAACTGCTGGTGCCGCTCACGCATCGACCGCGTCCAGCCGAGGGCGTTGGCGAGAAGGCCGGTCAGCATCGACTGGGTCGGAAAATCGGCGGTTGGCCCGCGGGCGTCGATCGCCTCGGCTCCGAAGGAGGCCATCGGACTCTCGAGTCGAAACCGTAGCCAGCGCATCACGCTTCACCGTTCCGCATGGCCGCGCCAGCCCATTGCGCCAAGTCGGCGAGCGGGACCAGGTCTGCGCAGGGCAATGTCTTGCCCGCAAGGCTCATCGCACGCCTCGCTTCGTGATCTCCGTAAGCGCCGTCAAGCCGTTCAAGCTGCGTCGCCACCGCCTCCTGGGCTGCTTCGAAAGTCGGATTGCATGGTTGCCGGAAGGCCTCTGCAAGGCTGCGCGGCTGGCGGTTGCCTGCCTCGACGAGCAGCCAGCCCGCAAAACCATACGGCGCGGTGGAACCCAGCTTCGCGCCGGGCGAAATAGTCGCAATCAGGTGGATCAGTCGCTCGACAACCTCCCCTGCCATGTCGGCATCGTTGCCGAGGTTCTTGACGAGCGTACACCGGTCGACCACGACATAGCCGTAAAAGATCCCGCTCGTCAGCTCTGTCTCGCCGATGTGGTCCGCGCCGGAATCGTCTTCAAGCCTGTGCAGGTCGTCAACGACGGTAAAGTAGTCGCTCTCGCTTTCTTCCTCATGGACCGTGAACGCGTGAGCCACGTGGATTGCGGCGTCGAGGTTCGCCTCCACGTCGGACGTCACCATGCGGCCGAACAGGGCAGCGGCAAGTCCACCGGGCAAACTGGTGGCGTCACGCATCGCCTTCAAGTTTGCCTTAGAATCCTTCCCCCAAGCGTTTGCCGCCTTTCCCGCCGCTTCAGGGTCTCTCGGATGTTCGCTGGCCAGCCTGCGAGCCTCCTTCAGAAGGTATGCGACTTCCGGCTCCCCGAGCAACAGCGGCTGACGGGAACTACGCTGGGCACCCTTGTCACCATAGACGGCTACCTGAAGGGCACCTCCTACGGCCTCGACGACTTTCTCGTCGTGACCGTCCTCCTTCAGCACGTCGACTACCTTGCGAGTCACGATCTCACGGGATCGCCAGGCCGCGGTCGCGCCGTTGATCCTGTCGAGCGCATGGTCGCCTGTCGCAGTGCGCCAGTGCCGCTTGAGGCATTGGGAAGAAATCCGAGTCCTCGTGCGGCCCCCGTAGGAGATGCGCTTGGCGAGCCCGGAGTCGTCCCGGTTCAGGAGTACGGCCGAATGGCCGTGCAGACTGTGAATTTGAATGAAGTTGGTCTCTGGCATCGATCCCTATTCCTCGGTCTGAAAGGTTTTTGCGTGCGTCGCCGCATGATCGCGACGTTCGGCTCGATAGTAGTCCCGGGCAATCCTCTGATCCGTTGCCTCGCCGCCACGCACCAGGAACCATGCCAGGGTGCGGAGATCGAAGCGACGGTACCGGGCGTCCCGAGCAAGACGCCGGCAGGTACGGATGAGCAGGTCGTGGCGCAGGTCTCCCTTTGCCGCCAGCAAGCGGGCGAGCCGCAGTTCCGATATTCCGGCATCGAAGAGCGCACTACCCATGGGCCTGGCGCCGTCATGCGCCGAACCCGGCGACTCGTCTCTGCCCGAACCGACCGGCGTAAGAATCGCGACCGCTTGCGCGACGCCTGCCCACGCCTTCAGGTCCCGTTGCGGGATGTCGAGGTCGGCCAGCAGCTTCCAGAACGCGGCCGCGCCCGGTCCGGCAAGCGGACCCCGTCGAAGAGCCGCGGCCGAACCGGAGTCGGCCCTGGCCACGCCCCGCGCCAATTTGACGACGGTCTCCTGCAGGTCGGGTAGGCGGGACTCCCCTTCGGATGGGGCTGCAGCATTGGGTGTCTGATCCGTCATGATGCGTTTCCATGTTGGCGGACAATCTCCGGAAGGTCTGCGAGCGGCCCCGAGCCGGCGCGACGAAGTTCTCGTTCGAAGGCGTGAAGCGCCTTGGCTCGCGCACGGTGACGACGGATGGTCGGGCAGGGCAGTGCACCGACAGCCTCGCTGAGCAGATCGCGTGCCGCACCTGTTAGACGTTCTACGAATACCCCCCTGCAGGCCTTCCCTTCATCGTCGTTCCTCGCCAGATATCGCTCTTGCAGCGCCTCGAAGAACCATGCGTCCGCGACGGCCTCAAAGCGCCGGACGAAGGGCGTCGCCCGAGCGCGTTCCTCCTTGCTAATCTCCGCAGGCGGTTTGCCCCCGCTCGCTGCCGCAGCAACGGCGGACTTCAAGGCACGACCGACAGCGTCGATCTCGTCGATCTGATGGCGCGCGACTTCAGCGAGCATATCACGCCCCTTCCCTCCGAAGAGCAATCGCGCAATTCGGGGGGCAAAGCGGATATTCGTCCGTTCGAAGTAACCCTCGGTCTTGCCTTGGCCGCTGGCGATCGCTCTGGCCACGACGCGCCACGCGCATTGTCGGCCAGGGTCGGCCCGCATGGCGGCGGGCGGATCAAAGGCGCCATTGTCGAATAGCAGCGACGACAGTCGCTTGTAGTCGAAGCCGCCGCCAGACAAAGACAGCGCTTTCTTGTCAATTGCGTGCACAGGAGTCCAGAAGTCTCCCAGATTTCCCTTGGCGGCCTTGGCGTCTATGCGCGCAGTCTGGGTCCCTGCGGTTCTTGCGGCCATTCCACCGCCATCATGGACCAGCCGGACCCGACGACACACCTCGATGAAGTACGGATCGAGGTCGCGAAGGTCTAGGGCCGTGGTGCCGTCCCAAGGCTCGAGCCAGAGTAGCGCCAACCCGTCCTGCGGCCGAAAGTATGGCGCCATGCGATCGAGCAATCCCTCCCGGTCCGCGAGCATGCGGTCTACGTCGACGAACAGATGCGCGCCCAAGCCGCCGTCCGCAGGCGCCAACCCTAGGCACGAGCGTGACGAAAACCCGCCGTTCATCCTCGCGATGCCGTAGTTTCCCGACCCGAGGAACCCGGACATGGTCTGGAGGTTGACGAGTGCGAAGATCCAGTCCTCGGGGCTCCCGGCAAGGGCGACCGACTGCTTGACCTCGTGGTTCTTTGCCGTGACAAGCAGATCGAGGTCGTCAGGAGTGTCGACGACCCGACTGTAAGTCGCCAGTCCATCCGGCGCCGGTGGTTGCAGGAAAGCCGGTAGTCCCGCGTCGTCGATCACCAGATGCCAAGGCTCGTCATCGCCGTAGCCGGGCGTCAGGTTCCGCAGTGCGGCTTCCCAGGCATCAGGCGAACGCGGAACCTCTCGGCCTTCAGCGCGGTCGACGGCGATTGCCGCCAACTGAGCGAGAAAGGCGTGCCAAGCGTGACGCTGATGGGGCCTGAGCGCCGGATAGCCCACGACCCGGTCATCCGCCAAGGCGGCGTATAGGGAAGGAAGCGATAGTCGCACCATCCCGCCTTCGGCCATGTGGACCCGAATCAGCGGGTCTCGAAGCAGACTATTCATCGTCGCGTCGCGACAACTTACGTGGCAGGTCCCCGCCGATGCGGGGGATAGCGATTCGCCTCGATCGGGCGGCACCGCATATGGGACTATCCCCGAACTCGGGGGAAACGGGAGAGCAGCCTTGGGGCGACGCCTCCGTCACGAGGTGAGCCTCCCTGATCTCGCACACGATCCTCATCTCACGAACCGTGAGTGTCGTCTTCGTCGAATGCATGTGTATACCTCCGATGCGGAGCCGCAAGGGCAGCCGTCTGAGCGAAATGGCTGAGGGCTGCACCTCATATATTAGCGATACTTCGAAGAAATGCAAGTGCCTCGACTTCCTCCTTCCCGTCGGGGTCTCACCGGACCGATTACCCGGTGCCCTTCCCGGAGCCTCGGAGACCGGCGCGATCGTAGCCGAATCGGTGCGATCCGACCTCCAGCACCAAGTCTCGAGGAGTTCCTCCAAGCGTGGCCGACTCGATCTCCGCACGGGACGGTACAGAGTGTGCGCCCCCGAATAGATGCGCGGGGAGGTTGAAGGTCTGTACTAGCGACCCGAATGGCCCCGCCACCGCCTGGCGGAGCGCCACTCGCGGGCCGTCTTCTCCAAGCCTTGTGCGTACCTCCTCGTCGAGGTCGGAAAATGTGAGTTCTTCGTCAAACCGGCAAGTTCGCGTCAGACTATGTCCCCGCGCGCACACCGTCTCAGCGGCTGCGAAGCCGAAGGTCCGCTGCTCTTGTTCCTCCCACGGTCCGCCCAGCTCCTGAGCCAGGTCGCGAAGCGCAATCGGGTTGGTGGCCGTCTCGACGAGCAGTCGGTTCATGGCGGGGATTTCCCAGGTCGGAAACCGCAGGATTAACCGCTGCGTCTGTTCGATACCGAGCAGATCGCGGTAGATGCCGCCGCCACGGGTGCCCACGCCGAGCCCGTGGCGCATGAGGCCTCCGTCGAGGCCCGCTTCCAGTCCGCCATCCGGCACGAGTACGGTACATCGGGGTACAGCGAATTGGGACGGGCGTTTCCGCTCGTGACGGTGTAGGCGACCGATCCGCTGCAGCAGGACGTCCACGGGGCAGAGGTCGGTTACCAGAAGGTCTGCATCGATATCGAGGGACTGCTCGAGGGTCTGCGTGCCGATGACGATCCGTCCGCCGGAGACGCGTCGTTTGCCGATCGCAGCCTCCACCGCGTCGTCGAGCCGGTGGCGATCTTCGACTGCGAAGCGGCTGTGATGGAGAGTCACGACGCCATTCACGGCCAGCAACAGGTCTTCGACCCCCAAGGAAAGCAGCTCGTCGAAGACGGCCTGCGCGCTCGCGACCGTATTGCGAACCAGAAGCACCTTCGCTCCCTTCTCTGCGGCCGCCTGGACGCATTTGGCAATGCGCTCAGGACTGGCGAGCCACGGCTCGGTCTTGACCGCCACCTCCTTATGCTGCCCGCTTCCTTCGATCTCGATGGTGCTAGAGTCGCTACTCTGGACGAGAGTTAGGGAGGGGTATGGAACCTCTGTCGCGGTAGTGGGGTCCGGCGGTTGGTCGCGGTGCCCGGCTATGAGCGTGGTTCGGGCACTGGCCCCAAGCGTCGCCGACATGAGCATTGCGTGCCCTCCCACTTCGAGATGGGCAGAAAGCAGAACGCGAAGCAGCTCGGTCATATACGCATCGCTCGCATGCACCTCGTCCACAACCAGTAGGCTTCGGGATAACGATGCGGCCCGCAGATGGGCCCACTTGACCTTCAGCGCGCCGAGTAGCGCCTGATCGACGGTGCCGACGGCGGCTGGGGCACTCAGAAAGTGCCGCGTGCTCTCTGCAGACCAGCGCGCGATGCGGTCCGCTTCGTCGGGGCTGTCTTCCCAGGTCACGTCGAACGGACCTGCCGACACCCCTACAGCTTCACCAACGACATGGTATCCCGGCACGGCAAGGACGGTCCCCCATCTGGCGGGAAGCAGGTTGGACATGGCGGTGGCGACGCGCCTGTGCAGCTGTTTGGCCGCTGCTCGTGTCGGGACGGCGAAATAGAGCCCATCGACTAGCCCGGCCTTCCAGAGGGAGGCGAAACGCAACAACGCGGCTTCGGTCTTGCCCGAACCGGTCTCGCTTTCGAGGACTAGCAAAGGCGCATCAAGCGCAGCCGTCTCCGCTGCTCGCTGAAGAGGGCGTGGCTCCGCATGCCCAAACATCGACCGGAAATCTATCTGCTCGAAGTCGTTTCGCCACGATGATCGCGAAAGTCCCTTGTCCCGGACAGCCTTGCGCGCTCGCTGTCGCGCGCGGTCGATGTAGCGGGGATCGGAAGTGGGCTCGAATGGGAAGTGTTGCTCCGAGTCCGAACCGATCTGGTCGGCGAGGGCGACTGTTCCGGCGAAGAGATGTGCCAGCGCGGGGTGGGTCGGAAGCGGCGGACCGATCCGGAATCCTTCCGGGAACCATGATCTCATCCGGTCGCGCAACAGTTCTGCGGTGACAACCGGGTCGTAGTCGGCGAACGGCGCCCAGAGCGCTGACGGTCCTTCACCGCTTGGCTCGCGGGCCGGACGTCCATGATGCGCAAGGGCGGCAAGCAGGAGGGCGATGAATCCCTCTCCCCAAGCCTTGCAGAGTTCGACGAAACCGAGTGCTTCAAGCAGCCGCTCGTGATTCATGGCGTAGAAGGCTTCGTTGATGTGGCCGGCCCTTGGCGGCGCGCCTGATGGGAGCTCGCCCCGATCCTTGACCTTGAATTGAAACCCTGCGTTCAGCTTCGCGAAGTCATGCAAGAATGCGATGGCCGTCAGTCTGGAACTGGTGATCGGGTCGAGCTTCGCGCCCTTGCCAGCTGCGCGCCCGAAGCGAACGGCAAGTATCGGGTCGCAGATCAACGCTTCGAAGCAGGCCGCGACATCCGCGCAGTGATGCTCAAGCCGATGGAACGTGCCGAGCCGCTCGTCATACTTTCCCCATGCAACGTTGGCCGGTAGCATTCTCGTGCTCCACCTATACTCCTTCGTGGAAACGATATCACTCGCGGTGGATGCCCGAAAGGCCCGTTTTCCACGGCAGTCCAAACGTGGACAGCATACGCGGGTCAACAGCGTTAGATAGCAAGAAGGCGATTGGTTTGTGATCCAAGAGAGTGTGCCGGGGCGCGACGCCACCAGGGAGACAGTCCTCCGACAAGAGTCAGAGCCAGACGGCGCTTGGTTGTGAGAGAGCAGGTCCTGCGAGACCATTGAAGAACGTTGATAGATAGAGCATCATCAGCCTATTCGCCGAGTCTGACCGTCGGTCCAGTGCATCTGTTCGAGTTGGACTGTCGTACGGCAGACCGGGTTCGGCGCGAGGGCTGCCCGTATGTCGGCGGTCCCCTGACACGGCTCCGTACCCCGCGATCCGCGCGGGATTCGGCAAGAAATTGGAGGTCGGGTCCGCTCGGTTCCCCCGAGACCGGACGCTCGCTATCCTGTGCCTCCGACGCGATCCATGAACAGGACGGTGGCCGCACGGATGAACGAACGGAACGTCTCGGCCGGAGGACGCTCGGGCGAAGCGCCGCCGGGACGTCGATTTGCCCGGCGGGCGGAGGTCTCTGGCAGTTCTCCCTATGACCATACGCCGGGGGCGATCGTGCTATCCAGCGGTCTCGCATACCCTCCCTGCCTGCCGAACGTCGCACGCGAGGCGGCACGGGCGGCGGGCGAACGCGCTGCCGAGACGATGCAGTACGGCCCGCTGATGGGGCTCGACGACCTGCGCGAAGCAGTCGCGGACTACGTGCGGAACGACGGCGTCGAGGTCGGCGTCGAGAACGTGCTGATCACCTACGGCGCGAAGAACGCGCTCGATCTCGCCTGCCGGGTCTACGTCGAACCCGGGGACCGGGTCGTGGTCTCCAATCCGACCTACATGACGGCGCTGTCGATCCTGCGAGCGCACGGCGTTTCGCTCTTGGGAATCGATCAGGACGAGGAAGGACTCTCGGCGGATCGGCTGGAGGCGGCCTTGCGGCGGCTCGAAGCCAACGGCGAACGTATGCCGAAGTTCCTGTTCGACGTGCCGGACTTTCATAATCCGACCGGTATCACCATGTCGCTCGAGCGACGCCTTCGACTGATCGAACTCGCCCGGCGTCACGACTTCCTGATCCTGGAGGACGACCCGTATCGGCGCATCCGGTTCGAGGACGAGGAAGTCCCTCCCTTCAAGGCGCTGGACGATGCGGGCGTGGTGATCGGTCTCGGCACGGTGTCCAAGATCCTGGCCCCGGGGTTGCGGGTGGGGTGGGCGCTCGGCGAGCCCGAAGTCCTGCGCCGGATGGCGTTGCAGAAGGCCGACGGCGGCTGCAACCCCCTGGCGCAACGAATCGTCGTAGACCTGATGCGGTCGAACAAGATGGCGCTTCATATCGACGAGTTGACCGCTCAGATGCGCCTGCACCGGGACGTCATGGTGGAGGCGCTCGCCGAACGCGTCCCAGAGGCCCGCGTCCGGGCGCCGGCCGGCGGCTACTTCCTGTGGGCGACCCTACCGGAAGGCGCGGACGCGGAAGTCGTCGCCTGGCTTGCGCTCGAGCACGGGGTGGAGGTCTCGACCGGGCGGCTCTGCTTCGCCGGCGAAGGCCCTTCAAACTGCTTGCGCTTGGCGTATAGCTTTGTCGCCCCCGACACCATCCGGGACGGCGTCGCGCGGCTCGGCGCCGCCTGGCGGCAGTACCGGTCCCAGACCTGAGGAATACCCATGGCAACCCCGATCGTGAGCAACGAGCCCTACTGCGAAATCGACCTCGACGCGGAGGGCAAGCGGCACGGTTATGTCCGCGTTCAGTTCAGCTCCGACCGTTCGGCATACGGCTGGCAGCCGGTTCCCGTCATGTCGATCCGAAACGGCGAAGGGCCAGTTGCGGCGCTGATCGGCGCCAATCACGGCGACGAGTACGAGGGCGTCTCCGTCACCAGCGGGCTCTATCGGGAACTGGACGTCCGGGACGTGACCGGACAGATTATCTTTCTGCCCGCGCTGAACGCGCCGGCCTTCTTCGCCGGGCGGCGCACGTCGCCGCTGGACGAAAGCGGCGAGGCGAATCTCAACCGGATGTTTCCCGGCGTGCAGAACGGCAGTCCGACCCAGATGATTTGCTGGTGGCTCGCGAACCGGCTGCTGACCCGAGTCGACGCGGTGTTCGACCTGCATTCGGCCGGCAAGTCGATCGATCATCATCCGAGCGTCAAAATTCGCCTGATCGGCGACGAACGGAAGGACGCGATGCAGATGCGGTTCCTGGAGCTCTTCGGGGCGCCGCTCGGTATCGTCGGGGACCGGGTGACCGAGACCACGATGTCTTCCCAAGCCGCCCGGCACGAAATTCTCTACGTCTCCACCGAACTGGGCGGCGGCGGAAAGATCCGCCCCTGGATTCGCGACTTCGCCTACAACGGCGTGCAGCGATGCCTGCGCGAGATGGGCGTCCTCTCCGGGGACCGGGCGTTGCCCGAACCGGAACACAAGGTTGCGCTGAAGGCCATGCAGACCGCCGAAAATTACGTATTCGCCTACAAGGACGGCATGTTCGAGCCCCGCGTCAATCTCGGCGACACGGTCGCCGACGGCCAGTTCGCCGGATACGTCTGGGATCTCAAGGCGCCCTGGTCGGCCCCGGAGCGGCTGCACTTCAACAAGGGGGGCGTAGTGTTCTGCAAGCGGACGCCGGCCCTCTGCGAAGTTGGCGACACCCTGTTTTTCACGCTGTCGGACTACGAGGGCTGAGCGTATCTGCTCGTCTGCTCGGATCCGGCTGAGCGAGCCGACGAGGAACGCACCGCGATCCTCAGCACCCTACGGCCGGCGCGTTGACGAGGCCCGACCCGGAAACGGGAGGGCGAGATAACTCCCGGACTCGTCAGAGTGATCCGATTTGATGTCCATGTAGATCGTTTAAGCGAGAGACAGGGGCGAGCGCATCCGACCCGACTTCCCACTCGGAACGAGTTCGGCCGACCGAAGTCTCCGAATCACGAAGCCGCCAACTTGGGTATCGAACCGCTCTTGCGGCGAGCACCGCTCGTCGTACGCGCAAATCGACCATGGCCACAGGGTCCGTCGGAATGTCGTTTCGCAGAGAATGTGCCGATCGCCGATGAGCGACGCGGCGACGTATCGCGCTTGCGGACAGCACGACGCGAGACTAGCCTCGATTCCCAACAGATGAAAATGATCTTACACGCTGGGCGGCGAGGGTAAGCGCCTGCCTGCTGCATTGCACTCGAATTCGCCGAGGGGTCATATCGTACTCGATTATTAGACACCGTATGCCACACCCTGTCGCGAGTCGTAGGCCAAGACGCCACTAGCGCGGACGGCTACCGACCCAAGCGACCGAGAGTCGATTTTGGCTACTACATAGTGAGTTACGCGGCAGATATACCGCCTGAGCTGGGCACAGCTACCAGAGGTTGCAGCGACGCGATTCATATGATACAGTGGCAGTGGCTATCTAATCGGAGGCTTTCACATGAGTTCGCTCGCCAGCCGTTTCCTTCAGCCGACCAACGCGACGCATCGGCAGTACGAGGCGCTGCGCGCTCACTTCGTCGAGGGGTTGCCCGTCGGCGAGGTCGCGGGCCGCTTCGGATACGCGCCGGGCACCTTCCGCAATCTCTGCACTGCCTTCCGGAAGAACCCCGACCGCCCTTTCTTCGAGGAGCCCAAGCCGGGACGAAAGCCGGAGGCCGCCCTTCCGGGCCGGGCCGACAGGAAGCGACGCGCCGTGGAGCTTCGCAAGAAACGGAATCTCTCGGTCGCGGAGATCAGCGAAACCCTCGCGCAAGAGAACATGCCCACCAGCGTCTCCGCCGTGGACCGCATGCTCAAGGAAGCCGGCATCGGGAAGCTGTGGAGAAGAACGCGCGAGCAGCGGGCCAGAACCAAGCCGGAACCGGCGCCGGCGGCGGATCGGAGGGCGCTCAGCTTCGCCCCACGCCGCATCCGCACCCGCTTCGGCGGGTTGTTCCTGTTCGTCCCCGACCTCGTGCGCTGCGACCTGGACCGCATCGTCGAGCAGGCCGGCCTGCCCGGCAGCAGCCGCATTCCGGCCGATTGCGCCGTTCGATCCCTCCTCGCGCTCAAGCTCTGGGGGATCGGGCGCCCGTACCGGATCATGCCCGACGCGCTCGACGAGGGCATCGCCCTGTTCGCCGGCCTGAACGCGATCCCCAAGCGCTCGACCCTGTCAGAATACTCCTGCCGGGCCGATCCGCGCGTCACGCCCGCGACGATGGACGCATGGCATCACGCCGCGCGAAGCCTCGGCGTCGACATCGGCGGCGGGGACTCCTTCGACCTAGACTTCCATACCATCCCCTATCACGGCGACGACGCGCTCAGCCAGCGCCACTACGTCTCCCGCCGCAGCCGCCGACAGCGCGGCGTGCTCGCCTTCCTCGCTCGCGACGCCGACGCGCGCATCTTCGTCTACTGCAACGCGCGACTGCGGAAGGAAGACCAGAACGACGAAATCCTCCGCTTCGCCGAAACCTGGCGGCAGCGCACCGGAACGCTCCCGCGCGAGCTCGTCTTCGACAGCCGTCTGACCACCTACGCCAACCTCGCCAGGCTCGACGAAATGGGCGTCGCCTTCCTCACCCTCCGCCGCAGGAGCCGCAAGATGCTCGACGAGCTCGGCGCGCCCGCGCAGCACTGGCGACGCATCACCCTGAACAACGTCGGCCGGATCTATCGAAACCCCCGGATCCTCGAGAAAACCGTCGAACTCAAGGACTACCCCGCCGGACTCCGACAGATCGCCGTCGCCGACCTCGGCCACGAGAAACCCACCATCCTCGTCACCAACCAGAAGCGCGTCTCCGCAACCGCCCTCGTCGACCGATACGCACGGCGAATGGTCATCGAAAACACCATCGCCGACGCCGTCGACTTCTTTCACATGGACGCGCTCTCGGCCGTCGTTCCCCTCAAGGTGCACTTCGACCTGCAGATCACCGTCTTCGCCAACACCCTCTATCGGATCTTCGGCAACCGCATGAAGAACGGCATGCAGGACGCCAAACCCAGAACGATCTTCGAGAAACTCGTCAACTCACCCGCCGAGATCCAGATCGGCAAGGACGACGTCGTCGTAACACTCAGCCGACGAGCGAACAATCCCCTCTTGCTCGAAGCAGGCTACGAGCAGACGGACATCCGCATCCCGTGGCTCGCCGAAAAGCGACTCCGATTCCGCTTCTACTAGCGTGGATGTGTCACACGATTACCTGGAGTTGGGAATCGAGGCTAGTCGGGACTTCTGTCACGACCTCCGATTTCGGCGGCATGCCCGTTCCGAGGCGGCAAGCTGTCGATAGACGCGCTCGTCGTGATAGTCGCGATGTCGGGGCCAAGGGGGAACCGACGCCGTTGCTCGCTCCTGCCTCGGCGTAGTCGCCGTGAGAATGGACACCGGGCGCCGATCGCCCACTCAGGGACCGATCAAGACGGTGTCGACGACGGTGACGATGCCGTCCTCGTGCAGCTCGATAAAGACGACCTCGCCTGACGCAACGCCCCGGCCCGTCAGTGCGCGGATGTTCACGAAGTGCGTCACGAGGACTAGAGTCTCCTCGGGCGGCACGCTCTGGAGAAAACTCCGGAGGGCGACCGTTTGCGCATCGGCGCGGGACGGCTCTCGGAAGAACGAATTGAGTGCCGGCAGATCCTCGACGGGGCCGATCTCCAGTAGCCGGGCCGTATCGCGGCATCGGCACCACTGACTGGTGAGCACTCGATCGACCTCTACACCCGCGGTGCGGATCGCAGCCCCGATCTCCCGCGCCTGCGTCCGGCCCCGCGGACCGAGATTGCGCTGGGTCGCGCAATCGTCCAACCTGAACGACGCGGCATCCCCCGTCCCCGGCGCGTCCGCATGCCGCATGACGGCGACGACGCCCGGCTCCGCGAGACGGGCAAAGCGCTCGTCGGCGCTTGCCCCCGACACGGGAAACAGGAGCGCCGCTATCACGAGGAGGGAAAGTGCCGGACGCATCGTCGGTCTGCCTGCGCAAAGCTGTGGAGTCGGGCACAATGTAGCCGAACCGGATTTGGACTACGACTCCGTTCCTTCACATTCGTCGAGGAGTGCGGGGGAAGTCGACGACCGTCGCGAGACTGGCCTGGCGAAGGTTGCGGAGACGGAGAACGGGACGACGCTTGCCGGGGCCACGCGGCCGGCCGGCCCGCAACGGCTTCCGGACGACGGCTATTGAGATCCTTCCGTCGCGGTTCGTTTTCGTTGACACGACTCGAAGGCCGACCTCGCAGGCTCGTCCCAGACTTCGTTCCAGGACGCATGGCGGAAGCCCTTGCCAATGTGACCGCGCCGCCGTCCGTTCCGCGATCCGCCGTTCGGTGAATAAGCACGGTCCACGCGCCGGAAGACGAGGGTCGATGCCAGAATTCAACCCTAGGTTGACGATACTGTCAATGCCGTTCAATATGTCAACCAGGGTTGACGAAAAGAACGGTGCGAATGTTTGGACAACGGCTCCGGCTCGCGCGAAAACGCGCGGGCCTCTCCATGCGCGGGCTGGCGGACGCGATGTCGCCGAAGGTGACCGCTCAGGCGATCAGCAAATACGAGGCGGGCAAGATGCTGCCCTCCTCGGCCGTGCTCGTCGGTCTCGGCAAGGCGCTCGACGTCTCGCTGGACTTTCTGATGAGCGCACAGGTCGAAGCGCTCGAGGCGGTCGAGTTCCGCAAGCGCTCCCGCGCTTCTGCCCGCGATCGCGCGAGGGCCGAGGCGGCAGTGACGGACTGTCTGGAGCGCTATCTGGCGATCGAACATGTCCTCGACATTGAGCCCGGCGTAGACTGGATGGAGAGGCTGCGCTGCGACAGCGTCGGGAGCGAAGCGGAGATCGACGAGCGGGCCGACGAACTCCGCCGTGTCTGGAGCCTCGGCTTCGATCCGATCCCCAGCTTGTGCGAACTGCTCGAGGAAAAGGGAATCAAGGTGGTGGAGGCCGATCTCCCGGAGAGCGTCAGCGGTCTCTCGTGCCATGTTCTCCGGGGCGGCGAGAGCGTCGCCGAGGCCGTCGTCGTGTCCAGCCGGATCAATGTGGAGCGCAAGCGCTTCACGCTTGCGCACGAGCTTGCGCACCGGATCGTCCGCTCCACCGGCAATCCGGCGATCGGCCTCGAGCGGGCGACGGACCGGTTCGCCGGGGCGTTCCTGGTTCCCAGTCAGCGCCTTCGAGAGGAGGTGGGCACGGATCGGCACAGGATCACCTACTACGAAATCGTCCGTCTGAAGCATCTCTACGGCGTGTCGGCCGCAGCCCTGCTGACGCGCCTCGGGCAGGTGGGCGTTCTGTCGGATAACTCCGTACGGAACGTTTTCTCGACTTTCGGCCGCTCCTGGCGCCGGTCTGAGCCGGACCCGATCCGCCCCGGCCACGGGTTCGCAGCCCTCGAGAAGCCGCGCCGCTTCGAGCGGCTCGTCTTGCATGCGGTAGGCGAGGAACTGATCTCGCCCGTGCGTGCGGCCGCCCTTCTCGACCAATCCCTCGAATCGGTAGAGCGGCAGATCGTCGGACCTGCCCTCCCGTGACCTGCGTGATCGTCAACGACGCTTCGTGCCTGATCGACTTCCGCAAGGGGGGCCTGCTGGGCGTCGTTTGCGATCTGCCGTACCGATTCGTGATCCCGTACACCGTGCGGACCTTCGAAGTGCTCGATTTCTCGGAGGCCGATTGGCGGGCGCTCGACCGGGCCGGCATGATCACGCACGACCTGACGGCGGAAGAGGTCGGTAAGGCGCTCGCTGTGAGGAAGAGTCATCCGGGTCTCTCTGCAAACGACGGCTTCTGTCTTGCCACAGCAGAGGCCTATGCCGGCATTCTGCTTACGGGAGACGCGCTGTTGCGAAGGGTCGCTCGTTTACACGACATTCAGGTCCACGGCGTGTTGTGGGCTGTCGACGAGCTTGAGGCTGCGGCAGTCTGCAGCAGATCGGTACTGCGCCGGGCGCTCGAGGCGTGGCAGTCGGACGAGACGGTGTTCTTGCCCCCAGACGAAATCGCCACGCGGCTTGCCTATCTGGCGAAAGCCGGGCCACGTCGAACGCGCCGGCGCTGAGAGGGCGGCCACAGGTCTTTCGTGGTCCCGACAGCTCCAGAGCGCAAGCGAGACTCCGCTGTCGTCGCACACAGGTCGACGGTCGACACTCCGCCCGGTACATGTCGCGCTCGGCGCGATGGCAGCGGAACGACGTGTTCTGCGGCAGATTTGGAGCGTGGCGGTCGGCGAGACTCCCGGATATGCGGGTAAGCGGTCGCCTGACAGGGCAATCTCCGCCTATCCCGTCGCCGGAGACCAGAATCCCGCGACGGCATACGCGCCGAGAGTCATCTTTCCGTTGAGGACGACGCTTCGCTTCGCGCCTGACGCCCACTCCGCGTCCAGGCACGCCGCCTCGAACTCTTCCTCGTCCAGAACGACCGCCTGCATCGGGCCGGCGAGGCCGGTGACGGAGACCGTGACCGCCTCTCCGGTCAGATTGCAGAGCATCCCGTGCGTGTCCCCGTCCAGATCGCGCGTCGCCAGTCCCTGCACGGCACGCGCGTCCGAGCACGTCACGGCGCACGGCGTCCCCTGCAACGACGCAAAATACCGCAGCACGTGATAATGCGGCAGCACCTCGGCGCCGGCGTCGTCGAACCAGGGCTGCTCGTGCGCCTGCGGGCGGTAGACGACGCCGGAGGGTCCCGCGACCGCTCCCAGGGTCACGACGTCGATCCCGGCGCGCGCGGCATGCGCCAGATATCCGGCGTACCAGGCGGCGCCGATCAGGCCCCGCTCGCGCGGGTCGACCCGGTTCATGGCCTGCCGAATATTGCCGGGGTTCTCCATCGGCGCGTCGCCGTAGGGATTGTCCCGCATGGAGATCGAGGTCGGAAAGATCCAGTAGGGAATTCCGGGGGCGAAGGCGCGCGTGGAGCGGAACTGGGACGGCAGCGCTTCGAGCGCCTCGGTCATCGAGACGTCGTCTCCGGCATGCACGATCGGGCAGCCGCTATGGCACACGAAGTCCAGCGCGTCCGCGGGCGGACGCTTGCGGTTCAGCTCGGTGAAATAGCTGAACATGCCGCCGCCGACGGCCGCATTCGGAAACGCTTCCCTCGCCGCCCGCATCAGGTCGCTCCAGTCGGGCGCCGGCGGAAAGTCCGAACCGGGAAGCGTGCATTTGAGATCGCTCGAAGGCGCGACCGCAACCGCGCCGAATTCGACGCCCGCTCTGCCGGCCGCATCCCCGACATAGCGCATTTGGCGCGACAGGACTTCGAGGTCGGCCGTCGGCTTGTCAGCCGAGTCGAGGCAGGGAAGGACCGCTTCCAGAACCAGTTCCGCGCCGACCCACCGGCCGATGCGACGGAAGTAGCTCATGGTGTCCGTCGTGGCGAGTCCCTTGCGCAGGTCGAAATTGCAGACGAGCAGGTCCGGACCCAGCCCGGCAAGAAGCTCCCTCCGCTCGATGCCGGCAAGGACGTGTTCCGCCGGTACTGCGAGCGCAAGCCGCGGCAGGTCGTGCGGGAGCGCGTCACCGATCGAGACCTCGATCTCGCCCCCGCCGCCCGCAGCGACGCTCGCCGAACCGGTGGCGGACTCGATTCGAAGGGTGACCCGCTGGCTGGTCTTCTCTCCCTTTCCGATTTGGTACGGCCAGGGCAGCGCGAGCGGCCGGACGTAGGTCTTGTACGAGGCGTCCATCCAGTTGCGATGGTCCTCCATCTCGAACGCGTCGCCCTCCATGCGGCAATGGGCGCGGAGGCCCGGCGCGAACTCGTGCGTCAGGGCGCGAACGTCCTGGAACGGGCATTGCGGATCGATCTCTTCCGGAAACCGGCTCTCGACGACGCGCCCGTCGGTGTGCTCGACGGTGACCGGCGCCCCGACCACGCCGGCCAGCGGGTGCAACACCGTGAATCCGGTCCGGTTGGTGAGAAAGTCGGTAAGCCCCTCTCCCTCGGCGGCGAATTCGAGCGTACCGTCCGCGTTGCCCTCGATGCGAGCCGCATAGCGGAACGCCTGGCTGTCGTCCCGGCACTCCGCGTCGTAGGAGACCGCGAACCGGTGGTCGCCCCGGTCGACCGTCAGGTTGGAGATCTCGGGCGCGTAGGTGCCCCAGTTGCGGTCGCGGACCAGGAACGCGATCGCCCGGAGCACTTCCGTGCCGCGGAATCGGACGTAGCGCAGCCCGCCGCTGTCCAGCTCCGCGCTGAGCTCGCCGGCCGTCAGCACCACGGGCGGCTCCACCGGCTGATCCGTGCCGAACAGCCTGATTTCGCGGCTGGGGACCATCTTCCCTTCCTCCCTGTTCCGTTCCCGATTCCCGCCGGCCGTCGCCGCGCAGGTCATTCGCTCCGAACGACCCGGTCGGTCTCCGGGTCGATCAGCACCGTCCGGCGCATGTCGACCAGCAGTTCGAGCTTCGTGCCCGGCGTCTCCACCGAATGGGCCGGCAGCTCGACCGTCGCCTCCTGCCCGGCGAACCGGAACTGCGCATAGGTACGCGTGCCGGTCGGCTGCACCAGGTCGATCTCCGCCGTGAGCGGCGCGAGTCCGGTGCGGTCGGCGCCCGCGTCCGCCGCGCGGATCATGTGCTCCGGCCGCACGCCGAATACGAAGCCGCGTCCGCCGGTCGGGTTCCGGATCGCGGCGACCGAGGCGGGCAGCGGCAGCCGCCGTCCGTCGGAAAACGCCACCGCGACGCCGTCGCCCTCGCCTTCCAGCGCGCACGGGATGAAGTTCATCTGCGGCGAGCCCAGAAACCCCGCCACGAAACGGGTCTCAGGGCGCTCGAACAGGTCGAGCGGCGCCCCGGTCTGCTCGATCTGGCCGTCCCGCAACAGGACGATGCGGTCGGCGAGCGTCATCGCCTCGATCTGGTCGTGGGTCACGTAGATCGTGGTCTTGCCGATCTCCTGGTGCAGGCGCTTCAACTCCGCGCGCATCCCCTCCCGCAACTGCGCGTCCAGGTTCGACAGGGGTTCGTCGAACAGGAAGATCCGCGCGTCGCGAACGATCGCGCGGCCGATGGCGACGCGCTGGCGCTGGCCGCCCGACAGCTCCCGCGGATAACGCTCCAGGAGGTCGGAGATGTCCAGCGTTTCCGCCGCTTGCCCGACCTTCGCCGCGACCTCCGCGTCCGGCGCCTTCCGGGCGCGAAGTCCGAAAGCGATGTTCTCGTAGACGTTGAGATACGGGTAGAGGGCGTAGTTCTGGAACACCATGGCCACGTTGCGGTCGCGCGGCCGCAGGCCGCTGACCTCCACGCCGTCGATCGCGACGCGCCCCCGGTCGATGTCTTCCAGCCCGGCGATGGAGCGGAGCAGCGTCGACTTGCCGCAGCCGGACGGGCCCACGAAGACGCAGAACTCGCCGTCGCCGATTTCGAGGTCGATTCCCTTCAGCGCCCGAACCTTGCCGAAGGACTTGTGCACGCCGTCGATGGAGAGTCGGCCCATGGATTACCCCTTTACGGCGCCGAGCGAGATGCCGCGGACAAGATAGCGCTGCAGGAGCGTTACCGCGACGAAGATCGGCACGGTTCCCAGCACGCTCATGGCGGCGATCTTCGCCCAGAAGTTGGATTGCCCGCCGAAATAGTGGGTCACCTGGACCGGGAAGGTAGTCACCGCGCTGCGGGTGAGAACCAGCGCGAAGATGAACTCGTTCCAGGCGAAGACGAAGGTGAAGACGGCCGTGGCGAACAGGCCGGAGCGGGCCATCGGCCACACCACCCGGACGAAGACCTGCCAGCGCGTGCAGCCGTCGACGAGCGCGCTCTCCTCCAGCTCGAGCGGAATGTCCTGGATGTAGCCGCGCATCATCCAGACCACGTAAGGCAGGTTGAAGGCGGTGTAGAGGATTATCAGCCCGAGATAGGTGTCCACCATCCCCATCTTCACGTAGAGCAGGAACACCGGAAACGCGATTACGATCGGCGGAATCATGCGGTTCGACAGCATCCACTCGGCGAAGAGGTTGCCGCCGGTCCTGAAACGCGCGATCGAGTAGGCGCACATGGTGCCGACGACCATGGCGATCGCGGTCGAGGCGGAGGCGATGACGAGGCTGTTCCAGATGGTGACCACGTCCCCGTCCTTGAACAGCACGGCGTAGTTGGCGAACTGAATCGCCTCCGGCCACCAGACCGGCGGGTGCGCGAAGATCTCGTCCGGCGTCTTGAACGAAATCATGAACAGCCAGTAGATGGGGAACAGGAACAGGACCGTCGTGACGCCTGCGACCGCGTAGCGGAGCGCCAGCCCTCTTCCCCGGTCGGCGCGGATCATCGGGCGATCTCCATCCGCCGCAGCATGAGCGTGACCGTCGCCGCGAGGATGATGATGACGGCGAAGGACATGGCGGCCGTGTAGCTGGTCTCGAACTGATGGAAGCCGAGAACGTAGGCGTAGACGGAGAACGTCTCGGTGCTGGTGCCCGGGCCGCCCCGGGTGAGCGCCCAGACGACGTCGAACAGGCGAAAGAGATCCAGCGCGCGGATCAGGATGGCGATCGCCATGACCGGCCAGATCGCCGGCAGGACGATGCGGAAGAAGGTTCTCCAGAAGCCCGCGCCGTCGATCTCCGCCGCCTCCAGCTGGCTCCGGTCCACGTTGGTGAGCGCCGCGAGCAGGAGCAGGAACATGAACGGCGTCCACTGCCAGATCTCGGCGATGAGGATGGCGGGGTAGACGAAGGTGGGATCCACCGTCCACAGGATCGTCACCGGTTCGCCGGCGAACCAGCCGAGCACCTGGTTGATCGGACCGAACCGGTTGTCGAACAGGAGACGCCAAGTGGCGCCCGCGACGATGGGCGAGATCATGACCGGCAGCACCAGGAGCGCGATGAAGACCTGTTTTCCGGGCATCCGGTCCAGGAACAGGTAGGCCAGCGCGAGACCGAGCAGCAGTTCGATCGGAAGGGCGATGATCAGGAACAGGAACGTGTGCAGGATCGATTCCCAGAACCGCGCGTCGCCAAACAACGCGACGTAGTGCTTGGCGCCCTGGAAGCTCGTGTCCTCGAACATCATGTCGATGTTCTGCATGCTGACGACGAGGGTGTAGATGACGGGAAACAGTCCGATCATCAGGATGATCAGGACCGCCGGAAAGATCATCAGATACTTGAAATTCCGGTCTGCGAAAGGCAGCCGGGTCGCGCCGGATGGCGATGCGCCGGGCATGTTTCGGGACGGATCCGGGGTCCGGGAGTCGGGCGGAGCCGGCCGCCGTCAGCGGCCGGCCCGAACGGTTCAGGACGGGTGGGCGTTGGGCTTAGACGCCCAGGCCTGATACGCCTCCCGCTGCCGGTCCGCGCCGATCCGGTCGGTCAGCGCGTCCCAGGAGGAGGCGATGTCGTCGAGGATGGCCTGCGGATCGTCTCCGGCCCAGAGGCGGGTGATCCCCTGACGCAGCGCCTCTTCGTAGCGGTCCGTCTGGACGATCGAGAGGTCGAGGAGGCCGCTGACGGCGCCTGCCCTCAGCGCGTCGAGATACTGCGGCGCTTCGCCCCATCTTCCGCGATACTCCGACGACGTGAAGTGGCTCTCGCGGAACGGATCCCGCAGGGCGTAGGGCAACTGCACCCGCTGCAGGCTGATTTCCTCGGAGTTCAGCCACTGGATGAACAGATACGCCGCTTCCTTCTGGCGCGAGGAGGCCGAGACCGACAGCGCGAAGCCGGCCGCGAGCTGCGGCGCGTCGCCCGGCGGGGTCGCATACCCGACCTTGCCGGCGATGGTCGACTTCGGAACCCAGCTGAAGGCTTCCTGGTCGGTGCCGTATCCGGCGGCCCAGCGGCCGTAGGGCGGCCAGGAGATCGTCATCGCGGTGTCGCCCTGCAGGAACGCCGCGAGGTTGTCGACGAAGTTGAACGTCTCGACGCCGGCCGGCATCCACTTGTTCTCCGCCAGCCATTCGGTGAACACCTTGACGCCCGCGGCCGAGTTCACCGTCGCCTTCATGCTCTCGGCGTCGAAGAACCGGCCGCCTTCGACCCGGAACCGCTCCTGGAACATGAACTGTGCGTACGGGGCGTCGCGGAAGAACGCGGCGCCGTACGGAGCTCCGCCGGTGTGTTCGGTGATGAAGGAGCCGACGTCGCCGAACTCGTCCCAGGTCCGGGGCGGCACCGGCAGGTCGTAGCCGTGCTTCTCCTTGAAGGCGGCCTGGATCGCCGGGTCGCCGAGCACGTCGGTCCGGTAGTACATCAGGAACACGTCGCCGTCGTCCGGGAACCCGTAGATTTTCCCGTCGACGGTCATCTGGTTGTCCCGGTACACCGGCGCGATGGTCTGAAGCTCGTCGCGGAACCCGTATTTGTCGACCATGTCGTCGAGTTGCTCGAGCGCCCCGGCGCGGACGAGATCCGGCATCCAGGCCGGAATCACGTTCAGCGCGTCGTAGGCGCCGGTTCCGGCGCGGTGCTCCTGCAGGATCTTGGTGAACATCTCCGCCGTGGGAACCTCGATCACCTTCACGCTGATCCCGGTCGCCTCTTCCCACATCGGACCCGAGAAGTTCAGCGGATCCAGGGACTGCAGGCCGGCTTCCCACACGATGGAAATCTCGGTCCCGGAATACTGCTTCGCCGCCTCGACGGCCGTCGCCGCCGCCTGGGCGTTCGCCCGCCGCGGCAAGCCGAACGCCGCCGCGCCGGCCAGCGCGGTCGACGAAATCACGAATTGTCGTCTGTCCATTCGTACCTCCCTTTCTGCCGCCGGGCGCCCGCCCGGCACTGCCGTCTCAGGCTTGCCCGAACCTTCGGGCGCAAGCCGCCAGTTTTGCGGTCCATGCGGGGTCGTCCACGATCTCGCGGTTGACGATCCCGCGCGGAATCCGCCCCTGCATGACTTCGAACGCCGCCGCCACGTCGGCGGCGCCGTTGCCCGCGAAGCACTCGTCCGTCCAGCAGATCGAGTGCGGGGTTACGATGACGTTGTCGAGCGAGAACAGGGGCTCGTCGGCGGGGCACGGCTCCTCTTCGAACACGTCGAGACCGGCGCCGGCGATGACGCCCGAACGCAGCGCTTCGTAGAGCGCCTTCTGGTCCACCACAGGTCCCCGCGCCGTGTTGATCAAATACGCGGTCCGCTTCATGCGAGCGAGCCGTTCCGCGTTCACGAAGCGGCGGGTTTCGCTCGACAGGGGAACGCTCACGGAGAGGAAGTCCGCCGTCGCGAACAGCTCCTCCTCGGAGACCAGCTCGACCCCGAGTTCCCTCGCGAGCCCTTCGTCGGCATACGGGTCGTGTGCGACGGCGCGCATGCCGAAGGGCGCCGCGAGGCGGAACACCTCGGCTCCGATGTTGCCCATCCCGAGCTGGCCGAGCGTCTTTCCGACGAGCCCTTCCCCCATATGCCGGCCGCGCAGGGCCCAGCCCTCCGGTCCCATCCGGCACAGCCGGTCCTTGACCAGGAGCTTTTGCGAGAGCGCGAGGACGTAGGTGAGGACGGAAACCGCGACCGGTCGCCGTACGCCGTCCGGGGTGATCGCGAGCGCGATTCCGTTCTCGTTGCAGGCGTCGAGGTCGACGTTGTCGTAGCCGACTCCGAACCGGGCCACGAGCGAGAGCCGTCCGCCGGGCGGAACCGACTCGGGCGCGAATCGTGGAACGAGCAGGATCAGCGCGTCGCAATCCGCGAGGCCGTCCGCCGGAATGACGCCGTCTTCCGCGTCGACCCAGACCAGTTCCGCCTGCGGGCAGTCGGTGACGGGAGAGAGGTCGAAGCTCGGGAAGGTCGGCGTTCCGTCGGGCTGCCGGAAGTCGCCGGAGAGCGCGATGCGAAAGGTTTCCATGGCGGCGCCTCCCCGGCCGGGACCCGCGTTCAGGGCGCTTCTCCCCGGCAGCGTTCGCGGATCTCGTCCACGGCGCTGCCGAGCGCGGCCTGGAACATCCAGACGTCGCCAGAGTAGCAGATGAAGTCGAATCCGGCGGCGAACAATTCGACGGCGCTCGCCGTATCGGGCACCAGCCGACCGTACGCCTTGCCGTGCCGGCGCGCCGCCCGGTGCGTGCGCTCGACCGCTTCGAGGAACTTCGGATGGTCGAACTCGCCTGGAATCCCGAGCGAGCTGGACAGGTCGAAATGCCCGACCCAGAGGCAGTCGACCCCGTCGACGGCCGCGATGGCGTCCGCGTTTTCGACTCCCTCCGCGGTCTCGATCTGCGCGAAGAGCGTCGTGCGCCGGTTGCTGGCCTCGAGCTTCTCCATCACCGCCCCGCCCGTGTAGCGGTCGTGCGCGACGCCGAGCGCTACCCCGCGTCCGCCGCGCGGCGTGTATTTCGTCGACCGCACGATGGATTCCGCTTCCTCGGCGTTGCCGACCATCGGCACCATCAGCCCCTCGGCGCCCATGTCGAGCGCCCGCGCGACGTGGTGGTACTCCTTCGACGGAACCCGCACGATGGCGGGCAGTCCGGCCGCCTCGAAGTAGCGGAGCACGCTCTTGATCGTCTCGTTGTGAAACCCCGAATGCTCGGTGTCGAAGAGGACGAAATCGCAGCCGGCGTTGCGGATCATGTGGCCGATGCCGGGCGTGGCGAACTCGACGACGAAATGTCCGACCTTCAGTTCGCGACTCTGCGCCATCGTGCGCAGGCATGTTTCCGGCATCGTTTCCTCCCCGTTGCGGTTGTCCGGCAATGTGGTAGCCGATACGGGCGCAACCTTCAACCGGAAGGCGCCGAGGCGAAGCCGAAGCGGGGGTCAGGGGCGGCGTTCCCTGCGCGGCGAGGCCAGTCGAAGCGCCCGTAGCCGCCAGGAACGCCGGTCCCGGCAAGGACGAGGCGGACCGGTTCGGAAGGCCTTGACGGTACGAAACCTGCGCTTCCGCTCGATGCCCTCGATGTCCGGGATCTCGTCGTTTCCGAATTTGCCGACGTCGGCGCCTTCCGGCGCGTAGAGCTCCATCGCGAGGTCGCGGTTGCCGCTGGTGGAATAGCGTTCGGAGCGGAGTTCGCGTTCCGCGAGAACGTCGGCGATCCGGCAGGTGGCGCCGGGCTTGCATAGGATCTGGACGAATGCGCAGTTCGTTCGGAGGCTCCCTCTCTGGGCCGTCGGCTCGAGCGGGCCGAATCCGCGGCCGTCCGCTTCGACCCGGACCGGTCGATCGCAGGCGGGAGCGGCCCGGATCGCTGGCGTGGGGGTTGAGCCGGCTCGTCCGCGGTCTATGTTGGGTCGGTGCCCCGAGCGAGAGCGTGTGCGATGGACTGGGACGACGCGTATCACAACGCCGGATACATCCCCGACTCCGACCGGTATCCGGACCGGTGGGCAAGACGCGCCCGGGCCTTTCGGCGGCGATGGCCGCATGCGACGATCGACGTGCCCTACGGCGACACGGCTCGGGAGCGGCTGGATCTCTTTCGTCCGGAGACGAAACCCCGCGGCTTGGCGGTCTTCGTTCACGGCGGCTACTGGATGCGCTTCGACAAGTCTTTCTGGTCCGACCTCGCGGAAGGCGGGTTGCGGCGGGGCTGGGCGGTGGCGCTTCCGAGCTACGCCCTCGCGCCGCAGGTCCGGATATCGCAGATCACGAAACAGGTCGCGGCGGCCGTCGAGCGGGCGGCCGCCATGGTCGACGGTCCCGTCAGGCTGGCCGGTCACTCGGCCGGGGGCCATCTCGTCGCGCGCATGGTCTGTCGCGACGGTCCGCTGAACGCGAACGCCGCCGAACGGATCGAGAAGGCGGTCCCGATCAGCGGATTGCACGACCTGCATCCGCTGATGCGGACCCGGATGAACGAGACGCTGCGGATCGACGCGGCGGAAGCGGCAGCGGAAAGCCCGGCCTTGCTCCCGCCGCTCGGCGGCGCGAGGGTTTGCGCCTGGGTCGGCGGGGAGGAGCGCCCGGAGTTCGTCCGCCAGTCGCGGCTCCTGGCCGACGCCTGGCCGTCGGCGGAACTCCGCATCGACGAGACGCTTCACCATTTCAGCGTCATCGAGGGGCTCCGCGCGCCGGACTCGCCTCTCGTGGAGGCGCTGCTGGCGTGATCGTTCCGGCACCGGGTATTCTCGGGTTTGCGGGTGGCGCCGGGATTCCGGACGCGCGTACGCTCGACCGCAGAGGGGCCGCGATACCATGGCGGGTGGAGGCCGGCGGCTGGGAGAGAACGGAGATGGAGCGCGAAGCGATTCGGGAAGCCGGCGCGCTGGTGCTGACGTTCGACGGAATCGTCGACTGGCGGAACGCAAGGTCGTTCCGCGAGGCGGTTCTCGGCGCCGTCGAGGACGGAGACCGGGGCGTCGTCGTCGATCTGCGAGAGGTCAGCCATTTCGGCAGCGCCGGGATCAGGGCGCTTCTGGACATCGACCGTCACCTGGCGAGACGCGACACTCCGTTCGTCGTTAGCGTATCCGACCTGCTGTCGCGCGTGTTCGAGATAGGCGGGTTCGACCGGTGCATTCGCTTCCGCCGCAGCAGGAGCGAGGCGCTCGACGAGATGGAGGCAAGACTGCGTGCGGCTCCCGCGTAGCGAGAGCGGAGCGGGTATCCGGGAGCGGCGGCGCGGCGGTCCGGGATTTCGTGCCGCCCGCACGGTCGACCGCCGGAGCGTCGAGGGCGAGGTGCGGAGCGGCCGGCGGAGGGAGCGCATCGAGATGGAACGCGACGAGCTTCGGGAAGCGGGCATTCCGGTACTGGCGTTTGACGGAGTTATCGACGCGCGGAACGCGCAGTCGTTCCGCAAGGCGGTTCTCGGCGCCGTCGAGGAGGAAGAGCGGTGTGTCGTCCTCGACCTGGAAGAGGTCGCTTACGTCGCCAGCGCCGGATTCCAGGCGATCCTGGAGATCGACCGGTTCTTGAGACGGCGCGACATTTCGCTTTCGGTCACCGTATCCGAGCCGGTTTTGCGCGTAGTCGCGGCGAGCGGGATGGACCGGGTCGTCCGGTTCGGTCGCTCCCGGAACGAGGCGCCCGACGAGTTGGACGCACATTCGGGAGCGGCGTCCGCGTAGCGAGGACGGGCTGGGCCCCGCCCGGCCGTCCCGGATCGTCCCGACGGCCTCGCCGGGTCTCGATCCGGGTCTCGCGAGCCGGCGGGACGGCTCGTTGCGACGCGGTTCCGCCCGTCGAGCGAACCGTTGCGGGCCGAAGCGGGCGCGGTTCCGGTCGCCGGCGTACGCCCAGGCGAGGAGCCGTGGAATGACGGAGAAATTTCTCGAGGGCCGCACGGCGGTGATCACCGGCGGCGGTTCGGGAGTCGGCGCCGCCGTCGCCCGACGACTCGCCGGAGCGGGCGCTTCGGTCTGGATATCGGGCCGCCGGCAGGCTCCGCTCGAGGCCGTGGCGGCGGATCGCGGGTCGATCGGCTGGGCGACGGCGGACGTCGCGGACGAAGAGTCGATCGCGGCGCTGTTCGATCGGACCGGACCGGTGGACATCGTGGTCGCCAACGCCGGAGCCGCGGACGCGGCGCCCTTCCCGAAGACCGATCTCGCCCTGTGGAACCGCATGGTCTCGGTCAACCTGACCGGCGCGTTTCTCACCTTCCGGGAGGGCATGCGCGTCCTGCGCAGCCCGGACTGGGGCCGGCTGATCGCCGTCGCGTCGACGCTGGCGCTGAAGGGTTCGCCCTACGTCGCGGCCTACGCGGCGTCGAAACACGGCGTCGTCGGCCTCGCGCGATCGCTCGCGCTCGAAGTCGCGGACACCGGAGTTACGGTCAACGCGATCTGTCCGGGGTATCTGGACACGGAAATGACCGACCGGAACGTGACCGCGATCGCCGGGAAGTCCGGCAGGAGCGAGGCGGACGTCCGCCGCCGGATCGCCGCGATCAATCCGCAGAATCGCCTGATTTCGCCGGAAGACGTGGCGGAAACGGCGCTCTGGCTCTGCCGCGATTCCGCCTCCTCCGTCAACGGTCAGGCGATCGCGCTCTCCGGAGGGGAGATTTGATCCCGCCGGGCCGCTATCCTGTGTCGGGATTCTCGCGCCCGCCGGGGGGCGCGACCTCGGGACGGGACCTTCCCGGTCGTTCCGCATGCGGAGCGGAGGCTGAAGCGGAACGGCAATTGCGGAAACACGGCGCCTCCGAGAGTTCAAAGGGAGCCAGGACGTCATGAACACCATTCGGATTCTCGCGATCGCGGCTGCGGCGGGTCTGGCCGCGAGCGCGGTTCAAGCCGGTCCGGTCAAGGTCGGGATGATCACGACCCTGTCGGGCGGCGGGGCCGGCCTCGGCATCGACGTGCGCGACGGATTTCAGCTCGCCGTCGATCGATCCGGCAATGCGGACCTCGAACTGATCGTAAAGGACGACCAGCGCAAGCCGGATCTCGCCGTCCAACTCGCCGACGAATTGATCCAGAGCGACAAGGTCGACGTGCTGACCGGCATCATCTGGTCCAACCTGGCCATGGCGGTCGTGCCGTCGGCCGTGCGTCAGGGCAAGTTCTATCTCTCGCCCAACGCCGGGCCCTCCGCGCTGGCCGGCGAAGGCTGCCACGAGAATTACTTCAACGTCGCCTGGCAGAACGACAATCTCCACGAAGCCGCGGGCGCGTTCGCCAACCGTGCGGGCTACGCCAACAGTTTCATCCTCGCGCCGAACTATCCGGCCGGCAAGGACGCGCTGACCGGATACAAGCGGTTCTTCCAGGGAAAAGTCGCCGACGAGGTCTACACGAAGCTCGGCCAGGACGACTATGCGGCCGAGATCGCGGTGATCCGCGCGTCCGACGCCGACAGCGTGTTCTTCTTCCTTCCCGGCGGCATGGGAATCGCGTTCGTCAAGCAATACGCCCAGTCCGGCCTCGACATTCCGCTGGTCGGACCCGCGTTCTCCTTCGACCAGGGAATTCTCGGAGCGGTCGGCGATTCCGCGCTCGGCGTCATGAACACCTCGCAATGGTCGAAGGACATCGACAATCCGGCGAACCGGGCGTTCGTCGAGGCCTTCGCGTCCGCCTACGGTCGCCTTCCCTCGCTCTACGCCAGCCAGGGGTACGACACGGCCAACCTGCTCCTCTCCGCGATGGAGTCCGCGGACGTTTCCGATCCGGACGCGTTCCGTGCGGCGCTGAAGGCGGCGAACTACGACTCGGTTCGCGGCGAGTTCTCCTTCGCGTCCAACCACCATCCCGTGCAGGACATCTACGTCCGTGAAGTGGTGCGGGAGGGAGACGTGCTGACCAACCGCGTCGTCGACGTCGTGCTGGAGGATCACGCCAACGCATATGTCGACGCGTGCGGCATGTAACGCCCACGCCTTACCGTAATTTCCGCCCCGGGCTGCGGCCGCTCGCGGCCCGGGGCGATTCGAACCGCATCGTGACCGGCCTGTGCGGATCGGACTCGCCGGGCCGGAATTTTCTTGACGCCAAGCCGCCGGTCCTTCCCCTGCATACGCCGGCCGTCTCTACGCCATGTCCTCTTCCCTGATCGTAGAACAGGTGCTGAACGGGCTTCAGTCCGGCGTCATGCTGTTCCTGATGTCCGCCGGTCTCACCCTGATATTCGGGGTCATGGGTCTGATCAACCTCGCGCACGGTTCGCTCTACATGATCGGCGCGTTCGTCTGCGCCTCGGTCGCGGCCGCGGCCGGTTCGTTCTGGCTCGGTCTCGCCGCCGCGCTGGTCGCGGCCGCGGCCGCCGGCGTCGTGGTCGAGACGCTGGTCATCCGACGTCTCTATCGACGCGATCACCTCGATCAGGTTCTGGCCACCTTTGCGCTGATCCTGATCTTCTCGGAAGGCACCCGCTGGCTGTTCGGATCCTTCCCGTTGTATCTGGATCCTCCCGCGCCGCTCGGCGGCACGGTGCACCTGCCGGGAGGCGTCGAGTACTCCGCGTACCGGCTCGCCATCATCGCGGTCGGACTTGCGGTCGCCGCCGGGCTCTTCCTGCTGGTGTCGCGAACCCGGCTGGGCATACGCATCCGGGCCGGCGAGGCGGACCGGGAGATGATCGCGGCGCTCGGCGTCGACATCGATCGCGTCTACACGTTCGTGTTCGCGCTCGGCGCGGCGCTGGCCGGCGTCGCCGGGGCGATGGTGGGCGCCATCCAGTCCGTCCAGATCGGCATGGGGGAGCCGGTCATGATCCTGGCCTTCGTCGTCATCGTCATCGGCGGGATCGGCTCGATTACCGGGGCGCTGGTCGGCTCGGTGCTGGTCGGCCTGACCGACACGCTCGGCCGTTTCCTGCTGCCTGCTGTCTTCGGCGTCTTCATGGATCCCTCCGCCGCGACGGAGGTGGGGTCTGCGCTCGCTTCCATGTCCATCTACGTGTTGATGTCGATCGTCCTCGTCCTGCGCCCGCGCGGGCTGTTCGGCGGCGCGGTCTGAGATGTCCGGGCGACCGGCCGATACGCGGACGTCTCGCATTCTGCGGATATCGGGCGTCGGTTCCGGGCGCGAAGCGTGGGTCTCGATGCTGCTTCTGGGCGCCATGCCCGCAGCGGCGATCCTCGCTCATGTCGCGGAGGAACCCTTCGCGATCACGCTCCTGACCAGAATCGCCATCCTCGGAATTGCCGCGGTCGGGCTGAACCTGGCGCTGGGCCACGGCGGGATGATTTCGCTCGGCCACGCGGCGTTCTTCGGCGCCGGCGGCTACGCAGTCGGCGTTCTCTCCTCGCATGCGCAGAATTTCGAGCCTCTCCTGACCTGGCCGATCGAGATCGCCGGCACGACCCAGATGCTCCTGCTCTGGCCGTCGGCGATCCTGGTCGGCGGGGCGCTCGCTGCGGCGATCGGCTTCCTCAGCCTGCGCTCCAGCGGGGTGTATTTCATCATGATCACCCTGGCGTTCGCCCAGATGATCTACTACTTCGCCGTCTCCTGGCCCGCCTACGGCGGCGAGGACGGCTTGCCGATCTACGTGCGGAACCGGTTCCCGGGACTCGACACGCTGGATCCGCTGCAATTCTTCCTGATCTGCTTCGCATGGCTTTGCGCGGCGCTCTTCCTCGTGTCCCGGCTGGTCGGATCCCGCTTCGGCCTGGCGCTGGAATGCGCCCGGCTGAACCCGGCTCGGCTCGGCAGCGTCGGCATCGCGCCCTTTCCCGTGCGGCTGTCCGCGTTCGTCGTCTCCGGCGCCGTCGCGTCGCTGGCCGGAGCGCTTTATGCGGACCTCAACCGCTTCGTCAGCCCGGCCATGCTCTCCTGGCACACCTCCGGCGAGATCATCGTGTTCGTGATCCTGGGCGGGGTCGGCCGGCTCTTCGGCCCGGTCGTCGGCGCGGCGATCTTCATTCTCCTCGAACACTTCCTCGGCGGCGTCATGGACCACTGGCAGACGCTGCTGGGACTCGTGCTGCTTCTCGTCGTGCTGTTCGCACGCGGCGGGCTGATGCAGCTTCTGGCGGGGCCGCGCGTTCATGGCTGAGGCGCCGGTTCTGGAGATCCGGGACGTATCGAAGCGCTTCGGCGCGGTGGTCGCGAGCGACCGCATCTGCCTCGATCTCCGGCCCGGAGAGATCCATGCGCTGATCGGGCCGAACGGCGCCGGCAAGTCGACCCTGATCGGCCAGATCGCCGGAGAGGTGCGGCCCGACGCCGGCGCCGTCCTGCTCGGCGGGGTCGAGATCGGGAACTGGAGCGCGCCCGAGAGAGCCCGGGCAGGTCTGGCGCGGAGCTTTCAGATTTCGGCGCTGGCGCTCGAGTTGACCGTGCGCCAGAACGTGATGCTGGCCGCGATCGGACGGAGCCGGACCGCGTTCCGCTTCTGGCGGAGCCTGCGCTCGCAGCGCGAACTCCGGCAGGAGGCGGCAGCGGAGCTCAAACGCGTCGGCCTGGACGACGTAGCCGACATGCCGGCGGGGACGCTGGCCCACGGCCAGCGGCGGCTCCTCGAAGTGGCGATCGCGCTGACGCAACGTCCGAAGGCGTTCCTGCTCGACGAGCCGATGGCGGGTCTCGGTGCGGGCGGGGCGGAAGAGCTGACCGGGCTTCTCGACAGGCTGAGGAACGAAGCGCCGATTCTCTTGGTCGAACACGACATGGACGCGGTCTTCTCCCTGGCGGACCGGGTCTCCGTGCTGGTCTACGGCCGGGTTATCGCAACCGGCTCGGTGTCGGAAATCCGCGCCAACCGGGACGTGCGCGAGGCCTATCTGGGCGAGGAATTTCCGTGAGCGCCCTTCTGGAGGCGTCGGGGGTGACGGCCTTCTACGGCGAGGCGCAAGCGCTGTTCGGCTTGGACCTGGAGGTCGAGGCCGGACAGGTCGTGGCGATGCTCGGGCGGAACGGCATGGGCAAGACTACGACCGTCCGGACCGTCTGCCGGCTCCTGCCGCACCGGGACGGATCCGTCCGTTTCGCCGGTCAGGATCTCGCCCGGGTTCCCTCGCATCGGGTAGCGCGTCTTGGCATCGGACTGGTGCCCGAAGGCCGGCGATGCTTCGCGCCGCTGACGGTGCGGGAAAACCTTCTCGCGGCCGCCCGGCCCGGGCCGTGGGACTGGCGGGCCGTTTCGGATTTCTTCCCGCAGCTTCGCGACCGCAGGGAACAGACCGCCCGGACGCTGTCCGGCGGCGAGCAGCAGATGCTGTCGATCGCGCGGGCGCTCATGACCAATCCGAAACTGCTGATCCTCGACGAGGCGACCGAAGGGCTGGCGCCTGCGGTGCGGCAGGAGATCTGGTCCGCGATCCGCCGGCTCAAGCGGGAGGGCCTCGCGATCCTGTTGATCGACAAGAACCTCGCGGATTTGCTGCCGGTCGCGGACCGTTGCCTGGTCGTTCACCGAGGCGAGTCGGTGTGGAGCGGCGCGCCGGCGGATCTCGTCGGGGAGATCTCGAACCGGTATCTGGGCGTCTGAGTCTCCTGCGTACGGCTTCGGGGCCTGAACGGTCGTTTCGTCTCGCGGGGCACATTTGTCGTCCGCTTCGGTAGAGACCGATGGCGGCGCCGGAGAACGTCCCGCAGACGGGAGACGACTCTCAGAGGGGTTGCGTTCCTAACCATCTGGTCTCAGCGGCCGGCAGGCCGAACGGCCCGGTCGTTCGACGTCTTGCACGACGCGCGATCGTACTGGAAAGAGGTATCGAAGCGCTTGCCGAACTGGAGAACTGGAGGTCTGGGAGTCTGGGAGGACTGTTGCCTCGAACCTTCGCGGTGACCCTTTCGCCGCGCTCGCAGCCCGAAGGCAAGCAACCGAATTAGTTGGACAGTCAGCGTTGAATCACATCCGAAACAGGCGTCTCGTTGGACGGTGCCGACGGGCGGCAAGCGCAGCAGTACACTGGCCGCTCTACTGAGGGACACAATGTGTGCGCCTCGACCTCGGTTAATTTCCGGTGTATTGCTACTCCGCTCGCCGTGTCAACGGGAACGGTGGCCAGATCCCCGGAGTACCGGTTGTCGCGAAAGAGTTCGTCTCTGCGATCTTCGTTCGCCCCGGATCTGTCGAGACGCAAAGTCGGATCCGGGCTCAGTTGTGCCCACCCAAGAACGCTGATTCGTATCCGCTACCGTAGGAGGAGAACCTGACGAATCGTGCTACCTGCAGGACAGATAGGCCGCCGTTGCCGTTCATGCCGTCCCGCCACGAGGAATCAGTGTTCGCGCCGACTCGAACCCGACTGCGCAAGACGCTTGGGGGTGGCCAAGTAACAACTGATATCGCAGAACGGACCAATGAACCGCCAAGCACAGAGTCCCGTGTCGCAGCGCCCGATTTGTGGGAATTGATACTTTCCCTACCGGAACCGCCAACACGTATCATCTACGGACCTACCGACCCACCGGCCGTTACTCAGCTGTCAACGCTTCTCGCCAACAAATCTTCAACGGATGCGGCCACCTCGTAACGGGCCGAATCGTCCGTGATCGCTAACGCCTTGAAGTGCTCCCTACCACATTCGATCTTGTCAGATTCGGAGCGCCGAAGATTATTCAGCAGAGTGCTGGCTTTCGTTTCGACGACCAAATAGAGACGCTCACCGTCCTCTGTGTAGACCAGCATGGCCCAATCGGGGTTGTAACTACCAAGCGGTGTCTTGACCCGAAACCACTCCGGTAGCTTGGCATAGAGTTTAACAGAGGAATTCCTCTCCAAGTCTTCAGCGAATCGAGCCTCAGTCTCCGAATCGTAGAGCACCCCGTCGTGAAGTGACTTCTCTGCTGGGCACATGATATTCCTTAGGTAACCGGAAAGCTCCGTCTGCTCGAAAAGCTCCTGGCAAAAATATACTTCATCGCCGAGGCGCCGATACTTGATACCGTCCACCAGCGCTCTCTCCTTGCACCCATTGATAGCGCTCGCGGCAAGCTCGATAAACCGCTGTGGATTGCGTCGAAAATCACCGATGCGCCGGCTGTCAATAAGGATCCTGTAGATGCTCTTGCGAGTAAGCTGCGTCCGATCCTGAAGCTCGGTAAGCAAGTCTGGAAGTTCGATCTCAGACTCATCCAAAACGATGGTGGATGCCCCTGCACGTTCGGTGGCAGAGACGCCCGGTTGACCGATTTCGACGCCCGCCTTGCGCCACTGTATTCGCGTGAACGGGATGCGTTCCGCTTCGTACAATGCCTTTGCCGAATCTTCGAGAAGCCTATCGTTGTCGAAACTCACCCGATAGGAGGTCTTGTGCTTGATGCGGTCCCAAAGCGCTTTGAACTCCGGGCTCGCAAGTACTCTCTGTCGTGGGCGAATAAGCCGCCTTTCGTTCGCATCCCGGATCTCAAGACGACCCGAGGCTTTGCGCAGCCCTGCGACGATCTCGGCGCGGAACGGAGCAAACTTGTCTGGAAGCGAGAGGGTGTCGTCCGAAAGTCTCACGCGAAGACTATCATGAATGAGTCCAACACGATCGACATAGCCTTGGACTTGAAGGTGTCTGAAGAGTGCTCTTGACGCCTCCAATCCAAAGACTTTGGTTTGGCCATCGTCACCCGTTACGTGAATTCGCGCAAATTGATGAGGCACAATAACTCCAAACTGGATACCTGTGTCTTTCTCGATCTCGCGCTGAAGTTTGTCAGCGAACTCCTCATAACTCTCCCTTGCAATGACCGTCAGCGTATTAATGTCAAAGCCCCGCAGGCGACGTCCTTCCTGATTGACGCAAAGACGAAGCCCGCGCCCGATCGTTTGGCGCCTCCAAACCTCGGTCCGGATATCACGAAGAACGCAGATTTGAAAGACATTCGGGTTATCCCAGCCCTCCCTCAGAGCCGAATGGGAGAAGATAAATTTAAGAGGCTCGTTAAGACTGAGGAGCTTCTCCTTATCTCTCATGATCAGACTATAGGCACGTTCGGCGCTGTCGCGGTGTGCCTGGTTGTTCTCGGCAGTGTTCGTCCACCTTCCTCTCCTGTCAATGGAGAAGTAGCCGTCGTGAACCTGGCTGACCACTGCGCCGAGGTCGACTTCACCGAACAGCGAGTTGTACTCGGGGTGCCGGGACAGCCGATGATATTCTTCCTCGAATAACAGGGCATATTCGCCCTTTACCGCCTTGCCTGCTTCGTCGTAGCGTCGATACTGCTCTACGGAATCGAGGAAAAATAGACTGAGAACCTTAATCCCAAGAGGACGTAGCCGCTTTTCCTTGTCCAGATGCTCGCGTATGGTGCGGCGTATCATCTGGCGCTGAATTGCGATTGCGTCTACATCGCCCCAGCTCTCCCCGCGTCGAAGGAAGAGTTGACCTCCTGGTACAACTAATTCCACCGAGTCGCGCTCCCTGCCTAACTGAATCTCGCCGATTCGATGACCCCTATATACTGTCCGTCCTGTAGTCTGCTCGAGGTCATCGCCATCTTGCACCACCCTCGTCCTTCGCCGTACGCGCCCATCAGAATCAACGTCTAGTTCCACCTTGGCGCTTACGTTCCCTCGCCTGCTACTGATGTCAATGAGTCGAACATACGGTCGGTTGTGAGCGTCCTGAACAGTGGCCGACGCAATCTCGATCTGCTTTACCAGTTTGCGTTCGTAGGCATCGATGGCATCCAACCGGAAAATCATGTGGTGCTTGTCGACATGCGTGGCCGAGTAGCGCAGCGTGCAGAGCGGTCTCATGGCCGAGAGCGCTTCCCTTCCTCGGCCGCCCAGGCCACCGTCAACGGATTGAGGCTCGTCTACAATAATGATCGGGCGCGTGGCTCGAATAAGGTCAATCGGCCGTTCTCCACCTGTCTTCTCACTGTCCTTATAAAGGTTGTTGACGTCCCTTCTGTTTATGGCGCCGACCGTAATGACCATAATCTGGATATGTTGGCTGGTAGCGAAATTGCGAACTTCTCCAAGATTGGCCGAGTCGTAAAGGAAATAATCGAACGGCGTACCCGCGTAGAGGCCGCGAAAATGCTCAGCGGTAACCTGGAGGGCCTTCTTTACGCCCTCCTTAATCGCCACCGATGGCACAACAACGACAAACTTAGTGAAACCGAAGCGCTTGTTTAGCTCGAAGATTGTTCGAAGATACACATACGTCTTTCCGGTGCCAGTCTCCATCTCCACCGTGAAGTCACCAGACACCAGATAGCAAGATGGCGACAGTCCATTCCGAAGTTGAACCGAACGCAAGTTCCTCAATATCTCTTCGTCCAGGAGAGTCAGTCGATTGCCAATGCCCAAGTGGCTCTCGAAATTCGGCAGCGTCGGCTGAGAGCCGAAGCGCCCGACGGCGACAGTAAACTCACTCTTGCACACTTCCTGCCCGTGGAACAGATCGCAGACAGCATCTACCGCCTGTAGTTGAAAGTCGAGATCCGGCTCGAATCGAAACTTCATCATGATGATGACAGGACTCCGCTTCGTTGCATTCCCATGAACACGCGCAATAGTGAGCCGTCAACCCATTGGCCCTGGAATGGTTGGACCAAACTCTTGCCCTTGTGCGATCCAATACGCCAGAGCACTTTGGATTTCTTGAAATGGGTGTTCGGATCGTCTGAATGGGCCATACAACTAGGCAAATCGCGCAGCTCGGCGAGAGACACTTGATATTCATTGTGGCCGCAAACGATGATGTCGCACTTTTGCATTTGGTCCCGGCTCTTAGTTTGTACTTCTGAATTGCACAAGGTAGCGGCCTTAGTATTTACGATCTTGCCGTTCTCCTAAGGGCGTTAAGGGGATGTAATCTTAACGATGCCGGACTGTACTAACATGCGGAGGCTCCCACGAACGCGCTCCTGAAACCCCAGATACACCCTCGTGGAACTCATGTCGGAAAACCGAATGATCGCGTCCAAACGCCCTCGGAGGATGGTCCAACTAGTCTTTCGCGCCGGTTCATGATCTACGACCTTCAAGCCGCATGCAGCTAAACACTTCGAACATAAGCAAGTCCTCGCTGTTTAAGGGTCTCAGAGAGATTAGTCTTCGCGACATCATCGACGAAGGCACTATCTCGGAATATAGCGATTGAATCGCCGGCGGGAGCAAGGAAATTATGCCAGTCGGCGATACCTGTAGCCAGCGGCTCTGCCTCTGAGCGAGTAACCGTCTCTGCAAGGCAAACGAGGAGAGTTCCGGCCCCAACTGAATAAACAGTCTTGTCGACTATACACCTCTCTTCCATGGGCGCGCATAAATCGAGGCCAAGTTTCAGCAAGAGCTCGTACAGGATATCCTGCTCCGTACGACCTGGCATGACATGATCTATTGCCGCGAGCAGAGCGCGACTCACATCGTCGGGGCGCGGATTCCAAGCACGGATGTTGGACGAGTCGAGCTTGAATACCCGGAAGCCGAGATCACCAGTTAGGCCCGGATTACCGCTTAAGAGCTTTCTGGAGGAGCGACGAAGTCGCTCCTTTGTAATCTCAGCTATGGTAAGTGGCTTTCCAATCCCTTCACAGAAACGCTCCGCGACACTACCAGAATTGGTCCGAGCAGATAACGGCTCCGGTAGCTGGACTAAGATGAAGCGCCTACGCCCCTCATCATCAACATTCTGCGCCCAAACGGCCTCTGCTGTAGTACCAGATCCGGCGAAGAAGTCAAGGACGATCGCTTCGGGATCGTTACACATCCGCAATAGATGGCGTATTAGCTTGGTAGGCTTCGGTTGCGGAAAGACCTTGTCATCCCCAAGTGTTTCACGAAGTTCCTTAGTCCCGTGAAAATTGTATCCAACATCCTCGGGATCGAGGATCGTGTTTGGTGGAACTCCATCTTGCACCTCTCGAAGATACCGTTTCGCCATTGGTTGACGACCTTCGAAGTGGATGCGACCGTCTTTCTCCATTTCTGCTAAAGTCTGTTGCGAATAGCGAGGATAGCTTCCAGGTGGTGCCGTCCAGACCTTACCGTTGGAGAAAGTGTGAAAATAACGTTTGTAATAGTTTCTCGCATGCAAAGGATCCAGCTTGTACTTTCCGCGGCCGTCCCCATCGTCGAGCCGATAGTTTCCGCTCTTGTCTGCCGGGCTGCGAATATATCGAGACTTTTCTTCACCGAACCAAGACTTATTGCGTCCGTATACAAGCAAGTAGTCCGCGTGGTGGTTAAAGTCTTTGCTAGAATTCCGTACAGTGTGCATAGCTTTTCGAGTCAATATGGCAAAAAAATTCTCGCGACCGTAAATTTCAGACATGATCAACTGAAGGTGCGCAATCTCGCCTTGATCAATTGATACGACAATCAGTCCATCCTCTCGCAGAAGACTTCTCGAAAGCTGCAGGCGAGGATACGCCATATTCAACCATGCAGTATGGAAACGTCCCGAGACGTCCGTGTTCGATGTAAGCCTTCCACCGTGCCGGTCGACCTGACGTGTCTTGGCCAAGTACTCCTCTAAGTTGTCACGGTAATCATCAGCGTATATGAAGTCGCGTCCAGTGTTGTAAGGCGGGTCAATATAAATTAGTTTTACTCTGCCGGCATAACTCTTCTGAAGAAGTTTCAGCACTTCGAGATTGTCGCCCTCAATCATCAGATTGTTCGTTTTATGCCAGTCGACGCTGTCCTCTATGCAGGGGCGCAAGGTTAGGTGTGAAGGCGTGAGTGCCCGCTGGCGCGAATGACGTTTGCCGTGCCAGTGTAGCCCATACTTCTCGTCGGCATCCGTGACTTCGTCCCCTAGAAGCTGCCGGAGTACGTCGAAGTCAATTAGTCCGTCGGTGACAGCCTCCGGGAAGAGTTCGGTCAACTGACGGAGCTTCTCGGACATGATGTCCTTGGATCGAGTGTCGGGGTTGCCTGCGACGATCTTCTCCATTTCAATACTCTTCCTCACAGCCGGGCTCGCGCCGCGTCACGGTCGATCCGCAGGCGTTCTATCGTCTGGTTCAGTTTGACTCGGCGGGCAATCTGACATTCTTTGCCCGCAATAGATGTCAGGTACGAAATTTCTTGGCAAATACTCCAATAATCGCGCAGCGCGTTCTGTCTGTCTAGTGCCTCGATTCGTGTGGAGGGAAGTCGGAAGACGCCGTTAATGGCGGCTGCATGGAGCGACTGCACGGTGTCTATCCAGCCCTGATAGAGGTCCTTGAGGGTCCTGCGTGGCTGGCGTGCCAGGGCGAGGGCGTCGCGATAAGCGACTACCGCTTCGGAAGGAGCTTGACCAGGGAGTCGGGAAGTCACCATATCACCGTCGAGTACAGTCTTTTCGTTGTCGGCTCGGGAGACGCGCTTGTGGGCGAGGGAGAGCTCAGGTAATCCGTCGCGCCAGGCGACAAGTAAGACCGGGTAGGGGATCGCCCGGTGTACAAGTTCGATCAGGCGCTCCTTCTGTGCAGCAGGACGCAGCCTCAGCCGGAGCACAGCAATCTCTATATACTCGCGTTCCGTATCGCAATATTCGGCGATGCCGACGTTGGCCGGCTTCAGCGTCGCGACCCACCTCAGTTCATCCATGCCCTCCCGAATTCTTCCGCGGTCTCCTCTTGCAATGGGGCCCCTTTCCATGAGCAGGGTCTTGGGAACGCGTCGGTCGACGGTGGTGCCGGACGGAAGGGCCAGCGCCATGATGGGATCGAATAGCGTCATCGCGCATTTTCCGGTAGGACAACGAGAAACGCCACGACCTCGAAGTCGTCGATGCCCGCGAATTCGTCGGGGAGGGCGTGGGTGCCCCCTGGCGTGAAGAGGCTTGCGACGGCGCGTTGCTCTCCCGAAACTGCGACGGCGGAAACTGCAGCAGCCAGTTGACCTTGGACCTCGCGCATGTCTTCGCCTTCCCGTGTTGTCGCATCGAAACGGCGGCAGGCGGACGCATCGGGCAGATCCCGGCCGACACAGAGCCTCTTGAGGCGGTCAAGAATCGCCTTGGCTTGGGAGAAAGGCAAGAGCGTCGATCCGTCCTCTCCGACATGCACCAGGTAGTGCGGCGCCAACGGGTATCCCAGCGGACAGTTGGTCTTGGCAGCATCGTCTTCTGCGCGCAGGCAAAAGATTACGCCGGGAGGAACGCCGTCGTCTGTGGTCACCACGACCCCGTAAGCTCCAAGCGGCACGTTGTGAAGCGCGCCGGCATTAGGTCCCCGGTAGTCGGCCAGATCTATTCGGAAGTCGGTCAGCGTCAGGTCCGCGATAGAAACGCCCGAAGACAAGTCCTCCAGATCGATCACCCTTTCCTGGAGTTTCTGGAGTTGACGGCGACGGTATTCCAGATCGTTCATCGGGTCGCCCGATTGCCGCTCGATCAGATTCTCCTCGCCCGTCGCGGAAATGTCGAGAAGAACCATGCGGCCGCTCACGCGCTGTTCCAGTCGGAGATACTCGTTTAGCTCCATGTTGGGCCAAAAATTGACAAGCTGAACGTGCCGGTTGGGCGAACCGATGCGGTCGATTCGGCCAAAACGCTGGATGATGCGCACCGGGTTCCAGTGGATGTCGTAGTTGACGAGCCAGTCGCAGTCCTGAAGGTTCTGTCCCTCCGAGATGCAGTCCGTCGCAATCAGGAGATCGATCTCCCCCTCGCGTGCGAGATCGTTCGGCCGCTCCTTGGTCCGAGGCGCGAAGGCGGTCAGAATCGACCCGAGGTCGCGCCGGTTCGCCGCCAGCGTCGTCCGGTTGGCCTGTGCACCAATGACCAGCGCGGAGTGAACCCCAAGCGAGTCCTGCGCCCACGGCGCCAGCGCGTCATACAGGAATTGTGCGGTGTCGGCGAAGGCCGTGAACACGATGACCTTGCGGTTTCCGGGATTGATCGGTTCGCGGCACTTCCGCTCGATCATTGCCATGAGCTCAGCCAACTTGGCGTCGCGGTCAGCGGTTACATGGGAAGCCGCAGCGAGAAGAGTCGCCAGCCGGTTGCGGTCTTCGACCAGATCCTGCCGCCATCGGATCGGATCGACGTCCTGGAGCAATACCTTCACCTTGCGTCCGACCAAGAGGCTCTCGAAGGCCGGATCGTCGATGTCGATGTCCGCAATATCCAGCTCCTCCAGCTCGGTTGGCTGCGTTTCGATACGGGCCAGAATAGCCTCGACATCGTCAAGTTGTCGCCGCACGGTTAGCGCGAACGACGCGACTGAGCTTTCCATACGCTTCAGGGCGTTCACGCGCAGAAGCTGAACAAGACTCTGCTCGCGATCCCTTTGCCGGAAGGTTGCGCTCCCTCCGCGCAATAAAGTGCTGTACTTCTTGTCGTATGCCTCCTGCCGATGCGGCAACACATAGTGAAGCGGTGCATAGGCCGCGAGATTAAGACGGCAAATCTCCTTGTTGATATTGCTCACAGACGGAAACTCCCCGCTGAGGTCGACATCGGGCTTCACGTTGATCGGCCTCAGGCGTTCGGGGAATCTGCCCGTTTCTCGCGCTCCGTAGTACTTTTCCAGATGGCGACGGGACCGGGCGATTGTGAGCCGGTCGAGCAGCATGAAGTAATCGAAGCCCATCATTTCGACCAACCTGGTCGGAGTCCGTTCGCCTTCGTCCAGTTCGAGCCAGCGGTTGAACTGCTTCTGCGCACGCTGAGTCGTGCCGTCGATGCTGGCGATGCCGCATTGTGCCAGCGCCGAGTCGTGCCCCTCCGTTGCGAAGGCGATCTGGTTGCGCAGGTCGGCCAGACGATTGTTGACTGGCGTGGCCGTAAGCATGAGAACGCGAGTCTTAACGCCGTCCCGCACGATTCGGCGCATGAGCCGGTCGTACCGCGTCTCGCCGCCCTGCCGGGGGGAGCGCTTGTTGCGGAAATTGTGCGACTCGTCGATGACGACGAGGTCGTAGTTCCCCCAGTTCACGTGTGCGAGGTTGATGTCCCCGGAGTACCCACCGTCGCGGGAAAGGTCAGTGTGATTGAGAATGTCGTAGTTGAGGCGGTCGCGCGCCAGGATGTTGCGCCGGTCGTTCGAGCGGTACAATGACCAGTTTTCACGCAGCCGTTTCGGACAGAGGACGAGTACGCGATCGTTTCGGAGCTCGTGATACTTGATGATCGCAAGCGCTTCGAAGGTTTTGCCGAGACCGACGCTGTCGGCGAGGATACAGCCGCCAAAGCGCTGGAGTTTCTCCATGGCCCCGACGACGCCATCTCGCTGGAACTTGAACAGTCTCTTCCAGACCTCCGACTGGCGAATTCCGGTTTCCGAGCGGATGAACTCTTCCTCGTCGAGCTCCCCCCCCTTGGCACGGAATAGGTGAAAGAGGATCAGGGCGTATATGCTCGATGGGGCGCGGTGGGCCGCCAGATTGCGCAGTGTTCTTACCAGTTCCGAACGTGCCGCGCCGTCTTGCGCGAGGCCGGACCATTGCGCCTCGAACCATGCGCAGAGTTGCTCGCGTTCCTGTTGCGTTTCGGACGCCTGAATGAGGCTGAGCGGATTGCCTGGAGCGAGGCCGAGCCCGTCGGTGCTGAACGAGAACGAACCTAGCAGGCCTTGTCCCGCGCGGCCGTCGCCGTTTCGCAGCACGACCGCGCCTTGGGGGACGGTCCCGCTAGCCCGGCGTATCTCGGCCGCATTCTCGATCCAATCGGCGCAGCGCCCTGCGAGCCAACGGGACCGCAGACGATTGCGCGCGGCGCGGTCGGCGACGGTGCCCAGAAGACCGAGGTCGGCATCCCTAGGAGGCAGAACCAGTCGCGTGCCGGCAATCCGGGTCAGGCTTCCGGCGATCTCACCGAACGCGAAGAGCGAAAGCGTGCTGGAAGCGAGGTCGAGCCAGTTTCCAGCCCGAAGCCAGGGACGGACGATATCGATCACGCGATCCGTGCCGGTGTTCGGAACGATCCTCATGGCGGCACGACAGCCCAATGATCGACCGTCTGAGTGCCGCTGCAGCGTAACTCGCCCGTATGACGGGTGACGTCGGCGAGTTCGCGCGGGGCGGCCGCTGCCGCGAGGAACGCACTGGCCGCATTATCGTAGATTGCTCCTTCGCGTCTGCACTCGTCAAGCATGAGTTGCGGCTCCGTTGCGTCGATCATCTCGGAGACAACGTCGATGCCTATCGGCCAGGGCGAGAGAAGCAGTCGTTTCTCGCCCTCGGCAGAGAAGAAGAGCAGCATGGCGCCGAAGCAGATCTTGCGCGGAAGCTCGACGCCCCAATCTCCCCGGAATATCGCGCGAAGGCTTGGGACGGCTTCGGGCGACGTTCGGTCTTGGCGCGCCTCTCTGAGATTGGGCGGGGGACCGGCTCTTCCGTAGACAGTCGTACCTGGAGCACTTCGTCCCTGAACCGTGACATGTCTTCGCGAAGAGTTTCGTGGACATTGATGCTCGTGCCCATTCCGGCTTCGCCATTACGATCAGCAACCCAACGGCGGTGACTGTTCACCAAGATATGCGAACAGGTGGCTGGGGTCAAAGGCGAGTCCATTCCTCAGGAGCGCGCCCATGCTTCAGTTACCTGCCTCGACCGGCCCGGAGAGCATGACTGCCCGCGCCATTGGTACTAGCGCAGCAACGGACTGCGCTTGCTCCAGGCTACCGGTAGTCCTTCCTGGACACGCCCCGCCTGCATTGACTCGACCGTCGCTCAGATGAGGTGCAGCACAAAGACGTTGCCCGTTTTGGCTCAATATTCCCTGATGGCTGTGAGAACGCGCGGGATATCTGCAAAGGCAGGTGGGTCTGCGCGTCTGTGGGCTTTACGCAACGTCCACCGCGAATGCCCCTCCGGAGGGGAGGAGCACGCCTCCGCCACCAACCGGGCCTCCCCGGCACCGTCCAGATTGCGCGGCTTCCGGTTGACCTGCTTGCGACGCTCCAGCGCCGCCGCCAAGCCCTCCAGCACACATTGCTTCCGAACCCGCTCTACCGTCGCACGGCCGATCAGCAACGCCGACGCGATCTCCGAATCCGTCTTCCCGCCAACGTCCCGACCCTCGCCTGCGCACAGCTTATGCGCCGACGCCTTGCCCTTCGACAAGGCGGTCAACTCCTTGCGCTCCTCCTCCGCGAGGTTGATCCGATAGTATACTTCCTGCCTACCTGTTCCATGGCCGGACCTCAACCTCTTTGCTCACGCCCGTCCGATCCGACGTCCCCGCAGAGCGCCCGACCGCCAAGCGCTTGTCGTGATTGGTCCGCAGACACATACCAGATCCTGAGCCCCCGTCAACCTCCCGGAAACGCAGAAACCCTCGAGAGCCGTCCATCAGAATCCATCAATTCGGCGCAGTCAGACCACTAGTGCTTGTTGCGAGCATGCTCAGTTTCGCTCGGGTTGCCGGCTCTGACCTCGGCGCCTCGGAGGGATCTGGATTCGGACACCCTGCCCCCTGCCGCCTAGGCCGGTGGGCCGGGACGGTGATGGCTCAGCTTCGCGCCAATCCTGTGGCAAGGCGGCCGCGTGAGCCGAAATTCGACAGGTTCGCGGGCTCGCGTATCCCTTTGACGTATCTGAGCTACGCGCGGAATTCGTGGAAAAATGCTCAGTCGCCGCGTGGACCTCCCCCGTCGCTTGCCAGCTTGCGCAGCTCCGAGTCGTCTTTCCGGCGCGAGCGCGACCAGTAATCCGGGGGCGGCGGATCGAACAGGGACGGCTGGCCGGCCTGCGGAGCCTCGGCCGGCTCCCGGGCGCGATTCTCGAGTGCCTCGAGCAGCTCCGAAGCGCGGGCGATCAGCGCATCAGGCAATCCGGCGAGCCTGGCGACCTGCACTCCGTAGAACCGGTCCGCAACGCCGTTCGCGACCTCGTGCAGGAACACCAGTTTGCCCTTCCACTCCGTCACACGCACCGTCGTGTTGCGAACCCAGGTCAAGGTCTCGGCCAGCCGGGTGAGTTCGTGAATGTGCGTGGCGAAGAGGGCGCGGCTACCGTTGACCGCCCGCAAATGCTCCAGCACCGCCGCCCAGGCGATGGTCAGAGCGTCGTAGGTCGCGGTAACCCGCCCGATCTCGTCGAGGATGACGAGGGACCGTTCGCTGGTCTGGTAGAGGATCGCTGTGGTCTCCACCAGGAGGGTCGACCGCTCTCGCGCCAGAACGTCGGCCGCTCCGACATGCGAGAACAGCCGCTCGACGACTCCGATCCGTGCCCGCCGGGAGGGAACGAACGAGCCCGCCTGCGCGATGACGGCAATCAGGGAGTTCTGTCGCAGGAAGGTCGACTTGCCGGCCATGTTCGGGACGGTCACGATCCAGAGCGGCGTCGCGTTCGCGCCGTCCGCCGTGAGATCGCAGTCGTTCGGCACGAAGGACTCTCCGCCGGCATCGCGGAGCGCGCGTTCGACGAAGGGCTGGCGGCCTCCCTCAACCTCGAAGGAAGGGTCCTCCCGCATCTCCGGCCGGGCCCAGTCCCGCTCCGACGCAATGCGGGCGAGACAAAGAGCCACGTCGAGTGCCGCGAATGCGCCCGTCGCCGCACGGAAGCCCTCGGCCGCATCCAGCACCTCGTCACGCAAGCCCTAGAACAGGTTCTGTTCCCATGCCTGCGCGTCCACCCGGGCCCCGGCGATTTGCCGCTCCAGGTCCGCCTTTGCCTGCGACGCGTAGCGAACCGCGTTCGAGATTCCCTGCCGACGGGTGAATACGGCGTCGTAGGGCGGGGACTCATGTTTACCGGCGTGGCGCTCCTTGACATCCACGAAGTAGCCAAGCACGTCGTTCTGGCGGATGCGCAAGGGAGCGATGCCGGTATCCGACTTGGTCCCGGTAGCACACCTACAAGTCCCTGATCCCGAAGTCGCCCGCTTCGCGAAGCCCCCGCGCGGTATCGGTCAACGGCTCGAATCCCCGCGGCGAGAAGGGTGTCGTCCGAGACCGACGCCGGCAACGACTCTTCGAGCGCGTCGCGCAGCCGGCCGAGAAGCGCCCATGCCCCGCGAGCGTTCAGGCGGCGTCCCGGACATCGTCCGGCGCTCCGCTGTCCGGCAGGGTGTAGAGCGCTCGCTCCGAGGCGACCAGTCCGAGGTCGCGGGGTCCGCCCCGGCCCAGCGCAAGCCGAGAGACGGCCTGATCAAGATCTGGATCGACGCGCAGGACCCGGTGGAGCGAATCGGCGCAGTCCCGTTTCGGACTGGCGCTGGAATGCGCCCGGCTGAACCCGTCGCGGCACGCCAGCGTCGGAACCGACCTATTCACCGATTGCCGACGCCGCATCGCTCTCTTCCGGCCCGATTTTGAACCCGTCCGAACCGCAACGCCAGAGCCGATACCCGACACCGCCCCTCACACGCTCGCGACTCCGACCATCCCCCACGCACGCGCTGCAGCCCCAGTAAAGCCCCGTCCGCTCCGCCTCCGGGAGCCCTTGCCGGCCAGCGCCGGGATCGACCGTCGCTGCACCTCGCCACGCGCCAGGAACAACCCCCGTGACGTCGCGCCGCTACGAACCCCAATAGGACCGCAATGGGGAAGAGAGCGGCACAGCCGCCCGGTGCCGACCAATGAGTACCGACACCCGCCGACGCGACAAACCGCGCCCTGTCGCAAAATTCCCGCGCTTTCTCTCAACCGCCAACAGGCGGCGAGCAGCAGATGCTGTCGATCGCGCGGGCGCTCATGACCAATCCGAAACTGCTGATCCTCGACGAGGCGACCGAAGGGCTGGCACCTGCGGTGCGGCAGGAGATCTGGTCCGCGATCCGCCGGCTCAAGCGGGAGGGCCTCGCGATCCTGTTGATCGACAAGAACCTCGCGGATTTGCTGCCGGTCGCGGACCGTTGCCTGGTCGTTCACCGAGGCGAGTCGGTGTGGAGCGGCGCGCCGGCGGATCTCGTCGGGGAGATCTCGAACCGGTATCTGGGCGTCTGAGTCTCCTGGCGGATTTCGGACTGGAGTCGCCAGTGCGGGTTCTGGGATGCCTTCGCAACTGCGGCAAAGGAACCCGGGACCTGGCCCGACTGGCCTGCGCGCGATTTCCTCCTCGCGACGCGCTCTCTCGCTGGCCCCGGCGGCGCCGCATCGAGCGCGACTGCTCCGTCAATATTCCGGATCGAATCCTCCGTCACACTGGTGCGGAAATACGCACGGCTCCCAGCCGTCGGCGGTTGGGCCCCCAATCAGGGAGGCATGCCAGTGCAAATCGACGCGCAAACCTCGCCAGGCTTCCATAATCACCTGGAGCGCCGTACGGACATAACCCCGCGGCGAAAGTACGGCGGCAGAGTCGACGAGAGGCAGAGTCCTCTCGCTGGCTCCCAGCTCATGTACGGCGATATCGCCCAAGCGACCAGCCTCCTCCAGTGCCTGAACGATCCCCGGAGTCATGTCTGCAGAGACCGACAAGACCGCTTCCACATCGGGATGTGAACGGAGAAGGCTTTTCGTCTGCAGGTACGCATAGGCACTGGTATAGTCTCCGTAGGCTTGCCCAACCACTTCGATATCGCCTCTCGCGCTGAGTTCGTACGTGACCTCTTCTACTATCGTTGTCGCCATCAGTCCGGGGAAACCGTTCAGCAGCAACACCTTGGCCCGGCCGCCTTCCATGTCCACTACCCGTTCGAGCCATTCATACATGAACCAGTCGGTGTCTGACGCCCCGACGTACGCCAGGACGTTCGCCGAAGCGAACTCGGCGAAGTGCCCCCCTCCGAGAGTGCAAAGAGACGTGTTCGAAACTACGACCGGTATCCCTGCAGCAGGGGCGTCTTTCTGGAGAATGTCACACAATCTGTACGTGTCGAGAGGAACGACGTACCACGCGTTGAAGCGCTTGCTCGCCAAAGCGTCGCGAAGCTGCATTCTCTGTTTCGCCACGCTCAGATCGGCGTTGACGACTTCTATCTCGAAACCGTGATCGCGGGCGACCTTCTCCGCTTCGTCGATCATCGCGCGGGTGTACGTCTCCCCCAACTGGGCAACGAAGAAGCCGACGCGCAAGGGTTCGTTGGGTGGAACGCTTATGGGGGGACTCGTTTTGATCACGACACCCGTTCCCGGCGAGAGAAACTGCGCGTTCGATGCGCCAGGCGCACACAGGGCGGCCGCCGCGAAAACGCAAAGGGCCATTGCTACATGTTTCATCGACTGTCCTCCAGCAATTTCTTCCGATCAACGCGCGGTTAATCAGTACTCTATGGAGGAATTCGGCGCCTGCAAGAGCGAGAATATGGCGAAATGACGCGTTCGCGGATTCCCGAACGCCCGCCTTCGGGACTGCAGCCCCTGCCCTGCTCCAGCGGGCGGAAACCGAAGGCGACCTGGGCAGGCGACCCCGAATCCGGGACGTCCGAAAGCGTAAGGCTGCCGTCTGGCGACCCTGCGTCCGGCGGAACGACCGTATGGTGTGCGGAAGCCACGCTCCGCGCAGAGACCCCCAAGCGAAGCGTGTTCGCGCCGTTGCATCCCCCTGCCGGCGGAGAGGACGTTCGGGGCCGCCGAGCCGCTCCCGCCCAGGCCGGTCGGCCGCGACGGTCTCGCGGCAGCCTCGCGCAAAACGTGCCGGGGGGCGAACGCGTCAGCGCGTATCGGACGGACTCGCCGGCTCGCGTATTCCATCGACGCATCCCGGATACGCGCGCTTGCCGGGGCGAGCCCCTCAGTCGGAACGAGAACTCTTCTCGCCGCTCGCCAGCTCCCGCAGTTCGTAGAGCGACTGCAACGCTTCGAGCGGGGTCATTCCGTCGGGATCCAGAGAACGGACGCGCTGTCGCAACTCCGAGTCGTCTTTCCTGCGCGCCCGCGACCAATATTCCGGCGGCGGTGGATCGAACAGGGTCGGCTGACTGGCCCGGGGAGCCCCGGCCGGCTCCCGGGCGCGATTCTCGAGCTCTTCGAGAAGCTCGGAGGCGCGGGCGATCAGCGCTTCGGGCAATCCCGCGAGCCGGGCGACCTGTACCCCGTAGGACCGGTCCGCAACGCCGTTCGCGACTTCGTGCAGGAACACCAGATCGCCCTCCCACTCCGTGACTCGCACCGTCGTGTTGCGAACCCCCTCCAGGGTCTCCGCCAGCCTTGTGAGTTCGTGATAGTGCGTGGCGAAAAGGGCCCGGCTCCCGTTGACCGCCCGCAGATGTTCCAGCACCGCCCAGGCGATGGACAGGCCGTCATAGGTCGCCGTGCCTCGCCCGATCTCGTCGAGGATGACCAGCGACCGTTCGCCTGCCTGGTGCAGGATCGCCGCCGTCTCCACCATCTCGACCATGAAAGTCGATCGTCCCCGCGCCAGATCGTCGGCGGCTCCGACGCGGGAGAACAGCCGGTCGACGACTCCGATGCGTGCCCGCCGCGCAGGAACGAACGCGCCTGCCTGCGCGAGGATGACGATCAGGGCGTTCTGGCGCAGGAAGGTCGACTTGCCGGCCATGTTCGGGCCGGTCACGATCCAGAGCGGCGTCGCGTCCGTCCCGTTCGCCGAGAGATCGCAGTCGTTCGGCACGAAGGGATCTCCGCCGGCCTCGCGGAGCGCCCGTTCGACGACGGGGTGGCGCCCTCCCTCGATCTCGAAGGAAAGGTCCTCCCGCATCTCCGGCCGGATCCAGCCCTGCTCCCAGGCCACGCGGGCGAGACAGAGGGCCACGTCGAGGACCGCGAAGGCCCGCGCCGCCGCGCGGATGCCCTCGGCCGAATCCAGGACTTCGTCCCGCAAGCCCCGGAACAGCTTCTGCTCCCATTCCTGCGCCTCCGCCCGGGCGCCGGCGATGCGCCGCTCCAGGTCCGCCAATTCCTGCGACGCGTAGCGGACCGCGTTCGAGATTCCCTGCCGGCGGGTGAACACGCCGTCGTGGGGCGGGGCCTCCAGCTTTCCGGCGTGGCGCTCGTTGACCTCCACGAAGTAGCCGAGGACGTTGTTCTGGCGGATGCGCAAGGGAGCGATGCCGGTCTCCTCGCGATAGCGCGCCTGCAGGTCCTTGATCTCGAGATGGCCCGCGTCGCGAAGTCCTCGCGCGGCATCCAGCTCCGGTCGGAATCCCGCCGCAATGAAGCCCCCGTCCGAGACCGAAGCCGGCAGCGAGTCTTCGAGCGCTTCGCGCAGCCGACCGAGAAGCGACCCATGCCCCGCGAGCGTTCGGGCGGCGTCCTCGATCTCGTCCGGAGTTCCGCCGTCCGGCAAGGCGCCGAGCGCACCCTCCGCGGCGATCAATCCGTCCCGTACGGCTCCGAGGTCGCGCGGTCCGCCCCGGTCCAGCGCGAGCCGCGAGACGGCCCGCTCGAGATCCGGAACGCCGCGCAGGATGCGGTGCAGCGCGTCGGCGCGGTCCCGCTCGCCGACGAACCAGCCGACCGCGTCGTGCCGCCGGCCGATTTCCCGGAGACCCGTGGCCGGACTGGACAGCCGGCTCTCCAGGAGTCGGGCTCCGGCGCTTGTCGCGGTCCGGTCGACGGTGCCGAGGAGGCTGCCCGTCCGCGCTCCGGAAAGCGCGGTCGAGAGTTCGAGATTCCGGCGCGTGGCCGGATCGATCTGCAGGACATCCCCGTCGGCCTCCCGGACCGGGGGGCGTAGAAGCGCGTCGGCTCCCCGCTGCGTCATCTCCACGTAGTCGGCCAGCGCACCCATGGCGGACAGCTCCGCCCGCGAGAAATTGCCGAACGGTTCCAGAGTCGCGACCCGAAACAGCTTCTCCAGCCGCGTCTCCGCGGAACCGCTGTCGAAGCTGCCCGGACCGAGCGGCGTCACGTGCGCGCCTTCCTCCCGCAGCCGGGCGAGAAACGTGCGGTCGTCGCAGAGCCGGTCGGGCAGCAGTATCTCGCGGGGCGCGATCCGCGCGACCGTCGCCGCCAGCTGCGGCCGGCCGCAGGGAGAGACGCGGAACTCGCCGGTGGAGAGGTCCACCCATGCGAACGCCGCGCCGTCGCGGACCTCGGACCACGCGGCGAGAAAGTTGTTGCTCCGCGCCTGCAGCAGCGTGTCTTCGGTCAGCGTGCCCGGCGTGAGAACCCGGATCACGTCCCGCTTGACGACCGAACGCGAACCGCGTCGCCGCGCCTCTTCCGGATTCTCCATCTGTTCGCAGACGGCGACGCGGTGGCCGCCGCGAATCAGCTCCAGAAGATAGGCCTCCGCGCTGTGCACCGGCACGCCGCACATCGGGATGTCTTCGCCCAGATGCTTGCCCCGCGTCGTCAGCGCGATGTTGAGGGCGGCCGCCGCCGACTTCGCGTCTTCGAAGAACAACTCGTAGAAGTCGCCCATCCGATAGAACAGCAGCTCGTTCGGGTGCCGGTCCTTGATGGACCAGTACTGGCGCATCATCGGGGTGTCGGCGCTTGCCGCCATCATGCCGCTCCGAAGTCGGGGATCCTGGCGCACATGACTTCGATGTCGGACGCCGCTATTGCCCGGCGAGGACGGAGTCGATCACCCGCTCGTAGATCCGCATCAGGGCTTCCACGTCCGCCGCCGGCACCCGCTCGTCGGTCTCGTGCATCCGGGCGCCCACCAGCCCGACCTCGACGACCGGACAGAAATCCTTGATGAACCTTCCGTCCGACGTGCCTCCGGCGGTCGAGCGCTCCGGGGGACGGCCGGTCGCGGACGCCACGGCGTCGCACACCGCATCCGCAAACGGATCCGCGCCGCAGAGGAAGACCTCGGATTGCTGGATGCGTTCGAGGTCGAACGCGATCCCTTCGCCTTGTCCTGCCGACTGCAACTCGCCCCGGACCCGGTCTTCGAGACCGTCTGCGGTATGGGCGTCGTTGAAGCGGATGTTGACCGTCGCTTCCGCGCTCCCCGGGATGACGTTCGGCGCCCGGTTGGCGGTGTCCAGGCCCGTGACGGCCAGGGTCGACGGCTGAAAATGTTCCGTGCCCGTATCCAGCTCGAGCGCATCCAGCGCCGCGACCGCCCGGGCGAGAACCGGCACCGGGTTGCGCGCGCGTTCGGGATAGGCGCTGTGCCCCGCCTTGCCGGTTGCGCGGACGCGGAAGCTGACGGAGCCCCGGCGACCGGTCTTCACCCGGTCGCCGACCGTCTCCCGGGAGCTCGGCTCGCCCACGACGCAGCCGTCGAGCCTCTCTCCGCGCTCGCGCATCCAGTCCAGGATCGCGACCGTCCCGTGCTTCGCCTCGCCCTCTTCGTCGCCGGTGATCAGGAGCGATAGGGATCCCTGCGGATCGCGTCTGCGACAGCGGATCGCGGCGGCGACGAAGGCGCCGACCCCGGACTTCATGTCGACCGAGCCCCGGCCCCAGATCATGCCGTCGCGGATCTCGGCGCCGAACGGGTCTTCGCTCCAGGCCGAAGCGTCGCCGACCGGCACCACGTCCGTGTGGCCGGCGAAGCCGAGAACCGGTCCGGAATCGCCGGCCCGCGCGAACAGGTTGGGGACGCCGGATCGGTCGACTCTCGCGCAGCGGAAGCCCTCGGGCGCAAGAACGGACTCGAGCAGCGACAGGGCGCCGGCTTCCTCCGGCGTGACCGAGGGACAGCGGACGAGGGCCCGCGTCAACGCTACGGGGTCAGTCGCGCAGAAGCTCATTGACCGAGGTCTTGCTGCGGGTTTGCGCGTCGACGCGCTTGACGATTACGGCGCAGTAGAGGGACGGGCCCGGGCTTCCGTCGGGCAGGGGCTTGCCCGGGAGCGCGCCGGGAACGACGACCGACCCGGGCGGCACCGAACCGGTGCGGACCTCGCCGGTCGCACGGTCGACGATCCTCGTCGAGGCCCCGATATAGACGCCCATCGAGAGGACGGATCCCGCGCCGACGCGAACGCCCTCGGCGACCTCGGCGCGGGCGCCGACGAAGCAGTCGTCCTCGATGACGACCGGGTCCGACTGCAGCGGCTCCAGCACGCCGGCGATGCCGGCGCCGCCGGATATGTGGCAATTGGCCCCGACCTGCGCGCAGGATCCGACCGTGGCCCAGGTGTCGATCATGGTTCCTTCGCCGACGCGGGCGCCGACGTTGACGAAGGAGGGCATCAGGATCGCGCCCGGCGCGACGTAGGCGGAATGGCGCACGATGGCGCCGGGGACGGCCCTGAACCCGGCCCGCTCGAAGCGCTCCGGGGTCCAGCCCTCGAACTTGGAGGCCACCTTGTCCCACCACGGGCCTCCGCCCGGCCCGCCGGGAATGGTCCGCATGGCGTTCAACCGGAAGGAGAGCAGCACGGCCTTCTTCAGCCACTGGTGGACGACCCAGCCGCCCTCGCCGTCCGGCTCGGCGACGCGCGCCTCGCCGCGGTCGAGCAGCTCGAGCGCCTCCGCGACCGCGTCCCGAACCGGGCCGCCGGTCTCGGGTCCGACGGTTCCGCGATCGTCCCACGCCGAGTCGACGATGGATTGAAGGGCACGCGGCATGGCCGGCCTCCTGTCGTTTCCGGTACTGTCGCACATATACCAGACATGCGGTTCCGGCGTCGATCGACCGTCGCCGCTCCGGTCGCTTGCCCGTCGGTCCGGGATGCGCACGATCCAGCGACGAAGTATCCTGAGACGGCTCGCAAGGGGAACGCAATCATGCCGCGCAAACGTTATTCCACCGGTTCCGTGTTCGAGGAGAAGGCCGGCTATTGCCGGGCCGTGGCGGACGGCCGCTGGATCTTCGTCTCCGGAACGACCGGGTTCGACTATTCGACCATGGAGATTTCCGGGGATCCCGCAGAACAGGCGGAACAGTGTTTCCGGAATATCCGTACGGCGTTGCGGGAACTCGACGGCGCGCTCGAGGACATGGTGCGGATCCGGGTCTATCTGGCTGACGCGGAAGACTTTCCGGCGATCGCGGAAGTCGTGGGCCGCCATTGCCGCAGCATCCGGCCGGCCAACACGACGGTGGTCGCTCCCCTGGTCGATCCGGCCATGAAGGTCGAAATCGAGGTCACCGTATTGCGCTCGGACGGCTGACCGCCGTGGCGAAAGGCGCCGGAGGCGCGGAACCGGACACCGTACTCGGCATGTCGCGGGCGGTCGCGCGGCTCGCGTGGCCGACCATGCTCAGCCGCTCCGGAATTCTGATCATGTCGTTCGTCGACATCGTCATGGTGGGCCGGTTCTCCGTCGACGAGCTGGCCTACGCGGCGCTGGGACTCTCGATCTTCATCCCCGCGCTGGTGACCGCGATCGGTCTCCAGTTCGGCACCATGCGGGACGTGGCGACGAGTTACGGCGCAGGACGCTACGAAGGGTGCGGCGCTGCGCTCCGACGGGGTCTGCCCTGGGCCGGAACGACCAGCCTCGTCGCGGCAGCAATCGTCGCGTTCAGCGGATTCTGGCTTTCGCTGATCGGACACGACGAGGAACTGGCGCGGGAGTCGGGGCGTGTCGCCTTTGCGGTGTCCTTCGGGCTGCCGTTCCAGATTCTCTACGTCTGTTGCGCGTTCTATCTGGAGGGAACGCGCCGCCCCGTGCCGGGGATGGTGATCATGTTGCTGGCGAACCTTCTGAACGTCGCCCTGAACTGGATCCTCATCTACGGCAATCTCGGCGCGCCGGCGCTCGGCGCGGTCGGTTCGGGCATCGCCACCAGCGCGGTGCGGGTGGCGATGCTGGCGGCCGTCCTCGGGTATATCCTCACGCGCGCCGACGCGCATGCCTACGGCGTGTTCCGGCGTCCCGGCTCGTTCTGGGGCGAGGGCGGGTGGAAGGGCGGCAGGGAGATGCGAAGGGTGGGCGTGGCGACGAGTTTCAGCTACTTCGTCGAAACCGGAGCCCACGGGGTCGTCACGCAGTTCGCCGGCCTGATGGGCGCCGCGGCGATCGCGGCCTACTCCATCGCGCACAATCTGCTGGCGATCCTGTTCATGCTGGCGCTCGGGGTGGCGTCGGCCACCGCCGTCCTGGTGGGCAACGCCGACGGACGGGACGACCGGGCCGGGGTGCGGCTCGCCGGCTGGGTCGGCATCGTCGGCACCGTCGCGGTGATCGGCCTGCTCGGCGCGTTCATCGCCCTGGTCCCCGAATCCGTCGCGCGCCTCTATACGGACGACCCGCAATTGATCCTCCGCACCGTACCGCTGGTGCTGATCGTCGCCGCCGTCGGCTGGGCCGACGGGTCGCAGATCGTGGCGTCGCAAGCCGTCCGGGCGCTCGGCGATTCCTGGACCGCCACCCGGATGCACGTCGTCGCCTTCGGGTTCGTGTTCGTTCCGTCCGCCTGGGCGCTCGGTTTCTGGGCCGGACTCGAGGAAGGAGGGCTGTTGATCGGCGGCGGCATCGGCGCCCTCGTTTCCCTGGCGTTCATGTCGCGCCGGTTCGCCGTTCTGCTTCGCAAGGTGGCAGATCTGCGGAGTCCGGCCGCTCGGCTGGAGTCGCGCACGTGACCGGGGCGATGCGATACGCTCGGCTCCGGCGGCGCTCGCGGCGGTTCCTCCAGCGCCTCGTTCGGTATCCGGTCGAAGCGGTAGCCTTCCATGCCTGCGCAGCGGCGTTTTCGCTGTTGTCGATCGATCGCGCCTCCCGCACCGCCGGATGGCTCGGCCGCGTTCCGCTGGCGGCTCCGCTTTCGGCGCGCAAGGCCGAACGAAACCTCGCCGCGGTGTCGTTCGAAGCGGATCCGGCAGCCCGACGGAGACTGGCCCGCAGGGTCACCGGCGGTCTCGCCTCGACGATGGTCGAATACCTGCACACGAGGACGCTGATGCGCGAGCCGGACCGGATCCGCGTGAACGGCGGGGAACGCGTGCGGCGCGTGCTGGAAGCCGGACGCGGGGCGGTGTTCGCCACGGCGCACATCGCAAATCCGGAAGCCTGCCGAATCGCGATCCAGCGCCTCGGGACGCCGCCGGCGCTCTACTACCGGCCGCCGAACAATCCGCTGGTTCGGGGAGGCGTCCGCCGCATTCTGGAGGTTGTCGACGCGCCGCTGTTCGGAAGGGGCGTAGACCATCCGCGCCGGATGCGCAGTCATGTCGGAGACGGCGGCGCCATCCTCATCCTGGTCGACCAGCGCATGATGGGCACCGACCGCCTCCCGTTTCTCGGCCGCATGGCCAGAACGACGACCGGCCCCGCCACCCTCGCCCGCCGGGCCGGCGCCGCGTTCGTTCCGGTGCGCTGCAAGCGGCTGCCCGGACCCCGACTCGTCTTCGAGGTGACGTTCGAGGAGCCGATCGAGGGGGCGGACTCGGCCGAAGTCATGACCGAGATGAACCGGCGCATCGGCGAATGGGTTCGGGAGACGCCGGACCAGTGGCTCTGGATTCACGGGCGGTGGGACTGAGCGCCTCCATACGGGTGCGCCCGGGCGCCGCGCCGCTGCGGCAATGCCGGACGGACCGGGGCGGGCAGACGTTGCCCGTCGACGGACTGCCGAACGGATCCCGGTCCGCAAGAGACCGGACAGCGGAGCGATTCCGTCCGCTGTAGCATTGCCGGGCGGCTCGGCCGCGGCCGAGGGAGAGGGAGTCAGGGCGCATGCGTTGCGAGGTCGTCGCGGTCGGCACCGAGTTGCTGCTCGGACAGATCGTCGACACGAATTCCGCCTGGATCGGCGAGCGGCTCGCGCTTGCGGGGATCGATTCGCATTTCCAGGCGAAGGTCGGGGACAACCGGGCGAGGATCGTGGAGACCCTTCGCCTCGCGCTCGAGCGAAGCGATGCGGTCGTCCTCTGCGGGGGGCTCGGGCCGACGCAGGACGACATCACCCGCGACGCCATCGCGGAGACGATGGGAGTTCCGCTCCTCCGCGACGAGGCCATGGGCGACCGTATCCGTCGCGGATTCGAGGCCCGCGGACGCCGGTTCACGGAGAACAATCTCCGGCAGGCCGAGTATCCGGCCGGATCCTCGTTCATCCCCGAGATGCCCGGCACGGCGCCGGGTCTCCTTTGTCCCTTCGGCGAAAAGGTGATCTACGCCGTACCCGGGGTGCCGTTCGAGATGCGCGAGATGATGGAGGGGACCGTACTGCCCGACCTCCGCCGCCGCGCGGGCGTCGCGGGGGTGATCCGAAGCCGGGTGCTGAAGAGCTGGGGCGAGTCGGAATCCGGTCTGGCGGAACGGCTGGCGGGCAGGATCGACGCGCTCGAGCGCGCCGGAAACCCGACCCTTGCGTTTCAGGCCAGCGGCATCGAGGGCCTCAAGATCCGCATCACGGCGAAGGGGGCGGAGAGCCGCGCGGCCGACGCGCTCATCGCGGAAGAGGAAGCCGCCGTACGCGCGCTCCTGGGCGACGTCGTCTTCGGAACGGACGAGGAGACGATGGAGTCCGTGGTGCTCGACCTGCTCCGCGCGCGGGGGCTCTCGCTCGCCGTCGCCGAGTCGCTCACCGGCGGCCTCGCGGGCACGCGCCTGACGTCGGTCCCGGGCGCGAGCGACGTCTTCCGGGGCGGGCTGGTCGCCTACGCCAGCGAGGTAAAGTTCGACCTGCTCGGGGTGCCGGCAGGGCCGGTGGTCTCGGCCGCCGCCGCACGGGCGATGGCGCTCGGCGTACGCAAGCGTTTCGGGGCGGACGTGGGTCTCGCTACCACGGGGGTGGCCGGGCCGGCGGAACAGGAGGGCCATGCGCCGGGGACCGTGTTTCTGGGGCTGGCGCTTCCCGGACGCTCCGAGGCGCTGGAAGTGCGCCTGCCGGGGGACCGCAAGCGGATTCGGGAATACGCCGTGATCAGCGCGCTCAATTTTCTTCGTTTGCGCGTGTCCGGCTCTTCGAGCAATCCTGCGCTTCGATAGCGCTCGCGCGTCGCGGACGGGAAATTGAGTGTCGCGCTCGGCGGCAGTCGGTCTCGCCCACGGATGTCCGGTGCGAACGGAGCCGAGCGCGAACGCACTGACAGCGGTCCAGCGGTCCAATAGCGGGACGACCGGGTCCGGCCGTTCCGCCTGGAGTTCCGACGGGCGGCACAGGCGCGAGGGCGGAAAGGCCATGCGTCTTACAGATTCGGCCGGTCCTGCCGAATTGCTTCGACGAGAGTGCACCGTGCCGGAGCGAGCGGTCTCTTCCCGTGTGGGGGCCAATGAGCCCGGGACCGGATCGCTGTCGGCGGTTTCGACGCTACGCGACCCGGATCCAGGTTTTCATGCCGCTGGCCGAGTGCCCCAGCGTGTGGCAGTGAAGCAGCCAGTCGCCGGGATTGTCCGCCACGAACGCGATCTCCGCGTTACGTTCCGGCTCCAGCAGGAGCGTGTCCCGAAACGGCCCCGGTGCGTTTCCGTCCACGCGCCGAAAATGGTGGCCGTGCAGATGCATGCCGTGCGGCCAGCGCGTGTCGTTGACCAGGCGAAGCCGCACGCTCTCTCCGCGCGCGAGATCGAGAAACGGCTCGTCGGGCATGCCGGCGACGCCGTTCAGCGCCCAGAAGAACCGACGTTGCGCCAGCGCCCGGGCGTCCAGAGTCTTCCCGTCGAGGACCGCTTCCGCCATCGTGCCCATCATGCCGCCCTGCATACGGAGGGTGGCGGACCGGGTCGGCGAGGCCGACGTGGGGTCGGGCACGGAATTGGCCGGAAGGGGAGGCGGCGAGGGGAGAAATCGGTCCCGCGCGGATCCGGAGACCGGGAATCGGGCGAGAACCAGGACGGCGTCGCGTTCGGCCGAGAGCAGCCGGGCCTCGCCGGAGCGGGACAGCACGTCCGCGATCAGGTCGACGCGCTGCGCGGGAGCGAGTCGAAGCCGCTGCGCGACGAAGGGGGCCGCAAGTGGCTGGCCGTCGAGCGCGACCGCGGTCGCATGCATTCCGTCGAGCGCGAGATCGAAGATTCGGGCCGTGGCGGCGTTGACGAGCCGGAGCCGGAGACGCTGGCGGTGCCGCACGGCGCGCCGGTATTCCCCCGTGCCGTTGACCGTCGACCAGTTTCCGATCCGACCGTCGTGCGCCCAGTCGTGCAGGGAGCCGAAACTCTCGTGCAGGGCGGCGTCGGTGTCCAGGCGCCAGTCGTCCAGGAGCAGCGTCTCGTCGAGATCGGCGTCGGGAGGGTCCGCTTCCTCGACGACCAGGGCGCCGTACAACCCCCGCGCCACCTGTTCCCAGCTGCGCTCGTGCGAGTGGTACCAGAACGTGCCTGCGTCGGGCGCCCGAAAGTCGATCTCGAACTCGCCGCCCGGCGGCACGCCGTCCTGGGTCAGGCCGGCCACGCCGTCCATGCCGTTCGCGATTCGGACGCCGTGCCAATGCACGGTCGAGGGTTGGTCCAGCAGGTTGACGAACCGGCGTCTCAGCCGTTCGCCCTGCCGGATACGAAGCAGGGGGCCGGGTACGACTCCCTCATATCCCCAAACCGGGGTCGGGGCGTATTCCGGCGGAGCCAGCTGAGCCTCTCCAGCCATGGCGCGCAGGAGCGGAAACCCGCTTCCCGCAAGGACTTGCGGGCAACCGGCAACGGCGAGGGACGCGGCGCTGCCGCGCAGGAAGTCTCGGCGACGGATCGGCATGACGGATCGGAGTATGCCCCTCGACCGCCGTCGGTTCAACCGTTCGGCGCCGCCCGGCAGCGGCCCGGCAAACCGTCCCGTCCGCCTCCGAACGGCAGTGCCGGCGTGGCCGGAAGGCCAGCGTGTCTTCGGTCCAGGCGCCGGACGGAGCGACGCCGCCGGCGGGCCGCGCGGGCCATGCGTTGCATTGTGCACGCAACTGTGCGAAGTCTTACGCGAACCGTGAACGCAATGCGGAGGGGAGGATGAACCGGAACAGAAGTTCCCATCCATGGATGGCCAGTTCGGCGCCGGGACAGATCGCGGCCATGCTTCGGGAGATGGGCGCCGGCAGCGTCCGGGAGTTGTTCGAACAGATTCCGGACGACCACTATCGCCGGGCCCCGCTCGACCTTCCGCCTACGCTGGCGTCGGAAGCGGAGTTGCGGCGCGACCTGCTCGGCAAGCTGAAGAAGAACCGGCACTGCGAGGACAACCTGAGCTTTCTGGGCGCCGGGTGCTGGCAGCATCACGTGCCGGGCGTCGTCGAGGAGATTGCCGGTCGCACGGAGTTCGTCACCAACGTCTGGGGCTCGCCGCAATCCGACGTCGGCCGGAACCAGGCCTGGTTCGAGTTCGCCAGCCAGCTCGGCGCCCTGCTCAACATGGACGTGGTGCAGCTGCCGGTCTACAGCTGGGGATGCGCGGCCGGCCACGCCATCCGGATGGCGTCGCGTCTCACCGGACGGCGGACGGTGATCCTCCCGGAGCTGTCCGACCCGGAACGCCTCTCCGTGATCCGCTCCTATTGCGAGCCGCCCGAGATGTCGTCCCACATCGGGATCCGCTTCGCGGCCGCGGATCCGGCCACCGGCCGGATCGACCTCGCGGACCTCGATGCGAAGCTCGAACCAGACGTCGCGGCGGTCTATTTCGAGAACCCGGCCTATCTCGGCACGATCGAGGCGCAGGGCGCGATAATCGCGAACATGGCGCGAGCGCGCGGCGCGGAAACGATCGTCGGCGCGGACCCGATCTCGCTTGGGGTCATGAAGGCGCCGGCCGACTACGGCGCGGATATCGTCGTCGGCCCCACCCAGCCGCTCGGCATCCACATGAACGGCGGCGGCGGCGTGGGCGGCTACCTGGCCAGTCACGACGTCGAGCGCTACGTGCGGCAATTCAACGGGTTCCTGGTGTCGATCGCCGAGACCTCCGAGCCGGGGCAGCTGGCCTTCAACCTCGCCTGCGCGCACCAGAACTCGTACGGCATGCGCGAGGACGCCAACGACTGGACCGGCAACTCGGTCTATCTATGGGCGATCGCGAACGCCGCCTATATGAGCCTGCTCGGTCCGGAAGGGTTTCGCGAGCTCGGCGAGCTGATCCTGGTCCGGGCGCGCTATGCGGCGAGTCTCCTCGGCGGCATCGAAGGCGTGTCGGTTCGCTGGCCGGAGACGCATTTCAAGGAGTTCGTGGTGGACTTCTCCGGAACCGGAAAGACCGTCGCCGAAATTCACGACGCGCTTCGCGCACGGGGCATCTTCGGCGGCAAGGACCTGACGGGAGAGAATCCGGGCCTCGCGCAATGCGCGCTCTACTGCGTGACGGAGTCGCACACGGCCCAAGACGTGGAACGGCTGGCGGAAGCCGTAGGGGAGGCGGTCCGATGAGCGGTGCGGCGAGAGTGCGCGATTTCCGCGCGGCGAAATGGGACGAGCCGATCGTGATGGAGCTCGGCCGGCCCGGCGCCAGGGGGCAGGTATTCCCGGAGCCGGAGGCGCGGGAGCTCGCCGCCGCCGGTCCGCTGATGGAGCTCGTGCCTCGGGAGATGCGCCGGGACGACCGGCCCGAACTGCCGGAGTTGACGGAATTCGAGGTCCAGCGGCACTACCTGCATCTCAGCCAGCAGGTGCTCGGCATGATGGGAATCAGCCTCTTCGGTACCTGCACGATGAAATACAACAGCCGCATGGCGGAACACGCGATCGGCCGGCCGGAGATGGCGGAGACCCATCCGCTGCAGCATCCCGACACCCTGCAGGGCACCATGGAGATCCTGCACGATTTCGACCGCATCCTTCGCTCGCTCTCGGGAATGGACCGGTTCGTCTTCCAGGCCGGCGGCGGCGCGGACGCCGCCTACACCATGGCGGTCATGGCGCGGGCGTACTGGCAGGCGAGAGGCGATCTCGGGACGCGCGACGAGGTGATCACGTCCGTCCAGGCGCATCCCTGCAATCCCGCGACGTCCGCGGCCGCCGGGTTCAAGGTGATCTCGCTGCCGCTGGAGGAGAACGGCTATCCGTCCCTCGACGCGCTGCGCGCGGCGGTGGGGCCCCGCACGGCGCTCCTCATGATCAACAATCCCGACGACATGGGGATCTACAATCCCGACATCAAGGAATGGGTCCGGACCGTGAAGGAGGCCGGGGGGCTCTGCTTCTACGATCACGCCAATTTCAACGGCGTCATGGGAAAGCTGTCCGCCCGCGAACTCGGATTCGACGCCTGCATGTTCATGCTGCACAAGTCGTTCGGCGGACCGAAGGGCGGCGGAGGCCCCGCGGTCGGCGCGTTCGGCTGTTCCGACGATCTCGCGCCCTTCCTCCCGGTTCCGGTGATCGTGAAGGACGGAGACCGCTACCGGCCCGACTACGAGCGGCCGCTCTCCTGCGGTCGCATTCGCGAGTTCTGGGGCAACGTGCCCATCGTGGTGCGCGCCTACGCGTGGGCGCGGGCGATGGGCGCCGAGGGGATCGATCTCGCCTCGGACATTTCCGTCGTGACCAACAACTACATGGACAGCCGGCTCGCCGGGATCCGCGGGCTCGAACGGTCGCATCCGGACAACGGGAAGTGGCGGATGGAGATGACGCGCTGGGGGCTCGGGCCGATGCAGCGGGACACCGGGGTCGGCACGGCGGCGGCCGCGAACCGGATGGCCGATTTCGGCATCGATCCGTGGTGGATGAGCCACGAGCCCTGGGTGGTGCCGGAGCCGTTCACGCCGGAAGCGGGCGAACTCTGGTCGAAAGAGGACATCGACGAATGGCTCGCCGCGCTGGAGCGGATCTCCGAGGAAGCGTACTCGGACCCGCAAGTGGTGCTGGACGCGCCGCACAACCAGCCCGTCGCCGCGGTGAAAGGCGACTGGATGGAAGACCCGGAGCGCTGGGCCATGACGTGGCGCGCGTATCTGCGGAAGCATCGGGGCGACCCGCCTCGGGCGGACGCGGACGGCGCCTCGACGGACGAGGCGACTTGACCGGCGGCGGGTTCTGGTGGAGTCTTGCTCCCCGGCGCACCGTGCAGGTCGCCCGAGGCGGGTCCCGCTGCGGACCCTGAACCGAAAGCGTGCCGCATGGGCGGCGCAACGACAGGAGGACAGAAGATGCGCAGACGAAACTTGCTGACGGGACTGGCGTGCCTGGCCGCGGCCGGGCTATTCGCCGCGGGGGCCGAAGCGAAGTCGCTCGACGAGATTCTCTCGGACGGGACGATCCGGATCGGGATCAATCCGAACTTTCCGAACATGAGCACCCGCAACGACGCCGGCGATTGGGAAGGCTTCGACATCGACATCGGCAACGCGATCGCCGCCCAGCTCGGCGTGGAAGTCGAATGGGTTCCCACCGAGACCCCACAGCGGGTTCCGTTCCTGGCGTCGGACCGCATCGACATCTCTCTCGGAGCGCTGACGCGCAACTCCGAGCGGGCCAAGCTCGTCGACTACACGCTGCCGCTCCACACCGAGGTGATGGCCGTACTCACCACCGACAAGGTCGAGGGGTCCAAGTGGAAGGACTTCGACAAGGAGGGGATCGTCCTCGCCAACATGCGCGGCAATTGGACCGTGGACTGGATCCAGGAGAACATGCAGAACGTCGAGCTCGAGCTCGTCGACACGCTCGCCGACACGGTACGCCTGGTGGCGCAGGGTCGGGCGGACGCGATCGTCGAAAACATCGACTTCTTCATCGCCTTCACCGAGAATTACCCAGACGTCAACTGGCGGGTGGTCGACGAGAAGATCTTCGTCGCCTATTGCGCCATCGGCGTCGGCCAGGGGAACCACAACCTGGTCGAGGTTCTCAACATCATTCTCGACGGGCTGCATTCGTCGGGAGCGGTGAACGCGACCTGGGAGAAGCATTACGGCGCGCCGATGCTGAGTCCCGTCGTTCCGAACCCCTACTATTGACCCATTGCCGGATCCGCCCGCTTCGGGCGGGCGGATCCGCATGACGCGTCGGCATGAACTACAACTTCCAGTTCGGCGTCGTCTGGGATAATTTCGACGCGCTCCTCGAGGGCGCGTGGCTGACTTTCCAGCTGGGCGTGGCGGCGTTCGCCGGCGGCGCGCTGATCGGCCTCGTCGGGGCGGCGATCAAGACCTTCGGCCCCTGGCTGGCCCGCGTTCTGGTCGATTGCTACGTCGTGTTCTTCACCAACACCCCGGCCCTGATCCAGATCTGGTTCCTCTATTTCGGGCTTCCCGAGGTCGGGATCCGGTGGTCGAACGAGGCCTGCGTCCTGATCGGGCTCATTCTCAACGCCGGCGCCTATCTCACCATGATCATGCGGGCGGGATTCCTGTCGGTCCGCACCACCGAGATCGAGGCCGGGCAGACGCTGGGCATGACCCTCCTGCAGCAGATCCACTACGTCATCGCGCCCCACATCGCCAAGTCGATCTACCCGGCGCTGGCCAATTTCTTCATCGTGATCCTGGTCATGGGCACGTCGATCGGCGCCGTCGTCGGCGTGGACGAGCTGACCGGCCAGGCGATCAATCTCTCCACGGTCAATTATCGCTGGCTCGAATATTTCACCGTGGCCGCGTGCATGTACGTCGTGCTCACCTTCGCCGCCAGCATGGGCCTGGCGCTGCTCGGGCGGCTGGCGTTCCGCGTTCGCGCCAAGATCTTCTGATGGATCGAATCCTCGAACAGGTCCCGCGGTTCTTCTCGGGCAACAACATGACGCTGCTCCTGGAGGCCGCCGTCATGACGCTGTCGATGACGGGGGTCGGCTGCATCATCGGCTTCGGCCTCGCCTTCGTCCTCGTCTACCTGCGCCAGACGCCGGGCCTGTGGGCGTTGCCGCTCCGCGTCGTATGCATCGCCTTCGTCGAGGTCTTTCGCCGCATCCCGTTCCTGGTCGTCGTGTATCTGGTGTTGTTCTTCATCCAGGCCGTCACCACCGACGCCTCGCTCTTTACGGTGGCGGTGATCGCGATCTGCATCTACGCCGTCGCCTATACCGCGGACATCATCCGCGGCGGCATCGAGTCCGTGCCGCAGACCCAGGTCGAGGCCGCGCGGACGATGAACTTCTCGCGGCTCGAGACCACGCTTCTGGTGGTGCTGCCGCAGGCCTGGCCGGTGATCGTGCCGCCCGCGATCGCCTTCGCCGTGTCGTTCATCAAGGACACCGCCCTGGTGAGCCAGATCGGCGTGTTCGAACTGGCCTTCCGCGGCAAGGAACTGAACAACCAGGGATTCTCCGGAATTCTCGTGTTCGGAACCATTGCCGTGTGCTATTTCATCATTTCCTTCCCGCTCAGCCTGCTGGGCCAGCACCTGGAGAAACGCCTTGCCACACCTAGAGGTCAGCGGCATTCGCGCAAGCTACGGCGCGCTTGAAGTCCTGAAGGGCGTCAGCTTCTCGATCGACAAGGGCGAGGTGGCGGCGATCGTCGGCCCCTCCGGCTCCGGCAAGTCGACCGTGCTCCGGGCCCTGGTCGGTCTGACGGCTCCCTCCGCGGGCGCGGTGGAGATCGGCGGCAAGTCGGTCAACTACACGTCCCCCGGCGCCGTGCGGGCCGCCCGCGACCGCATGGCCATCGTGTTCCAGCAATACAACCTGTTTCAGAACATGTCCGTGTTCCGCAACGTGACGCTGGCGCCGCTGCGCATCAAGCGGCGCGACCGGCGGGAGGTGGAATCGGAGGCGGAACGCCTCCTCGAACTGGTCGGACTGTCGGACAAGCGCGACGCCTATCCGGACGAATTGTCGGGCGGCCAGCAGCAGCGGGTCGCCATCGCCCGCGCCCTCGCGCTGAAGCCGGACATCCTCCTTCTCGACGAGGTCACCTCCGCGCTGGATCCGGAATTGGTCAACGAGGTGCTCGACACCATCCGCAAGCTGGCGGCCGAGGGGATGACGATGATCCTGGTCAGCCACGAGATGGCGTTCGTGCGCGAGGTCGCGAATCTGGTCGTGTTCATGGACCAGGGCGAGGTCATCGAGACCGGTCCGCCGGCCGAGCTCCTGGACAACCCGACGAGCCGTCGCGCCCGCGACTTCTTCGGCAAGATCCTCCGCCACTGAGTGCGGCGGAAGCCGCACGTCGCGTCGTATCCTTCGCAACGTCTCAGGCGAGCGCGGAGATCCCGGCGAGGCCGATCGGGGACTTGCGCCCGAGAACCAGTTCCGAGACGACCAGGGACGCGATCGGTCCGCCGGTGAACCCCATCCACGGGAACAGGTTCATGAAGAACCCCGGACAGCCGGGCGCCTCGCCCAGGACCGGTCGCCAGTCGTCGGTGCCGTTCACGACGGCCGGCCAGCTGCGCACCACCCGGGCGCGCGCCAGCGCGGGAACCGCGGCCAGCGCGGCCGCCATGTTGCCGCCCAGACTGGGCGGACGGATCGCGAGGCGCCCGCCATTCGATCGCTGCGAGGGCCATCCCCCGCCGATCAAGCACACGCCGTTCGGCATCTGCTTGAGCGTCAGCCTCCCGCTGGCGGAGTAGACCAGGTGGCGGACGAGGGGCGCCACCGGCTGGGTGGCGGACAGCTGGATGGGAACGGCCTGGACCGACACTTCGACGCCCAGACGACTCGCCACCCTGGCGGCGTCGGCGCCGGCCGCGTTCACCACCCGCCCCGCATCGACGCTGCCCTGCGTATGCGTGAGCCGGTAGCCGCTGCCCCGCCGCTCGATTTCGAGGACTTCCGCGCCGGTGCGGACGGTGGCGCCGGCGGCACGCGCGGACGCGGCGAAGGCGCGGGTGGCTGCAAGCGGGCTCGCCTGGCCCTCGCCGGGGCACCAGGCGCCGCCGAGCGCGTCGCCGGCGAGGTAGGGCGCCAGCGCGCGCAACTCGTCCCGTCCGAGGACGCGGACGTCGATCCCGTGCGCACGCTCCAGCTTCGCCTTCCGGCGAACGCGCGTCATCTCGGCGTCCGTCCTTGCGGCCATGACGCCGCCGGTGTTCCGAAACCCGACGTCGACGCCGAGAAGCCGGTCCAGTTCCGACCAGAGCCGGGCGCCCTCGCGCAGCATGGCGAGGACCGGGGCGAACCGTTCCGCCCAGCCGGCTCCGAAGGCGGCGAATTCGTGCACCGGAATCTGCAGGTGGATGGAGCCGGCGTTGGACCCCGACGCCCGTTCGTTCAGCTCCCCGCGCTCGAGGAGCAGGACATCGGCGCCCTCGCGGCTCAGGAAATGGGCCGTCGACGCGCCGGCGAGACCGCCGCCGACGACGACGACGTCCCGCCGTTCGTGCTGCGGGACCGTTCCGTCACGCATGGCGCCCCGCTCCCTACCCGGTCTACAATGACGTCGGGCAGGCCGACGAACGCCTGCAGGCCGGCGCGAGGACGCGGGCCGGGAACAGGATTGCAGGAGGGAGGCGCACGATGTCCGAGACCTTTCGCGGGAGCTATACCGTAACCGTAACGCCGTTCACCGAGGACGGATCCGCCGTCGACGTCGAAGCCTTCAACCGCTTCGTCGACTGGCAAATCTCGGTGGGGGTGCCGGGGATCATCGTACTCGGCACCACCGGCGAATTCCTCACGATCGGCGACGACGAACGCTCGCTCCTGGTCGAGACCGCCGTCAAGCGCTGCGCCGGGCGAATCAAGGTCCTGGTCGGGACGATGAACGCGCACACGCCGACCGCCGTCCGCTACTCCGCCGAGGCGGAAGCGATGGGGGCCGACGGGCTGATGATCATCCCGCCCTACTACTACACCCCGACGGAGGACGAGATCTTCGGCTACTACCGGGCGATCTGCGAAGCGGTCTCGATCCCGATCATGCTCTACAACAACCCGTTCACCTCGAACGTCGACATGTCCGCCCGCCTGGTGGCGCGTCTGACGCGCGCCTTCGAGCAGGTCCGCTACATCAAGGAAGCCTCGATGGACGTGGGGCGCGTCTTCGACATCATCGAGGAGACCGAAGGCGTGATGAACGTGTTCGCCGGCGAGAGGGTGGTCGAGAGCTACGCGCTGGGCGCGATCGGCTACGTCAATCCCTACGGAAACTACATCCCGCTCGCCTCGTCCCGGTTCTGCGACTACTGCGTCGAGGGACGGTGGGAAGAGGCGAAGGCGATCCAACGCAAGATCGACGCCATGCAGCACGTCATTCAGGAAGGGCACCCGACCTACGGTCATCAGTGCTATTCCAAGGCGCTGGCCGCGGCGGCAGGATATCCCGTCGGCGACGTTCGCCCGCCGTTGACCCGCTTCGACCAGCTCGGCGCGGAGGGACGGGAGCGGCTCGCGAAGCTGACGCCGATCATGGCCGAGCTCGACCGCATGGTGGCGGAGTACGAATCGCGGGCCGCCTGAACCTTCGGACCTGTCCGGCCCCCGTCTTCGGGGGCAGCCCGGCGGCGCGCCGCCGGGCCGGCGCGAGGATCAGCGCACGTGGCTGGCGCCGTTCACGTCGATCGTCGCGCCGGAGAGATGGCGGCAGCGGCCGGTGGCGAGAAACGCGGCGAGTTCGCCGAGATCGCTCGGCGGAACCCATTCCCGCATCTGAAGTCCGGCCGTGATCGCTGCCTCGCCGCCGAGGCTCTCCGCGAAGTCCTCGGACATGCGGGTCCGAACGACGCCGGGCGCGATGACGTAGGTCAACACGTTCTTCGTGGCGTAGGCGCGCGCGATCGTCTTCGCCACCGCCGTGATCCCCGACTTGGTCGCAGCATAGGCGATGCCGGCGGGGTTCGAGCTACCGCGCGTCGCCGCCCAGCTTCCCATGCAGATCAGGATGCCGCCGCCGGCCCGCTCGAAGCTGCGCACGGCGTTGCGCATCAGCCGGGCGGGCGCGAGAAGGTTTACGCGCAGCGCCTCGTCCCAGACCGCGTCCCACTCGGGAGTCCCGGCGTCGATACCGCCGGCGAGACGCATGACCGCCGCGTTGGCGACCAGGACGTCGACCTTCCCCTTCCACGCGATCGCCCGCTCCCAGAGTTCGTCCGCCGAGGCGGGATCCGTGAAGTCGGCCTGCAAGAGGCAACGGCGTTCGTCCGGAATCGGCGCCGCGACCGCCTCGGCGCCGGCGCGGTCGCTCGCGTAATGCAGGACGACGTTCGCGTCTTCGCGCGCCACCGCGGAGGCGATCGCGGCGCCGATGCCTTTCGAGGCACCGGTGACGACTACGGTCTTGCCGCTCAGGCTGGACATGTTCTCGACTCCTCTCAGTTGCGCTTGACGAAGGGCATCCCGGCCAGGGCCGGGTGGGCACGGGCGTAGGGCGGCGGCAGCGGCGTGTTCTCGCCGAGCTCGACCGCGGCGCGCCAGACCCAGCGCGGGTCCCACAGCATGGCGCGCGCGAGAGCGACCAGATCTGCCTGACGGGTGCGCAGGATCGTCTCCGCCTGCGCCGGCGCGGTGATCTGGCCGCATGCCATGACCGGAATGCCCGCGCTCGCGCGCAGCTCCCGCGCGAACTCGACCTGATATCCGGGACCCGTCCGGATCTGCTGTTCCTGTACCAGGCCGCCGCTCGAGACGTGCACCAGGTCGCATCCGAGCGACTTCAGCTCCCGGACGAACGCGACGGACCGTTTGACGTCCCAGCCTCCCTCCGCCCAGTCGGTGGCCGAGAGGCGGACGGTTACGGGGACGTCTTCCGGAACCGCCGAGCGAACGTCCTCGAACACTTCCAGCGGAAACCGCATCCGACCCGTCAGGCTGCCGCCGTAGCCGTCCGTTCGCCGGTTGGTCAGCGGCGAGAGGAACTGGTGCAGGAGATAGCCGTGCGCGGCGTGAAGCTCGATCAGCTCGAACCCGACCCGAACCGCGCGCTTTGCCGCGTCCGCGAACTCGCCCCGCACCCGCGCCAGCCCCGCCGCGTCGAGCTCGGAGGGCGCCGCCCAGTGCGGCAGATAGGGAACGGCGCTCGGCGCAAGCGGGGTCCAGGCGCCTTCCTCCGGCGTCAGCGGCCCTCCGTCCAGCCAGGGAGCCCGGGTGGAGCCCTTTCGGCCGGAATGGCAGAGCTGGATGCCGATCGGGGTGTCGCTGACCGTCCGGCAACATGCCAACGCGCGGGCAAATCCGGCTTCGTTCTCGTCGGAGTAGAGGCCGGTGCAGTTCGGCGTGATTCGCCCCTCAGCCGAAACTCCGGTCGCTTCCGCGATCAGGAGACCCGGGCCGGCGAGCGCCAGATGCCCGAGATGCATCAGGTGCCAGTCTCCCGGCGATCCGTCGGTCGCGGAATACTGGCACATCGGCGCAACCGCGATGCGGTTGGGCATCCGAAGGCCCCGGAGCGCAAACGGCGAGAACAGGCGAGAGGTCATGAACGGATTCCGGCTCCGGTGCGGTCGGCGGTCTGGCGGGAGGCGGCGCTCCGTCCCGTGGATCGGGATCTGCGACGCTTCGAGAGCCGCCTACCTTGGCAGATGTTCGCGCGTCCGGCAATTCCGCCGATCGGGGCGGCTCGGCCGTCACCCCGTCCCGCAATCCACGGGCAGCAACGCTCCGCTGACGCCGGCCGAAAGATCCGAGGCGAGAAAGAGCGCGGCGCCGGCCACGTCGCTCGCCGTGGCGATGCGACCCAGCGCGGTCTCCTCGGCCAGGCCGGCGAGCGCAACCGGGCGCTCCGGTCCTCCTCCGGCGTGGCGGGCGTCGATTCGGGAGAGCAGCGCGTCGGTCGCGACAGGACCGGGCCCGATCGCGTTGACCCGGATTCCGTCGGCTCCCATGTCGAGGGCGGCCGCGCGCGCGAGACCGAGCGCGGCGTGTTTGGTGGCCGTATAGAGCGCCTGCCGCGGATGCGCCTTGTGCGCGTTGAGGGACGCCATGACGACGACGGCCCCGGCTCCGGAGCGGGCGAGAGCGGGCGCGAAACATTTCAGCGAGAGGGCGACGCCGGCCACGTTGACGCGAAAGACGCGGTCCCACTCCTGCAGGTCCAGCGCTTCGATCCTGCGCCAGGGCGGCACGACTCCTGCGTTGGCCACCAGGACGTCGACCGCTTCGATGCGCGCGGCGATGCCGGTCATCGTCTCTTGGGCGTCGGGCGCCGCGAGGTCGCAGGCCGCAGCCTGCCAGCCGGACGGCAACCGGGCTTGCGCCAGCGCGTCCGGCAGGTCGACGACGACGAGTCGAGCGCCGGCTTCGTGGAATCGATCCGCGATCGCGCGGCCGAGGCCGCGGGCGCCGCCGGTGATTACGGCGCACCGGCCGTCGAGGAGCGCTTCGGGGGCCGGGCCGGTTCCGACATGGGTCGGGGGCATCGATAGGGTTCCGTCAGGGGGTGTTTCTCGCCGGGAGGGTCGTCGGGATCATAGCCGTCTCCGACATCGTCGGCATTCGAATACGGCGCATCGATCCCGAACGCTGCGATTTTCGGCGACCGAAGCCTCCTGGCATCTGCCCGTAGCTCGCATGACGCTGGTGTGGTTCGAAGTTCTGCCTTCCCTTGCGTGGAAGCGCGTCTGTCCTGCCCCGGATCGGCTCTGCGCCTCGTGACACGCGACTCGCCGGCGCAGGCCGTTCGCGCCCTGATCGAGACGGCCCTGCGACGAGGGCGGGCCGCGTCCGGCCCCGAGGCGACGGCGGCGGTAGCTCAGATTCGAATCAGAAATCCCAGTACGGCTACCGCACCCGCCACGAACCCCGCGGTGGCCAGCAGTTGCCGAAAGCTCCGATCCGCATTCTCTTTCTGGGAGCGGGCGATTACTTTCTCCAGAACCGCAAATTGGCTTCCAAAGTCCGCATGCCACTGCGCAACGTCTGTCTTCAGGCGAGCAAATTCTGTGTTCATGTCGGACTTCAGATGCGCAATGTCGGTCCTGAATTCCGCTTGTTTGGTCTCCATGCGTTCCTCCAGGGCGGCGAGCTTGGCGGCCAGATCCGTATAGTCCTTGCTCCCGGTTCCGCTCCTGTCATGCAGTGTAGAACGGGAGGCGAGTCTGAGTCGCCATGCTGCGGGCGGACGGGCCGTGCGGCGCCGGGCGCCTGTGCGGCGGAATTCGCGTCGCGATTCGGCCTGATGCAGACGATGGAGTCACCGAGTCCGGCCCCGGAGGCGACGACAACGGTGGCTCAGGTTCGAATCAGAAATCCCAGTATGGCTACCGCTCCCGCCACGAACCCCGCGGTGGCCAGCAGTTGCAGAAAGCTCCGATCCGCATTCTCCTTTTGGGAACGGACGATTACGTTCTCCAGAGCCGCAAGTCGGCTTGCCATGTCCGCCTTCAGTTGCGCAATGTCGGTCTTGTATTCCGCTTGCCTGGTCTCCATGCCTTCCTCCCGGGCGGCGAGCTTGGCGGCCAGATCGGCATGGTCCGTGCCCCCTATTCCACTCATGGAAAGCAGCGTAGCACAGTGGGGGGTATGTGGCCATGCTGCGGCGGACGGGCCGTGCGACGCCGGGTGCCTATGCGGCGGAATTCGCGTCGCGATTCGGCCTTGCGCAGCCGGCCGCCTGGATCGCCGCTGCGAGCCGCGGTTTCGCTCCCGCTCCTATCCTTGTCGCCGCGCAGTGCGAGACGCTACGCTACGCCGTATGTCCCGCACCCGGCCCCGCGAACGCCAGCCCGTCGACGACCGCGGCACGAAGCGCCTCACATCCGCAGAGCGGAAGCGCGTCTTCGCCGTCGCGGCCGGCGCCGAACCGAATGCCCCGGCCTTCGCTCGGACTCCGCCCCGAAGGGGCGCCCGCGTCGCCGGGGTTTCCGGGGACCGCGTCACGGAGGTCCGCCTCCTCGCGGCCCGAGAACCGACCCTGACGCGCCTGGGCGAGTCCAGGCGCAAAATTCCAATCCCCGGCCGACCGGGGTGCGCCCCGGAGCCGGTCCGTGCGCTTCGCGGAGCCGGAGCGATGACCGATTCGCGTCTCTGGTCGCGCACCGCCGCCTGCCGGAAGTTCGTCCGGATCGCGGCCGATGCCGGCATCGAAGGCCGCCGCGCGGATCCGAAGGGTCTCCGCCTGAGACTCGGCGGCGCCGCGGTTACGGCCAATCTGCCGCGATCGACCGTCGAAGCGGCGCTCGGACGCGCCGGCCCCGGCAGGTAGCGGGCCTGGCCCGGTTCGACGAATCCTTGCCGCGGGAGAGATTCATGGCGCCCGGTTCGCAGAATCCCGCTTCGCTCCGCGTGGTCGTTCTCGGCGGCGGCGCCATCGGGCTCGGGTTGGCCTCCACCGTGTTGAGCGCCGGCGGAGGTGTGGACCTCGTCGAGCCGGACGACTCCGCTCGGGCGGCGGCCGGCTCGGGAATCGAGGCGCATCTGGCCGACATTCGGACGGCGGGACACCCTGTACGGGATGACGGAGCCGCACTCTCCCGTCTCCGGGTTTATCCCGCGCTCGGCGATGCGGCCCCCGATCCCTCGCTGGTGCTTGAGGCCGCTCCCGAGCGGTTGTCCCTCAAGCGCAGCCTGTTCGCGGGGATCCTACGCTGGGCGGGAGGCGATACTCCCGTGGCGACGACTTCCTCCGCGCTCACCGTATCCGAGATCGTCGACCAACCGGAGGACCAGGCGCAGTGCCTCAACGCGCATTGCTTCAACCCGCCGTCCGTTCTCCGGGCGATCGAATGCGTGCCCGGACCCGGCACCCGTCCCGAGACGACGGAGACCGCCACGCGGATTCTCGGGACCCTGGGCTTCGAGCCGGTGCTTCTCTCGCACGCGATCCCGGCATTCGTCGGCAACCGGCTGCAGGGGGCGGTGTTGCGCGAGGCCTACCGGCTGGTCGACGCCGGGGTCGTCGACGTCGAGGGGCTGGATCGGCTGGTCCGGGAAACGCTCGGGCCGCGCTGGGCGCTGTCGGGCCCCTTCGAGACGGCGGAACTCAACACGCCCGGGGGAATCCGGGGGCACGCGGCCCGCATGGGTCCGGCCTACGGCGCGATCGGCGAGGCGCTCGGGGAGCGCGAGCCGTACTGGTCAGGGGCGCTGGTGGAACGGGTCGAAGCGGAACGCCGGGCGCTGCTTCCGGAATCCGGCATACCGGCCCGAGCCGCGTGGCGACGCCGGGCGCTCGCCCGGCTGACGGCAGCCCGCCGGGCCATTCTGGCGGACGCGCCGGAGCCGGAAGAGGAGTGAATCGCGGCGGGTGCGAGGTTCGTTTCGGACGCGCCGCGGACGCGCGCCGGCGGACTTTCGGAACGCGCCCGGACGCGTTGGGCCGGAATCAGGGAGCGTCGGCCAGGACGTGCGCCGCGCCCTTCTCGCCGATCATGATCGCGGCGGCGTTGGTGTTGGCCGTGACGATGCGCGGCATGACGGACGCGTCGATCACCCGCAGCCGCTCCAGGCCGTGGACGCGAAGGCGGGAATCGACGACGGCGTCGTCTCCGGCGCCCATCCGGCAGGTTCCGACCGGGTGCAGGAGCGACAGGCCGGCGCGGCGGCAGTAGTCCAGCATCTGCGCGTCGGTCTCGACCTCCGGTCCCGGCGAGAGCTCCTGCACGATATGCCGGGAGAGGGGTTCGGTCTGCGAGATGCGCCGGCCGAACCGAAGGCCGGCGACGGCGGCTTTCCGGTCGGCTTCGGAGGCGAAAAAGTTGAACTGCAGCGCCGGCTGCTCGCCGGGGTCGGAACTCCGGATCCGCACGTGCCCGCAGGCTTCGGGTCGCATGTGCTCGGCGAGTATGGTGAAGCCGGAGAAGGGGCGGGGTTTGAGGGTTTCGTCCGTGCACCAGGCCATGAAGGTGATCATCATGTCGGGCGTCGGAATCTCGGGCGACGAACGGACGAACGTGTTGGAGTAGTTGCCGTTGTCGGCGAAGGGTCCCGTGCGGAAGAGCAGGTAGCGAAGCAGCTGTACGCCGCCGCGAAGCGGATAGTTGTACAGGTCGTTGACCGTCTCCTTCAGGCTCGAGCGGAACTCCAGCCCGACGCCGAAATGGTCCTGGAGATTCTCGCCGACGCCGGGCAGATCGTGCACGACCTCGATCCCGCGATCCCGTAGCAACGCTTCCGGGCCGACGCCCGAGATCTGGAGCAATTGCGGGGAGTTGAAGGTGCCGGCGCAGAGGAGGACTTCGGCGCGCGCTTCCGCCCGGCGGGCGCCCGACCGGTCGCGCCAGGCGACGCCGGTCGCCCTTCGGCCGGAGAACAGGATCCTCTCCACCAGCGCGCGCAGGACGATGCGTACGTTCCGGCTTGCGGGCGGCCTGAGGTATCCGGCCGCGGAACTCCACCGCCGCCCGCGCCGGGTGGTGGTCTGCACGTAGCCCGTACCTAGCTGCGAGGCGCCGTTGAAGTCGTCGTTTCGCGGCACCCCCAGCCGCTCCGAGGCGGCGTGAAACGCTTCGCCGAGGCGGTGCGGAGAGGGGAGGTCGGAGACGGAGATCGGGCCGCCCACGCCGTGCCATTCGTCGGCGCCGCGCTCCTGGTCCTCGCAAGACTTGAAGTAGGGAAGGACGTCGTCCCAATCCCATCCGACGCAACCGAACTCGCGCCAGCGGTCGAAGTCCTCCGGCTGGCCGCGCATGTAGATCATGCCGTTGATGGAGGCGGTGCCGCCGAGGACCTTGCCCCTCGGCTGAAACAGGCGCCGGCCGTTCAGATGCGGCTCCGGCTCGCTGGTGTAGCACCAGTTGACCGCCGGGTTGGCGTAGAGCTTCGAGTAGCCGAGGGGGACGTGGATCCAGGGGCTCCGATCGGATCCGCCCGCCTCCAGGAGGAGCACCCGCTTGCCGGCCTCGCCGAGCCGCCCGGCGACGGCGCACCCGGCGGAGCCGGCGCCGATCACGATGTAGTCGTAGCGTTCGCTGCCAGCCGCCACAGCTCCCTCCCTCGCTTTGCGACTCTCGCCCCGGCTCCGCCTCCGTCAAGCCCTGGCGGCGCCCGGGACGGCCGGGCGTCGGACGCTCTCGTTGCCCGCAACCCCCGCTCAGACGACCTCCGCGATTCGGAGCCAGCGTCCCGCAGCGGCGGAGTCCCGAATGCGGTCGACGGCTCTCTGTACGCGAAGCGCGTCCCGGAAGTTGGGCCAGGCTTCGGTTCCGCTCGCGATCGCGTCGAGGAATCGGGCGACCTCGATCACCTTCAGGTCGTTGAAGCCGATCTGGTGTCCGGGCGCGGGGCAGAACCGGTCGTAGGGCGGGTGTTCCGGCCCTGCCTCGATCCGGGTGAAACCGGAGCGGCGCCCGGCCGGGGTCCAGACGTGCAACTCGTTCATGCGCTCCTGCGTGAACCGGATCGCGCCGCCGGTGCCCGTGACTTCGAAGGAGAGGTCCATGGTCCGGCCGGTGGCCGCCCAATTCGCCTCGACGGCGCCGACGGCGCCGTTCTCGAACCGCAGGAGCGCGTGTGCGCAGTCGTCCACCTCCGACGGCGTACGCCGATCCGATCCGGGCGCTTCCGCGCGTTCCGCGACGAAGGTCGTCAAGGAGCCGAACACCTCGGACAGCGGTCCGACGAGAAACAGGGCCATGGCCAGGATATGGCTGCCGATGTCCGCCAACGCGCCGCCGCCGGCAGGGTCCGTTCGGAAGGAATGCGCGATCTCCGGCCCCATGTAGTTCTCCGCGTGGCGTCCGCGAAATCCCGTGATCCTGCCGATCTCGCCCTGCGCGATCATGTCGGCGGCACAGGCGATCATCGGGTTGCTCAGGAAATTGAAGCCGACTGCGGTCGGCGTGCCGCTCGCCTCCGCCGCTTCGGTCATGCGTCGCGCCGCCGCCGCGTCGGTGGCGAGCGGCTTCTCGCAATACACCGCCTTGCCGTGCGATATCGCGTCGAGGGCAATGGGCTCGTGCAGCGCGTTCGGAGCGGCTACGGCCACGACGTCGACGTCCTCCGCCGAGGTCAGCGACCGCCAGTCGCCGGTGGACCGCGCGAATCCGAGCGCACGGGCGTTCCGCGCGGCGGACGGCGCGTCGACGTCGGCGAGCAGGCGAAGCTCGACTTCGAGCGGAAGTTCGAACGTGCGGCAAACGTTGCGGAACGCGTTGGCGTGGCATCGGCCCATGAAGCCGGCGCCCACCAGCCCCACGCCCAGAGTCCGGGTCCCGGTCACGACGGAACCTCGCCCTGCCGGCGCCCCGGCGGCAACGCGAGACGGCTCGCTTCGGGCCGCGTCATCGCCGGGAAGCCTTGACGTTGTCGAGCCAGACGGCGGCGATGATGACCATGCCGATCAGTACTTGCTGCCAGAAGGACGAGACGCCGAGGAGATTCAGCGCGTTGGTGATCATCGCCATCACCAGCGCGCCGACCAGGGAGGTGAGGACGATTCCGCGCCCGCCCGTGAAGGCGATGCCGCCGATGATCACGGCCGCGATCGCCTGCAACTCGATGCCCATCGCGACGTTGGGCGGGGTCGAGGCCAGCCGTCCGATCATGACGACCGCGGCAACGGCGCTGAGGAAGCCGCTGATGGCATAGATTTGCAGCTTGCGCCGATCGACGTCGATGCCTTCGAGGCGGCTCACGCGCTCGTCGCCGCCGATGGCGTAGACATGGCGTCCGAAGCGCGTCCGGGACAGCATGAAATGAACGACCGCATAGGTGACGATCACGAAGTAGATCGGGATCGGCAGGCCCAGGAAGGTTCCGTTGCCGATGTACAAGAACAGCGGCTTCAGCACCTGGTAGGAAACGCCGCCGGTGATCACCAGCGCGAGTCCGCGGGCGATGCCGAGCATGCCGAGCGTGGCGATAAAGGGCGGAATTCTGCCTCGGGTGACGACCAGGCCGTTGACGAATCCGGCCGTCGTTCCGACGAGGATCCCGGCAACCGCCGCAAGCGCCGGGGGAACGCCGGCGTGAACGACCAGCCAGCCGGTGCAGACGGCCGAGAGGGCGAGCACCGAACCGACGGAGAGGTCGATTCCCCCGGCGATGATGACGACGGACTGGCCGGCGGCGAGGATCGCGACGATGGAGACCTGCTTCATCAGGTTGGTAATGTTGCCGGCCGTCAGAAAATACGGCGAGAGGATCGAGAGCGTCGCCGCAATCAGGACGGCGACCAGCGCGATCCAGGTAAGCGGATACTGCCGCAGGCGTTCAAGCCGGGTCTGGAGCCGAAGCCGGGTCACGACGGACCCCGCAACTCGGGACGGTCGCCGTCCAGCGCGCCCGACACCGCCTGCCCGGTGACGATCATCGAGACGATCTCGTCCTTCGTGCATGCGTTCGTCGGGCAGGTGACGACGTTCTGTCCGCCCTTCAGAATCGAAATCCGGTCGGTGAATTCGTATACGTCGTGGATGTCGTGGCTGATCCAGAAGATTCCGATTCCGCTGCGCTTGAGCTCCTGGATCAGGCTGACGACCAATCGGGTCTCTTCCATGCCCAGCGCCGCCGTCGGTTCGTCCATGATCAGGATTCTGGCGTCGAAGTAGACCGCGCGGCCGATGGCGATCGACTGCCGCTGCCCGCCGGACAGTCTCTCCACTTCCACGTCCAGGGATTCGATGCGGATGCCGAGCCGGTCGAGTACGGCGCCTGTCTCCCGCCGCATGTCCCGCTTGTCGAGTACGCCGTAACGTTCCGTCTCGCGTCCCATGAACAGGTTGGCCGGGGCGTCGAGGTTGCCGCAGAGCGCCAGCTCCTGGTAGATGGTCTCGATGCCGTGGTCGCGGGCGTCGTTCGGGTTCGAGATGGCGACTTCCCGACCCTGGATGTAGATCCGTCCCGCGTCCGCCTGTTCGGCGCCGGCCAGAATCTTGACCAGAGTCGACTTCCCGGCGCCGTTGTGCCCGAGAATTCCCATCACTTCCCCGGCGCGAAGCTCGACGTCCACGTCCGTGAGCGCGCGGATGCCGCCGAAACTCTTGCTGATTCCCTCCATGCGTACGAGAGGCGCGCCGTCGTTCATGCCGGGATCCGCCGCCTGTGCGTTCGGGAGACCGGTGGGCCGGGCGGCGGGTCCGCCGCCCGGCTGACGGTCCGGTCGGGCTACGGCAGTTCGATGCCGCGTCCCGCCAGATACTCGTCGGTCACGTCGTCCGTCAGCATGATCGTCGAAGGAACCACGATCCAGTCGTCCAGTTTGGCCCCGTCCACCGCGTGTCGGTAGGCGGCCATGACCGCTTCGTATCCGACCCGGTCGGTATTGCCGTCGATGGTGGCGTCCAGTTCGCCGGAGCGCAGCGCGGCAAGCGCCGACGGAATGGCGTCGTCGCCGACGATCAGAACCTGGTCGAGCTTGCCGGCGCTCTTGACCGCCTGAACGGCGCCGAGCGCCATCAGATCGTTGGAGCCGACGATGGCGTCTACGTCCGGGTGCGCCTGCAGGATGTCCTCGGAGGCTTTCAGGCCCTTCTCCTGGTCCCAGTCGGCGGCGATCGAGGCGACGACCTCGATGCCCTCGGCCGCGTCGAAGACCTCCATCATGCCCTCCAGCCGCAGCTCCGCCGTCGAACTGCCGCGGAACCCCTCGAGAATGGCGACCTTGCCGGATCCGCCCAAGCGCTCGACGACGTATTCGGCCATGCCCATGAAGGACTGCTTCTCGTCGAGCCCGACGAAGGTCTCTACCCTGGCCAACCCCTCTTCGGCCCGGGTATCGGCGGTGATGACCGGAATCCCGGCGCTGTTGGCTTCCAGGATCTTGGGAATCAGCGCGGTCGCGTTCATCGGAACCAGCACGATGGCGTCGGGACTCTTGATGATCTCGTTCTCGACCACGGCGATCTGGCCCTCGATGTCGCCGTTGAATTGCGCCGAAACCCAGGTGAGGTTGACGCCGAGCTCTTCCGCCGCGCGGTGGGCGCCGTCGCCCATGCGCGCGTAATACGGATTGGTCATGTCCTTGACGATGAACGAAATGTCGACTTCGTCCGCCGTTGCCGCCGTCGATATTCCGGCCGTCAGGCTGGCAGCGGCGATCGCGGCCAGAGCCCGGCCGGCGGTGCCGTGAAGCGTATTTCGGGTCATGGTATCCTCCCTTGCAACATTCTTGTCTTTGCGGAACGGACCTGCGAATTCAGGACGACGGACGTAACCGGGACGTACCGAGCGAGCCGTTCCCGCCGGCTCCAGTATGAAGGTCGTTGGGCGGTAACACAAATCGCAGGTCGTTCAGATTGGACATTTTCCGCTGCGTGCGGTCCTCGACGACGGACATCGAGGCTCTCGTTCCTCCTTGCCGCAGCCTCGCTGGGTTCGGAATAGAATGCGCTGGCGCATCGGCTTCCGTCCGGCCCGGCTCCCATGAGATTCTGCTGGTTTCCGCGGTGCAGGAATCGGGCGCTTTGCCGGGAAGAGAGCGAGCCGGAGCTTCCGGACGTTCGGAGAAGAGATTCGGAATGATTGTCGGCCTCATCGTGAACCCGATCGCGGGTATGGGCGGATCGGTCGGACTGAAGGGCACCGACGGGCCGGAGGTACTCGCGGAGGCTCGAAGGAGGGGGGCCGAACCCCTGGCCGGGAAGAGGGCGTCTCGGGCGTTGGCGGCGCTCGCCTCCGCCGTCCCCGGGGCGCGCATCCTGGTCGGTGCGGGCGAATGCGGGGCAAGTCACATCTCCGGACTGGCGTTGTCGCCTGAATCGGTGGAGTCGGGGCGGGCGAACGGCGCCGCCGCCACCAGGTCTGCCGCCAGGGCGATGGTCGAGCGCGGCGCGGATCTGATCGCGTTTGCCGGCGGCGACGGAACTGCGCGCGACCTGACGGATGCGGTCGGACGATCGACGCCGATTCTGGGAATTCCGTGCGGGGTGAAGATGCACTCCGGCGCGTTCGCCCTCACGCCCGAAGCCGCCGGCAGGATGCTGGTCGAACTCGTCGCCGGCGGGCGCGGAAGGGCCTCCTTCGAGGAGGTCGAGATCATGGACGTCGACGAGACGAACCTGCAAGCCGGCCGGCTTCGCTCCAGGCTCTACGGATACGCTCGCGCACCGCGGATTCGGCACCTTCTGCAGAACCCGAAGGGTCCGCCGCTCGCCGACGACGAAGCGATGCTGGACGCGCTCGGGCGGGAGATCGCGCAAGAAATGGAGCCGGGCGCCACCTATCTTGTCGGCCCGGGGACGACAGCCAAGCGTCCCTTGTCGGCGCTGGGTCTCGAAGGGGAACTGCTCGGCGTGGACGTGCTTCGCGACCGTCGCTTGCTGGCCCGCGACGCGACCGCGGTCGAGGCGCGACGCCATGCCGACGGAACGCCGCTCAGGATTGTCGTCGGCGTGATCGGCGGTCAGGGCTTCGTCTTCGGACGCGGAAACCAGCAGATCGGCGCCGACCTCGTCCGACGCTCGTGGCCGGACGGCGTCGCGATACTGGCCGGTGCCGGAAAGCTCCTGACGCTTCCGCAGCCGTTTCTCCTGGCGGATACCGGCGATCCGGATCTGGACGAAGACCTGGCCGGCCATGTGCGCGTGCGGACCGGACCGGGGCGCTGCGTGATGATGCGGATCGGCGATCCCGCGACGAAGTCGGCTTCCGGGCGGCAGTAGGCGGAAATCGTGACCGGAGACGGCGGGGGGACCGATCGACGTTGCGATACTGTCGAGAACGAAGGCCTCGTATGGGTCAAGAGAAAGAGGTACTTCGAGCTTGAACCAAACCCCGCTTGCATGGAGCGACTTAAGCGTGTGGCGGCAGCGAGAGAGGAGAACGTCATGGGAGTTGAGGCGGAATGGCGTAGGGTTCCACCCAGGTCGGAGAAGTCGGAGGTGGATTTCGATCTGCCGACGACGGAGCGAGAGTGGGCGGAGTTTGATATAGTAAAGGAGTGTTCGAAGCGGTTCGAGGAGGATCTCAGGCGAATTCTGGGAGACAAGTACGTCGAGAATCCGAAACGGACAGCGTAGAGAGCGTCCATCGGGTTCCTTTGGGCTGCGAAGGGGCATGTGAGATTCCGAGTCGCACCACAGCTTTGCGTCGTTTGCGACGGAGCAGGCGTCGGTCAGATTTGACGAGACGGAGCGACAAGAGATTGAGGCTCTTGCGGTAGAGCAATTCTCGGAAGGCGTCGATTTGCTATAACATGACGCGGCGGCCGAATTACGGTCTGTAGTGAACCGTCTGTCAAAGGCGGAGCTCGGGGAGGTCGCTTGTTCGCCAGTCGAGTCGACTTCGCGCAAGCGGCGATACTCAAGTGGAGTCGAGACTGTCGGAGGGCCGATCGACGTTGTGATCGTGACGAAGAACGAGGGATTCGTCTGGCTAATGAGAAAGCGGTATTTCGACATGGCGTTGAACCCCGCCTACCTGGAGCGCCTCAGGAAAGACGTGGAAACGAGAGGACAGCGACATGAGTGTTGACTTGGCGAAGGAAAGGGAAAAACCGAAGCCGGACATATCCGACCTGGATATTGACTGGTCCAAGCTGGAGTTCGAGAAGAAGGAGGACTTAGTCCAACGAATTTCGAAGAATTTCGAAAAGGGTCTGAGAGAAATCCTGGGCGACAAATACATCGAGGATCCGAGCCAGGTCGAACCGGCGAGAGGAAACGAGTAGGCTCCGCCGCAATATCGGCCGAGATCGAGCCCGCTATCCGGAAGCGGGGGCCGCGACGTTTCGTGGCGGAAGCGCCGGAGAGGAGCGTGCGCGGCCTCTGCCCGGCTACCGCCGGGGTCGGAACGTCGGCCGTGCCGCGAGTGCTGGCGGCGCAGTTCGGAACGGCCAGGACTTCCGACCGATCGCGGGCAAGGTTGCGGTTCGCTCAAGGCCGTCAGGCCAAGCGTCGAGCGCATGTCCGGATGTCCCGGGACCCTCGCAGTGCCGGACGCGACCCGTGTCGTCCGGCGCCAGCGGAAACGGTTTCGCGGAACGCGCGGACGACGACTGCGGACGCGATGCCGTGGGGGCGACGCGCAACGGCTGCCCGCAGCTCGATCCGTCTGGCGATGCGGCGGGTCGTCGCCGATTTCTCAATAGTCGGGCATGGCCGAACGTCGACTTGTCCCGGGCGAATCCGCAGGCGATCCGGCCCGTCGACGAGCGGCCCGGACCCGGGATCGCGACGGCGACGACGCCGATGACCGCCGAGCCCGGGCAGAGCGTCGACCGGACGGCCGGGCGGTACGCCGAGCGTCAGGCGCGGGATCTGCCGCAGTCGAGGGATCGATGCGCGTATCGGCGCCGGCAGTTCCGTGGCGCGGAGGGTCCGTGACCGGACTCGCGCGCGGGCTAGTTCGGAGAGACTCCGTAGTCCTCCCTGAGCCAGTCGACCACAAACGCTCTTGCGCTGTCGGACAAGCGCGTGGCCAGAGCCCTGGCGCGCTGCGCGTCCGCACCGGTTCTCTGCGGGTGGGCCATCACGACGTCCTTGCCGGGGTTTGCCAGGACTGCGTCGAACGCGCTCTCGTACGCCTGGACCGTAGCGGCGTCCGTCCCGGCCGGCAGGAAGACCATCCAGCTCGCGGCGGATCCGGCGACGAAGAACGCCTTCCAGGCGTCCCAGGCATCGCCTTCCGTTTCGCAGGCCGGCGTCGCTTCGCACACTTCCTTGAAGGTCGGCATGTCGGGAAAGCTCGGATCGCGGACGACGTTGCCCTCGTCGTCGAGCGAGCCCAGCGTCATCATCGGAACGGCGAGGCCCCGTTCGACCAGCGGGACGACCGCATGGAGGTAGCCGCCTGCGGGCTGAAAGTCGATATTCGCCACGCCGCGTTCGAACATGAGGCGGCCGCCGATGCGGCTGTCGATTCCGTAGAGCGGATAGACGTTCATTCCGAGCATCTTCCAGGCGAGGTTCGGCACCAGTTCCAGCGGATGGGTGGCGTCCTGGCTGCCGAAGAGGAAGCTGGTGCCCTGCAGGCCGGTGGCGTCGAGACCCTCCATCTTCTCGGCTTCTCCGGGCGACAGGTAGGCCACGCCGCCGTATCCGGACGCCAGCACGACCTGCCAGTCGTCGAATTCGTAGCGCACGCGCGAGTCGCCCAGCAGATACGAGAACTGGGTCGGCCCGAAGGTTGCGAAGATCAGCGTGCCGTCGTTCCTGTCCTGTTCCTGAAACCAGTTGGCGCCGACGGTCGACCCGCCTCCCGGCATGCTGCGCACGACGACTTCGGGGCCGCCGGGAAGGGCTGCGCTCAAATGCGGCGCCCAGAGGTTCGCCCAGAGATGGAGCACGGTGTTCTCCGGGAACGGAACCACGAAATCGATCGTCTTGCCGCTGAAATCGACCCCGCCGGGTCGGTCGGCGCCCGTGCAAGCGACCAACAGACTCGTCGACGCGGCAACGATCGCTCCGAGCGCCATGCGTCGCGTCGCGGTCAGGTCGTTCATGCGCGTCTCCCCCTGTCGCGCCGAACGGGACTCCGGCGCAGTTCGAAGCGGCCGGATATCCCGAGCGATCGCGGGCACGGTAGCCGCTGGCCCGAAACCGTCAAGCCAGGCGTCGAATCTCAGTCCGGGGCGCCTCGAATTTGCGCGCGTTCGGTCGCGGCCCATGCCGTCCGGCGCCAGCGGAGCGGGTACCGCGAAACGCACGCACGGCGACGGCCGGGGCGACGCCGCGGCCCGCAACGGCTTCTCGCGGCTCAACGCTGCGGCCGTTGCGGCAGGCCGTCGCCGATTTCGTAATAGGGGGGCTTGTCGGCCACGTAGATGTGGCCCTCCCGAACCAGTCCGTCCGTGTCGTCGAGGCTCCCGACGGCGATCTCGATCACGTCGGACTCGCCCTCGGCCTTCCAGAACAGTCGGCTGCCGCACCGGGAACAGAAGGCGCGCTCCGCCATTGAAGAACAGCGGTGCCATCGCAATCCGTCCTCCCGGAGCAGGACGAACCCGGCGCGCGGGCCGGACGCGAAGGCCGCCGCGTGTCCGTGGGTTCGCACGCACTGGGAGCAGTGACAGAAGACGACCGGACCCAGCGCACCGGAGATCCGGTACCGGACCGCGCCGCACCAGCACCCGCCCTCTCTCGATTCCGCCGCGCCCGCGCCGGCCTTCGCGGACTTCACGGACATGTCGCGCCCGCGCGCCTCGGCGTCCCGCGTTCAGGCCGCCCGCGCCAGAGAGCGCAGGACGTAGGGCAACACCCCGCCGTTTCGCAGGTAGTCCAGTTCCGTATCCGTATCGATGCGGCTCAAGAGCGGCACTTCGACGGTTCGCCCGTCCGCGTAGGCGAAGGTCGCGACCACCTCCTGCCGGGGGCGCATGTCGCCGGCGAGACCGCGGATGCTGACGCGCTCGTCGCCGGTCAGACCGAGGCTCTTGCGGCTGACGCCCTCCGGGAACTGCAGCGGGGCGACTCCCATTCCGACGAGATTGGAGCGGTGAATGCGCTCGAAGCTCTCGGCGACGACCGCGCGTACGCCGAGGAGAAGCGTCCCCTTGGCCGCCCAGTCGCGCGACGAACCGGTGCCGTATTCGCGTCCGGCGACGACCACCAGCGGCACGCCCTCGGCGCGATACTTCATCGCCGCCTCGTAGATGGGCAGCGGGCCGTCGCTTCCGGCGACTCGCGTGAATCCGCCCTCGACGCCCTCCAGCATCTCGTTGCGGATGCGGATGTTCGCGAAGGTGCCCCGCATCATGACGTGGTGGTTGCCCCGCCGCGAGCCGTAGGAGTTGAACTCGCGCGGCGCCACCTGAAAGCCCTGGAGATACTCGCCCGCCGGACTGTCCGGCTTGATGGCGCCGGCCGGGGAGATGTGGTCGGTGGTGATCGAATCGCCGAGGAGCGCCAGGATCCGGGCGTCCGCAATGTCCTCGATCTTTCCGGGCTCGGCCGTGATGCCCTCGAAATAAGGCGGGTTCTGCACGTAGGTGGAGGCGACGGGCCAGCTGTAGGTCAGGCCGCCGCCGGCCTCGATCTCCTGCCACGCCTCGTCGCCGGCGAACACGTCCGCGTATTTTTCCAGGAAGGCTTCGCGGGTCACCGTCTTCTCCACGATCTCCGCGATCTCCCTCTGGGTCGGCCAGAGGTCCTTCAGATAGACCTCCCGACCCTCCGCGTCGGTGCCGAGCGGCTCGGCGGCGACGTCGATTCGCATGCTGCCGGCGATGGCGTAGGCGACCACCAGCGGCGGCGAGGCGAGATAGTTCGCCTTCACCAGCGGGTTCACCCGCCCCTCGAAATTCCGGTTCCCCGAGAGCACCGAGCAGACCGTCAGGTCTCCGGCGGCGACCGCCTCGGCGACCGGCTCCGGCAGCGGTCCGGAGTTGCCGATGCAGGTCGTGCACCCGTAGCCCACCAGGTTGAATCCGAGCGCGTCGAGATCCTCCTGCAGCCCGGATTTCTCGAGATAGTCCGAGACCACCTTCGAGCCGGGCGCGAGGGAGGTCTTCACCCAGGGCCGGCTCGACATGCCCCGCTCGCGAGCCCGCCGCGCCACGAGTCCCGCCGCGACGAGGACATAGGGGTTGGAGGTGTTGGTGCAGGAGGTGATGGCGGCGATGACCACGTCGCCGTCCTCGAGCCGGCGGTCCGATTCCGCGAGCGGCGCGGAGTGCGGCGCGTCCCGTCCGAAGGTCTCACGAAGCGCGGTCTCGAAGGCGGACGCGGCCTTCGGCAGCGCCACCCGGTCCTGGGGCCGCTTCGGCCCCGCGATGGACGGCTCGACCTCCTGCAGGTCGAGCTGCAGCGTCGCGGAATACAGCGGGTCTCCCGTCGCTCCCCGCCACATTCCGTTCGCCTTGGCGTAGGCCTCGACCAGATCGACGGTTTCCTCCGGCCTTCCGGTGACACGGAGATAGCGCAGCGTTTCCGCGTCGACGGGAAAGAACCCGCAGGTGGCGCCGTATTCCGGCGCCATGTTGGCGATGGTCGCCCGGTCGGCGAGCGGCAGGTCGTCCAGGCCCGGCCCGTAGAACTCCACGAACTTGCCCACGACTCCCTTCCGCCGCAGCATCTCGGTGACGGTGAGCACCAGGTCGGTCGCGGTGACGCCCTCGCGCAGCGCCCCTTCGAGGCGGAATCCGACGACTTCCGGGATCAGCATGGACACCGGCTGGCCCAGCATCGCGGCCTCCGCCTCGATGCCTCCGACGCCCCAGCCGAGGACCGCCAGGCCGTTGACCATAGTGGTGTGGCTGTCGGTTCCGACCAGCGTGTCGGGATAGGCGGTCAGGACCCCATTCGAGTCGGCGTCGCTCCAGACGGTCCGGGCGAGATATTCGAGATTCACCTGATGGCAGATGCCGGTTCCCGGCGGAACGACGCGGAAATTGCGGAACGCGCCCTGGCCCCATTTGAGGAACCGGTAGCGTTCGCCGTTGCGCTGGTATTCCCGTTTCACGTTGCGCTGGAACGCCCGCGGCGTGCCGTATTCGTCCACCATGACCGAGTGGTCGATCACCAGGTCGACCGGGACCAGCGGATTGATGCGCTCGGGGTCGCTGCCGAGCGTTCGCATGGCGTCCCGCATGGCGGCGAGATCCACCACGGCCGGAACGCCGGTGAAGTCCTGCATGAGCACCCGCGCCGGACGGTAGGCGATCTCCGCTTCCGAACGCCCGCCGGCCTCTACCCAGTGCGAGAACGCGCGCAGGTCGTCTCCGACCACGGTCGTGCCGTCCGTGTTGCGCAGCAGATTCTCGAGCACCACCTTCAGCGAGACCGGAAGCCGGTCGAACGTCCCGTATCCGGCCGCTTCTGCCGCCTCCAGCGAAAAATACGCGTACGCCTGGCTGCCTGCGTTCAGCGTGCGCCGAAACGCCCCGCTCTCTCGACCGGTAGTGATGGGCACGGCCCTTCCTCCTGTTCTCGCTCGCTGCGCCTCGTCCCGGCGCCCGTATCGCGGATACGCTTACGGGAGCATATAGGGCCGATCGCCTCCCTTCGCTCGACTGCGCCTCCGTCGAGCCGAAGCCCACGCGCCGATCCGCACGGATACCGCCGCGCCCGGGCCGCTTCGACGCTCAGCCCTTCGCGGTCCGGCCGCGGCGGGCGCGGGAGCCGCCCTCGGCAATCCTGCCGTAACGGCACGCGCGCGTCGGGGCGGAGTTGCCGCGGCAGACGCGAGCGCTCTCCGCGACGGCGGAACGGGAGAGAGGCCGGCTACGCTTCCTCTTCGACCCAGTGGCGCCGGATCAGCGGAATCTGCGCCGCTCCGAAGAGGAGCGCTACGGGGAGATACGCAAAGGTCTTGACGTTGACCCAAACCGATTCGGTCTGGGTGCGCCATACCAGCTCGTTCAGGACCGCCATGGCGACGAAGAACCAAGTCCAGCGCACCGTGATCCGGCGCCAGCCCTCGTCGTCGATCGGCAGGCTCTCTTCGAGAAGGAGCTTGAGATAGTTCTGGCCGCGGAGGATTCCGAAGGCAAGGCCCAGCGCGAACAGCCCGTAGATCACAGTCGGCTTCATCTTGATGAAGGTCGCGTCGTTCAGCCAGAGCGTCAGCCCGCCGAAGACCAGCACGACGACGGCCGTCACGATCATCATGCGCGGGACCCGCCGCGCGAGCGCGTAGGACGCGGCGACGCTCGCCAGGATCGCGACGATGAACACGGCCGTCGCGACCATCAGATCCTGGTCCGTCATCCGGTAGGCGGCGAAGAAGACCAGGAGGGGGCCGATCTCCAGGAGCGTCTTGAGCAGGGGATTCATGGCGTTGCGCCCTCCGTTGCGCCGGCGCCCGCGAGCGCGCGCGCGAATGCCTGCGCGTCGAAAGGCCCGAGGTCTTCGATTCCCTCTCCGACGCCGATGGCGTGAATGGGCAGGCCGGTCTTGTCCGCGACGGCGACCAGTGCGCCGCCCCTCGCGCTGCCGTCGAGTTTGGTCATGACGAGGCCCGTGACGCCTGCCGCGTCGCGGAAGCCTTCCGCCTGCGACATCGCGTTCTGCCCGACCGAGGCGTCGAGCACGAGCAGGACGTCGTGGGGCGCCGTGGGGTCGCGCTTGCCGATGACGCGCATGATCTTGGCCAACTCCTGCATGAGCGCCGCCTTGTTCTGCAACCGGCCGGCCGTATCCACCAGAAGAACGTCCGCGCCCTCCGCCACCGCGCGCTCGTGGGCGGCGAAAGCCACGCTCGCCGGGTCTCCGCCTTCCGGCCCGGTGACGACCGGCGCGTCGGCGCGCTCGCCCCATCGCACGAGCTGGTCCACCGCCGCGGCGCGAAAGGTGTCGCAGGCGGCGATCGTTGCCCGGGATCCCGAGTTGCGGAACTGGGCGGCGAACTTGCCGATCGTGGTGGTCTTGCCCGAGCCGTTCACGCCCACGAACACGATCACGCGGGGCGACGCGTCTCGCTCCGGCAGCGGACGGGCGGCCGGCTCCAGCAACTCGGCGATTTCCGCCGCGAGCGCTTCCTGAAGCGCGCCCGGGTCCGCTTCCCGCCCGCGCATCCGCTTCGCGACGCCGGCCGCGACGCGCATGGCCGGCTCGACGCCGAGATCCGCCTCGATGAGGATGTCTTCGAGCTCCGCTACGGATGCGGAATCGAGCTTGCGCCCGCCGAGAAGCGGCGCGAGCGCCTGGCCCAGACGCGACGCGCTGGCGCCCAGTCGTTCTCGCAGGCGGCGAAATCCCAGCATGCGGCAGGTTCCGGCTCAGCCTGCCTGCAGCCTGGCGCCGTCGCTGCCGCAAATCGGCAAGGCGACGATTTCGCCGACCTCCCGTACCGGTCGCGGCGTCCCGAAGTCGACCTCGGCGTAACACTCCGTGCGGCCGCGCTGCGGCGTCTCGACCAGAATCCGCTCGACTCCCCCGATCCGGCCGGCGAGACGCAGGGTCCGGCGGCGCCGGCCGGCCTCTCGGAGACGCGCGGCGCGCGTGCGCACCACGTTTCGCGCCACCTGCGGCATTCGGGAGGCGGGCGCGCCCGGCCTCGGCGAAAACGGGAAGACGTGCAAGTAGTCGAGCGCGCATTCGTCGACGAAGCGCAGGGTGTTCTCGAACATGGCGTCCGTCTCGGTCGGAAAGCCGGCGATCAGGTCCGCCCCGACCGCGATGTCGCGTCCGCGCCGGAGCCGGGAGAGGAGTCTCAGCGCGTCGTCCCGGCTGTGGCGCCGCTTCATCCGCTTCAGGATCATGTCGTCGCCCGCCTGAAGCGACAGGTGCAGATGCGGCATGAGGCGCGGCTCGGAGAGGAAGAGCGTTTCGAGCGTCGGATCGATCTCCGCCGCGTCGATGGAGGAGAGCCTGAGGCGCGGGAGGTCGGGGACCGCGCGAAGGATCGCCTCGACCAGCTCGCCGAGCGCGATCGGCGTCTCCAGGTCGTCGCCCCAGGAAGTGAGGTCGACGCCGGTGAGGACCACCTCGCGGTAGCCGTCGCCGGCGCGAGCGCGAACCGCCTCGATCGCCTCTTCGGCGGGCGTGGACCGGGACGGTCCGCGCCCCAGCGGGATGACGCAAAAGGTGCAGCGATGGTCGCATCCGTTCTGCACCTCGACATATGCGCGGGCGCGCCGGGAGGCGGTCAGGCGCGGGGCCGGGGCCGCGGATCGCGCGCCCGGCTTGGCCCAGGTCTCGAACCGGGTCTTCTCCAGATTGGGAACGAGGCCGTCGACTTCCGGCATCGAGCGGAACGCATCCCGGTCCGTTTCCACGGCGCAGCCGGTCGCGAGTATGCGTGCCCGGGGGCGCATGCGGCGAGCGCGACGGATGGCCTGGCGCGACTGCCGCACGGCTTCCCGAGTCACCGCGCAGCTGTTCACGATGACCGTGCCGGACCAGCCGGCCCGGGCCGCGCGTTCGGCCATGCGCTCCGAGTCGAGCGCGTTCAGGCGGCAGCCGAGCGTAATCGTCTCGACCGGCCCCGAATCGCCGTGCGGGCGATTCACGCCGAGGCCTCCCCGGCGGAATGGCGAAGGGCGAAGTCCGGGTCGAGGACCCCTTCGAAGACCGACGTCACGGCGCCGCGCATCCGAACCCCGGCGTCGTCCTCCGGCCAGGCGACCTGAAGCGTGCCGCCCTCGAGTTCGACGCGGGCAGAGCGCCGGGCGAGACCGAGCCGCACGGCGGCCACGAGCGTCGCGCAGGCCGCGCTTCCGCAGGCGCGGGTCTCTCCGACGCCGCGCTCCCACACCCGAAGCCCGATCCGGTCCCGATCCCTGACTTCCGCGAAGGAGACGTTGACGCCCTCCGGGAACAGCGGATCGGTCTCGACCGCCGGGCCGGCGCGCGCGACCGGTGCGGAGCGGACGTCCGGGACGAACAGTACGCAATGGGGATTGCCCATGCCGACGGCGCTGGCGGTCGCGGAAACGTCCGCCGCGCCGGGCGGCGCCTCGAAGGACTTGGTGTCCCTGGGTTCCGCCAGCGGAATTTCCCGCCACGCGAGCTGCGGGGGGCCGAGATCGACGTCGATTTCCGGGGAACCGTCCGCGGGCGAGTGCCGCTCGCCGCGCAGGATCCCGGCGCGGGTGCGCAGTGCCACGCTGTCGGTGCCCTCCTGGCGCATCAAGAGGTCGGCGGCGCATCGCGTGCCGTTGCCGCAGGCGCCGGCTTCGGATCCGTCCGAGTTCCAGAATCGGAGTTCCGCGTCCCATTCCCGGCCTCCCGGGAGGATGCCGACCAGCTGGTCGAAGCCGACGCCGGCGTTCCGGTCCGCAAGCGCCCGCACCAGATCGGCGGTCGGCAGCGACGCGTCCCCGTCGCGCAGATCGAGCAGCACGAAATCGTTCCCGAGGCCGTGCATCTTGCGGAATGCGAGGCGCTGCGCAGCGGGTGCGCCGGGGAGGGACGGAAGCCGGGTCATACCCGCAATATAGGGAGCGTGACGGAGGATTGCCGAGATATGAAGTCTGGCGTTCCGCGGGTTCGTCGACGGTCGCTCCGGCGCCGACCTCCGGACCGTTCCTGTGCTACCTATGGGATCGGACGACAAGGCCGGAGGAGACCCGAGATCCGTCTGCGGACGGGGGGGGTCGGGTTCGGGGAGGGCTGCATGCGAGCACCGTTCCTGCTGGCGTCGGTCGCGGCAGCGGCGCTCGCAGGCGCCGCCGGGGCGGAGACGGCAGTCGTAGAGCCGTTCGCGTTCGAGTGCCCGGGCCCGGAGGCGGCGGGTTCGGCGGAGATTTCCGGGTTTTCCGTGGCCGACATCGCCCCGAACCGGCGACGCTGCCTGGACGAAGTCCGGATCCGGATCGACCGGTGCTGGGACGGCGCGGATCCGTTTGGCCTTCCGGAGGGACGGAGTCCTTCCCCGTGCACGCCGTTCGTCGCCGGTCGCACGGACGGCTGCGTGGCGCATTTCCTGCGACAGGCGGAGCGTTGCAACGCCGGCCGGGCGGAGCCGGACGCCGGCGACTGGCGAGAGGTGCAGCGTTCGCTCGCCCGAGCGGGGACGGATCCGGGGCCGGCGGACGGGGTTGCGGGGCCGAGGACGCGAAAGGCGCTGGCGGCGTGGCAGTCGGCGAACGGATACGACGCCTCCGGCGAACCGACGGGCGAGCAACTGCTGCGGTTGCTGTCGCGGGACGCCGCCGCCGTGCGCTACGCCGTCCGCGGATGCAAGCTCTTCGACGTGAAAATCGGCGGCCACACGAACGACTTTCGGCTTTGCGCGTATACGGACGAGAGCGCCTGGACCGGGCTCTGCATCGACGGCAAGGCGGCCGGCCGGGGCGCGGCCCGGGTCGAATGGGAATGCGACCGGCAGGTCGAGTTCTTCTCGAACTACCTGGGCGAAGCGCTCGAGGGCGAGCGCCACGGACGGGGAATCCTAACGGACAGCGACGGCATGTGGGTCGAGGGCGAGTGGCGCGGCGGGAAGGCCTGGAACGCCGAGGGCCTCGACTGGTACGGTCGTCGCGTCGAATATGTCCTGGGAGAGCGGCGCTGGGATCCGTGACCGTCGGCTCGGCAAGGGTCCGGGGGGCGATTCGCGCCGACGACCGAGCCCGCTCGGCGTCGCGATTCCCGCCCGAAGCTCAATCGTCGCCCCGGTTCCGGCCGAGGCGGGCGCGCAGCCGGGAGACGGCTGCCTCCCGGTCCTTCCTAGCCACGTAGAGCCGGGTCTGGCGGTACGGCGCGAGGGCGCGGATCGGCCGGGAGAACTCGGACAGCTTCCGCGTGCGGGCGATGCGCGTTCTGACCGGCACGTCCTCCGCGGGCTGGTACCAGCTCGACTGGTGCGCCACGAGTTCGACCGAAACCAGCCTTCCGAGGGCGTCCCTCGCATCGGCGAGACGGGCGAGATCGTCCTCCGAGGGCGTCTCCGGGGTGCTGTAGACCTCCGCGTCCCCCCGCCGGTCGCGGATTCTCTCCGCCGCGCCGCCGGTGCCGCGGGTTAGCGCGCCGAAAACGCGCCAGTCGTCCCAGGCCAGGAAGCGGTCCAGCCCCGGCCCCTCGGGCGAAGGAAAGGCGCCGCCGGCCAGGAGGTCGGAGAGCGCCTCCCGCATATGGTGTTCGAAAATGGCCGTGGTCCGGTGGAAGTAGATCTGCGTGAACACGAAATACCGCGCCAGGATCACGCCCTCCGCCGCATGCCAGCCGCCCTCGTCCACCCCGATCGAGAGTCCCTGGGCGTCGTCCTCGACGGCGGTCACCGTCAGCGCGATGCGTTGCGCGTCGAAGCGCCCGTACGCGACGCCGGCATGCAGGGAATCGCGCGCGAGATAGTCCATTCGATCGGCGTCGACCTGCCCGACGAGAATGCCGCGCCAGAACCTGGACGCCGCATCGAGTCCGTCGCCGAGCAGGAATGCGGCTATCTCGTCGGCAGTGATCCCGAAGGCCCGATTGTCGGGATGCGCGTCGATCACGCCGGCGAACTTGCGTCGCGCGATCTCGGCCGAGTAGGTCTCGTGCACCTGGCGCCGTCCGTCGCGCCCGCGCGCCAGGAGCGGTTCGCTGACGTGGCTGAAGGGGCCGTGTCCCACGTCGTGGAGCAGGGCCGCAGCCTGAACGACGCGGCGGGTGCGCGCGAAATCGTCCCGGTTCAGCCGGTAGGTCGACGCGATTCGGTCGCCGGCGTTGGCGCAGACCGCGTCGAAGAGGCGCGTGGCGGTGGCGAACACCCCGAGCGAGTGTTCGAATCGCGAATGCGTCAGGCTCGGATAGGTCACCTCGGCCATGCCGGTCTGCCGGATGCGCCGGAGGCGCTGCCAGGCGGGATGCTCGACGATGTCCCGTTGCCATGCCTCGAGCGACACGAAGCCGTGGATCGGGCAGCGGATGTGAATCTGTCCGCGTTCGCTCATTCCTTGCCCTTCCGCGAGAGCGGGGCCGACTTCGGCGCTCCGGCGGGCGCGAGGCCGCCCGAGCGGCATGCCGTCGCCCGGACGGATCGGCGCATTGTCGTCCTGCCGGCGGGCGATGTCCAACCGAAGCGCCGGAGAGGCGCCCGGTTGGGCCGGAACGGCTCGCGCGCGTCGTCTCGCAGGGTCCGGCCCGTCCTGTCCGCCGCCGGCAGCCACTCGGTCCGGGGGCCGTCTCCCGCGGACGGCGCAGGGCTTCGCGGCGCCCTGATTCCGGCAGGCTTCCTCGGAGGTCGCGGCGGACGTTCCGCGTCGAGCAGGAGAGGGATCGTCGCCGGAAGCGGTTCCCCGTTCCGGCCTGGGGGGAGCGGCCGGGGCGTCGATTCAGGCAGTCGGCCCGCGGTCGCGCGCGCTGCGATACGAGGTCTTGTCGAGGACTTTCCAGACGCCGGTTCCGTTGACGACCAGGCGACCGTCCGACCGCGCTTCGCAGGACATGAACACGATGTTCTTCACGGCTCGCACGAGGCGCGAGCGTCCGTGGACCCGGTTGCCCGGCTTCGCCGCGGCGACGAACTGGATATTGAGCTCGATCGTCGCCACGGGACGGTGCCCGACGGCGCGGAACGCCGCTGCGCCCATTCCCACGTCCACGAGCGTCGCGAGCGCGCCGCCGTGGCATACGCCTCCGACGTTCGAGTGCCGCCGGTCGAGATCGAGATAGAAGCGCCACTCGTCCTCCGCGACGGTCGCGAAGCGAATGGGGCCGACGAGTCCGTTGAAGCCCACGTCGCGGATCTCGCGGTAGGCGAGCGAATCGTCGAACTCGAACGCGTCGGGCATGCGGGGCTCCTGCGGAAGGGAAACGTCCGGGCGCCTGCGGCTCGGGACCGCCGCGGGACCGGTCATGGCGTCGCCGGGATGCGGCCGGACTCCCTGGCCCGCGAGCGGGCCGCCGTGTCGGACTCCCGCGATACGCAAGACCGCACCGCCCCCGAGGCGCGGCAGTGTACCGGCATATTCCTCGCCTTGCCGGGGAAGACCTCCGAGCCAAGGCTGCGGCAGGATCCTTCTCGCTGCACGGGCAGGCGAGCGTCCTGCGAACGCCTCGAACCCGGCGAAAATGCGGAGGATCGCAGCGACGCCGCGGCCGTCCGGCATGGGGCGGCGCATCCGTTCGAGCCGGACGACAGTCGCAGCCCGGGCGAACGCGCCTTGGCCTTCCCCCGGCAGCCGTCAACGACCGGCGACCGCGCCCTCCCGGCGGGGATCCGCGCCGCCCTGGAGCCGGACGCCGTCCGACATATGCGAAACGGCGACGACGTGCAGGCCGCTGGTCATCTCTCGCAACTCCACCTCGTGGCCGAGCGCTTCGAGGGCGGGCGCAAGGGCCGCGACCGGGGTCCCCGCTTCCAGCTCGGTGGCGCCGTTGCGGTTGCAGAAGCGGGGCATGTCGGCGGCGGCCTGCGGGTCGAAGCCCCAGTCGACGATAGCGATCAATGCGGTCGCCACGTAGCAGACGATGCGCGAGCCGCCCGGGGATCCCAGCGCCAGCGCGAGTCGGCCTTCGGGGTCGAAAACGAGCGTGGGCGCCATGGAGCTGCGCGGGCGTTTGCCTGGCGCCACACGGTTCGCGACGGACTCGCCGCGCCGTTCCGGCAAGAACGAAAAATCGGTGAGCTGGTTGTTGAGCAGGAAGCCGCGCACCGTCACTCCCGAGCCGAAGGCGGCTTCGATGCTCGAGGTCAGCGCGACGGCGTCGCCGGCGCCGTCCACCACGCTGAGATGCGTGGTCGAGGGCTCTTCCCGGCTTGCGCCCGACCGGCCCGCGACGGGCGCCCCCGGGGGATCGCCCGGCGCGCGCGTGCCGCCTGCGCGTCGAGGGTCGACGGTTGCCGCCCGACCGGCGAGATAGGCGGGATCCAGGAGGCCGTTCACGGGTACCGGCACGAAGTCCGGATCCGCGACGTAGCGGTCCCGGTCCGCATAGGCGAGGCGCATCGCTTCGGCGATCAGGTGCAGGGCTTCCGGCGTGCCGTAGGGCGGCATGGGGCGGCTCGCCAGCAGACCCAGGATCTGCGCCACGGCAATGCCGCCGGAGCTCGGCGGCCCCATGCCGCAAACCCGGAACCCGCGGTATACGGAACAGACCGGGGCGCGGCGCCTGGCGCGGTAGGTCGCCAGATCCGAAACGTCGAGAAGTCCGGGGTTGCGCTTCGCGCCGGCGACGGCGGCGGCGATGTCGCGCGCGACGGCGCCCCGGTAGAAGGCGTCCGCACCGTGCGACGCGACGAGACGCAGGGTCTTAGCGAAGTCCGGGTTGCGCAGCACGGCGCCCGGCGGGTGGGGTACGCCGTCCGCATCGTGGAAATACCGTTTCGTCGCGGGGAGCGCGCGCGCCGCGGGCCTGCGTTCGACCGACGCATGCAACCGGGGGCTCACGGCAAAGCCGGCCTCCGCCATTTCGATCGCCGGCTCGAACAACACGGCCCAGGGGAGATTGCCGTGCTCGGTGTGGGCGTCCGCCAACATGCGCAGAAGGCCCGGCGCTCCCACGGCGCGTCCGCCCACCGCAGCCTCGAAGGACTCCAGGGGCTCGCCGTCGGGCGCGAGAAAGAGCCCCTCCTTCGCGGCCGCCGGAGCGGTCTCGCGTCCGTCATAGGCGACCACGGCGCGGGTCTCGGCTTCGAAATGCAGCAGGAAGCCGCCGCCGCCGATTCCGGAGGACTGGGGTTCCACGAGATTGAGCACCATCTGCATGGCGACGGCGGCGTCCACGGCGCTTCCGCCCCGCGCGAGGATCGCCGCGCCGACGTCCGCCGCCCGTTCGTCGGCGGCGACTGCCATCTCCCGCACTGCGCCCTCTGCAGGCACTTCCGCACCTTCCGCTCCCCGGCCGGGTGCGCCGAGGGCGACGACCAGGAACGCGATCAGGAGGAGGGGCGCGCGGAGAATCATGCCGGCATGATAGAGCGCGATGCGGAGCAGGCGGATCTGCCGACGCGCTCGCCAACCGACGTGGCGCCGCGGCCCGGTCGGTCGTCCGCGTCCGCTGACCGCGTCCGTTGACCGCGTCCCCCGTACGCAACGAGGGAGGGGACGCGTCGCCGGTTGCGGGGCGGTTCGGATCCGGCATGTCGCGTCGGCGCAGGGCCCGGCATCCCGGCCGCGGAGCGAGCGACGGTCGGCGTCGGCGGCCCGGGGCGGGCGTCGCCCTCGGCATGCGGCGGCCGGGAGACGGGAACGCCGGCCGATCGCGGTCCGATTCGCGTTTTCGAGGGCGACGGAGAACGGCGGGTTGCGTCGGACCGTACGGCGAGCGTACCGTTCGACCCGGACCGTCGGAACGAGCGGAGGCGCAGCGTGGCCAACCAATTGCATCTGGTGTTCGGCGGCGAACTGGTCGATCCGTCTTCGGTCCGGTTCAGGAACCCGCGAGAGATCGACGTCGTCGGCATCTTTCCGAATTACGAAGAGGCGTACGCGGCGTGGAGGGCCGCGGCGCAGCGAACGGTCGACGACGCGCATACGCGCTACTTCATCGCAAACCTTCACCGGCTGCGGGACGAGAGCCGACTGGAGAGCGCCGCGCCCGGCCACGAGGACTAGACCGCCGGTTGCCGGGGCTCCGGGCCGGCGGGCGCAAACCTGGGAGGCTGCGAGAGGCCCGTGCCGTTGCCGTTTCGTCCGCCCGAATTCTGGAGCGAGCCGCCGGACCGTCCGGGTCCCCTTACGCGCCTCCTCGGCCCGGCCGGCGCCCTCGCCGGCCGGCTGGCAGAGCGGCGCCAGCGCGCGGCGAAGCCGGAGACTCCCCCCATTCCGGTCGTCTCGATCGGCAATCTGGCCCTCGGCGGGCAGGGGAAGACGCCCCTGGCCGTCGCGGTCGCCGAGCGGCTGACGGAGCAGGGTCTGGCTGCCCATCTTGTCTGCAGGGGATATGGCGGCCGGCAGCGGGAGCCGCATCGCGTGGATCCGGAGACCGACAGCTACCGTCTCGTCGGGGACGAGGCGCTCCTGCTCGCCCAGGCGGCGCCCACCTGGGTGTCGGTCGACCGTGCGGCCGGCGTTCGTGCGGCGCATCGGGCGGGAGCCGAGATCGCGATCCTGGACGACGCCCACCAGAACCGACTCGTAGAGAAGGCCGTATCGATCGTGGTCGTCGATTCGGAATTCGGCTTCGGCAACGGCCGCGTGTTTCCGGCCGGCCCCCTCCGGGAGCGCGTCGGATCGGGGCTGCGGCGCGCCTCCGCGCTCGCCCTGGTCGGCGCGGGGCCGTTCGAGCCGGAGACGGATCTTCCGGTCCTGCGCATGAAATTGAAGCCGGTCTTCGCCGGGCTCTCCTTCTCGGCCGCCAAGGTGTTCGCCTTCGCCGGGATCGGCCGGCCCGAGCGGTTCTTCGCGACGCTCAGGAGCCTGGGCGCCACGCTGGTGAGGACGGAGTCCTTCCCGGACCACCACCCCTACCGCGCCCTGACCGTGCAGCGCATGATCCGCGACGCGTCGTTTCACGGCGCCACGCTGGTGACGACGGAGAAAGACTACGTACGCCTGCCGCCGAGGCTCCGGTCGGGGATCGTCATGCAGAAGGTTCGCATGGCGCCGGAGGACGAGGACGAGCTGGACCGGGTGTTGGCGCCTGCGGTTCTGCAGGCGAGGAAGCGGCTTCAGGAAAGCCCGTCGCCTTCCGGTCCGTGACGGGCCGATTCCTTCGCGAGAAAGGCTTCCACTTCCGGCTTGCGCGGGATGGGGGCGACGGCGCCGAATCCCCGGGTCGACAGGGCGGCCGCGGCGTTGGCGTATCGCGCCGCGTCGAACGGATCGTCTCCCAGTACGATTCGCGCGAGGAACGCGCCGTCGAACGTGTCGCCGGCGGCGGTGGCGTCGACCGTCGCGACGGAATGCGCCGGAATGTGACGTCGTTCGGACGGCGTGGCGACCCGCGTTCCGACGGCGCCCATCGTCAGCGCCACCATGCCTGCGCCGAGGCTGAGATACCGGTCGAGGACGTCGTCCGGCTCGTGTAGCCCGGTGAGCTGCCGCGCGTCGTCGAGGCCCGGCAACGCGTAATCGCATTGCGCCAGGGTCGCGTGAGTAATGGCGCGGGCCCGCTCGATCGGCCAGAGCCGAAGCCGCAGGTTCGGATCGTAGGAAACGCTCCCGCCCGAGTCCCGGACGATTTGGATCGCGGCGAAGACGGCGTCCGCGGCGACGGGCGAAATGGCCTGACTGATGCCCGAGACGTGCAGGATCCGGACGGATTTCAGCAAGGCGACTGGCAAGTCTTCCGGTCCCATTCGGCTCGCTGCGGATCCGGCCCGCATATAGGTGAACTCGTGTCCGTCGGGGCCGTGGGTGACGAAGTAGATTCCCGTATGCGCGTCCCGAACCTGCCGGACCGAGGAACGGTCGACGCCTTCCTCGTCCCACAGCCTCATGAAGCTGTCGCCGAAGGGATCGGCGCCGAGACGCGTCGCGATGCCGGCGCTGGCTTCCTGCCGCGCCGCGGCGATGGCGCAGTTGGAAACGTCGCCGCCGTGGCCGGCGAGGTATCGCCCGTCGGATTGCTGGTTGAACTCCATCATGGGCTCGCCGAGGCAAAGGAGCTTGGGGGACATCGCTATCTCACGTCTACTGGCGGCTAATCGAAGCGGACGCGGCCGAAAGCCTCACGGCCTCCGTCCGTATCGCGTACGCCGACAATACAGGCCCCACGGGAAACCGGGACGTGACGGTCGGTCATTCCCGTCCGCCCTGCTCGGACGCAGCGTGTCTTGCGACCGGCGCGGGCGGTTCATGCGGGCAAGGCCTCGCGACGGTCCTCTACTGCCTCGACGCAGTCCCCGGCACCGATCCGCGCGAGGGCGGATTGCGCATCCTCCCGTCTGCCTCGAAGTCGACTTCTCGCGGTGCCGGCCTCGACTGGCGTAGAGACCTTATCCGGTTGGGCGATGCGCAGGACGCGCGCCGGTAGAAAGTCCGGCCCTCGCCAAGACGTCCCGAATCCGGGCAAGTGCGCCTTCGTCATCTCCGGCCGCCAGTTCCCGAACGGGCAGAAGGTTGCCGCCCATTCCGACGCAGAACGCCCCGGCGTCCAGGTATTTCCGCGCCGTCTCGGGTGCGACGCCGCCGGTCGGCATCAGCGGCACGTCCGGAAACACCGCCTTCACGGCCCTCAGAAACCCGGGTCCGCCGGCCGCGTCGGCCGGAAACACCTTGACCGCCGCGGCGCCCGAAGACCAGTGGCGGAAGATCTCGCCCGGAGTCTGGGCGCCCGGGAGGTAGGGGCGCCCCGCCTCCGCCGCCCGGTCGGCCACGGCGTCGACCCAGCAGGGCGAGACGACGAATTCCGCGCCCGCCTCGAGAACCTCGTCCGCCTGTTCCGCCGTCAGGACAGTGCCCGCGCCGACGCAGACCGACGGATGGCTCTCCCGCAATTCGCAGACGAGTCGGCCCGCCTCGGGCACCGTGGTGGTGATTTCGAGCGCCGCCACGCCGGCTTCCGCGAGCAGTTCGCAACCCCGTCGCGCCAGAAGCGGATCGGAGTGACGGACGACCGGCACGACTTGCGCGTCGCGAAGCCGATCCACCAGTGTCTGCAATTTCGCGCCTCCCGCTCTGCCGGACGAAGTCGGTCGCGCCCGTCCGGCTCGCCGGTCAGCCGAATCCCGTCGGCGCCCGTCACGAGCAGCCGGTCGTCGCTCCGCAGGTGTTGCACTTCAGGCAGGTGCCGTTGCGGACCAGCGTAAAGTTGCCGCATTCGTCGCAGGCGGCGCCCTCGAATCCCTTCGCGCGCGCGATTTCGCCCTGGTCGAGCGTGGTCGCTTCGACGAACGCTGCGCTCCGCGGCTCGACCGTCGCGGCGAGGCCGGGTTCCGCGATGTCCGGTTCGACGAATCCCGGCGCATGCAGCATCTGCGGGCCCGGTTCGCCTCCGCCCGACACGACGTGCAACTCCCGCTGAACCGCCTGCCGAACGTAGCCGGCGGAGATCTGCTGGGTCGGGACGGTTTGGGTGGGGGCGATCGCGTCGTTCTCGAGCGGCACGTGCGCGAGGTCGTTCCGTCCCAGATACGAGATGGCGAGCTCGCGGAAGATGTAGTCCATGATGGACGTGGCGTTCTTGATCGAATCGTTGCCCTGAACGGGGCCGGCCGGCTCGAATCGGGTGAACACGAACGCCTCGACGAACTCCTCCAGCGGAACCCCGTATTGCAGGCCGATGGAGATCGCGATGGCGAAGTTGTTCATCACCGAGCGGAATGCGGCCCCCTCCTTGTGCATGTCGATGAAGATCTCGCCCAGCGAGCCGTTCTCGTATTCGCCGGAGCGCAGGTAGACCTTGTGGCCGCCGACGGTGGCCTTCTGGGTGTATCCCTTGCGCCGGAGCGGGAGCCGCTGCCGCTGTTGCGGACGCTCGATGACGCGCTCGACGACCGTGTCGGCGAGCCCGAGGGCCCGCTCCACCGCCGGACGGCCGGCGGAAAGCGCGTCCGCCGCTTCCTCCTCGTCCTCGTCCGAGCCGAACAGGATCTGCGCGGCGAGCGGCTGGCTGAGCTTGGAGCCGTCCCGGTAGAGGGCGGTCGCCTTCAGGCCGAGCTGCCAGGAGAGCGCGTAGGCGTTGCGGCAGTCCTCGATGGTGGACTGGCTCGGCATGTTGATGGTCTTGGAGATCGCGCCGGAGACGAAGGGCTGGGCGGCCGCCATCATGCGGATATGGCTCTCGATGCTGAGCGAGCGCGTTCCGTTCCGGCCGCACGGGTTGGCGCAGTCGAACACCGGCAGGTGTTCCTCCCGCAGCCCGGGCGCCCCCTCGAGCGTCATGGCTCCGCAGACGTGGAAATTGGCCGCTTCGATCTCCTCCGGCGTGAATCCGATCGCCGAGAGGACGTCCAGATTGGGAGAGGCGAGCTCTCCGGCGGCGATCCCCAGGGATTGCCGGCAGAACTCCTCGCCGAGAACTTCCAACGTGAAGGCGAAGCGAACGTCCATGGCGCCCGGCAGTTTGCGCGAGACTCGCTGAATGGCGTCGTCGTCGAATCCCTTCTCCCGCAACTGGGCGAGCGAGATTCCGGGAGCGTCGTCGAAGGTGCCGTGCCCGACCGCGTAGGTGACGATTCGGTCGATCTCGTCCCTCGAATAGCCGAGACGGGCGAGCGCCGAGGGCACCGCGCGGTTGATGATCTTGAAGAAACCGCCGCCCGCCAGGGTCTTGAACTTGACCAGCGCGAAGTCGGGCTCGATGCCGGTGGTATCGCAGTCCATGACGAGACCGATCGTGCCGGTCGGGGCGATGCAGGTGGCCTGGGCGTTCCGGTAGCCGTGCGCCTCGCCGAGGCTGAGCGCGCGGTCCCAGGTCATGCGAACGGCCGCGACCAGCCCCGGATCGCCGCAGCCTTCCCCGTCGAGCGGAACCGGCAGGGTCGCGACCGATTCGTATCCGTACCGTTCGCCGTGCGCGGCGCGGCGATGGTTGCGCATCACCCGAAGCATCGCCTCCCGGTTCTGCGGATAGCCGGGGAACGGTCCGAGCTCTTCCGCCATTTCCGCCGAAGTCGCGTAGGAGACGCCGGTGAGGAGCGCGCTCAGCGCGCCGGCCAGGGCCCGTCCGCGTTCGGAGTCGTACGGAATCCCGAGAACCATGAGGAGCGCGCCGAGATTTGCGTAGCCCAGCCCCAACGTGCGGAACTCCCAGGATTTCTGCGCGATGCCGGCGCTCGGAAACTGCGCCATGGCGACGGAGATCTCGAGGGTCAGAGTCCAGAGTCGCACCGCATACTCGAACGCCTCGACGTCGACGGTTCCGTCCTCCCTCAGAAACTTCGTCAGGTTGAGCGAGGCGAGATTGCACGCCGTGTCGTCGAGGAACATGTACTCGCTGCACGGGTTGGACGCGCGAATGGGTCCCGAGTTCGGGCAGGTGTGCCAGTCGTTGATCGTGTCGTGGAACTGTACGCCGGGGTCGGCGCACGCCCAGGCGGTCTCAGCGATGGAATCCCAGAGCCGGCGGGCCGGCACGGTCTCGGCGATCTCGCCCGTGGTGCGGTAGCGGAGGTTCCACGGATCGCCGCGCCGGGCCGCGCGCAGGAATTCGTCGGTGACCCGGACGGAGTTGTTGGAGTTCTGGCCGCTCACCGTGAGATAGGCGTCCGAATCCCACGCGACGTCGTAGACCTCGGTATCGATCTTCGTATGTCCCTGGCGCGCGAATCCGATCGCGCGCTGGACAGAGCCCTCGGGGACGTGCATGCGCCGGGCTTTCCGGATCGCCTTGCGCAGGGCGACGTTCTTTTCCGGGTCGAAGGCGTCCCTTTCCCGGCCGTCCCAGGAGCGGATCGCGTCGAGGATCTCCTGCAGCCGCTCCTTCTGGATGCGCGATCCCGTGACCAGCGACGCCACCTTGCGCTCCTCGACCGCCTTCCAGTTGATGAAATTCTCTACGTCCGGATGGTCGATGTCGACGATGACCATCTTCGCGGCGCGCCGCGTCGTGCCGCCGGACTTGATCGCCCCGGCCGCCCGGTCGCCGATGCGGAGGAACGACATCAGCCCGGAGGAACGCCCGCCGCCGGCGAGGAACTCGTTCTCGGCGCGAAGCGTGGAAAAGTTGGTGCCGGTCCCGGATCCGTATTTGAACAGGCGGGCTTCCCGCACCCAGGTGTCCATGATTCCGCCCGGATTGACCAGGTCGTCCTCGATGGACTGGATGAAGCAGGCATGCGGCTGGGGCCGCTCGTAGGCGGAGTCCGACTGCACCGGCTCGCCCTTCGCCGGATCGAAATAGAAATGTCCCTGTCCGGGTCCGTCGATTCCGTACGCCCAGTACAAGCCGGTATTGAACCACTGCGGGGAGTTCGGGGCCGCCATCTGGCGCGCGAGCATGAACCGCATTTCGTCGAAATACGCCCGGGCGTCGTCGTCCGAACGAAAGTATCCCGACTTCCAGCCCCAATACGTCCAGGTGCCGGCGAGCCGGTCGAACACCTGCCGGGCCGAAGTCTCGCCGCTGTGCCGCACGTTCTCGGGCAGTTTCGCCAGCGCCTCCTCGTCGGCGACGGAGCGCTGGAGGAATTCCGGGACGCCCGGCTCCGCCACCCGCTTCAGGGCGAGGGGAACGCCCGCCTTGCGGAAGTATTTCTGCGCCAGGATATCGGCCGCGATCTGGCTCCAGTCCTCGGGCACCTCGACGCCTTCGGCCACGAACACCTGCGAGCCGTCCGGCCGGAGAATCTCGCTGCGCACCCGACGGAATTCGATCAGCTCGTACGGCGACGTGCCGCTGGCCGTAAATTTACGGCTGATCTTCATCGTGTCGACTCGTCATGGTTTCTCATCGACATGTTCTTCCCCTGTTCATGTTAGAAAAACTCGGTGTCCCACGGGTTCTGGTTGGTTAGCGGTCGAACGCACGGCGCCGACGAGACCACATACACACTCCCCGGTCCGCAGTTCCTTGTCTGCCGTGGATTCATTTGCCTCACATTCATTGACCTGACACCCATTGGGTTGGAACTCTGGAGTGTCACCAAGTGTAGGTGCGGTTCATACAGTCGCCATTCATGAGCACAAAAATGTCATGCACGAGGACAGAAATGTCACGCATGCGGACAACAATGTCGTTCATGAGGACACCAATTTTACGCATGACTAACACTAATAGAGAGAGTTGACAAGGTGGGGGAGGCGGGTACCCGAAGCGCGAAGCCCGAGGGAATACGCACGTCATGATCAGGTAATTGACCGTACTTATACTGCGTGAGCAGCGAGATTGGCCGGTCCGGCATCTCTCTTCGATGGTCGATCAACAGCATGGGGTGTCGTTACTCTTGCTTCGGTGGCATGGCTCGCGGTCGAACCGCGCGTCGGCAAAACCGAAGGCCGCCGCGGAGATCGGAAGCGTCATGCCGACCGGGACGCAGGCCTTTCGGACATGCTAGGAGAACTGTCGCTCGCCGGCCTTCCGAGCGAAGTAGCTCGGCGCAGTAGCTCAATGCAGTAGAGCACTGGTGTTGGGCGGTCCGTATCCCCTTCGCGTTCGTGGCGCTTCCACTCTGTGGCAGTATCCACCTCAACCCATTATGCCACGATTGTCCATCAGGGCGACTGGCAGAACCGACCGGGTGCCTTGGGCGCATCTCACGCGGGTGGCTCCCCATTAGGAGCACGTCGCCCGAGTCGTCCACGTGGCGGAAAATCGCCTCGCGCACCAGGAACACCCTGGTGCGACTGGTGGCGCTGGTCAGCGAATCGAGGCGACTCTCGAATCGGGCCGGAAGCCGAGCAGTCGGCATGCGATGGTTCGTTCGAGGCGATGATGGGTGAGCGCGACGGGTATGCGAGCCCGGTTTTCTATCGCATCGATGCGCGTCTTTGATCGGTCGAGATCGACTGAACCTTGTCCGAGGCAGGCGGCGCAGGGTCGGTGAGTCTTGCCGCACTCTTCCGGTGTCCGATTCGCCCGGTACCGGCAAGGTCGGTCGTGCAGCGAAGCTGCAGGATGTGCGACCGTCTTGGGACGAGGCATCCGGACGAGGTCGTCCGATCGGCGGGGAGGCCGGGAATCCCTCCGGTCCGGTTCCGGCGACGACTATCGCCAGCCCGCACTCGCGCCGTCGCGCGTACGTTCCTCCACCCGATCGACCCGGAACCCCGCCCGCAGGTACAAGGCGAGCGCAGCAGGGTGATCCAGCGTGCAGGTGTTCACGTCGAGCCGGACGATCTCCCGGCGCCAGGCTCGCCGGATCGAATCGTCCAGGAGCCGGCCGCCCAGTCCTTTCCCTCGGTGAGCCGGCATCAACCCGAAGAACGCGAGTTCCGCCGACCCGTCGGTCTCCTGCCGGCGAAAGTCCAGCTGGTAGAACCCCGCCTCGTCCGAATCGCCCTTCAGCAGCAGGTAGAACTCCACCCGCGGATCCTGCACGAAACCGTCCAGCTCCCGGCGCGGAACGGAATGCATGTCCGTCCAGGCGTAGTCGGAGCCCACCCCGTCGTAGAGGCGCCGAAAATCCGCCGTCGCCGGACGCCGCAGCCGGCGAACCGCATACTCCGCCGGGAATGCCTTCCGCGGCGCGGCCGGCGCAGAGTCCATTCGCAGATACGAGACCTCGTAGCGGACGACCCGGTCGGCGCCGGCTTCCTCAGACTTCGACCGGTCTCGATTCATCGCTGCCCCATTCCGACCACGAACCGTCGTAGAGGGCGTGCGACCGGTGTCCGAGCCGATGGAGCGCCAGGTTCAGGACGGCGGCGGTGACGCCGGAGCCGCAGGAGGTGACGACCGGGCGCGACAGGTCCACCCCGGCGCCGAGAAACGCGTCCCGGAGTTCCCCCTCGCTCCGCATCGTGCCGCCGGCGTCCAGCAGACGGTCGAAGGGCACGTTCTTCGCGCCCGGGACGTGCCCGCGCCGCAAGCCGGGCCTCGGCTCGTCGACCTCGCCCCGGAACCGCGCTTCCGACCGCGCGTCGACGATCTGCTCTCCGCCGCCCTCGGATGCCTGCGCCACCTGGTCCGCGTTTCGCAGGAGGAGCCAGTCCCGGCGCGGCGTGAAGTGGCGCGTCTGCGGGACCGGCGGCATGTCCTCGACCGGCCGGCCTTCTGCGATCCATTTCGGCAGCCCGCCGTCCAGCACCGCGACTTCCTGGTGGCCGAAGAAGCGAAACGTCCACCAGCAGCGGGCGGCGCTGTAGATACCCACCGTGTCGTAGACGACGATGCGGTTGCCGTCGCCGAGGCCGAGCTTGCGTACGCGAGAGGCGAATTTCTCCGCCGGCGGCATCATGTGCGGAAGGTCCGAGGCGTCGTCCGAGACGTCGTCCAGATCGAAATACACCGCGCCGGGAACGTGACGTTCGCGGTACTCGCTGGCGGCGTCTCGCCCCGAGCCCGGCAAGTGCCAGCTGGCGTCGACCACCCGAAGGTCCGGGGCGGCGAGGCGGTCCGCGAGCCACTCGGTCGAGACCAGTCCGGTTTCCATGTCTATCGTCCCTCGAATTGCGCCGGGCGCTTCTCCATGAAGGCGGCCACGCCTTCCACGAAATCCCGAGACGCCGCGGCCTGGGCCTGGTACGTCGCCTCCAGTTCGAGCTGCTCCGGAAAGGAGTTCTCCGCGCTCGCGCGAAGCGCCGCCTTGGTCAGTCCGAGCGCCAGCGTCGGCCCTTTCGAGAGCCGCAGCGCCGTCTCGTACGCCTCCTGATAGAGCTGGGCGTCGTCCACCACGCGCCAGACCAGGCCCCATTTCTCGGCCGTCTCGGCGTCGATCTTCTCGGCCAGGAGGCACATGCCCATGGCGCGCTGCATCCCGACGATTCGCGGCAGCCAGAACGTTCCCCCGGCGTCCGGCACGAGGCCGATCCCCGAGAACGCCTCGATGAACGCCGCCGACCGCCCGGCGAGCACGAGGTCGCAGCATAGTGCGAGATTGGCGCCCGCGCCCGCGGCCGGACCGTTGACCGCGCACACCACCGGGATGGGAATGTCGCAGATCGCCCGGAGCAGCGGCTCGTATTCCTGCCGAAGGACCTTCTGCAGGTCGACGCCGCTCGAGAGATCGACGTCGCCGAGATCCTGTCCGCCGCAAAACGCCCGGCCTCGCCCGGTGATCAGGAGCGCGCGCGCCTCGCCGGAGAGGCGACGGAACGCGTCGAGCAGCTCCTTCCGCATGGTGGCGTTGAAGCTGTTCAGCTTCTCCGGGCGGCTCAGGCAGATCACCGCCAGAGCGTCCTCGGCCAGAAAGTCGAGGGTTTCGTAGCCGTCGTAATCCTGCATGCGCTGTCGCTCTCCTGTCGGACCCGGCGGGTCGGGTGCGACGGCCTGCGGTATCCCGCGGACCGGCGTTGGCTGGAACGCATTCTGCCGCGTAAACCTGCGCAATCAAGCGTGCGGGTTTCGACCGGGCGCTCGACTCGGCGCCGGAGCGCCGCAGGGGGCACGCCCGGTTGCGGTAGAGTGGCGCAGTTCGTGTCCGCAGCCGCCGGGAGAGGCCGACCCAGTGAAGATCACCGCGATTCGGGCGACGCCGGTCAACGTTCCCTTCACCGCGCCCTACGTGTTCAGCCAGGGCTCGGTTCGTTCGATGACCCGGACGATCGTCGAGGTAGACACGGATCGGGGGGCGACCGGCCTCGGCGAGGTCTCGGACGGCGACCGGTCGGCGGACGTCGTCCGGATGGGCGACGCCCTTGTCGGCGCCGACGTCCGCGAGACCGGCGCCGCCGAGCGGATCTGCCTCCCCGGCATCCGATACTCGCCCTGGGGGAACGTTCCCGGCGCGATACGCGCGTTCGGCGGCATCGAGATCGCGATGTGGGACGCTTGGGCGCGGATCGAGGAGGTGCCGCTGCACGTTCTGCTCGGCGGCGCGGTCCGCAGCGAGATCGAGGTCTCGGAGTATTTCGGTTACCGGATTCCCGGCCCGGACGAGCCGGGCGAGCAGTCGCCGGAAGAGATCGCCGACTATTGCGCCCGCATGATCGACGAGCACGGCGCGACGAATTTCGAGGGCAAGGTCGGCACGGTCGGACTGGACGAGGAGGTTCGCATGGTCCGCCTGGTCCGGGACGCGATCGGCGACCGGCCGCTCAAGCTCGACGCCAACGGAGCCTGGACCGTGCAGACCGCGCGGGAGGCGGTGCGGCGACTGGACGAGTACCGCATCCTCTACTACGAGGATCCCTGCCCGACCTACGAGGAAATGGCCCGGCTGCGGCCCTGTACCCGCGCGAACTTCTCGACCCACGTTCTTGACCTGCCGAGGGCCGTGCAGCTCGGCTGCCCGGACACCCTGGTCACCAATCTGGCGGAGCTCGGCGGCATCCGGCGCACCGTGGAATTCGCCCGAGCGTGCGAAGCGTTCCAGATCGGTTTCCGGTTCCACAGCGGCGAGACCGGCGTAGCCAGCGCGGCCTACCTGCAGGTCTCGGCCGCGGTCGAACACATTCGCGAACCGAGCCAGACGCTGTTCCGGTGGTACGGGGACGACGTCGTGGCGGAGGGCACGCCGGTTCCGAAGGGCGGCGTCGTGCCGGTGCCGACCGGGCCCGGCCTCGGGGTCACGCTGGACCGGGCCGCGATGCGTCGCTGCCACGAGCGGTTTCTGGCCGAGGGCGCCTTTCCGAAGAGCGCGGGCGGCCCGCGGCAATTCCGTACGCGCTTTCGCCGCATGTAGCGGCCTCGGCCGCGAGTGTCCGCCTCCGGCGCGGTCAGCCGGGATCGGTTTCGACTTCGGACTCCTGCCCGTCGCCGTCCAGGAGATCCCTCGCGTTCTCGCGCGCCCGCTCCGTAATCCTGGCGCCCGAAAGCATGCGCGCGATCTCCTCGATGCGCTCTTCCCGGGTGAGGGCGGCGATCGAGACGTCCGATCCGCTCTCTCGGGAGACCGAGAGATGCCGGTTGCCGAGCGCGGCGACCTGCGGCGCGTGGGTGACGCAGACGACCTGGGCGCGCCCGGCAAGCCGCCGCAACGTGCGGCCGACCGTATCGGCCGTGACGCCGCCGACCCCGATGTCGGCTTCGTCGAGTACGAGGCACGGCAGTGCGCTTCTCTCGGCCGCGACCACGGTGACGGCCAGCGAAATCCTCGCCTGTTCTCCGCCCGACGCGACCCGCGCCAGCGAGGCGGGCGGCTGGTCCGGGTTGGTGGCGACCAGGAACTCGACCGCATCCAGGCCCCGCTCGTTCAACGCCTCCGAGAACGCGACCGAGAGGGAGCCGCCGGCGATGCCCAGGGTCTTCATGAGCCGGCCGACCTTCCGGCCGAAGGCGTCGGCCGCCTTGCGCCGGGTCTTGCGGACTTCGAGAGCGGCCGCGCGATACGCCTCTTCCCGTTGTCCGATCTCTGCGCTCAGAGTGTCGCGGCGCTCGGAACTCGCCTCGCGGGCGGCGACCCGGTCGGCGATCGACGCATGGATCTCCGGCAGCCGCGCCGGCTCGGTCCGGTGCTTCCGCGCGATGTCGTGCATGCGTCCGATACGCGCGTCCAGCTCGGCGAGACGCTCCGGGTCCGGCGCCAGGCGTTCGGCGTAGCGGCGCAGGTCCGAGAGCGCCCCGTCGATCAGCGCGAGCGCCGAATCCGCGTTCTCTTGCGCGGACGCGAGCGAAGGGTCGTCGCCCTCCAGCCGTCCGATTTCGCTGGCCGCGCTGCGGAGCGAATCGACGTCCTCGAGCGCGGCGAGTGCGCGGGCGGCGGATTCCCGCAGCGCGTCGATCTGCGACAGGCGGGAGTGCTCGGCGTCGATCGCCTCGTATTCTCCCGGTTGCGGATCGAGTTCCTCGAGCTCCCGGAGCTGATAGTCGAGCAGCGCGGCCGCGTCGCCGCCGTTTCCCTGCTCTGCTTCCAGCGCTTCCATCTCGCGGACCGCGCGGCGCCAGCGGTCCCACGCGTCGGCCAGGCGCCGTCGCTTCCGGACCGGCACGCCGTAGTCGTCCAGGAGCGCTAGCTGCACCCGCTTGCGGGCGATTCGCATGGCTTCGCCCTGGGCATGGACGTCGAGCAGCGTGTCGCCGAGGCCGGCCAGCGTCGCGCGGGTGACCGGCGTGTCGTTCACGAAGGCGTGCGAGCGGCCGCGGCGGTCCACGGTACGGCGGGCCACGCAGCGGCCCGGCTCGTCCGGATCGGCGAGTTGCCGCTCTTCGAGATACCGCGCACACTCGCTGCCCGCCTCGACGCGAAACTCGGCCACTGACTCCGCGCGCTGCGCGCCGCGCCGAATGCGGTCGGCGGACGCGCGCGCGCCGAGAGCGAGCCCGAGGGCGTCCAGGAGGACGGACTTGCCGGCGCCCGATTCGCCGGTGATCACCGTGAGGCCCGGCCCGAACTCAATTTCGAGCGCGGGAATCACGACCAGATCCCGCACCTGGAGCCGGGTCAGCATGCGTCTTCTCCCGGTTCTTCCGCCCTGCCGGGGCGCTCGCCGCGGACGGCCGGAGACGCCGTTCCATGCAACCGGACGCAGCCGGGGGAAGCCTTGCGTTTGCCCATGTCCGGCTCGCTCCGCGTGTCGTTCTCCGTCGCGCTCAGTGTACGCCGAAGCGCGGCAGACCGGAATCGGGATCGTGAAGGCGGGGATGCGACCGGACTCCCCCCGGGCGGACGGCCGAAGCGGGGCGAGCCGTAGGTCGTCATGCCCGGCCGCTCCGGCATCGGGAAGACGGTAGACTCGGCGCTGCGCCGGCTTCGCGCAGGCGCGCCGCGTAGCGGGGGAGTCTTTCGCCGGAACGGAGCAGGCCATGGCACACACGCGCATCCGCAAGTTCAACACCCGCGACGCCTGGGCCGGTCAGGATCTGGACAACGACCTCGCCATGGCGGTGCGCGCGGGCAACCGCGTGTTCCTCAGGGGCCAGGCGGGCGTGGACTTCGAGGGCAACCTGGTCGGCGTCGGCGACGCCCGGGCCCAGACCGAGCAGGCGATGCGCAACGTGAAGCAGCTCCTGGAAGAGGTCGGGGCCCGGCTCGACCATATCTGCAAGATCACGATCTATATCACCGACCGGGCTTACCGTCGCGACGTCTACCGCGAGATCGGCAAGTGGCTGAAGGGCGTGCATCCCTGTTCCACCGGTCTGATCGTCAGCGGTCTGGCGGCCCCGGAGCTGGTGATGGAGATCGACGTCGAGGCGGTGATCCCGGACGGGGAAGCGCCGGGCTGAGGGGCGGGAGAGACCCGGATGACGTTTTCGATCGCCGGCCGGTGCCGCCGGACGGGCCAGTTCGGGATCGCGGTCACCACGTCGAGCATCGCCGTCGGCGCCCGCTGCGTCTGGGTGCGCGAGGGCGTGGGCGCGGTCGCGACCCAGAACGTCACCAATCCCGCGCTCGGCAAGCTCGGACTGGATCTCCTGGAGCGCGGGATTCCGCCGCCGGAAGCGATGCGACGGACGGTCGAGGCCGACGGCGACCATGCCCGGTTTCGACAGCTCGTCCTCCTCGGCGCCGACGGTCCGCCCGTCGTCCACACCGGCGACGCCGTGTTGCCGATTTGCGGCGAATCGACCGCGGCGGACTGCGCGGCCGCCGGCAACCTCCTCGTCGACGCGGGAGTCGCGGGCGCCATGACGGGCGCCTTCGAACGGCTCCCGGAGGCCGCGCTCGCCGAGCGGCTGCTCGCCGGCCTCGAAGCCGGACTTGCGGCCGGCGGCGAGCACGGGGCAGTGCGCTCTGCCGCCTTGCAGGTTCGGGCGCAATACGTCTGGCCGATCTGCGACCTGCGGGTCGACTGGGACGATTCGGACCCGGTCGGCCGGCTGCGCGCGCTCTGGCGCGAGTACGAGCCGCAACTCGAAGCCTACGTCACCCGAGCGCTCGATCCGGGCGCGGCGCCGTCCTTCGGCGTGCCGGGAGACGAGTAGGGTCGCTCGCCGACCGCATCGACGCCGCTTTGCCGATTCCGGCGGGTTGGTCTATACCCCTTGCCGGCGACCTTGCCCTGCGCCGGATCCGCGTATCCCGCGGGCGGCCACGGCGCTCCGCCGGCCGGTTCGCCGGCGTCAGACAGGAATCGAACGGAGGGAGGAACGGAACACATGAAGAAACTACTCGTCGCGTTGACGGCTGCGGCGGCCCTGCTGGCCGCCCCGGCGGCAGCGAAGGACCTTCTGGTCGTCGACAACATCCAGGAGCCGGCCACGCTGGATCCGCACCGGCAGTGGAACCCGGACAGCTACACGGTGTACCGGAACATCTACGACAATCTGGTGACCCGCGACTCGAGCGGCGCGATCGTTCCGCAGGTCGCGGTCTCGTGGACGGCCGCGAGCGACACCGAGGTCGACTTCCGGCTCCGGGACGACATCGTCTTCCACGACGGCACGCCGCTGACCGCGGACGACGTGGCGTTCTCGGTCAAGCGCATCACCGATCCCGAGTTCAAGAGCCCGCAACTGGGCCAGTTCTCGAAGATCGTCGGCGCCGAGGCGACGGGAACGCATTCGGTCCGGCTGACGACCGACGGCCCCTATCCGGTGCTTCTGGCGCAGCTCGTGAAGCTGTCCGTCGTCTCCCGCGCCTACGCCGAACGGGTCGGGGACGAGGAGCTGAACCTCACGCCGATGGGATCGGGTCCGTACAAATTCGTCGAGTGGCGCAAGGGCGTCAAGGTGGTGCTGGAGCGGAACGACGGTTACTGGCGCGGCGAGCCGCCCTTCGCCCGGGTCGAGTTCGTCTCGGTACCGGACGCCGCCACCCGGATCGCGGATCTCCGCACCGGCAAGGCCGACCTGATCGTCGGTCTGAACCCTGACGACGCGCTGCAGTTGCAGGGCACCGACGGCGTGGACGTGCGCAGCGCGCCGACCGAGCGGGTCGGATATCTGATGATGAACACCCAGGGCGGGCCGCTCGTCGACAAGCGCGTCCGGCAGGCGGTCTCGCATGCGATCGACCGCCAGCTCATCATCGACGCGCTGCTCGGCGGCTATTCGCAGGTCACCAACCAGCTTCTGACGCCGGCGCATTTCGGTTACGTCGAGGGGCTGGAGTGGTACGACTACGATCCGGAGAAGGCGAAGGCGCTCCTCGCCGAGGCCGGGCACGGAGACGGGCTCGAGATCGAGATCATCACCGCGCCTCCCTTCGACCAGCGGATCATCCAGGCGATTCAGCAGCAGCTGGCCGACGTGGGCGTGACGCTGAAGATCTCCATGAGCGACATGTCGACTTTCCTGTCCCGTCGCCGGGCGGATCCGGACGGGTTCGGGGACACGGTGTTCGGACGCTGGTCCTGCGCGTGCCAGGACGCCGACGGGGTTCTGTTCGCCATGTTCCACTCCGACAGCGTCTGGTCCAAATACGCCAATCCCGAGCTGGACAAGTGGCTGGTCGCGGGCCGTTCGACTCTCGACGAGGCGGAGCGGATTGCGGCCTATACCGAGGCGCACCGGATCATCCGCGAGGAGACCCCCTCGATTCCGCTCTACCAGGCGGCCGCCATCTACGGCGCCAGGTCGAACCTCAAATGGTCGCCGACCGCCAACGAGAGCCTGTTCGTGATGGACATGGTCTGGGAGGAATAGACCAGGCCCTTCGCCGCCCGGGGCGCGTGCCCCGGGCGGTCCCCCCGCAGCCGGACTTGCCGTCGCGCGCATGCCGTATTTTTTTCTGAACCGGGCCGGACAGGCCGCGTTCGCGCTCTTCGGCGTGGCGACCCTCGTCTTCGTGCTGCAGCATCTCACCGGCGACCCGGTCGCGCTGATGGTACCGGAGGGCGCCACGGCCGAAGACATCGCCCTGCTTCGCGCCCAGTTCGGCTTCGACCGGCCGCTGCCGGTCCAGTATGCGGAGTATCTCTGGAACCTGGCGCAGGGCGATTTCGGAATCTCGTACGTCCAGAACATTCCCGTTCTCGACATCGTCGCCTCCCGGCTACCGTACACCCTGCAGCTCTCGGGCGCGGCGCTGCTCATCGCGCTGCTGGTGGGTCTGCCCGTCGGCGTCGTGGCCGCGCTCAACCGGGGACGCTGGCCGGAAAAGCCGGCGCTCGCCCTCGTCCTCGCCGCGCAGTCGATGCCGACTTTCTGGTCCGGCATTCTCCTGATCCTCCTCTTCGCCGTCACGCTGGACTGGCTGCCGTCTTCCGGCGCCGACGCCGCGGGTTCGATCTTGTTGCCGGCGATCTGCCTCTCGGGCCTGACCATGGCGACCTTCGCCCGCATCGCCCGCAACGCGATCGTCGAGGAGCTGGGCAAGGACTACGTGCGCGCCGCCTACGCCCGCGGTCAGACGCGGCTTTCCGTGGTCCTGCGCCACGTGTCGCGGAACGCGTCCGTGCCGTTGATCTCCATTACCGCGCTGGAGCTGGCCAACATGCTGGCCGGCGCCGTCATCGTCGAGACGGTGTTCGCCTGGCCGGGGCTGGGCCTTCTCGCCGTGCAGGCGATCCAGGCCAACGACTTCCTCGTGGTGCAATCGCTGGTTCTGCTCGGCGCCGGGGCCTATATCGTGCTGAACCTCCTGGCCGACGTTCTCTACGGCGTGGTCGACCCGCGCATCAAGGCGGCGGGCCGATGACGCTCGCCGGCGAGCGCGTGCCCGTCGGCGCGGCCGCTGCGGCGGCGCTCCTCTCGGTCTTCGTGCTGGTGGCGGTCGCCGCTCCCGCGGTCGCGCCGCTCGATCCGAACGCGCAGGATCTCTTCGCGCGGCTGAAGCCGCCGGGCACCGAGTCGCGCGGGGCGTACTATCTCCTCGGCACGGACGAGCTCGGCCGCGACGTTCTCAGCCGGATCGTTCACGGTTCCCGGATCTCGCTGTTCGTCGCCTTCACCTCCGTTTGCGTTTCGCTGGTTCTCGGCACCGCGCTCGGCGTCATGGCGGGGTATTTCCGGGGCTGGGTCGAAGTCGTCATCATGCGGCTCGCCGACGTGGTGCTGTCGATCCCGGCGCTGCTCCTGGCGATCATCGCGGTGATCGTCCTGGAGCCGGGTCTGATGAGCCTCGTCGCGGTGCTCGGGTTCACGCGCTGGCCGCGCTACACGCGCGTGGCCTACGGCCAGACGCTGAGCGTCGCCACCCGGTCCTACGTCACGGCCGCCCGGTTTCACGGCGCCGGCCCGTTCTGGCTGATGCCGCGGCATATCCTGCCGAACGTCCTGAACCCGCTGATCGTGGTCGCGACGCTGGAGTTCGGGTTGATGATCCTGTTCGAGGCCGGGCTCTCTTTCCTCGGCCTCGGCATCCAGCCCCCGACTTCCAGCTGGGGGGCGATGATGAGCGTGGGGCGCAGCTACCTGAACACGGCGTGGTGGATCGCGACCTATCCCGGCCTCTGCCTGTTCGCGCTGGTCCTCTGCGTCAACCTGCTCGGGGACACGCTGCGCGACCGGCTGGATCCGAAGAGCGACCGGAGATGAGCGAGTTCCGGGGCCGGCGGGTGGCGATCACCGGCGCCTGCGGCGTGTTCGGGCGACGCTTCGCGACCGCGTTCGCGGACGCCGGCGCGCGGGTCTGCCTGTCGGACAACCGGGGCGACCGACTGCCGGAGGTCCGTGCGGCGCTCTCCGGCGACGGCCACCGCATCCACGCGACCGAGTTGACCGACGCGAGCTCGATCGACGCCCTGGTGGCGGAGCTCGCCACGGAGTGGGACGGCGTCGACGTCGTGATCAACAACGCCGGCGTCTATCCGAGCGGGCATCTGATCGACCTCTCGGCGGAGGAGTGGGACCGGATCATGGCCGTCAACCTGCGCGCCCCTTTCCTGGTCGCCCGCGGCTTCGCGGCGCTGATGGCCAGGCGCGGCATCGCCGGTTCCATCCTCAATGTCGGCTCGGGGGCGGCGCGGAACATGCGGGCCGGCTCGGTGCCGTATTGCGTCTCGAAGACCGCTCTCGACCGTCTGACCAAGGGAATGGCGCTGGAGTTCGCGCCCTTCGGAATCCGGGTGAACGCGCTCGAGCCGGGATTTGCGCCGGGATCGGAAGTCAGCCCGCTCAGCGAGTCCCATGTGGCGAACACGCTCGGCCACATCCCGCTCGGGCGGCCCTCCGGCCCCAGGGACGCCCCTTCCGCGGCGCTGTTCCTCGCCTCGAGCGCGGCGTCCTTCGTCACCGGCGCGACGCTCAGCGTGGACGGCGGGAACTCCGTCGGCGCCGCTGCGACCTACCCGGAGGACGTTCTGGAGCGGTTATGAAATGAAATCGGGACCGAATTCGCTGCCGGCCTACGAGTGGCCCGACGGCTGCCGCGCGGCCTTCCTGTTCTCGGCCGACGTCGACGTCGAGACGCCGTTCCAGTGGGCCAACCGCGGCAAGGCGGTGAAGACGCTGGGCGAACTCGAACAGCGGCGGTTCGGCGCGCGCAGGGGCGTCGGAAGGCTTGCGGAGCTTCTCGGGGAGTTCGGCTGGAAGGGGAGCTTCTTCGTCCCCGGCGCCGTCATGGAGTCCTATCCCCGGATCGTTCCCGATCTCCTGGAGGCCGGGCACGAGGTCGGGCTGCACGGCTACTACCACGAACGCATGGAAACCCTCGACGACGACGGGTTTCGGGCCGTTATGGAACAGAGTCTGGCGGTCTATCGGTCGCAGGGAGGCGCGGAGCCGGTGGGGTTTCGCTCGCCGGCCTGGGAACTCGGACCGGGCCAGCCGGCGCTCCTGAACGATCCCCGGATCGCCTACGACAGTTCGCTGATGGGCTTCGAGCATCCCTACACGATCGCCGGCGTGGTCGAGATCCCGGTCCATTGGAGCGTGGACGACGCGCCGTACTACCGCTACTTCGGCGACGCGCGGGACACGCGGCCGCCGGTCGGCCCCAACCGGCTCCTGGAAGACTGGATCTGGGCGTTCGACGCCATAGCGGATGCCGGCGGGCTCTTCACCGTCACCGTGCATCCGTGGATGTCGGGACGGGCGCCGAGAGCGGCGATGCTTCGCCGCCTGTTCGAACACGTCGCCGGGCGGACGGACGTCTGGTGCGCTACCGCCGCCGAAATCGCCGCGTGGCACCGTTCCTCCGTCAACGCCGACCGCTTCGCCGTCGAGCCCGAGACCGTGAACACCCGCTTCTGATGCCCGATCTCCTGGAGCTCCGCAATCTCACGGTCGAGTTCCACGGCCAGCCGGTGGTCACGCAGGTCGACCTGGACATGCGGCGCGGGGAGACGCTGGCGCTCGTCGGAGAGTCGGGCTGCGGCAAGTCGGTGACCGCCCTCGGCATCGTCAACCTTCTGCCGGACGGCGCGCGCAAGGCGTCGGGAACGTTGCGCCTGGCGGGCGAGGATCTCACCGGACTCGCGGAAGCGGAGTGGCGCAGGGTGCGCGGCCGCCGGATCGGCATGATCTTCCAGGATCCGTCCGCCGCGCTCGATCCGCTGATGACCGTCGGCGGCCAGATCGCGGAGGCGCTGCGGCTTCGCGGCGTGTCGGGGCGGGACGCGCTCCGGGCGCAGGCCCGGGAGATGCTGGCCCATGCCGGCATTGCCGACCCGGGGCGGCGCCTCGACCAATATCCGTACGAGCTCTCGGGCGGCATGGCGCAGCGGGCCATGATCGCCGTCGCCCTCGCCGCGCGGCCGGACTTGTTGATCGCCGACGAGCCGACGACGGCGCTTGACGTGACCATCCAGGCCCAGATCCTGGCCCTCATGGCCCAGCTCCAGTCGGAGAACGGAACGGCCGTTCTGCTGATCACCCACGACATGGGGGTGGTGGCCGAGAACGCGGACCGGCTTGCCGTCATGTATGCCGGCATGGTGGTGGAGACCGGGCGGACGGAGGACGTGCTGGCCCGGCCCGCCCATCCCTATACGCGCCTGCTTCTGCGCAGCATTCCCACGCTGGACGCCGTGCGCGGCGTGGCGCTGGACGTGATCGAGGGCGTGGTTCCCGAACCCGGCGCCTGGCCGCCGGGATGCCGGTTTGCGCCGCGCTGCCCGTTCGCGGCGGAGGAATGCGGGTCCGCCGTGCCGGCGCTCCGGGAAATCGGCAGCGGCCGGGCCGCGGCCTGCGTCGGCCTGGATCGGATCGACGCGTGACGGCGCCGCTCCTCGAGGTCAGGGACCTCTCGGTCCGGTTTCCGGTCCGGGGCGCGCTTCCCTGGATTGCGCGGGCGGAGGTGCGGGCGGTCGAACGGGTGAGCCTGGCGCTCCACGCCGGCGAGACGCTCGGCGTCGTCGGCGAAAGCGGTTGCGGCAAGACGACGCTCGGCGCCGCGATCCTCGGACTGCAGGCGCCGAGCGGCGGGGAGATTCGCTTCGACGGCAAGCGGCTGGCGCCGGACGCGCCGCCGGAAGCGCGGGACGGCATGCAGGTGATCTTCCAGGATCCCTTCGCGTCGCTCAATCCGCGGCGCAGGGTCTGGAAGAGCGTGGGCGAGCCCCTGCTGGTGCGCGGGGCGGGCCGGTCCGAGACGCGGGAGCGCGTCGCGGAGATCTTCGCGGCGACGGGCCTGCAGGCGGGCCATCTCGACCGCTTGCCGCACCAGTTCTCCGGCGGGCAGCGGCAACGCCTCGCCGTCGCCCGGGCGCTGGTGCGCCGCCCCCGGCTGATCGTGTGCGACGAACCGGTCTCCGCGCTCGACGTGTCCGTGCAGTCGCAGATTCTGAACTTGTTGAACGAATTGCAGCAGGAGTTCCGCCTCTCCTACATCTTCGTCTCGCACGACCTCGCGGTGGTGAAGAACGTCTCCGACCGGATCGCGGTCATGTATCTGGGGGAGGTGGTGGAGTCCGCGCCTGCCGAGCGGCTGTTCGCCGCGCCCGCGCATCCCTATACGCGCGCCCTGCTCGATGCGGTTCCGCGAATCCGGCCGGGCGGCGGACGCCGACGACGGCGGCTTCTGCAGGGCGAGTTGCCGAGTCCGACCCAGCGCTTCGAGGGATGCCCGTTCCGCTCCCGCTGCCCGATGGCGGCGGAGGTTTGCGCCCATGTGCCGCCGCCGGAAGTCGATCTCGGAGCCGGGCAGACGGCGCGCTGCCATCGGGCCGGAGAGGTCGAGGCGACCGCGTAGGCCTCGCAAGGGGTCGCGGAGGCGGCCGCGTCCCGTCGCTACCAGGGCAGCTCCCGTCCGTCCCAGGTCCAGAACCGGCCGTGACGGCTCTCGTCGAGCCCTGCCATCAGGTCGTAGATCCCCCGGGCGCTCTCTTCCGGCGAAATCGCCGCGTTCGGGCCGCCCATGTCGGTGCGAACCCAGCCCGGATGGATGACGACGGCCAGGCAACCGGCTTTCCGCCAGCGGGATTCGGCCTCCCGAAACTTGTCGTTCAGCAGCGCCTTGGAGTCGCCGTATTTGCCGAGGCTGCGGCTGGACCCGCCCCGGGATCCCATCTGGCTGGTGACCAGCCCGATCTTCCCCCGGTCGCTTCTCGCCACCGCCCTGAGCAGCGCTTCGGCGACCTCGATCGGCGCTTCGGCGTTGATCCGGTTGACCTGGTCGACGCTCATTCCGTCCCCGTAGACCCCGGCGTTGTGAATCAGCACGTCGACGGCCCCTCCCGACAGGGCGTCCGAGAGCGCGGCGACCTGCTCCGGTTCCGTGACTTCGAGGCCGTGAACGCGAACGTCTCCCTCGATCTCGCCGAGCGCCCCCGGCTGCGCGGGCGTTCGGCTGGTCGCGTGCACCCGCCATCCTTCGCGGGCGTATCGTCTGGCGAGCGCAAGGCCGATCCCCCGGCTCGCGCCCACGATCGTCGCTGTCGGCATGCCTCTCCTCCGCCAGCCTGTCGGCGCGGTTGCGCCGGTCCCCCATTCATTATCATGTCCCGAGAGGAATTGTTCGGGGAGGCCCTGATGCGCTTCCTTCCGCAACCTGAAATCGCGCCCCGCGCTGCCGGGGCTGTGGCCGCGGGAATAGAGTTGGCGAGCCGGCGCGGGTTTCTCGCGGCTGCCGGCGCTTGTCTCCTGGCCGCTCCCGCACCGGTCCGGGCGGCCGACGATTTTGCGGCCATGCGCCGGGAGATGATCGAGGCGATCCGGCGGACGACCGCGCAGACGGCGGAGAGCACCGGCGTTCCCGAAATCGACTCCGAAGTCCTCGCCGCGATCGGCCGCGTACCGCGGCACGAGTTCGTGCCTCCGGACTTGGCCTGGGAGGCCTACCGGAACCGTCCGTTGCCGATCGGCTACGGACAGACGATTTCACAGCCCTATATCGTGGCGCTGATGACGCATCTTCTCGGGCTGGAGCCGCATCACCGGGCGCTGGAAGTGGGCGCCGGCTCGGGATACCAGGCGGCGGTGCTGGCCGAACTCGTCGACGAGGTGCGGACGATCGAGATCGTGCCAGAGCTGGCCCGGCAGGCGGAAGCGCGGCTGCCCGCGCTTGGCTACGGAAACGTCGAAGTCCGTCTCGGCGACGGCTATCACGGATGGGAAGACGCCGCGCCGTATCACGCAGTCATCGTCACCGCCGCAGCCTCCCACGTGCCGCCGCCGCTGGTCGCCCAGCTCGCGCCGGGCGGGGTGCTGGTCATTCCCGTCGGACCGCCGTTCTCCGTGCAGATGCTGCTCCTGGTGCGGAAGGAGGAGGGCGATGCGGTCCGGGTGCGCCAGATATTGCCGGTCCGGTTCGTGCCGTTGACGGGAGGGCACTGAGGAGAAAACAGAGAGGCGGCAGAACCAAATTCGTTCTCTGGATGGAAAAATGGCCGCTTGCGTTCGCTTCTAGCCCATTACTTGTAAGAGAGCCGGGCCGCATCAATAGAAGAAGAACGACCATGACACAGCGCAAACCAAAGCTGCTCGTGATCCTGGGAGCAGGCAGCTCCATGCCCTTCGGCTTCCCGTCTGTCCAGGAAGTTGGTCAACTCATGAAGAAGTGGAGCGAGGAGTGGACGGCAAGTCAGCCCAATCCCGATCATGCGGACGTATTCAATAGGCTTTGGGACATGTCCGACGAATACTATGGACAGAATTCTTATGGCCTTCGGACCAATTATGAGCGGGTCCTCGGAGAAATGACGACCCTCGCAAACGGGCTAATATCAAACCCCTTCGGCAGTCCGCTCTTCGACGCGCTAACGCGGAATCCAACTCATGCTCCCATTGAATTGAACGACGACGAAACCGACGAGTTCGCCAGCTTCAAGGTGATCCTGCGTCAGCGTGAGCACCTATTGGAAAAGCTGGCAACTCACATGCGAGGGCTCTGCAAGACTGGGAGCAGTACTGCGGGTGGTGACAAGCGCTTCACCGACTTTCTTGCAGCATTACGAGAGAATTACGACGTTGGCATTTACAACTTGAATTACGACACGGTTGCTAGAACCTCTTGGCCACGGGCGTTCAATGGCTTCGGTCCCGACGGACACTTTGACCCGTTCAGGGTCGTCAAGCGAGAAAACTGGGGGTTTATATATCAACCTCATGGAAGCGTTCACCATTGTATCAGTCGCCCAAGGACGAGACAACGGATAGTTTGGAAAGACGATCTTGAGGGAACTTTCTCTGATCGCGCCTATTCTTCGACTGACCTGTCATACGACTTAGGCTCGATGCCTTTGACAACGTTAATCTCAGGTGGCTACAAATTAAATCAACTGTTGAAGGATCCGTATCTCACGTTTCATTCGACACTGACACAACACGCACGCGTCGCTGACGCAGTTCTGATAGCTGGATACGGATTTGGAGATCTGCACGTAAATCAAGCTCTCCGGAACAGGTTCACGCTACCCGACGATTATATGAATCCACACCCGAAGGTATGTATAATTGAGATGTCTTGCCCGACAAGGTATACAACCAATCGTCTTGAACCCTTTGACATGTGGTCAAGGCAAGTCAAGGATTCAACGCAGACTTCATTTCGTCGCGGCAACGCACCTTCGCTAAAGCAGGATCGAGGAACACTGGCGAGTATCATGAAGGCGAAGGAGTTCGAATTTGGCCAGGAGGACCGTGTTGCAATTTGGCATAACGGCTTGTGCGAAGCGTTTGACGCAGTCGACAAGATTATCGATTTCTTGACGAGCGATTAACAGAATACGATCGGCAGGGAGTCCCTTGTGGGGCCAGCGCCGGATGCTCCAGGAATGCGCCTGCGGGAGAAGTCGGTGGGACGACGGATCCAGTGGCCATTGAGTAAGTCAACCCTTCTTCACATCCGTTCAGGCTACGGTCCGTGTGCAAATTCGTTCCAAATGTCTACGAGTCTCAGCGTGTTCGCTCCGTGGTTGGGCCATGCGATGCGGACCGCGTCCCGAAGCGACGCGGTGTCGCACGGCAGTTCCCGGAGCGCATAGTGCAGCAAACGAGGCGCAAGTTCGGAGGATTCCGGCATGGGCCGCAAGACGGTGTCTGCCACTTCGTCCGCGCTCATCGTCTCCCGATCTGCGCAAACCAGCGCCTGCAATACGGCCTGCAGATCGCCACGACCTGCTCGTTCCTTCGGACACATTCGCGCCAAGTCGCCAAATATGTACTCGAACTGCGACAAATAGGGCTCGAACGATGGGGGAGCCTTGCGGAGGGCTGAGAGACTCCGCGGTGCCGTCCACGAGTCTTTTCCACGATAGAGCACGAGGCCGAGAACCACGCTTGGAACGTATTCGCCTGACGTCGTGTCATTCGATGCCTCTTGGTCCCCGATTCTCGACGCCGTCAAATACGAAGTGAACGCTATATCTTCCACGACGGTCGACACGAACTCGGTCAGGAAATACAGATAGCGCCGCGGTTGTCCCGGTTTAACTGCGACACGCCATAGCCGTGCCGTGCGGTCAGGCCGGAATTTGTCGTCGGGAATACGGCCATCGAGCGATTCGGGCAGCGCGTCGGCAAGAATCGCCAGAATCTCCTGAGGAAGGAACGACCACAGCAGGTCTCGTGCGCGCGCCGGGTCGTCGGTCGCTGCAGAAAAAAGCGCAAAATGCGACCGGTGCCGCTCCTGCAGATTGCGCGGCTCGGCGTCCGAGGCCGGGCATTCCTGCGAATTGCGAGCCGATCGGGTACTCGCCGCCGCCGTATGTAGCATTCCTGTTCTCCTGCGTGACAGACCCGCCAGCGTCGCGCGCATCGGATCGGTCGGCATGTGTAGCCCCATTGCTGCCCGAAGCGCAAGCGACGGGAAGTGCCCGGGAGCGTAAACCTCGGTCACGCCTGCAAGAACGGACGGGCGCTCGCGTGTGGATGAGCGCGGCGCGCTAAACAGAACTCGTCCACCGCGCGATTCTGGAGTGTCTCGTTCGCGGCCAAGGGCATGCCGAATCGGGCGCTCGCTCCCGATTCGGGGGCGCTCGGACGGCCGATTCGGCCCGTGCGGAGCGGTCCCTGAAGAGCGCGTCGGAATGGCTCGCTTGCGCCAGGCCGGACGTGTCCGGCCATTGAACGAGGCCCTGCGACATCCCGGTACGCGATTCGTGCGTCGATCCGAAAGCGCCCTGTCGTTTGTCAACCGTGGGATTCCGTGACGCTCCGGCGCCGCGCTGCACGATGACTCCGCCCCGGCGACGGTGCTGCACCCGAGCGGCAGAGGAGGACAGGCGTCGATCGACGCCCGGGCGCCCAGAGACGGCCGCAGGTCGCCTATCGGCCGAAGGCGTTCGCGTTGGGGGAAGCCATGGCGAGACATCTCGGACCCATCGGCAGGAATCGCGCCTTCTCTACGGAACGACCGGATACTGCGGCCGGAATTCTGCGGTGTCCTTTACCTGAAGGGTCTTGGTCCCGGGATACTGCCCCCGGGATTGGCTGAGCGGCCCTGAACCCTGAACCGAAGCGTATCCGTGAGACGGTGCCAGATGAGAGGGAGAACGCCAGTCACCCTCCCGCAAGCGTCTCCTGTTCCTGGAGCCTCGATTGCGCGCCGGTCGATCAGACGCCCCGCCGGCCTGCCGAGTCAGTGCCAATTCGCGCGTGTCGTCAATGACAGCGAGCGCTCTGCGTGCCCGTCAACGAGAAGATGCGGGTCTTCATCGAGGCGAACGATGCGAACGATGCGATTCCGGACAAAGCGGGATGACGTCAGAATCAGTCGCCCGAAGTAGGCAGTCTCCACGGCGTCTCCAGCCTCATCGGTCGACGGGGCTCCGGGGGGATCCTTCCGTTCTCTTCAGGCCGAGATGGACAGCCAGGCGATCCGCGCGCCGCAGTTGCTCCCGGACGACGGGATCCCGGAACAACTCGTCCGGTTTGACGTAGATGTTGCCCTTGCTGCCCATATAGACTCTTCTCCGCTGCAGAGGTTGCTTCTCGTCTCTATCCCTGGATTGCGTCACGACAGTCTGTATCCTATGCCTCGAGCCGGATCTATTGATGCAACAGATATCACAATCGACCCGAGAATCCTAGTCGTTCGATATCCGAGTAGCGTGAAAGCGGCCGTCGCAGCGGCTCTCGGCAGCTCTGCGCGGGGCTTCGGCATCCGGGACATGGAGTGGAGACTCAAGCAGAAGCACCCGATGCGATACGCTACTCGCTAACGGGTTCACGGTGTGTGTTCTCTTGATCGTGCGCACGGACACGGGACCCCCGGTTCAGTTGCTCGTAGACGTCGGGATCAAACGGTCGTGCGAACACCACCTCACTCGAGGGGACGGTAATTCGGAAGTCTGCGTCGGAACGGTCCCGAGTGACATCCCGACTGTGAACCAGCCGAGCAATATCGTCTCCGTAGTAACGGGTTAGATGCAATTCGCGCGTATTCTTGCAACGGTAACCGCTGAACAACGGAACCAATTTGAAATCGGGTTCCCCGGTGGCATGCGTGTACGACGTTCTCGTAGGATGCCCGACATACGACTTTCCGCTGCGGAGATACAACTCGACGCACCGGCCGTCTTCTATCGCTTCCCCTAACAACACCTCGATAAGATCGCAGTTCTCCTCTGCAACGGCCTTCCAATGTCTCCGTCGGTATCTGACTGCTGCAGGAAGGATGTTTAGTGCCCCAGCAAGAATGAGCCCCGTCGGGACCTTGAGCACCGAGAGGAAGTTTGTGCTGCTATCGGCAGTAGGCAGCCGAGATTCTCGCATTGCTGCCAAAAGTCCGTCAACTGGAACTATAGCGGAGACCAGAAGGGCGGTAACGGTGGTTAGCCCGATTCCCGCCAACCCACACGCAAAGAGAGCGTAATATCCGTCCAGACGACGAATTCGATCCTTGGTGTATTTCGAGCAAGACAGGAACAAGTACCCGCTGAGGGCGAATACTACGACGTCTCCGAGGCTAATTGATTCACGCGGCCATTCTACGACTTATCAGTCTTCCGAAGGCCTAGACGCTCCGCCAGGCGATCCGCGCTCTTCAGTCTCTCCCGGATTTCGGGATCACGAAACAACTCCCCCGGCTTGACGTAGAGAGTTCCCTTTCTTCCAATGTGGACAGTCCTACGCTTGGCGGGAGGCTCACTACCAAGACTTCGGCCGACGCTGGCTCCTTCTTGTCTTGTCACTCTCTCCCTCCTGATCCGAGAAAAGGACCTTGCGTGTATTACGAGAATACCACTTTCCGATAGCGTTGTCTAGTGTCTCGTCGTGTGTAGGCGTTGTGCACGATTCTAGTCAGGGTCATCTCGCGCAGGGGTAGACGGTTAACGAAGGACAGATTGCCGGAGATTTGTTGCGTTGAGACTAAAGACATGTCAATATTTTGTATGGACTGTCGGGCGCAATACAGCTGTTGAATCCCGAACTTGCTTGAGCAAGGTGTTTCGGGCTATTTCGGCGCTTGGTTGTCGTTTCGTGCCGGATTGCGCCGACGGTTTTCGTTCTGCGGGTCGGAGTTCGGTCGGGAGAGTTCCGGTTTCGGTCGTGGTTTGAGTTATCGCGGTTCGGTTGGTGCGGGGATTCGGAGGAAGGGGCTTTTCTGGAGGATTTCGTTCCAGTCCTTGTGTTCGGGGGGTCTGAGGCGTTGGATTCGATTGTCGGAGCGACATAGTCTTCGAGCGAGTTCGTCGCCGGTCGCGTCGGCGTCGAACGCGCAGAGGATGCGCTTGGGGTTCCATGCGTCGATCCATTCGGGCAGTGCGGCGGTTGCGCCGGCGGTGGAGACGACGGCGGTTTCGGGGTTGGGCGGGCTCTTGAGGTGGAGGAGGGATATTGCGTCGATCGCGCTCTCGGTGAGGATGACGGTGTGTGGCGGTCGGGCGCTGGAGCGCATCCAGAATCCGCCGCGCGCTTTTCGGGATCCCGGCGCCATGCCGCGCCAGGGCCGGTCGGGTCGGGTTCCGACGATTTCCGCGCCGGTGCGGGTTCCGGCTGCGTCGGAGCAGAGGAAGACGGCGTTGTCTCGGGCGTCGGCGCGCAGGACGTCGCGTCCGCGCGCGACGTCGAGGAGGGTGCGAGGCAGGTGTCGGACGCAGACGAGGAAGTCGTAGACGGCGAACCATGCGTGATCGCAGTGTGTCGGGATGCGGATCGGGTCGGGTTCGCCGGGTTCGTCCTCGGGCGTCGCGGCGTTTTCGTTCGGGAACTCGGCTTCGAGGAACTCGACGGCGTCGGCGAAGCGGCATCTGCGGGCATGGATGACGAGATCGATGGCGCCGCCGCGTCCGGCCTGGCGGAGATGGTCGTAGAACTTGACGCCGCGGATGGAGAGGACGGAGCCGGGCCGTTTCCATCGGCGCGGGTCCGTGGGGTCCTGTCGATAGCCGAGAGCGGCGGCGACGGGTTCGAGCGGCTGGTTGCGGATGCGTTCGAGCCGTTTTCGCGACCGTCTCACGGGGCGACCTCGCGGGTTGCCTTTTCGACATGCTCCGGGGTGGCGGCGTCGGCCTTTTCGCTCGCGGCGGCGCAGAGGGCGTAGTGAGCGATGTGGTTGAGCTGCCGCGGCACCCCTGCGGAGGCGAGGAAGAGGCTCTCGACGGCGGCGGGTTCGAACAGCGGGAGGTCGGCCGGGGCTCCGGCGGCGGCGATGCGGTGCCGGAGGTAGGGTTCGACTTCGTCGCGCTCGAGATGCGCCATCTGGTGCCGCAGGACGAGGCGCTGGGCGAGGGATTCGTAGGCCGTCAGTTCGAGCCGCTTGCGCAAGGGCGTGACGCCGACGAGGATCATGCAGAGGCGGGCGTCGGCGTCCATGCCGTAGTTGCACAACAGCCGGAGGTCTTCGAGCACGGGATCGCGCAGCAGGTGCGCTTCGTCGACGACGAGAACGGGAAAGCGTCCGTTCTCCTCCACCATCGCTCCGACCCGCTCGCGAATGGCGGCGTGGGCGACGGCGCGGGACCCTCGGCGCGGCAGGCCGAAGGCGTCGCACAGGGCGTAGCAGGCGTCGCGGACGCTGCCGGCGAGGAGGGCGGGGTAACAGACCTTGTAGCGCGCGCGAGGCAACGTCGCGGCGAGGCGCCGGCATGCGGCGGTCTTTCCGGAGCCGACCTCGCCGGTGAGGAGGCCGATGCCGCGCCGTTCGGCGAGGTGCTCCAGGCGAGCGCCGGCCTCCTTCAGGGCCCGGCTGGCGAACAGGCCGTCGGCCTCGAGCGAGGGTTCGAAGGGGTATTGGCGGAAGCCGAACTGTCGCATGTACATCAGGCGTCTCCGTCCGACGGATCGTCGTCGCGGCTAAACGAGATCCCGGGGCTGGGCGGCTTCTTCCGACGCCGGCGGGCGTTGGCGGCGAGGTCGACCGGCGTGGCGAACCCGGCGTCGCGGCCGTCGAGCGTGACGCGGATGGGCCGCTGCGTCGGCGCCTTGGGGTCGACGTGCAGCACGACCCTCTTGCCGACGAGATGCGCGTCGACCTCGTAGAACCGGTTCCGCAGCCGCACCGTCTGGTCCTTGTAGACCCGGCGTTCCTCCTCGAGCAAAAACAGGGCGTCGAGATCGAGCGCGGGATCGAAGTACTTCACCTCGCCGCCGGTCATCGCCCACTTCTCCAACGGCGAGACGCCGATCCCGCCGTGCGGCGAACGGTGGTACTCCCTCTCGACCCAGACGTGGAACCGCCGGTTCAGCGTGTCGAGGTCGCGCGTGCCCTCGGCGTCCAGGTGGGTCAGGAACGAGCCGCGAACGGTGCGGAAGAACCGTTCGATCTTGCCCTTTCCCGCGGGATCCTGGGCCCGCGCATACGCCAGCGAGACGTCCAGCTTGGCGCAGACCAGCCTGGTGTGCAGCGAGCGATACGCGGACCCGTTGTCGACATACAGCCGGTCCGGCTTGCCGCGCCGCTCCAGCGCGCCCCGAAAGACCTGCAGGAAGTTCGCCGTGTCTTCGGAGAAGCGGAACTCGGCGTACGGCACCACGCGCGTGGCGTCGTCGAGAAACAGGATCAGATACGTCTTCCGCTTGACCCCCTTGCGCGAGCCGTCGGGAACCCGCGGCCCGTGCAGCACGTCGCTCATCCACAGCTCGCCGGCGAACTCGTAGCCGAACTTCCGGCGCTCGACCGACGGGCCGGCGGCCCGCGGGTCCATGAGCCCCTCGTTGCGGAACAGCCGATACACCGTCGAGCGCGACAGCGGCTCGGCCTGCGGCACCCGGCCCTCGGCACGCGCCGTGCGGATCACCCGCGGCACGCTGCTCGCCGGACTCGCCCGCTTGATCTCCAGCAACGCCTCGATCGTCTCGGGGCGCAACCGGCGCGTCGTGCCCCGGTCCCGGCGCCGCTTCGGCTTCAGCCCGTCGAGGCCCTCCGCCTCATACCGCCGAAACCAGTCCCGAATCGTCTGCGGCGCGATCCGCGTCCGCTCCGAACCCGGAATCGCCCACTTCCGGGCGGAAAGCTCCCGAAGCCGCTCGCGCCACGCCTTCGTCCCCCGCGTCTCCAGCCGCAGCGGCGAAATCACCCAGTGCCGGAACACGGCCACCGTCTTCCTCCGGTCGCTCCTCTCCCGTATCCGGCGGCCTTCCGCCTCTCTCCGGCGCCTCTCCTCACTCATCGTCGCCTCCTTCCGGCGGTCCCCGCGGCCCTACATGCCGCGCTCGGGGACCGTAGATCCCCTCAACCCCCGAAACGATCCCCGACAAGTGTTGCAGCCGCTCCGCAGCCGCCGGATCGCGCTCCTCCGGCAAACGGAAGCCAACCGGAGGCCAAATCCGATGAAGAAAATCCGCGCACAGAACCCGAAGCGCGACCAGAAGCCAGGGCACCCCCAGCGCCGCGCGCAGCGACGCCGCCGTCGGCTCGCAACCCGAAAACCGATCCGGAAACAACCCTCGCACCGAACGGAGCGCAGCCGCCGTCGCGTGCAGCCGCCGACGAACCCAGCGCTCCCGAAACGGCAGGTCGACCTCGTCCCCCGCCGGATGCAACGCAGCCGCCTGAACCACGTTCGACGCAGCCGCAGCCCCGACAACCTCTTCCCACTCCCTCAGCTGGCCCGGAAAGCGGGCCGCAAAGCAATCCGGCAAGAGCGAAAACGTCACCCGACCCTTCCGGCAGTAGTAACGCGCGATCTTCGCTCGCTTCGACGGATCGGTAGAACACACCCGACGAGAATACGTGCCGTGGCGCGCGAAACCGCAACCGCCCGACGGATGAACCGGACAACGGCGCAGAGTCGCACGCTGCCAGCCTTTGTCGCTAACATACGCCTCGCCGGGGAGATCTGTTGCCAATCGAAGCTGAATCGTTCCCGGCCATGGCCCGGCGGCGCCCACCGCGCGGGCCACCTCCCGCTACCTCCCGGTACGACCCCCAAAACGCCAGTACGGCACCGACGAGAAAGCCGATCCTCCGAACGACAACATACCCGCAGCCGCACCTACCCGGAAGAGAACCTACCCCTACCCGGAAGGAATCCCCCTCCAGGACCCGCTACCCGGAAACCCTCCGCTACTCGGGAAGGGAGACAGCCGTGCCGCTCTCGCCCGGAAACGCGGCCGTCCGCTTACGCGCCAATCCGAAACCAAACCGCCCCCTACCGTCAAAATAATGCGCCCCGCTACACAGCCAATGCAGCAGTGCAGGCGGCAGTGGTGAGTCGGATGGTGGCCATGCGCTGGCAGTGCGGCCGAGGTTCAGGGAATCAGGGCCGAGGACGCCCGGATCAGGTAGTAGTACCCTTCCCGCATTACGACGGTTTCGGATCCGCGGTTTCTGTTGTTTGCCCCCAAGGCCGCAGATACCTGCCGCGAGACTGACCCGGCGGGGGCCTGCAAGCGAAACGGCTATCTGGCTCAGAGGTTGCCCTAACTGGGAGATTCTCTCCAGCCAAGAGTCCAACGGGCCCCGGTGCCCCAACGCTCAACTGTCTCCGAGGCGTCGGATACGCGACCGGCGGCTCGCCTTCCGCCTTGAACGGAACGATCCGTCGACTACGCTGAGGCGTACCCTGTGACGACACACACGTCTCCGTTCCAGGTAGAACGGTTGGGGAGGAGAACGACGCGGCATGCCCGATCCAACGCGCGACAGGATGCAGGCTCCTCCCCGAGACGCCCCTCGGGGACCGAGGGGCGGCTGATCCGCGGGCGGCGAACTCTGATCGGCAGGCGAATATGAGCGTCCACGCGGACTCGCCCCGCTTCCTCCATCTCGCCGCGGTGGCGCTCCTCTCGGCCGCCACGCTCGGCTACGAAGTCGTCCTGACCCGCCTTCTGGCGATCGTGCAGTGGCATCACTTCGCCTACATGGTGATCGCGAGCGCGCTTCTCGGCATCGGCGCCAGCGGTACGTTCCTTTTGGTTTTCGGCAGTCGCATCCGGCTCGCGATCGAACCCTTCCTCGCAGCGGCGGCGCTCGCCTTCGCCGTCGCCGCTCCCCTGTGTTTCGCATTGGCGCAACGAATTCCTTTCAACGTGCTCGAACTGCCCTGGACCCTGCGTCCGTTCGGCTGGCTATTCGCGATCGAGCTCCTGCTCGCCCTTCCGTTCTTCCTCGCCGCCACGGGGATCGGTCGCGCCCTCGTCGCCTTCGGAGATCGGCTGTCGCGCGTCTACGCCGCGGATCTCGTGGGCGCCGGCCTCGGCGCCGTTGCCGCCGTTGGCTTGTTGTACTGGCTTCCTCCCGAGCGGACGCTCGACGGTCTCACGGCCATGGCGGCGCTCGCGGCCGGCTTGGCGGCGCTCGGCGCCGCACAGATCCTGCGGCGGTTCCTCATGCTTCCCGCGGCCGGCCTCCTCCTCCTGGCGATCGTCGGCACCGGCTGGGTCGAGCTTCGGATCTCGCCGTTCAAGCCCCTCCCGCAGGCGCTTCGAGTCGACGGCGCCGTCCTCGCCGAAACGGGGTTCGACGCCCTCGGCCTGGTGAGCGCGGTCGAGAACGACACCGTACCGCTCAGATGGGCGCCGGGGCTGAGCCTGCTGGCGAGGGAACCGGTTCCGGAGCAGGTGGCCCTCTTTGTCGACGCCGGCGGTCCGATCGCGATCACGCGGTATCGGGAGCGCGAACGGCCGCCGGCGTTTCTGGACGGCCTGACCTCCGCGCTCCCGTATCGGCTTCTCGACCGTCCGCGCGTCCTGGCGCTCGAGCCGCAAGGCGGCGGGCCGGTCTTGCAGGCGCTCGGCGCCGGTGCCGATTCGGTGGATGCGGTCGAGATTCGGCCGCATGTCGCGGCGCTGATACGGGATCGCTACGGGACGTATTCGGGAAACCTGTACCGCGATCCCCGCGTGCGGCTGCATGTCGGCGATCCGCGATCGTTCGTCGAGTCCGTGCCCCGGGGTTCCTGGGATCTCATCCAGGTCAGCGCGCTCGGCGCCAGTCCCTCCGGTCTCGACGCGCTTCGGGAAGAGCGATTGCTGAGCCGCGAGTCCCTCCAGGCCATGCTCACGCGTCTCGCACCCGACGGACTTCTCGCGATTACCGGCTGGGCCCAGCTTCCGCCGCGCGGCGGCGCCCGGCTGCTTGCGACCGCGCTCCAGGCGCTCGACGCGGAGGGAGGCGGCGCGGCGGGCGACCGGCTGGCCTGGATTCGAAGCTGGAACACGACGACCCTCGTCCTGGCCCGTTCCGCGCTGACGAGTGCCCAGGTCGAGGCGGTTCGGGATTTTGCCGCCGAGCGGGCCTTCGACGTGATTCACGTTCCCGGCATGGCGGACTCGGAGGCCAACCGGTTCAACGTCCTCGATCGCCCGTGGTTCCGGGAGGTTGCGAAGGGCCTCATCGGGCCGGAGCGCGACGCATTCGTCGAGGGCTACAAGTTCGACATCCGTCCGGCGACGGACGACAGGCCCTACTTGTGGAGCTTTTTCCGCTGGGGGCATGCGGCGGAGATTCTGGCGCTGAGCCGGGAGGGCGGAATCGGCCTGCTCGCCGTCGGCTATCTGGCGCTGCCGGCCACGCTCCTGCAGGCGGCGGTGTTGAGTTCGCTCCTGATCCTCCTGCCGCTGGCGTTTCTCCGACGGCAAAGCGGCGGCGGGGCGCGCCGCGGCCCCGCGCTCGGCGCGTTCGCCTGCCTCGGACTGGCGTTTCTGCTCACCGAAATTGCGTTCGTCAGCCTCTTCACGGTTCTGCTCAGCCATCCGGTGCATGCGCTGGCGGTCGTGCTGGCTTCGTTTCTCGTCTTCGCCGGTGCGGGAAGCTGGATCGCGGGAAGGCGGAGGGACCGTCACTCGATCTCCGGTCCCGTCGCCGGCATCGTCGGGGTCTCCGTTCTATACGCGGGCGCGCTGCCCCTCCTCACCGGCTGGTTGCTCGGCGCATCGCCGGCCGGCAAGATCCTGGCGACGGTTGCGCTGGTCGCGCCGATCGCGACCCTCATGGGGATGCCGTTTCCCCGGACGCTCGCCCGGCTTCGCCGGCTGGATCCGGCGCTGGTTCCCTGGGCGTGGGGCGCCAACGGGTGCGCCTCGGTGATCGGCGCGGTGCTCGCCATGCTGCTGGCCATCCATTTCGGGCAGCGTTTCGCAATTCTGTCGGCGGCCGTTCTCTACGTCCTGGCAGCGCTCGCCGCGAGTCGCATGGAGCGACCGGACGGGCACGGCGCAGAGTCGTGAAGCGCCGCACGAGGCGGCAAGAGAACGGGTTCAGGGACGCGCGAGACTGCCTCGAGGGCAGCGGCTCAGAGCTCTCCGGCCTCCTCCAGCACCCTCCTCGCGGACCGGAAGCACTCGAGCCCCTGCGGTACGCCGCAATAGATCGCGACCATGTGAACGATCGCCCGGATCTCGTTCTTCGTGACGCCGTTGTTCAGCGCGCCCCGGCAATGCAGCTCCCACTCGGTCATCTTGCCGAGCGCGCCGAGCATCGCCAGGTTCAGCATGGAGCGGGTCCTGGCGTCGATCGTCGCATCCCCCCAGCCGAAGCCCCAGCACCAGGCGGTCATCGCCTCCTGAAAGGGGCGGGTGAACTCGTCCGCCTGGTCGAGGCTCCGTTGCACGTAGGATTCGCCGAGCGTGGCCTTTCGCTGCTTCAGGCCCTTCAGGAACAGGTCCTCGTCAAACGCGCTCATCTCTTCGTCCTCCTTGCCCGGACGCGTCCGGTCGGCCCGCATCGCAGCGGCATCAGGCGGTCAACGCGTCGCGCATCCATTGCTGCAGCGTTTGGATCGAGTGTTCCGACAACACGCCGCAGGCCGGGTCTACGACCAGGGGGCCGGGGACGTAGCCGCGGCTCTTCAACCCTCGCTGTACCGACTCGACCAGGCGGACGTCTTCCTCGACGGTGGTCTCCCGGTCCTGTTGCGCCAGCTCCCGTATCACCGTGCGGTCCGTCTCGCCGTCTGCGTACCAGCCGCGCCAGACGACGACGCGGCCGGCGTCGACCGGCCGCCAATGGTAGGTGTTCAGGACGTTGCCCGGATAGACCTGAAAGCTGAACAGCGGCCACAGAAACCACGCCGAATACCCGTCCCAGTGCTTGCGCGAGCGGTCGATGGGATAGGACATGCTCTCGAGGTTCTGACACTCGGCCGTGTGCCGGAGGCAGCGGCCCTGCGGCTGGATGTCGTAGGTCTCCGGGCGAACGACTCCGGTCGAGAAGGTCCGGTGGTTGCGCGGGCAGTGGTAGCACTCGGAGTAGTTCTCGACGCTCGTCTTCCAGTTGCAGCGCTCCGGAATCTCGATCCACTCGACCGGCCTGAGATCGGCCCAGTGCGGGAGCCATTCCTGCATCTCCTCCCGCGCCCCCGGAAACCACTCGTCCATGGGCCGGGCGTCTGGGTCGAGATTGACGAAGACGAAGCCGAGCCAGAGTTCGGTGCGCACGCCGGTGAGGCAGATTGCGGCGCGGTCGAACCCTTCCACCTTCCCGACGTTCGGCCCGGAGCGCAACTCGCCGGTCAGCTCGTAGGTCCAGGCGTGGTACGGGCAGACCAGGACGCGGGCGTTGCCGGTGCCCTGCACGAGCTGGTGGGCGCGGTGCTGGCAGACGTTGTAGAAGGTCCGGATCTCGCCGTCGCGCCCCCGGACCGAGAACAGCGACTCGCCGGCGAGTTCGAAGGCGAAGTAATCGCCGGCATCTCTCAACTGGCTGGAATGCCCGGCAAATTGCCAGGTTCGGGACAACAGGCCGTCCCGCTCCGCCCGGAACGCCTCCGGATCGGTGTAGTAGCGGGCCTCGAGCGAGCGGACGACGGGGACGTCCATGGTTCACCCCTCCAGATAGATGCCGAGCTGTCGACGGCGGCGGTGGAACCGTTCGACACGATCGACGATCTTCTCGTCCGATACCGCGATCACGAAGGAGAGCAGCGTCTCCAGAATCGCGTTCACGGCGAGCGTCGAGGGGAAGAATTGCGGCGTGTCCACCGAGGCTACGAAGCTGTGGTCGGCGCCGCGCGCGATCGGGCTTGCGGCGCTGTCCGAGATCGCGATCACCCGAACGCCCTGTTCGCGCGCGATCCCGACCGTCTCGACGACCTCCCGGCGCCAGGGCCTGCAGGTCATGGCGATCAGCGCGTCTCGTGCGTCGGCCCAGGCGAGATCGTCCGCCGGGGTGGAACCCTGCCGCGGAATGGCGCGTACCCCGCGCATGCCGGTGGAGGCGAGGTAGGCGAAGCCTTGCGCCGGGGGATTCATCGCGCCGACGCCGAGGGCGAACACGCTTCGGCTCGCCCAGATCGTGCGCGCCGCAGCCTCCATTTCCGCCGGGCGGACGCCGGCGAACGTCTCCTCGACGTTGCGGAGCGCGGAACCGGCCATGTCGGCGTAGAGGCCGCCCAGCGCGCCGGAGCGCGAGACGTCCTGCAACCAGCGCGCCCGGTCTGGAAAGCTCGCCGTGCCCTTGCGGATCGCTTCCCGGAACGGGGCCCGAAAATCCTCGTAGCCCTCGAACCCGACCTGCTGCGCCATGCGGACCAGCGTGTTGGGCTTGACGTCGGCCGCCCGCGCGATCTCGCGAACCGTCGAGACGCCGACGTCCTGCGGGTTGTCGAGGACGTAGCGCGCCGCCTTCTGCGTCTCGGGCGTGAGGGCGTCCCATTCGTCGGCCAGGCGGGCGAGCGCGTCCGATGATACGTTTGTGTAATTCATGAGCGAACATGGTATAGATGTGTACTGGTCGTGTCGAGCGGGACGGAGCGTCCCTGCGGCGGGCGGCAGGTCCGGAGCGATCGGCGATGCAGGAACGGACGCTTCCCCGCCACGCGCGCGCCGTGATCGTCGGCGGCGGAATCATGGGCGTGAGCCTGGCCTGGCATCTCGCGAAAGAGGGATGGGGGTCGGAGGTCGTCCTCCTGGAGAAGGCCGAGCTGACCTCCGGCTCCACCTGGCACGCGGCCGGGCAGATCACCCACTCCACGTCGAGTTTCGCGCTCGGCAAGTGCGTGGACTACAACGTCGGCCTCTACGCCGGGAAGCTGGAAGCCGAGACAGGCCAGGCAGTCACCTGGCACGGCTGCGGGTCGCTCCGGCTCGCCTATACCGAAGACGAAACGGACTGGCTGCGGCACACGCTCGCGGTCGGCCGCTCCCTCGGGTTCCGCATGGAGCTGGTGGAGCCGGCGCGGGTTCGCGAACTCCATCCCTTCTACGGCCTCGACGGGGTTCTCTGCGCCCTCCACACGCCCGACGACGGCCATGTCGATCCCTCCGGCGCCACCCTCGCCATGGCGGCCGGCGCGCGTACGCTCGGCGTGCGCATCCTTCGCCGTTGCCGAGCGACCCGGATCGAGCCTGCGCCAGGCGGCGAATGGGAGGTACGCACTGCCGAGGGCGACGTCCTGTGCGAGCATGTGGTCAATGCCGGCGGAACCTATGCGAGGCAGATGGGCGAGTGGACCTCCCTCCAATTGCCGATGACCTCGATGACGCACCATTACCTGGTGACCGGCCCGGTGGAGGAGTTTCGGGGGCTGGAGCGGGAGTTGCCGGTCGTTCGCGACGACCGGGCCGTCTCCGGCTACGTCCGCATGGAGCGAGACCGGGGCCTGATCGGGATCTACGAGAAGGAGAACCCGAACGCGGTTTGGATCGACGAATGCCCGTGGGAGGCGGAACACGAGCTCTTCGCGCCGGACTACGACCGGATCATGCCGTGGCTCGAAGCCGCGTTCGAGCGAATGCCGTGCCTCGCGCCGGCCGGTATCGCGCGCACCGTTCACGGAGCGATCAGCCATCCCCCCGACGGCAACCCGCTGATCGGCCCGGCGCCCGGCGTGCGGAACTACTGGTGCTGCTGCGGAACCCAGATCGGAATCGGGTGGGGGCCGGGGCTGACGCGGGAGTTGGCGCGCTGGATGGTGCACGGCGCGGCCGATATTTCGATGCGCGAGTTCGATCCGCGACGATTCGGCGCCTACGCGACAAAGGACTGGCAGGCGGAGAAAGCTCGGGAGGACTACTGCCTGCGCCACGAGATTCCGTTTCCGCACTTGAACAGGCTGGCCGGGCGCCCGGTAAGGCCCGGGCCGCTCCACGACCGGCTTGCGGCGAGGGGCGCGGTATTCGAGGAGGTCTGCGGCCACGAGCGCCCGCGCTGGTTCGCGCGGGGCGGCGTCGAGCCCTGGGACCTGTACTCCTTCCGCCGGACGGAGGTGCACGAGATCGTGGCGGAAGAGTGCCGCGCCGTGCGCGAGCGGGCGGGCATCATGGACGTCACCGCCTTCGCCAAGGTGGAGTTGGTCGGCCCGGGGGCCCGAGCGCTCCTGGAACGACTCGTCCCCAACCGACTGCCCCGGCGGGACGGGGGGATTGCGCTCGTGCATTTTCTGAACCGGGCGGGAAGGATCGAGCTGGAAGCCGTGTTGGTACGGCTCGGCGCCGAGCGCTACTACCTGGTTGCGGCCGCGTTCTTCGAGCGGCGACTTCTGGACCATCTTGCGCATCACCGGGAAGGAGAGGACGCCGAGATCGTCAACCGGACCGACGACTGGGCCGCGCTCGCGCTGAACGGACCGGCGTCGCGACGCATCCTGGGCGCTTCGACGGGTGCGGATCTCTCGAACGCGGCATTCCCTTGGCTCAGCGCACAGGAGATTCGCGTCGCGGGCCGTCGGCTCTGGGCGCTTCGCATGTCCTATGCCGGCGAACTCGGCTGGGAGCTGCACGTACCGCGCGCGGGTGCAGTCGACGTCTACGACGCGCTCGTGGAGGCCGGAGAGACGCACGGCCTTGCCGATTACGGCTCGTTCGCGATGAACTCGCTTCGCATGGAGAAGGGTTTTCCCGGCGCGAGCGAGCTCACCAACGAGGTCACGCTGCCGGAGGCTGGGGTGATGCGCTTCGCCCGGTCCGAACACGCCTGGCTCGGGCGGCAGGCGACCCTTGCCGGCCAACCCCGCTGGCGCTGCGCCTATCTGGAGATCCGGCCCGACGGGATGGAGGACGGCCACGGCGGCGAGGCGGTCCTCCTCGACGGCGATCTGGTGGGTTCGACCTCGTCGGTCGCGTTCGGGCACAGCGTTGGGGCGATTCTGGCATTTGCCTGGCTGAAGCCGGAGGTCGCGATCGGCGGGACCCGGCTGGACGTGCTGATTGGCGGGGAGCCGCGAGAGGCCCGCGTTCTCCGGGAAGCGGCATACGACCCGGAAAGCCTTCGCCCCAGAGCCGACGACGGGAAGGAGGCGTGAGGCGTGGAACCGCTGGTCAAAGGGCACCCCTGTGGTAAGAACGGACTGGTTCCAGCGGCAGAATGGGGAGAATCAAGGCAACCGCAACTCTCCGTAGATACTTCATGCTGACAAGGGTGGCGTCGGAGACTACCGCTTGGGACTATCGCTGGCGAGTTTCCGGCCGCCGCTTAAATGCAGGGCTCGAAGCGGTTGTGCCCGCTACAGCGACGCCCGGACGGCCGAGCGTAACCCCGGTCATTAGCCCTGGCCTCGATCACCTGTCGCAAATCGGTCACACGTGGGACCCTCTTGCCGTCGCCAACAGGATTCATCATCCTGGCGTATTGTGGTGCAGCTCTGTACGAGAAGGCATTAGACGCGCCCCGAAGTGCAGGGAGCCACGTGACGCATGAATAAAGAGGCGGTAGTATCGATCCGTGCACCGACCGGCTCCCCCGCTGCCATGTACGAGGCGTTGGAGAGACTGGCAAGGGAGCAGAGAGTATCGTAAGCTTGGATCTTTGGGGACGCCGTCGAACGACATATCGCAGCCAACAAGGGGGTGTCGGAACACAATGCTGGCTCGTCGACAGACAACAATGGGTATCCGAAACGGGGGCGATGCGACTGCGCACACGGTTGACCCGTCAGCGGAGCGACTCTCGGCGGCGCAAAGATTGCCCAACGGCGCGCGGTTTTATCGGTGCGCGCTGCAGGTGAAACAGTCTTCCGTCTGGTGCGGCGGCGCGGATAGCCGATAGTCCACCGGAGTTATTCATGAAGATCGAGGAGCTGGAGTTGCCGCCAATGCCCGAGATTACGCATAACGTGGCGGCAAGAGGTCAATCTCCACATTGGCAGCGATTCGAGTCTCTGTCCACCAGGCAATAAGCGACGGCGGCACTCATGTTGTTGCTTCTCGAATCGGACGCGGCGCTGATAATTGACCAACCTGAGGACGACCTCGATAATCGATTCGTGACGGAGCGAGTAGTTCCGATCATCAGGCGCGAAAAGCGTAGACGGCAATATATTGCCACGACACACAATGCCAATATTCCCGTGCTTGGCGACGCAGAGTTAATTCTCGGACTGGATACCGCCGGCGAGGGCGGCGAAGCGCGAGCGCGGATAGAGCCGCGGAACATGGTTAGCATAGACGATCGAGCGGTTAGGGAATTGGTCGAAGAGACGCTTGAAGGCGGAAGAACCGCATTTGAAATGCGTCGACTATAGTACGGATTTTAGGTCATGACGATGCGAACTGAACTTCTTGAGGTGATTGCACACGGCGAGAACTCCCAGGTCGAGTTCAAGCGAGACAATATACGAGGCTCGCAGTTGGCAAAGGAGCTGGTTGCGTTTTCCAATCATCTGGGGGGTATCGTCCTGTTGGGAGTTGAAGACGACAGGACGATCGCAGGCCTGGAGAGAGAAGGCGCCGAAGAATGGGTAATGACGACGTGCCGGGACAACATTCGGCCAGGCGTCATTCCGTCGTTTAAAATAGTTCGCGACGTGGAGCCCGGGAAAGACGTTGGAGTGGTGCGGGTCGAGCGGGCGGTTGACGTTCATTGCATGTGGCATGCGAATCGTCAGACGTATTTCATTCGTGTCGGTACGCAGAGTCGGGAACCGTCGCAAGAAGAGCTTCGTCGACTGTTCCATCAACGCAACCTGTTGGAGTCCGACCGCATCCCGGTTACCGGGGCGAAGACCAGTGATCTCGACTTTCGGCGACTTAGGGACTATTTCGGACGAGTGCGGGAGCAGGAATGTCCAAATGACGACGACGAGGCGGGTTGGAAAACCTTTCTCGTCAATTCGGAGATACTGGTGGAAGGTGGGGTTTCGGTTGCCGGCCTGCTTCTATTCGGCAAAATGCCGAACAGGCATCTCCCGCAGGCGGAAGTGGCCGCGTTTGCGTTTCCCGGGGTTGAGAGGGACTATTCGGTTCGGGAACGGACGATACTGCGAGGACCGATGACGCCGCTCATGGACGCGGACGGTAATTTGCTCGAGTCCGGTCTCGTAGAGCAGGTTCAACAGTTCGTACTTCGCAACACGCGTGTTGAGTCGTTTCTCGAGGACGGATTGCGTCGCAAGGAGCGGCCTACATATCCGGATAAGGTGATCAGGGAGGCAATCGTAAACGCTCTCATCCACCGTGATTATCTGATGAAGAGTACCGTCGTCGAGGTGTCGGTATACGCGGATCGGCTCGAGATCATGTCCCCAGGCGAGCTTTGCAGCGGTATGACCCCCTCGCGAATGCGCTTTGGGGCCAGTTCCGTGAGGAACTGTCTCTTGATGAACTACATGAGCCATTACGGTTATATCGAATATTTGGGGTTAGGTATACCGAGAAGAATCATTCGCGGTATGTTGGAGCACAACGGGACGGATGTAGACCTGGTGGTTGACGGCAATCGTTTTGTCGTTCGCCTGTTCGCTGAAGGGGAGAAGATCGACGAGAGATCGTCAAGCGCCCGAGAGGTCGAACCATAGTGGGAAACCCGGCCGGCTTTCGAGTCGGGGCGGGAGAGGTAGCGTGCATTGTCCGCACACGTGGAAGAGATAGGTCAAGGGGAAGTGCGCAATGTGCGGGAACCGGAACGGCGAGCGTCGAGAGGAGTCTTGAGTTCGTCCTTTGGCCAAGGGTAGCGCGAAGTCTATTGGGGCAGGCGTTCGATCGGGCCGCCTTGCGCAGTCGGGTCAAGCGGATCTGGTTAAGCGCGGGAGGCCGGATAGCGTACCGCGTTTCCTTGCGCGGGTTTGTGATTGTGTGCCGGGGGAATGGACGAGCGTCGGAGTAGGTGGACGTTGTTGTTTGGTTCTATGAAGGCTAGCGCCGGCCGACGCTTGATTGTCTGACGTGCTATGCTCGGCAGGGCGTTGTGCTCCCGTACCGCCTGTCGGCGCTTGGTTCAATCTGTAGTCGCGAGTTGCGGGCAGCGATGGGCGGGGGAGTTCCCACTGAGAGGAGAACGCAGGATGCTCGACAGGGAATCGGACTGGGTCCGGCGTGCCGGAGCGGTGCTTCCCGCCGGCACCTTCGGCAATTTCGACGGCGCCTTCCTGATCTCGGAGGGGCGCGGGAGCCGGGTCTGGGACCAGGAAGGGCGCGAATACGTCGACATGCTGATCGGCTCCGGCCCCATGATGCTCGGACACGGGCACCCGGAGGTGCTGGAGGCCGTGGCCGAGCAATTGCCCCGCGGAATGACGTTCTTCGCCAGCAACCCCAAGGGCGTGGAACTCGCCGAAGCCATCGTCGAGGCCGTCGCCTGCGCGGAGCAAGTGCGGTTCGTCTCCTCCGGCAGCGAGGCCGACATGTTCGCCATCCGCCTCGCCCGCGCCTGCACCGGGCGGGAGAAGATCCTCAAATTCGAGGGCGGCTATCACGGCATGTGCGGCGAGGCGCAGATGAGCCTGGCGCCGGAACAGCCGGAGAACTTCCCCCGGGCGGTGCCGGACAGCGCCGGAATTCCGGCCAGCGTCGAAGCCGAGGTCCTGATCGCGCCGTTCAACGACGTCGAATCGGTTCGTTCCCTCATGGCGGAATTCGGCCCCGAAATCGCCGCGATTGTCGTCGAGCCGCTGCAGCGGATCGTCCCGCCGGAGCCGGGCTTCCTGGAGGCGCTGCGCGAAGAGGCCGACAAGCACGGCGCGCTCCTCGTCTTCGACGAGATCGTGACCGGCTTCCGGCTCGCATACGGCGGCGCCCAGGAGGTCTACGGCGTCCGCCCCGACGTCTGCACGCTCGGCAAGGTCATCGGCGGCGGGTTTCCGCTCGCGGCGATCGCGGGTAGCGCCGAGATCATGGCGCATTTCGACAAGGCCTCCGTGTCGCGGGACCGATGGCTCATGCAGGTCGGCACGCTCTCGGGCAATCCGGTGGCGTCGGTCGCCGGGCTGAAGACCATGGAGATCCTCCGGCGTCCCGGCCAGTACGAACGGCTGGAAGCCGCCGGCGAGCGGCTGATGGAGATTGCCCGCGATTCCCTTGTCCGCCGCGGGATTCCGCATCAGGTCGTGGGGCATCCCTCGCTGTTCGAGGTGGTGTTCAGCGAGACTCCGATCCGCAACTACCGGGACTTTCACGGGTCGGACCTGGACCGGTGGGCGCGCTACAACCGCGCGCTCGTCGACCGCCGCGTGTTCAAGGCGCCGGGCAAGTTTTACGTCTCTCTGGCGCTCGACGACGCGGACTTCGCCGTGCTGGAAGAGGCGCTGGAAGGGGCGGCGGACGTCGTCGCCGCGTAATTCCGCCGCCGCGCCGGACCGTTCCGCCGTTTCGCTTCGGGGCCGCCCGCGTCGGCGGCTACGACCGTCCGCCTTCGGCTTCGAGCTGCCGCGCGGTCTCTACTACCCTCTCCCAGGCCCGTTCGACGTGCTTCGGACGGGTCGTCCAGGAGCCGACCGCGAGCCGCAGGACGAGCCGGTCGTCGAGCCGCGTGTGGGTGAGGTAGAGAGCGCCGGACGCGTTCAGACGGTCCATCAGCGCCTGGTTGAGCGCGTCGCCGCCCCGGTGGCGGAAGCAGACGAGACCGACCGACGGCGGCGCCGCGAGCTCGAACGCTTCGCTCGCTTCCACCTCCGCCGCGAACCGGTCCGCCATCGCGACGCATTGGCGGACATGGGCCCGCAATCCCCGCGCTCCGTAGTGGCGAATCACGAACCAGAGCTTCAGCGCGCGGAAGCGCCGCCCGAGCGGAACGTGCCAGTCGCGGTAGTCGATGACCTCTCCGGCGTCGCTCGCCCGGTTGCGCAGGTATTCGGGCAAGACGCCGAGCGCGCCGGTCAGCCGGGCGCGGTCCCTGACCCAGAAGCCGCTGCAATCGAAATTCGTCAGGAGCCACTTGTGCGGATTGAAGGTGTAGCTGTCCGCAAGCTCGAGACCGTCGATCAGCTGCCGGTGCTCGGGACAGATCGTGGCGCTGCCGGCATGGGCGGCGTCGACGTGCAGCCAGACGTCCTCCCGGCGACAGATCTCTCCGACGGCGCGCACCGGGTCCACGGCGCCCGAGGAGGTCGTGCCCACCGTCGCGCAGACCATCGCCGGCGTCGCCCCGGCTTCCCGGTCGGCGGCGATGCGCGCGGCCAGCGCGTCGGCGCGCATGGCGTGCCGGTCGTCCGTAGCGACGAGCCGCAGGTTTTGCCGCCCGATCCCGGCGACCTTCACGCCCTTCTCGACCGACGAGTGGGCGTGCCGGGAGGCGTAGACCGTCAATCTTCGCGCCGAATCGACCCCCGTCTCGTTCGTCTCGCCCTCGCTCGCGCGTTCGCGCGCGGCGAGAATTGCGGTGAGCGTGCTGCTGGAGGCGGAGTCCTGGATGACGCCGCCGCCGGCGGCGGTCGAGCGGAACGCCTCCGGCAAGCCGAGCAACTCGACCAGCCAGTCGAGCATGTGGGTCTCGAGTTCCGTGCAGGCCGGGCTGGTCGCCCAGAGCATGCCCTGGACGCCGAATCCCGCCGCGAGGAACTCGCCGAGAACGGACGGCCCGGACGCGTTGGCCGGAAAATACGCGAAGAAGTTCGGCGACTGCCAATGGGTGAGACCGGGAAGGACGACTTCGTCGACGTCCCGCAGGAGATCGGCGAACGGCTCCCCCTCCTCGGGGGCCGAGGGCGGCAGGCGCCGGCGAACCGATCCCGGCTCCGCGCGCGAGAGAACCGGAAGGGACTCGACCTCCTCCATGTATCGCGCGAGGCGCTCGACGACCGCATGTCCGTGGCGTCGGAACTCGTCCGGACTCATGTGATTCGCGTTGTCCATGTCGTGCTCCCTCGCCGACCGATCCGGGGTGCGGCGCCGTCAGGCGTCATGACGTAACTGTATCGTACCGCTGCAGAATTCGAAGGCGACCTCAGCGGCGGCCAGCCCGGGAGCGGGGCCCCGCCCCTGTGCGCTCAGCCGGGAGAGGGCGACCCGGAATCGTCGTCTTCGAGGGCCGCCTGCCGGATCGCGTCGGGCGTGAACGGCATGCGCCGCAGGCGAAGACCGGTCGCGTCGCAGATCGCGTTGGCGATCGCGGCGACGGCAGGGCCCGGCGACGCCTCGCCCGCGCCGAGCGATTCGGCATGCGGATCGTCGAGCGCGATCGTCTCGATCTCGGGAACCTCGTCGAAGCGAAGCGTCGGGTAGCTGTCCCAGTCCCGGGAGGCGATCCCGTCCCGGTCCCAGGCGACCCGCTCGTGGAGCGCCCAGCTCGCTCCTTGCAGGAATCCGCCCTCCAGCTGCGCCTCCAGCCCGCCGAGGTCGACGACCCGTCCGGCGTCTGCGACCAGGATCGCCTCCTCGAGCCGCACTTGGGCGTCCTCGGCGACGGTCAGCCGCACCCAGACGGCCACCCGCGCCATCGCGTTCTTGTATTGCGCGTAGGCCATACCCGAGCCGCCCGTCGGACCGGCGGGAGGGCGCCGCCGAATCGCTTCTGCCAGACGTTCGAGCACGGCCCGCCCGCGCGAATCCTCGAGATGCGCGAGGCGGAAGGACAGCGGGTCCTGTCTCTCGCCGGCCGCGACTTCGTCCATCAGGCTCTCGAGCGCGAACACGTTCGCCGCCGCGCCGAGGCAGCGAAGCGCCGAGGTCCGGTGCGGCATGTTCGTGACCAGGTTCTTGACCAGGCGGGTCTCGGGGATCGCGTAGGCAGGCGTGAGGTTGCGGTGCAGCCCGCCCTCCGCATTCGTGTTGGGCAGGATTTCGGGAGGCGGGACGGGGTTCGCGCGAAGACGGTTAGGGAGAAGCCGCGCCGGGCCGGCGCGATTCGGACCGGCCCGGGGGCGACCGCGAAACGTTCCCCCGATCGACTCGGCCGAGAGGCGGCGAATGCGCCCCGAGCCGTCCGTCCACGCGGCGAGCTCGACCGCCTGCGGCGGCCCGAACGGCTCCCAGCAATGCTCGTCTTCCCGGCTCCACGCCAGCAGGATCGGGCGACGGGGAAGGGACAGGGCGACCAGCGCCGCCTCCAGCGCCGCGTCGTCGGAGCCGTTGTGGCCGTAGCAACCGGCGCCGGGCGCGTAGGTCAGGATCACCCGGCGAGGCTCCAGTCCGAGACTGTCGGCGAGGCTTTCGCGCAGCACGTAGATTCCCTGGCTGTGCGTCGTGACCGCCATGGTCTCGCCGTCCCAGAGCGCCAGGGCGGCGGAGGGCCCGAGGGAGCCGTGCAGCGTGAACGGCCGCTCGTAGCGCACCGCATAGTCCGGCGCCGGCGGCATGGGGGGAACGGGCGCGCGTTCGGGGCTTCCGTCGACCACCGGCATCCGCAGGGCGTTCTCCCGGGCGAGGAAGGCGAAGACGTCTCCCTCCTCGAGGTAGCGCTCCGCCGTCCAGCGGCAGGCGCGCCCGAGGCGCGCGGCGGCCTGGATCGTCGGCCACGGGTCGGGGCCGGCGACCGCGAGGAAGCTGCCGTCCCGAACGACCCGAACGCCGGACGCCTCGAGCGCCCGGATGCAGTCCGACGGCGCCTCCGCCAGCCGCGCATGCGCATGCGGCGGTCGGACGACGCGGGCGTGAAGCATGCCCGGAAGATCGATGTCGTGCAGGTAGCGGTGTCGCCCGGAGACCATGTCGGCGACGCCGCGCATGGGTGGCGCGGCCGGCCGCGCCCGCGGCGGAAGAAGCGGCGCGCGGCTGTCGACCGGGATCTCGAAATCGTCCTGGCGCAGGAATTCGAGGAGCGGGATCGGCCGGTTGGCGCCGGGGCCCGAGAGCGCTCCGTCCTCCAGTCGCCAGTCGTCCGCCTCGCCGCCCATGCGTTCCGCGGCCCGACGGCATGCCCGGCGCCGGAGCGTCGCCGCGGCGAGCCGCAGGGCATGTCCCGCCTGCCGCACGGAGTTGCTGCCCGAGGTGATTCCCTCGTCCGGACTGAGGCCGGTCACGACCGGCGCGATCTCGATCCGCTCGCGCGCCAGGGTCAGCTCTTCATGCGCGATCTCGACCAGCGCGGTGGAGACGCGCTGGCCGATCTCGACCTTGCCGGTGCGGACGATCAGCCGCCCGTCCCGAATGCCGAGCCGGTCCGAGACCCGGTCGCCGGCGTTCCCGCTCATGCTCCCGCGGACGCGATCTCGACCGCCCGCAAAACCCGCGGATGCGAGCCGCAGCGGCAGAGATGCGGCGCGAGCGCATAGCGCGCCTCGTCCCCCCTCGGCCGGGGCGTGCGGGAGAGGAGCGCGGTCGCCGCGACCGCCAGGCCGGACGTGCACCAGCCGCACTGCGCCGCGGTGGCCTCGACGAACGCCGCCTGCACCCGGCGGCCGATCGGCGTGTTCTCCAGCCCCTCGACCGTCGTTATGTCCCGTCCGGCGAAGTCGCGAGCGGGCGTGGCGCAACTCAGCGCGACCGCGCCGTCGGCGAGTACGGCGCAGGCGCCGCACTGTTCGAGGCCGCAACCGAACCGGGTGCCCTTCAGTTTCAGCTCGTCGCGCAGGACATAGAGCAGCGGCGTTTCCGGATCGGAGCGGATCTCGCGCTCCCGGCCGTTGATCCGGAGCCGCAGGCTCACGGGGCCACCCGCTCCCACACCACCCGGAGCTCCACGTCCGCCGAGCGGAACAGGTTCATCACCGGGCAGCGGTATTCCACGTTGCGCTTCAGCCGGTCGAACCGCTCCTCGGATTCCTCCGTGTGCACCCGGATGCGCAGGCGAACCCAGTTGAAGTAGGGCCGGACGCCCGGCACGCCGCGGGAGCCGCGCTGGTCCACCTCGCCGTCCGCCTCCATGTCGACGGCCGAATAGGCGAAATTCATCGCCTCGGCGCAGCGATTGACGATCACGCCTTCGCACCCCAGGAGAGAGGAGAGGCACATCTCCAGCGGCGTCGGCCCCGTATTGGTGCCCCGCTCGTCGGAGACCAGGACGTGGTCCCGTACCATCATCACCGTGCGGGTCGAGGCTTCGTTCCGGGCGCTGACCCGCCGGATTCCGAGCGCCTTCCGGTTCGGGTCCACGCTCGGGGGCAGGAGGTCGGGCTGGCTCATGCGGTCATCTCCAGTATGTCGAGTCCCCGGACCCGGTCGAGCAGGTAGATCCGGCCGTTCTCGTCCACGTCGACGTCGTTCGATTGCGGCGCCGGGGCGCCCGGTTCCGGCTCCGGAACGTAGTGTGCGACTTCCTTCGGCAGGAGAGGGTCGGCGAGGTCCAGCACCCGGAGTCCGCCGGCGAACCAGGCGGCGTAGACGAGCGTGGAATCGAGCCGTTCGCGGAACTGGTGGGCGCCGAAGCGCACGCCCGGCTGCCCGGCCCAGGGGCTCGCGCGCTCGGTGAGGTCCCAGGCCGCGACCGGTTCCATCCGCTCGAGGTCGGTGACGTCCAGCACCCACAGAAACCCGTGCAGCCGGCCCGGAATATGGTCGTGTTCCTCGTCGATCGCGACCGCGTAGCGGCGACCGCCGATCCGTCGCTCGAGCGGCATCACCGTGTGGGTGGGCTCCGGAATCGCCTCCGGAAACCGGTAGGCGCCCTTGAGCCGGAGCTCGGCGAGGTTCGCGGCGTCGAGGACGCGGATGCCGGCGTGCCAGTACGCGGCCCAGAGCTCGTCGCCGCACCGCATGGCGTGATGGAGCCGGTGGCCGTAGCCGCTCCAGGTCGGCGTCTCGCCTCCCGCGACGTGCTGGCCGGGCAGGTGCCAGCGGGAGACCTCCTTCGGGTTGGTGGGATCCGAGATGTCGTAGACGACCAGGATATTGCCGACATATCCCTCCATCTCCGTGGAGATATAGGCGAAGCGCTCGTCCATGTCGAAGCGATGCACGCCGAACCCGTGCGTCTTCACGTAGGAGAGGAGCCGCGGCGCGCTCGGGTCCGAGATGTCCCAGACCCGGAAGCCGCCGGAGTCGTACCCTTCCGCATGCGCCTTCTCCAGCACGGGCACGTCCGCCTCGCGCACGCCGAGCCGTTCGGCGATCGCCGAGTCGGTGGCCCCGCTTCCGAGCTCCTCCCGGAGGGCGGCGATCCGGGCGCCCTTGCGCAGGAAGTGGCGCCGGTCCTGCTCGACGTTGGTGATCATGACGTCGCCTGCGACGCGAACCTTGTGCGTGTGGGACGCCGCGTCCGGGGGCTCGATATGGCCGATCGCGCGAGGCCGGGACGGGTCGCGCACGTCGATGACGGACGTTCCCATGGGCGGCTTCATGTGGCCGACGAAGGCGAAGCCGTCCTGCACGACGACCTGGCCGCCGCCGGCGACGTCGAGGCGGCCGAGACGGCGGACGTTGCGGGAGAGCCGGTATTCGATTTCCGTTTTCATGACGACGCTCCCTGTCGGCGCTTGCGGCGGCGGTCGAGGACGATCGGCACGATCAGCGACGCGGCGAACGCGGCCCAGAGCGCGTTGCCGAGGCCCGAGGAAAACAGGACCGTGACGTCGCCGTCGGCCTTCTTCAGCGCGCGCAGGAAGTAGGTCTCGAGCAGCGGGCCGAGAATGACGCCGATCAGGATGGCCGCCACGTGATAGCCGGTGCGACGCGCGACGTAGCCGAGCACGCCGAAGCCGAGCGCCAGATACATGTCGAACATGTACTCCCGCGGCACGAACCCGCCGACCAGCGTGAAGGAGATGATCAGCGGGGCCAGGTAGACCGTCGGAATGGTAGTCACGTGGCTCATGTAGCGGCTGAGCGGCAGGATGGTGAGGAACATCAGGACGTAGGTCACCGCCATCGCCATGAACATTCCGTAGCCGACCTCCGGCTGGCGCTCGAACAGCGAGGGGCCGAAGCTGACGCCGTGGAACTGCATCACCACCAGCATGATCGCGGCGGTCGCGCCGCCGGGGATGCCGAGAACCAGAAGCGGCACCAGGGTTCCAGAGGTGACGCCGTTGTTGGCCGATTCGGGCGCGATCAGCCCTTCGGGATGGCCGGTTCCGTAGCGCTCCGGAGTGCGCGAGAAGGTGCGCGACTGCTGATAGGCGACGAAGCTGGCGATGGACGCCCCCGCGCCCGGAATGACGCCGATGGCGAGGCCGATCACACTGGTCCAGGCGATATGCCACCAGCGCCGGAGCGCGATCGCCACGCCTTCGAAGGTGTCGCGCCAGTTGGGGTTGCGGGGTTCGGCGTCGTCGCTGACGATGACCCGCTGCTCGATAAGGATGAAGGCTTCGGAGACCGCGAACAGTCCGACCAGCGCCGGAATGAGCGGGATGCCGTCGTAGAGTTCCAGGAAGCCGAAGGTCCCGCGCGGCGTGGCGTAGACCACGTCGGTGCCGATGGCGCCGATCATCAGGCCGAGAAACCCGGCGATCAGCCCCTTGAGCATGTCCTTCGCGGCGATCGAGGCGATCAGCGAGATGCCGAACAGCATGACGACGATCATCTCCACCGAGTGCATGTAGAACCCGACCCGGGCGAGGATCGGCATGGTCGCCAGCGCGATCAGGGTGGTCAGGATGCCGCCGATGCAGGACGCGACGAAGGAGATCGACAGCGCCTGCTGCCCCCGCCCGGCCTTGGCCATCGGATAGCCGTCGAGCGGCGTCGCCGCCGCGCCTGCGGTGCCCGGAATGTTGACCAGGATCGCCGGGATGCCGGCGCCCATGCGCGCCGCGCAGTAGAGGGTGACCATGAAGACCAGGCCGGTGTCGAGATCCATGGCCAGGGTCAGCGGCATCAGGATGATGATGGTGTTCGCGGCGCTGAAGCCGGGGATGCCGCCGACGATCAGGCCCAGAAAGATCGTCGGGACGACGACCCACCAGTAGCCGACGGTCTGGAAGAAGACCTCGGCGAGAATGGCGGCCGCGTTATCCATGGGACATGAGCGCCTTCATCGTCGTCTCGAACCAGCCGCGAGGGAAGCGGGTGTCGAACGCGACGACGAACACCGCCCAACCGGCGAGCGAGATGGCCGCGGAGACCGCGGCGATCCGGGCGACGTTGCGTCCCTTCGAGAGGACCGTCATGCCGGCGAACAGGAACAGGAAGGTCGCGAGGGTGAAGCCGAGCGTCTCCACGAACAGACAGAACCCCACCGTCGCGGCGAACAGGCCCACGCGGCCGGAGGTCCAGTCGTTGCGGCTGACCAGGTCGGCGAAGCCGAGCTCGCCCGCGCCGCGTCGAACGTCCAGCATGCAGCGCAGGACGAACGCCGCGCAGAGGAGGATCAGGACGCCGCCGACGAGGAACGCGCTGACCTGCGCGGTCCAGGGAGAGTTCCAGATCGTGGTGAAATAGTAGAGCGTGAAGGCGATTCCGAGGATCGGGATCACGAGCTCGCCGCCGAGCTGGCGGCGCGGCGAGCGGGATTCGGAGTTCATTGCGGGCCTCGTCCGGTCTCGACGGTGCGGCGTGCGGCGCCGGGCCGTCCCGGATCCTCCGGGGCGAGCGGATGCGTGGCGGACATGTTCGCGTTGCCGGGAAGGCGGGGCGGGCCGGCGGCGTCGGCCGCCGGCCCGGAACCGCTCAGGCTCCGCTCAGGAGCGCCTTGTACTTGGCGCCGAGATCCAGCATGGCCTGCTTGAACGCGGCGCACTCCTCGATGCCGCCGTAGTTCAGATACTCGGGGGTTCCGCCCACCGCGACGTATTCCTCCAGCAGCCGGGGATCGTCGAAGGCTTCCCGGAAGGTCCGGGTCAGCGTCTCGAAGCGGTCCGGATGGTCGTCGGCCGCCTTCCGGTGAACGGCGAAGGCGCGGGCCGAGAGCATCTCGGCGAGGTCGGTGCCGTAGACGTCGTTCATGCTCGGCGCGTCGTTCAGCGCCGCGCCGACCCGGTTCTCGCCGAAGACCAGCAGGGTCTTGACCGCGTCGCCGGCGGCGATCACCGACCCGGAGGTCAGGACCGAGAAGTCCACCTCGCCGGTCACGGCGCCGGCGACGGTGTTCTTGCCGCCCGAGAGCGGGATCAGGTTGAACTGCGCGCCGGTCGCCTCGCCGAGGGAGAGGAGCCCGATGGAGGCGGGATGGGCCATGCGGCTGGTGCCCACGTTGAGCTTGCGCTTCTTCCCTTCCGCGACGATGTCGTCCATCGTCTGCAGCGGACTCTCGACGCCGACGAACAGGCAGCACGGGTCGGTGTCGACGCGGCCGAAATAGAAGTAGTCGTCGATGTCGAATTCGGGCGCCTGCATGGCCCAGTTCAGTACCTCCGGTCCCATGTTGCCGAAGATCAGGCTGTAGCAGTCCGGCGTCTCCTTGCCCATGTAGACCTCGTAGCCGACCCGCCCGGACGCGCCGGGAAAGAAGCCGGGCTCGAACTCGGTGCCGAGCTTGTCCTTCCAGACGCTGGTGAAGGCGCGGAAGTTGCGGTCCGCCCCGCCGCCTTCGCGGGTCGGAATGATGACCTTGATGTTCCGCTCCGGATACCCGGCCCCGCGGGCGATCGAGGGTGCGGAGAGCATGAGGGCGGCGGCGGCCCCGGCCTTGAGGACGCCGCGGCGGTCGAGTCGTGTCATCGTGTGTTCCTCCTGATGAACGGTTTGCGCGTTTGACGGGATGTTCCGCTCGCCTGCGCGTCGGCGGCGGAAACGGCGGTATGTCTCGCTTGCGTCGGCATCGTTCCTCTCACGTCGCAAGCAGGGATTCGGGAAACAGCTCCTCCGGGGCGACCCGCCGCCTCGCGAGGAACTGTTCGGACGCGTAGCGGCACACGACCTCGAGCTCGGCCCGGTTGCGGCGGAAGCCGTACGGCCACCAGTCGTCCCCGAGCGCGGCCCGGGTGCGCTCCACGGTCGCGCCGAGCCACGGCAGCGACAGCCGGTTCGCGCTGCCGAGCCAGACGTCGCGGAGCCGCTTCAGCGCGAGGTCCCGGGCCTCGACGAATCCCCGGTAAAGCGCTTCCGGCAACTGCGGGAGGGAGGCCGCCAGCGACTTGCGGACGCCGATCAGGTGCATGACCGGAAAGAAGCCGGTTCGGGCATGGTAGTCTCGCTCGGCCGCCTCGAAATCGTCGAAGACGCGCAGGATGCGCCGGTCTCCGTCCAGGAACGCCTGCGGCGGCCTCGGCGCCAGGAGTCCGTCGATCTCGCCGGCGAGGAGGAGATCCTGCAGAGTGCGCCCCTCCGGCACCGGCTCGACGTCCATGCCGTCGGGCAAGTTCAGCGGCAGCCTCTCGCGCCGGACCCCGGCGTCGAGCCCTCCGGTGCGCCAGGAAACGTCCTGGGCGCGGACGCCGAATTCGTCGGCCAGGATTCCGCGCATCCAGAGCGCTGCGGTCATCTGGTATTCCGGGACGCCGATGCGGCGCCCGGCGAAGTCGGCGAGGCTCCGGATGCCGGCACCGGCGCGGGCGTAGAATCCCGAATGGCGGAATGCGCGGCTGACGAAGGCGGGCAGGGCGACGTAAGCGCTATCGCCGCGCGAGACCTGCATCACGTAGCTCGACAGCGACATCTCGGTCATGTCGTAGGGCGCGTCGCTCACGGCGAGGGGGAAGAGTCGGGAGGTCGGATGGACCTCCGATCGGAGGGCGACGCCGTCGATCGCGACGCGCCCGTCATGGAGCGCCATGACGCGGTCGTGGTCCCAGGAGGCGAAGGACAAGGTCAGTGCCTCTCCGCTCGGGCCGGCTGCTGCGGAGGTCATGGCGGCTTCCGCCTCCGATCGCCCGTTCAGGCGACCCGGACCGACATCGAGCCGAGTCCGTCGATCTCGGCCTCCATCCGGTCGCCCGGCCGGATCGCGCCCACCCCGGACGGCGTCCCGGACAGGATTACGTCGCCGGACGCGAGTTCGAAGTATTCCGACAGGTAGGAGATCATCTCCGGCACCTTCCAGATCATCTGGTCGAGATTGCCGTCTTGCCGCAGTTCCCCGTTGACGCGGAGCGCGATTCGCCCCTCGGATAGATGCCCGATTTCGGACGCCGGGCGGATCGGGCCGACCGGCGCCGAGCCTTCGAACGCCTTGGCGATTTCCCAGGGACGGCCGAGCTTCTTCTGCTCTCCCTGCAGGTCGCGGCGAGTCATGTCGAGCGCCAGGGCGTAGCCGTAGACGCAATCGAGCGCGCGCTCGAGCGGAATGTCGACGCCGCCTGACGACAGCATCACGGCGAGCTCGACCTCGTGATGCACGTTCGAGGTCTTCGGCGGATAGCGAAACGTGCCCGAGGGATCGAGATTGTCCGGATTCTTCTGGAAGAAAAAGGGCGCCTCGCGGTCCGGGTCGCCGCCCATCTCGACCGTGTGCGCGGCGTAGTTGCGGCCGATGCAATAGACCCGGCGAACCTCGAACCCCGAGTCGCTCCCGGCGACGGGCAGCGGCTCGCGCCGGGGCGGCGACGAGACGGACAACTTGCTCATGGACCTCTCCGTTCCGGTTCCTGCCGTGGGGTGCCTCGCGCCCCCGAACCAATCGCAACCAATTTCGACATCCCGGCCGAATCGCTTGCAATTGCAGCCGTTAGGGCGTATGGTAGACCAATAAGTTCGATTGGTCAACCAATTCGGCGGAGGTGACGCGTGCTGGCGGACCCCGAGATCCTGGAGCGCGAAGACGCCCTCGCCGCGCTGACCGCCTATATCGTCCGGGGAAAGTACAACCCGGGCGATCGGCTCCCTCCGGAACGCGAGTTGATGGTGCGTCTCGGGCTTTCGCGCACGCGGCTTCGCCGGGCGCTGGACGCCATGGAGCGCGAGGGACGGATCTGGCGCCATGTCGGCAAGGGCACGTTCCTGGCTGCGGAGGGGTCCGAACGGCTCCCGGAACTCAGCCGTCAGGTGACCCCGGTGCAGATGATGCGCGCCCGGCTGGCGCTGGAGCCCGCGCTGGCCCGGGAGGCGGCGATGAACGCCTCCGGGGACGCGGTGACCCGAATCCTGCTCTGCCGGGACCGGGCCGCCGAGGCCGCGACCTGGGAGGAATACGAGGCGCGGGACGACGTGTTCCACCGCGCGGTGGCCGAGGCCACCGGCAACGTGTTGCTTCTGGCGCTCTTCAACCAGCTGAACCAGGTGCGCCGGGCGGTGGCCTGGAAGACGGTGGTGCGCGGCTCCGCGCGCCCGCCCGCAGACCATTCGAGCTTCGCCGAACACGACCGGATCGCCGCGGCGATCGAGGCGCGCAATCCGGCCGCGGCCCACGCGGCCATGCGGGAGCATCTGGGTTCGGTATCGACCCGACTGTTCGGGGAGGTGTGACGGCGCCGCACGAATCCGGTGTGCCGGGGATTCCGGTCGGCATCCCGATGGGCAAGATCCGGCTGATCGACGAGTTGCTGCTGCCCCGGGTCGACATCTTTCTCAGCGCGCCGCTCACCGCGCTCGTGCCGGTGCTCATGGTGCTGTTCGGATTCGGCCTGAAGTCGATCGTCGTCACCACCGCGCTGTTCGCGATCCGGATCGTCGTCCTGAACGCGCGCGCCGGCGTGATGCAGATCAACCGTTCGCTGGTCGAGACGGCGCGGAGCTTCGGCGCGCCGCCGTGGGCCGCGTTCGTCAAGGTCTACTTCTGGGCGGCGCTGCCGGAGATTCTGGGCGGCGTGCGGATCGGCGCGATTCGGGCGGTCAAGGGCGTGATCATCGGCCAGCTATTGATTTCGATCGTGGGCTTCGGGGCGTTGTTCGAGCTGTATTCGGCCAATTTCCTGATGTCGCATTTCTGGGCGGTGCTGGTCGTGTTGTTCGCGCTGGCCTTCACCATCTCGGAATTGCTGGCCGCCCTCGAACGCCGGGTGTCGTATTACGCCGCGTCGCGGTAGCCGGCCTCGGGGCGCGGCATTGCGGGGCGGCGATCGTGCGGCGCGCCATGCGGGCGCCGCCTTGTGACCGCAGGCGCTCGCGCTCGCGCGCGTTCGGGACTTGCGTGTCCTGGCCCGATGCGTCGGCTCTCGCCCGCGGTCGGCAGGAGGTCCGAGGTCAGCTCCGTCCGCGGTTCTTGAGCGCGTCGAGGTAGATGGCGAAGAAAATGAGCGCGCCGACGACGAAGGGATAGACGAAGGGCGAAACTCCGCGCGTGCCGAGGCCGTTGTTGATCACGATCAGCAGCAGCACCCCGGCGAGCGTGCCCGGAAAGACGTTTCCTCGCCCGCCGAAGAGGCTGGCGCCGCCGATCACGACCGCGGCGACCGCCTGGAACTCCATTCCGCGGCCGGTAAACGTCGTAATCTCCCCGAGATACGCCGCCAGCAGCGTTCCGCTCGCTGCCGCGGAAACCCCGCAGAGGGCGTAGGCCGCGAGCTTGGCAGGGCGAACGGGCACCCCGATCATGCGCGCGGCGTCCTCGTTGTTGCCGATCGCCAGCCAGAACGTGCCGAGTTTGGTGCCTCGCAGAATCTGCTGATAGAGGAGAACGATCGCGAGCGCGACCAGAAAGATGGCCGGGATCGTATCCAGAAGCTTGACGCTGCCGAGCGCGGCGAGCTCCGCTCCGGTCTGCTTTACCGTGCCTTCCGTGAAGACGAGCGCCACGCCGCGGTAGGCGATCATGAGGCCGAGCGTGGTCAGGAGCGAGTTCATTCCCAGGTAGGCCACGAGCCAGCCGTTGAAGAGGCCGACGAGCAGTCCGACGCCGAGCGCGGCGACGATCGATACGCCTGCGTGCATGTCGGCCGTAAGGTATACGACCGTCGCCGCGACATAGGCGATCGATCCGATCGACAGGTCGATCTCGCCGTTGATCAATACGAGCGTCAGCCCCGCGGCGGCGGAGAGCAAGAACGTCGAGGCGATCGCGATCTGGGCCCAGTTGGAGATCGTGAGGAACGAGTTCGAGACGAAGGCGAAGAGTACCACGACGGACAGGAGCAGCAGGTAGAACCCGTACTCCATGCCGAACGCCCGAGCCTGGGAGAGGTTGTCACGCATGCGCATCGACGGCTCCCATCGCTTGGGCCATGAGCGCCGCTTCCGTGATGTCGTCCCCGGTTATCTCGGCTGCGGTCGTCCCGTCGCGCAGCACCGCCACGCGATCGGCGAGCGCCACCATCTCCTGGATCTCCGAGGTGACGAGCAGGACCGACGTGCCGGCTTCCGCGAGAGAGCGGACGAGATCCCCGATCTCGCGCTTTGCGCCCACGTCCACGCCGCGGGTGGGCTCGTCGAGGATCATGATCTCGGGACGCCGGTGGAGCCACTTCGCGAAGACGACCTTTTGCTGGTTGCCGCCCGAGAGGTGCTCGGCCCGCGTGTCGTGGCTCGGCGTCGCGATTCCGATTCGCTCGATCATGGATTTTGCGGTCCCGATCTCGGCGGCATTGTCGAGAATCCTCATCCGTCCGCGCGCGTACTCCTCGAGCGTCGTGGCCGAGACGTTCTTCCAGACCGCCTCGTCCAGGAAGAGCCCGTCGGTGCGGCGGCTCTCGGTCACGTAGGCGGTGCGGGCGAGGAGCTCGTCGTGACCGATCTCCACGGCGCCCGCGTCGTCGTGCAGGGTCATCCGCCCGCCGTCCATCGGGTCGAGCCCCAGAATCGAACGGATGAGCTCCGTGCGGCCCGAGCCCATGAGGCCCCAGAGGCCCAGCACTTCGCCTCGTCGCATCTCGAGGGTGCAGTCTCTCAGGACGCCGTCGCGTTCGATGCCGTCGAGAGCGAGAAACGTCCCCTGTCCCTGCCGTCGAGAGCGCGCTTCGGGAGCCGTCACGGCCCGTCCCACGACCGTTTCGACGATCTGGCTGCGGTTCGTGTCCGAGACCCGGCCGGATCCCACGAGCCTGCCGTTGCGGAGCACGACGTAGCTGTCGCAGAGGGCCTCGATCTCGTCGAGAAAGTGGCTGATGTAGATGACCGCCTTGTTTTCCGATCGGAGCCTGCGGACGATGGCGAAGAGCGCATCCTTCTCCGCGATCGACAGCGACGACGAGGGTTCGTCGAAGATCACGATGTCGGCCCCCTGGGCCACCGCCCTCGCGATCTCCACCACCTGCTTCTCGCCCACGGAAAGCGTCTCCATTCGTGCCGTGGGGCGGATCGAGGACCCGAGCTGGTCGAGCGCGGCCTGCGCCCGGGTCCGGGCGGCGCGCTTGTCGACGGAGAACGGCAGCCTGCCGGAGGGCAAGTGCGAGACGAACATGTTCTCGGCGACGGTGAGCGTCGGAAAGTTGAGAAGCTCCTGATGGATGAAGGCGATTCCCGCGTTCTCGGCGTCGATCGGGCGATGGAGGTCCACGCGCTGCCCGTCGATTTCGACATGCCCGCCGTCCGGGCGGCAGATGCCGCCGAGCACGTTCATCAGCGTGGACTTTCCCGCGCCGTTGACGCCGACGAGGCCCAGCACCTCGCCGGCACGGACCGTGATCGAGACGTCGTCGAGGGCCTTCACGCCGGGGAAGACCTTGGTCACCCGCTCCATGTGGAGTTTCGCCGTCATCTCGACCTCCAGACGTAGAGCCCGACGACCGCGACCAGCACGGAGCCCTTGATGACCATGGCGACGAACGGGGAGACCCCGAGGAGGTTGAAGACGTTCGAGAGCATCGTGAGCAGCAGGAGCCCCAACATCGTGCCGAGGATCGATCCCTTGCCGCCCTTGAGGCTGGCGCCGCCGATCACGGTGGCGGCGATGATGTCCATGAGTCTCACGTCGCGCACCATGGCCGACGTTGCGGTGCCGAGGTCGGCGGTCAGAATGATCGCGGTGATCCCCGCCATCAGCCCGGCGACCACGTAGGTCGAGAACACGACCCGACGAGTCCGGATCCCGGAGACGCGCGCGGTCGCCTCGTTGGCGCCGGTAAGGTAGACCCGGCGGCCGTGCAGCGTCCGAGACAGTACGACGCCCAGGATCGTCGCGACCGCCAACACGGCAAGGCCGGCGACGGGGATGCCCACCGGCCGGGCGCTGACGCCCCAGGTCATGGGCAGAATTCGGGCCGAGAAGACGTCGATGAAGGCGTCCGGCAGGCCGTAGACGCTCTGGGCCTCGGTAAACCAGATGGCGAAGCCCTCGGCGAGGACCATCGTGCTCAAGGTCACGATGAAGGGGATCATCCTGAGATACGCGACCGCGATCCCGTTGACCGCCCCGAACGCGACGCCGATCGCGAGCATGAGAGCGCATCCGAGCAGCGTGGACTCGGTCGCCACCATCGCCGTGGCGCCGACCACGGACGCCGCGGAGACTACGGTGTAGCTAGAGAGGTCGATTCCGCCTCCGACCATCACGAAGGTCATTCCGATGCAGAGGAAACCGAGGAATCCGAGCTGCCCGAAGATGTTCATGACGTTGCGAAGGTCGGCGAAGTTCGGCACCGTAAGCGCGAATACGATCGCCGTCACGACGGCCAGCGCCAGCAAGAGCGCCGGACTGTCGCCATGCCGGTGCCAGAAACGCAAGCCGCCGCCTTCGCGGGACGGGAACGGCTGCGACGCGTCCGCCATGTCCGTCACGAGGAAGGGGCGGCGCGTCGCGCCGCCCCTCGTCCCGGTTGCCCGGTCAGATCAGGTCGCCCACAGTTGCGCCTGCATTTCGGGGTCGTCGACGTTGTCCGGGGTGAAGACCGGGCCCTGGATGAGCACGTCGCCGTCGAACGTCTCGCCCGCCGCGAGGCGTGGCATGATCTCGACCGCGGTGCGGCACATGCCGGTCACGTCGAAAATGGTGTCGGCGTCGAGGTGCCTCGACCGCAGGAGTTCGAGGCCGATGGGGAACACGTCCACGCTGGACAGGTAGACGTGGTTCGGATCGCCGTGCGGCGCCCACTTGCCCGCATCCTGCATGACCTGGCGCACGCCCGACATCATGACGTCCGAGGCGACGGAGACGTGGTTGATGTTCGGATAGGCCTTCAGCGCCGGAGCGAGCGCGGCGGCGGCTTGCTGCGGGTCCCAGTTGGCGACGAGGTCCTGCGCAATGCTCGCGCCGTAGGCGTCGCACGCCTCCTGCAGGCCCACGCCTCGCAGGCGCGAGTTCTCGTCCCGGATGTCCCCCGATACCCAGAGCACCTCGCCGATTTCGGCCCCGTCGGCCTGCATCAGTTCGAACACCGTGCTGGCGGAGGAGAGCTGTTGGTACTTCGCGTCGATGCCGACGAAGACGTCCGCCTGGTGCCTGGCGTCGGCGTGGACCTGGCGCAGGAAAGCCATCGACGGGATGCCTGCGTCCCGGGCGCGCTTGACCGAAGACGAGATCGCCTTGGAGTCGATCGGGAACACCAGCAACAGGTCGACGCCCCGGCTGATCAGGTCGTTGGCGTCGCTCGCCTGTTTGGCGACGTCCATGTCGGCGGCGGTGAAGACCAGTTCGATCTCGGTCGGCGCGGCGGCGGCGAACTCGTTCAGGAGCTTGTGGCTGGTGGACCAGACGGCGTCCTGCATGCCCGGCCAGGCCATGCCGACGGTAATCTTGCCCTGCGCTCGCACTACGTTGGGCGCAGCCAGCGCGGCCCCGGCAACGGCCGTGGTCGCCATGAAACTGCGGCGTGTCAGAGTTGTCACGATAGTCTCCCTTCTTTCAACTTGACGTATGGAATGCTCTTTGCCGATCGCGTCATGGCGATCAGGATTCGAGGGATAACGCAACCGGTCGCTCGCATCAAGTTGCGTAGCGGCGACCCGACCGCCGAATTGAGGCCCCGGGGGCCGGAATCCCGGCCTTTCGGCAGCCGTTCCGGTGCGAGCCGGAGCGCATGCCGGCCGGACGGCGCCCGGAGGGCACGCGAGGGAATTCGATGCGGAGCTGCAGGTTGAGGGGACGGGCATCGACCGTTCGAGCGCCCGCGACGATCCGCCGCCGCCGGGCCGTACGCCGCCTTGGGCGTGTCAAATTAATCCGTTTTTCTATCGTTCCCGGTACGCGCTTCGGCTCGCGCAAGGCGGGTGACGCGTTTCGAAGGGCGTTCGCGACGGCCGTTCGAAGCGGCCTACGGAGATCGCAAGATCAAGGGACGGAACGGCGTCGGCGTTCGTCGGACTGGCGCTCCCGTCGAGGGATTCCCTCGCTGCGTCGTGCCGAATTCGACCGAAGCCGGCGGCCGCAGACCTGCGAGCGTCCGGCATCCCCTGGAGAGGGCGGTTCGCGGCGTTCGAGCGCGAGGGCTCGCGGTCCGTTACGACTTCGCCCGCACCATGTCCGGGTCGTAGAGCGGTGTGAGATGCACCTCGCAGGGGACGCGGTCGCCGGCCGCTTCCAGCTCGTAGGCCGCTCCGAGCACGTAGTCGCGGTCCACGCCGCCGGCGTTTCGAACGTAACCGAGTCCGATGCTGCGACCGACCGTATGGCCGAAGCCGGCCGAACTCAGGTAGCCGACCCGGTCTCCGTTTCGAAAGATCGTCTCTCCGCCGTGGAGCACGACCTCCGGCGCCGCCGAGAAAGTGGCCAACATTCGCCGGACGCCGTGCGAACGCTGGCGTTCCGCCGCCTTGCGCCCCCGGAAGTCGACGTCCTTGCCTAGCTTCACCGCCCAGCCGAGCCCGGCTTCCTCGGGCGTGTAGTCGGGTCCGATGTCGCTCGGCCAGGCCCGGTACCCCTTCTCGAGGCGGAGGGTCTCGATGGCGCGGTAACCGGCGTTTTGCAGGCCGAACTCCTTGCCGGCGGCGGCGATCGCGGCATGAACCGCGACGGCGCCCTCGACCGGCACGTGCAGCTCCCAGCCGAGTTCGCCCACATAGGTGATTCGGAGCGCCCGCACCGGAGAGCCGGCGATACCGATCGTCCGTGCGGTGGCGAAGGGAAACGCGTCCGAGCTCACGTCGTCGATCGTCGCTCGCTGCAGGATATTGCGGGCTTCCGGCCCGAAGAGCGACAGGACCGCCCAGGCGCCGGTTACGTCGAAGAGTTCCGCGCGCATGCCCGTCGGGACATTCCGGGCGATATGCATGAAATCATGGGTGGCGAAACCGGTTCCGGTCACGACGTAGTAGCTGTCCCAGTCGGTCCGGACGCAGGTGAGATCGCATTCGATGCCGCCCCGGTCGTTCAGCATCTGGGTATAGACGATGCGTCCGACCGGCCGGTCCACGTCGTTTGCGGCGATCCAGCCGAGCGCGGCCGCGGCGTCCGGTCCCTTCAGGACGAACTTCGCGAAGGAAGTCTGGTCGAAGAGAGCCGCCCGCTCGCGCGCCGCCGCGTGTTCCCGTCCGACCGCTTCATGCCAGTTGGGCCGTCCGAAGGTGTAGACGTCCCGCGCCGCTTCGCCGGGCACGGCGTACCAGTTGGGCCTCTCCCAGCCCAGCTTCTCGCCGAACACCGCACCCGCCGCCGCCAGCGTCGAATAGAGCGGCGAGCGCCGGACCGGACGCGCGCTCTCGTACTCTTCCGACGGCCACGCCATCGTGTAGTGCCGTCCGTAGGCTTCGTAGGTCCGCTTCCGGATCCAGTCGGTGTCCTGGTGCGGCTGGCCGAAGCGGCGAATGTCCACGGACCAGAGGTCGTAGGGCGGCGCCCCGTCGGCGACCCATTCTGCGAGCGCCATGCCGGCGCCGCCGCCCGACGCGATACCGAACGCGTTGAATCCAGCGCCGACGAAGAACCCCCGGCACTCGGGCGCTTCGCCAAGGACGAAGTTTCCGTCGGGAGTGAAACTCTCGGCGCCGGCAATCAGTTGCTTGACGCCCGCGCCCTCGAGCGCCGGCACGCGGCCCATCGCCATCTTCAGCAAGGGCTCGAAATGGTCGAAGTCCGAATCCAGCAGCGAGAACTCCGCGTGGGCCGGCAGGCGCGAGGGCTCCCACTCGAGCGGATTCGGCTCGTAGCCGCCCATCGCCAGGCCGCCGACCTCTTCCTTGTAGTAGGTGAGGCGGTCCGGATCGCGCAGCGTCGGGAGGTCGGGCCTGACCCCTTCGATCGCCTCGGTGACCAGATACTGGTGCTGCAGCGAAGCGAGGGGCACGTTGACGCCGGCGCGCGCGGCAAATTCGCGGGTCCATTGACCGCAGCAGGCGACGACCGCCCCGCAGGCGATCCGCCCCTGGCTCGTTTCGACCGCTGCGACGGTGCCGTTTCGAATCTCGACCCGCTCGGCCTCCGCGCCCTCGAGGACGAGGGCCCCGGCCTTGCGGGCGCCGGCGGCGAGGGCACGGGCGATGTCGGACGGGTTGGCCTGGCCGTCGGTCGGCAGGAACGCCGCGCCGACGACGTCGTCGACCCGCATGAGAGGCCAGAGTTCCTGCGCCTCCGCCGCGCTCAGCAACCGCATGTCGAGGCCGAAGGACCGTGCGGTCGTCGCCTGGCGCCGGACCTCGGTCCAGCGTTCGGCGTTGCATGCGAGGCGCAGTCCGCCGTTCATCTTCCAGCCGGTCGCCTGTCCGGTCTCCGCCTCCAGCCGGTCGTAGAGGTCGATCGAATAGCCGAGGAGCCGGGTGACGTTCGCGCTGGAGCGCAGCTGTCCCACCAGCCCGGCGGCATGGAACGTGGTGCCCGAGGTCAACCGGTTGCGCTCGAGAAGGACCGTGTCCAGACCGCGCTTGGCGAGGTGGTATGCGGTCGAGCAACCGACAATGCCGCCGCCGACGACGACGGCGCGGGCGGAATCGGGAAGATCGGTCATGGCGTTCACTCCGGCGCGGTCCGGCGTATCGGCGGGCCGATCTCCCGGTGCGCGATCGGACGGCGGCCTCGGCTCAGGCCGGATCCCGGAGGGCTTCGAACGCGGCGTAAGCCGCTTCGAACCGCTCGAGGTTCTTGAGGGTGTAAGCCCCGTAGTCGAAATCGATCTCGGACGTCAGTTCCGAAACCATCGACCACAGGGTTTCGCGGAGAAGGGAGCCGCACTTCATGGCGGTGTACCGATGCCACAGGGCGCCGCTCGCCGGCTCGCCGAAGTAGGTCTCCAGCATGCTCCGTTCGAGGTCCTCGGAGAGGTCGGCGTTGGTCGCGATTCCGCCGAGATCGAAGAGCGGGCTGTTGAACCCGGCGTATTCCCAGTCGACCAGCCACAACCGTTTCCCGTCGTCCAGGAAATTGGCGGGCAGCATGTCGTTGTGTCCGAGGACCAGGTCGACCGGGCCGACCGCCTCTTCCAGCCGGTTCGCCTGCTTCAGCAGTCCGGCCAGACGCGGCGTGTGACGGGAGCCGCGCTCCTGGAGAAACCCCGCATAGACGTTGGCGACGTGAAATGCCCAGAAGGCGAGGGCCGCCCCCCGAAGCCGGGCCGCGGCCTTCTCGTGGACTGCGCGGGTCAGGTCCACGACCCGGGAGAGCGTGGCCGGGTCGTGCAGGTCTCCCTCTTCCAGGGGGCGCGAGTCGACGTATTCCAGAACCAGCACCCCCGGCGCGTCGTAGTGTACGCGGGGCGCGATTCCCGCGTCATGCGCCGCGCGGCTGACCGCGACCTCGTTCCAGCGCATGATCATGTGTTCGGGAATGTCGTCGGCGACTCTGGCGAAATACCGGTCGGCGCCGTCGGTCACCAGGAGGTTGAGGTTGGTGATCCCGCCCTCCATCAGCGAGCAGTCCGGCACGCCCTGCCAGCACGGCAGTCCCTGTACCTTCCCGATCGCGGTTTCCAGTTTGTTCATGCGAGGCCAAGCCTTTCCTGCGAGCGGCGCGCGAGCGCCGAGACGATCCGGTCCGCGGTGATGGCGATGAAGGCGACCGACAGTCCGGCCACGATTCCGTGACCGGTGTTTGCCTTGGTGAGCGCGATATAGACCTCCTGCCCCAGGTCCCGGGTTCCGACCAGCGCGGTGATCACCAGCATCGACAACGCCAGCATGATCGTCTGGTTCAGTCCCAGGAGAAGCGCCGGCGCCGCCAGCGGGAGCTTGACCCGCCACAAGAGCTGGCGACGGGTGCATCCGGCGGCGATGCCGGCCTCGACGACCTGCGGATCGATGCCGCGAATGCCGAGGGCAGCGTAGCGCACCGCCGGCGCCAGCGCATAGAGCACGACCGCCACCATGGCCGAAAAATCGCCGACCCGGAAGAGCATCACGACGGGTATGAGATAGACGAAGCTCGGGAGGGTCTGAAGCGTGTCCATGACCGCACCGACGACGGAGCCGACGCGCGGGTTCTGGCCCGCCCAGATTCCGAGCGGAAATCCGATCAGACAGGCGATCACCACCGAGGAGCCACACAGGTAGACGGTGATCATCGCCTTGTCCCACAGTCCGCTGGCGGCGACGAACCCCGCCATCGCCGCAGCCGTCGCGCCGAGCCGCCACCCGCCGACCCGCCAGGCGGCGAGACCCACGGCGACGATCCCCCAGGGCCACGGAATGCCGGTGAAGAAGCGCTTGACCGGAAGCAGCAGCCAGGTGAGCACGAACGTCTTCGCGGCCTCGAAGTCGTCGAAGAAGTTGACGTTGATCCATTCCATGGCGCCGCCCCAGAACGCCGAGGTGGTGACGGTCGCCGCCTCCGGGTACTCCTGCAGATCGGGAACCAGAATTCCGGCCAGGTAGATCGCGACGACCACGACTGCCACGGTGATCGGCCAGCGATGGCGCTGGAGGCGGGACTGCCCGGCGACCGGCACCGGATCCGGCGCCCGCGCCGCGAAAGCCTGACTCAGGCGGTCGAGGGCGATGGCCATGAACACGATCGCCAGTCCCGCCTCGATTCCGCCGCCGATGTCCAGACGTCGCAGGGAGTTCAGCACGTCGAAGCCGAGTCCCCCTGCGCCGATCATGGAGGCGATGATCACCATGTTCAGCGTCAGCATGATCACCTGGTTGACGCCGACCATCAGCGTCGGGCCGGCCGAGGGGACCAGGACCTTCCACAGCAACTGCCGCCGGGTACAGCCGGACATGACGCCGGCGTCGACGACTTCCGACGACACTCCGCGCAGCGCCACGGTGGTGACCCGCACCATGGGCGGCATGGCGTAGACCACGGTCGCGATCAGCGCGGCCACAGGCCCGAACCCGAACAGGAACAGCACCGGCACCAGATAGGCGAAGACGGGAACGGTCTGCATCAGATCGAGGATCGGTCTCAGCACGCGGTCGAACCAGTCCCAACGATACGCCGCGATCCCGAGCGTCAGGCCGACCACGACGCCGATCGGAACCGCGATCACGACCGAGGCGAGGGTGACCATGGCGCTCTGCCATTGGCCGAACACGGCGAGATAGAGAAAGCAGCCGCCGACCAGTCCCGCGAGCCGCCAGTCCCGCGCGTAGCGGGCGACCGCGACCAGGACGACGATGACGGCGGCCCAGCTCAGCTCGGGCGCGATTTCGATCGCCTGGCTGCCCTGGCCGCGCAAGAATCCGTCGGCCAGCGCCGCGCGCGCCGCCTGGTAGGGCGCTTCGATAACGGCCGAGACGAACCGCGTCAGGTCGCGAAAGCTGAAAAGGCCGAAATGCGCGTCTTCCACCAGCCACGACAGGCTGTCGCTGATCCAGCCTTCGAACGGCAGGTTGTACTTGCGCGGGTAGCGTACGATCCAGCGGGCGTCCAGGGCCTTGTAGAGCGCAAAGGACGTGGTCGACAGCAGCCAGGTCGCGAGAAAGAGCAGAACCCAGAACCGGTAACCGCCGAGACGGATGCGCGCCAGGCCCGACGGAGAGGCCGGCGCCGGGGCGTTCACGCGGCGCCCCGCGGGCCCTCGGCTCTCGCCGCCACGGTACGGGCGACCTCGGTCGCGCTGACCACACCGGCGACCGCGCCGTCCAGAAGGACTAGAAACGGACGGTCGGCCTCCGCGATGCGGCCCGCCGCGGCGGCCACCGTGAGCGTGCCGTCCAGTTCGCCGGCGACCTCCTCGCCCTCCCGTGCCGGGCGCATGATCGATCGGAGCCGCAACACCTTGTCGCGCGGAATGTGCCGCGTGAACTCGGCGACGTATTCGGTCGCCGGCGCGATGACCAGCTCCTCCGGCGTCGCGGTCTGCACGATGCGGCCGTCGCGCATTACCGCGATGCGGTCGGCCAGGCGGACGGCTTCGTTGAAGTCGTGCGTGATGAAGACGATGGACTTGTGCAGCATCGACTGGAGGCGCAGGAACTCGTCCTGCATCTCCTGGCGGATCAGCGGATCCAGGGCCGAGAACGGCTCGTCGAGGAACCAGAGTTCGGGCTCGCCGACCAGCGAGCGGGCGATGCCGACGCGTTGCTGTTGCCCGCCGGACAGCTGCCGCGGGAAATAGTCGGCGCGCCCGTCGAGCCCGACCAGTTCGATCATTTCCGTCGCCCGGGCTTCGCGCGTTCGCCGGTCGATACCTTGCACGTCGAGCGGAAACGCCACGTTCTGGAGTACTGTCAGATGCGGCAGCAAGGCGAAGTTCTGGAACACCATGCCGATCTTCTTGCGCCGCAGCGCGATCAGCTCCGCCTCCGACATGTCGAGCAGGTCCGAACCGTCGAAGTGTATCGATCCGGCAGAGGGTTCGATCAGCCTCGACATGCAGCGCACCAGGGTGGATTTGCCGCAGCCCGAGAGACCCATGATGACGAAGATTTCGCCCTTCTCGACCTGGAGCGACGCGTCTCGCACCGCGGCCACGACGCCGAGTTCGGCGAGCCGCTCGTCATCCGGACCGTCCCCGGGCGCCTGCAGCGCCTCGGCCGCGCGTGCGCCGAACAGTTTCCAGACGCCCCGGCAGGCGAGGGTCACGCGTTCGGTCATGACGAGCCGGCGGGCGTTGCAGGCATCAGGCCTGTTCCGAACGTCCGAAGGCGTTCGGGCGCGGCCTGAACGACCGCGCCCGCGTGAGGGGAGTTCGGATCACTCGATCCAGGCTCTCCACTTCGCTTCGTTGGCCGCGAGCCACTCTGCCGCCGCGTCCGGGGTCGGGATGCCCTCGAGATCGATCCGGGTGACCAGCGAGCCCATCTCCTCGTTGGTGATGGTGTAGTCGCGAATGATCTGCGCGGCGCCCGGCCACTTCTCGTCGATTCCGGCCCAGGCGACCTTCCAGATCGGGCCTCGCGGCTTGCCGCAGTCGTACGCCATGTCGGGGTTGATGCCGGCCGAGGGATCGTTGTAGCACTCGGAGGAATAGGGCGGGAAGTCGACGAAGGTGCCGCTGTATTTGGCCGGCGCCCAGTGGGGCTCGTAGACCCAGAGGAGAATCGGCGCCTCGCGCTGATAGGCGGACTCGAGCTCGGCGAACAGCGCCGCGTCGGTTCCGGCATGTACGACCTCGTAGTCCAGCTCCAGCGCCTCGACGCGCTCGTCATCGAAGCCGCCCCAGGTCACCGGACCGCCGAGATACCGGCCGAGCGGCGCGGTCTCGGGGGTGGCGAACTCCTCCGCGCAGCCGTTCAGCGCCTCCCAGTCGGGCAGGCCCGGGCAACGCTCGCCCATGTAATCGGGATACCACCACTCCTCGATGGCGACCATGCCGGTCTCGCCGAGATTGACCACCTGGCCGGTGGCGAGCGCTTCGTCCATGGCGTCGCGACCGGTGGTCTCCCAGATCTCGACGGCGACGTGCAGGTCGCCGGTCTTCAGGCCGGCGAACTGGGCGATGTAGTCCGCCTGCACGTATTCGACGTTATAGCCCGCCGCCTGCAGGATCTCGCCGAGGATCGTCGCGTTCACGATCTGGCCGGTCCAGTCGTGCGTGGTGATGCGGATCGGATCGGTCGATTCCACCTCCGCGGTCGCCGAGGCGGCGATCGCGCATCCGGCGGCAGCCGCCGCCAGGGTCCTGAGAATTCGCATTGGGGTCGTCCCTCCTCTATCCAGTCGCGGGCGTCGACACGCGCGCACGCGAACCGTCAGTTTCGCGCATTGGGAGAATTATGCAACAGACCGGTTCGGGCGTCGGGTTGGCGTTGGCGCTGGGAAGGGCTGGAATCGTGGATGAGAGCCGATTCGACGGGCGCTATGGCCCGTGGTTCGTATTGCTGCGGGCGTGGCGTGACGATAGCCGTCGTGGGCTGTCCATGGGCGTGGGCGGAAACTACACACGCAGCCAGAATGGACACGACCGGCTTGGATGAGGCCGGGGCGCAAGCGCCCCGGATACCTCGGTGATGATGCCGGGGCCGCCGCACTCCTGAATTGTTCTTCAATGAGGCCGGGGCGCGGACGCCCCGGATGTGGCGCAGAACCTTGCAGCACAAGGCACCTACAAGGAAATGCTTCAATGAGGCCGAGGCCCGAACGCCCCTGATGCCTGGGCCGATCAGCGCAGGCACGCCGATGAGGGTGATAGCTTCAATGCGGCTCGGGCGCAACTTACTGCGACACTCGCCGCTTTCTCGCTGGTCGTAGCACTCGGAGGGTAGCGATAACGAAACCGGGGCGCGGACGCCCCGGATGCCGCCGCTTCCGCCGGAGGAGTCGCAGAGCGCGGGGTATCTGCTTCGCGGGGTATCTGCTTCAATGAGGCCGGGGCGCGAACGCTCCGGATGCCCGAGTCGCTGGAGTGCCAGCGGGCGCTCTGGCTGGAGCTTCAATGAGGCCGGGGCGCGAACGCCCCGGATGCCCGTCTCGATCCGGGCGCCTATGGCCTCGAGCTCGGTGCTTCAATGAGGCCGGGGCGCGAACGCCCCGGATGCCCACCTCGTAGCTTTTCGGCGATGCGTAGGTCCAGTCGCTTCAATGAGGCCGGGACGCGAACGCCCCGGATGCCCACTCCGTTTCGAGCGGATGGGAGAGCGTCGGCGGAGCTTCAATGAGGCCGGGGCGCGAACGCCCCGGATGCCCTCGGGGAGGCGGCGCGGCAGCTCGGGCAGACGATCCTGCTTCAATGAGGCCGGGGCGCGAACGCCCCGGATGCCGGTGGCGGACTCGGGCGCGACGAAGTGGGTAGGCGTGCTTCAATGAGGCCGGGGCGCGAACGCCCCGGATGCCCCGACAGAGAGTGATGGCAGAATGCTTTTGGGTCTGCTTCAATGAGGCCGGGGCGCGAACGCCCCGGATGCCGCCGGTTCCCACCATGGGGAAGCGATGCACCCCCTGGCTTCAATGAGGCCGGGGCGCGAACGCCCCGGATGCCGCCGTCCACGTCGGACGCGAGCAGGTAGGCGAGATCGTGCTTCAATGAGGCCGGGGCGCGAACGCCCCGGATGCCCGCGCCCGCGCTGTCGCCCGGAAGTCTTCTGCTCCCGCTTCAATGAGGCCGGGGCGCGAACGCCCCGGATGCCTTCTCGGCTGTATTCGTCTCCGCGGTGGTGCCGGGGCTTCAATGAGGCCGGGGCGCGAACGCCCCGGATGCCCTGGCTCTCGCGGGCAAGCATTGCTTGGGCCACCACGCTTCAATGAGGCCGGGGCGCGAACGCCCCGGATGCGCCGCCGAAGCCGAAGCCGAGGCCCGCGCCCGTGCAGCTTCAATGAGGCCGGGGCGCGAACGCCCCGGATGCCCCCCCACTGTACAACCCCTTGTCTTCCAAGGCAAATTCAAGGGAGTTTCGAGAGGTCCGAGAATTTCGGCTTGCGAGCACTCATTCGGGCTCCAGCTTCTCCCAAATGCATCTCCAGAGTCCCTCAATATCAATGGGTTACGGAATTTCGAGCGGCTCCGGGCATTCCTGCGTCCCCGACCCGCTCGAATCGGTCCGGCGAGATGATTCACCCTGTTAGAGGTGTCGACCATCCACGCTCCTCTCGCCCGGCAATTCAGCTCCGTCACACGACGACAGCCTCGCGGACAATGGATGAGTAAGTCTTGCCGATGCTTGTGACTGCGATATTGGTCTTGCTCGCTGGTCCTACGTCGATTACCAGGACATGATCTTCGCCGATCTTGATGAGTTCTCGCAGCTTTGTCTCGAGTTCGGCCCGCCTGCGTCTCGTCAGGCGGCACTGGAATACGGAGAGTTGGAGCCACTCGCCGAACCCGTGCATGGTCTTGAAGACGCGCCGCCAGCGCTTGCTGTCGGAGATGTCGTAGGCGACAATATACGTGCGTTCCTCTCTCACTGGAACCTCCTATCGCGGAAGGTAGTGCGGATAGTCCGGCAGCTCATGCAGAAGGTGTCGGCACAATAGCCGCGCCTGAAGCAACAGCAATCGACGCATGCTGAGCCGATAACCGAACAGTGGGTGCGTAGTCTCCTGTGATAGCCGTCGCTCGAATGCGCCGACGAAGCGTCGACGTCCGGGAGCGGTCAGAGAAGTACCAGTGGTCGCGGAGACGAAGTCTCCGGCAGAAATCTCGCCGGTATTCACCACCGACAGCACTACCGAGTCGGCGATGACTGGACGGAACGGTTCCATGATGTCCAAGGCGAGCGCGGGCTTGCCATAGCGCGACGCATGAAAGAAGCCGCGGTAGGGATCGAGCCCGACCGTGGTGAGTGCCGCCGTAAGATGGCGGGTCAGCATGGCATAGGCGAGCGACAGCATGGCGTTGACGGGATCGGTCGGAGGCCGTCGGTTGCGAGCATCGAAGCGGAATCTCGTCACGTTGTCTCCATCGTCCCTTCTAGCACCGGGCGGTGACAGCAGTTCGGCGAACGCCCGAAAGTACGTTGCGGCCGCGTGCCCCTCCAGGCCCAGCAGTGCGTCGGTTGATGATACTCGCGTTACTGATCGCCGGGCCGCCTCGAGCTGGTTCAGTACCGCTTTGCGATCGTCACGGTCGCCGCGCCAATTGCGACGCACGATGGTCCGTTGGTTGACGATTTTGGCCGCCACGACCTCGCGCGCAAATTTCTGGCAGAATTCGGTGTCGAAGCTGCGCTGATACTGTGCTGTGCGAATCTCTACGTTTCGATGGCCCACACCGTGGGCGACCCCGCGAAACCATCCGCCATGACTGTGAAACGCCACCGGAATCTCTCGCTCCATGAGCGAAACGAGTGCGGGAGTCGTAATCGACACGTTGCCGAACAGCGCGACATCAGATATTTCGTTCAACCGCACTCGAGTGTCGCCCATCTCGTCGTCTAGGATCCTAAGCGTTTCCCCCTCTTTCCTGATGCGCGCTCGCTGCGACTGGACGATCAACGGCATCGCGTCGTCTGCCTCGATGGCAATGGGGCGGGGCGCGAGTCCAGCCCCGCCAAGCGATCGTATTTCGTCCGGCAGGCAAATAGATACCAGGGCGCAGCGCGGGCACTTCGGGCTGTCTTGCAGCGGTGATGGGATTTGGCCCCGGCCTACTGTCGATCGAAGTCGGCTGACCGCCTCCCGCGTCGCAGTTCGAAGCTCCTCATCCAGAACGACACGAACGCGCTCGCGACTCTCCGCGTACCAAATTGCCCCTGACTCGACCCGATAACCGTGTTCCTCCAGCAACAGCGCCTGGAGACAGACCTGGACACGCTCCGGTTCGTAGGCGCCTTGCGCCACATGCGGACGTCTGCCGCGCTTGTAGTCGACGGGCGTGACGACCCCGTCTTTGGCCTCGGCAATGTCGATCTTGGCGATGACGCCGAGCCTCTCGGAAGAGAGGGTCAAGGAGCGGCTGACGATCCTGGAATCTTCGGTGTCGATCGTCTCGGCTTCAGGTAGAGGCTTGCTCGGGCGGTCGACTCGCGTGTGAACGCGCCGTCCTTCGACGGTATCTCCAGTCTCAGCCCACTCGGCCTGGCTCCACATGAGATAGGCGAGGCGCGGACAGTACACGAACTCGTTCACCATACGCGCCGGGACAAGCGCATCGGGCGGGATGCTGGCCACTGCAGTCGTCGCTATACGGTAACGGTCGGTCTGTCGCGAGTTTGTTCAGCAACAACCGAGCTCGCCCGTGTGAAATTCGAGAACCGCCCGGACGAAATCCGTCGAGCCTGACGAATTTCGACCACGTCAAGGCTGGCGAGCGACTCGGGGCTCGCGAGGTCAGGATGCCCCAGGAGTGCGCGAATGCACGCAAGCGAGATCGGCTCTCGCCAAATCGGCCAGCGAAAGGAGAAGCCACCGTCATTATCACGCTTCCCCCCCAACATTGCCAACCTGACCCGACCACGCCCTGCTCCCGGAACGACGGTTAGCACAGAGAGGCCGATCGCAGCAAGCCTGTTGGCGCCATGCTGCACGGTATCCTTAGTCCGGCTGTCGGTCGGATTTCGTGCACGCAGCGCATAACGAACGTCCTCGCAGGGATCCCAGCGAAACGAGCATCGTTTGTCGTCGATTCGCTTCCAAGGTTTGAAGAGGGCTTCTTGCAGGCATTCGTCCTCGGATATTCGGACCTTGTTTCGCCCCTTTCCGCGAACTGGAGGCGACTTAAGTCGCGGAACTAGAGCCAGCCTTTCGAGAAACCACTGTTTCCCTTGGCCGGACATCAGGCAAAGTGGCGTAGGCTCCGCTTCACTGCCGTCGCGGGTCATGGCCGCGTCGGAAACGAGGGCCGCCCATAGTTCCGCAACATATTCGTGCCTGTCAGTCGATGCGGACGCCTTTAGCAAGCTGCGGGCTTCCTCTGGAGAAAGCTTTAGATCTTTTCTACCGTCAAACTCGTGGTGTTGGGCCAAGACGTCAAGGCCATCGGCAATCGCCGCTGTAATGGCGCCCTTGTCCACTCCTTCGGGGACTCGAAGAATTGGGCGTATCGGAATGTCTTCGATAGTCCAGGCCGCTCTGGGATGCCAGTCCGGTCGTGCCTCGTCAAGGGCTCGGAGCAGTCCAAGCAGTGCGAGAAAGGCAAGCAGGTTGTCGGACTCCAGTCCGTCAAGCCGGTGTGTCGCGAAGTCGTTCATGAACCGGACTCCTCCTCCTCCGAGGCCCTATGATCGGCGAGGCGGACAATCGCTTCCAGATAAGCCAAGCCCCAGATTCCGTAACGACGCTTCAGGACGTTGAACAGGGAGGGCCAGTCAACGCCGCCGAAGTCGAACGCTAGCGACTGCGGTCCCGGCTGATCATCCGACAGTTGCCAATCGAAATTTGCGAGGCAAGACTGCGGACGCTGGGTGTGGTCATCGCGAAAGGCGAAGAATGGCCGTCCAAGTCCGTGGTGACTTCCGATAAGCCAGAGGACAAGGGAAGGATCACGTGCTTTGAACCGATTGAGATGCGTTCTCGCCATACGAACCGACAACGCCTCATGCCGCCATCGTCTGGGCAGACCGGCGCGTGCCCATGCATGGGCCGATCGGGCGCGGCCGCTCTTGGCCAGCGGCAGTCCATCGGGCCGGCTCCAGGGATCACCGCCCGCTAGGGCGGTCTGAAACCGCGGGTCGGCCTTGCCGGCGTCATGCAGGTACGCTGCTAGGCGAATGTCATCCACGATGTCGTCGAGACCGAGTGCCTTGGCAGACTTCTCGGCAATTTGGGCGACACGTAAGCAATGTTCGTCGAGACCGACCGGTCGGCCGGAAGTGTGGGATGCCGTATCGTCCTCCGTCGCGGGTAGGGATTCGCATGAGCCGTGTCGCACCTGCACCGACGTACCGCGTTCGGCGACGAGTATCGCGCCTCCCTCTGATCCATTGGGATACGGCAGATGCAAATCGATGCGTCCTGCGGCACGGGAGAGCGCAGTCAACGGGATCCGCACGTCACGGAGCAGAGGATCAGGTAGGGAGTCGTTTTCCGGTTTGGGCGGAAGAACGGATAGGAGGCTGTCGACGAGATCGCGGACGCCTCCCTCCTCCGATCCGAGGACGCCTGCGACTCGTCGCCATTGCCAACGGAGTTCGGGGCGAAAGACGCTGGGCGTAACGCGAACCGCGCAACGTCGGCTCCAGTAGGGTTTCGCCGCACCGTCGGCCACATCGGCAACAGATTGGTCTGATTCGGGCGCCCAACCAAACGGGTCACAGCCACCGCGGTCGGCAGGGACGACCAGCACGTCGCCTATGCGCAACTCGTGTGGAGACACTATTCCCGTATCGGAGTGGTCAGGGCCCGCCCACCGGAAGGCTCGATTCCGGGTCTGCCGTCGTCGTATCGCCGAAGTGTCGGGTTCGCGATCTTGCGCCGGCGCATCCGACAGTTGCGCGTAGGTGTCTTCGCTGTGATTCAGCCATGTACGAGCGGCCCAGAGCGGGAGCTCGATCGCCTCGCTGGCGCGAGGAGGCATAAGACGCATCACGTGACTGAGATCGCACTTGGGCCTGTTCGGATGCTCCTCTTCGCAGAGGTCGTTTTCTGAAATGTCATCGCGCCAGATGACGGATACGCCGGATTCCGAGCGCTTCCGGCCATGAAGAAATAGTCCGACATCGGGATCCGCGGTCGGCCGAGGCGACGTTTGCGACCAGAGGTCAAGGTAGGCAGGCATGAGAACCGGTGCGTCCGGGCGCTCCGACGCGAGATCGTCTGGGTTCTGTTCAGTTTCCTTCAGGCGTTGCGATAGCGCTTCGGAACCGAAGTCCACAGGTCCATGCTTTGCGAGCGCCTTGAGCGCATTCCAGGTACGGCGGATCCGGTCACCGTACACCGGGTCGTTGGCTCGGCTCCGGATGTCTTCGGACAGGGCGATGATGACGCCTTCGGCTGGTACCGGACGCCCGGCTCGGTTTAGTCGGCCAAATCTCTGCCGAAGGGCGTCGAGGGATGCCGCTTGGGTCACGAGGCCGTCGAGATCCAGGTCTACGCCGACCTCCAAGCACTGGGTCGCGACGATGAAGAGTGGCTTGCCGTCCGTGCGATCCAGACTTCCGGTTCGGAAGCGAGCGAGCGACTTCGCAATTGCGTCCCTGTCGACGCCGCGAGATCTTCCGATCATCAGTACTGCGTCCGTCGAATCGTCGTCCGTATCGTCGACTGTCAGCGCGTCGAATATCCGGCGCGCCAGTGCCACGCGATTGACGACGACCCCCAGTGCGGCTGGAGAAACACCTTGATCTCGCAGTCTGTCTGCCATATCGCGCGCTTCTCGGGCGAACGGCTCGAAGGCGGAATTCAGGCCTCCTGTGTATGGCGGCTTGAGCTCGGTTGGCTTGCGGGCACGGAGTCGCTTTCTCAACTCCGGATGGTTTCTGTCTGCATCGGACAACTCAAACGAACGCTCCGAACAGGCCCCAGGTGTCGCAGACAAGAGCGCCAATTTCGTGTCGGCCCGGCCGATCGTGCGCACGGCAAAGATTGTCTGCCTGAATGGCTCGGCGAGATGGGCCTCATCCAGGAGGATCAGGCAGCCCGAGCCGAGCAGCCCTGCGTGCACAGGTTTCATGCGGTCGGATACACCGTATCCTCGGAACAACAGCCGCGAACCGACTTGGTCGACTGTGGAGCAGAGAATCGTGGGCTGCGTCGGTGTCCGGGCCCAATCGTATTCCAACGGTACACCGCCCCGGAGCCGCCGGGCAATGAGCGGCGGACCGTCTCCGCCAGCCAGTAACGTGAGGCGCGCAGCGACTTCCGCGACGATCCTGTCCCCGTTTGCATCCTTGCCGACGTTGTCCTTGAGCACTTCCGCGATTTTCGTGGCGCGAACGAACGCATCGTCTACAACGAGGCGCCGGTCGACGACGAGCGCGATGCGCAGCGCCGACTTCGAGGGCGAATCCGCTCGCAGGGCCAGATGAAACACGGCCGCATCTAGGGCTGCCGTCTTGCCGGAGCCGGTGGGCAGGTTCAGCACGTCGGGCCACGTGTCGGTGTCCGCGAGCCGGGTGACCAGTGATTGCTGCCAAGGGAACGGATCGCATCCGTGCACCGCCCTAAAATACGCGGGGAAGTCTGAGGGGTGAAGACTCACGGCACAAGCTCCACGCTTCGGCAGAGACCCAAGCCCGTGAATCTGCCGGCCCCGAGAAGGACGGGTCCGCGAACGCCTTGTTCGAAGTCGACTACCGCGTGGACCAACTGTCGGCTCTTCAGCGACTGCGGTAGTCTCCAGCGGGTCCAGTGGGGCTCGCTCGCTGAGGGTCGGGCGGGTGGCGCGCCGCGAATTGCCGAGTGTCTGCCGACCCGAATACGATCAGGGTCGGGCTTTGGCAATCCCGCATTCTGGCACGCGCGTACTACCAGCGCTCGAACTTCAGCCTCGTTCCCTCGCTTCAGGTGCCGGTCGAGCACAATCGGCGTGACGCTGGCCCAGATCCGCGCTGGCTGCAAGTATGGCTCGGGCGCGAGAGAGTGTTTCTTGCTGAAGGTAGGCGTGAGACGGAGTGGGGTCACCAAGGGCGGGCCGTCGAGCGTTAGCACGCGCCGACCGCTCTCGTGGTCATGGGGAGCGATTTTGTAGAATGCCTCGAGAAATCCGTCGATACCTTCCAATCTCTTCCCGTCTGGCGGGATGATGGCCAAGCCGAGCAGTGCGCCGTCGGCATACGGGAAGCCCGCAGAGGCCATTGGCGCGACCGCGATATGCGGACGACGGGTGGGCCCGCCATCCGGTGTGTGGCCGGAGACAACTTCGGGTATGGAGCCTTCGCGGCCCATGCGGCGATAGCCGCTCATCAAAGCCTGTCGCAAGAGCCGACAGACCGTACTCGCCGCGCGCAAATCCGGTGTGGTCCCGCCAACCCCTTCCAGCACCAGCCAGCCGTGGGATGGTTCCGATATGGACAGAGAATCCGGAACTCGAACGACCTCGCCCGACAGGATCATGGGCCGGGCCGGGTTGGCGCGGTGCGCTGCCACCAGTTCCTCTAACCGCCCCGTATAGACTTGCCGCCTCGCGGGCCGACGACGCTCGAAGCGCGTCGCAACGCTGGCTTCGCCTTGCAGAAAGCGGCAGCGAACCAAGCTGGCTGAATGTCCGATATAGCCGATGTCGCGCGCCATGGCGTCCAGCGCCGCGACGGTCTGGGCTTCGGGCACTGCTCCTTCCCAGATCAGGCACATCACCGGGTCATGCGGCACGGCGACCGGGAAGCGGCGCGGCTGTCGAATACGGTCTTCAGGTAGAGTAGATAGGGCTGCCTTCCACGGTTTTTCGTGGCCGCCCTTCTTGGGCGGCCTCTTGCCAACCTTAAGAAACTCTCGATACCATTTCTGCCTGTTCAGTTCATGTCTTGGGCTTTCAAAGTCGTTTGGCGGAACAAAAACTATCGGCGCTGTCCGCGCCGTGTGACCGGAGGCATCAACGAGCGGGCACCGTTGGACCTCCAGCCATTCAAGCGCCTTACGCTCTTCGGCACATTCGCCGCGCGCGGCCCAAGCGGAGACCAACGCCGAAAACGCCCGGTCGGGCTGAATCGGCCAATCGGGCTTTTCGTCCGCCGGACCCCGAGCGGCGCGGCATACGCCGGTCAGAAACTCGATCTCCAGAATTAGGCTCATTCGTCGTCTTCGTCCCCATCACCCGAACCTGCCAGCGCCAGGTCACGACTCCGTCTGATAATTTCGACCAGCTTTTTATGCGGCTCAAGCGCCAAACTACGGAAGGCGAAGCCCACCGCCTTGGCTTGCGCATACGCTTCCCGATAGAGCCGTTCGGTAGTGTCACGGTCGATCTCTACTGCTCTGGTGGTGCCGTCCGCATTGACCAGTTCCAACGGTGCGCGGCCTTCGCAGACCAGATCGCAACGTGAGCGCAGGGCGTAGCCGCGCGCATCCTGCTCGGCTAGAGCCAGCAGGCCGAGCGACGCGAGCAGCGCACGCCCGGCCGAATCCCTGTCGCCACCGCCGAAGCGAAGCCGTCGCAGCCCCGCAAGGGTGATGACCACCCGATGCTCGGCGTAATCACAGGTGATGCCGAGAGGCTGAACCATCGGAGCGATGTTCCCATGGTTGATTACCGAAGGTCTTCCGGACTTGTCGCCCTTTTTTCTCGAGAACTTGACAGGCTCCGATCTTCGTTGGGCTGCCTGTTCCTCCCAAGGGGTCCAATCGCCTTCGTTCTCGGCAGACTGATAGATATGCACGCCTTTCATGATGCCCACCGGATCGATGCGACTCCCTGTGCGCCGTCCGGCAGTGCGAACAGTTACCTCTCCGTTGCGCTGATCGGGCTGCACTTCCTCGACCGGTACATTGACTCCCATGATCTCCGAGACCAGCGCGCGTGGGAATTTGGCGCCGAGGCCACCGCCTTGGCCCTGGCTGTGCCAGGCACCGAACAGCAGGGCGGTCGGCGAAAGCTCCAGCAGCGCCGTAGCATCGGCCGGTTTGGCCGCAGCGAGACGCATTCCTTCACTGCTCTCCATGAAGCGCTCGTTGCCCAATAGGCTATCCCGCAGTATGGCGTCATAGACCCGGTGTGGTGCGTCTAGGGAGGTGATGCGTACCAGCGGCTCCAGGTCCTTGCCGCGAAAATCCACGGTGACATGAGGTAGTGGCAGGCCGTTCTCGACCGCCGCCAGCAGCGCCTCCTCCAGCCGGTTTGCTTGGCTCTGCACGCTGTCGATCAGCACGCACCAAGTGTCCTCACCGTTCACCCGTCGCCGTTCGAACACATGGCGTGGGGGGTCATTGTCGCGCGCTCTTGGGTAGGTCGGCGGAAATAGCTTATCCCCCGGTCCGCCGACCGGCTGGAGCCGAGAAATGCGGCGAAACGCGGCACTCTCGCGGGTGGCCGCACAGAGTTCCTGGTAGGTGATCGTCATGTCTTGCCCTTCGTTTGGTTGTTCGGTTTTCGCGGCTGCTGGGGATTCTCATCCGACACACCGGATTCGGGTAGTGCGGCGACGGGGACCGGCTGGCGCTGCGATGTGTCCTGCTGGATACCGCTCTCGACGATCTCCCAAGACACGTACTCCGCCCTGACTGCTACCGCCGAATACCGGCTGCTACGGAATCTGTTCATAGAGTGCTCCTCTTCAAGGGGCTTTCGCCGACAGCCCCGGGGTTGCTAGATCGTAATATAGAGTGTAACCTAAGAAATACAACCAAGGAAAATATCCGGAGGTGATCGAATGCCGCGCATGGTCGTTCGGAGTTGCTCCGGCTGCATTGAAGCGTAGTCTTTCTAAGGTTGTCCGCGCATAACGCGCATCCATCCGGGCCGAGAGGCCCGGCCTCATTGACGTTGCGCCAGGGACCCCTTGCTGCAAAGGGCGTACCCTGCTGTCGGGGAGCTGTCTGCGTCGTGTCACTTCGTGTGCGTGGGTCCGCTGGCCAGTAGCAGCTCTGCGGCTGGGACGGACATGAGCTACGTCGAGCGGCTGCGACGCTGCGCAGAGGACACCTCGAAGAACTGGTCCAACAGGCGGCCAGGCAGAGGTTGATTACGACGACCGGGCCGCCGATCTCCCATACCCGTCGATGAATGCGATCAAGCGGATAATTGGCGGGCTGCAGGACTGCTGGCGCATACGCGGTCCAATGCGAGGTCTGCGGCACTTCCGGCATGCTTCGGGGCGGGCCACACCGAATCGGAGAAACCCTCGCGCTTGGCTCGGAGCGCCGCCGGCTACAGAATGCCGTCCCGGCTCGTCCAGGCCGTGCCGCCGCGCCGGGGATCGCCGAACGCCTCCGTCCCGTTCCTGGAGATGCGAACCGCATGGACGCCGCCGAAATACACGTTCCGCTCGTCCCAGATTCTGTGATCCGGCCACGCTCGGAGCGTGTGCACGAGATCGTCCGGATCGAACCCGAACTCTACGCTGAGCCGCCGGCCGGTCACATGGAGCCGGGGCGCCTCGATCGCCTCGTCGAGCCCCATCTTATGGGCGGCGAGGTTCGCCACCACCTGCAGGATCGCGGACGGGATTCGCCTCGACCCGCCGGAACCGAGCACGGCGCGCGGACCGTCGGACCAGCGCAGGAAGGTGGGCGTCATCATGGACGTCATGCGCGAATCCAGCGGCCAACGGTGGAAGCCTTCCGGGTTAAGTTCCGCCTCGCCCAGCATGTTGTTCATCATGATGCCCGTGCCCGGCACGATGCAGCCGGATCCGGAGCCGTTCGAGACGGTACCCGATGCCATGTTGCCGAACCGGTCGACGATGCTGGCGTGCGTGGTTCCCCGGGTCGCGAAGCGGAGATCCCGGATCTCGTCCCGCCAACGCGCCAGGAGCACGGGATCGACCGCTTCCGGGCCGGGTTCCCAGTCGTTCAGCGCTTCTGCGTCGACGGTGCGGCCGATGGCGCTCGCAACCAGCCCTGCGTGCAGGTCGCCGGTTTGCCGGAGGCGGCCGAGTTCCAGGCCATTCAGCAGGCCTAACGCGAGCGCCGTCAGGACTCCGCCGGCAGCGGGCGGCGAATTGACGAAGACCTCGGCGTCCTCGAAACGGACGGACAAGGGAGCGCGGACGTCCACGCGATACGACTCGAGGTCGTGGCGCCGCAAAACGCCGCCGGCGCCGGCGGCATCCAGCACGGCGGCGGCGATTTCGCCCCGGTAGAACAGGTCAGGGCCTTCTGCTGCAAGACAGTCGAGAACGTCCGCGAAGTCGGGAAGGCGAAGAATTTCGCCGGTCCCGAGTATCCCGCCGGGGCCTGAGGCGGAGCCGAAGACGGCGCGGCTGGCCTCGGTGGAGAGAAACCCGGTGCGGACGATCTGAAAGATGTCGGCCTGGGCGTCGTTTACGGCAACGCCTTCCTTTGCGGCCGCCATGGCCGGTTGAAGGACTTCGCGAATGGGCATCCGGCCCAGCTGCCGGTGGACCTCGAACATGCCGGCAACCTGCCCGGGGACGGCCACGGTAGCCCAGCCGATGTGGAACTCCTGGGTCTCGGTGCCGAACTGGGCGTCGAAAGCGTGGAAGTCGAGGTCGTCGATCGAATGCGGGTGCCGGCCGGGCGTGTGGGTGAAGAAATCGAACACGGCCGGGCGACCCTCGGCCGGCGCGGCGAGCAAGTATCCGCCGCCGCCGAGCGACGCGAGGACGGGTTCGCAGACGCAGGAAGCGGCGGTTGCGGCGACCCACGCGTCAAAGGCGTTTCCGTCGGCGTCGAGGACGTCGACCGCCGCCTGAACGACCCGGGGGTGTCCGGCCGCTATTCCTGCATCGATGTCCATCGTGGTTCTCGCCGGATCGCTACAGGGGGATGTTGTCGTGCTTCTTCCAGGGGTTCTCGAGCTTCTTGCCCCGCAGGAAGAAAAGCGCTCGCGAGACGCGCCGCCGAGTGTTGCGGGGAAGAATGACCTCGTCGATGAATCCCCGTTCGGCGACGGCAAACGGATTTGCGAACCGGGCCTCGTATTCGCGGGTACGCGCCTCGATCCTCTCCTTGTCGTCGAGTTCGGCGCGGTAGAGGATCTCGACGGCGCCCTTGGGTCCCATGACGGCGATTTCCGCCGTCGGCCAGGCGAAGTTGACGTCGCCGCGAAGGTGCTTCGAACTCATGACGTCGTAGGCGCCGCCATAGGCCTTGCGGGTGATCACGGTGACTTTCGGGACGGTCGCTTCAGCGAAGGCGAAGAGCAGCTTGGCGCCGTGCTTGATGATGCCGCCGTATTCCTGTGCGGTGCCCGGCAGGAAGCCCGGGACGTCGACGAAAGTGAGGATCGGGATGGAGAACGCGTCGCAGAACCGGACGAATCGACCCGCCTTGCGGCTGGCGCCGATGTCGAGACAGCCGGCGAGCACCATGGGCTGGTTGGCGACCACGCCGACCGTGTGGCCGTCGACGCGGACGAAGCCGGTGATGACGTTCCGGGCGTAGCGCTCCTGGACCTCGAAGAAGTCTCCGTCGTCGGCGACCTTGCGGATCGCTTCCGTCATGTCGTAGGGGACGTTCGGGTTGCCGGGAACGAGCGTGTCGAGGGACGCGTCTGATCGATCCAACGGGTCCTCGTTCTCGACGACCGGCGGCGCTTCGCGGTTGGAGAGCGGCAGGAAGTCGAACAGGCGGCGCACTTCGAAGAGGGCTTCCATGTCGTTCGCGTAGGCGCCGTCGGCGACGGAGCTGGTCTCGGTATGGGTTCTGGCGCCGCCCAGCTCCTCGGCCGTGACGACCTCGTTGGTCACGGTCTTCACGACGTCGGGTCCGGTCACGAACATGTAGGAGGTGCCGCGAACCATGAAGATGAAGTCGGTCATGGCCGGGGAGTAGACCGCGCCGCCCGCGCAGGGTCCCATGATCACGGAAACTTGCGGAATGACTCCGGAGGCGAGCACGTTGCGCTGGAAGACCTCGGCGTAGCCGGCCAGCGAGGCGACGCCTTCCTGGATCCGGGCGCCGCCGGAATCGTTCAGGCCGATGACCGGAGCGCCGTTGCGCATCGCCATGTCCATGATCTTGCAGATCTTCTGGGCGTGGGTCTCGGAGAGCGAGCCGCCGAAGACGGTGAAGTCCTGACTGAACACGTAGACGGGCCGGCCGTGGATGTGTCCCCAGCCAGTTACCACGCCGTCCCCGGGTATACGCTGGGCATCCATCCCGAAATCCGTGCAGCGGTGGGTCACGTAGGTGTCGAATTCCTCGAAGGAATCCTCGTCGAGCAGGACCTCGATGCGTTCACGGGCGGTGAGCTTGCCGCGCTCGTGCTGGCGCGCGATACGCTTCGTGCCGCCGCCGAGCCGCGCGGCTGCGCGCCGTGCCTCCAGGTCATCGAGAATGTGCTGCACCATGCCTTCCTCCGGGGAATCCGAAAAATCGAGTCAGGTATAGCGAAATTGTCCCGGTGCGGCAGAGTCGTTGGGTTCCGTCGGCGTGACCGGACGCAGGCTTGCGAACGGGCGGGGTTATTCGCTACATACGGGTTGCCGGAGGGATGGCCGAGTGGACTAAGGCGCACGCCTGGAGAGCGTGTATACCGTGCTGAGCGGTATCGTGGGTTCGAATCCCACTCCCTCCGCCATTCCTGCCCGTACGGCTATTGCGCTCCGGGGATTGCGCAGAATTATCCAGAGTGCAGTTTGTCCCGAATTCTGCCCGGTCTGTAGCGTTCGGAGAGCCCGAACGAATGCACGGTGCCTCGCGTGAATCGACGCCGTGACGGTTGGCGACGTCGTTCGGCCCTCTCGTTTCAGTACGACACGCAAGAGCCCGGATGACAGAGCGGTCCTTCGCCTGTAGCCTGGCGCCATGTCGAAAAAGCACTGGACAGCCGAAGAAAACGACCGGATCGTCGCGGTCTACTTCACGATGCTCGCCAAAGACTTGGCTGGGGAGCCATACAGCAAAGCCGAATACAACCGGCAACTCCAAGAGGAGATCAACCGCTCCAAGGGTGCTATCGAGTTCAAGAATCGGAATGTCAGCGAGGTGTTGCGGAGGCTCGGCGAGACTTGGATTTCAGGTTATCGGCCGGCTGCTAACATCCAGTCGGATCTGATCTCCGCGGTGGATCGCTGGCTGTCGCAGAACCAAGACTGTAGCCGGCAAGCGCAGAACGCCGACCCTGAAACCGAAACAAACGCGGTCGGGACGCTTATCGTCGAGCCGGCGCCGACACTCTCCAACCAGCCTCCGCCGAGAGACTTGGAGCAGCTGCAGAGAATCGCCCGCAAGTTCGACTTCGCCGGACGGGACGAGCGCAACCGGGCGCTCGGGCGCATGGGGGAGAAGCGCGTCCTGGCGCACGAACGCTCGGTGCTCAGAAAGCACGGCAGGCCAGATCTGGCCGAAGGGGTCAAGTGGATCTCGGAGGAGGAGGGCGACGGCGCCGGCTACGACATATTGAGCTATGACCCCGACGGTCAGACCCGTCTAATCGAGGTGAAGACGACCAGGGGATGGAAGTGGGCACCGTTTTATGTCTCGCGGAACGAACTCAGGGTCTCGGAGAAACGGCGCGACGAGTGGCGTCTCATGCGGCTCTGGGACTTCGCACGCGAGCCGAAGGCGTTCGAACTGCAGCCGCCGCTCGACGCGCACGTGTCGCTGACTGCCACGACGTACCGGGCGAGCTTTACCTGAAGGGGTCGGGACGCCCGCCGGGGCAGACTAGGTTGCTACGAGCCCGACAGCACGGAGCGGTTCACTACCACGGACGGAACCAGCGTCCCGTCCAGCCCTGCGAGGGTGTTCTCCGTCGTTTCCACCGCCATTCGATGCTGTGCCTCGAGGCTCATGCCGGCGGCGTGCGGGCTGAAGACGACGTTCTCCATGGAGAGGAGGGGATGGTCCGCCGGCGGCGGCTCCGAGCGCAGCGTGTCCAGCCCCGCGCCCGCAAGGTGCCCGGATTGCAGCGCATCGAGCAGCGCGTCCTCGTCGACGAGTCCGCCGCGTGCGGTGTTGACGAATACGGACCCGGGCTTCATGGCGGCAAACGCCTCGGCATTCATGATGTTGGCCGTCTCTTCCGTCAAGGGCGTGTGAAGACTGACCGCGTCTGCTCGTCCCAGGCCGTCATGGAGATCGTCGACCGGTTCGCACCCGGCTTCCCGAATGTCCGCTTCGGAAGCGTACGGATCAAGCACCGTCACCCGGGTTCCGAACGCCAGCGCTCGACTGGCGAGTTGCTTGCCGATGCGGCCGAATCCGACCAGGAACAGCGTCGTTCCGGCGATCTCCCGCGTCTCCGCGGTGTTGCGTTCGCTCCAGCGGTCTTGCCGGACCAGCCGGTCCAGGACGAGCGTCTGCTTTCGAAGAGCGAAGAGGAGCGACATCGTGTGCTCCGCCACCGAGACCGCGTTGGCTGTCGCCGTGATGGTCAGCGGAATGCCCCGCCGGGTGAGCGCATCCACGTCCACCATGTCGAAGCCTACTCCGTGGCGGGACACGACACGGAGGTTCGGCGCCGCGTCCACCACGGCCTGGGTGATCGGCTCGAGCCGCACCATGATGCCGTCGGCCCTCGGGGCCAGGGCGACCACGTCTTCCTCCGTGGCGCCGTCGACCTGTTCGAACGTAACGTCCGGCCGCCGCTCCAGGATCTCGATCGCGGCCCGGGTGGAAATTCCCAGGACCAGTATGTGGGGCATCGCGTCCTCGCATGCGTCTCGTCGCTCGCCGGCAGGGGTGTGCACTCAAGCGACGACGGGGCGTCGACAGGGGCCCGCTACCCGTGCGCAAGCCGGCACTCCGGCACGAGGCAGCATCCTGCCCCGGCGATTCGTTCCGGTCAAGGATTGCGCTCCCGGACACTCCTCACGGCGAAAGGTTACCCAGGGAAGGACGCCGCTTGCCCCGAATGCGGAACCGGTATCGCACGCCGCTCCGACGGGAAGACAGGCCGCCGGAACCGAAAGGGGGCGATCAGACCAGCGCGTCGGGCTCCTCCGCCTTTCTCCGGGCGATGAATTCCAGGAGCGCTTCGTCGACGGCAGGGTCCAGCGCCGGCGCCTCGTATCGCTCCAGCATGGTCTTGCATCGGGCCCGGGCGAGGGCCTGGGTGTCGGGGGATCCCTCCTCCGACCAGGTCTCGAAGGGGCGGTAGTCCGCGATTTCGGAGCGCCAGAAGGCGGTCTCGAAATTCGCCTGCGTATGCGCGCAGCCGAGAAAGTGCTGCCCGGGGCCGACTTCCCGAATGGCGTCCATCGCCTGCCCGTTCTCGGAGAGGTCCACGCCCTCGGCGAACTTCTGCAGCCCGCCGAGCTGGTCCGCGTCCATGACCAGCTTCTCGGGCGACGCGACGAGGCCGCCCTCGAGCCAGCCGGCCGCGTGCAGAACGAAGTTCGCCCCCGCGGTCAGGGTCGGAAACAGCGTCAGCGCGCTCTCGTAGGCGGCCTGCGCGTCGGGCAGCTTCGAGCCGCAGAGGCCGCCCCCCGAGCGGAAGGGCAACTCGAGCCTGCGGGCGAGCTGTCCGGCGCCGTAGAGTATGTGGCTCGCCTCCGGCGTCCCGAAGGTCGGCGCGCCGGAGTTCATGTCGATGGTGGCGACGAACGCGCCGAACACGACCGGTGCGCCCGGACGGATTAGTTGAACGTAAGCCGCGGCGACCAGCACCTCGGCCAGGATTTGCGTCAGCGTGCCAGCCACCGAGACGGGCGACATCGCGCCGCCGACGATGAACGGGGAGACGACGCAGGCCTGGTTGGCTTCCGCATAGACTTCGAGCGCACCCATCATGGTGTCGTCGAAGGTGAGCGGCGAGTTCAGGTTGATCAGGTTCAGGAGCACCGCGTTCTCGTCGACGAATCGGTCGCCGAACAGGATCCGCGCCATTCGAACCGAATCCGCCGCGCGGGAGGCGGCGGTCACGGATCCCATGAAGGGCTTGTCGGAGTAACGGATGTGGCTGTAGACCATGTCGAGATGGCGCTTGTTCACCGCGATGTCGGTGGGCTCGCAGACCGTGCCCCCGGAGTGATGGAGGTGGGGGGACATCCAGGCGAGCTTCACCAGGTCCCGAAAGTCCTCGATCGTCGCGTAGCGGCGCTCGCCCTCCAGATCCCGGACGAAGGGCGGGCCGTAGACCGGGGCGAAGACAGTGCCGGAGCCGCCGATCTCGACCGACTTTTCCGGGTTGCGCGCGTGCTGGACGAAGCGCTCCGGTGCGCTGGCGATAATCTCCCGAAGCATGCCCCGCGGAAACCGCAGCCGTTCTCCCTCGATCTCCGCTCCCGCCGCCTTCCAGCGTGCGATTCCGGCCGTGTTGTCCATGAAGTTGACGCCGGTTTCGGCCAGGACGGTCTCGGCGTTGCGTTCGATCACGGCGAGCCCCTCCTCGCCGATCGCCTCGTAGAGGGGAATCGCGCGTCGGATGACGGGCGCGGTTCGAACCGTCGCCTGCGTTCTGGCTGCGCGCCGGCGCGCAGCGCCGCCCCGGCTGCGCCGGCGCCCGGGTTCGCCTGGCATTCGCGGCTCCTCTCTCCTCCCTGCGGCCCGGCGGGCCGCCCTGCGGCGCGCGGACGCGGAAGGGGAGAGTCTATCGCCTTCGCTCGAGGATCACGGCTCGACAAGACGCGTGCGAGTCCATAGGTTTGCGATGCCCCGGCGACGCGAGAATCCGACCATGCGCGACGACTTGATCCTGATCGTGGATTTCGGCTCGCAAGTCACGCAGCTCATCGCCCGCAGGCTCCGCGAAGCCGGCGTCTACAGCGAAATTCTCCCGGCGCATCAGGCGGATGCGGCCCGCATCAAGGCCTCCGCCCCGAAGGGGATCGTTCTCTCGGGCGGTCCGGCGTCGGTCCTGGAGAAGGACGCGCCCCAGGCGCCTGCCGGGCTCTTCGATCTCGGCCTGCCCGTTCTCGGAATCTGCTACGGCCAGCAACTGATGGCGCATGCGCTCGGCGGGTCCGTGAAGAGGGGGCGTACGCGCGAGTTCGGCCGTGCTGCGCTTCGGGGCGTAGGCCGCTCCCCGCTTCTCGACGGCTTCGCCGGCCCCGAGGAGGAACGGGACGTGTGGATGTCGCATGGCGACGAGGTCGAGCGGCTTCCTGCCGGCTTCGCCGTGATCGGCGCCTCGGCGGGGGCGCCCTGTGCGGCGATCGCCGACGAGAAGCGCCGCCTCTACGGGGTGCAATTCCATCCCGAGGTCGCGCACACCCCGAACGGAATCCGGCTCGTCGAAAACTTCGCTCTCCGAATCGCCGGCTGCGACGGAAGCTGGTCGATGGCGTCGTTCCGGGCGCAGGCGGTCGAAGCGATCCGGGATCGCGTCGGCGACGACCGGGCGATCTGCGGCCTGTCCGGCGGCGTCGACAGCGCGGTGACGGCCATCCTCGTCCACGAGGCGATCGGCTCCCGGTTGACTTGCGTCCTGGTGGACAACGGCCTCCTTCGCAAGGACGAGGCGAGACAGGTGATCGACCTCTTCCGGGACAACTTCAACATTCCGCTGATCCACCGGGACGCAGGAGAGCGATTTCTTTCGGCGCTCGACGGCGCATCCGACCCGGAGGAGAAGCGGAAGACGATCGGGCGCGTGTTCGTCGAGGTCTTCCGGGACGCGCTGGAGGAGGCCGGGCCGGCGCGGTTCCTGGCGCAGGGTACGCTCTACCCGGACGTCATCGAAAGCGTCAGCGCCACCGGCGGGCCGTCCTCCACCATCAAGTCTCACCACAACGTCGGCGGTTTGCCGAGCGACATGCCGTTCGAGCTTCTCGAGCCGCTCAGGACGCTCTTCAAGGACGAGGTACGCGCCCTCGGCGCGGAACTCGGACTGCCGGGCGCATTTCTCGAGCGGCACCCGTTTCCCGGTCCCGGCCTCGCCATCCGCATTCCGGGCGAGGTCACGCGGGATTCGGTCGCCGTTTTGCAGGAGGCGGACGCGATCTTCCTCGACGAGATCCGGGCGGCCGGCCTCTACGGCGATATCTGGCAGGCATTCGCCGCGCTGCTTCCGGTCCGGTCCGTCGGCGTGATGGGAGACGCCCGGACTTACGAGCGCGTCTGCGCGCTCAGGGCGGTGCGGGCGACGGACGGAATGACGGCCGATCCGTATCCTTTCGAGCCGGCGTTCCTGGCGCGGGTCGCCACCCGCATCGTGAACGAGGTTCGCGGCGTCAATCGCGTCGTCTACGACGTCACCTCGAAGCCCCCCGGCACGATCGAATGGGAGTAGGCCGGGGCGACTTGCATGGCCGCAATGGCATACCCGGTCAGACCTGAAGGGCCCGTAAGCACTGGTGCGGAACGTCACAGGCCGGGCCGAGGGGACGTAGCTCCTCCCTACTCGCGCAGCGGGTCTCGCGGGCGTGTTGCGAACGACGCATTTGGTTTCTCGCATGCGACGGTGGGCGGTTGATCTTTCCCGCATGGGAGCCGAGAATCGCCTGCGGAACCTGTCCTCGGCCGCGCGGGCCCTAAACGCCGGGCCGGCGCTTCGGTCCGTCCGACGGCAGCGGTCGGGGACGTCGATCGAGCGAAGCCGGAGATGACAGTCAGACGCAACCGGCCTGCGTCGCATGAACACGCGGCGCCGGAAGGACCGTACGAAGAACCGACCGGCAGGCCGGTGGACCTGAAGTATTCCGACGAGATGCTGAACACCATCGAGCTGATCTCGGATCTGCGCTCGGAGAGCCGGCATACGCTCCGCCTCGGAATCGATCTGCGGGAAATGGGAATCGTGCTTCACCTGATCCGCAACCACTTTTACGGACGGCTCACTACGCACTCGACCCTGGCGCACGATTCCGGCTTGAGTTACAGCACGGCCTACCGTGCGATCGACGCAATGATCGTCCGGGGGCTGATTCTGCGCCGCGAGCGCACCGCTACCGGCAAGTCCTTCTCTCTTCATCCTTCGCCGGAGCTGCTGGAACGTTGGCAGGAGTTCGCCTACCGCACGCGCCGGCTGATATCCGCATCCACCGACGCGATGACCCGCAGGAACCGTGCGCCCGTTCCGCCGTCGCGCCGGCGAAATCCCGCCAGTTCCGGCGTGATCTCTCCGCCGTCCGTGCTCGGCAAGAAGCTTCAGCTTTCGCGAGGGCTGCGCGTCCTGTTCCACGCCGATCCCACTTCCATGGCCATGAGAGGACTGCGCCAGCAATTCGAGATGATTCTCGGCGTCGGCATCCGCCTTCGCGCCATGTCGATCGACCGGCTCCGGCGAGAGATTGTCGCCAATAGCGAGAAGCAACTGTCCGCCTACGACCTGATCGCCTGCGATCTCCCCTGGTTCGGAGACATGATCACGCGCGGACGGCTTCTCTCCCTCGACTCGCTGATTTCCGATTCGGGGATCGACCTTGGCGACTTCTTTCCCGACTCCATCGCGAGCGTGCGCCGGGACGGCCGGATCTACGGACTCCCCCTCATGACGACTGCGGAACCGCTGGTGTATCGCCGGGACATGCTTCACGAGGCCGGTGTAGTTCCGCCGCGCAGGCTCTCACAACTGCTCGAGGCGGCCGGCCGGTTGCACGCGCCGGAGCGGGGCGTCAGCGGTATCGCCTGGAACGGCGCACGGGGAACGGCGCTCGGGCATACCTTCATGTTCATCATGGCGGCGCATGGTCACCCGATCCTCAATCTGGCGCGGGAACCGGACGGATTCCGGGCCGAGGACGCGGCCGGCGAATGCCTGCGCCCGGCGTTCCTGAGGCCGGAGGCGCGGGCGACGGCAGAGTTGTTGCGGGAATTGACGGCGCATTCTCCGCGAGACGTCCTGTCGATGACGTGGATTGACCGCGCGCGGGCCTATGCGGACGGCAGGGTCGCCATGGCCTACTGCCACACGACGCTGGCGCATCTCTTCGAACTCGACGAATCGTCTCCGGCCTTCCGAAAGTCCGGCTATATGGCGCATCCCACCGTCGAGGGCATGCGACCGATCTCGCCGCTCGGAGGATACGCGCTCACCGTCCCCTCCAACATCGCTCCGGAGCGGATCCCGGCCGCCTGGACGGCGCTGCAGGCCTTCACCTCCGCCAGTGCCGCAAAACTGTTCGTCGCGAACGGCAACCTGGCCAGCCCGAGGTTTAGCCTTACCAGGGATCCCGAGATCGCTGCGATGTCGCCCATCATCGGGTTCGTGGACGGGATGGTTCGAGACGGCACGCTTCGCATGTGGCCGCGCCCGCCCGTTCCCGGAATCTCGTCTGTGATGATGATCGCGGGCGAGGAGATCCACGACATGCTGAAAGGGGAAAAGTCGATCCGGGCGGCCCTGTCGACCGCTCAGGATCGCGCCGACCGCGCCATGCGCGAGCGGGGGCACTACTGACCGCACAGCCGGCCATACTGTTCAAATTGAACAAAATTCCAACTGTTCGATCCGGTCTCGGAGCGTTAGCGTCAGAACCGAAACGGGGTCGCGTCGCCGCCGGTCGAGAGAAGCAGCGCGGGCATCCGGGATAGGCGGCGGCGGGAGATTGTCCCTGCAAGCGCCGGGGGGATGCGCGGGTGAAACTCGCATTCAACAATTGGGTCTATTCCAGCTTTCCGGTCTGGGTTCCGGCCTATCCGTTGGAGGAGGTCATCCGGCGGCTGGCGCAGATAGGATACGACGGCATCGAGATCGGCGCCGCGGCGCCCCATGCCTATCCCGATTACCTGACGACGGCGAGGCGCAGGGAAATCCGCACCGCGCTCGAGGAATCGGGACTCGCGCTTTCCAGCATGCTGCCGGCCCCCGGCGGCGGTCCCGGGTTCAACGCCGCATCGGCGAACGCACTCGAGCGGGCGGCCGCAGTGGATCAATACAAGAAGGTCGCGGATCTCTGCGCCGAGTGGGGCGGCCGCATTCTGCTGTACGTAGCAGGCTGGCAGGTCTTTGGCACGTCCCGGCGGGACGCCTGGATGTGGAGTTGCGAATCCCTGGCGGAGATCGCCGCGCACGCGGAGGGGATCGGCGTCACGGTCGCCGTGGAGCCGACTTCCGCCGACAGCAACCTGGTCGACAGCTGCGACGACGTCCTGGCGATGACTGCGGAGGTGGGACGCCCGAACGTCAAGGCGATGTTCGACACCTATCACACGCTCTACCGGAACGAGGTTCCGACCGACTACGTCTATCGCCTGCGGGAGAAGCTGGTTCATGTCCATCTCGCGGACGCGGACCGGAACCCTCCCGGTAGCGGGGTGGTCGATTACGAGTCGCTGGTCGAGTCGCTTCGTGACGTGGGCTTCGACGGCTACCTGACGATGGAGATCGGCTTCGATCGCCGGAACGTCGAGCCGGACGACCTGGCCCGGCGCGCATACCGATACATGCGCCCGCTCTTGCAGCGCCGGGAATCCGGTTGAGGTCTGCCGCCGGCCGTTCGGGAACGGCGTCGGCGGCCGGAAGGAAGTGATGAAGGGGGGAAACGGCAACACAGGCTGCACATGAAGGCGGGACGCAATCAAGAAGCCGCTCGGCAGTCCTGAACGACAACCAAGGAGAGGAATAATGCTTCGGAAATTTGCGCTGGCCGCATCGGCGGCCCTGCTGGCTGCGAGCTTCTCGGCTCCCGCCAACGCACAGGACGAGAAGGTAATTCTCAAGGTCTGGGACCAGTGGGAATACTACGGTATGACCGCCGCCGGTCCGGCGATCGACAAGATTCATCAGGCCTGGCAAGAAGAGCATCCGAATATCGTGATGTCCCGTTCCGTATTCGGCGGCGGCTGGCCGGTCCGAAACGCCGTGGAGTTGGCCCTGACTTCGGGCGACGCCCCGGACGTCTTCTACTCCTGGCCGTCGGGCGCGGGAATCACGGCCTACGCCCGGGAAGGCTATCTGGCCGATCTCACGCCGTACGCCGACAAGTACGATTGGTGGAGCCGCCTTCCGGACTGGGCGATCGAGCGAAACATGTACCAGGGCAAGCTCTACGCCTACCCCTGGGAGCAGGACCTCGAATACGTCTACTACAACAAGAGGCTCTTCGCGGATCTCGGTCTCGAGCCGCCGACTAATTTCGAGGAAGTGCTGAACTGGTGCCGCGTGGCCAACGACGCTGGCCTGATCGCCATCGCGTTCAGCGACTCGCCGGACGGCTGGCAAGCGGCGAACAACTTCACAGACCTCGCGGCGCTGACCGGCGGACGCCAACTCGGCCTAGACGTGCTTCAGGGCCGCGAAAAGTGGAACAACCCTGCGTTCGTCCGTGCCCTGGAGTATTTCGTGGACATGGTCGAGGCCGATTGTTTCAGCCCCGGCTTCCTCGGCATGCATTACGGCGATTCCATCGCCCAGCTCTACACGGGCCAGGCGACGGCGCTCTGGACCGGCACCTGGATCATCCACGAAGTGGTGGCGAACATGCCTGAGGACGAACTCGACGTGTTCTACTTTCCGCAGATCGAGCCGGACATGCCGCAGTCCACGCACATGTCCGAGGGCTCGGCCTATTACATCTGGGAAGGCTCTGAGATCAAGGACGACGCCGCGGCCTACATCGAATACGTCACCAATCCGCGGTGGCTGAGCGTCTGGATTGAGGACGGTTACGCCATTCCGATCCAGAAGGACGCGATTCCGTGGGACGATTACGCCGTATCGGACGTCATCAAGAAGGCGTTCAGCGTCGGCCAGGGCATGCAGGATCTCAACGTGGACGCGTTCCACACGACCGTCGCGCCGAACGTCGTGCGCTATCTCTATCAGGGGATGCAGGGCGTGCTCGGAGGAGAGCTATCGATCGAGGACTTCCTGAACGGCATGGACGAGCAGACCGCGATCGCCGCGTCCAAGGGCCAGGTCTGGGATCCGGGTTCGCGCTGACCGGACCGTCCGGGTCGTTCGCGACCTGTCCGGCGCCGGGCGAACCGCCGCGAAACGCGGAGGCGGCGAGACGATGCGCCGCCTCCGTACCGCAGAGACGCGGGGGTCCACGCGGAGAGAACGGATCAATCCTCTGCTGTTCGTATTCCCGGCGATGCTATATCTCGGGCTCTGGGTCTACTACCCCATCGCCCGAAACCTGCAGCTGAGCTTTCTCACCGCGCCGACTCCCCGCTCGAAGGACTACTCGTTCGCCGGGCTGCAGAACTACCGCCAGCTGGTCGACGACGACGTCTTCCTGCTGGCCATCGGGCACAACGTCATCTGGGTTCTCCTCAGCATCGCGATTCCGGTCGTGATCGGCCTGCTACTCGCGGTGCTGCTTGCGGGCCGTCGAAGCCGGCTGGTCTACGCCACGATTTTCTTCATCCCCGTCACTGTCGCCTCGATCATCGCCGCCATCGTCTGGCGCTGGATCTACAACCCCAACGTCGGCGCCCTGAACCAGCTTTTGGAGGCGGTCGGTCTCGGGGCGCTGAAGCAGTTCTGGCTCGGCGACGAGCGGCTGGCGCTGGTGTCGGTGAACATGATCGGCAGCTGGGGGTATTTCGGGTTCTGCACGCTGATTTTCCTGGCCGGCCTGCAGAACATCGACCCGGACCTGAACGAGGCGGCGAAAATCGACGGCGCCGGCCCGTTCCGGCGCTTCTTCTACGTGACCCTGCCGTTGCTCCGGAACACCATCCTTTTCATGACCGTCTACACCATCATCGGGTCGATGAAGTTCTTCGACCTGATCTACGTCACCACGAACGGCGGGCCGAACGAGAGCAGCCAGGTCGTCGGGGTCTACATGTACGACCTGTTCCTCCGGCAGGGCGAGGTGAATTACGCCGCCTCGATGAGCACGGTGCTGACCGTCATCATCCTGTTGCTCAGCCTGGTCGTCATCCGCAATCTCGCCGGCCAGCAACTGGAAGTCCGGTGAGCGCAGCGGCGAAAGGGCGGGGGCCGATCCCGCGGTTCGGCGCAGGTCCGACCGGCTGCCGGCGGATTCTGTCGATCGGCAATCCGGTCCTGGTCCACGCCGTTCTCCTGTTCTTTGTGGCGCTCTCCCTCTTCCCGATCTACCTGATGTTCAACGCGTCGCTGAAGTCGCAGGCGGAACTGTTCCGGCACACCTTCTCGCTGCCGAAGGACCCGCGATGGTTCAATTTCCCGCTGATCTTCATCGAGCGGGAATACTACAAGAGCTTTATCAACAGCGTTATCCTGGCCTCTTCGACGACAATTCTGACGCTCGTTCTCTCCGTCTTTGCCGGCTATGCCTTCGCGCTGAAGAAATTCTTCGGCAAGCAGACCATGTTCCTGTCGGTCCTGATCGGGCTGATGGTCTCCGAAATCTCGATCCTGATACCGATCTACAACCTGCTCAAGGACCTCGATCTTCTGAACACCTTCGCCGGCCTGATCCTGCCGCAAACGGCGCTCGGACTGTCTTTCGGCATATTCCTGATCACGACCTTCTTCAAGGACGTACCGCGGGCGCTGATCGAGGCGGCCGTCTGCGACGGATGCAAGGACCTGCAGATCCTGTGGCACGTCATGATTCCGGTCGGGATGCCGGCGATCAAGGCGCTGGCCCTCATCGAGTTCTTGTGGGCCTGGAACAGCTTCTTCTTTCCGCTGGTCATCGCGACGCAGAAGGAGATCATGCCGCTCAGCGTCTCCATCATCGACTTCATGGGACGCTTCACCTTCAACTACGAGCTGATCGCCACCACCTGCGTGATCATGTTCGCGCCCATCCTGGCGCTCTACCTGCTCACGCAGGCGGGATTTCGGCGCGGGATCACCTTCGGCGCGATGAAATGAAACGGCGTTGCCGCGCATCCGGGAAGGCCTTCCGTCCTGCCGGAGACGGGGCGGCAGCCGGGCCCGTACCCGCTTCCGGTAGCGGACGGCGCGGACCGAACTGCGGGACAAGAGGGAGGAAGTTGCGATGAGGCTACTTGGATTCAGACCGGAAGACAGCGAGGGCGCGGGCGACGCCATGCCGTTCTACCACGACGGCGTCTGGCACGTGTTCTTCCTCAAGACGCCGAAGGGCGCATGGGGGGTGATCGAGCGCCAGAAGAATACCCTCGCCCACATCGCGTCCCGGGACCTGGTGAATTGGGAAATCCTGCCGGACGCGATTCGGAAGGGACCGCCCGGGTCGGTGGACGGCGACGGTATCTGGACCGGCTCGGCGATTGAACACGAGGGGCGGTTCCACTTCTACTACACGGGAAACCGGATCGCCGGCGGAAGCTCCTTCCAGCGCATTTGCCTTGCGACCAGCGACGACCTCGTGACCTGGACCAAGAACCCGGACAACCCGGTAATCGAGCCGATCGCGGAGCGCTACGAGACGGTGGACTGGCGGGATCCGTTCGTATTCCGGGACGAGCGGGAGGGCTGCTTCCGGATGCTGATTGCGACACGGGAGAAAGAGGGCCCGGTGCACCGCCGCGGGTGCATCGCGGAACTGCGCTCCCGCGATCTCGAATCCTGGGAGTGGGTGGAGTCGAACTGGACCCGCCGCATCACCCACTGTCCGGAATGCCCGGAGACCTTCTACCTCGGCGACTACGCCTACCTGGTGTTCTCTCGCTATTCCGAACGCGCCCAGACCCTCTATCGCGTGGCGCGCAGCATGGACGGACCCTGGGAATCCCGGGCCCACGAGGCGATCGACGGGCGGCGGTTCTACGCGGCGAAATCCGCCAGCGACGGGAATCGTCGGGTTACCTTCGCCTGGGCGCACGACAAGATGAACCACGATCCCGACTCGACCTGGGAGTGGGGCGGCAGGTTCGCGTCGCCTCGGGAGCTGGTCTCCCAGCCGGGCGGAACGCTGACCACCCGGCTGGTGCCGGAGGTTGCCGCCGCCTACGACACCGACGTGGGATTCGGTCTCGAAGGCGCCTGGGGAAATTGGGAGAGGGACGGGTCGACCGTACGCGCCGAGGCGCACAGCGGCTACGCCTACGCGACGCTGCAGGTTTCGCGCCAGGAGCTGATGCTGGAGACCGAGATCGAATTGCAGGGAGCGACCGACTCGGCCGGCATCCTGGTGGAAGCCGCGCCGGACATGGAATCGGGCTACTTCGTCGAGGTGAGCGGCAGCCGGGGCAGCGTCGCGCTTTGCCGGTGGCCGGTGGCCAAGGATCCGACCTGGCAGCAGATGTCCGGCGACCGGCGGGAGCCGGACATTGATACGCCGCTGGTGCAGCACCGCATTCCGGTCCTGCCCGGGAACGGCCGAATTCCGGTGCGGCTGATCCGGTGCGGCGAGATGCTGGAGTGTTTCGTCGCGGATCAGGTCGCACTTACCTACCGGATCTACGAGCGGACCGGGACCATGCTCGGCCTGTACGTGCAGGAAGGGGAGGCGACGTTCCGCAATTTGTCCGTCCGGCGCCCGGGAACGTGACACCTGCCCGAGCCGGAACGGAATTCGGCGGCCGGCGGAAGGGCACGGCCGCCGCCGATACGGGAGAGCGAGATGGAGACGGGTGAAGGACCCGCAACGACGGTCCGGGTCTCGGAAATGGTCAAGAACATCGGCCGGACGAAAGTCCTGAAGGGAGTCGACCTCGAAGTCCCGGCCGGCGAGTTCGTAGTGGTTCTCGGCCCTTCCGGCTGCGGCAAGACAACGCTCCTGCGGATCGTCGCCGGGCTCGAGCGACCGACCCGGGGCGAGATCTTCTTTTCCGGCGACCGCGTCACCGACCTGGAGCCGAAGGAGCGCAACATCGCGATGGTGTTTCAGAACTACGCCCTCTATCCGCACATGACCGCCTACGAGAACCAGGCGTTCAGCCTCAAGATTGCGCGGAACAGCCGTAGCGCGATCGACGGCGCGGTACGACGGACAGCCGGAATGCTCGGCCTCGAACGGCTGCTGACCCGGCTTCCCCGCGAGCTCTCGGGCGGTCAACGGCAGCGCGTGGCGATGGGTCGGGCCATCGTGCGGTCGCCGAGGGTGTTCCTGTTCGACGAGCCGTTATCCAACCTGGACGCCAAACTCCGGGTGCAGATGCGGGTGGAGATCAAGGATCTCCATCGGAGTCTCGGCGCCACCTCGATCTACGTAACCCACGATCAGGTCGAAGCCATGACCATGGCCGACCGCATCGTCGTGATGAACGCCGGACGGATCGAGCAGGTGGGGATGCCGCTGGAAATCTTCGACCGGCCGGCCAACCGCTTCGTCGCGGGCTTTACCGGATCCCCGGCAATGAATTTTTTCCCGGCTTCCGTGGAAGCGAACGGCTCCGGCGTGACGGCCCGGTTCGGCGAGCGTCAGAGCGTCCCGCTGCGGGCGGAATTCGGCGCGCAAGGGGGGCGGAGCGTGGAAGCGGGAATCCGGCCTCATCACCTGGCCGTCGCCGAGGGCGGATCGCTGCGTGCCGCAGTCAAGAGCGTTCAGCCTACCGGCGTGGAGACCATCGTCGTCTGCGAGGCGGGCGGGCGGGAGCTGGTCATGCAAACGCTGGACCGTACGCCGCTGCGGGAAGGCGAGCGTATCCGGCTCGGCGTGAGGCCCGACGACGTGCACCTGTTCGATTCCGGGACCGGCGAGCGAATCGAAGCGCGAGCGCCGGAGGTCGGAGGAGACTGATCGGCAACAACCGTCCGGCGGAGGGAGGAGAATCATGGACCATTGGACGATAGAGCGCGCAAGTCACCGGATCCCGCTGGTCCTGCACAACCCGGGTTGCCGCGCGCGAGCGGACGAACCGGCGGAGGTCGCGATCCACTTCTCGACGTTCGGTCCGTCGAGCGAGGGGCTGAGCATGACCGATTCCGCCGGCGATCCGGTCCCCTGTCAGGTGCTGGACGCGAGCGCATCCGAACCGGGGCGGTTGAGGTTCGCCAATCTGTGCTTCTTGGCCAATTTTGTTGAAGGCCAGGAATCCGCCGACTACTACCTGTACCTGTCCGAGCGAGCGTTGGACGGCGGCGAGCCGGACGGAATACGGCAGGAAGCCCCCGTCCTGGAGGACGGCTACCGGCGTCTCGACACCGGCGCGTACACGATCGAACTCTGTACAGGCACGGCCGGCGGGGACGGCGGCAGCAAGTGGGGAATACGCCATTTCGAACACAACCGGCAGCGGGTCAACCTGATCCACCGGAACGGCAACGCGTTCGGAGGCGTGTACGGGCCTTTCTTCACGCCCGAGAACGGACTGGTCAACCCGCCGGCACACGCGGTGGCGGAGTTCGAGCCGCTGGCCGAGGGTCCGGTGGTTTGCGAGTACCGGATGCGGGTCCGGGTGCCCGACGGGCTGAGGCCGGAGTTGCGGGGCAAGAACCTGGACGTGCGCTGGCGCTTCCATTACCGGTCCCACTGGTTCGTGCGCAGCTACTACCCGGACGACTACGAGACGGTCATCGACGGGCGCGAATGCCGCAACCGAATCACGGTGGGCGACGAGATCGAGAGCGGCAAGGGAAACCTGCTCCTCTCCGCCTACAAGCACCAAGACGGCACGGCATACCGTGCCGGAGACCTCTACGCCGAGATCCTGCTCGCCCGGATCGAGGATCTGAAGCGGCGCGAACCGGAACTGATCGCGCAAGCAATGGACCGCCTCGGCATCGATCCGGCCGAAGCGCCGTCCGAATGGAGCTGGGACCACTACTGGCGCCTGTTCTGCGTCGTCGAGGCCTTGCTGCCCGAGGAGGTCCTGCGCGAGGAAACGGAGCGGATCTGGAAATCCGCCAACGACGTCGTGTGGTCGGACGCGCAGCGAAACCTGATGAAATACACGGAAGATTTCGTCGACGTGAACCGCGAGCCGACCCAGACGATTTTTCCGCTCAACGCGCGCAAGACCTGCGAGTACAGCCCTCTGACGGGGTATTCCTTCGTGCGATACGTGAACCGGACCGTACCCCGTATGCAGATCGTCCAGCGTCACGATTCCGGTTGGGTCAATTGGGGCACCAACGGCGAGAACGAGTATCCGGAACTGCCTTCGGGTTCCACCATCTGGTCGGCCTACGGGCAATTCGACGACTGGGAGGCGGAAGCCGGGAACATGGAGAATCCGGTCGCGGTCAGCGTCCGGCCTTTAGAGCGGCACTACCGAATCTGACCGCCCTCGTCAGCCGGCGCACGGTTCCGGCGGGCGTCGCGCAGGGGCGTACCGCGGGGCCGAGCGTTTCTTGCGCCGCGGGGACGGTTCGGATTGGAGAAGACAGGATCGGAGACGCCAGATGGCCAGCATGACCGCGGTGTACCTGCCGGGAGACCGGCGGGTCGAAGTCCGCAGCGTCGCGGTTCCGAAGCCGGGACCGGACGAGGTCTTGATCGAGATCAAGGCTTCCTGCATTTGCCGCAGCGACCTGAGCCTCTACTACGGAAACGCGGTGGTCGGCGGCGAGGCGGCCGGCCGATGCATCACCGGGCACGAACCCGCAGGCGAGGTGGTGGAGGTGGGCGCGGACGTCCGGGGATTCGGCATCGGCGACCGCGCTGCCGCATATCTCGCCATAGGGTGCGGACATTGCGCGTTTTGCCGGCAGGGAAACCATCACCACTGTCCGACCTGGAAGTGTCTCGGATTTACCGCCGACGGCGGGAATGCGGAGTTCCTGAAGGTTCCTGCCCGCAACTTGCTGAAGACTCCGTCGCACATGTCGCATCTGGCTGCGGCGATTTCCACCGACGCGTTTGGAACGCTGTTTTCCGCCTGCCGGAAGCTCGGCGTCAACGGCCTGTCGCGGGTCGGGATCTGGGGGCTCGGGCCGATGGGATCGAGCGGCGTGCTCGCGGCGCACGCCATGGGCGGCAGCGTCGTCGCGCTGGACCCGATGGAAAATCGCCGGAAGTTCGCGGCCGGACTCGGCGCCGACCTCGTGCTCGATCCGAAGGACCCGCAGGCGGTCGATCGCGTGCGGGAGTTTGCCGGGGGAGACGGTCTGGACAGCGCGATCGACTGTTCCGGCAATTCGGCGGCGCACAATATGGCGCTGGACGCCTTGGCGCCGTTCGGCCGGCTGGCGATGATCGGCGAAGCGCAGGAGACCACCATTCGCCCGAGCGACCACATGATCCGCAAGCAACTCAGCGCGTTCGGTTCTTGGTACTTCGCGACGAACGAGTATTCGGACATTCTCGCCCTGATCGAGCGGAAGAACGTGGATCTCGAGCGTCTTGCCACGCATACCTTCCGCCTCGACGAAGCCGAGACCGCGTTTCGGATGTTCGACGATCGCGAGACGGAAAAGGCCGTGTTCGTCCGCTGACCGGACGCGGCGACCGGTGCACGGAAATCGGCAGCCGGCGTCGGGAAGTCTTGCCGCAATTCCCGGCGGGTGCGCCCCCCGAATTCTGCAAGCGAATTGACTGCGGGCGAGAATCCGGGTATTCCGTTCATGCTCTGAGGTTCGCCGCACGGATGCGGGATTTGACGTCCGGGGCCGCATGGCTGCGGCCGGGACGGGACGACGGATTCTTGGGGCGCGATCCTTACTCCTCGGACCGGTTCGCGCAATCGCCGGACCCCCTCTCGCCGATGCGGAGAACGCCATGAACGTCAACGCCATTCCGGCCGGCAAGAACGTGCCGACCGACATCAACGTCGTGATCGAGATCCCCGGCGGCGCCGGGGGCGGCGGACCGGTCAAGTACGAGATCGACAAGGATTCCGGCGCCGTAATGGTCGACCGCATCGTGCCCACCCCGATGTACTACCCCTGCAACTACGGGTTTATCCCCAACACGCTGCACGACGACGGCGATCCGACGGACGTCCTGGTGCGCACCGACGTGGCGCTTTCGCCCGGCGTGGTGATCCGCTGCCGGCCCATCGGCGTCCTCAACATGGAGGACGAGGCCGGCGTCGACGACAAGATCGTCGCCGTTCCGCACGACAAGGTGGACGCGTTCCAGCGCCATATCCGCGACGTGTCGGACCTTCCCGAGGTCGAGCGCGAGCGGATCAAGCATTTCTTCGAACGCTACAAGGACCTCGAGCCGGAGAAGTGGGTCAAGGTGACCGGCTGGCAGGGGCGCGAGGAGGCCGAAGCCGTCATCCTCCGCTCCTTCGAGGCCGCCGGCAAATAGGTTCCGGGCGCGTGCCCGGATCGCGGGTCGCCATGGAGGAAAGCGGCGCCTCCGTTTCGCGGCTCCTCGCGATCATGGCGCAACTCCGCGACCCGGAGACCGGTTGTCCCTGGGACGTACGCCAGGACTTCCGCTCCATCGCGCCCTACACGGTCGAGGAAGCCTACGAGGTCGCGGACGCCATCCGTCGCGACGACATGGCGGCGTTGCGTTCGGAACTCGGAGACCTGCTCCTGCAGGTGGTCTACCACGCCCAGATGGCGAAGGAGCGTGGCGCCTTCGACTTCGCCGACGTGGCGGAGGCGATCTCGGACAAGATGGTGCGCCGCCATCCGCACGTCTTCGGCGACGGAGAGCGGCGCGCCTCGTTCGGCGCCGCGGACTGGGACCGCGAGAAGGCGAAAGAGTCGGGCGGTGCGCCGAAGAGCGCGATCGACGGGGCGGCGAGCCCCGAGGCGCCGCTCGCGCGCGCCATGACGCTCGGACAGCGGGCGGCGCGCGTCGGCTTCGACTGGGAAGACGCGGAGGGGACCTACGCCAAGATCGACGAGGAGATTCGGGAGCTGCGCCAGGCCGGCGACGCGTCAGGCCGCCAGGAGGAGCTCGGCGATCTCCTGTTCGCCGTCGTGAGCCTCGCCCGCCATCTCGGCGTCGATCCCGAATCCGCGTTGCGGCGGGCGAACCGGAAGTTCGAGGACCGGTTCCGGCGGATGGAGCGGACGCTTGCGGAGCGGGGCGAGATCTTGGCAGCGCTCGGGATCGAGGAACTCGAGGCGGCGTGGAGCGAGGTGAAGGAAGCCGCGGAGGCTAATTCTTCCACTTGATGGAGCAGCCCATCGACGGGACCTGGTCCTCGGGGCCGTGGCCGGTCTCGGCGATCTGCAGCATGGCTTCGACCAGCTCCCGGCGCATGCCTTCGGGACGCGGATTGCGCCCGGCGGCGTCGAGGCGTCCCCGGAACTGAAGGCCGAGATCGGCGTCGAATCCGAAGAAATCCGGCGTACAGGCGGCGTCGTAGGCGCGGGCCACTTCCTGGCTCTCGTCGTGCAGATACGGAAACGGGAACCCGTGGCGCTCGGCGAAGGCCTGCATGTTCTCGAAGGAGTCGTCCGGGTAGGTGTCGGCGTCGTTGGCGCAGATGGCCGCCACGCCGATTCCCGCGTCGAGCAGCTCGCCCGCGTCCGCGACCAGCCGGTCGACGACGCTGGTCACGTACGGGCAGTGGTTGCAGATGAACATGACCAGGGTGCCGTTCTTCCCGGCGATGCCTTCGAGCGCGTAGTTCCTGCCGTCGACGGCAGGCAGGTCGAAGGCCGGCGCCTTCCATCCGAAGTCGCAGGCGGGGGGCGAAACGGCCATGATCATGTCTCCCTGGAAGCTGGATTGCGGGTTTCGGTCTGGAGCGAACCCGACCGCATTGTAGCCCGAAGTCCGAAGATTGCCCGCCGGGGCGCCCGGAATGCGGGAGCGCCCCGGCAGAAGCGGCGACGGGTCGTTCGCCCCGCCGCCGCCGTTCGGTCAGGCCGCCGCGATTTCCTCCACCCGGTTGATGGAGATCTTCCGCGGCTTCAGTGCCTCCGGAATCTCGCGGACGAGATCCACGTGGAGCAGCCCGTTCTCCAGCGCGGCGCTGGTCACCTTGACGTTGGCGTCGAGCTCGAAGCGCTTTTCGAACGACCGCTCGGCGATTCCCCGGTAGAGGAAGTCGCGGCCCTTCTCCCTGGCGGTGTCCTTGCGGGACGCGGAGATCGTCAGCCGACCCTCGCGGGTCTCGATGTCGATGTCGGACTCGCCGAATCCGGCCACCGCGAGCGAGATCCGATAGGCGTCGTCGCCGGTCTTCTCCACGTTGAAGGGCGGGTAGGCGGTCGCGGCGGCGTCGGCCCGCGAGAGCGAGTTCATCGTCGACGCGAGCCGGTCGAAACCGACCGAAGCGCGGTACAGCGGCGAGAGGTCGAGCGTTCTCATGTTCATGTCAAATCCTCCTGATTGAAGCGATTCCTCCGCTTGGGAGGCTCCCCGATCGGACGCCTCCGGCGGAACTGGGCGCCGGGTTCGATTACGACCCCCGGCACCCGATACATGGGGTCGAAGCGGCCTCCGCGCAAGGGGTGCGTCCGCCGATATCCGCGCGCTGCGGCGTTCGGAGCCGCAAGTCACGGGATGGGTCCTGTCCTCCGAATTCCGAGACCGGCCGCAGCCGCGCGCTCGGCCCGGCACGCGTTCGCTCTGCGACCGTCCGGCGACGGCGAAAGCGGCCGATTGGCCTTCCATGCGCGCGTCGGCAGGCTCCGGAAGGCCGGACTTCGACATGCGGACGCAATATCCCGGCGGTATCCCCGGCCCGGCGCAGGCGGTATGTTGCAAGGGTGTGCAGGGGTCGGCGGACGGAGACCGTGCCGTCGGGCTCCGACCGCACGCGGACCGCAACGGAAGCGGGAGCCCGGACATGAAGGGTCTGCCGATCGAGATCGAGAGACTGCGCGTCTCCTACGGCGGCGACCCGGTGCTCACGGACATCGACCTCTCGGTCGAGGCCGGCGAGTTCGTCGCCCTTCTCGGCGCTTCCGGCTGCGGCAAGACCACGCTCCTGCGCGCGCTCGCCGGGTTCGTTCCGGTCGCGGCCGGGCGGATCGGGGTCGGCGGCGAGTCGGTGGAAGGCCGACCGCCCGAGCGCCGCAACATGGCGATGATGTTCCAGTCCTACGCGCTCTGGCCGCACATGTCGGCGGCGCAGAACATCGGCTACGGCCTGCGGCTCAGGAGGTGGCCGAAGGCCAGGATCGCGGAGCGGGTGTCGGAGCTGACGGCGCTCGTCGGCCTCACCGGGCTGGAGGGGCGCAACGTCGCGCAGCTCTCCGGCGGCCAGCGCCAGCGGGTCGCGCTGGCGAGGGCGCTGGCGATCGATCCGCCGATCCTGCTCCTCGACGAGCCCCTTTCCAATCTCGACGCCCGTATCCGCCAGAACATGCGCCACGAGGTGCGCGGCCTGCAGCGGCGCCTCGGCCTCACCGTCGTCCTGGTCACGCACGACCGGGAGGAGGCCATGTCCATGGCCGACCGGATGGTCATCCTCCACGAGGGCAGGATCGCCCAGGCGGGACCGCCCGAAGAGGTGTACCAGCGCCCGGCCTCTTCCTTCGTCGCGGCGTTCATGGGAGCCGAGAACGGCTATCCGGTCGAGGTCCGGCGCGAGAACGGCGCCGTCGTGCTCACCGGCGAGGAGATCGCCGGCGACGTGCGGCTGCCGGTCCGGGGCGGGCGGCATCCGACCGGCGTGCACTGTCCCGGCGGCGGCGCGGGGCCGATGATCGCCCGCTTCCGCAGCGAGGCGGCGTCGATCGCTACGGCCGGCGCCCGGCCCGACGACCACGTCGCCCTCGGCGGCCGGATCACGCAGCACAGCTATCTCGGCAGCGCGTACCGGCACTCCGTAGACATCGGCGGGAGGGAATTTCTCGTCGATCACCCCCGGCGCGTTCCGATCGGCCAGATCGTGGAGATCTGCATACCGGCCGACGCGCTGAACCTGTTCGAGGCGAGCGGCAACGAGGAGCCCGCGGGTTCCGCGTCCGCTCCGGCTCGAGCGCTTCCGTAACGCAAGAGGAGGAAAACCGATGAAATCACCGACACCCCGAGGCTCCGGCCGGCTGTTCGCGGCCGCGCTGGGAATCGGCGCGCTCATGGCGGCCGGATCCGCCGGCGCGCAGAATATCCTGAACGTGGCGAGCGGCGGCTCGCAGAACATGGTCGACTACGTGACCGACTATCTGGGTCCGCTGTTCGAGGCAGAGAATCCGGGCTGGGAGGTCCGGGTCGTCGGCACGGGTCCGGGCGACGCCGGATCGCAGAAGATCAAGGAGAAGCTCGAGGCCCAGGCCGGCTCGGACGCCGTGGACACGGACGTCATCGTCACCAACCAGAAGAAGACCGGCGAGATGGTCGAAGCCGGCCTCCTGTCGCAGTACCGCTCCGAGGCCGCGACCAGCGATCTGGTGACCCGGGACAGCGCGTTGATGGCGCTCGGCACCGACGTCGAGGGCTACGTGCTGCCGATGTTCCACAGCCAGACGGCGCTGGCGTATTTTCCGGACATGGTCGAGAATCCGCCGCAGACCTACGACGAGCTCCGGGCCTGGGTGGAGGCCAATCCCGGCGCCTTCGGCTACAACGGCATCAAGAACGGGATGTCGGGCGTCGCCTTCGTCGTCGGCTGGATGTACGCCTATGCCGGCGACACCGACCAGGTGATCAACGGGCCGTACGATCCGGCCCTCAAGGACGGCTGGTCGGGCCCGCTCGCCGAGCTGAAGGCGTTCAACGAGCACGTGACCTTCACGCCCGGCAACGCCGGCACGCTCGACATGATGAACCGCGGCGAGATCGTCATGGGTCCGGTCTGGGTGGACATGTTCTACACCTGGCAGGCCGACGGGCGCGTGCCGCCGAACATGAAGCTCCTGGTGCTCGGCCCGGGCATGCCGGGACAGCCCTACTATTACGGGATTCCCGAGGGGGCGGCCAATCGCGACGCCGCCATCCGGTTCATCGAGCTGGCCACCAGCCCGGCGGTCCAGGCCGAGGGAATCGTGAACCGGTTCAACTGGTATCCGGGGATCGACGCCCAGCACGTCCAGGATTCGCTGGATCCGGAAGTCTGGGAGAAGATCTTCTCCGACGTGACGCCGGCCGACCTGGCGGCCAAGGGCAAGCCCTTCCCGCTGGGCGCGTTCTTCGCCGACATCATGGAGTCCTACGAGCAGCAGGTCACCAACTGACCGGCTGACCGGAGCGCCCGGCGCCGGTTCGCCGGGCGCTCCGAAACCGTAGACCGCCGGCCGCCGCCTCCGGCGGCCGGCCCCCGCCGCATTCCCCGGAGGGTTCGCCACGCCTGAACTACGCCTGTCGCGGAGCCGCGCCGGCGGCCTCGTCCTGATCGCGCCGGCCCTCGCGATGATCGCGCTCCTGTTCCTCTATCCGCTCGGCTACTCCCTGGTCTGGGCCTTCCGGTCCGAGGAGAGCGGCGGCTGGTCGCTGGCCAACTTCGCCAAGGCGTTCGACTTCTACTCGCTCGACATCCTCTTCACGCTGGTCATCGTGACCGTCGCGACCTTCTTCATCGGCGCGCTCTCCGTCGCCATCGGCGGCTATCTCACCCTCGGCGAGAACCGTACCGCGGTCGCCGTCCTTCGCTGGCTTTACCGCTGGCCGCTGTTCATCCCGTTCGTGGTCGCCGGCCAGCTCATGCGGACGTTTCTGGCCAAGAACGGCATGATGAACAACGTGCTGGTCGAGGCCGGCCTGCTCACGCCGCTCGGCACGGCAAGCTTTCTGGACTGGCGGGGGATCGTGATCACCTTCGTCTGGAAGCAGACGCCGTTCGCCGCGCTCCTGATCGCCGGCGCCATGGCGTCGCTGGACCGGTCCACCATCGAGGCGGCGCGCAATCTCGGCGCCGGGCGGCTCCGCGTCCTCCTCGAAATCGTCGTGCCGCAGGTGGCGACGACACTGATGGTGGCGCTAATTCTCTCCTATGTCGTGATGATGTCGGTCTTGTCCGTGCCGCTCATGGTCAACGCGCAGACGCCCACCATGCTGACCGTCGACATGGCCTGGCGAATCAACGCCTACGGCGACTACCCGGTCGCCAACGCGCTGGGCTTCGTCTCGTACGCCATGACCGCCGTGATCGCCTGGGCCTATCTCCGCCAGGGCTTGCGCGAGGGAGGCCGTCCCGCATGACGCCCGCCCGCATCCTCGCGTCTCTCGCCCTGCCGGTTCTCCTCGGCTTGCTCGCCTTCGCCGTCTTCGGGCCGATCGCCAACATGCTGCTCTGGGCCTTCGCGGAAGTCTGGTACTTCCCGCACAAGCTGCCGGTGGAGTGGGGGTTCGGGTTCTGGGAGCGCGTCTTCCGCCCCCAGGGCAACGCGATGGAATCGCTGGTCAACTCGGTCCTGATCGCGCTGGCGACGGTGGCGGCGAGCCTCGCCGTCGCCGTTCCGGCCGGGCTCGCGCTCGGGCGCGGCAACCTGCCCTGGCGCAGCCTGTTCCTTCTGGTCTTCCTCCTGCCGCAGGCCTTTCCGTCCGTCGCGGTGCACATGAACGTCGCGCATATCTTCTACGATTTCGGGTTGAACGGGACCTATATCGGCGTGGTGCTGGTGCACGCGATCCAGGGTCTCGTCTTCGCGGTCTGGATCACCACCGCGGCCTTCTCCGCCGTCGACCGGGAGCTGGAGGAGGCGGCGCGCAACATGGGCGCGAGCGCCTTCGTCGCCTTCCGCACCGTAACCCTGCCGCTCGCGCTGCCCGGCATCCTGGCCAGCGCCATCTTCGTGTTCCTGATCTCCCTCGACGAGTTCACCGGAACCTTCTTCGTCGGCGTCCCGGACATCACCACGATGCCGCTCCTCCTGTTCACGGCGAGCATGGAGGGGAACTACCAGATCGCCTCCATCACGGCGCTCATCCTGCTGGTGCCGTCCGTGGCTTTCATGCTGGTGATCGAGAAGTTCCTCCGGGCCGACGTGCTGGCCAAGGTCGGAACCTGAGGCCGGAGGGCCCGGCTCGTCGGGCGCCGCGCGGGAAGGGTTCGGGCGACGGCTCGACGGGATTTGCGGTGCGGTTCGGCACCGCGATTCGGGGGGCCTGGAGCCGCACGGTACTGTCGGCGGGGCCGCGTGGCGCGGCGAGGTCGAAGCGCAGTCAGGCCGAGTTCGTCCCGAATACGGCGAACGTCGCGGGCATGCGCCGCGCCGTCCTGACGGCGCCACCGATACGCCCCGATCGACCGAACCCTGCGTCTGACCTCGTCGGGTCCGAGCCGGGAGAGCGGAAGCGGTTCCCCCGAGATCCTGCGACGTCGGCAAGAACAAAGGGGCCCCGGAGAGTCCGGGACCCCTTCGTCGACCGGGAATGCCCAATCCTTGGCTTCGAGTATTGCCCGTAAGGCGCCGGCGTGCAAGGCGTGTCGGCGATTGTGAGAAATCGCGGGAATTTGGCGACAGGGCGCGGTTTGTCGCGTCGGCGGGTGTCGGTTCTCGTTGGGCGGCACCGGGCGGCTGTGCCGCTCTCTTCCCCGTTGCCTGTCCTATTGGGGTTGGTGGCGGCGCGACGTCGCGGGGGTCGTTCCTGGCGCGTGGCGAGGTGCGCCGGCGGTCGTTCCCGGCGCTGGCGGGCGAGGGCTCCCGGCGGCGGAGCGGACGGGGCCTTGCTGGGGCCGCTGCAGGTGCGCGGGGGTTTGTCGGTGTCGCGAGGGTGCGCGGTACGGTGTCGGGTATCGGCTCTGGCGTTGCGGTTCGGAAGGGTTCGGAATCGGGCCGGAAGAGAGCGATGCGGCGTCGGCAATCGGTGAAAAGGTCGGTTCCGACGCCGCACCTGGCGAGCCGGTCTCGGGGACACGGCTGCTGCCGCAGTATGGGGCAGTATCGCCGCCGGGTCCAGCCCGCTCTCGCGGGTCGGCGGCATGTCGCAGGTGGGTCGGCGGTATCTGTGCAAGCGGTGCCGGCAGGCAGCGGTCGCTTGCAGCGAGTGCGATTGGGTTCATCAATATTGTTCGAAGGACTGCAGCGCAGCGGGGCGTCGCGAGCGTCACCGCGAGGCGAACCGGCGGTACGCGCAGTCGGCCCGCGGGGCGGGGCGTCCGCTTCGCGATCCCGGCTGGCGTTTGCCTCTCGAACGCGCGTCTGCGCGGAACGGGCGGCAAGTCTCGACGCTACGGCGGCTCGGGCGGGGAGCGGTCGGACCGTTCGATTTGCGGGTAGCCCTTCGTCCCGGCGGGGCCGATCGCACGGAATCGCTTCGGGAAGCGCGTTCAGTCGCCGAAGCGCTCCGGCCGCAGCTCGATCACCGTGGGGCCGCGTGCCCGAAGCGCCCGTGCGACGGACGCCTCGACCTCCGCCAGGGTGTCCGGTCTGGCCGCCCGGGCGCCGAAGCCGTGCGCCAGCCTGCGGAAATCCGGGGCGAGCGGCCGGACGGCGATCGGGTCCATCTGCCGTCGGATCATGTCCTTCTCGATCGCGTGCAGCTTCCGGTTGTTCCAGACCAGGACGGGGATCGGAAGCCGCTGCTCGCAGGCCGTGCCGAGTTCGGCCAGGGCGTACTGGATGCCGTAATCGCCGATCAGGGCCGCGACCGGCCGGCGCGGGCAGGCGAGCTTGGCGCCGATCGCCGCCGGCAAAGCGTAGCCGAGGGTGCCGAACCCCATCGGATGGAGCCAGGAGCGCGGCTCGTGGACCGGAAACGCCTCGTTGGCGAGATAGGCGATTTCTGTCATGTCGGCGGCGACGATCGCGTCCTTCGGCAGCGCCCGGCGGAGGGCGTCGAGAATACCCTCCATGCCCGGCCGTTCGCCATGCGCGTCCCGTACGGAGGAGGCGCGCGCCTCGGCGACCGCACCGGAGGGCGGTCCGGCGCCTCGCGCGGAGACCCGTTCCGCCAGGAGCGCAAGCGTCGCGCCGGCGTCGCCGAGGAGCGGAAGGTCGGCGCGGAAGTTGGTGGCGAGCGCCTGCGCGTCGATGTCGATCCGGATCGTCTCGCCGGCGAAGGGCAGCGAACCGGGCCCGAAATCGGTGTGCGCGAGTTCGCTCCCGACCGCGATCGCGAGATCGCCGGCGAGAAGGGTCTCGCGAAGGGCCGGGCGCGGGAGCGCGCAACCGAGCGAGAGGGGATGGGTCTCGTCCAGAATTCCCTTGCCGGCGACGGTGGTGGCGAAGGGGGCGGCGGTCTTGCTCCGGAATCGCAGCATTGCGATCCGGCTGTCGGCGGCGCCCCCTCCGGCGACCACGACCGGGCGTTCGGCGCGTTCGATCGCCGAGACGGCGGCGTTCAGCGCGTCCTCCGGCGGCATGGGCGGCGCGGGAATCGGGCGGGCGATCGGCGCTTCGGTGCCGGGCGACCGAAGCCGGTCGAACGCGACCTGGAGGTGCACCGGTCTCGGGCGCTCCGCCCGGAACGCGACAAACGCTCGCGCGAGGAGTTCGGGGATCTCGTCCGCCTCCTCGATCGTGAAGCTCCGCGCCCCGAAGCTCCGCACCGCGCCGGACTGGTCCGCCATGTCGTGCGACTCGCCGCGCCCCTTGCCGACGTCGCGCCGCGAGAGGACGGTCGAGATTGCGAGGATCGGCACCGAGTCCGAGTGCGCTTCTCCGAACGCGGTCAGGAGGTTGGTCAGTCCGGGGCCGGAGACGACCGCGCAGACGCCGGGGCGGCCGGAGCTTCGTGCGTAACCGTCGGCCATGAACCCGGCGCCCTGCTCGTGCCGCGGCAACACCACGGAAATCCCGGCTCTGGCGAACTCCCGGAACAGTTCCGTGTTGTGCACGCCGGGCACGGCGAATACGCGGTCGGTTCCGTATTCGGCGAGGCCCCGGACCAGGCTCCCGGCGAGGGTCTCGGTCATGCCGGGGTCGTCGTCCGTTCCGGGCGCTCGGGGGCGCGCAACCCGCACGCGGCCCTGCGTTCGGATCTCCAGTCCGGCGTGGAGCGTCGGATTCGGAAGCCGCCCCGCATCCGCCTCACGCGTCCTTGACCGTGATCCGGCGCAGGAGGCGCCGCGTCGAGGGGTCGAAGGAGCCGCGTGCGTGCGCGGTGCAGCGGTTGTCCCAGACGATCAGGTCGCCCTGCCGCCATTCCTGCTCCCAGACGAACTCCGGCGCCGTCATATGCGCCCAGAGCGTATCCAGCAACGCGTCGCTCTCGGGAACCGGCAGGCCCTCGATATAGCCGGTGCCCATGCGGCCGAGATAGAGCGCCTTGCGCCCGGTCGCGGGGTGCACCCGGACGATCGGGTGGCGGGCGCCCGGCGCCTGCGTCTTGTCGGTGACCTCCTCGTATCCCGGCCGCACGCCGCCGGTGGCGAGATGCGCCGCGTCGTGGATCGAGCGCCGCGACTCGATCTTGCTTCGAAGGTCGTCCGCGAGAGCCTCGTAGGCCCGGTACAGATTGGTGAAGCGGGTGTTTCCCCCGGAGGGCGGGATTTCGTCGCCGTAGAGGAGCGTCGCCGTGGCGGGCACCTCGTACATCGACATGTCGGAGTGCCAGGTGGCTTCCCCGGCGCCGAGGGCGCCGATCGGCTTGCCGTCCCTGACGATGTTGGAGATGAGCTCCACCGCGGCGTGAAGCTCTTCCGGCTTGCCGCCGTATTCCGCGCCTTCGGCGCTGTGGAGCGCGCCGAAGCGCAGGGCGAAGGAGACCAGCGCGGTGTCGGTCATCTTCTGTCCGCGGAAGCGAAGCACCAGATGGTCGTGCCAGGCGGCGCGAATGGTTGCGAAGACCTCGTCCGAAACCGGCTTCGAGAGGTCGACGCCCCGAACGTCCGCCGCGAGGGCGCCGCCGGTGGGGACGATTTCAAGTCCGTTGGCGGATGCCTGCATGATGGTTCCTCCTATCTCAGCATCGGGTCGTGCGCCGCCGCGCCGCGCTTCGCGGCCCGCCAGCGCTGCACTTCCGCGAGGGCGATCAGGGCCAGCGAAAGGGTAACCAGGAGCGCCGCGACGGCGGCGGTGGTCGGGTCGATCTCCTCGCGGATGCCCTCCCACATGCGCTTGGGCAGGGTCTTGATCCGGACCCCGCTCAGGAAGATCGCGATCACCACTTCGTCGAAGGAAGCGAGGAAGGCGAAGAACGCGGCGGTGATGACCGCGGGGCGGATCAGCGGCAGGGTCACCTTGCGAAAGGTCGTCAGCCGGTTCGCGCCCAGGGTCCCGGCGGCCTGTTCCAGCGCCGGATCGACGCGCTCGAGGGCGGAGGCGACAACCACGATGACGAAGGGGACCGCGAGGGTGAGATGGGCGAGCACGAGGCCGGTGCGCGTGCCCACGAGGCCGTAGGACGCGAAGAGGTAGTAGAGCGCGACGGCGGTGATGATGGTGGGGACGATGATGGGCGCGAGCAGCAGCCCGAGGACCGCTTTCTTGCCGGCGAACGCGCCCCGCACCAGCGCGATCGCGGCGCAGGTTCCGATGCCGGTTCCGAGGACCATGACCACCGCCCCGACCTCGAAGCTGATCAGGGTCGGCCGGATCCAGTCGTTGCGCGAGAAGTAGTTCTCGAACCACCTCGTGGAGTATTCCGGCGGCGGAAACTGCAGATACGGCGCGTCGCTGAAGGCGAGCGGATACAGGATCAGGATCGGGAAGATCATCAGGGCCAAGGTCGCCCAGGTCAGGATCTTCGCGAACGGAAACTGCCGGGCGGGCCGCTTCCGGGGCCGGTCGCGAACGGAGGCCGGCAGGACGTGCGACGCTCGCGAGACGACAGAATCCGCGAAGGCGGAACCGTGCGACGCGAGGGACATCAGCCGGACCCAGACCCGGGCAGAGCGCGTCGATCCGCCCCCGCCCGACGACAACGCGCGGTTGTAGAGCACGACCAGCGCCAGGGTCGCGACCAGGAGGACGACCGACATGGCCGCGGCCAGCGGCCAGTTGGAGAGCCGGTTGACCTGCCGCTCGATCAGCATGACGAAGGTGGTGTCGCCGAGGCCGCCGAGGAGCGCCGGGGTGACGAAGAAGCCGATCGAGAGGATGAACACCAGGAGAGAGCCGGCGAGAATGCCGGGCAGGCTCATGGGCAGAAAGACGAACAGGAAGGCCCGGGTCCGGCCCGCCCCGAGGCTCCAGGCGGCCGACAGCAGGTTCATGTCGATGCGCCGCATCACTGCGTAGAGCGGCAGCACCATGAACGGCAGCATGATGTGGACCATGCCGACATAGACGCTGAAGCGGGTGTAGAGGAGGCTGAGCGGCGCGTCGATCATGCCGAGCGTGAGGAGCGCTTCGTTCACCATTCCCTTCCGGCCCAGAATGACCATCCAGGCGTAGGTGCGGACCAGCAGGCTGGTCCAGAGCGGCAAGACGATCAGGAGCGCGATGAGTCGCTGCATCCAGCCGCTCGAGCGCAGCATGACCCAGGCGACGGGATAGCCGAGAATCAGGCAGATCAGGGTGACGACCAGCGACAGGACGATCGTGCGGATCAGCACCTCGATCAGAACCGCGTCGTCGAAGACCCTGAGATAGTGTTCCGACGTGAACTCGGCCCGGCCGACGCTCTCGTAGAGGACGCCGAGAAGGGGAACGACGAACACGCCCAGATAGAGGATCAGGGCAGGCGCCAGAAGCAGCGGAACGGCGGACGGGCGGGGCCGTTCGGCGGGGCTGGCGGGGGATTCAGGCAACGGGTCGGGAGTCCTGCCGGCACTGCGCGACGGCATCGGCAGACGCGACGCAGGGCACACCGGAGACCGGGGCGGACGGAGGACGGGACGCCGGTGTCGTCAACCGGCGGAAGTCCGGCGCGGAGGCCACGATCGCTTCGTCGGGCGGAGAGCCGGGGATGCCGCGGACCCGTGCGGCCCTGGGGCAACCGGCCCGGACCCCGTCGCGACGGGATCCGGGCCGGTCCTCGGAGCGACGGTTACTCAAGCGACCATCGGTTCCACATCTCCTGGTTCTTCTCGAGATTGCTCATGCCGTCGGCATCGGTGCCGGCCCAGAAGTCGGCGCTGAGGAACACCTGCTTCTCCAAATTGGCCGGGAAGGAGGGGAGCTTCTCCGCCCGCTCCTGCGAGAGGTGGTCGAAGGCCTTCAGGTTGACCGGACCGAGCAGCTGCAGCTCCACCATCGCCGCCTGGATCTCGGGAAGCGTGGCGAATTCGATGAACTTCATCGCGTTCTCGTAGTTCGGCGCGTTCTTCGGAATGATCCAGTAGTCGTATTGGATGAGCCCCTGGTTCCACGAGAAGTCGATCGGCGCGCCCTCGTTCTTGCGCCGTACCGTGCGTCCGAGCGTCGCCGCCCCGACGACCGCTTCGCCGTCCACCAGCATCTGCGGCGCCATGGCCGAACTGGTGGTGAACTTGGCGACGTGCGGGCGGATGTTCGCGAGGCTCTCGTATGCGCGCTCCATGTCGAGCGGATAGAGATCGTCGGGATCCACGCCGTCGGCCAGCAGGGCGTATTCCAGCGGCGGGACTACCCAGTCGCCGGCGTCGATCGCGCGCGGTCCGGGGAATTTTTCGACGTTCCAGACGTCCTGCCAGCTGTCCGGCTGCTCCGGTCCGGGAAACGCGTCGGTGTTGAAGGCGATGACCTTGGTGTAGAAGAAATTGCCGATCCCGAAGGGGTGGACGACCTCCGGCACGATGTCGTCCATCATGCCCTGGAAGTAGTTCTCGTAGTCCAGTTCCTCGACCAGTCCGTCGCGCGCCAGCACGAGGAGATCGCCGGGCACCATGCCGGAGACGTCCCATTCGGTGTTGCCGCTCTCGACCATCGCCCGGACCTTGGCCATGGAGGGGCCGGTCGCCTCGATGATCTCGATGCCGGTCGCCTCCATGAACGGCTCGAAGATGGCCTTGCGCTGGTCGTCCTGGAACGATCCGCCCCAGGACGCGACGACGACGTGGCCGTTGTCCTGGGCGAGCGCCATGCCGGCGCCGGCCGCAACCAGCGCCGCAGCCGCGACGGCCGCGGCTCCTTGGTGAATTCTGTTCATTCTTTCCTCCCTTGCAGTCAGCCGAACCGAACGGATCGGCGCAGATGCGAACGTTGCCGCCCGGCGCTCGCGGGCGCCGCTGGCGAGGTCCTTCGGCCGGTCAGGGCCCGGTTCGCGATTCCGGCGCAAAGCCTGTCCGCAGGCGTTCGGGGACGCTCGTGCGTGTCCGCTGCGCTCGCTCGAACGATGCGGGGGACTCCGGCGTCGCCGACGGGACGCCGAACCGGGACGAATTCGGCGGCGAACCGCCAGGGGGTATCTGGTGACCGAACCGACAGATCATCGTGACGTCAACGCTCGCTTCGACGAGGCGGGCCGCCGGACGTCCGCCAATGCGAACGATTGCGGCGAGTTCCGCCTCTTCGAGATGGCTCCGATACTACAGGACGGGCATCCGAAGTCCAGCCGCGGCCCGAGACCGACGCCTCGCGGTACGAGTTCCCCCCGAATTGCGCGCCGGCGCGACGGGTGCGGTTCGTCCTGGGCGGCGGGCGTTCGGCGGCTCCGGGAGCGCGGAACGAAACGGGACCTCGGTTCGCTATCCCTCGGCGGTATCCGGTCGCGTCGGCTCCGCTTCCTCCAGCACCACCGTGTCGGCGACGCTCCACGACAGCGGAACCCTCTCGCCCGGCCGGTAGCCGGTGTCCGAGCGCAGGGTCAGGCTGCTGGCCGAGACCGTGGTTCCCTCGGCGATCTCCACGAAATACTTCGTGATTCCGCCGGTCAGGATGCGGTCCCGTACGACGCCGTCGACCCGGTTCCGGCCGTCGGCGTCGGCGGGGCCGGCGATGGCGATCGATTCCGGCCGCACCAGGAACGGTAGCGTCTGGCCTTCCCCAACCGGGAAGCGCTGCGGGGCCTGGACCTGTGCGCCGCCGTCGAGTTCGAGCAGGACCTCGCCGTCGCCGGCTGCAAGCACCCGGCCGGTCAGGATGTTGGACTCGCCGAGGAACGCCGCGGCGAAGCGGGAGCGGGGCGCGTGGTACATCTCTTCCGGCGAGCCGACCTGCTCGATCAGCCCGTCGTTGAACAGGCAGATCTTGTCGGACATGACCATGGCCTCTTCCTGGTCGTGGGTGACGTAGAGCACCGTGATGCCGAGCTGTTCGTGCAGTCCCTTGATCTCGAGCTGCATCTGTTCCCGGAGCTTCTTGTCGAGCGCGCCGAGCGGCTCGTCCATCAGGATGATCGAGGGCTCGTAGACGATGCAGCGGGCCAGCGCGATGCGCTGCTGCTGGCCGCCGGAGAGCGCGGAAGTCGGGCGCTCGCCCATCTCGGGAAGCCGGACCGTCTCGAGCGCCTGCCGGACCCTGGCGGCGATCTCCCGGTCCGCCATCCGGCGCATGCGCAGCGGGAAGGCGACGTTCTCGAACACCGAAAGGTGGGGAAACAGCGCGTAGTTCTGGAAGACCATGCCGATGTCCCGCTTGTGGCTCGGCAGGTAGGTGCAGGGTCGCCCGTCGATTCGCACGTTGCCGCTGTCGGGCCAGACGAGGCCCGCCACCATCGTCAGGAGGGTGGTCTTGCCGGAGCCGGAAGGGCCGAGCAGGGTCACGAACTCCCCTTCGCGAACGTCGAGGCTGACGTTGGCGACCGCGATCACCGGCCCGTACGTCTTGCGCAGGTCGGAGATGGCGAGTTTGTGGCTGTCGGCGTGCGCGGTCATCTCCGGATACCGTAAGGATCGGGCCCGACCCAATGGTAGCCCTACGCGTCTCCGGCGTTCAAGGGCGTCGGCCGCGGGAGACCCGTGCGGAGGAGACGAGCCGGGCAGTTCAGGGCGAGACCGAAGGCTCGACGCGCATGCGGTCGGGTCGCGCCGGGAGACGGCAACTCGCCCCCTCGCTGCCGAACGACGTGGGATTCCGTCGTCAGGGCGTATCCGCGCCGCTCGCCGCGCCGAGGTCGACCGCACGGTCTTTCGGTTCCCGGTCTCTGGCTGCGCGGCGGATGGCCATGAACTCCTCGAAGTCCTCGACGAAGACGCCCTCCGGCCAGGACTCGACTTCGCCGTCGTCCCGAACGGGGATCGGTCTGACGGTTGAGCCGCGGCCAGGCGTCGCCTCGATCCAGTAGACCGAGACGTTCGCCGGAGAGAGCCGCCCTTCCGCGACCCAGCGTCGTACGCGAAGCAGGAACAGCTCCGAGTGGGTCTCTACGACCATGGGCCGCTCCGCTCCGGCGAGGTTGGCGAGGATGAGCTCCGTGACCGCGGTGTGCGCGGACGCGAAGAGCCCGGCCTCCGGGCGTTCGACAACGTCCAGGCCTCGACCTGCGTGCCGGGCCGTGAGCGCGGTCGCGGCGACCGGAAAGACCTGCGCAAGCCCTTGTCCGGATTGCGACAATTGCACATTGCCTCCCCGAAGAGGCGTTCCTGCGAGCGCTACCGAACGTTCGTCATGCTCACCGACGTCGACGGGGACGCCGAAGGTCTTGCGGAACCACTCCGCGACCTCGTCCCGCAGCCAACCGCTTGTGGCCGGCGCAGAAAGGGCGTCGCGACCGTCGCTGTCAGGTCGCGACCGCAGGACCTCCTGCGCAAGGATCGGGAGACGGTCGTGGGGGCGCGGAGACGTCAGATACCGGACGCCTCGGGCCCAGGCCCTCAGATCGTCCACAGGGGATGCGATCTCGGGGTGCAGGACTTCGGGCTGCTTCGGCAGGATCCCTCGCCAGACCACGTTCTCCCGTCTCGGCGCTCCCTGGTCTGTCTGGACGGCGTAGCCGGCGTTTGCGTCGAGGCCCTGACGTCGGACGGTCGTTTCGCCTCGTTCGTCCGATAGTCGCCACGCCCGAATCTGGCTTGCGGAACGCCCGAACGGGCCGGAGTGGCGGCTCATCCAGACGCGAAGGGTCGTGATACCGGCGGGCCCGGCCAGTGCGAGCGAAACCGTGAGGCAGCCGCGGTCCGAACCCTCGGTCAAGAGGTCATCGAACGTTTCTCCATGCCGGATACCTCCGGATTCGAGCGGGAGCGGCTGGCAGGCTGCGTCTTCGCCTGCGGCCAACCCGCCTGCCGCCAGCTGGATCGCCCGCGCGAGAGCGGACTTGCCGGCGTTGTTCGGCCCCACCAGAACGGTCAGGGGCGCCAGCTCGATTTCGGCCCGACGGGCGAAGCCCTTGTAGCCCTCGATCGTGAACTTGCGCAGCGACACGCTTTCCTCCCAACCACATCTTCAGTTCTATGCGCCAAGGTCTACGCGGGCGCTCCCGAACGACGCTACACCACGGCGGCGACCGCCCGGCGCGAGACATGCCATCGACCTCGCTGCCTCGCCTGTATGCGGCTGGGGTCGCCGGAGAGTCGCCACCGAAGGCCGACAAGGAGGGTCAACACGCGTGGTCTCGCAACTGCGGACGACGCTTCCATCGGCCCAAGTCTGCCCGAGGCGGCCGTAGGCGCCCAGACCGGTAATCGCAGTTATTCGATGCCAGTAGATTGGCCTGAGAGCCAGAAGGTGTCAGGAGATGCCGAGACGCTTTGGGATGGAAAACGGATGCCAATGTCGCTATACTTCACATATGCGTGATTTCCGGCGATTCGTCAACTCGGCCAGTGACTGATGCCACGACGGACCCGATGGCCGGGAGGACGGGGTATTCGCCGTGTCGCCGTAGTCGATGTGCGCACCGTCTCCGGGCAGGGCGAATTCAATCTGATTTGCAGTGATTCGCGACGCTGACGCGGCGCTTGCGGGGGTACAGGGGGTCTGGACAGTTCGTTCTGCGGCTGCTGGAACGGGCTCATGACGAACTTCCGTCGCCCTTTCTCCTTGTCGAACGTAGCGATTCGGCTTGCGAATGCGGAAGAGACGCATCGCTGGGACCGGATCATGGCCGAGCGCCACGCGCTCGGCTTCGGCGGTCTGTTCGGCCAGGGTCTGCGGTATGTTGCGGAGGCAGACGGCGAGTGGGTGGCGCTGGCGGGCTGGCAGGCTGCGGCGTTGAAGCTCGCGCCGAGGGCTTCGGTTGTGGGTTGGACATGAGCGCAGCGTGAAGCGCGTCTTCGGCATGTGGCGAACAACACGCGGCTGCTGTTTCTGGTGGAGCCTGGCAGCGCTCCGAACCTCGGGAGCCGCTTCCTGGGCGGCATGTTGCAGCGACTGAGCGACGACTGGCGTCGGATCTGGGGTTATCCGCTGGAGTTGGCGGAAGCGTTTGTCGATCCGGCGCAGTATGAGGGGACGGTATATCGGGCGTCGAACTGGCAGTTTGTGGGCCAGACGAGGGGCCATTCGCGTGTTTCGGGCGGCTACTCGGAGTCGCATGGCCAGCTGAAGGACATCTATCTATATCCGCTGGACCGGTCTTCGCTGGCCCGGCTATCGGGGTCCGAGCCGCAGCCGGACTGGGCCGTGCCGAGCGTCGACTTGGACAGTTCGGCGGTTAAGCTCCCCTCTCTGACGGACGAGCTGAAACGAGTGCCGGACCATCGGCGCAAGCAAGGCCGGCGGCATCGCCTGGATACCGCGCTGGGCATCTGCGTTCTAGCCCGGCTGGCCGGCAAGGTCGGGGCCCTTGCGGTCTCGCGCTACGCGCAGTCGCTGACGCAGGAACAACTCGAAGCCCTGGGCGCCCGCCGAGACCGCGAGGGGAAGCGCGTTCCGCCTTCGCTGTCGACCGTTTACCGCGTGATGACGCAGGCCGACAGCGACGAACTGCACGAGGCCGGCTGCCGTTGGGCACGGGCGCACCCGGCGACGCCGGGCGTGGCGCTGGCGGCCGACGGCAAGCGCATCAACGGCGCCAACCGCACCGGCGACGGGTACCACGAGACGGCGACCCTGGTCGAGCACACCTCCGGCGTCGTGTTCGCCTGCCGAACCGTCAACTGCGAGGGCGGCGAGACCGCCGCCGTGAGAAGACCTGTTCCTCGACATCGATCTCGACGGCGCCGTCGTCACCGTCGACGCAGCCCACACCTGCAAGGCGACGGCGCGGAGCATCGTCGAGCAGGGGCGCGGCCGTTTCCTGTTCACCGTCCAGAAAAACGCTTCGGAGACGTTCGGGATCCTCGACGAGACAGACTGGGACGCGCTTCCCATCCACACATGGGTCGACGATCCCGGGAAGCCGGCGCACGGTCGCCTCGAAGCCCGCAAGATCGAGTGCTACTCCACCCTCGACAACGCCTTCAGCATCCCGCAGGTGAAGCAGATCTTACGCATCACGCGCGAGAGAACGAACCGGAAAACGGCGCAGGAGACGACGGAAATCGTCTATGGAGTCACTTCGCTGGACGAGCGACAGCGCAGCCGGCCCGGTTGCTCGAACTCAATCGGGGACACCGGACCGTCGAAAACCGCAACCACCGTCGCAGGGATACCAACTACGTCGAGGACGACTGCATGATGCGGACCGGAAAGGGACCCGACAACTGCGCAGCCCTCAACAACATCGCTCTCGCCGTCATCCTCACCAGCGGCTACTCGTCCGCCCCGGCTGCCATCGATCACTTCCAGTTCGCTCGCGACGACGCGCTCGAGAAAATCCGCACGCGCCACACCCGACACGCCTGAACCGGACAACGGCATCCCGAACCCGGCCAACGTCCGGTCGGCGAGACCCCGTGCGCCGATCCTACGTACCTCGCCGAAACGCACCAGGAATTCCGGCGAATCGCACCGGAACCGACCCCGAAACGCACCCTACGCGACGTCGGAGCGCTTGGAACCCACGCCCACGCAAGCCTCGCCGAGCCGACGGCGGCCGAGAAGCAGAACGAACCGGCTCCGCTCCAGAGCGAATTCGGCCTGTTGGCGCGGTGCCCTGTATTGCCATGACGCATCGTATGGTGTACAATCCGTCCACGATTGATGTCCGCCGGACCGAAGAGTACATTAGCTGGCTTCGCAGGCTTCGCGATAGGGAGGCGAAGTCGCGGATTATCACTCGCATGACTCGGCTGTCGGAGGGCAACCCGGGAGATTGCAAACGGTTGGGCGAAGATCTCTGGGAGCTAAGGCTTACGTACGGGCCGGGATATCGGATCTACTACCGCCAAGTGAATCCGAGATTGGTCGTGCTGTTGCTTGGCGGGGACAAGGATTCCCAAGGCACCGATATCGATAAGGCCCGAGTCTTGGCAAAGATGGTTGCAGAGGAACAGGACACATGAGCAATGATCGAGAATTAGCCGACAGGGTAAGGAAGAGGACCCGTCCGTGGGATGCTGCAGAATTATTGGAGAACGCAGACGATATCGTCGCCTATGTCGAAGCAGCGTTAGAGGACGGCGATCAGCAGGTGATCGCTGTTGCATTAGACGACATCGCACGCTCCAGAGGGCTAACCGAGCTTGCTAGTCAGTGCGGGCTTAGCCGAGATAGCCTGAACAGGGCCATTTCGAGTGAGGACTACGCCGAAATCATAGAGGTCTTTAGCGTCTTGGTGGCCGAGATCGTGCACAGGCTTCCCAGGTTGGACTGTGGCGATTCAGTTGAGCGGGTCGATGGCGAACGGGCCCTTTGGAATGAAGTGGATGAAGTGAAGTATCCGAATGTATGGGTGCGATGGCGCGAGTCTACTTCGTACTCATCAGAGCAAGCATCCAAACATCTGTAGTTTGATGCAGGTGTCCGGGAGTCCGGGAGTTGGCAGGACCGCGACGATGAACGGAATCCAATACATTAAGCTGATCGGCGATACCCGGGCGTTTCGGGAATGCGCGGCGCTGATTGAGGATGAAATTCGCCGATTGAACGTCAAGGGCGGAGATCTCAAGCCAGTTGGCGGTGGCGCTGGATGGCCATCGCACATCGTATGGGAGTCCCTGAAAACGGCTAGCCACTTGTAACTGCTCACCCCCTTGGCGAGTCTGAGACTATGGTCATTGTGGGCTGTCCTTTTCGTCGGATCACGCTTGCGTGCTGACGTTGGCTCGCTAGTTGGAGCACGTTTGCGCGAGCGGTCTCTTCGTTTCGTCGGGTAGGGTATTGACAATGTAGCGAGCGGAGCCTACAACCCTTCGGGAGCCGAATCGGATCGGCGTTGGCGCGGGGTTGGAGCGGGGTTGTCGATGCCGGCGTGGTACGGATCGAAAGCGACTTCGGGGCTTTGCCAGGCGATCGTCGCCCTGCAGCCGCCTCACGACGTGTATATCGAGCCGTTTCTCGGCGGCGGGGCGATCATGCGGAGGAAGCTTCCGGCGATGCGGAACGTCGGGCTCGACTTGGATGCGCGCGCGATTTCGGCGTTCCGCTGCGGGTATCCGGTAGAGTTGCATCAGGGGTGTGCGCTGCGCTTTCTGGCGGCGTTCCCGTTTCAGGGCCGCGAGTTGGTCTATTGCGATCCGCCGTATGTGCAGTCGACGCGCCGTTCGGCTCGCCGCTACCGGCACGACTTCGACGACGCGTCGCATGTGGCTCTGCTGGAGTTGCTGAAGGGTCTGGACTGCCGCGTGATGGTGTCCGGCTATCCCTCGCGGCTGTATGACACGCATCTGGCCGGCTGGCGGTCGGTATCGCTGCAGGTGAACAACCAGGCTTCGGTGGTGACGGAGACGGTCTGGTTCAACTATGTCCCGGACCGGGTTCACTGGTCGCGGTTTGCGGGCCGCACCAACACGCGGCGCCAGACGATCAAGCGTCGGGCGGAGAGCTGGGCGCGGCGCTATGCGGCGATGCCGCCGGGCGAACGTCTGGCGGTGCTTTCCGCGATGCTGGCGGAGGAGGTCGAGCCGTGACGACGGTGAACGGCCGCTATCTGCGCGAGGAGGTCGACGCTGCGAAGGCTCAGGCCGAGGCGTTGCGAGCGTCGGGCAAGCTGTCGCCCGAGGTCGACGCCTTGTTCGGGCTCCTGTTCTCCTTGCTGGACCTTCTGATCGTCGCTTTCCTGGAGAAGACGACCCGCAAGGACAGCGTCAACTCCGGCATCCCGCCGTCGCAAACCGAGAAGGACGAGACGTCGGTGCCGCGTTCGAGGACCGCCCGGGAGACGGTCGACGCGGCAAGCGAGGAGGCAGGCGCCGAGTTCGAGACGGTCACGGTCGAAGAGACGGCCACGGTCGAGGCCTGCGAGGCCTGTGGCGCGGACCTGGGCGACGTGGACGCGATCGAACGCGAGCGTCGCACCCGGCTCGACATCGCCTTCCAAGTGATCGAACGCCATGTCGACGCCGAGGTCAAACGCTGTCCCGATTGCCGGACGCGCACCAAGGCTCCCTTCCCGGACGACATGCCGGGACCGCTGCAATACGGCCAGGGCTTCCAGGCGCTCGTCGTCAGCCTGCTGGTGGCCCACATGGTCTCCTTGAACCGGACCGTCAGCCTCGTCCAGGCGATCTGCGGGCGCAAGCTCTCCGAAGCCACCTGCCTCGGCTATGTCGAGCGCCTCTATCGCGCGCTGGAAGAGTGGGAACGGGCCGCCATCGAAGCGCTGCTGACCCGGCCGGCGCTGTGCGTCGACGAGACCGGCATGCGGGTCGACAAGAAGCGCCATTGGATCCACGTCGTCACCGACGGAGCGTTGACGTTGAAGTTCCTGCATCGCAAGCGTGGCACGGCAGCGACGAACGAGATCGGCATTCTTCCCCGCTATGCCGGCGTGCTGATCCACGACGGCTTCGGCGCCTACTTCACCTACGACAACTGCACCCACGCTCTGTGTGGCTCTCACTTGCTCCGCGACCTGTACCGCGCCGTCCAAACCAACGGCTTCCGGTGGGCGCGCCTGATGACGAAGCTGCTGCAAGAAACCTGCCACAGGGTCAAGGCCAGCAAGGCCAAGGCCCTGACCGAGGAGGAATGTCGGGCGATCCGAAAACGCTACCGAACCATTCTCACGCAAGGGGCGCGGGAGTTGCCCGAAATCCCGCCGCGCAAGAGCGGCCAACGAGGACGCATCGCCAAGTCCGACGCCCACAACCTGCACGAGAGACTGACCGAATACGAGGACGAGGTGCTTCGCTTCATGCGCGATCCCCATGTCAGCTTCACAAACAACCGGTCCGAGAACAACCTTCGGATGGCGAAAGTGAAACAGAAGGTCTCAGGATGCTTCCGAACCTTCAAATTCGGCGCGTACTACTGCCGCATCTCAAGCTACTTCAAGTCCGCCGCCGCACAGGGGTACGGACCCGTCGCCGCAACCAAGATCGCATTGAACGGAAGGGCAACAGAACTCATCCCGAAACCGACCGACTGACCAAATCACTAGATACTCAAACACATTGCTGCCCCGAAGGGGGTGAGCAGTTACAGCCACTTTAATCTTGCGACTGCCCTCGAACTCAGACTAAAGTGTTTGCTGCAACTGCACGAGATAGTACCGGAATCCGGGAATACCGGACACCTTCTCGCCGGGTTGTACGTTCAGTTGGGCGAGAGCGGCAAGCCGTCTGCGGACAAACTGGAGTTCCTCTTTCAGGAGGCAATTGCGGACCATCCTCTTGAGTTGGTCGCGTTCCTGAGCACCCACACTTCAGACCGCCCCGAAGGGCCTAGCGAGAAGCCGCTTGCGACCTTGAAGGATTTCTTCGACTACTTGGACATAGAGGCCGAGTTGTGGAAGAAGAGATACTCTTGGGAAAGCGCGGACGGCGGTCGGTGGCAACACTACATGGATGATCTGGGAGCGCTGTTACGGTTTCTTGACTCGACAGAAATTGTTGCGAAGGATTTGGCGCGAAAGCGCGGAATCGTGCGGTCGTCGACTGAGCGCAGCAAGTAGAATAGTACTAGCGTGGACGATTATCCGGCGTATGCGGTTGCACTCGCAGGGCCGTGGCCAGCTACGATCCAGACCCACGAACAGGCTGAGTTCGCAAGTGAGTCGTCAGCGCAACCGGCCGATTGAGCGAAATCCCTTTCCGTCGACCGACGTTGTACAGCGACGTGTGCCGTTCGTCGCTATTGCCAATCATTTGAGTTCCCTCCAATTAGAAGGAGCGGCAGCCTCAGGGTCGATTCTCCTTTGCTACCCGGATTGCGGCGCCCGAACATGGCAGGCGACGAAGCGCTCTCCGCCGATCCGCTGCAGAGCCGGAACCGACTGTCCGCAACGGGGCTCGGCGATCGGACAACGCGTGCGGTAGCGGCAGCCGGAGGGCGGGTTCAGGGGACTCGGCACCTCTCCGACGACGAGGGCACGCGGCTTCCGTCTTCGCTCGAGTGTGGGCACCGACTGCATCAGCATTTCGGTATAGGGGTGGCGCGGTGCGGAGAACAGCTCCCGCTTTGGCGCGACTTCGACCAGCTGGCCCAGATACATCACCGCAACCCGGTCGCTGACGTGCTCGACCACGGCGAGATCGTGCGAGACGAAGAGATAGGCCACGCCGGTCTCGGCCCGGAGCCGCGCGAGCAGGTTGACGACCTGGGCCTGGACCGAGACGTCGAGCGCGGAGACCGGCTCGTCGGCGACGATGAGTTCCGGCTCCAGCGCGAGCGCGCGGGCGATGCCGATTCGCTGCCGCTGCCCGCCGGAAAACGCGTCCGGGTAGAGGTTTCCCTGTTCGGGGCGGAGGCCGACCTGCCGGAAGAGCGCCGCCACCCGCTCCCGTCGGTCCCTCGACGATCCGCGACCGTGTTCCCGGAGAGGCTCTCCGACGATCTCGCCGGCCCGCATCCGGGGATTGAGCGAGGAAACCGGATCCTGAAACACCATCTGCACCCGGCTTCGATGCTTGCGGAGCTCGCGTTCCGGCAGCTCGGAGACCGCCACCCCGCCGAGCAGGACGCGTCCCGAGGTCGGCCGATGCAGGCAGGCGATCAGCTTCGCGACGGTCGACTTGCCGCAGCCGCTCTCTCCCACCAGGCCCACCGCTTCGCCGCCGCGGATCTGGAGCGACACGCCGTCGACGGCGTGCACGGTTCCCCGAACCGATCCGAACGCCCCGCGACGGACCCGAAAATGCCGCGAGACCCGCTCGAGTTCGAGCAGCGGTTCCGTTCCGCGGGCCGCGGCGTTCATGCCGCCGCCCCCACGCTTTCGCTCCGGAAGCACGCCGCAAGGTGACCGGCGGCGATCTCCGCCGTCGGCGGCGCCTCGTCCCGGCAGCGGTCGATCGCGAGGGAGCATCGCGGCGCAAAGGGGCATCCCCGGATGGGGCTCTCGAGGGAAGGGACGACGCCGGGGATTTCCGGGAGCGGCCGTCCGTCTCCGCCCTCCAGGCTCGATCCGAGCCGCGGCACCGCCCGGATCAGGCCGAGGGTGTACGGATGCCTGGGGCGGGCCAGGATCGTCTCGACCGGACCCTCCTCCACCTTGCGTCCGGCATACATCACCATCATCCGCTCGGCGTATTCGGCGACCACCGCCAGGTCGTGGGTGATCAGGATCATGCCGGCGCCGGACTGCTTCTGCAGCGAGGAGAGGAGGTCGAGAATCTGCGCCTGGATGGTCACGTCGAGCGCGGTCGTCGGCTCGTCGGCGACCAGGAGCCGGGGCGAGGAGGCGAGGGCGATGGCGATCATCACTCGCTGCCGCATGCCGCCCGAAAGCTGGTGGGGGTAGGCGTCGAGCCGCTCCTCGGCGTCCGGCAACCGGACCGTGCGCAAGAGGCCGCATGCGTGCTCCAGCGCCTGCCGGCGGCCGAGTCCGGATCGCATCGCATGCGACTCCGCGATCTGCTGTCCGATCTTCATCGACGGGTTGAGCGACGACATCGGCTCCTGGAACACGTAGCTGACCGCCGTCCCGCGCAGCGCCCGGAGTTCCGGTTCTCCGAGCGACATGAGATCCCTTCCTTCGAGCCGAACCGAGCCGCCGGCGATGCGCGCGGGCGGCATCGGTAGGAGCTTGACCAGCGAGAGGGCCGTCACGCTCTTGCCGCTGCCGGACTCGCCCACGATGGCGAAGGTCTCGCCGTCCCGCACGTCGAAGGAAACGCCGTTCACCGCATGGACGGTCCGGCGCAGCGTCTCGAAGCGGACCGAGAGGTTGCGGACCGAGAGCAGCGGCGCCGGGGTCTCCGCCGCGCCCGGCGCCCCGGCGGGTTGCGAATCCCCCTGGCTCACGCGGCCGCGCTCGGCTCGAACAGGGAGCGGCAGGTGCCGCCGAACGCGGCGTCCCGTTCCGCGCCGGTCAGGAAGTCGGCCTGCAGCAGGACGTAGTCGAGGCTCTGGCGATAGGTGCAGTAGCGCTCGACGTTCGGCATGTCCGATCCCCAGATCATGCAGCCGGCGCCGAAGCGGTCGTGAATCTGCCGGACGTGTCCGATCGCCGCCGTATAGGGATAGGCGTGCCGGCGCCCCCAACCGATGGGGTAGAGAATCTCGGTGAAGACCGGGAAGGAATCCTGGATCCGCTCGATTACGCCCGGCCAGCGGATGCGGCCCGATCCGTCGTCGAAGAGGGCGGTGGGCCAGCCGTGGACGATGACCGAGCGGATACGCGGAAACTTCTCCAGCCAGCCGGCGAAAGTATCCATCTCCTCGACGAAGCCGCCCCAGGGCGTCTCGCCGGGAAACACCCAGAAGACCGGCAGGTCGAGCCGTTCGACGGTCTTCCAGAAGTCGTCGAAGGACGCCGCCGCGTAGGACTCCTTCCAGCCCGAGCGCATGAAGCCGGCCAGCGTAAAATACAGCCCCGACATGCCGAGCGTTCCGACCTGGCGCTCCAGCCGCCGGATCTCCCCGTCGCGCCAGGCGAAGCCTTCCTCGACCTGGGCGAGCCCGACGAAGCGATCCGGATACCGCGCGATCGCTTCGGCGAAGATCTCGGCCGAGTTTCCGTAGATGTGGTCGTTTTGCAGCACCGTCATGTCGACGCCGACGTAGTCCATCTGCGCGACCAGCGTCTCCGCCGGACTGTCGAGGTCCCGGGTTGCCGGGCTCAGGAACTGGACGTGATAGGTCTCGCCGTCGAGGTCCCAGGCCATGCGGCCGTTCCCGTCCGCGCGAAAGTTCAGCCCCCGCCTGCGTCCGGTCTCCGAGGGATCGCCCGGATCCCAGAGATGGCGCTCGGTCACGATTTCGCCGTCGCTCTGGCGGACGACCGGCTGGGCGGTGTGGGTGTGCATGGCCCATTGCAGGTAGAGGCGGTGTTCCTCTTCCGTCTCGAAGCCGCAGGCTCCCGCCAGCGGCGGAAACACGTGACCGTGGCAATCGACGATATGCATCGCATGGCGCTCCTTCAGGTTCCGAGGCGGGGATCGAGCCAGTCGCGCAGCCCGTCGCCGAGCAGGTTGAATCCCAGCACCAGGAGCGAGATCGCGAGCCCCGGCGCGACCACCATGAACGGCGCCGCGTGGAGGTATTCCCGCCCCGATCCGAGCATGGTGCCCCATTCCGGCGTCGGGGGCTGTACGCCGAGCCCCAGGAACCCGAGCGCGGTGGCCGTCAGGACCGCCTGCCCGGCCTGCAGGCTCCCCTCGATCACGATCACCGTCGCCGCGTTCGGGAGCACGTGGCGCAGGAGGATGCGCCAGGGCCGGACGCCGATGGTGCGGGCGGCGGCGATGAAGTCCTCCTCCCGGATCTCCATGACCCGTCCCCGGACGATCCGGGCGACGGGCGGCGTGAACGAGATGCTGATCGCCATCACCAGTCCGACCAGTCCGGCGCCCATCACCGCCGCGATGGCGATCGCGAGGATCATGTTGGGAATGGTCAGCGCCACGTCCACGACCGCGTCCACCGCCATGGCGAGCGGTCCGCGGACGAATCCCGAGACCAGCCCGAGCGCGACGCCGAAGAAACAGGAGAGCGCGACGGAGACGAGGGCGACCGAGAGCGTGTGCCGCGTTCCGATCAGCACCCGGCTCAAGAGGTCCCGCCCGAGCGGGTCGGTGCCGAGCCAGTGCCGGGCGCTCGGGCCCTCGAGCGACTCGAGCAGGTTCTGCTCGTCCAGCCCGTAGGGCGCGATCCGCTCGCCGAATAGCGCCGCGGCCAGGAAGAGGAGGAGGAGCAATCCGCCGGCGCCGAGATAGACGTTCTGTCGGAGCCATCGCGCCGCGAAGGCGCCGCGCGCCCTGAGCGAGGAAGCTGCCTGGCCGGCGCTCATGCCGCCCTCATTCGCGGATTGATCAACACGTAGAGAAACTCGACGATCAGGTTGATCGCGAGGAACCCGATCACGAAGAAAATGGTGACCGCCTGCGCTACGGCGTAGTCCCGCTGACCGATGGCGTTGATCATCAAGTCGCCGATGCCGGGCCAGGCGAACAGCCGCTCGATGACGACGGAGCCGCCGAGCAGGTATCCCGTCTGCAGTCCGATGACCGTCAGGGTCGGGATCATCACGTTGCGAAGGACGTGCCGCATCAAGATCGCCGTCCGGCCCAGTCCCTTTGACCGGGCGGTGCGGACGTAGTCCTTGCCGAGCTCGTCGATGGTGACCCCGCGGGTCATGCGGGCGACCAGCGCGATGAGCCGGGCGGCGAGCGCGATCGAGGGCAGGATCAGCGACGCGGGTCCGGAGAAGCCGAAGCTCGGCAGCCAGCCGAGTTCCACCGAAAAGAGGGACAGGAGAAGCAGGCCCAGCCAGAAATTCGGCACCGCCAGAAGCGCCACGACCGAGAGCGACACCGTGATGTCCGGCCAACTCGCGTGGAACATGGCGGAGACGAGGCCGGCGGGAATGCCGATCGCGACGGTCAGCCCGATGGCGGCGGCGGTCAGGGCGAGCGTGGCCGGGATGCGTTCGAGAATGAAGGGAAGCGGGCCGGACTTGAAGACTTCCGAAGTCCCGAAGTCACCCTGGACCAGTCCCGCCATGTGCCGCAGATACCGCACGAGCAGCGGGTCGTTCAGCCCCAACGATTCCCGGAGCCGGTCGATCTCGGCCTGGGTGGACCCGGGGCCGGCGAGATACGCGGCCTGGTCGCCGGGGACGAGGCCGAACAGGAAGAAGAGAATGGTGGCGACCGCGAAGGCGATCGCCACCGCGCGCAGGATGCGGAGCGCCAGAAACCGGAGTATCGGGCTCCCGCCGGCGAGCGCGGGCACGACCCGGCCCTATGCGGGGAGCCGGGTCGTGCGCCGGTCCGTCAGTAGCTTCCGCCCCGGACGATGGTGAAGATCACCGGCCAGACCTCGACGCCGCCGAGATCCGCCCGTGAGGCGGAGATGATGTTGTTGACCTGCATCCAGATATACGGCGCCTCGCTCCAGATGATCTTCTGCGCCTCGGCGAGGATGGCGGACCGCGCCTCGCCGTCGACGGTCACCGTCGCTTCGGCCAGGAGCGCGTCCACCTCGGCGTTGGAGTAGCGCGCGATGTTCCAGACCGCCGGGCGTCCCTCGTTGTGCGGATTGGAGGTGTACATCGAATCCAGGTGGTAGAGGCCGGACGCGTTCGAGGGATTGAACCCGAACATGCCGATCTGCCAGCCCGCTTCGGCGACGGGGAGGCGAAGCGCGTCCCAGAAGGAGCTCTTCTCGATCTTGCGGATCTCGACGCCGACCCCGACTTCCCGGAGCGCGGCCGCTGTCGTCTCCGCGATCAGCACGTCGAAGGCGAACTGTCCCTCGGGAACCAGCAGGGTCAGCGACAGGTCCTCTCCGTCGTACTCGAGAACCCCGTTGCCGTCGCTGTCCTCGAGTCCCGCGGCGGCGAGCATCTCCCGGGCCTTGTCCGGATCGTAGGCGTAGGGCTCGTTGCCGTGGTGGCCGAAGGTGTTGAAGGCCAGCGGCGAGTTCGACGCCATCGCCTGGCCCATGAACAGCTTGTCGGCGATGGCGTCGACCGGCACCGCGTGGTTCAGCGCGCGGCGAACCTCGACGTCGTCGAGCGGCGGGACCGTCGTCTGGAGCGCGAAGCCCATCGGACGCAGCGAGGGCGAACTCAGGATCTTGAGATCCTCGTCCGCCTCGATCGCCGAGATCAGATGCGTCGGCACGCCGTCGATGACGTCCACGTCGCCGCTCTGCAGCGCCGAGACGCGGGTGGCCGCCTCCGGCACGTAGCGGAAGACGATCTGGTCGAGCGGAGGCGTTCCGGCCCAGTATCCCTCGTGCGGCACCAATACCAGCTCCAGGCCCGGGGCGAAGGATTCGACCTTGTAGGGTCCCGAACCCACCGGGTTCTGGGTCTCGCTCAACTGCCCGTTCTCCATGATGGCCGTCGGGCTGAGGATGGCCCCGGAGCCGTGCGCGAGAGTGTTGAGGAGCAGCGCGAAGGGCTCGTGGGTGCGCAGCGTCACAGTGAGGTCGTCGACCACGTCCGCGCCGGCGATCGGATCCCAGAGCGGACGGTTTGTGGTGTTGATCTCCGGATCCATCATCCGCTCGACGTTGAACTTGATCGCCTCGGCGTCGATCGGCGTGCCGTCGTGGAAGGTCGCGCCGGCGCGAAGCGTAAAGGTCACCGATTTCTGGTCGTCCGCGATCGTCCAGCTCTCCGCCAGTTGCGGATGGAACCGCAGCTGGTCGTCGAAGGTGACCAGGCGGTCGTAGATCACGAACCCGGCCTCGTAGCCGGAGGGGTACTGCAGGAACGCGTTGAACGCGGGGCCGATATCGGTGATCGGCAGGCTTTGCCCGTATACCAGCGAGTTGTCTTCGGGGCCTGCCGAAGCGCTCGCGGTCGCGGCCAGAACGCCGGCCGCGCCGGCGAGCAGGAGCCGGCGAAGCCGGCCTGTTGCGGTTGTCATGACGGTTCTCCCTTCTGTCGTACGGCCCGTGGATCGAGCCATAACCGGTTATGCGTGAAGATCGCGGGGGTTCCGCCGGTGTGGACGAAGACCACGATCTCGTCGGGCGCGTGTTCGCCCTGCAGGATGCGGGCGATCATGCCGGCGGCGGCCTTGCCGGTGTAGACCGGGTCGAGGACGATTCCCTCGGTCCGGGCGAACAGCCGGACGGCTTCGTTGCCCGCCCGGCTCGGGACGCCGTAGGCTTCGCCGACATGAGTCGCGTCGTTCAGGATTTCGTGCGGGTCGACGGTCAGGTCGAGGCCGAGCGTCCGCGCCGCGCGAGAGGCGATCGCCGCGCAGCGCGGCGGCACGTCGAACTCGGCGGTGGCGGTGACGCCCCGGACGCGGAATCCGCCGAGCAGCTTCTGCGCGAGCACCTGTCCCGCCTGTCCCTTGCCGGAGGAGGACATGTAGAGGCAGTCGGGCGAGAGTCCCCGCTCCGCCAGCGCGTCCACGATCTCGCAGGCGCTCTCCAAATAGGCGATGGCCGAGGCCTCGTCGAACATCGGAATGTCGTTCAGGAGGCACGGGGTCCGACCGGCGGCGCGGAGCTCCGCCATGGCTTCCCGGCTCATGCGAGCCTGTTCCTCGCGCGTCGAAGCGAAGCGAATCTCGGCGCCGAGAAGGCGGTCGACCAGCAGGTTGCCCTGAAACTCGTCCGGCTCGGACCCTTCGAGCACCAGAACCGTGTCCATGCCGAGGCGGTTGCAGCAGCCGGCGGTCTGGCGGGCGGAGTTCGACTGCTGGTCGAGCTCCATGACGATCGCGTCGGCGCCGGCGGCCTGCGCGGCCGCGAGGCGGAACTCCAGGTTGCGGGTCTTGTTGCCGCCGAAGGCGACGCCGGTCAGATCGTCCCGCTTGACGAAGATTCGCGGCCCGCCCAGCTCCTCCGAGAGACGCTTCGCCTCCTGAAGCGGCGTCGGAAGGCAGGCCAGCTCGACGCGCGGAATGCGGGACGTGACCGCGCGGATCGCGGCGGTCGTCCGGGGGAGGTCCGGTGCGGTAGAGCCGGGGACCTGGCGCTCAGGCGGCGGAGCGGCCTTGTTGCCGTTCGGGTCTCGGGGGCGGTCGGAGCCGTCGGCGCGGCCGCAGTCGGCGCCGGGAGTGCGGCGGGGGTCGACGGGTTGCGGATCGGACCGGGATACGGGCACAGTCGAGGAACGCTTCAGGGCAGACTGAAGTCATGGTAGGGAAGACGCGGGCGCGTGTCATCCCGCTGCGGGGCGAAAGCGTCGAGCGGTATGATGGCGCCGGGGGCATGCGGCGTGCCGTCTACGGGGGGCCCGGTTCCGGACGAGCTCGCTGCCGGTCCGGTTGCGCCGGAGCGCCGCGGCGGGAGCGAGCCTCGAGGGACCGCGCGAAAAGGGGGCAGCCATGAACGCGTCTCGACGAAAATTCTGGGGCTGGGGCTTCGAGTCGGAGACGCTCTCCGAGGCGGAGGCGGCGCGGATCGCGAACCGCGTGGCGTCGCTCACCGGCCTGACGCCGGGCCCGTATCGTGCGCCGCCGTCGCTCGACGAGCTGGACCTGCCGCCTTCGCGAATCGCGCCGCCAGAATCCCTCGCCGGGCTCTGCCGGGACGACGACTACAGCCGCGCCGGCCACGCCTACGGCAAGTCGTATCCGGACTACGTTCGCGCCTGGCGGCGGGATTTTCGCGCAGCGCCGGACGTCGTGGCGTATCCCGAGCGGGAGGAGGACGTCCTGTCGCTTCTCGACTGGGCGGGGAACGCAGGAATAGCCGTCATCCCCTACGGCGCCGGCTCCAGCGTGGTCGGCGGCGTCGAGCCCATCGTCGGCGACGGATACGCCGGCGCGTTGACGATCGACCTCTGCCGGCTGGACAAGGTGGCGGAGATCGACCGGGAATCGCGCGCGGCCTGCATCGAGGCCGGCGTATACGGGCCCGCCCTCGAAGCGCAGCTGAAGCCGGCCGGGCTGACGCTTCGGCACTTTCCGCAATCCTTCGCCTTCTCCACGCTCGGCGGCTGGATCGCCACCCGTTCCGGCGGGCATTACGCGACGCTCTTCACCCATATCGACGAGTTCGTCGAGAGCCTGCGCGTCGCGACCCCCGAGGGAATGCTGGAGACTCGCCGGCTGCCGGGCTCGGGCGCGGGGCCGAGCCCCGACCGGATGTTTATCGGCTCGGAAGGGGCTCTCGGGATTATCGTCCGGGCGTGGATGCGGCTGCAGGACCGGCCCGTCCGCCGCGCGTCGGTCGCGCTGCAGTTCCGGGAGTTCGCGGCGGCCGCCGCCGCGCTTCGCGCGGTCGGACAGGCGGGTCTCTGGCCGACCAATCTCCGTCTGGTGGACAAGCGGGAGGCGCAGCTCGCCGGCGCCGGAGACGGGAGCCTCCATCTTGCGGTGCTCGCGTTCGAGAGCGCAGACGGTCCGGTCGACGCCTGGATGCGACGGGCGCTCGAGTGCATGGAAGACCATGGGGCGCTCTACGACCGCGACTCCGGCGCGGGAGACCGCGACCCGCTGGCGGACGCCTGGCGCGAGGCCTTCATCCGGGCGCCCTACGCTCGCGAAGCTCTGATCGCGCAGGGTCTCCTGCACGACACCTTCGAGACGGCGATTACCTGGGACCGGTTCGAGGCGCTGCACGAGACCGTGAAGGCGGCGACCGAGGACGCGATTCGGCGCGCAACCGGCGCGCCCGGACACGTGACCTGCCGCATCACTCACGTCTATCCGGACGGCCCGGCGCCGTATTACACCTTTCACGCGAAGCCGACCCCGGGCGCGGAGATCGAGCAGTGGCAGGAGATCAAGACGGCCGCCTCGGAGGCGCTCGTCGAGGCCGGCGGAACGATCACGCATCACCATGCCGTCGGGCGGGATCACATGCCGTGGTACGCGGTCCAGCGACCGGCGCTCTTCGGCGCGACGCTCGGCGCCGCCAAGCGGGCGCTCGACCCGGACGGGATCCTGAATCCGGGCGTGTTGTTGCCGCCCGCGATACGGGCGCCGGCCGGAGAAGGGCGCGAGTGACGGCGGAGCTCGCGCGACCCGCCCATGCCGAGCTCCTGACGGACCGGTTCGAGGAGAGTCTCGACTTCTTCGAGCGGGCCTACGGTCTCACCATGGCCGAGCGGGACGGATCGAGCGCCTGGCTTCGCGTTTGAGACGATCGCGAGCGTCGCTCGCCGAAGCTCGCCTGGCATTCGACGACCGGCATGGGCCATGTCGGGCCGCCTCGGCGGAAGCGCTCGAGGCGCGCGCGGCCGCGATCGAGGCGAGCGGACACGAGGCGCATGGGTGGGTCGACGACGATCCGGTCACGGTCCCGCCTTCCGGTTCTCCGACCCGTTCGGGCGCGTCTTCGAGATCTGCCGGGAGACCTGCCGCTACCGGGCGCCGGAAGCGGAACGGCCGGCGCTCGAGAATCTCGCCCAGCGGTGTCGCGGGTGCGGATGCTGTCTGCGGCGGATCGACCGCGCGAACCCGCTCGCGGGGGACGCGGACGCGGTTCGCCGCTTCGCGCAGACCTGCCTCGGCTCCCGGATGAGCGAGACGATCCGGCTCGACGACGGCCGCCTCGGCGGCTGCCGGTTCGCCGTCAAGAACGAGACCTGCGACCTGGCCTGAACGGAGGAGCGCGGCGGCGGTCGCGGTCGGGTTCGCCACCTGACCTGCGCCGCGGACCGGCGCGAGCATGTCCTCCGTGCGGCGGAAGTCCTCCTCGAAAACGGCGCGCATTTCGAGACCGGCCCGCACGAGCGCGCCGTCCAGGGCAGGTTCTTCCTCTACGTCCGAGAGCCGTCCGGCAACCGGGCGGAGCCGGGGAATTACGGGGCGCAGCCGCTCCTGGCGCCGGACGGGGAACCTGTGGTCCGGACCGAGGCCGAACGCCGGAATGGGGGTTGCAGACGATCGAGAGCTTCCGTACCCACGGCACGCCGCCTGTCCGGGGGGCCTGAGCGCTGCGATCGCCGATACCGCAAGAGGGTGCCGAAGCGCCCGGTCGGACGGTCTGTGCCGGTCTCGTCGAAGCGGGCGCCTTCGGGCAGGGCCTCGACGATTCGCGTTCCGCCGAACGTCGGCCGAAGCCGGCAGCGACGGTCGAGTCGCCGGTTCGGTCCTTCCGCGCAGGTCTACGGCGCGCCCTCGTAACGCGTTGATTTTATTGAAGCATTCAGCAGGAGGGAACGCTTCGGCAATCGGCCGGCTCGCTCTCCCGTTCGCCGCGCAAGGGATCCGTCGCTTCGGCTTGAGAGGAGCGTTCCGGCCGGTTCGACGCGCTCGCGATCCGACGATAGGATGACCGGGTCGGCCCCGGCGAAAGCGAATTGCCTGCGGAGAAATTATGGCGACTACGGCAGCGATGTCCGTCAGGCGAGTTTCCCGAGTTACGGCCGGGCCTGAAGAGGTGGGCTTTCGGTTTCGACCATCGCGATATTCGGAAAACGGTATTCGCGAACTGACGAAGGCGTAGCCGCTGGCCTTTGCGAATCCGCTGGCCCGGATGTAGCGATCGCGACGATCTGCCGGATCGGTTGCGACGCAAAAACTAAGTAGACCGCCAGATTATCTGGCCGGTCGACGCTTCTCCATCTCTTCAACGCCGTGTTGCCCGCATGCGAATCACGGCTAGAATGCTGACACGGATATGCCCCATGGCCACATTGCAACTCGACAACCCTTCCCGCAGGCACTTTCTCGGCCTGACCAGCGACGGGATTGCCATCATCGTCGGAATCGCGGGAATCATCGCCGTGATTTACGCAAGTTACGATCGGATCAGTAGCCTGGAAGACAGGACCTACGCTGACATGGTAAGGCTGGAAGACAACCGTCGCGCCGACAATGCGAAGCTGGAGGAAAGCCTCGCGAGGCTGGAAGACGGCCTCCGCGCAGACATTTCGAGATTGGAGAATAGCAATCGCGCAGAGAACGCGAAGCTGGAGGACAGGCTCGCGAAGCTGGAAGACAGTCTTCGCGCCGATATTGCGAAGCTGGAGGAGAGCCTTCGCGCCGAGATCGACGCCACGGAGAGCACCCTTCGTTCCGAGATCACCGAAATCCGAAGTATCCTTCAGGATCCGCTGCTGGACCACGAACGGAGAATCGCGCGACTCGAGACCTCGGGCGGCGAGCCGGCGGAGGAGCCGGACGACAAAGCCGGAATCGACTGACCCGGCAAGCGAATCCGCGCTGGCGACCGCCGCCTGACGAACCGGACGCCCTCCGTGCACCCCTTACCGTAGTCTCTCGACGTGCGGAGGGATGCCCCCTCTCTTCCGGTTGTCCTCCCGGTGCCGGGCCGACTCCCGTTCGGTAGCGACCGTTTCGGCCCGCAACCGGGTCGGTCGCCTACGGCCTCGCCCGACCGGTACGGGGTTTCTGCGGTTCGGGGTTGCGAAACCGCCCTACGGCGGAGCGCCCTCCGGCCCTCGCACCGAACCGTTCGGTCTCGGCGCAGCGCCGACGCTGCCGGAGAAAGGCCGCTTCCGGGTTGCGGCCGCGGACGCGCGCCCGGCGGGTCAGGCCGGGGCGCTGCCCGGTCGGGCGGCTTTCCTCGCGCAGCGCTCCGTCGGCCGGCTACAACGCGCCGATTTCCGCGTAGTAGCGCGCCGCGCCCGGATGAAGCTCGATGGTGCCCTGCTTTCTGGCCGCATAGGCCGGGTCGAGGACCTTGGCCCAGGGAGCGTCGGTCGTGAGGCTGTCGAGGTTCTCCCAGAACGCCCGCGTCATACGGTATACGGTCTCCTCGTCGATGTCGGCGCGGACGCCGATCCCGACCGACGTGTCGTTCGACATCACCGGCCCCTCGTTCACCTGGTTCTCGTAGAGCCCGGCCGGGATCTCCGCACGCTGGCGGAACTGCCCGAGAAACTTGTCGACGGCCTCGCCCTCGTGGCTCTCGGGGCCGATGAAGCGCACCGTCTCGGTCTCGGTGAACTGGATGAACTGCTGGCACGGGTCGATGCAGCCGTTTACGTACATGTCGATCTTGCCGTCGAGGAAGGCCTGAAACCCGGTCTGCCAGTTGGCCTTGATGGCGTCGTAGTCCTCGCCGGCGACGAGGCCGGTGGTGGCCGCGATCCAGTTCTTCGCCGCGTTGAAGGCGCCGCCGCCCTGCGGGCCGAGAAACACCGTCGCCCCCTCGATGTCGTCGAGAACCCGGATGTCGCTGTCGCCCCGGACGGCGAAGTGATACTGGCCGTACGGGAACCACATCAGGAGCTGCACGTTCGGCGCCAGCTCCGGCGCCTCCGGCTCCTTCGCGTACATCGCCCGGCCGTTCGTCATCAGGATATGGATGGTCGGGGACACCATGGACATGTCCAGGTTGCCGCGGCCGACTTCGAGCATGTGGAGCGTCGCCGCGCCCCCGGACGCCACCTCGACGGCCACGTCGTCGAGATTGTCGGTCACCACGTTGGCGAAGGCCGCCATGGTGATCGCCTGACCGAGGCTCGGCGCGATGGTCTGCATCTTGAAGATCCTCTCTTCCGCGACGGCGGAAGTCGCGAGGACCGCAGCGGCCAGGGCGGCCGGGATACGGAATTTCATGGTCTTTCCTCCTTGGATTGCGAGGGTTCCCGGGAGTCGGCCCGCGATTCGCGCCGGTGCGAGAACGCGTGCCAGGCGATCGTCAGAAGCGCCGCCGCCAGCGCAGGCGCCGCTACCGTACTCTCCGGCGCCAGGGCAAGAAACCCGAGCGCCGCGCGGGCGATTCGCTCGACCGCCCCCAGCCTCGCCCGGTCGTGCCCGGCCAGGGCGGATGCCAGGCACCACATGGCGACGGCGAAGGCGAGCACGATCCAGAAGAACTCGCTCCATGCGATCCCGGCGACGTCGGGCATCGTGGCGCTGTCGGGGGCGTCGGCGCCGAACCAGACGAACAGGACCTGGAGCTTGTAGAGAACGGCGGGGTGGAGGACGAACACGAAGGGGATGAGAAATCCGGCGAAGCCGATGCGGGCCGCCTCGAAACCCGTGCGGATCGGGCTCGCGCCGGCGATCGGGGCGGCGGCGAACGCGGCGAGGGCGACCGGGGGCGTCACGGTCGACATCACGGCGAAGAAGACCACGAAAAGGTGCAACGTCAGGGTCGGGACTCCCGGGACGTCGATGCCGGAGCTGAGCGCGACGACGATGACGAAGTAGGTGGCGCCGGGCGGAAGGCCCATGCCGAGGACGATCGATCCGAGCGCGACGAGGACGAGCGCCAGGGCCTGCGGCCCCTCGGCGAGCTGGGTCAAGAGGAGGGCGAGCCGACCGGAGAACCCGGAGACCTGGATCAGCCCGACGATCAGGCCGATCGCGGCGACGACGACGACGATGGAGGCCGCCATCCGGCCGGCTTCGGCGAACGCGCGCCAGAGCCTGGAGGCGGAACGAAACTCGGGAAAGAGCGCCAGCGAGGAGAGCAGGGCGGCGACGAACCCGTAGAAGCCCGCCTTGAGCACGGAGGGCTGCACGAAGAGAAAGTACGTAAGCGTGCAGAGCGGCACGACGAAGACCAGGCACTGGATCCGTTCGCCGCGGGTGAGCGGCGACCTCTTCTCGGCGGGAACGGTGCCGATCCCCCGCTTCCGCGCCTCGAAATACACGGTGAGAAAGGTGCCGAAGTAGTAGAAGGCAGCCGGCAGGATCGCAGCCACGACGATGTACCGGTATTCGAGGCCGATCTGGCCGGCGACGAAGAACGCGACGACGCCCATCACCGGCGGCATGATCTGGCCCCCGGTGGAGGCTGCGGCCTCGACCGCGGCGGCGAAGGCCGGCCGGAAGCCGGACCGGCGGATCACCGGGATGGTCATGACGCCGGTCGAGACCACGTTCGAGATCGCGGCGCCCGAGAGGGTTCCGAAGAGCGCCGAACTCGCCACCGCCGCATGGGCGGCGCCGCCGACCAGTCCGCCCGTCAGGCGGTTGGCGATCTTCATCAGGAGTCCGCCGGCGCCAGACGACATCATCACCGCGCCGAAGACGACGAAGATCAGGACGTTGCCGGAGACGACCTGCAGGGGTTGTCCGAACATGCCGCCGGTCTGCGCCCAGAAATTCAGCACCATGGCGCGCAGGTTCTGCGCGGCGGTGGCTTCGGAACCGGCGAAGATCCCGGTCCATGCCGGCAGTTCGCCGCGCAGGAAGAAATACGCCACCCAGAACAGGCAGAAGGCCGTGATGAAGCCGCCGAAGAGGCGCCAGGTGAGATAGAGCGAAATCGCGGTGGCGACCGGAAACAGCGCGAAGTCCAGCGGTTGCGCGGATGGAAGGGCGCCGGCGTCCGTGGCGAAGAGCTTGGCCATCCAGAAGAGGAGCGAGACGCATGCGACAGCCGCCAGCGCCTGGTGAAGCCGTCGGGTGCGGGCGGCGCCGGGGAGGCCGAGCAGCGTGACGGCGAAGGCGAACAGGATCGGAAGGCCGAGGACCATGCCGGTCGGGAGGAGAACGGCGCGCTCGAGGGCGCGATAGCCGGCGCCGAGCCAGTGCGCCCGAACCAGCATGCGCCGGTCGCGGCGCGAGAGCTCCTCGAACCCCTCGGTCGTGTTCTCGATTACCCAGCGCACGAGCTCCGAGAGCGGGCCGGAGGCGGCGAAGAGCAGGATCGTGAGCGTGAATGCGACGGCGGCGATTTCGGCAATTCGGGAGGGAAGGCGAGACGCTGTAGGGTCGGGGCCGGCGGCGCCGGAAGTCGCGTCAGTCACGGTCCGCCGCGCCGTCGGTCTCGGTGGGGAGGTGGTTCTGGGCGACCGGGCCGCGATAGGCGCGGGTGAGATCCTCCGGCACCTCGGATCCGTCCCGAAGGAAGGGGAGGACTCCGCGCCGGGCAGAGCGGCCTCGCGACGCGTCGATCTCCGCGTCGGAGCGGGTGACGCGCTGCGACATGCGCCTCCCCCAGCGGGCGAGGCAGTCGTAGAGCCGGGCGATCTCCGCCTCGTGGCCGGGCGTCCTTCCGAGATCGACGAACTCCTCGGGGTCGGCCTCGAGGTCGAAGAGCATCGGCGAAAACCCGCCCTCGGCGTGAACGAGCTTGTAGCGCCCGTCGAAGACCATGAAGAGGCGCGCGTCGCGGGACGAGACGCCGAGCGCGTCCCGCATGGGCGTCATCGAATAGTCGTACTCGCTGATCGCGAACTCCCGCCAGTCCGGGGTCTCGCCCCGGAGCCAGGGGGAGAGACTCCTCCCTTCCAGGATGTGGTCCGCTACGGAGCCGCCCGCAGCCTCGACGAAGGTCGGGGCCAGGTCGATCGCCTCGACGAGGGCGTTGCAGGCGGTGCCCCTTGTCGCGTCCGCCTCCTTGCGCGGGTCGTAGACGATCAGGGGAATGCGCACCGAGGCGTCGTGGAAGAGATCCTTCTCGCCGAGCCAGTGATCGCCGAGATAGTCGCCGTGGTCCGAGGTCAGGACGATCATGGTGTCCCGGAGCCGTCCGGTGGCGTCGAGGCGGTCGATCAGCCGCCCGAGCTGGTCGTCGCATTGCCGGACCAGTCCCATATAGGCCGGTATCACCTTTCGACGGACTTCGTCGGAGGAGAAGGCGGCGGACACCCTGCGGTCCATGAAGGCGGCGTAGACCGGATGCGGATCCTCGCGCTCGACTTCCGAGCGGGTTGCGGCCGGGACATGGTTGGCGCCGAAAAGGGCGTGGTACGGCGCCGGGACGATATAGGGCCAGTGCGGCTTGATGTAGCTCAGATGGGCGCACCAGGGTGCTTCGGCGTTCTCCAGGAACCGCAGCGCCTCGGAGGTCAGCCACGGGGTCTCGCTGTCTTCCTCGCGGATATTGGCCGGCTTGTCGGCATGGTCGAACATCCAGCCGCTGGCCTTCTCGCCGGCCTCGATCCCCGCGTTGGCGTAGTCGGCCCACGGGTTGTCGCCGTCGTAGCCCCGAGAATTCAGGTAGTCGTTGTAGGGCGAGCGTTTTTCGTCGTAGAAGCCGTCCGGACCCTCGGCCCAGATCCCGTCGTCGCGCACCCAGACGTCGAAACCGCATTCGGACTGGCGGGCGCCGATCACGCTCTCCGGGTCGAGGCCGAGCCGCGCCATGCCGGCGGCGTCCGCCTTCATGTGGGTCTTGCCGATCAGCCAGCAATTCGTGCCGGCCTCGCGCAGGTGGTCGCCCAACGTGTGCTCCCCGACCCGAAGGGGGACGTTGTTCCACTGTGCGCCGTGGGAGGAGACGTAGCGGCCGGTGTAGAAGCTCATCCGGCTTGCGCCGCAGACCGGAGACTGGGCGTAGGCGCGGGCGAACCGGACGCCCATCCGCGCGACGCGGTCGAAGTTGGGAGTCTCGAGATGCGGATGTCCGGTGCAGCCGAGATAGTCGTGGCGCAACTGGTCGTACATGACGAACAGAATGTTCATCGCGGCCCTCCCCGCGGCGCGTCCTGGCCCGTGCGAGCGTAGCGCAACCGACGGACCTGCGGCGTTCCGGGTCACCGGTGCGAGACCGTCGTAGTCGGCGCTTGTCCCGGACACGGAGTGACAGCGGACCGGCAGCCCGCGGGAATCCCGCCCGGGAAAACGATCGCAGAATCGGCGTAGTTGTAGTGCCAGGCAAACGATCGGCGGGTAAATTGTTCCCAAACGACAATGACTTACGGAATCAGCGAATCACGAAACTGCCAACTTGGGTCAAGCCGCGCCGATGTCTCGGCCGCCGGTCCGGGATGGCGCTCGGAGGTCGGCGAACCGGCCGCCGGGGCCGGATCGGCTGTCAGACTGACGATCTCGGTGACCCTCCTGTCCAGTGCCTCGAGCGGGTCGGCGAAGCCCGTTGCGCTGCGGATTCTCACCCGGCTTTACCGGCGCTCGGCTACTTCGAGGAGGTTCCCTTCCGGGTCCCGACAACGAAACGTCCGTTCGCCCTGCCGTATCGACGCGATCGGGTGCGCTGTATGCTCAGCCGCCTTCACGCGTTCGTATGCGTGTCTCAGGTCCGAAACGCGGACCAGGAGTCGATGCCGCCCGGCGCCGGGCGCAATGCCGATCTCGTCGTCGCGCGCTTTCCGGTCGTGTTCCTCCTCGACGAGCGTCAGCATTCCGAAGGATACGAGACGTGAAGTCCGCTCCTCGGGCTCGATTCCGAGCACCTCCTCGTAGAACTTGCTCGTCTGCAACACGTCGCGAACGCTTAGCTTCACGCCTACGACTGCGGCAGAGAGCGGGGCTTCGGACGTGCGGGCGACTGTCCACGGCGCCGTCCCCGTCGTCGCGATGTCGGCCTGTTTCGGCTTTCGCCCGACCTTCGTTACGTAGACGGTCTGGCCGTCGGAAATCCGCAGCTCCCACCTTCGTGCCGTCGTCGTTCTCGATAGCGGCTTGAGAGAAACGACGTCGACGACCGCTGCCGACCGCGTACCGTCCAGGACGAGACTTCCCCGGTATCCCTCGACGAGCGGGTGCATCAAGCCGTCCAGGTCTCTCTCCGTGACGCTGCGCAGCCTTGGCGGCCGGTCCGCCGCAGCGGAAGGACCGCGAGCGAGCCGGTTCGCAACCCGTCGCAAGTAGTCGCAATCTTGTACGGCGTACCAATCCGTGGGCAGCCAGGCGCTGCCGGCGAGGCTGCCCATGAGGCTCCCCGTCATCGCCGCAACCGTATCGGTATCCGCTCCGTGCGCGAATGCGGCTTTCAGAACGCCCTGCACCGGCTGCGGGGCGAATCGCGCACAGAGGTAGACGGCAGCCGCGGCACCGACGGTTCCGGAGCCCTTCGCTTCTCCAAAGCACCCGAGATCCCGCAGGACACGGTCGTCGTCCGCGATCGCGCCGTCTGCCAATCCCCGCGCTGCGATCTCGAGTAGCTGCCGCATTTCCTCGACTGTCCGTGTCCAGAGAGCGGCGTAGCCGCCGCGAAACTGTCGCTCAGCCGCCTCCGTCCAGCCTCTGTGGGAGTGCGTGCTCGCCGGGAGCCGGCCCCACGCGTCGATGCCGTCCGAGACGGCCTCTACGAGCTGGCCGAACCGAAGCGTGTGCCGAGCGCGCAGTAGCCACCACGCCGCATAGGCGAGGACGGTCGCCCCGACGAGCGCCCGAGGATGGCCGTGCGTGGACACGCCGTCGGACACCACGTCAAGCAGCATGGGTGCGGGGTTCTCGGCACCCGAGAAGTAGATCGCATGCGGCAGAACCCGCATGGCGACCCCGTTGCCGCCGGCTCCGAAGTAGCGGTCGACGAGACCGGCGTTTCCGGTCCACGGGGCGGAACCCTTCGCCCAGCTCCTGGCTGCCCGTTTGGTGGCTCCCCCGCCGCCGCGCTCGTAGAGCGTCCACAACGGCAACTCGGTGCGGGTGAGCACGGCCCACCAACCGGAGCCCGAGACCATGCGGGCTCGCGCGACCGCCAGCGCCAGCTGGGTGTCGTCGCTGTACTCTCCGCGCAGGACTGCCTCCTCGTGCGGGTAGTGCTGTCCGCCCGCCCGTCGCATCCACTGCCGAAACCCGATCGATGGGCGGGCAGGCTCCCGACGGTCAAGCGTTCTTCGCGGGGATTCCTGCGGCCAGCCGAGGGAATCGCCTGCCGCCAACGCGATAAGGGCGCCCTGGGCCTTCGCCTGCGAGCAGCCTTCCGTCCTCGCCGGCGGCTCGTTCTCGTGGGCGTCAGTCATCGTCGTCTCCTGCGTAGAGTTCCTCCTCCGACGGAGAATCGCTGGCCCGACGAGCGGAGCTTAACCGGCCTGCGTCGAAGAAATCCGGGGCCATGAAGATTGGCGGTACGCGCTCCTGTCGACGAGCGCCGCACCGCGGCGCCGAATGGCGACAGTTCACAGTTCGGCTGGCGATTCGACGCCATGCGTCGCGAAAAGAACCGCCAGATCGTCCAGGGTCAGATCGAGCAGCCCCGCCGCGCGCCGCGCTGAGACGAATCCCTCATCGACGGCGCGAGCGAGTACCTCCGTGAACGGCGCCGAGTACAAGGCCGGAATGGCGTCCGCTGCGGCCGCATTGCCGTCGTTGCGCAATGCGGCCTCCGGCAGGGAGCGCGCTGCCGCCGGCTTCAACTGGCCGAGCGCCACCAGCCGCCAACGCAGGGCCGAAGCGGTCACCCGAAGCTGTTTCGCCATCGCGTTCAGCCGTGCGATCAGTTCGCTTTCCCCCAACCCGTCCCAGCCTTCGTGCCGCTTCAGCGCCGCAGCCGGTATCAGGACCGCCGCCGCGAAGCGGTTGGCGAGCCGCTGCACCCGCCGGCCGCCGGCATCCTTCGCCTCCTCGGAGCGCTCCGGGGGCATCGAGTCCCAGGTCAGGATGTGAAACAACTCACGTGCGAGGTCGAAATTGCGGCGGCCCGGAGCCTCCCGACGGGCGATCAGGACGGTGTCCAGTTCAGGGAGGCGGCACACCCCTCCGCAAACGCCTTCGAACGCGTCTGTCATGAGCACCAGGATTCCCAGCTTTCGTTCCATGACCTCGACCAAGTTCGTTGCAGGCACTTCGCCGAGACCGAATTCTGTCGCGAACCGCTCACCGGCCAGCATGGCGTCTTCAGGGCTCGAGTGCCGATCGAGCCGCAGCGACCGGCGCATGAGCGGTGGCTCGCGCCCGAATCGCGGCGCCAGCGTGCGATACGCTGCGATCCAGCGGCCGGCGTCGCGCTCGTAGCCGCTGAGCCGCTCGGCCGAAACGCCGGTATGGCGCCAGGAGAAGCGGCCCTCGCCGACGAGGCGAAACGGGTCTGTGAAGTGTTCGAGCGGCGCCACCAGCTTCTCCATGGCCAGCACGAGTTCTTCCGCCGAGAGGCGGCGTGTGCCGGTCTCGACGGCAGAAACGATCTGTCGATCCTTGAAGTCGAGCATTCCCGCTAGCTGGTCCTGGCTGAAGCCGAGCTCTTCCCGCAGCGCCTGGAGTCGGGAGCCGATCAACGGTTTCGACATGTCGCCCTCCCATTCGTCATACGTTGCACATTGCCGAATGCAAGGACTATATACGACCCGAATTTCTCATGACACTTCGTCATTGTCCATCGCGCGCACGCGCGGTGACGCTGTTGCAACGACGACTTCTCATGCCCGGGCGACCGTGAGGGACGGCACCCCGTCCGGCCACACTCGGTACGGCGCATTCTTGTGGTTCAGGTGTGGGGCTTCCATTGCGATGCGATGTCTGGCGAGCGACCCGGGTAGGCATGCGGGATCGGTGCGCAGGTTGGGCCGAGACGACGGTGTCGCCGCTGACCCTCGTCTCACCTCGACCCCGTCCTTCAGGCGTTTAGTATCGCGTATCCTGACCACTTCTGTCGCGGCCATGCGGCGACGGCCGGCACCATGTCCAGGGCTGTTAGGCGGACGCGGCCGGCAGGTGCGGATGCGACCGGCCCGCGCAGGAAGCATCCGTCTGCGTGACGGTCTCGCGACAGCCGCGCAGGCCCCCATCCGCGATTGGAAAATGAAGGCATACAGACGCCCGATCACGTACAGCCCGAATCATAAGTCGTTTTCGCGTCTACCTATATGCTGCCGCTACGGAAATTCCGTCGCGTCCCTCACAGGCCACAGGGCGCACGAGAAACCGTGCTTCGGCCAGTTGCACCCATGCGAGGGAAGAGAAACTTCCCGCTCGTACTCCCCGGAGAGCGGTCGGTAGCGTCTCTTCCGGGCGAAGGTTCGTTCGAAGACCAAGCGTCGGGAGAGGACTACGAAACCCTCGGCATTCGGTCTCTCTTCGACGGCTTTCGGGAGACCAGGGTGGCCGTGTTCGGCACACTTGTGCTGTAGCTTCGGACCCCGATTACTCCTTGTCGGCAAACATCGGCTCGACCGACGGCGTTTCCGCGAGCTACTCCAGCAGACCGTAGACCGCACCGTCCAGGTCCCAAACGTCTGCAGAACGGACCCGGATCGCGATCGGCGAACCCTCGACATCGACCGCCAAGCCGCCAAGTGCCTGTTGCGACCGGAGATTCTCTTGCCCGCGTCACATCTGCGCGGACCACCGCTCTCCTTCGTCCTGGCGCATTAGCTGTCCGGGATCGCAGCCCGCGGCTACGGCGAGCGGCCCGCGAGTAAACGGGAAAGGTTCCGAAGCGCTCCAATAGCCCGCTGCAGCACGCCGCCATCCATCCAGGCAAAGAAATGGTTCCAAACCGTCGAGAACGGCTGGAGGGCACAGCGGAATGAGGCGTTCCTGGCACACTGTCGCAAGCATGTACTGAACCGCGCCGAATACGCAGGTCCGAACACATGGCGCATTCGCGATCGCCGAGCGACCGGGCCATCTTGCATGATCGGCCCCTCGGTCCGGTGTCTGAAACCAATCGCTCCGACGCGGGAACGAGCGCTTCCAGGGAGCGGGCTGCACCCGGTACCCGAACGAGGATTGCCATGGCTCCTCGACCGTCATTACCCCGACGAAGTCAGTCGTACCTGCGAATGGCGATACCTCGGGCGGAACGCGGACTTGCCAGACTTTCAGATAGGGACCGAGAGCGCTACACATTCTGCCCGCAACCCTTGGGTCGTACGAATTTCCGCCGTCGGTTGAACTCCGACGTTGCCCGCTCACCCATGACACTCTTCGAGGGACAAGCGGGTCGAATTCACAAACCTGACGCCCGGGTAGTTCCGGCCGGTCGGGCAGCCGCTTCCAGTAGTGACTACTACCAACACACAATCGCCCTTTCCGTTACTGGCTTTCACCAGCGCGTCCGCTGCTTGATCCCGACTCTCGCCGTCTCGCTGCACACGGAGCAAGACTGCCCGTCCTCCGACGTCTTTCCGTAATATGCCGTCGATGCCCTTGTTCCGATGAACAGGCGAGTAGTCTACTCCGGCAAGATGCATTGCCGCTTCGGGATCGTGTGTCTTGCAGGCTCTGCCGCCGTCGATCGCCAGTACGGAGTCGCTCTCCACCGGTCGACCGAGTCGCTCACGGGTCAGGTTCACAGCGTCGGCAGATACGTCAATTCCGATCGCGCTCCGTCCGAGTGTACGCGCTGCCACAAGAGTGGTGCCGCTCCCGCAGAACGGGTCCAGCACCATGTCTCCAACCTCAGTGGTCAACTCAATGATTCTCCTGAGAAGTCTGACGGGCTTCTGGGTGGGGTAGCCGGTTCGCTCCTTCGCCTTGGGGTTTAGGAAGGGTATCTCCCATACGTCACCCAGCGGCACTCCCTTCTTGGCCCCGTTGTTAACGATCTCTCCATCGGCTCCTCTCGCATAGACGATCTTGCCGCGGTCGTCTCGCTCCCGCCTCTGCATGAGCTGGTCGACGTTGGTCATAGGAGAGTATTCGACAAATTTCGGAAAGAACTTGTATCGCGGTCCCTTAGAGAAGAAGTAGATAGTATGATGGCTGTTGAGGAGGCCTCGCTTCGCATTCGACCATCGTCGAAACGCCCAGATAATTTCCGACCGAAAGCTCGCGCTCCCGAATATCTCTTCGAGGACGAGCCGGACGAGGTGGGCCGCTGTCCTGTCACAGTGAAAGAACAAGGAGCCTGTTGGCTTCAATCTGCCATAGGCCTTCGACAAGCGTTCGTACAGAAAATTCGAATAGTGCCGTTCTCCCTTCCACAGGTCAGAAAACTCGTACGTCCGAGCGCCGTCGCGCGTCTGGAGACGACGGACGGACTGAGTGAAGAATGGGGGATCCACGTATATGAGGTCGGCACTTTCAGGCTCGATGTCTTCGAGGACATGAAGGCAATCGCCGTGGTATACAGCTTGTGTCATGACTCCATTCGCTCTGATGCTATACTATCGAGAAGCGCCAGGAGGTCAACGCCGGTGTAGTTGCGGACATATTGCCAAGCCGCAGTCCCATAGTGGTACTCTCCGTTCACGCCCTCGTAGAGGTCTTCCAGATTTCGCTGAATCCTAATTGCCTGCTCTCTGTTGGGATAGAAGAACATGACCCGTATGGGCTTGAAGCCGGCGCTCCGAATAACCCGAATGCGAGTGTGTTCCTTGGCAATGTGGTCTCCATCCGTCGTTGCGTCCCTCCACTTGATTTCGACTGCATCTCGGTTTTCGATCAGGCAGTCGATCTCGAAGGTCTTGGGGCGTTGGCCGAGCGTGTTCGGAATCCGTACAGATCCGGCGTCGGGAAAAACCGACCGAAAGCATAGTCGGGCAGCTCTCTCGAGAAACAAGCCGGCGTGGCTGTACAGGAAGCGTCCCTTGTTCTGGTAGAAGTCAATCGTTCGACCTTCATCCGCGTCGACTCCCAAGGCGCGATAGATGAGATAGTGACTGGTGTCATCTTCGACCATCTCGGCGCGTCGAGCGTCCACGCGCTCCCGGAGCGTCTTCGCATACTGCTCGGCTAATTCGCGGATTTGAGCTTCGACCGTCACGAGACGCACCGGCGTTGGCGGCCGTCTTCACGGTGGGTGCCAGAGCCGCAAACGCGACGACGGCAAGTGAGCGGACGATGGTCTCGACCGTTAAAGTCGAGGCCTGCAAGACGTTGGGAACCAAGCATACCGAGAGGCGCAAGCGACTTGAACGGAACCGCATCCGCAGCGATGCCGTTTGCGAGAGGTCGGCATTCGTTTGGATGGTTAGCGATGGGGGTAGGAC